>NZ_PVBQ01000013.1 GCF_002980525.1 Sphingobacterium haloxyli
TAGGGATCAGAACGCTGATATACAACAGGATAGATGAATAAAATATCAACAAAAAATAGAAATAATGTGGAGAATAGTAGAAAATAAAAAAAGGCTGCTCAAAAATTACTTTTGAGACAGCCTCTTTATTTTTAATAAAACTTTTTGCAACATCTCTGATATGAATCCAACGTATAGGATAAATTCTACTATTTTTGGCAGCAATCATCAATAATCTGTATGAAGAATAAATTTTCGAAGGCCTTACACGCACTTTTTCTTTCGGGCTTTTTGTTTTTAGGAGCAAAAGCGCAACAAGAAACCCTACTTTTGAGAAACCCAGATATAAGCGATAAGCATATTGCTTTTGTTTATGCTGGAGACGTATGGATAGCGAATAAAAATGGTGAAAACCCGCGGCGCTTGACAGTAAATCCCGGCGTAGAGCAGAATCCTATCTTCTCGCCGGATGGCCAGCAGATTGCTTTCACAGGCAATTACGATGGAAACACCGATGTCTATGTGGTTTCTATACAAGGGGGAACGCCACGACGGATTACCTTTCACCCCACCTCAGATATACTTCGCGGCTGGCTAAATAACGACGAGGTTTATTTCACAAGTACGCGAGAGTTCACCTACTCTTTAGGCCCCCGTTTATATAAAACATCGGTGAACGGAGAACTAGCTTCTCCACTGTTAATGCCGGAAGCCTATCAAGGAAGCCCCTCTCCCGACGGTCGTTATTGGGCATATATTAAAAACACGGATCCTACGGAAAGGGATCGCGTAGCGTTCAAGCGCTATCGCGGAGGCGGCATGCCTTCTGTTTGGATCTTTGATACGCAAACAAAAGAAGTAGAAATCATCCCAGGAGAAAACAGCAACGATGTGAAGCCCATCTGGTTGGGCGACAAGGTTTATTTTCTTTCAGATCGAGACAAAATAGTAAATATTTTCAGCTATGATACGAAAACTAAAAATATTGAGAAACTGACAAATTATAAAGATTACGATGTGCGTACGCTGAGCGGAAAAGGAAATGAGCTTACATTTGAATATGCCGGCCGCGTGCATATCCTTCATACCGCTACGAAAAATGTGAAAAGACTAGCCATCAATGTGAATGCCGATGCCATGTACAAGCGGCAGCATTATATAGATGTTGGAAAGGATATTCGTTCGTACACCATTTCTCCAACAGGTCAAAGAGTACTATTCGAGAATAGGGGAGAAATATTTACTGTACCGAAAGAAAAAGGTGATGCACGAAATATTTCTAAAGCGCCTGCTTCGCACGAACGCTTCCCAGCTTGGTCCCCGAATGGAAAATGGATTTCGTTTATTTCCGATAAAAATGGAAAATACGAATTGGTACTACGCGATCAAATGGCTAAAAACGAACCGATTTATATTCCCTTAGGAGAAGCTGCTTTTTATTACCAACCGAGTTGGTCGCCTGATAGTAAAAAGCTTTTCTATAATGATGCCCATCTCAATCTCTACTATGTGGATATAGAAACCAAGAAAATAACGCTGGTAGACGACGACCACCTTAGTTCAACGACAGGTAGGGTTTCCAATCATTTTCAGCCCTCGTGGTCCTTTGACTCTGACTGGATAGCTTATGTCAAAAGTCTAAGAAATGGTGTTCGTACGCTATTTATGTACAACCTGCAAACAAAACAGTCCACGCAGATCACAGACGGCATGAGTGCCGTCAACCAACCAACTTTTAGTCGGGATGGAAAGTACCTTTTTTTCTCTGCAAGTACGAATACCGGTTTGACAAATTCAGGACTACACATGACAGCTTATGAAAGAAATGTAAATTATAATGTTTACGCTTTTATTCTTTCAAAAGAAACACCGTCCCTGTTTAAAAATGAAAGCGACGAAGAAGAAATAACGGACGACAAAACGAAAAACAAAAAAGAGGAGAATAAAGAAAAGGAAGATAAATCTGAAGAAAAGCCTAGGGAAGATAAATCAAAGCAGTCAGTAACAAAAGTTGATCTGGAAGATATAAGCCGCCGTATCATTGCGCTACCCCTCTCTCCTGGTCGCTATTCGTTGAATGGGACGACGGAAAACATGTTGACTTATATGCGTGGCAATACGATTGGTGCCTACGACTTAAAGAAATTGGAAGACAATAAGTTGGTCGAAAATGCTTCGGGGTTTGATATCAGCGCAGATGGAAAGAAAATGCTTTATCGAAGCAATCGCGACTTTTTCATTGTGAATGCCGGACAAAAACCCGCCCCTGGAAAGGGAAAGATAGAATTTAAAGACGTTAAGCAATTAGTAGATCCGGTAGCGGAATGGAAACAGATTTTTCATGAAGTATGGGCAATGCAGAAGGAATTCTTCTATGTAGAGAATATGCACGGCGTCGATTGGAATGCAATGAAGATAAAGTATGAGAAATTTTTACCATACGTAGGACATCGATCAGATTTAGGGTATCTGTTGAACGAGATGATGGGTGAAATGGTCGTAGGACATAATTATATATATCCTGGTGACGAACCGGCAACGCCCGCTGTGCAAACGGGTACATTAGGAGCGGATTTCGACGTAGTAGAAAAAGGATACAAGATCAACAAGATATATACTACTTTAGATTGGAATCCGTCGCTCAGGGCGCCACTTGCTGAACCCGGCTTAAACGTCAGCGAAGGGGAGTATATTGTTGCAGTGAACGGTATTCCCCTAAATGAGTCAATTAATATTTTCCAGTTGCTGGAAAATACGGTCGATAAACAGGTGACCTTGAAAATCAATGATACGCCATCATCGACCGGAGCGCGGGAAATTGTTGTAAAACCTATATCATTTGGACAGGAGACCAGTTTGCGCAGGATGGCATGGGTGGAATCTAACCGTAAAAAAGTAGATGAGCTTAGTAAAGGCCAAATCGCGTATGTGTACATGCCAAATACGGGACCGGAAGGATATGCCTATTTTAACCGCTATTATTTTTCCCAGATGGATAAGAAAGCACTTTTATTGGATGAAAGAAACAATGGTGGTGGTTGGGTCGCGGATTATGTCATCGATTTATTGTCTAGGGAACTTATATCCGGTTGGCGGATCCGTGACGGAAGGAGCTTTACTACGCCGGGAAATGGTATTTATGGTCCGAAAGCGATGATTATCAACGAGAATGCAGGGTCCGGAGGGGATATGATGCCATATATGTTTCGTTTCAAAGGCCTTGGAAAGCTCGTAGGGCGTACGACAATGGGAATACTAGTGGGTATTTCGGGATATCCGCCGCTGTTGGATGGCGGACGTATAACCTCGCCAAACTTTGGAATATTCGACCTAGACAGCAACTACATTATCGAAAATAAAGGCGTTGCTCCCGATATTTTTGTAGAACAGATGCCGAAAGATTTGCTCGAAGGAAGGGATCCGCAATTGGAGAAAACCATTGCTATTTTATTGGAAGAGATGAAAACCTACCCATACAAGGAATTAAAAGACCCCAAAGATCCTGTGCGGGTAAAGTAACAATACATAAAAAGGAGTGAATTTCACTCCTTTTTATGTATTAAAACGGATGAAATACCTATTTTTAATCTATGAATACATCCGAGGTACAAGAAAAGAGCCCATGGGGAGACCTGCTTTTTTTGATTATGGTCCTGTTTATCTGTGTTTTCGCTGTTTCACTAATTTTCGGCGGACTGGGGTATTTTCTTTTTGGGAATATCGACTTTTTTTCAAAGGTATCAGGAGCAAATCCAGTGCAGCAGTATTATGCCTATTTGGTATTGGGAATCAGCTCTGCAGCTACATTTATTTTACCAGCATATATTTTTCAGCGCAAGAAAAAAGCGGAAGAATTGTTCCCTCGTCAAAATCTTAACGATTGGAAGACCTATGTTTTAAGCATACTCTTTCTCTTTGCTTTTTCACCTTGTATGTCGCTGATTGCGGAGTGGAATGCCAATATGCGTTTGCCGGAGACTTGGCGCTTTATAGAAGAGTGGATGCGCATAAAAGAGGACGAGATGGCTTTGCTGACCGAGAGCATTGTTATGACGGCTTCTTGGGATAGGCTCTTGTTAAACATTGTCGTCATGGCGATTTTGCCGGGTATAGGCGAAGAGCTATTCTTTAGGGGCGCGTTACTACAAATAGGAACACGGATTTTTAAAAATGAATATGTTGCTGTTTGGGTCGTTGCGCTTGTTTTCAGTGCGATACATATACAGTTTTACGGCTTTTTCCCTCGCTTAATCCTCGGCGTGTTTTTTGGTTATCTCGTCGTTTGGACACGGAATATCTGGACAGCTAATATTGCTCATTTTGTTAATAATAGCATGGTGGTTATACTGGCTTTTTATTATGCTACGCAGGGCAAAAGCTATGCGGAACTCATGGAAGGTGATTCTTATCCGATAATTGTGTATCTTGGTAGCTTCGTTTTCAGTATCATCATTGCTTTTATATTTTATCAGTACATAACAAGACTAAGGCTATATGGAAAAAGGTTGGATTAAATTACAGACATACACCGATGCCATTCGGGGAGAAATAGATAAACAGGTGCTAGCGGAGAATGGAATTCCCGCTGTTTTGCTCAACAAGCAGGATTCATCCTTCATGTTTGGAAAAATAGACCTTTTCGTTAATGAACGCGATTTCAGACATGCCCAAGAATTAATAGCGGAAAACGAGTCAGAAACAGATGAAAACTAGGGCGATAACAGGATTTTTTTTTATTGCGGTTTTAATAGGGGCTGTCTTGCTTGGGCCTTATGTTTTTGTGTCTCTTTTTTCGTTGATAGCCACTTATTGTGTATATGAGTTTTATCGCATGGTGCACACCCAGCATACCCAACCTTTGGTCTTTCTAGGTGTTGGGGTTACCGCTTTGGGATTGGTCTTAGTGGACATGGTACTTTTAGACCTTCTCCCCTATGCTATTCTACCCCTTGGCGTGACAGCCGTTTTATTACTTTATATAGCGGCACTTTTCCGTAAAACGGTGCATCCCATGCAAGACGTAGCGTATTCGCTTTTTGGATTAATATACGCCGCTATACCCTTCGTTTTTTTTATGAGTCTGGGATTTGTGAATGGTATATACAACGCATATATCCCGCTTGGTTTTTTGATTCTTCTATGGACCAATGACACAGGTGCCTACCTCGCCGGGAGGAGTATTGGAAGGCGTAAATTATTTGAACGCATTTCCCCAAATAAGACATGGGAAGGATTTTTTGGAGGTGCCGTGTTTGCTGCCCTTGCAGGATTCGTCCTTTCGCATTATTTTGCAATCCTTCCAATGTGGTGCTGGGTATGTATGGGTTTGATTATTGCGATATTCGGAACACTTGGCGATTTGGTAGAATCCATGCTGAAACGTAACGTGGGTGTTAAGGACTCTGGGAATTTATTGCCGGGACATGGCGGCTTGCTCGATCGGTTTGACGGCTTGTTGGTTGCCGCGCCTTTGGTTTATTTGTTTTTAAAAAGTACACTCTGATATGAAGGTAGAAAAACAAACATTGGACTTTTTGAACCAGCTTCAAAAAAACAATAATCGGGAATGGTTTCAGGAAAACAAGCCGACATATGAAACGGCGCTCGCGAATATAAAAGAGTATATAACAGCGCTAATCGTTGCGCTATCGGAGTTTGATCCTCACATCAATACAGATATACAAGCTTCGCGATGTCTATTCCGCATATATCGTGATACCCGATTTTCAAAAGACAAAACGCCGTACAAGACATGGTTCGCCGCTGGGATTTCGATAGATGGCCGGAAACTAGACGGCCCGGAATACTATCTGCACATTGAGCCAGGAAAACACTTTTTGGCGGCAGGATATTGGCGTCCGGAAAAACATCATTTGAATGCTATTCGGCAGGAAATAGATTACAATTTTGAGGAGATGGTCGATGCGCTTGCACAAGGAGGCTGGACAGTTGGAGATTTATCTACCGAAGACAAATTAAAAAGAGCTCCCGCAGGCTATAGCGAACAAGACCCCCATATCGAGGTAATGAAATTAAAAAGTTATATCTTGTACAAATCCTTTACCGACGCGGAAATAACAGGTACTAAATCGTTACAGCAGGTTGTTGATACTGCCAAACGCATTTTACCGTTTAAGCGCTTTATCCACCACGCTTTAGATCAATAAGGCAGGCTAATTTTGCCCATGCATATCGCAGGAGAATCTTTAATCTGTTGGACATGGGATGGTGAACCTGCAATGGTCTCGTTGGCAAGGAGCGCAAAAAGACAGGCCTCTTTAGCATCGGGATTTAATCCCAACGAGCTAAATGAGGAGACAGATACGGAGGTAAAGACATCACGGATGTTCTTCATTAACAAAGGATTGTAGATACCGCCCCCGCTCACATATATGTGTACATCTTCTAGCTCTGCCGATGCACGTATGATGCCGTCTACTATCGCTTGCGCTGCAAATTTGTTTAGGGTTGCTAACACGTTCTCTGGAGCAATTGATGAAGTATTCGAAACCGTTTGGGCTTCTCTCAAATAAGCTAAATTAAACAGCTCCGGCCCAGTCGTCTTTGGAAAATCCGCGTGTAAAAAGGGAGCTGTCAACAACGCCTCCAAAAGTGCGATATCTACGGTTCCCTTTTTCGCTATTTGGGCGTTCTCGTCCATTTCCAATCCGTATTGTTCAAAAGCGAACTGGTTCATCATTGTATTTCCGGGTCCTAGATCGGTAGCATACGCTTTCAGCTCACTTTCCTTTTTGGGGAGGAATGTGAAATTAGATATCCCGCCTATATTGAGCAGAAACCTGTTTTCTGTCTCTGAGGAAAAGAGAAGAAAATCCCCATAGGCAGCTAATGGTGCCCCCTCTCCTCCGGCTGCCACGTGCTTTTGTCGAAAATCTGACAGCGTGATGATGCCCGTTATGTGGGCAATGTGGTCACCATCTCCAATTTGTAAGGTGCTATTCGGCAAGATTGTTTCCCCAGTCAAACGCTGAGGTGCGTGGTACACCGTCTGCCCGTGACTGGCGATTAAATCCACATCCGATGAGGGAATATTCCATTGTTCCAATGCGCGATTAATGAGCTCGCCATGTGTTTTTCCGACATAGGCGTGTAACGCGCACAGCAATTGTTGGTCTATATGGCGTTTGGCGAATATCTCCCGAATGCGTTGACGAAAAGTTGTATCGTAGGGAATAGTGGTAAAATTATCGAGAAATAATGTCGTCTCTTGACCACTGCTTCCAATACGACACAGAGCAATATCCAAACCATCTAATGATGTTCCGGACATCAGTCCGATGATACGACGCTCTTTTTGTTGCGCGATGCGGTATAGTTTTTCGACTTGCTGGTTCATTGAACGAATATAAGCAAGAACGAATGAATTTTTGGTTATCTCATGGGATAATTATATTTTTGGGCAAATAATATAGATATGAATTTTCCAGCAGAATTAAAATACACGAAAGATCACGAATGGATTCGTGTCGAAGGTGACGAGGCCGTTATTGGAATTACAGATTTTGCACAACGCGAATTAGGCGACATTGTTTTTGTTGATATCAACACTGTCGGCGAAGAAGTAGCTGCAAATGAAATATTCGGTACGGTTGAGGCTGTTAAAACGGTTTCTGATTTGTTTATGCCTGTGAATGCGACGGTTTTGGAAGTGAATGAGGCAATTGATGCGTCGCCTGAATTGGTCAACACAGATCCCTATGGAGAAGGTTGGATTATCCGTGTAAAATTGAGCAATCCCGCTGACGTGGATGCATTGTTGTCTGCAGATGGCTATAAAGAAGAAATAAATGCTTAGCAGTCTATTATAAATAGCATAAACGATAAAAGCCGATCCCATAATAGGATCGGCTTTTATCTTGATACGTATGTCACCGATACTTCGTGTACATTACGTCAATCCACTGTTGTCTCTATATCACTGATTATTTTAGCACCTTGTGCTTCAATCGTTGTTTTTATAGAACTGCTTTTTGTGAAGTGGGTTAGTTTGTCTAAGGTGTAACTGCCAGACATATGACCGATTTCTTCTCCAGACTCCTGTGACATCGTACCTTTGATATCAATAATGTATCCATCAGCATTCTCTTCGCGGAAGGTTGAGATCATTTCTATTTTTGAAAACAAAGGATTTTCTGCTACTTCAGTGGCGGTCTCCCAAGACTCCCCCAGCGCCACCGCCTTTTCCGGAAAAGAAGGTGATAAGTTAGAAAAAGAGGTCGCGTCGAATCCCTGTGCAGCGAAACTAGCTGGTAAGTCGATATCTATCGTTTTCCCTTTTTCCGTAACAACAGATGAAATTTTTTGATCAATGATTTTGGAGAATTGTTCACCTAACATTTTGGCGGCCTCACTTGTAGCTTCTTCTTCTGAGTTATAAGACAGCGTCATCATACCGGCATCTATATCCGCCTTAATCGCTTTGATAACATTTTCCAGAGTGAAGTTTTCGTTTTCTTTTTTCGCCGGAAGCAACTCCATTTTCATATTCATATCCATGATTACACTTTGAGGACCATCTACATCTGTCTTCATAAGCATATTGAGTTGAAGAGGCTTTCCGACTTCCGGATTGAGTCTAAAGTCTACGGTCTTTTGAGCAAACGAAAAGAGGCCCATACATAAAGCAAAACCGGTAATAAATAATCTTTTCATATAAAAGTATGTTATGGGGGTGAATATAAGAAAAATTGAAAAAAGAAAGAGTCTTCCATATACATAGAAGACTCTTTTCCAATTATATTATTCCTCAGAAAGAGGGATGAATCTATTTGGTAATATAAGACACTTCTTTTACCGCTTTTACTACTTTGGCGATGCTTGGCAGACTTGCTTCCACCAACGTTGGAGCATAACCAAGAGGAACATCGGCAGACGTTACGCGAATAACTGGCGCATCAAGGTAGTCGAAAGCATCTTTCTGAACCTTAAACGCGATTTCGCCGGAAATAGACGCTAACGGCCAAGCCTCCTCTACCACTACTAAACGGTTGGTCTTTTTCACAGACTCGATAATAGCCGTATAATCAATAGGACGAACAGAGCGTAAATCGATTAACTCTACACTAACACCCTCTTTTGTTAGTTCTTCTACAGCAGGTATGACTACGCGAGGAACCATTTTACCAAAAGATACCACGGTTACATCTGTACCTTCTTGTACAGTATGTGCCTTACCGATAGGCAAGTAGTATTCTTCTTCCGGAACCGATCCTTTATCTCCATACATGACTTCTGATTCCATAAAAATAACAGGATCTGGGTCAAGAATTGCAGTTTTTAACAAACCCTTCGCGTCATAAGGATTGGATGGAATAACAACTTTCAAACCAGGTGTGTTCGCGTACCAATTCTCAAAATTTTGGGAGTGTTGAGCACCCAGCTGCCCTGCGTTACCTGTTGGTCCGCGGAAAACAATCGGACAAGAGAATTGCCCGCCACTCATTTGGTGCAATTTTGCTGCTGAATTGATGACCTGATCGATAGCGACCAACGAGAAGTTGAAGGTCATAAATTCGATAATAGGTCTAAGGCCATTCATCGCTGCACCAACGCCGATACCAGCAAAACCAAGCTCTGCTATCGGAGTGTCGATAACACGTTTTGGCCCAAATTCATCTAGCATGCCTTGGCTCACTTTGTAAGCCCCGTTGTAATCAGCGACTTCCTCGCCCATCAAGAATATCTTATCGTCTTTACGCATTTCTTCGTTCAATGCCTCACGAAGCGCTTCTCTGAATTGTATTTCTCTCATCAGTTGTAAAATTGTGTCTTTTTTGAATATCGCAAAACTACTATAATTAATTGATATTTCGTAATGGATTATACGTAAAAAAGGATCGAAACAACGTAAAAATAGCATTGTTTTGACAAGGAGAAACAGGTTTATAGCAATTAATTTATCAACCTTAAAAGGTGCTGTAGAAAGTCATTCAAATTTTTGATTGCGAGCCCAATTTCCCAGGCGTTTCGATTTCTGGGTTCGATATAATTCGAGACGGACCGGAATTGCAAGCAGCAGATATTTTGCTGCTCGGCAACGAAGAAGGCTGCCGCTCCTTCCATAGATTCAATCAAAGGTTTTTGGTATTGTTGATGTAGTCGCAGGATGCTAGCCTCTGATCCGTGTACACTATTGACCGTGATGCCCCTCGCTTTCTGAATGTTAGGAAGCTGGATGTTGATCGGGAGCTTCTCGGTATACACCCGTTTTCCGAAGCCAAGCTCCTCGATCGATAAAAATGTACCATTATCTTCGGCGCCCAATCCAAATATTTCGTCTGTATATATTTGATATACTTCTCCCAAGGGTGCTGAGGAGTCCAATGCTCCGCCAATTCCGACATGGACTAGTAAATCGACCTTGTGCCGCTGCAAATGCGTTGCCAATGCGTAGGTCGTGGCTACCATGCCTACTCCGGTAATGAGATAAGGTATACGTTTTTCCTTCAAGAAAGAAAGAGAAGGCTTTATTTCTTCGATGGTGGCGGCTACAACTAAAATGCTCATGTGGAACTATCGCTTTAAGCGGTGAAGATACTAAGAATCTAGTTTTTATCCGCTATCTTTGTCTTTATGATTTACATCACGAGGCGCGAACGATTCAGCGCCGCACATAAGCTATATCGGGAGGATTGGTCTCTGGAGCAAAACGAGGCCGTATTCGGCAATTGCTCTAACCCCAACTGGCACGGCCACAATTATGAGCTTTTTGTGACCGTAAAAGGCGAGATAAATCCTGAAACAGGTTTTTTAATTGACCTTAAAAAGATGAAAAGCATCATTTTGCAGCACGTTATCAGTAAGTTAGATCATAAGAACGTGAACCTTGATGTCGACTTTATGCAGGGTAAGAAAGCCTCTACAGAAGTTATCGCCGTCGCGATATTTCAAGTACTAAAGCCCTTTTTTGATCAAGAAAATGTACAGTTGCATGCGGTCAAATTGTACGAAACAGAGAATAATTTTGTCGAATACTTTGGTGAATAAGTAAAAGCCATTTTTAATTTAAACAAATGAGTAATCTAACAGCCTTCGAAAGCGAAGAACAAGATGGTTATATCAAAATCGATCAATATAATCAAAAACAAGTAGAAGAAATTGCTTCTTACTACCCCGCGATTTTGCGCGCTCTCGGTGAAAATCCGGAAAGGGAGGGGTTGGTCAAGACACCGGAACGCGTTGCTAAAGCGCTACAGTTTCTAACCCATGGCAATGACGTTGATGCTGCGGAGGTATTGCGTAGTGCTATGTTCGAAGAAGAATATAGTCAGATGGTAGTGGTAAAGGATATCGAGGTTTACTCTTTATGCGAGCACCACATGCTTCCTTTTTTTGGAAAAGCGCATATCGCCTATATCCCTAATGGACACATTGTCGGTTTAAGTAAGATTCCGCGTGTTGTAGACGCGTTTGCAAGACGACTACAGGTACAGGAGCGATTAACCAATGAAATACGGGATTGTATACAAGAAACGCTTAAGCCGGCAGGTGTCGCAGTGGTGATAGAATGTAAACACATGTGCATGGCGATGCGCGGTGTACAGAAGCAAAATTCTGTCACGACCACCTCTGCATTTACAGGAGCGTTTCAGAACGATGTTACACGATCAGAATTTTTAAGATTGATTATGGCATCGTTGGATTAATAGCAAACCATGTAAAAAAGGCCTTTTTTGATAGCAAAAGAGGCCTTTTTTATTTACGGGGGGTAAACAACGCGAGCTTTAATTTATGTTAAAGTTTTTTGTATTAAGATGCTACTTAGTAGTTTTGCGACTATGCTTGAAAATGAAGACGTAATAAATACGTATTTAGAGAAGACTTGCGATGCAGAAAGCGAGCTTCTGAAGCGTATAGCGAGGGAAACCTATTTACGTGAGACAATGCCTCATATGTTGTCCGGTCATTTTCAAGGAAGGGTGCTTGCGATGTTAGCGAAACTAGTGAAGCCCAAAAGAATATTAGAAATAGGCACATTTACCGGCTACGCTACACTGTGTCTGGCAGAAGGTCTTGATAAAGAAGGCGTGTTACACACCATCGATATCAACGAAGAGCTGGAGGAACGCGTACAACGTTATTTTGATATCTCTCCTTTTGGAGATCGAATAAAGTATCATATTGGGGATGCTGCTGAGATCATCCCGGAAATTGAAGGTAACTTTGATTTGGTGTTTATTGACGCTGATAAAAAAAGAAACCTGTATTATTTCGAAACGCTCATCGATCGCGTTGTCAGTGGGGGGTTGCTATTAATAGATAATGTACTTTGGAAAGGAAGGGTTTTAACGGACCATCCAGATAGCCAAACTAAAAAGGTGATCGAACTAAATGAAACCGTGGCAAAGGACAGCCGTGTAGAAAAGCTGATTTTGCCCATTAGAGATGGACTTTTTGTATTGCGCAAAAAGTGATGGTTTAACTAAAATAAATAATATGCAAAAAACAAGTATTGGTAAGTATGTAATGATACTACTAATGTTTGTGTTTACGGTCACCACGACCATTGCACAAAAATTTTCACCAAGTAGTTATATTGCGGAGCACAAAGACCTAGCTCAACAATTAATGATCGAAACAGGAGTGCCAGCTTCTGTTATTTTAGCGGTAGCTTTTCATGAGAGTGCATATGGCAATAGCCGCGTAGCAAAACACCTTAATAATCATTTCGGAATCAAAGGAAAAAATAAAAGTAAAGCCATTCGGTCGGCATATAAGGGTTACGGGTCGGCCGAGGAATCCTATCGGGATTTTGTAGGATTGATGCAGCGACGAAAAGCAAACAGGGTACTCTTTGATAAATATGATGCAGATGACTATGAGGGCTGGGTCAAAGGTATTTTTAAAGCTGGTTATACGAGTTTAAGTAGCTGGACTCCCAAAGTCCTAGCGACTATTAGACGCTATAATTTAGATAAATATGATCAAGTACAGCAGCGATCCGCTGACAAAGGAATGTTAGCAAAGAGCGGAGCAACAAAAATTCAACAGGATATATTGTTACGTTCCATGGAAGCCAATGACATGTCTGTAGATTTTACACCGGGAGTAACCCACGTCGTGACAAAGGGGGAGACACTATCGGATTTAGCAACACGTTACAATACTTCAGTGGAAGCTTTAAAACGAAGGAATAATTTGCAATCGTCGAAACTATCGATGGGGCAACGTTTGTTGTTGTAATTATATAATTGATAAGATTAAAGTCGATAAATTAGTTTATAGCCTACAGCTAAAATGAAATACAAGGGTTTAGGTATATTGCTGATATTCGCTACTGTTCTGCTGGTATTCGGATCCTGCGCTTCGCGTAGAACAACGCTTCGGCACCCAAATACCGGAAATAAGAAAACTGACCAAGCTCGCGCTTCGGGAGCAGCCTTTATATCTGGACAAGCGTATATTGATCGGTATAAAGATATTGCCATTGCCGAAATGAACCAATATGGTATTCCTGCAAGCATAAAGTTAGCACAAGCGCTATTGGAGTCGGGGAACGGCAATAGCTATCTTGCGCGTGAAGCCAATAATCATTTCGGGATAAAATGTGGTGGTATTTGGCAAGGAAAATCCATTACACGTCCAGACGACCACGTGCGGGATTGTTTTCGCGTATACAACGATCCCGAGCACTCGTTTCGGGATCACAGCCAGTTTCTATTGAGAAAACGCTATGAAAGACTGTTTACATTAGACAAGAACGATTACAAGGGCTGGGCAAAAGGTTTAAAAGATGCGGGATATGCTACGAACCCGCGCTATCCAGAACTGCTTGTCAACCTCATTGAACGGTACCAGCTCTATCAATACGATCGATCAGAATCTTATGCCCACAAGGAGAAGCGGGAAGAAAAGATAGAGGAAATTATCGAGGAGAAAGAAGTTGTAGAACCGGCGGTCAAAACGAACGACGATGAGTTGAAAAGTGCGGTAGCCATGGTTATTTACGAAGTAAAAGCAACGGACACGCTGTACAATATTAGCCAACGACATGGCGTCACCATGGAACAGATCAGACAGCTAAATGGCATGTCGTCCGACGATCTTTCAGTGGGTCAGTTATTGGTGATTTCGAAATGACCTAAATAATAAGTGACGATCGCCGTTATGGACTAAAAAATGTTAAAATTTCGTATTATACGTTTCTTTTCCCTTAGTTTTATAAAGTGGAGACCCTAAAGTATATCTTCTTATTTTTTTTGTTTCTATATGTTCCCGTTTTGACAGTAGCACAGACTAAAACTGTGCAGGGCATTGTATTGGATAAAGGTACAAATCAACGGGTGGGAAAAGCTTTTATCAAAAACGACGATACCAAAGAAAATACATTCAACAATGCCCGCGGCGAATTTGAGATTGGGGTTTCCTTAGGAGATTTGATAATAACATCTAAAGAGGAGTACGTGGCTGATACCATCAAGTACACCGGACAACAAGTACTTATGGTCTATTTGGATCGTACTTCTATTTATATACCTGAAGTAAGGGTCGTAGCTCGGCAGTCGCCCGAGGAGGTTTTTCGCCGCCGACAGGAGGAATACAACAAAGCATATAAACTAGCTGCCCCAAGGGACGTTTTCAGCCAAGGGGCAACAGGTGCGGGCGTCAGTATCGATATGCTTTACGGATTATTTAGTAAAGAGCGAAAGAATGCGAAGCGCTTTACGCGTTTTGTTCAGCGCGAATATGAGGAAGATGTGATTGATTCCAAATTTACGCGTGATCTCGTTAGCAATGTTACCGGCTTAACCGGAGATCAGCTTGGAATTTTTATGAGCAACTACCGACCCTCCTACTATTTTGTCTCGGTTGCCTCACCCTACGAGTTGACAACTTATATCAAAAGCAAGTATGAAATATTTAAATTAAATCCTAACTTGCGCTTTTTACCGAAATTGCCGGAAATTGATTTGGAAGTAAATAATTAAAACGTCATGCTTAAAAAAATAAACGTTCTGTTTGTTGTTTATTTGCTCGTTATGAGTCAGATAAGTGTTGCGCAGGTCGACCTTAAAGGATTAAGGGAAAAACCTGATACCAATATTGTGGCGAAGCCCCAGGCACCTGTGGCTAATTTGCAGGAAGTTTCGGTACCCATTCCAAAGCTGGACCTGGAGATTAATTATTGGAAACATTGGACTAAATTTGGAGTAAACATGAATCAAGCCTCCTTCAGTGAAAACTGGAACGCGGGAGGGGTGAATTCTATTTCGATTGGTTTGTTAGGTTGGCATAAATCCGAGTATAATAAGAATAACTTTCAGTATGTAACGGAGCTGGACCTGCGGTACGGAAAAATTCGAAATAAAGATCAGCTGGCGAAAAAGAATAACGACCGGATTTTTTGGGATCATAAAATCGCGCACAAACTTTCCAAAAGTTGGGCACTCTATTTTTCGGTTACGTTTGAATCCCAGTTTGACGTCGGTTATAAATACGGACGAGATCAGGAGACAAACGACGAAATTATTACGGATACGGTTTCGGCGTTTATGGCGCCAGGCTATTTTACGGAGTCATTCGGTTTGGAATACAAACCGGACAATACATTTTCCCTTCGTCTTGGTACCGGCACAGCTAGGCAGACATTGCTTTTAGACAATCGCATCGCACAACCGGAAGGGGGAAGCGAAGTATATGGTGTGGAGCCCGGGCTGAGATTTAGAAATGACTTGGCCTTTCAAATAACCGCTAATTTGGACAGGAACTTATCGAAGAACCTCAACTTAAAGGCTAGGTATAATCTATTTGCGGATTATAAGGAAATTAGTGATCCCGATCACCGATTGGACGCGACGCTTACGGCCAAAGTAACGAATTTGGTTAACGTTTCCCTAAGCGGTATTATGGTTTATAATTCAGCGGAGGCTGATAAAGTACAATATAGCCAAGCACTGGCTTTAGGTTTGACTTATGCTTTACCGAGATAGTATGAATGGTTGTGTGAGAAAGTATCGTAACGTTTGAGAAGTTTTTGTTATTTCCTTATCGTTTTTTGGCTGTTGACGTCCTGCGGTACACCAAAGCAGCGCATACTGCATAATGCAAGCGCACCTGTGCTCCGCGCAGATACCATCAAACTCGACCCGGACTCCCTAAAACTTCCTTCGGTAGCAGCATCGTTAGCAGAAAAACAGGTGATGGCCCTACCCGTAGCGGTCACGACCGAAGATAAAATCAAGATGCTGATGCGTGAAGGCATTAACAAGAATGTGGATTGGTCGGAAGCTGCTCATTACGACATTAGAAAGCCGAATTTTGTCATTATCCACCATACGGCACAAAATAGTATACAACAAACCATACGCACATTTCAGTTAGAACATACCAAGGTATCTGCACATTACGTCATCGGTAAAGACGGCCGCGTCGTGCAGATGTTGAATGACTATCTTCGCTCCTGGCACGCGGGGCGATCGAAATGGGGAAATGTTACAGACCTGAACTCCGTGTCTCTCGGGATCGAGTTGGATAATAACGGAAAGGAACCCTTTCCGGATATTCAGATAAATGCCCTACTCGTTTTATTGGATACGCTAAAGACCAAGTACCAGATACCATTCACCAATTTTCTAGGACACGCCGACGTGGCGCCGGCACGAAAGAATGATCCAAGTGTACTTTTCCCTTGGAAACGCTTAGCCGAGCAAGGCTTTGGAGTATGGTATGATGATAGTAACCTCATGCCCCCTCCTGCCAATTTTAACTATGTGGATGCACTCCGTATCATTGGTTACGACGTTAGCAATCTTAATGCAGCTATTGTTGCATTTAAGCGGAAATTTATTATTACCGATCTCAGTAAAGAATTGACTGATTATGATAGGCGTGTTCTGTACAATTTATACCGACGGTACTTTTAATTTGAGCGTCGTTTGTAAGATCAATCCGAAGATGATTACACATACACAGCCGACTAAGTTGAGCCATAGATAAGCCATGATATCCGCTTTCCAGATTCCGAAAACAACAACTTCGGAGAGTACAGCGGCCCAAAATACAGCTTTCCCCCCAATACGTTTTACATAGAACGCAACAAGGAAAATTCCTAAGATAGTGCCGTAGAAAAGTGAACCTAAAATATTGACGGCCTCAAGGAGGTTTCCGAGCTGACTGGCGTAGAGCGCTACAGCAAGAGTGAGGATACCCCAAACGAGGGTAAATAGCCTTGATGCGCGGAGATATCCCCCATCGGAACCCTTTTTGTTGATAAATCGTTTATAAATATCAACAACGGTGGTGGACGACAACGAATTTATGGCGCTGGCGGTTGCTCCCATAGACGCCAAAAAAATGATGGCAATCAGCAATCCGATAAGCCCTTTTGGGAATGTACTCGTTACAAAAGAAAGAAAGATATAGTTGTTATCATTGAGTTCTGCATCGGGGTTATTCCTTTGCAACAACGCCTCCACTTCCTTTCTTAATTCCTGGTTTTGTTTGTTTTTTTCCTGCAGAGCTTGACGGGAAGCGTTAATCGTTTCGGAATCGTCGGCTTTAATAGCAGCGACTAATTTCTCCACCCACTCTTTTTTCTCTTCGCCGACGGCTTCATGACGCACTATTATATGCTCGTATTCATCGCTATAGACGCTATTTTCAATTTTGGCAACCTCTACATTATTGAAAAATAAAGGGGGCGTGTGAAACTGATAGTAAGCAAAAACCAAGATGCCAATCAATAAAATACAAAACTGCATCGGCACTTTTAGTAAACCATTCATGAGAAGTCCTAATCTAGAATCCCGGATAGAAGACCCCGTGAGGTAGCGCCCTACCTGACTTTGATCGGTACCAAAATAAGAAAGCTGAAGAAAGAATCCACCAACGAGCCCGGTCCAAACCGTGTACTGGTTATTGAGATCGAAACTCCAATCTATGGCGTTGGTCTTGCCTGATTTCCCTGCGATATGCAAGGCTTCTTTAAAACCGATATCCGTTGGGAGGTAGTGTACGACCATGACACCTGCAGCCAATAAAGCGGTAAATATGATGCCCATTTGTAATAACTGGGAATACGAAACCGCTTTTGTTCCACCCCAGACGGTGTAAAAGATCACCATGGTCCCGATAATCAGTGTCGTATAGGTGACATCAAGGTGCAGAATGCTGGAAAGGATAATGGAGGGGGCAAAGATAGTGATGCCGGTGGACACACCTCGTTGCACAAGAAAGAGTAATGCGGTGAGTACTCTGGTATTTACATCAAATCTTTTTTCTAGGAATTCGTAGGCGGTGTACACCCTTAATCGATGGAATATAGGCACAAAAGTTATGCAGAGAACAATCATGGCCAGGGGCAGGCCGAAATAAAACTGAACAAAGCTCATTCCCGAGGAATAAGCGAGGCCCGGCGCCGATAAAAATGTGATGGCGCTGGCTTGTGTTGCCATCACCGAAAGCCCTACGTTGTACCAGGGCAATTCGCGGTCGCCAACGATATATCCATCGATGTTTTTGATTCCCCTGCTCTTGTAGACCCCGTAGGCGACAATGAGCAAGAGCGTGAGAAAGAGTACTATCCAGTCAATAGTACTCATGAATAATTTTTAGTAAACCAGTACATGAGTAAAATGCACGCGACAAGCCATATACAAACGAGTATATAGAATTGCCGCCAGCTTTTTACAAAAGGAGGAAGGCCCTTATCTGTCATGTGGTTTATGGGGAAGGATGAAATTGACAAAAATGATCGCAATAACTAACCCCACAATAGCACCCGTGATAACACCTAGTATAGTTCCACTGGCAATAACAGCCATCAAGGCGAAGAATACCGTTCCTAACAATAAAATAATGGCTGTCGGATTAACATTCGCGTTCTTTTCTACTTGATTTTCCATTTCGTAAGTTATATCTATTTTTCTTTTGCTAACAAATTTACAAATAATCTATTAGCCCCGGGAACTCCGGCAGGTAATTGTCTGAAAAAAGATAACGAAGTATAAACAAACTTCCCTTTTCCCATTCTATATATGAGTAAAGATCCCGCGTGTGAAGGCTCGTTCTTATCGCCCATCGCAAGTGGCGTTTGGTAACGCGGATCAATGTTTTCTGCAAAATAAAGACCTCGTTCCTGCACCCAACCATCGAAGTCTTTGGATGTAATTTTGTTCGGGTAATTTAGTGCAGGATCATTGGGATCGGTGAAAGTGACTTTCGCGTCCTCTTCTGTTACTCTGGTGCGGGTGATAGTGAAGGGCGCCGGTTTGGGTGAAAAGTGCTCTTCTTGCAGTCTGGAATTTACATTGTATTGCATTAAGACTACGCCACCTTCCTGGATGTAATCATAAATCAAAGGCAGTTTTTGTGTAATACGTGTATTCATATTTAAGGCACGCACACCAAATACAACCGCATCGTATCGCTGTAATACACCCGAGCTAATTTCGGTAATATTGAGTATATCAACCGCGGTCCCGATATTTCGTAAAGCCTCTGGAACGAGGTCGCCCGCGCCCATGACATAGCCGACCCGTTTAACGGGATTGACCAAAGTAATAGGGTTCAGTTTTACTTCGGCATCGGGGAACCATGTTTGTCGAGGAATGTGGTTGTGTGTAATCTCGCGGATACCCTTCAACTTTTTCTCATCTACTACGAAGCTTAAAATAGCTTCTTCTTGTTCAGCATTCACATTGGTTATCTCCAGTGTTTTGGAAAGGATATCCTGCCCGCCGGCGAAAGATAAAGTCAATCTTTGTGGAGATATTTTCCATCCCCTGGAAGAAAGATGTACGTCGACTTGTACTTCGTAGTCCGTGTTACGCTGGTTCTGGAATGCCACATGTAAGGTTTTCCTTTCACCTTGTTGAACAAGCAGATTATTGACGTCGATAGCGGCCGTAATCACTGGCGCAACTTCCACATATTCGTGCAGCTCTCCCCTCACAGGGTCGACATAGCGGTATTGTATTGGGGTTTGTATAACAAGGGGAACCTCGGCAATTTTGAGATGGATGTGAGCTGCCGGCAAATCGGGATTCATGGGATAGCCGAAATTTTCCGGACCAACGTCAAACTTGCCCAGTGTGTGTGGTTTGCGTAACCAATACGGTTGGGTGATTGCTGTCGGTGGGAGAACCTGTTCAAAGGTCGTTACTTCGTTTGTAGGGAGCGCTTGTTTGATTTCGGTATCGTTGATGCGCAAAAGTTCCACGTGGACATCTGGATTTCGCACGACGACTTCCGTCTGAAAGGCGATTGGTTGTCCATCGACTACCCGTAATCTCGGTGAAAGACTTTCAATTTTTATTCCCGCGCAGGCGAGAATAATATTCTCTACTTCTTTGCTCTTTCTTTCTTTCCAGTAGCTGTCTTCTAATTTTTGAATCTCATGCCATATTTTGGCGAGTTGTGTGATAGCAAGCTGCGGTTTGTTCGCATCGAAAGACGACAACAGTTTTTGGATCGCTAATTGGATGGACTCGCTACGGGGAACACGCTTCCAAGACAGATCAATGCCGTCGAACAGATCTTCTGTCGCTATTGAACCGTCGACGTTTTCGAACGTTTCGAGTGAGACACCATTAGTACTTGCCGTGCCAAACCCTTGGCTTTTATGTTGTGAACGGCTGACGGCTGACAGTTCTCCGTAGGATTTGCCAAGTAAGGGGTTGTATTGGCCAATGTCGATGCGAAGCCGATTGGAGTCATCTCCTTGAAGCCGCATAAAACTAGCTGTATTCCAGAGCAGGCGTTTTGCCTGCCAGGTTTTTACCTCCGCGAGCTGTTCTGGAAACATTTTAGGGTCAGCTGCGGCTATAAAAGCTTCATGAGCGAGTATGGCAGAAGCTTGGTGATGGCCATGGCCGCCACGTTCGTCGGGTGGAAAGCGTGTAATAATGACATCGGGTTGTAACTTTCGGATAAGCCATACAGCCTCCCGTAATACCGCTTGTTTTTGCCAGAATTTAAAAGTCTCGTCGTATGTTTTGGAGAAGCCAAAGTCAAATGCAGAAGAAAAGTACTGTTCTCCGCCATCCACTTTTCGGGCCTGTAGCAGTTCCTGCGTCCGTATTAACCCCAGCTCAATGCCTTGCTCCGTACCGATTAAGTTTTGACCACCGTCACCACGCGTCAATGAAAGATAAGCTGTGCGAACTTTACGTTCAGAAGCGAGGTAGGATATGAGCTTGGTATTCTCGTCGTCGGGATGCGCTGCGAAATACAGTACGGATCCTAAGACATTCAGCCGTTCTATCTGCAGCTGTATATTTGACGAACTGCTGGAAAATGCGGATTGTGCAAAAGAAAAGTGATTCGTAAAAAGAAAAGCTAGAAGAATGCAGAAAATATATCGTCTCATAGTGCCTAAAAATAGGGAATATTTCCGCGATAAAAAAGGCCTGATGGTAAAGGACGAGGGGAAAAATAAAAGGAATCAGATGCGTTCTGATTCCTTTTACCAACAATTAAAAATCCTTTTGTCTAAAACTTCCAAATCAACCCAACAAATTTAAAAACAAACGGGAACAGTCGATAGTTTTAAAGTAGTAACCTTATAGTGCTAGTAAAATTAGGATTAAATAATAGGAATCGCCTTCTTCTTGACAGAAAACTTTTCCACATAGAAGAAGTTATAAACAGGCCGCGCGTTCTTTATTTATCGATAGACCCGAGCACTCGTTGCATAAAGCCGTTTAATGCTTCTTTTTTAGGCGTGCCATTTTTAATCAGTTTGTCCACCTCCACGGCTCCATACATATTGGAAATCAATTCCCCTATCACATCAAGTTCTTCATCCTTGAGGGAGGGAACTTCCGTTAGCGCCTCCAGCGTTTCGATAGTTTCTAATACGAAATCTGCATCGTTCTGCTCTATAAACTCAATAAGGTGCTTAATTACTGGTAGCTTCATTTAATAAATCAATTAATCCGTCAATTTTGTTTGTTTGTACCTGGTTGACTAACTTTCCATTTTTAAACGCCGCAAAAGTCGGCAAATTGTTTACGTTTGCAAGTTTTCGGGATTCAGGAAACTTCTCTGCATCAACGATGACGAATGAAACGTTGTCGTTTTCTGACGCTAGTTTTTTGAATTTTGGTTTCATGATACGGCAATTCCCACACCACGAAGCTGAAAATTGTACCATGACGGTATCGTTATTCTCTACAATTTCCTGTAGATCGTCTTTGTCTAATTCTTGTAACATGATAATTTTATTTAAGAAAGGAGAGCGAATCTCTCCTTTCGAGGGTTGTGTATTTTAACTAGTTTGCAGAAAGGTAAGTCGCAACGCCTTCTCGTGTGGCGTTCATCGCTTCTTTTCCTTCTTCCCAGTTTGCTGGACAAACTTCTCCGTGTTTCTGCACATGTGTGTAGGCATCGATTAAACGAAGATATTCTTTTACATTACGTCCTAGCGGCATGTCGTTGACGGACTCGTGAAATACTTTACCTGTTTCGTCAACAAGATAAGTTGCGCGGTAAGAAACAGCAGAACCTTCAACCAATGTACCGTACTCTGGGTGCTCTACTTCTTTCATTTCTAAGATACCCAATACACTTGATAAGTTGCGGTTGGTGTCTGCAATAAGCGGGTACTCTACACCCTCGATACCCCCGTTGTCCTTTGCTGTGTTTAGCCACGCGAAGTGAACTTCAGCAGAGTCGCAGGAAGCACCAATGACAATCGTATTTCGTTTAGCAAATTCTTCCGAAAGCTCTTGGAAAGCATGCAATTCCGTTGGACACACAAAAGTGAAATCTTTTGGGTACCAAAATAACAATACTTTCTTGTTTTCTGCTTTTGCTCTTTCGAATACGTTGATCGTGAAGTTGTCACCTAAATAATCAATTGCGTCAACTGAAATGCTTGGAAAATTTTTACCTGTAAAACTCATAATATATATTTCTTTCTTTTTGTACTGCAAAAGTAGGCTTTTTATTGTCAATAAAACATCAAAAATCTTTATGACTTATTGCTAAAATCTATAACACCAGCGGTAGGAATATAGCTAATGATTATAAAATTAATAGAGAAAAAAAGTTATTTTTGTAGTCATTACCAGGCCCCGTAGTTCAACGGATAGAATAGATGTTTCCTAAACATTTGATAGCAGTTCGATTCTGCTCGGGGCTACGACCACTAAAGTCAAAGAACATCGAAACGCCGTAGATATTCAATTTGCGGCGTTCTTTATTTACCAAATTCCCATCGCATCCACGAGATCGCATAACGCGAGTGAGCAGTATCATTGGGGGAAAGAAATGCCGATCGGGAGGAACTGCCTTCTTTTTCCAGAGCTATTATTTAATTGAAAGGTAACAAAACAGTAATTAAATGGAAACGTGCACAAACCCGTAATGAACTACTTTTGCAAAAAAATCATCCTGAACGCTTAACGAAAAACAGAAAATGATATGCAGGATAATGCCCAAGAAAAGGAATTGCTGTCACGGCTCCACGATGGGGATGAGCAGGCTCTATCTAAACTAATGGACCGTTACTTTGTTCCGTTATGTAATTTTTGTAACTTGTTTATCGGTGATATGGCTACCTCAGAGGAACTCGTAGCCGACGTATTCTATACCATATGGACTAGACGTATGACGCTGGAAATTCATACCAACCTGAAGTCCTACATATATACAGCCGTCAAAAACAAGGCTTTACAAAAAAAGAGGAGCCTATCCTCCTCGAGGTCCGTTCCTTTGGATAGCATAACCTCTGAGGTAGCTGATTCACATAACGCCTTAACACACCTCACACTGCAGGAGTTTAATAACGACATTAAGAACCTGGTTCAAACACTCCCTGAAAAACGGCGCGTTATTTTTGAACTCAATCGGTTCGAATCTTTATCTTATAAAGAGATCGCAACGTTATTGGAAATTTCGGAGAAAACAGTACACAATCAAATAAGTCTCGCTATTAAATACCTGCGCCCCCGTATTAGTTTGCTCAGGAACAACATGGCCTAAACCAGTTCTACAGCAAATTCGCTTCTCATTTAGTTGTTCTTTTCTTAATAATTTATTAACTGACTAGGTCGGGAAGAAATAACTAAAAAAGGATCTTACTGGTAAAATCGAACTAAATGGGGAGCAGTGAAATGCTGGAGCTTATTGCGAAGCACCTTTCTAACGAGAGCACGACGGACGAGGATATTTTATTGGCCTCATGGATAAATAGCTCCAAAGGGAATAGACGACTATACCGGCAAGTTAAGCGCGCGTGGGATGAAAGCCAACCGGTCTCAGATCCCGAACGTTTAGCGCGGGGTAAAGCAATGGTTTTTGAGCGGATTAGAGAGGAGCCCCGTCAAGCAAACAACAGTTCTCTCTCCTCCCCGAGTTGGTGTAAGAGAACCGCCGTTGTCCGTGTAGTAGCAGCTTCATTGGCCATCGCCCTGAGCTGGTTCGGCTATGACAGGTTAAGCATACAACCTCAGCAGCCAGCTGCCCTCGTAATTGTGGAGAATGACAATGACCTTAAAGAGGTGTTACTCCCCGATGGAAGTACCGTAAGGCTCCATCCGGAAAGCCAGATTCGCTATGCCGACAATCTTTCAGGAAAGACCCGTGAAGTATTTTTAAACGGGGCGGCATTTTTTAACGTAAAGCGAGATGAATCGAAACCTTTTATCGTTCACGCCGGATCCGTGAGCACCCGGGTGTTGGGTACGTCTTTTACGATTAGGGCGTACGCGGAACAGCCTCATATCGAAATCACCGTCTCTTCAGGAAAAGTGTCCGTATCCGATTCAGCCGGTCTAATCGGTGAGTTGGAAAAGGATCAACAACTATCCTATCAGAAGTCTACTGGCTCGTTTACCCGTCAACCAGTAAAATCGGAAAATACGAAGCTTTGGAAGGATGATGAACTCGTTTTTGAAACGGAAACCTTTGGAACGGCCGCACAAATTCTTGAGCGTAGGTACAATGTCCAGATACAATTCGTCAATAGTAAAATCAAAAGCTATCCCGTTTCGGCCCGGTTCAGCAAGGATGTATCCCTGTCCCAAATCCTCCACATGCTGGGACTTGCTACCAATACTGAATCAATATTCAATGACGAGACAAACACCATACGTATACGTGAAAAAAATAGAGAAAACAATGATATAACTATCAGGCCTATGGAAAAATAATCACGAAAAGATCGAGCCGGACTGGATATCCAATTCCGGCATCTTTCATCACCGTCAATCAACTAAGAAAGATAATCAATAATCCGCAAGAATTATCAATTTACTTTAATATAATGAAAAAAAACAGTTACCTAACACGTGCATATTGCTGCTGCAAGGCATGTTTCAAAAAGCGAAATCTAATCATTATCGCTACGCTGTTAGTGCTCCTGATGAATGTATGGAATGCCCAAGCCAGTAGCGAAGACTTACAAAAGGAAGCTGACAAAATTACCCTTAGCCTAGAAAAAGGGTCGTTGACGCAAGCACTTAAGCAGATCGAAAGTGTATCCGGTCAAAAATTTGTTTACAACCCCGATTTGACAGCCCCCTATAGCATAAAGAAGCAAGAGATCTTACAGAAGGACCTTGATGCTGTGTTGACCAACCTGATGGCAGGAACAAATCTAACATTTAAACATGTCGGTGAAAATATCGTAATCTTATCAAAAGGTTCGGGCCAGAACAGGACCGTGTCCGGAAAAGTGCTCGATATCCAGGAACAGCCCATTGTCGGCGCTACCATCTCCGTACAGGGATCGACCCGACGCGCCGTAACCGATGAAGACGGGTCATTCAGACTGTCCATTCCACAGGGGGTAACAGCACTGGATGTACACCTAGTAGGTTACATAAACAAAACGGAGCCGATAGCTGATTCGCAGACCGATCTGGTTATTTATCTGCAGGAAGATGTTACAGAACTCGAAGAAGCAGTCGTAGTTGGATATGGAACCCAAAAACGTGTCAATCTAACCGGAGCCGTTTCGGTCGTTACCGGCGAAGAACTCGCTGATCGTGTCACACCTACTGTGACAGGTATGCTACAAGGAGCTGTACCTGGTGTCAACGTGACCACGAGTGCCGGCAGACCCGGCTCGACACCGGAAATCAATATACGGGGTATAACCTCGATCAACGAAACGGAACCCTTGGTGCTGATTGATGGTGCTGTGGGGGATTTGAATCGTGTCAACCCGGCCGACGTCGAGTCAATTTCCATCATTAAAGACGCTTCCGCCGCAGCCGTCTATGGTGCGCGTGCGGCTTTCGGTGTGATCCTTGTAACCACTAAAAGCGGAAGTAGCCAAGATGGTAAAGCTACCGTTAACTACAGCTCCCGAATAGGTTGGGAAGAGCCCACCGCATCGAGAGACTATGAGTACCGCGGCTATTGGTCGGTATTTCTGGTCAACAAGTTCTGGCAGGCCGATTCGGGAAACAAATATATTCAATACACCGACGAGGATATGGAAGAGTTGTGGGCACGTGTGGACGATAAAACCGAACACCCTGACCGACCTTGGGTTATTGAGGATATTCGGGAAGGTAGAAATCGCTGGATATACTACGCCAATCAAGACTGGTGGAACGGCCTCTTCACCAACAAAAACCCTTTCCAGCAACACCGTGTCTCCCTAACTGGAGGATCCGAGGACGTAAAATATTTGATGTCCGGCTCTTATCTTCGCCAGCAAGGTATGCAAAGACATCATCCTGATGTGTTAAACCGCTATAACCTACGTTCGAAGGTTGATTTCAATATCAATAAGTGGGCCACTTTATCAAGCAATATCGCGCTGTACGACTCCAAATACAACAATCAAAACGGTATCGATAACCTCATTCACCATGCTGGTAACCATGGTTTGGCAAATTTCCCGTTTTTCAACCCCGATGGAACAGGTATTTACGATACCGATGGACTGATTGGGACATATAAAGTGGGGAACGGCCGGCAAATCATGCTGAAAGACGGGCTGCATCCCACGATTGACTCCGACAACGATTTCACGACCACCACGCGTTTGGTCATGACGCCGCACAGAACGCTGTCCATCACAGGAGATTTTACCTACCGATTTTACCAAGGCAGAAGCACGGCCCGCGGAAATCCGTTGCCCTACCGCGTATATCCTGACAGTCCTATTGAGGAGTACATCACTGGGGCGGGTATCAATCGGTTGACGGAAACAGTTGGTACCAACAAATACAAAGCGTTAAATGCTTATGCCAACTACGAAGATACCTTTAACGGAGCACACCATTTTACGGCAGTAGGTGGATTCAACTACGAAACGTGGCACGCTAAAAATGTACGTGCCGTGGGGGAAAACCTTGTCGTGTCCGATGTAAACGACCTCAATCTTGTGGGGACCGACGCCAATGGCGCCGTTATCACTAGTGTTGGCGGTGGCCAAAGTGAGTGGGCGTTGTTAGGGATCTTTGGTCGAGCCAACTACGACTATAAGGGGCGCTATCTAGCTGAGTTCAGCGGTCGCTATGACGGCACCTCGCGCTTTGCTCCGGGGAGCCGATGGGGATTTTTCCCTTCGGCATCAGTAGGTTGGAGAATCTCGGAGGAGCCTTTTTTCCAGAACAGTGGAGCCGGAAACTTGATAGATAACCTCAAACTGAGAGGTTCTTTCGGTAGCTTAGGCAATCAAAACGTGTCAAGCTACTATGCATACATTAGATTGGTATCAATCAGCAATTTGAATCAGCTGTTCGGCGGGAATACGCCTTCCAAACAAGCTACACTGGGAAATCCGCTAGCCGATGACCTCACTTGGGAAACTGCGGAGCAATGGGATTTGGGGCTCGATTTGAATATGCTGAATAACCGCTTGAGCATGACTACCGATCTCTACATACGTGACACGAGGGATATGCTTACGGTCGGTGTAGCTTTGCCTGCCGTCTATGGGGCGAATCCGCCCGAGATGAACGCCGCCGACCTGCGTACCAAAGGCTACGAGTTTTCTGTCAGTTGGAGAGATCAATTCACCTTGGCTGGAAAACCTTTTCAATATGGCTTGGGTTTTAACCTCAGCGATTACAAAACCGTGGTCACCAAATATGACAATCCCGAAAGATCGTTTGCTAAAGATCATTATGTCGGACAGGAATGGGGTGAGATATGGGGCTACAAGACTGACGGGTTCTTCAAAACCGATGAAGAGGCAAGACAATACGCCGAAGAGGTGGATTTGAGCCTGCAATCTACACGGTTGACTGGCGGCTGGATGGCAGGAGACCTCAAGTTTCTGGATACGAATGGTGATGGCATTTGGGGTGTTGGTGCAAATACGGTCGACGATCCGGGTGACCTCGTAAAACTCGGCAATTCGCTGCCTTCAATGGCATACGGAATCAATGCGAACCTACGGTGGATGGGTTTTGACGCTTCCGCTTTTTTCCAAGGTGTCGGTACGCACCAAGTCTACCTCCATGGTAACACCAGAGATTTCTGGGGGCATTATTCGGCCTCTTATGGAACGTTTATGCCCTATAATTTTATCGATAAGGTATGGTCAGAAGATAATCCGGATGCTTACTTCCCGAGAGCGCGAGCCTACTTGGCAACTGGTGGTTACTTGGCGAAGACCAACGACCACTATCTCCAAAACATCAGCTATTTGCGCCTTAAGAATCTAACCGCTGGATATACGCTTCCAGCTAGAGTCACTAAAAGGGTCGGTATTGATCAGTTTAGGATTTACTTTTCGGGCGAAAACCTAGCATACTGGTCGCCACTGAAGAAGAAGACCAAATATCTCGATCCCGAAGCGGCGTACGTGCACCGCAATCGGCAAGGGGCCGACCAAGGGTCAACCAATCAGGCCCACTACCCATGGCATAAAACCTTTACGTTCGGTTTAGATATCACTTTTTAATTTGAAAAAATAGGATAACAATGAATAAAATACTTTCAATATTGTCGATTACAGCGCTTTCTGCCATTTTATCGAGCTGCGAAAAGCTACTGGATAAACAACCACTGAGTCAGATTCCGGAAAGCGGCTATTTCAGAACGGAGCAGGATCTCGAGTTCTTTACCAATCCATTATACAACATGTTAAATATGGACGACCGCCAGCAAAGCGATCATCTCGTACAGATGACACTCTCAGAGGTGATTATTGGAGGGAACCGCCGTACTGTTCCGAACTCTGGTGGTGGATGGGATTGGGGCGACTTACGTAGAATCAACACCTTTCTCGCCCGGGTAGATCAAGCAGAAGACGAGGCGGCGATACGTAAATATTCCGGCGTAGCGCGTTTCTTCCGTGCGATGTTCTATTTCAATAAGATTAAACGATTTGGCGATGTGCCTTGGTATGATGCTGAATTAGGTTCGTCTGACGAAGCACTTTACAAGCCGCGGGATCCGCGAGAGTTGGTGATGACCAAGATGATCGAGGATATTGACTATGCGATAGATAATCTCCCCGACGAAGTCAGTGTTTTCCGCATCAATAAATGGACAGCTTTGGCACTCAAATCGCGTTTTTGCCTCTATGAAGGTACCTTTCGAAAATACCATGGTGGTGAAGAGGTTGATAAATACCTAGAACTAGCGGCCGCTGCCGCCAAAGAGGTGATAGACGCAGGCAGGTACAGACTCTACACCACAGGAGGAGAGGAAAAATCGTATTTCACCCTCTTCAGCCAGGACGATGCAGACCCGGGGGAGTTTATTCTGGCGTATGATTATAGTGCAAGCCCCCGTGTTAATCACAACGGATCCTCCTTTACCATGTCTGCAGCGCAGGGACGTCCCTCGTACACCAAAAAATTTGTCAACACCTATTTAATGACAGACGGTTCCCGCTTCACCGATCAGTCCGGCTGGGAAACCATGACCTTTATCGATGAGGTAAAAGATCGTGACCCACGCTTGTCGCAAAGCATTCGCAATCCAAAATTCACCTTGTCGGATAACAGGCCGTTTCCAAATAAATTTTCGACATCGGTCAACGGATACCACCCCATCAAGTTCTTGCAAGATGAAACACTCGGGTATGATGTCCGTGTAGGCTACTCCTCCAACGACCTTCCGATTTTCCGCTATGCCGAAGTCCTGCTCAACTATGCGGAAGCCAAAGCAGAATTAGGCACATTGACTCAGGCCGATATAGATATTTCGATTAAACTTCTCCGGGACAGAGTGGGAATGCCCAACCTTGATGTAGCGACAGCAAACGCTAACCCCGATCCTTACCTCTTGTCGGCCGAAGCTGGGTATACCAATGTCTCCGCAGCTAACATTGGTGTAATCCTTGAAGTCCGTCGCGAGCGCGGTGTGGAACTTGTTCAGGAGGGTTTCCGACTGGACGATTTGGTGAGATGGAAAGCGGGATACTGTATAGACCAGCCTCTGCTGGGTATTTACTTCCCCGGTCCGGGCGAATACGACCTGACAGGAGACGGACAAACCAACCTCGTGCTGTATACCAACGGCAACAAACCTGCCGATGAAGTGGGGGTCGAAATGTTTGAAATCGGCATCCCAGTAAATAATGGGGGTATGATCCTCAGTGAAGGAACCAAAGGCAACGCGTTCTACCATAGCAATATCGCGCTGGCAGGATTCAACGAACAAAGGGATTACTTCTATCCGATCCCCATCAACGAACGCTCGCTTAACAACAACCTTGATCAAAACCCCGGTTGGGTTGACGGGCTCAATTTTTAAATGGACCCCAATTTGGAAGATGTCTGTTCAGTACTGCCTGAACAGACACCTTCCTCTTTAGTTTAAAGGTTTTACCAATCCAATCATATCGCTTCCATGAAGAAACTAACATATATCGCTTTATTTGGTTTATTGTTGGGGTCGTGCGCTCAACAAGCAAGAGTCTCCAAACAATTGAAGCAACAAGTAAATACGACGAGTATTGTCAAACCAGTCGACTATACCTACCCGGCCGACTCGTCGTTTACGGTCCTTTCCTGGAACGTGGAACATTTTTTAGATCTCCATGATGATCCGTATATCCACAATCGCCGGGAAGACAATCCTCCTGAAAACACTAAAAAGCGCATATCGCTACTGTTGAAAGCTTTAAAAAACGCAAATGCGGATGTTGTGGTACTGCAAGAGTTCGAGAGCGCGAAGTTTTTAAAACAGTTGGCACAGGATTCATTGCCTGATATGGGCTATCTTTATTTTGGCGATGCGCCCAGTCATAATTGGTACATGAATGTGGTGGTGATGAGTAGGTTCCCCATGGGGCTTATGACCTCCTACGGTTTAGCTACCACCCCGTTACCGGGTTTTGTGAACGAGCAAGGTAGGGCCGAAAGCCAGAACCATATCAATACTCGCATGTGGTCGGTAGATGTCTTTCCTTCCGAGAACTATTCGTTTTTGCTCACGGGGGTACATTTAAAAGCAGGACGGAGCGAGAGGGACATCGCTATGAGAAAGGGACAAATCGCCCTGCTTACCGAAACCTTTAACCGCTATTTGTCGCATGACCCAGCAACGAACATGCTTATGGCCGGTGACTATAATGCTACCCCGGAAAGCGAAGAGATAGCCTTGCTCACTAAAGGCACTGCCTTGAAGAATCACTTTGTGGACACCATCGATCCCGAAATTTTATCTCATCCGGCAAACGCGCCAACAAGACGCCTGGATTATATCCTTATCAATGAAAACATGAACAAGGAAATCCTAGACGGAGGGGCAAAAGTAGTAAATTTCTTTTCTCCGGAGACGATGAGAGTCATCAGTGATCACCTGCCTGTCGTCGCCCGGTTTCTAAAAGAGGACAAGTAATCGTTTTTGAAAAAAATAGTATATCATGGATAATTCCAGAAGAGACTTTATCAAGAAGGCGGCGCTTCTTTCGGGAAGTGCAGCCTTAGCGGGCATGTTTCCGCCAGCAATCGCCAAAGCATTAACCATTGATCCGGCACCAGGAAGCACGTTTTACGATGCCGAGCATATTGTTTTCTTGATGCAAGAGAATCGCTCCTTCGATCACCTCTACGGCACATTGAAAGGTGTACGCGGATTTAACGACCCTCGGGTTATCGATTTACCAAATAAGAACAAAGTTTGGTTGCAATCTAACAAAGAAGGAAAAACATATATCCCTTTCCGCTTAAATACGCAGGATACGAAAGTGCCCTGGATGGGTTCTACACCACATGGTTGGGCAGATCAAACGGACGCGCGCAACAAAGGTAAATATGACAAGTGGTTGAAAGTAAAGAAGCCATATAACAAGGAATACGCAGATATTCCGCTTACGCTCGGCTATTGTGATCGTTTAGATTTTCCCTTCTATTATTCGCTCGCCGATGCGTTTACTGTTTGTGACCAACACTTTTGTTCCAGCATCACTGGTACCCATCCAAATCGCTGGTACTGGATGACCGGAACCATTCGGGAACGCAATGCCGTGGATGCCAAAGCACATGTGTGGAACAACAGCGACTATAATAAACCTACGCTAAACTGGAAAACATATCCCGAAAGACTGGAAGAGCAGGGCGTATCCTGGCGGATTTATCAAAACGAACTTACGATGGGCTTTGGCTTGAACGGCGAGGAAAGCAGCTGGCTGAGCAATTTTGGAACCAATGTAATGGAATACTTCCAGAATTATAACGTGCGCTTGCATCCCAGTGGCATTGCCAACCTGCGTGAACGGGAGAAAATTGCACAGACAGAGATTGATCGGATCGGAGAAAACCCAGTCGAAGAAAGAGACCAAACAAGGTTAGCCGCAGCGAAAAAGGTACTTGCGCTGATTCAGGATGGGAAAAAACGCTATACACAAGAGAATTTCAGCAAGCTCTCGGCTTACGAAAAAGCCTTAAACAACAAAGCCTTCACCGTCAACAGTCAGGATCCCGATTTCCATAAGCTAACGACTCATCGCTACGATGACCAGGGAACGCCGCGGGAATTAAATGTGCCCAAAGGCGATGTGTTGCATCAATTCCGGGAGGATGTAAAAAAAGATCGACTGCCTACGGTATCCTGGCTGATGACTCCCGCGAATTTTTCGGATCACCCGGGGCGACCATGGTTTGGCTCTTGGTATGTAAACGAGGTGATGGAAATTTTACTTGAAAATCCGGAGGTATGGAAGAAGACAATTTTTATTCTTACCTACGACGAAAATGATGGTTTCTTCGACCACGTAGTTCCTTATGCGGTACCGAATCCTTACAAAGCGAATAGCGGAAAGGTGTCCTCCCCAATTGATCCGAAGATGGATTGGGCATTAAACTCACAGCAAACTAATCCTTCAGGTAGGGACGATAGGCTGCGCGAAAGTTCGTTAGGTTTAGGTTTCCGCGTGCCGCTGGTCATTGCTTCGCCATGGACAAGAGGCGGATATGTCAATTCGCAACTGTTCGACCACACGTCCTCCATCCAGTTTCTCGAAATCTTCTTTTCCAAGAAGTTTGGGAAAAAAGTTGAAGAGGAAAATATAACAGCATGGCGACGAACGATTTGCGGTGATTTAACATCTGTTTTTCGTCCCTACAAGGGAGAAAAGTTTAGCGACCTACAGTTTATGGATAAACAAGCATTTATGCGAGATATCCATAAGTCGCAGTTTAAAGATGTGCCGCATAACTACAAGAATTTATCGGCTTCGGAAATTGCTCAGATTAACGAAAACCCGACGACATCACCACTTTTTCCACAACAAGAACAAGGCGTTAAACCGTCTTGTTCGATTCCTTATGAGCTTTACGTGCAGGGAACGTACGATTCCGAGTCAGAGCGCTTCGGTCTTTCTTTCTCTGCCGGCAAGGCAGTACATGGGCCATTGTCCAGTGGCTCACCCTTCTTGGTTTATGCCATGAATCCGTACGAAGATGAAGTGCTGCGGACATGGGAATACGCGGTCGCCCCGGGCGACACCTTAAAGGACGATTGGCAACTCAGCGCATTCGACAGCAATGCCTATCACCTCCGTGTGTATGCGCCGAATGGATTTTATCGTGAATACCGGGGGCGGCAGAAGCAGTCTGTCGTAGCCGCCAATTGCCGATACGAATCGTCTTCCGACAACGCAGAGAAGTTAACAGGAAACTTAGTGATAGACCTCCATAACCCAACGATGGAAGTACAAACGGTCCTGTTGGAGGATTTAGGCTACAAACAAGGTGATCTCCAGAGAAAACTGGAACCGGGTCAAGCTTTGTCGATCACCTTAAATTTACAGAAGCAATATCATTGGTATGACATACGTATCTGTCTTGCGGGCAATGACGATTGGGAAGAACGCTACGCCGGCCATGTCGAAACGGGCATGCTCTCGAAAACCGATCCGTTAATGGGTGGGGTAGTCTAGCGATCGACGAGATGTTAACATTAAATATTTACTAAAACAACAAACAAACTAAATGAGGAAACTATTCATCCTGTCTATGCTGTTCATAATCTTCGGTCTTGGACATAGCATAGCGCAGAGCGTAACGACAGCCCAGATTAGTGGCAAAATTGATACTGAAAACGGACCTTCAGCGGGGGCTTCTGTCACTGCGGTACACGAGCCTTCCGGTACCAAGTACCAGATTCAGTCCAATAGTGAAGGGCGATTTACACTAAGCAATCTTCGTATTGGAGGTCCATATTTCGTACTGGTCAGTCATGTTGCTTATCAGCCGCATAAAGTTGACAATATTACGCTCTCTTTAGGTCAAGATCTGTACCTGCCTATTGTGATCTCCGGCGGTATGCAACTGGACGAGGTGGTCGTCAACGGAGCTGGCGATAACCTGATGAATGCTCAACGGGGTGGAACGGCATTGAACATCTCGCGCGAAGCAATGGAAACAATGCCAACCGTGTCCCGGAGCATAAACGACCTGACGAAAGCAATCCCCCAGTCCAATGGCACGAGTTTCGGCGGAGCAAATTCCCGCTTTAATAACTATACCATTGACGGGAATATCTACAATAATAATTTCGGGGTTACGGGCGGACAGTTTGCGGGCAGCAATCCAATCTCGCTCGATGCCATCGAAGAAGTGCAGATCAACCTCGCACCTTTTGATGTACGCCAAGGAGGATTTACCGGCGCAAATGTCAATGCCGTTACGCGTTCCGGGTCGAACCGGTTTACCGGATCCGTATATCATTACTTGCGAAATGACCAAATGACCGGTGATAAATCGTTTGAGGAGCGGCTCAACAAGGGGGATTCCGAAAACAAGATCACAGGATTTCGTTTGGGCGGTCCCATTATCAAGGACAAACTATTCTTTTTTGTCAACTATGAACAAGAAGACCAGTTGGCGCCGGGCAACAACAAACGGGCGTTACGGGAAGGTGAGTCGCCTGATCCAACCCGAAACATTATCCGCGTACCCTTTGAACGTGCACAGTACGTACAGGAAAAATTGCAGGAACTCTATCAATACAATACCGGTAATTTCGAAAATTACCCGTTTGCAAATAACAGCAAGCGGTTCAATGCCCGTTTAGACTGGAACATCAATGACAAGCATAAAATGTTCGTCCGGTTTAATGATTATAAACAGTTTCGGAATGTACAGAGCAACAACAACAGCCTAAGCTATCTTCCCAGCTCGGTAAGTATCACTGGAAGTCGTAATGGTAGCGAAGGGCTCAATTTCTTCAATTCGACCTACACGAACAATATTCGGGTCCGTTCCATCACCGGGGAACTTTCTTCTATCCTGAGTAACCGCATCTCAAATCAATTTTCAATAGGCTATAGCAGTGTTGAAGATCCTCGAAGGGGAGTGCCCGGCGGTCAGTCATTCCCCTTTATCGATGTATTGGAGCCCGATGCGGATGGCCAGCTGAAATACTATTTTTCTGTTGGTAACGAACTCTTTACCGTTGGTAATGTCGTTTCGAATAACACTTTCAATATCACAAATAATACCCATATTGTATTAGAAAATCACTTTGTGACGGCAGGCGTTAATTTCGAGTACATGACTTTCGAAAACGCATTTAACCCCATGTTCAACGGCTATTACCGCTACAGTTCGTACGATGATTTTGTGCGGGCCGTAATAGACCGCGATCCTACAGTACAACCTTATGCCTTCGCACAGGGATATAGTTATGGTGATCCTACGGTCCCTCCTGTCGATGCGACACGCTTTGCGCAACTGAGCCTGTATGGACAGGATGAATTTAGGCCATTAAGCAATTTAAAGTTGACATTGGGGCTACGTGCCGATATGCCATTCTACCCGATCTCTCTTCCGCAGAATGATAGGCTGTTGCAGTTTGAGCTGACCGATCCTAGGGACGGTTCTACTGTTATTCCCGATGTTTCGCAGTTGCCAAAAGCAAAACTTGTGCTCTCGCCACGCTTCGGATTCAACTACGATGTCTTCGAAGACCGCAGTATGCAGATCCGTGGCGGTACGGGGATATTTCTCGGTAGAATACCTTTCGTATATATCTCCAATCAGGTAAACCGGAATGGTGTGACCCGTGGCGGCTATGGCTTGACCGGTGATGACTTTGTCGCAGACCCCAGACCATTTAATCCCGATGTGGACGTCTACCGACCGGATCCGTCTACGCTGGAAGAACAGGTTTCTAACGAGATTAACCTCACCGACAAAAATTTCTCCTTACCAAAGATATGGCGAAGTACGCTCGCGCTGGATAAAACACTCCCGGGAGGCTTTGTAGCTTCCGTAGAGGGTATTTTCTCGATGGATATGAAACAGGTGACAGCAGAAAATTTAGTATTGCCTGAACCGCATGGTTATTTCCAGGGTGCAGATCCAAGGCCGTATTACACATCATCAACGACGAGTAACACATTTAGCAATGTGTACATGCTGCGTAACGCAGAGAAAAATGGCTATTACTACTCGTTGACCTTCCTGTTGAATAAACGCCTGTGGAGGGGGATGACCGGAAACGTCGCCTATACCCACAGCCGCGCCAAGGATTATGGCTTCAATGGTGGAGCACAGGCTGCTGAGATCTGGCCTAGAACCGTGCGCGAGAACCGCAATAACCCCGAGCTCGGATATAGCAATACCCATTACCCGCACCGTCTGATGGGGTGGCTAAGCTATAAAACCGGTAATACCACCGTATCCGTGTTTTATGATGCTGGACAGGGCGTGTATAGCTACACTTATCAAGGCAATTTTGGCGATGGAGCCAACAGACTTCTTTATATCCCGAACAGTGCGTCTGAGCTCCGGTTTGAAGAGTTCGCGGTCAACGATGAGGTCTATACTGCCCAAAGACAAGCAGCGCTACTGGATGCCTTTATTGATCAGGATCCGTACCTGAAGAAACGTAGAGGACAATATGCCGAGCGGAATGCTGCGAAGTATCCCTGGAATCATACTTTCGACCTGCGCATAGTTCAGGATCTGAACATTGCCCGTATTAAAGCAACTAACCATCGTCTACAACTTTCACTAGACGTACTCAATATCGGGAACTTATTCAACAGTAATTGGGGCGGACGCAAGACGACCGACTTTGCACAGCTTCTAAGTTACCGTGAGGTTAACGCCAACCAGGAGCCTGTTTATCGTATACGATTGGCTAACGGGACGAACGAGCCACCCACTGAGACATTTAGAAATAGTGTGAGCCTGTCCAATACGTGGAGAGCTCAGGTAGGTATTCGGTATATTTTCGATTAATTATTTAGAAAAACATAGACATGAAAAAACAACATATGATAAAAATATCCGTCCTCGCCCTTTTGGTGAGCATCGCACCGCTACTGAGCTACGCGTGGGGAGCAAAAGGACATCGTGCAATAGGCCGTATTGCCGAGAAACACCTAAACAAAAAAGCGCTGGCCGAAGTGCGCCGTCTGCTGGGCGACGAATCGATGGCGATGGTCGGCACATGGGCCGATGAGGTGATCCGCACAGAGAAATACAAAGATAGTCAGCCTTGGCATTATATCAATATTCCAAAGGGATTGGATCGCGGTGGCGTGCACGCGTTTTTAGCCGAGAACCGAGAAAAAAAAACAGCCTACTCGGGTATCCAAGAAATGGTAACCATATTAAAGGATAAAAGTAAATCTTCTGACGAGCGCGCTGATGCATTGAAATTTCTGATTCATATTGTTGGCGACATGCACCAGCCGATGCACTGCGGCCGTCTCGAAGATCGCGGAGGAAACGACATACCTGTATTGTGGCGGCGGGACTCCACTAATCTGCACGCCATATGGGATAGTCAGGTCATTGATGGGATAGGATTAAGCTTTTCGGAGATGGCGGAAGAATATGATCGTTTGGACCGGGGATCAATCCGCGAAATGCAGCGGGCATCGATCGAAGATTGGTTTTATAGTTCTTACCAGATCAGTGAACGTATTTACGGCGAGATTGAAGCCAATCCATCCGCGACGCAAAACACCTATATGTATGTTCGTCAACACCGCGACGACATCAAGGTCGCTATACGCAATGCCGGCTATCGCCTGGCGGGATTGCTTAACTATATTCTGTAGTCTGGTACTACTGCGATAAGAGGTGGCTGTCCCGGCTTGGGGCAGCCACCTGCTATTTGAGCGCGAACACCAAAGAACCCCGTCTTAAAAAAGCGGTTACCATGCTGCATAGTGATATTCCTGTGGATGAAGTCGCCTAGGCTTGCGGTATAGCGATTCCAGCTATTTTAGCCGAGTATTTAAAAAATAAAGATCTAAACAAATTGCTTTAAACGGGGTTATTTTATAAAACATGCCATAAATCATGACACAGAAAATAGCTTCTCTTAAAGAACTTCAAGAAAACGGTACAAATATCCACAGACTCCCTTTCTCTATTCGGATTTTATTAGAAAACGTTTTGCGGAACCACGATGGGTTCGCCATAACGGACGATCATCTCGATACCCTTATTAACTGGGATCCCGCCGGCACGGATAAAGACATTCCTTTCAAGCCGGCGCGTGTATTGATGCAAGACTTTACGGGTGTACCAGCCGTGGTTGACATCACGTCTATCAGGGCGGAATTTGTCCGAAAAGGAGGAGATGGCACAAAGATCAATCCGGCTATACCGGTCGATCTTGTCATTGATCACTCCGTACAGGTGGACTATTTTGGAACAGATTATGCTCATCAGGAAAATGTGAAGCTAGAATATGAGCGCAATGCAGAACGATATCAGTTATTGAAATGGGCTCAACAAGGCTTGGCAAATTTGACCGTCGTGCCGCCCGGAATGGGGATCTGTCATCAGGTCAATCTGGAATATTTAGCAAAAGGTGTGGTAGAACGTGATGGTTGGGCTTTCCCTGACACGTTGGTCGGAACCGACTCGCACACACCTATGATTAATGGTATTGGCGTTCTTGGTTGGGGTGTCGGAGGTATCGAAGCCGAAGCCGCGATGTTGGGTCAACCCATATATTTTACATGCCCGCAGGTTATAGGACTCAAACTCACCGGCGAGATTCCGGCAGGGTGTACTGCGACCGATATGGTGTTGTCTATAACCAAAATACTAAGGGATACCGGTGTGGTGGGTAAATTTGTAGAAGTGTTTGGTGATGGTTTAGATAAATTGACCGTTACGGATCGTGCAACCATATCAAATATGTCTCCGGAATTTGGATGTACCGTAACCTATTTTCCTATAGATGATCAAACGCTCGACTACATGGAGCGTACGAACCGCTCGCCGGAGCAAATCAATTTAGTAAAGGAATATTGCCAAGAGAATATGCTTTGGCGGGCAGGTAACGAAGATATAACGTATTCGAGAATTGTCGAATTGGATCTCAGTACCTTAGAACCAACGGTTGCGGGGCCGAAAAGACCACAGGATAAAATTCTTGTCAAAGAGCTTCATGCAACGTTTAAAACAATTCTCGACAAAGATTTCCAACGAAATTACGTAGCGTTTGACGACCGCAGGGAGCATGCCTGGTTAAATGAAGGCGGATCGGGGACCCAATATGTTCAGAAGGCAACGGACGAGCACATAGAAACCCTAGCAATAGAGTCAGACGATCTGCGTAGCGTCAAAATCAAGTTAAAAAATGGTGAATATCGTTTAAGCGATGGTAGCATTGTCATTGCGGCAATCACTAGCTGCACCAATACATCCAACCCCAGTGTCATGATAGGCGCAGGTCTGGTAGCGAAGAAGGCTGTGGAAAAAGGGCTTCGCACAAGATCGTGGGTGAAAACAAGTTTGGCACCCGGCTCTAAAGTTGTCACAAAATATTTGGAACGTTCTGGCTTAGCCACAGATTTGGAAGCGTTGCGGTTCCATACCGTGGGCTATGGTTGTACCTCGTGTATCGGCAATAGTGGACCATTGCCTTCGCATATTGCCGAAGCGGTTGATAACAGCCAGATGGTTGTGGCGTCGGTACTCTCCGGAAACAGAAACTTCGAAGCACGGGTGCATCCGCAGGTAAAAATGAACTTTCTGATGTCTCCGATGCTCGTGGTCGCTTATGCCCTAATCGGTCGTGTCGACGTGAACCTGATGGAAGACCCCCTATCCTACGATCCGAATGGGAATCCCGTTTATTTAAGAGATATTTGGCCCACACCGGAGGAAATCAATCGTACAATCCATGAGGCAATGCGAAAAGAAGACTTTAAAGCGGTGTATGATATCATTTTTGACGGTGACGAAGAGTGGAGAAAGCTTGCAGCGCCCGAAGGTGAAGAGTTTATTTGGGACGACGAGTCTACGTATATTCGCGAAGTTCCCTTTTTTAATGATATATCGACCGAGCCGTCGCCACTTACTGAAATCGAACGTGCGCGGGTTCTTCTTTATCTGGGCGATTCTGTAACAACAGATCATATTTCACCGGCTGGTTCTTTCAATGAGGAAAGTGCGGCCGGAAAATATCTTTTGAGCAATGGGATCGAAAAGAAAGACTTTAATTCCTACGGGTCGAGACGAGGAAACCACGAGGTCATGGTGCGTGGAACATTTGCTAACGTACGTATCCGAAATAAGATTACAGATCGAGAAGGTGGTTATTCGGTGTATTTCCCGACTAACGAAACCTTGACTGTTTATGATACCGCGATGAAATATCAGGCGGATGGCACGCCGTTGGTTGTCTTGGCGGGGAAAGACTACGGAAGCGGTTCCTCAAGGGACTGGGCGGCTAAGGGCTCCAGTTTATTGGGAATTCGCGCTGTAATCGCTGAAAGTTTTGAAAGGATCCATAGAAGCAATCTAGTAGGAATGGGTATACTTCCCATAGAGTTTCCTCGCGGAGAAAGCGCCGAATCATTGGGATTGAGCGGAGAGGAAGAGATCACCATAACCGGGATTTCCAGCGACCTGAAACCTTTCAAGAGAATAAAAGTACGAGCAATAAAAGCGTCCGGAGAAGTGATTGAATTCGACGCCAGAGCACGACTAGATTCGGATATTGATGTCGAGTACTTTAAACACGGCGGTATTCTCCAATATGTTTTAAGAAGCTATTTACACGGGTAAAATTTACCAACCGATCCGCTTTTATACACCAAATGGTGCAACCGGTTGTGTTACGAACAGCTGTCCTGCACTGTCCTGCAAACGTTGCCGGCAACGTTTGCGTGTTTTTTTATTCCCATTTATTCCCTTTTACTACCTGTATTACATTATAATTGTAATAGGATATTAACGCTAACAAGATATAAACATATGTTTCCAAATAGGAGAACTTGATGTTTAGACCAATTGAATCTGTTTAAAATCCAAAAAGAAATACAAAGTGTCATAATCTAAAAAGAGATTATCGTTCTTAAATTTTTAGGTAACCAGTTTAAATTATTTATCAAAATTATTATGAGGATATTAAAAGCTTTCATGCTGATGTTCTTCTTCGTCCAGTGTGTTATTGCACAGGAGCGAACTATTACAGGTACCGTACTCACACCGGATAGGGCGCCGCTGTCGGGAGCCACCGTAAAAGTAAAAGGTACTGCCAGGCAGACCAGTACGACTGACGATGGAAGGTATAGCATTACCGTTTCGCCAAGAGACCTTTTGGTGTTTACGTCTGTGGGCTATGTAGAGCAGGAGAAGGTAGTCTCATCTGAAGACAAAACAGTCAATATTGTCTTAGAAGAAGGATCTTCTGACTTAGAGGAAGTTGTTGTCATTGGATATGGAACCGTCGCACGAAAAGATTTAACCGGATCAGTATCATCGGTTGGCGCTAAACAGCTGAAAGATATTCCGTTGAGTTCTGCTGCAGAAGCGCTTACAGGGCGTCTTGCCGGGGTATCTGTCACGACGACAGAAGGAGCGCCGGGTGCAGATGTAATGATTCGGGTGCGTGGAGGTGGGTCAATTACACAAGACAACTCGCCGCTATATATCGTTGACGGGATTCAGGTAGAGAATGCCCTATCGATACTCTCTCCCCAAGAGATCCAGTCCGTCGATGTGCTTAAAGATGCATCTGCGACCGCTATTTATGGAGCGAGGGGCGCCAATGGTGTTATCATCATTACCACAAAAGGGGGAATGAACATGAAAACACAGGTAACCTACAATGGCTTTGGTGGCGTACGAAAAATCACCAACCAGTTGGATGTGATGAATCCGTATGACTATGTGATGTATCAGTATCAAGCCTATAATCTGAATACTGATGAGCAAACCAGAAACGCATTTCGTGACCGATATGGAAGATGGGAAGACCTAGAGCTTTACCGGGATATGCCGTTCGTCAACTGGCAAGACGCTATTTTTGGCAGAAATGCTAGAAATCAAACGCATGTGTTGGGTATGGTCGGTGGTTCGGAAAGAACATCGGTCAATTTTAACTTGACACATACTAATGAAGAAGGGGTGATGATCCGGTCCGGTTTTCAGCGGACCTTGGCATCATTGAAGTTAGACCACAAAATTAACGATCGCTTCAGAGCTGGCTTCAGTACACGCTACAGCCGACAACGTACTGATGGGGTAGGAACCTCCAACACGGGGTCACAAAGTAACAACCGCTTGCGGAATGCTGTACGCTATATGCCTTTTATAGCGCCGGGAATGGAAAGTGTTGTTGATGAATTTGATCCAGATTTTACCAATCAGACTAATTTGGTAAATCCCATGGTTCTCGCGCTGGACGAGACCCGAAATAACTACAGAAACGATATTATCTTTAATGGAAACGCTAGCTATGAACTTATCAAGGGACTGAGTCTTCGAACGGTTTTCGGTATTAATGCTACGGATCGTAAAGACAATCGTTTTCAGGGAATTTCGACCGGGGTTGCGCGTCAAAATAATAATCAACCGGTGGTTAACTTAACCAATGGCGAATCATTATCGCTGACGAACACCAATACCTTGTCTTACAGGAAGAAAGTCAATGATCATGCGTTTGATGGCGTAATCGGACACGAGATCTACCAGATCAACATCAAAAACCAATCTACGGAGGTGAAATGGTTGCCTGTAGATATTACCGATGAAGAAGCGTTTGCCGGCATTCAAAAAGCAACACCGCCAGACGGTATGCTGCAGACACCACCCGCGACGAACTGGTCCGAAAGTCGTTTATGGTCGTATTTTGGGCGGGCAAATTATACCTATAAAGACCGTTACATGGCTACGGTTTCTATGAGACGGGATGGCTCCTCCCTTTTTGCCCAAGAGAATAGGTGGGGGACTTTCCCCTCTATGGCATTAGCTTGGCGTATCTCCGAGGAAGATTTTATGGAAAGCGCACGCGATTGGCTACCGGAATTGAAAATGCGTTTTAGCTATGGTGCCGTGGGGAATAACCGTATCGGTATTGACTTGTATAAAACGATGTACGGTGTGCATAGCAACTACTCCTATGCGTATGGCGAAGCGATAACGCCGGGTTTTGCCCCGCTTTCACTTTCTAACTCCACGTTAAGATGGGAGACCACCGTATCCAGAAACTTAGCATTGGACTTCGGGATTCTGAACAACAGAGTTACCGGTTCGGTGGATTTCTATATGAATAATACCAAAGACCTCCTGCTTGATGCGCGTGTGCCCGCCACCAGTGGATACGCGACACAGCTAAAGAACATTGGGGAAACCCAAAATAAGGGGATCGAAATTCAATTGATGGGTACACTTGTGCAGAATCGTAATTTCACGTACCAGGCGCAATTCAACATGTCGTTCAATCGGAACAAGATCGTAAGTCTAGGTTTGAACTCTGATGGGCAACCGCTTAATTCCTACCTTGAGCGGGCTGGCTGGGTAAGCAGTCAGTTTGAAGACTTTATTGTCGGCGTCGGTGGCCCTGTCGGGCAATTTTACGGATACGTTACGGATGGTTTCTATACGATTGACGACTTTGATTATAATGCGTCAACCAGTGCCTACACCTTGAAGGAGGGTGTCCCCAATTCGAGAAATGTGGCGCTCGGCAATAGGAATCCACAGCCGGGCGATCTTAAATTGAAAAAGCTCAGCGACGACGGAGATGTGATGATCAATGCAACAGATCGTACGATCCTAGGAAACGCCCAACCTAAATTCATTGGCGGGATGAATCATCAATTTGCTTATAAAAACTTCGACCTCAGTGTGTTTATGAATTGGTCGGTCGGAAACAAAGTGTACAATGCCAATAAATTAGAATTTACTACACAGTATCTATATAGAGATAACAATATGTTGACAAGTATGAATGATCGTTTCAAATGGTTTGACGACAACGGTGTAAGAGTAACCGACCCGGAAACATTACGAGCAATGAATGCCGACGCTACGATGTGGACGCCACCAGGAGGCGCATATTTCCTACACTCCTATGCAATCGAAGATGGTTCATTTCTGCGGATAAGCAACGTGACTTTGGGCTACTCTCTGCCGGAAAACTTGATTCGTCGTTCCCGCGTTTTCTCAAATTTCCGCATTTATGCTACGGTAAACAACTTGTTGACTATTACGAACTATACAGGGTATGATCCCGAGGCCAATACACGACGGAATAACCCGTTAACACCTGCAGTAGACTATGCCGCATATCCAAGAAGCCGCTACATTTTGGCAGGCGTGAATGTCACATTTTAATCCTTAAGAAAATGAAAAAAATGAAATATATATATAGGATGGGTGTCGCTTCCATGGCTACGATGGCCTTGTTGTTCACTTCATCCTGCGAAAAATATCTAGAAGTAGAAAATCCTTCTAATTTGACTCAAGATGCGGTATTCGGGAGTGTATCATATACCAATTCTGCTATCACAGGAATATATAACCGCTTGATGGGCGACGATGGGTATGGAAGTCGGTTATCTATTATATATACGCAATCAGCCGATGACTTTAAAACATCTGGATCCTATAGTGCGCTTGATAGACGAGGAATAAGTGAATACGGCGTAGCCCCGCAAAATACCGAACTAAACAACCCCTTTCGTCAGTTATACGAAGGGATAGAAAGAGCTAATATCTGTATTAAGTTTATTCCATTGTCCGAACCGTATAATAGCGGAACGGAAAGCGAAAAGGCACAGATGAGGAAGTTTTTAGGAGAGGCCCTTGCGCTGCGAGCTTGGTTTTTCCACGAAGTTATTCGTAACTGGGGAGATGTACCGGCTTCTTTTATTCCCTCAGCAGATCAGCCGGACCTTTATCTAGAGAAAATGGATCGGGACGAAATCTATGATCAAGTACTTGCGGATTTGGAACAGGCTATCGCGCTGCTGCCTTGGCAAACAGAATCCAACGACCCAAACACACGTATTACCAAAGGTGCCGCCAAAGGCATTCGTGCCCGTATCGCCCTAGCGCGCGGCGGATATTCCCTTCGCAGGGACAGTAGGAAGATGGAGCGACGGTCGGATTACCTGCAGTATTATCAAATTGCACGTCAGGAATGTTTAGACGTGATAGAACGGGGGGATAATGGGCTTAATTCAAGCTTTGAGGACGTGTTTAAATCACTGCATGGACAATCATCTTTAGATGCAAATCGTGAGATGGTATTCAGGGTAGGCGCTTATGGTGGTAACGCCCGTACTGACAGTAAATTGGGATATGCTAACGGTTTGCGTCAAAACACCAGTTCCAGCTGGGGGTATGCGAATGGTGGTGTTCGGGCTATTCCGACATATTTTTACGAGTTTGGTATTGGTGATACGCGCCGGGATGTAACGTTGGGATTGTTTGAGCTTACTGCACAGGATGACAAACAGGTGGTGACAGCCATTAACATGACGGATGCTAAGTTTCGGAAATATTGGACGAACATCCACGATCAATCCCAAACATTAGGGATAGACTGGCCGTTGTTGCGCTATGCGGATATTTTGTTGCTATTTGCCGAGGCCGATAACGAATTGAACGGAGGACCGTCTGTACAGGCTATACAAGCACTGAAGGATGTTCGTGTGCGTGCTTACGCAGGTGACGAAGCAAAAATAGGCGCAATTCCTACAAGTAAGGACGAGTTTTTTAAGGCTATAGTTAAAGAGCGTCTGTTGGAGTTTGGTGGCGAAGGCATACGCAAGTATGATCTGTTGCGGTGGAACTTAACGGAAACAACGCTCAATGAAACACGGGAGAAACTGAACGCATTTAGACTGGGTGAAGGGATGTACGACAATGTGCCTAACAGGATCTATTTTAAGCTATCGCCCTTCACCAATAGCAGCGCTACGGAGGAAATACTGAATATTGATTTTGTTGGGGGGACCATCGATGAGGCTTTCTATAGATCAACGCCCGGCGGAGGTTCAGCGCCGGCACCAGAGGGTTATACTGCGATAAATTGGCGCGATGCCGTTAGCAACGGTTATGTCTATGGTGTAAATGATTCGGGTACGCCGGATGGAAGTGGCTATGCATTGCATTTCAAAGCCGGGCAAAGTGAATTGTTACCGATATATAGTGAAATCGTGTCGGAAAATTATCGGCTTACGCAGGATTACGGTTATTTACAATAGGATATAACGAGAAAAATATAGAAGATGAAGACATTACATAAATATAATATCCATTGGCTTTTGGCATCATGCTGTGTCCTTTTGTCTATTGCCTGTGATAAAAACGGAGAGCTTTTCAAGGAGTTCAATCCCGAGCGGATGTTTATGCCCGGCGGAGAGATTAGATCTGAAAGCGGAGAAACAGAAGTAAGACTGACGTGGGGTAAAGCACCCAATACGGAAACCTCAAATTACATAGTAGAGGTGTCGAAAGATAGTTTATTTACCAACGGAGCACTGTTCTCTCTCAATACGGACACGACCGGTGTCGTTATAACCGATCAGCAGATAGAAGTTCAGACTAAATATTTCGCAAGGATACGTACGGCCGAAACAATACAATCAGAAGCATCCAATTGGTTACATAGCAATGGGTTTCTGATCCGTGGTAAACAATTGTTCAATTTTATTGATGAGCAAATAGATTTACAGGATACCTGGGTGCGCTTGACGTGGCGTCCGGACCAAACTACAACCAAGCTTATTGTCGGAACACCTACGGGAGTAATAGATGAAGAGACCGGAAGAGAACAATTTCTGGTAGCACAGGAAATTACATTAACAGCAGAAGAAGTCGAATTTGGAGAACGAAGGGTAGACGGTTTACAACCCGAAACCGAGTATATTGCATTTTTGTTTGCAGGTAGCGTACAGGTAGGTGATATGAAATTCACTACCAAAGCCACCAGTAACTTCACGATAGAGGTCACACCAGAGGATGATCTCGCACAAGTGATTGCCGATGCTGAAAATCAGGCTGTTATCGGACTGCATCCAGGCGTTTATGACCTGACGGAAAATGTGGTGCGGATTGAGAATAAGCACATCACCTTCGGTTCGGTATCCGGCAATCCACTAAACACAACAATAAACCCCAAAGGTTTTGAATTGCGTGGTGATGGCGCGGGGATTCATTTAACTGACATTACAGTGGATATGCTGAATGTGGAAGGAACATACTTGGTCGATTTACAGGGGGGCGCGACGACATTTAGCTCGATTCTCGTACAAGGCTGCCGTATTAATGGCATTGGTAGAGCATTAGTGCGCGGTAGCCGTGCCGGAAATAGGGAACATCAAATCGATTATATCCGCGTGGAAAACAGTATTGTACAAGACAATGACCAGGACTATGCACTATTCGAATTGCAGAAGTTGCAGATGAATCGTTTTGAACTGGTGAATTCTACATTTAATAGGTTAAGTACGAATATCTTGCGTTACGATACCAATATCGGTACACCGGAAGCAAGTATCCTTATCGACTATTGTACCATAAATGCTTTTGGTAATACGGGTAACAGACGCCCCCTAATGGATGTGAACACACCTGCCGATATTGTAGTCAACAACAGTGTTTTGGCAAACACGGGCTGGATTTCACCTCGGTTTACCTCGTTATCGATGAATAATGAATTGCTAAGAGCAGGCAACGGTGCGACGGCGCGAATAGCCAATACGAATGTCTTTAACCTATTGAATTCTGCCGCACCGCGGGAGCCGCTTAATATCCCAAGTGTCGTCGTTGTATCAAATGTATTGTCGGAAACATTGCCCTGGGATTTAACGACAAGTGATTTCACGCTACCGGCTAATTCGCCACTACGGACAGCAAGCAGTAGCGCTGGGCCTATTGGAGATCCGCGTTGGGCACGTTAATTATAGGGGCTTCTTGCCCCTACTTTTAAACTTAACCGTTATAAAATAATGATGATCAAGGATATCAGTTTGCAGATCAAAAAGATCTCTCTAACTGCGGTTAGCTTATGTATATTAGGCATAACCATAAGCTGTAGCAAAGAAGTACAGGAGACGGCGGGTACTGTATTACCGCAACCCGAAAACTTTACCATAACACCAGCAAGTAAATCGGCCATATTTGAATGGGATGCTGTAGATAAAGCAGATGGTTACTTTCTAGAACTCGGGACCAACAGTTCCTTTTCGGAGATTGTCGCCAAAACCGATACGACACAGCAAACCGAGATAGAATTCAGCGGATTGTCGCCGGCAACGATTTACTATGCCCGTTTGCGCGCTATCCATAAGACTAACCCTTCTTTTACGTCTAACAGGCTCGTGGAAACCTTTACCACGACAGAAGAGGAACAGCCTGAACTGGCATTAGCATTCCCGGGAGCAGAAGGCTATGGTAAGATGACAACAGGTGGCCGCGGCGGTAGGGTGATTAAAGTGACCAATTTAAACGATGCAGGCGCAGGGAGCTTACGGGCGGCTGTCGAGGCATCTGGACCACGAATTGTAGTTTTTGAAGTCTCTGGGAATATCAAGTTGACACGGAGATTGCGGATTAGCCAGGGCGATATTACCATTGCCGGACAGACGGCTCCTGGTGACGGCATTTGTATTCAAGACTATGAAATGACCGTCGCTGCGGACAACGTTGTGATCCGGTTTTTACGTTTCCGAATGGGAGATTTGACTCAAAATGAGCAGGATGCGTTGTGGGGACGTCACCAGAAAAATATTGTTATTGACCACTGTTCGATGAGCTGGTCTATCGATGAGTGTTCGTCATTTTATGCAAACAGGGACTTTACGATGCAATGGTGTATTCTGGCAGAGAGCTTAAATAAATCGTTCCACGAAAAAGATGATCACGGTTACGGAGGAATATGGGGCGGTCATCAGGCCTCTTTTTATCACAATCTGTTGGCACACCACAATAGCCGTAATCCGCGCTTTGACGGCGGAAATCGTTCTGGTACAGGAGGATTGAGCCCGGTTGGAGCCGATAAAGTAGATTATCGCAATAACGTGATCTACAACTGGCGGGGTAATTCTGCTTATGGCGGAGAAAACGGCGAGTACAACATCGTGAACAACTATTACAAGCCGGGACCGGCAACACCTTCGGGACGTAGCAGACGTATCATGCAGGTATCCATGGAAAGGAATGTGGATGCGGATCTTTTGGGGCATGGCGTGTTCTTTATCGAGGGTAACTATGTGTATGGCAATGCGGGTGTTACGATGAACAATTGGGCCGGAGGTGTTGATTTCGATTCTGGTGTTTCTGCTGTGCAAGCGCAACGGACGACACCGTTCCCTTTTGAAATACCAAGTAGGCAACGCACAGCCGAACAGGCTTATGAGCAGGTATTAGCAAAAGCAGGGGCTTCGTATAAACGTGATGCGGTAGATCAACGTGTTGTGGATGAAGTGAAAAACGGTACGGCGACTTTTAATGGTTCGAAAACGGGCTACGCGGGCATCATCGACTCACAGACGGATGTCGGCGGATGGCCTACATTGGCACAGACTACAGCCCTAGACGATACCGATGGAGACGGCATGCCTGATGCGTGGGAGATTGCAAACAATCTGGATCCAAATGTGCCGAATGCCAACGGACGGGATCTAAGCGAAGTATATGATAATATCGAGGTATATTTCAATAGCTTGGTGGACGGGTTATATTAAAATCCAATCCCGAAACTTTTATTCCCTGAAACCGTTCTTATCATATAATCAACAAAGAAGAAAATGTTATGAAAGGGATAAGACATTTAAAGAACTTAATAGAGATCAATAATGATCGTACACTGGGATTTAGAAAAGCATTGGAAGACCTAGAGCCTGTAAACGCAGACCTTAAGCTCATCTTCACAGAATCAGCCGCACAAAGCGAACATTTTGCGCAAGAACTTACTATTTTAGCCGAACAACATGGAACAGAAGTGGATGAAGATGACGAAAGTGTGGCGGGAGCCATTCATCGCGCTTGGATCGATGTAAAAGCGCTGTTCGGAGGTAAAGATCGAAAAAGCATCTTAGAAGAAGCCGAACGTGGTGAAGACGCAATCAAGGCTGCTTATAAAAAGGTGATGGACAGCGGTGATTTGACCGGGCAGGCATTGGAAACCGTGCTTGACCAAGCTGGGCAAATCAGAGTCTCCCACGATAGAATCAAAGCTTTACGCGATAGCGCTAGTTAGCTTTTCAAACGAGGGTAATGCTTAAATGAGGTATTGAAACAGTGCAAACGTTGCCGGCAACGTTTGCACTGTTTTTTTATGCTATTTCTTATGTATTTATTTATCAAATACTTATTGTTGTAAAACATATAATAAACCGAACATAAATATAAACCTCGTTCAGATGAAGAAGTTAATCCTATCGATATTTTCCGTTTTTTTGGTCCTACAAACTTTTGGGCAAAAAAACTATGTGCAGATGGCAGATTCTGACATGAAGCGTAACCCAGAGGCGTGGATGCTCGATTTTTCAAAAACGTTGAAATGGAACTATTGCCACGGCCTGGTGATGCAGTCTATCTTACAAGTTTATGATAAGACAGGCAACCCGAAATATTATGACTATGTGTATGATTATGCAGACACGATGGTGAATGCTGATGGAACCATCAAGACCTATAAGCCTTTGGAGTATAACATCGACCGTGTCAATACCGGCAAAATTCTCTTCCCTATTTTGGCAAAAACGAAAGAGGATCGGCTCAAGATAGCACTGGATCATCAACGGGAACAAATGCGCACACATCCGCGTACGAAAGACGGGAGCTTTTGGCACAAGAAAATCTATCCGCATCAAGTATGGTTGGATGGACTTTATATGGCGGGTCCGTTTCTGGCGCAATATGCGAAAGAAAATGGTGAACAGGCACTATTTGACGACGTGGCATTGCAGGTTGTCGATGTCCGTAAACATCTGTATGATCCTCAAACAGGGCTGTATTTTCATGGTTGGGATGAAAGCAGACAACAACGCTGGGCAGATCCGAAAACGGGGCTCTCCCCTCACTTTTGGTCGCGCAGTATCGGCTGGTACATGATGGCCATCGTGGACGTTTTGGATTTTTTGCCAGAAAATCATAAGGATCGACCAGCCATTATCAGCATCCTACAGGAATTGTCTGCGTCCATCGAAAAATTTAGAGATCCGGAAACAGGGATGTGGTACCAAGTCACCGATTTAGGTGATCGAGAAGGAAATTACCTAGAATCAACCGGTTCTATCATGTTTATTTACGCTTGGATCAAAGGAGCGCAAAAAGGCTATTTGGACAAGGCGTATTTAACAAAAGGAGAGCGAGCATATGATCAGTTTTTAAAACGGTTCGTCAAGACAGAAGCAGACGGCTCCTTATCCATCACCGATTGTTGTTCCGTAGCCGGATTGGGGGGCGAAAAGAACTATCGCGATGGAAGTTTTGAATATTATATTTCCGAGCCGATCCGGGATAATGATCCTAAAGCTATCGGACCGTTTATTATGGCGAGTGTTTTATTGGATAGGTAGAGAATAATGAATCTCAGAACATATCTTTTATCTTGCCTTTTATGCTACTTCGTGTTTATCACCTATGCCCAAATACAGGTGCCGAGAGATACTTCTTTTACGCTGCATGGGACATATTTAAAAGAGCGGAAATACCGTCCTTATATCCGCATTTCGGAGCCGAAAGTTGACACGCAGATTCGGACCAAGTTAAATTTAGTGTATGATCACATTGGAGAGCGTCCATTATTTTTAGATGTGTTTTACCCTGATGGAGATTCCTCGACGCGTTATCCCGGAGTGGTGCTGATTCACGGAGGGGGATGGCAGTCAGGCGATAAATCTCAAATGCATTCTATTGGCAAGGCATTAGCGGCTAAAGGTTATGTTGCCGTTGCGGTAGAATATCGCTTGTCTTTAGAAGCCAAGTATCCTGAAGCTGTCTATGATTTGAAGGCGGCGGTAAGGTGGATGCGAGCAAATGCCGATAAAATCCAGTTGGACACCAAGCAAATAGCCAGCTTGGGAACGTCTGCGGGCGGACAATTGGCCAGTCTATTGGGTGTTACAAATGAAAATCCTGATTTTGAAGGACGGAGTAGAGGAAATGCCGGGCAGGTCTCCGATGTCCAAGCTGTTGTCAATATAGACGGAACGCTTGTGTTCCGGCACCCAGAGTCTTCCGAAGGTGCCGCAGCATCCAATTGGTTGGATGGGACCTATGAACAGAATCCGATAAACTGGGAATTGGCGGCTCCTCTAAACCATGTGTCACGAAATTCGGTGCCGATTATATTTTTAAATAGTTCTATTCCGCGATTCCATGCAGGACGAGATGATATGATCAAAAAGCTCGATCGGTATGGTATTTATTGGGAAATTCGAGAATTCCCCGATACGCCTCATCCGTTTTGGTTCTTCAGCCCTTGGTTTCAACCGATGATGGACTATACGGTCACTTTTTTGGATGGGATATTCCAATAAGCCCTTACATTATTTAACAACATGAAAAGTCTACTTATTTTCTTGCTGTCGGTTTTCTCCGCTGGATCAATATTTGCACAGCATGATATTGCTGCTTTTCCGGGAGCCGAAGGTTTTGGACGTTATGCTACAGGCGGACGCGGAGGAACGGTATATCATGTAACCACACTGGAAGATGGTGACGAACCGGGGACATTTCGCCATGCTGTCTCACAGCAGGGCACACGCACGGTGGTATTTGATGTGGCAGGAACTATTTTTCTCAAAAACCGCCTAAATATCGTCGACGGCAATCTGACCATTGCCGGACAAACAGCACCCGGGCAGGGGATTTGTATTGCACGCCATCCGGTATCCGTTAACGCAGATAACGTGATTATTCGTTACATGCGGTTCCGTGTGGGTAATGAGGGAGGCGGCGAACCGGACGGATTAGGAGGAACAAAAAACAAGAATGTCATTATAGACCATTGTTCCATTAGCTGGTCGGTTGACGAAACCTGTACGTTCTATGGCGGCGAAAACGTAACGGTACAATGGTGCCTGATTTCGGAAAGCCTTCGTACAGCCGGACATGCTAAGGGAAAACATGGTTACGGAGCCATTGTAGGCGGACACCGGTCTTCATTTCATCATAATCTGATGGCCCATCACGAAAGTCGCATGCCTCGTTTGGGTCCGCATGTTTCGACGCAGGAGCGCGAATATGTGGATATGCGCAACAATGTGCTTTATAATTGGGCGGGAGCGGGGTGTTACGGTGGCGAAGGAATGCACGTGAACATTGTAAACAATTATTACAAGCCTGGTCCCGCAACGCCGAAGAATAGTCGTGTACACTATCGTATTGCTGCTATCGGCGTACGTACTTCCGAATATGTGACCGGAAAGAACGGTCAACCCAATGGATGGAAACCTATGGAACATGTTTGGGGGCGTTTTTATGTAGACGGAAATGTGATAGAAGGATATGAAGAAATTACGCGAGATAACTGGCCAAAAGGAATCTACGAACAAATTGGTCCTAACAATGATAACACTTTTACGGAGCGGGTGAAAAACGAGATGCGCCTTTCCTCCCCGTTGGAAACCGACGTTGTTACCACCCACACTGCTCAGGAAGCTTATCGTTTGGTTGTACAATATGCAGGATGTTCGAAACAGCGTGATAGCATTGATATACGAATCATTGAAGAAACGAAAAACGGAACAGCAACTTATCTCGGCAGTATTTCTTCAGACGCTAAAAATTATCCCGGACTCATAGACGTTCCTAATGATGTAAAACCTTCAGACGCAGCAAGCGCGTGGCCCGATTTGAGCGACAGCGATGTTAACCCCGAGTCTCTGCAAGATTCCGACGGCGATGGTATGCCGGATTGGTGGGAAAAAGAGAACGGATTGGATCCCAATAATACCTCTGACGGAAGAGCCGTTACATTGTGCAAAACGGGATACACCAATCTTGAGGTGTATCTGAACAGTTTAGTAAAAGAGCTTACACAGAAACAAAACAGCGAAAGTCTAAAAAAGGCAAAGTCCCCATTTTGTACATGTACATTGGCCCGTTGCGCATGTACATAGCGGTTATGTACAGTGACATAATGATTATGTCACTGTAGTTGACGGCTTTGTACCGTGTCAAAACGTATTTGTTGCCTGACATATCGATTCTGTCCTTTTGATGGTCGATGACCGCACGTGACATATCAAACATGTCACGTGCGTGAACGACTATGTGCTTGTAGTTGACCACAAAGTCACGAAACATAATCAACAACTCACTTGACATGTCGGCTTTGTTCTGGTACAAAACAGAAATGTACCATGCAGGCATTCGCATGTACATATACATAACGACGAAAAAAATGAAAGAATAATTAATTACCTTTAGGGTATGCTAAGCTCACTAACATATGATTCATTGTAGAACCTTTATCGTACTCTTCCTTATTCAGTTCACTGTCTTCCCGTCGATGGCGCAGTCGGAGTTTTCGAGCCATATCACCTACGACAGCCTAATAACGAAAGCGAGACAACGGGATAAGCCTATGTTCTTTGTAGTGCATCAGCGTAGCGAGCAGTTTTCTCCTTATGCCGGCTTGACAATATCAAAAAAAACGAAAGACCTGCTCACGGAAGCCTTCGTTTCGGGCGTCGTACGGGTTGCCCCGGAAGAGGTTAACCATCCCATATCGAAGACGTACCACCTCCGTACCCCTATATATCTCTTTACCGACAAAGATGGTTATCCGATACTACGTTATAACAAACAAATCAAACAGGAAGATACCTTGCTGAAATTGATCGACTCCGCTAAGACCATCGCTGCAGGCGAGACTATGGGAAAGCTAATAAAGCAATATAGAAAAGGTTTCCGTAGCCAGTCTTTGTTACAAAAGTTGCTGGAGCAATATCAGATATTCGATCAGTATACAGACGAGCAAGTACTAAGTGATTACGTTTCTAGGCTAACGGTACAGGAACTGAATAATTTTGAAACGGTGGCGTTCTTGTTGCGCAGCGGCCCGGCTTATGATAGCCAGACCTACCAATTAGCTTACACCAACCGCAACATGGTGGATAGCCTCTATGCGACCCTGCCCTTGCCTATCCGAAACGAAATAAACGGGCGTATACAGCGTCAAACCTTTCGGGAGGCACTGGATAAAAAGAGCTTTGCTTTGGCCCAAAACTTGGGAAACCGGATGGCTAATACTTGGCAATCGCATCGTCTGCGAGGCAATATAGCCCGAAGTTACTATCCGATGAAGTATTTGCAGCTTTGCGGGGATACGATATCGTATCGATCCTATGCAAGAAATCATTATAACAATTATTTCTATCGTCTAGACCAGGATTCCTTAGCCAAGGTGGATTACGCCAATAGTCAAAATATGAATATCTCGAGAAGAGGATTCGCGTTAGACAGTGTCGAGAATCTACGCTTTCAGAACTGGTTGGAAAAGCATCGTCCGCGGTACGTAAAAACGCAGGTGGACAATTTAAATTACGGAGCGAACCAACTGCTGGCCTTTGGAAAAGAGGATCCGGAGGTGTTGTTCGATGGTATCCGCTGGATGCATAAATCTATTGCGCTACTCCCTGATCGCGGGCAATCTCACCATATCCTCGCGAAACTGCTATATCAAATCGGTTTTTATGCTGAGGCAGAAGCCGCGCAGCAGCGTGCGGTTGAGCTGTATAAACCACAGAAGCATTACTATAAGCGAATGCAAGAAATATTGAAGCAGATGCAGGGCCGCTCCTGGAGCGGGAGCTAATTATTGCCGCTTTGACGAGGATCAGCTATATTTAACGAAATCGGCAGTGTATAGGCCACACGAACCGGAACACCCCGTTGGTAGCCTGGCGCCCATTTCGCTGACTTTTTGAGCATTTCAATGCCAGCGGCAGCGGTGCCATATCCCAGATCGTTTACGATTTCAAAGTCAGTTGGATTACCGGCTGTATCAACCACAAAACGGAGGATCACTTGCCCTTTTACACCAGCCCGAGCCGCCTCTTTCGGGTAGCGATAGTGCTGCGCCACAAACCGCCTAAGATTTTGTACACCGCCTGGGTACTCGGGGTGAACGTCTCTTTCCTTGTAAGGAAGCGTTGCTCCTACACTATCGGTGCTAACGCCCCCGGTAACGGTTCCCTCCTCGTACCATTCTTCAAAGCGGTACTTCCCTTTCCTAAAGGACCCTTCCCAGCGGCCTTCCCGCAAGCCTTCTTTGTACAGCCCTTGTTCGAAATCGACGCCATTGTCGTGGCGGAGCACTATCTCGCCATTGCCGTGCTGCACTTGCATGGTCCCAGTGGAATCCGCATAGTAGAGCAAGCGCTTATTCGTCCCGTCCCATGCTGGCCGTTCTTGTCCTTCTTTTGGCTTCAAATAAACCTTCACTTCTTTTAAAACGCCGTTTTCGTAATAGCGGTGTGCCGTATCAATCCGCTTGTTGTCGGTGTAATAGGTAGCAGTCTCCAGAGATCCGCTATCATAATAAGTTTCTACCAAGCCTTCCAAACGCAATCGCATCGGATCCGGAGCCTTCACCCACCCATGGCGCTTTAAGTTTCCGTTTTGATAATAATCGTTTAGCTCATACAGTCCCTGCTCGTTTGGCTTTATACGCAGTATGCTGGTATATTCCGCCGAATCCTTATATGCGGTACGACCGCCGTTCTTAGTGACGTAGGACACAATGGTTTCCTGTGCTCTTGATAATGGGGAAGCGAAAAGGCACAGTAAGAACAATGCGAATTTACAAGAGTCGATTATTAGGTGCTTCATATCAGTGCAATCTAGTAATGTTGGATTTTTTTATTAAAATAGAAAAAATACGTTAATTTAGAGCGAACCACAAATCATTATGAGGTTAATTGTCTAACATTTATTACTTTTACTTTACCATTATTTCCCCGCCGCCTCCCCGATAACCGTTATTGCATGATTGATAGAAGTGCAGGGAAGTCCACCCAAGTCCGTCGAAGTCCGCCAAAGTCCGTATATACTTTATATAAACTTCGGTTTAACCTCCTATCAATATCGGGAAGGCTTCGGGTTAACTTCGGGAAGACTTCGGATTAGCACTGAGGAATCTTCGGGAATATGCCAAAGCCAACCCGAGCATTTGCCGAACAAAAAGCGAAGATGTCCCAAATCAGTCCCGAACCAATCTCGAACCAATCTCGAACAACTTCTGAAGGACTAGTGGAGGAAACGTTAGCTAGCAGAAAACGTATACCGTTTACCAACTTTCGTATCAAACTCTACCAGTTTTGTTTTTGGTACCGTGAAACCTTTTAAGCTTGCTTTTTCTGATTTTAGTGGAGCTTTAATTTCGCGCACTTGAAAAAATGGATTAACATTCTCTCCTCGGGCAGTATGGAGTTCCACATCTCCTTTCAAATTTGTTGCCTCTGCCAAACGAAGGCGGCAGTTTCCGCCTGATTTGGAGTGAACCGTTAAGCTTGTTAGTATCCCGTTATCCCACGCCATATCGATCTCAAATCCCCCGCGGGCTTTCAGGCCACTCACACTACCGCTAGGCAATGCATCCGGTAACGCGGGTAAAATAAAAATATTACCGTCGTAAGACTGAACTAACATCTCGGCAATCCCCGATGTACAGCCGAAATTTCCGTCAATCTGAAATGGTGGGTGTGCGTCCAGCAAATTGGGGTAAGTACCTCCGCCTTGCCCCTTGTCTCCAAGAGGAGGACTTAGCTGCTCTTGGATAAGTTTATAGGTCTTGTTGCCATCTAACAGCCTCGCCCACCAGTTCACTTTCCAGCCCATAGACCATCCAGTCGACTTATCGCCCCGATACGTTAACGAGTTTACTGCAGCTTCGGTCAGGTCTGGGTGACGGAAGGGCGATATTTGCCCTGAAGGGTATAAACCGTATAGATGTGAAATATGACGATGCTTATCCGTCGTTTTATCCAGATCTTCCAACCACTCTTGTAATTGGGTATGCTGTCCGATCTGCATAGGAGGCAGCCGGTCCAAAGCGATTTTAACAGAATCGGCCAATGAAAGATCTTGATTTAATATTTTAGATGCTTGAACAAAATTATGAAATACATCAAAAATCAATTGATTATCCATGGTTGTCCCTGCCGAAACACCGATGCTGCCTGGTAAGTAAGAATTCTCGGGTGACATCGAAGGGCTGATAACCAGCCATCTCCCTGAACGATCTTCGTGCAGAATATCCAGATAAAACAGGGCTTTTCCTTTCAAGACGTCATAATGTCTTCTTAAAAACGCTTTTTCGCCATTATAGAGATAATGTTGCCAAATATGCTGGCTCAACCAAGCGCCGCCCATTGGCCACATACCGTAATAGCCGCCGTCAACGACACCGGTAATACGCCACAGGTCCGTGTTGTGGTGCATATTCCAGCCCCGCGCGCGATACATCTCTTTAGCGCTTTCCTGTCCCGTCACGGAAAGATCTTCTAGCATCGAAAATAAGGGTTCGTGCATTTCCGAAAGATTCGTAACTTCTGCGGGCCAGTAATTCATCTCGGTATTGATATTAACAGTATACTTGCTGTCCCAGGGTGGGGATAGCTTTTCGTTCCAGATTCCCTGGAGGTTGGCTGGTTGTCCACCGGGTTGTGATGAGCTTATGAGTAAGTAACGGCCAAATTGGAAATAAAGAGAAACCAGCTCCGGATCGTGCGCTGTGGCAAATTCCCGCACACGAACATCGGTTGTCTTATTGGCCTGTGCCGAAGTGCCTAGATCTAATTTAACCCGATTAAAAAAGGTTTGGTATCTTTTGCTGTGTTTCGCTAAGGCCTTATTATATTTTACTTTTAATGCATTGTTCAATGTGGTCTGTGCACGTAGCGCGGGCTGACCGGTTAAATCGTTGTACTTATTAAAGTTCGTGCCGATAGAGACATATAAGATCACTTCGTCCGCATTTTTGATTTCGAATTTATCATTACCTGCAGTCAGCTGTCCCCCTCTTAGTATAGGGTGTACGATACCCTCAAAATTCACTTTCCCCGTTTTGCTGTCGACGGAACCGCTCGTGCCGGAGAGGTGCATTTGGTTTTTCGTTAAGGTTAAGGCATGCACCTGATGTGGTGTGCTGAGACCGACTGAAAAAGATAAGGCATTTTTTTGGGAGGACGTCAAACGGATGATGACCACGTCGTCTGTAAAAGACGCAAACACTTCCCGATGATATTGAACACCGTCAACTCGGTATGATGTACGTGCTACCGCATCTTGTATATCTAGTTCCCGGTGAAAGTCACTATACGTATCGTGACCCTTAAAATCCAGCCAGAGGCTGCCGAATGTCTGGTAAGGCATACCGTAGTCTAAACCTTCCGGCGCTTGTCTAGGAAAGGTAGCGTTCGACAGATCTTGCGCCTCCTTAGGTTTTCCCTCAGCTAGTAGTTTTCGTATCGCTAAAATATTGTCATGGGTGTTTTTGGGGACGTTGTTACCGGGTTCTCCTGCCCATATCGTTTCTTCATTTAATTGTATCTGCTCTTTGTCTGGGCCGCCGAAAATCATAGCGCCTAGCCGACCATTACCAATGGGTAAAGCTTCGTTCCATTCCGTGGCAGGTTTATCATATTTCAATTTTAAAGGCTGGTTTGCCAGTAGTCCATTAAAGGGTACGACAATAAAAGCCACAGTAATAATAAGGGAAGTTTTTAGCAATAATTTTCTCATAGTCATACAGAATTTCTTAGTTTACTCTTACAGCATCAGCATGTGCACCGTAATCGAAAGTTACTTTATTTTTGTCAATAGTTGAATTTTCAAAGGCAATATTTGAGGAGTTGGCGCCGTGTACCTCTACATGTTGAGGCTGTTTCTGGTCGACATCTAGCTTGTTAAGCGCTATGTCTTTTGCGCTTTCTATGTAAACGATAGGGCCTTCACTTGCAGTGTGTAGTCGCGCGTTTTCGATTGCTATATGTCTTGCATCTTTAATTTCCACACCTTTATTCACCGTTAAATTTAAATTCTTCATATGGATATGCTGTACAGGCATTTCTGGCAACCCACGTACGAAAACACCTACCTTTCCGCCATTACAACTGACATTTTCAATGAATATATTTCTGATTTGCGGGGTTTCCACCGTTACGGGCGGAATTTCTTGTACTTCGTTTGCCTGTGGCGGTTTCGTCCAGTAATACATATCAAAGAAGATGGCTTCGTCAACGATGTTAGACATGTTTATATTGCGAATATGAATGTTTTCTACTATTCCCCCGCGTCCACGTGTCGTTTTAAAACGTATTCCTTTGTCGGTTCCCATAAAGGTACAGTCTTCGACAAAAATATCTCGTGCTCCCCCCGACATTTCGCTTCCTACGACAAATCCACCATGGCCTAAATAAACTTTATTTCGACGGATGATTACTTTCTCTGTGGCAATCCCTCTTTTTCGTCCTTCCTCGTCTTTACCAGACTTAATACAAATAGCATCATCACCGACGTCTAAAATACAATCTTCAACGAGCACATAAGAACAAGATTCAATATCAATACCGTCTCCATTTTGGGCATAGTCGGGATTTTTGATCTTGACGTCCCTAACCGTAATATGCTGGCTCATGAGCGGGTGCAGGTTCCAAGCAGGGGAGTTTTGAAAGGTAACACCCTCCAACAATACCTTTTCGCAATTTGTTAAAACGAGTAAGTTGGGGCGTAAGTAATCTTTAATATCTTCAAAATCTGCCAAGGTCCTCCCCTCGCTCAATAGAACGGATCGTTTTTCCTCATGCGCTCGTTTTGTTTTTTCCGATGGAAACCAAGTTTTACCATCATCACTGATCAGTCCACCTGAGGCAACCTTATCACGCCACGCTCTGTCCGTTAGCGCTCCTTTTCCGACCATACGCCAGGCATCGCCGTTGCCGTCGATAGTACCTTTTCCCGTAATAGCGATATTTTTTAAGTTTCCTCCGCTGATGGGAGACTGGTTGCGGGCAGATGGTTTGCCTTCATAATTCCCCTCTACAATCTGGTACTGGTCGAAGTCTGCCGTGAACTGCAGGAAAGCGTTGTCGTTTAAATGCAAATTCACATTGCTCTGTAATTCCAGTGGTCCTGAAAGCCAGTATCCAGCGGGTATCAGAACCACACCACCGCCTTTTTTACTGCAGGTGATAAGAGCTTCCTGGATGCTTTGGGTATTGAGCGTATGGCCATCACCCTTAGCCCCAAATTGTTGTATGTCGATGGTGTCTTTCGGAAATTCCGGTTGTGTGACTTGCGGCAGATTATCCCAATGATAGGGGCTTGCCGAGGACTGTGCCTGCGCGTAATCGATATTGTTTAACATACATAAAACGGTGGCTCTGAGCAAAATCTTCTTTGTGCGGTTAAAAATCATATTCTATCTTTAAAAATTACGGTTCAATATCCAAGTTTATATCATCAGCGATAAAGTCGGGGTGTTTGCCTGCGATCACTTTATCGTAACTGAATTTAACAGCTTCTTCAGCTGGTAGTTGCCTAGACCACGAAACACGCGTTTCTGGACTAGCCCCCCATCCCCTAGAGTTGAATTCAGCATAGAATGCTGTTCTCTCATTGTCGGGGTTTCCCCAATTATGCCATCCGGATTGCTGTATGTGCTTATCCATTGCACAGTCGATGAATACCGCTTGAGCGTGCGGACGCCAGGGCCTGCCGAGATAAACCGAACTTTTGGCTATCTCAGAGCGAGCTGTGAGGGTACATTGATGGAATACATATCCATAGGCTTGATCTTCGGGGGTAGATGCCGCTGTGATGTACCCGTTCCGAGTACTTTCCAACTGGCAATTATCGAAAAATGCGGTAGAGCCGCCGAAGATAAAATCGACCGATCCTTCGATAAAGCAGTCTTTTAGGTATTGATAGGTTCCATTGCCAGCATACCACGTATCTTGATGGCCTAAAAATCTACAGTTACGAAAAGATGAGTGAGCACCACCGATATTGATCGCTAATGCCTGTCCCGCATTTATACCTGCGGTATTTTCGAAAGTTATGTTTTCAGCAACGAAATTATTTCCCCGTACAAAGAACGATGCGGAACCACTTGTTCCGTAGTCGGAACCATCCGGTTTAATGCGACTCGCATAGTTGTTGTAGGTCAAAACCGTTGTTGCCGCATCCTCTCCTACCAAGTGGATATGATCTTTGTTCCGGGGTACGGTAATGACCTCTTTATAGATGCCATTTTTGATGTAGATGTAATAGGATTCCTGTGCATTGTCGGGTGCAGCATCAATCGCTTCCTGAACGGTTTTATAATCGCCGGTACCATCCGCCGCTACAACCCCATCCGCTTTGATCGTTTTATCCTCTTCTTCTGTCGATGTCGTTTCCGAACTGTTAGAACAGGACAGGAGAATAGGATAAACAGCTATTAGCAGGATAGCACATAGCATCGAGATATCCGGTATATAATTTTTTGTTTTCAATAGTAAAAGCATATTTGTTTTTTATTCGTTAATTTTAATCCTGTGCGATTAATGCTATTTTTACTGTAAGATATGCGCGCAGACCTTAAACGAAGAGTCTGCGGCATATCTCGTTGTTTTTATTCGAACCAACGTGGATCACCCGCTGTTCCGCGACCGCCAAACCCGGAGCCGGGATTAATCCTAAAATCGCCGGCGTCCGGATCCACAAAAAGATCGGCAGCGCTACCGCTGAAGAGCGTAATATCTGCAAATCCACGGGAATCCCTTTCGATTTCAAACTCGTTCGTTCGATAACTGCCTGCAAAGGATACCGGAAGGCTGAAGTTTGCATGGTCATAACTGGTTGCATTCAGTTTCGCACCACTGTTTGTGCCTGAAATAATATTGCTTCCCGCCTCCATCTCTAATGGGAGCCTATTGGTATCAAAACGGAGCAACTGACTCATAGTGGCGTTCTGATTGTAGAAGGTACAGTTTTGTACTACAATCTTTTTGACGGCAACCCGCACGTCCATGAGCTGTGTAGAAAGATCCGTTAGTGTACTGTTGGTAAACTTGATGGAGTCTACAACGGCCTCACTTCCGCCCACATTTACAACACCCCAGCCGCCGTTTTTATGAATTCTGCAATTATCAAACTCAATTCGATTCACATTGACGGCATTATTCAAACGCACCACGCCGTTGCCAAAGCCTTCTATAAAACAGTTGATGAATCGGTAACCTGTAGTCTGTGTACCTGCCTGATCGGAGGTGACAAGGAAAGAACTTCCCGTAATAGCGTGAAGGTCCACATTCTCAAAAATAACCCTACCGTACTGCGTGTCCGATAGTTTAAAAGAACTGATTTGTAATATTGGATTCTTACCGTTAGCATTCGCTGTTCCGGTTATACTAACGCTGATTACGCCCGTCGGTAACGTTACGGAACCCAGATTATACGGTTGATCTCCCGAAAAGTTTAAAATTATCTCCCGTTTCCCTGCCGCCAATGCCGCTGAGACTAACGCTGGTATATCATCTCCAGGAGAGACGGGGATGATTTCTCCTCCGGATATACCTGAGGTCACAAGTACCCGAGTACCTCGCAAAACATCGTCGTTGAAAATAGAGATCATATAGATTTTACCCGGCTGGAGCCCCGTAATCGTTACAGTTCCTTCTGTTTTATTGGAAGCAGTCAAATCAATCCGTCTTACCTCGGCATCATCGTCTATCGGATCGGTGACCATGATATGGGTCACATTGTCCGTCGCTGGCCAATGCATCGTAATTTGGTCTAAGGATATATCGGCACCGGAAAACAATTGTTCTGCCGTGGTCTTGAAAAACAGTTCTACATAGCCTGACTCCTGGCCGGTCTCCGTATTTACGCCTTTCATGCGTACAGAGTAAAGAGATGTTCCGTCTAAATCCTCAAATATGGTGCGGTAGACCACCCGTGTTGGCGTGGTGGACGGTGCAAAAGGTGTTAGCGTATCCGCTAGTATTTCTACTGTTTTGACAATCTCATTAAATGCTAAGCTATCTTTGCTGAACTCAAAAATGTATTTGGTAGCGGATACAGTTTGGGTATAGCCGATTTCTACATCGGTAGCACCAATGTTAGTTGTTTCAAAACTTAGCGATCGGAAGAGCCGCGCATGTGAAGGGTCGACATCCCAATCGTTGACTTTTTTCTCGCAGCTTGATATGGCTAGTGCTATCGCCACTAGCATGATCATGTTTATTAAATTCTTTCTCATGATTGTTTTCTTAACCATTAATACCCATATGAATTTTCCAGATAGCCCCTTGACTCACGGATATCGTCCACATAGATTGCGAACGGATAACGATAATTGCATACACCGTTCCCCATCTTATATTGTTGCAGTAAATTCTGAATTTCGGTTCCATACGTTAGAGTAGATAGAAATTCCGAATAGTCGTACGAGGCCATCAGGCCTGTTCCTGCCAATAGTGTCCTCACGGGCCACATCGTGTAGTTGTAGGTACGGCCCTGCTCCACAGTGACCGGTTTTTTGGCTGCCTCTGGAAACCAAGAGACAGACAACCAGTCGCCTCCGGGATTAGCGGGAAGATCGCCGTAATAGTTTAATGAGTTTTGATCTATATACTCTGCGTTCCGGAACCGGTAGTAGACGGTTTTGGGGAAATCCGAAGGTTGATACGTTTTGTCAAATATGGTAACAGGCCGTGTGTTATCATACATGAGACAAAGTGCTTTCTTCATGTCTTCGATTTTGTCGTATAACAATCCCCAACGCACCAAGTCTTGTTTTCGGATCGATTCTCCCCCAAACTCCCAAGCGCGCTCGTTGATAACCGCATTTAGGAAGTTGGGATCATATTGGGTAATTTTTGACGATCCGGGACCGAAAGCTCTTTCACGTACCTTTTCTAATGCTTGGCGTGCCGATATGCCGGCAGCTTCATGTACGGCGTCTGGGTTTTCTAATTGGCTCAACGCTTCGGCATACATCAGGTAAACGTCCGAATAGCGCATCAAAATCCAGTTCACACCGGTTGCAATCCTTCCACTGGCGGTTCTGTGCATCGCTAGATAGGCATCGGACATCCAATATATCCGCCATTTTCCAAATTTGACATCATAGGGATTGGTACTTATATTTTCCTTGTTATCCCCGCCGTATCCAATCCAAGTCAACGTTACATCGCGACGCTGATCTTCGCGGTCGAACGAGTAAAAATAGTAAGCGGTAGAGGTTACATAGCTACCGCCGAAGCCCCGCGATCCGTATTTAGATCCGCCTGCGACCGCGTAGCCCATCAACGAACCGACATCACCATTTTGGCCCATACCGAAAGCAACTTCAAAAAGATTCTCATTAAAACTGTTCAATTGTCCGCCACATACAGTTTCCCATATATGTTGAAAGCTCGGGTCTAAGGCGTGTGGGTTGTCGGGCGAACCAAGCAACTCTGCGGTATGTTGCGCAGCAATCTCATAATAGTCACGCCAGTTTTGTGGTCGGCCGACGTAGTAACCGTTGGTTTCGGGAATGGTAGGGTGTTTTTCTGCGGTAGAGTTGGGGAATAGACGCGCATCCCTGAGCGACCAGCCTCCAGCAAATAAGGCTACACGTGCCAACAGACCCTTTGCAAAGCCCTTGGTAACGCGCTCTACGGTGCCGTATTCGCCCGTAGCACCTTTATAGGGTAGGTACGACTGCGCTTCGTTTAAATCCTGTACCAGATAGTGGTAAATGGTATCCTTGTCTGACTTTCCGGAATATACGTTGGAAAGGTCGGATTTAGAAGCTTCTTTTTTATAAGGTGCATCGCCCCAGTAACGTGCTATCTCGAAGAATGCCAACGATTTCAGCGTAAGTGCTTCTCCCAACAGCGGTTTCATAGTCGCGGCATCGCTTTCCAAAATGGGGGAGTTACGGATGCCATCCACGACAGCCGTGGACATCTCGGCAAACTCATAAAGACGTTGCCAGCGGGTCGTTTGATTATTGGCGTCTCCAAAAAAGTTGCCTGCACCGTAATCACTAGTCGGTTGGACATAGTTCGTCTCGCTAAAGCTACCATTGGATTCCGTATCCGATACGCCTTGCCAGTTTACGGCAAGTTTTTGACCGTATATATATGTATCTGTCATCCGTCCATAAAGCCCCATGACGGCTGCTTTTGCCATGGAGCTGGTATTGAATACGGTCTCTGGGCTCAACGAAGAAGGCGATTGTGTTTCTAAGTATTTTTCACATGCGGTGAAAATCGTGACGAACACGATGGAAATTATTCCTATTATCTTTTTCATTTTCATCATCTCTTTAAAATGTAACATTTAATCCAAACAACACTTTCTTAGATTTTGGATAGGCTGAATACCCTACACCGGGGGTTAATGCGTTCCCTTGAGTATCTACTTCGGGGTCCTGTCCGGTATATTTTGTCCATACATGAAGGTTATAGCCCGCAACGTACACGCGTAGGTTTTGCATGAGCAAACGGTTGGCGATATGTGTAGGTAGGGTATAACCGAGGGTTAGGTTGCTTAGCCGTAAGAACGAACCGTCTTCGATAGCCCAATCTGTCAAGATGCGCGCATTCGCCGCCATCGGATTCCACATGGTCTTGCCTTCGTTCAAAGCCCGGAACATATCGGGATTCGCTTCGTTTCCAAACATAATGTTGTATCCGGTAGCTGGATCGATGGTGGTAAAACGCTCCGATAGCCGCATATCCGCACTTAGATTTTGGTAGCGTTTTGATCCTTCATAGGCAGTGAAATCAATTTTGTCTGCATTATAGATGTTGTTTCCGTAAGACCAGTTGAACATTGCGGCTAAGTCGAAATTTTTGTAGCGGCTATTCAACATAAAACCCCCCGTATGTTTAGGCTGTGCTCTACCGATGACCATCCGATCATCGTCTGGGTTAACAACGGTTCCGTCTTCTCCAATTTTTTTTAGCTTGATATGGCCCGGACCAAAATAATTGCCGGAGCGTGACATAACGTGGGAAGCGTCTACCACACCTTCGTTCAAGATCCACTTATTTTGATCCCCATCAAAATGGAAATCATCAAAGGTATAATAGCCATCTGAAAGAAATCCGTACATCAGCCCTACAGGTTGTCCTACTATAGCTCGGAAATCATCCCGCCCAAAATCTAACCATGCCGAGGCGGGTGTATTCATCTCGTCCAATCCATCGAGAAGTGCCCGGATTTTATTTCTGTTGAACGAGATGTTGAAGTCAGCCGATAACCGAAAGTCTTTTTTTTCCATCAACACAGCTGAGGCCGAAAACTCTAATCCCCTATTGGAAGTGCTACCGATGTTCTGGTATTGATTTGCATAGCCGGAACTGGAAGGAAGAGGAACTTGAAGAATCAGGTCGTTCGTAATATTATTATAGGCATCGATGGTGACATTGAACCGGTTGTTCAAGAAGCTTAAGTCTAAACCTATATTGGTAGAGACCGTACTTTCCCAGGTTAGGTTTTCATTTTTGAGCGTGTTTTTTGTACGTAGTGCACTCTGTGGCGTTTCGCCGATGTAATACAACTGATTACCTCCGGTGACGAAGCCATATTCCTGTCGCCAATAAGAACCTACTCTAGCGTTGCCCACCGCTCCACGGCTTAAACGTAATTTTCCATCAGATAGCCATGTACGTGTATTCTCCATAAAAGCTTCATCGGAAAAACGCCAGGCGAAAGCAGCACCGGGAAAGAAGCCCCATCGGTTACCGGGCGCAAAAACGTTCTTCCCATCTACTCTTCCGATGAGTGTTAAGATATATCGATCACGGAAGGTATAGTTTACGCGAGAAAAGAAAGACGAAGTCCGGGATGGCTCACCAATGGTGGTATAGGTAGGTTGCGGTGTGCCGTAATTCCACATTGCGAGTACATCTTGAGGTGTGAAGTCTTCGGGGTAAAACTTAGACTCCATTAACATATCGTTCCGTTGGCTATTCGTGATTTCCTGCCCACCCACAATGGTGAAACGGTGCTTATCTTCTTGTAGATTAAAATCATACGTCAGTACGTTTTGTATAGAATACAAGGTTCCCTTTCTATCTTCTCTTCGCGCCACGGGCTGTCCGCCGTTTGCGCTTGACTGTCCCGTGCCCCGTACCCAGATGTTATCCGTAAAATCTTTATTATAGCCAAAGGATCCTTTGGTGCTAAAGTTCAGCCCATCGATAATTTTCCAGTTGAAGCCGGCATTAAACGTGAGATTAAAACGATTTTGATCTTTATATTCGTTTTCCACATTCACAACGGGATCTCGCAACGAGCTTAATGCCTCGGGCGATGTGATATCTTCTGCGCCGCCAAGGGCATCCTCGTTCAAGGAGGCTAAACTACGTACCGGGGCATATTTAACGGCTTCCCGGAGTTTTCGACCATCCGATATACTGGGACCCTGTATTTCCGTCGCAGACATACGCGAATTAAACTCGAAAGACAGTTTAGGGCTGATTTTCTTATTGAGCTTGGCACTAACATAATCGCGCTGATAGGCAGAGTTAAGCATGATATAATCTTCATCGTCCCGGGTGTAATTAATATTATACGTTAAGCTGCCATCTTGGTCGCCCCCACTGAGTCCAATATTGTAATTCTGTTGTATACCTGTATTGCCGTAAAGCCGGTCTTGCCAGTTGATGCCGGCTTTAGATTTATAGATATCCAGGTCTTCCCACAACCCGTACATAGAATTGAAGCTGTTATTGGCGGAAGTAGAAGGATCGAGTTCCCGTTGCCAATAGACGTATTCGTAGGGAGATAGTACTTCTGTCAAGTTGTAGACGTTACTGGCACCCAAAAACGAACTAAATGCGATTCTAGGCGAGCCGCCTCTACCAGACTTAGTCGTGATCAATACGACACCATTTGCCCCCTCTGACCCATAGATGGCCGTTGATGCAGCGTCTTTCAATACGTCGATGGTTTCGATGTCAGTCATGGGGATATCGTTGATATTGGCGACCCGGAAGCCATCCACGATATATAACGGAGCGTTGTCTTGTGTGATGGAGTTTCCTCCGCGCACACGGACCTTTATATCGGCATCTGGAGACCCTTCTGTCACAGTTACATGAACACCCGGCATTCTCCCTTGTATAGCCTGGAGCACCGAGACTGTTGGTAAATCTTTAAGCTGCTCCGCATTTATCGATGCAACGGAGCCGGTTAGATCTTTACGCCTTGCCGTTCCATATCCAATGGCAACTACCTCTTCTATGGTCGAGGAACTTCCCTCTAAAACAATATTGACAAGGGTTCGCCCAGACAGGAAGACCTCCTGCGATTGCTTGCCCATATACATAAAAACGAGAACGGCATTTTCTTCGATGTCTTGTAAAGTATACTGGCCGGTATTATCGGTCGAGGTAACTTTATTTCCTCCTTTGACGCTTACTGTTACGCCTTCTATTGGATTGCCGTCGGTATCGTTCACTCGTCCTGTGACGTCAATCAGCTTCTGGGCTGCTGCGGTCTGCAGCAGCAGATCTGGATCAGATCCCCCTGCATGAGCAGTATAGGTATAACAAGCTATACTGATCAAAAAAAATGATGTGATTAAATTTAGTTTCATATTACTTTGGTTTATAATGATGGCACCTTTAAATGCAACCGATTGCAGTAAAAGACAATGCAAGTATAAGAGACATCGACATTTTCGAGGTCCAAATTTTGATCAATAAGGTTCAAATTTTAAATCTGTCTCTCTGGAAAGCGAGATTTTAGGGTTTATTTCCTTCTGGATATTTTTTTTGTTGAAAATATGCTTTAGGCGACGTACCAAACTTGTCACGGAAACAGGTACTGAAATACTTCGGGTTACTAAAACCGACTTGATAGGCGATTTCGGTAATATTATCCAGCCCCTGATCTAGTAATATTTTGGCTTTTTGAAGCCGCATGTCACGTACAAACTCAACTGGCGGGATATCAGTCAAACTTTTGAATTTTTTATAAAATGTATTTCGACCCATATTGAGCGAATCGGCTATTTGGTCAATACTTAACGTCGGACATTCCATTTTTTCCTCCACAAAGGAAATAACTTTCCGGAGAAATTCCCGGTCATGGTCTGTGATAATAATATCATCCGTGCATATCAACAGTTCGCGTTGATTTAACATATGATCAAAAAGAAGCTTACGTTGCTTTAAAAGGCGTTGTACAGACGCTAATAGAAAATCCAAATGGAAAGGCTTGGTAATATAATAATCTGCACCATATTCGAGCCCTTGGATCTGCGTTTCTATGGCGTGTTTTGCGCTTAGCAGAATAATAGGGATATGACTTGTTTCGGTCTGCTCTCTTAATTGTTTCACAAGCTGTATTCCATCCATACCCGGCATCATCACATCGCTAACGATGATGTCCGGTTGATGAGTTATCGCCGCAGATAGCCCATTATCACCCCGTTCTGCTTCTATGACCTGATAATGCTTGCACAGCTGCGAAACCAAAAAGGCACGGAGCTCTCCATTATCCTCAACGACAAGGACTTGTTCCTTTAGTTCTTTTGTTCCCGAGCCTTCTTTTTGCTTATCAGCATTGAGTTCCGGATATGCACCAATATTTTTTTGGACAACAGGAATAACCTTAGGCTCGGTGCATTGTTCTTCATCCAACATTAAAGAAAAGGTAACCTCCAGCCCTCCGCCCTCGCGATTTTTTGCCCATATTTCTCCCCCATGTAACTGTATAAGCTCTTTGGCAAGAGATAAGCCGATACCGGAGCTTTTTTCCGATTGTAGCAAAGGTGTCGATTCTATATGGAAGAGTTCAAAAATTTCGTTTAAAGCTTCTTCTTTTACGCCGGGTCCCCGATCGCGTATAGAAAGGGTTACAGCACGTGTTGCTGTATTTACATCAAAAGCGAGGACAATCTCCGTATCGGGGTAAGTATATTTTAAGGCGTTTGATAACAAGTTATAAAGAACAATTTCTATATTATCCTGGTCTATGTTCAAAAATAAAGGTGCATTGGGAAGATTGTGTTGTAGACGGATATTTTTTTCCCTTGCAGCAATTTGAAAACCATCCAGCACGTGTTGCACAAGCGAAATAAAATCAGTCGAGCCTTTATGCAATTGATAGCTGTTTTCCTGTATCTGTCTTAATTCCAGGAGTTGATCTACAAAACGCTGCATGCGTTTTGCGTTCAAGTTGATTAATTGTGTGTACTGACGAGTTTCTTCATCTAGCTGTGTGCTCTTGAGCAGTTGCTCCACCGGACTTAGAATGAGGGTCAAAGGTGTTCTTAATTCGTGCGAAATATTTGTGAAAAAACGCATTTTGACTTCCGCCATCTTTTGCTCAATCATGACGCGCTGTTTTAGGAGCCACATCGATTTAACGAAGTGTCGAACGATTACTAGTATGAGTATGGTGAGGCATAAATAAAGGCTATAAGCCCACCATGTAGTCCACCAAGGAGACAGTATGACGATGGAAAGCCTTCGGAAAGGCTCAGCTGTATCAAGATCATATTCCCCTTTTACTTCAAATAGATAATGGCCAGGTTTTAGATTGGTGAATGTCGCCCGATTTAGCGACCCGTTCTGCTGCCATATACTGTCCAATCCTAATAACCTATATGAAAAATTATGGTTGCTCGTGTAGAAATCTGTCAAAGCAAAGTCGACACTGATGTTGTTTTCGTCGTGTGAGAGAATCAGCGTATCGATATACTGAATATTCACTTTTTCCTTTTCACCTATTAGATTTCGCTCCTCATTATTGACCCACAGCCTTGTCAACACTAACTTGACCGCCTGGATGTTTGCATGGATGTTTGCGGGACTTACCTCGAGGAAGCCTTTGTTGGTCCCAAAGAACAGACGGTTTTCCGCTGCTCCGGACACTGTCTTCTCCGAGAAAGACAGGCTATTAAGACGATCTCCAGAATCCATGTTCATAAACTGTTTACGATGTTGGTCGTACTTGATTAAGCCACCTTCCGTGGAAAGCCACAGGTCGCCGGTAGAATCGGCGATACCACCTAGAATAAAGCTGTTGTAAAGGCCTTCCCGCCTTCCGTAATTTGTGAAATTCAATTTTCCAAAGGGATTGCCGTCCACTTTTGTGAGTCCGCCGCCAGACGTACAGAGGTACATGGATCCCTTTGCGTCAGAGAAAATATACTGTATGTCGTTGTCGCCCAGTTTTATGGTATGATTTGGTGTGTCAAAGAAAAAACGAGTCTCTCCGTGGGGGGCATGTATCACTAGTCCTTCTGTTGTTGCAACCCACAAGTTTCCATGTTGATCAAAAGAGATGTGGCGAATTTTGTTGAATAATCTGTTTTGCGTCGCATGGTTTTTCCAAGCGATTTTTTTCACGTCAACCTTTCCAAACCCATGTTCCAATTTATATAATCCATTATCGAAAGTACCTATCCAGATACGTTGTTTCTGATCTTGAACCAATGTATATATTTGATTGGCGTTTAGCCCATGCTGTTCGCTCGTGATCCTACTTAATGTATAACCCCCATCACCTTTGGTTGCGGCTTTAAATAATCCTGAAGCCTTCGTCCCGATCCAAATATTACCGGAATGATCTTCCAAAAGACTGTAGACGCCATCAGATTCTTTAAAACTGGTCGCAGTAAATGGCGAAATCGCCTTTTCGTTCTCTTGGACATAGAGGTTACCTGCTTTCGTTCCTACCCATAATTTTGATGTTGCGTCCAACATCAAACTTCTGACCTCATCGTTTAAAGCGCCATGCTTGTCAACAAAAAGATCATGATGATGAAATGCAACATCGGAAAAAACAAGTTTGGTAAACCCTTTCTCCTCAGAGGTAAACCATAAAGCTCCATTATGATCATAGAAAAAAAGATAATTATATTGAGGTAAAACAGTGGTTTGCGACCCAATGTCGTTTATCGAGAATTTAACCTCCTGAGCATTTTCATCAAAGTAGCCGAAACCACCTCCTCGTATGCTGATCCATACGCGATTGTTGATGTCTTCGAAGCAAAAAAACGGTGTCTTCGTATTCTGTTTAGCATATAACGGTTTAAAAATGCGTGACAAATTGTTGCGTCGATCCAAGTAGAGCACAGCGCCTTCCTGTTCTATCCAAACATTTCCGTTACGATCTTCGTACATGCCAAAGAGGGATTGATGTCCTTCGATGAGTTTATCTACAGCCTTCGTAGAAAGGTTAACTCTAAATAGGTAGCCGTCATTACGTGTTGCATATAGGAAATCACCATAATTTGAGAAAAGGATAGCATGGAGGATATCTCCGCCTATCTTTATCTTCTGCACTTGATGTTGACCATCTTTTACTAACAATATATCGGAATTATGGGTTATAAATGCAGAGCCCCATTTTCCATAGGCAAATTTGACGACCGGCCCATCTGTATACACGCTATCCGTGGATTGATATTCTCTATCTAACCGCTGTAGGAGATCGAGCCCCTTGTTAGTCCCTATCCAGATATGTCCGCTTTTATCCTGATGGACGATATTAATAGTATCCGAAGAAATTTGATAGGACCTCGAACTTTCCGTGCTATAATGTAAAATTTTGGCTAACCGATCTCTACGGGGGACAGCCACTATACCTTGATTTTCTGTGCCGAGCCAGATGTAATCATCGGTTAAAAGGAATATTTTATTAAATAGAATCGTGCGCCCTAGGGATTGTCTTATCAGTGGGGATAAGGTGTGGAATCTTTCGGTCGTTTTGTTAAACCAATAGATTTGGTGGTCGTAAGTAAGTATCCACAAATAGTCATCGTCATCTAAAATCTGTATGATTCGGCGATTCAATAAAAAAGATTCGCTGTTTTGCTGAATACCATCAAACGTTTTAAAAGTGGTTCCGTCATATCGATTGATACCATTCCAGGTGCCTAGCCAAAGGAAACCATCTTTATCTTTCGTGATACACGATACTGTACGGTGGGAAGGGCCATTTTCCTTGGTATATGTTGTTAAATGACCAACCGCTTGTGGAGAACCCACAAGCGGTAAGACAGCAAGTAATATGATGCAAAGCGTACGCAATTTTCTGAAAAATTAATTGTTAGGCAGCTCGTAACTGTCGTCTTCTGTCGGGTGATAGAAATGGGTTGTCTTTTACGCTGACCCATCAAAACCCGTCCCGCTTGATTAGCTTAATTTGGACTACTACTCCATTTTGAAACATTACACTCTCCTAGAGAGTTTATGCGGTTTATTAATTATGTTATTACAATATTAGCTAATAAATACCGAATAATGTCGATAAAAAAGCTACGCAAACGTTGTAGGGAGCGTTGTTGATATGCTACAATCCTTTTATCGCGTCAAAAACCAGTTGAGCAACAGCTTTGCCTCCTGCTGTCTGGAAATGGGTATTATCTTTTTGTCCATCCGGATAAGCTTGAAACTGTCCCGCGGAAAAATTCATAAAGTAATTTTTTGTTACATAATCTTGTCCTTTTTCTGAGAAATGAGCCATCGACAGCTCGTTTAGATCAATTAGCTTGACGTCCATTTCGGCAGCCACTTCTTTTACGGCTTGCGGATATTCCCCATGTACATTGTGGAGTCTGCCATCCTTCCACGGATAGTTGCGCGCCACCGGCGTAAGTAAAATAGGCAGGGCACCTTTTTGGCGTGTTTGGTTAATGAACAGGCGCAGAAACTCCTTATAGCCTTGAATATCTACATAGCGCTCCGGCTTGTTTTCCGCGGCATCATTGTGGCCAAATTGTATCATGACAACGTCTCCCTTTTGAAGCGCGTTATAGACAGCAGACCATCGGCCCTCTTGAAAAAATGTACGGGTGCTACGCCCCCCTTTGGCGCGATCGTCAACCTTCACTTGGTCTACTTTGCCAAGAAGATGTTCCACGTGCTTTAAACTATCTGCAAGGAAGAAGGGTTGGAACATCTGCCCCCAACCCACCAATGGATATCGTTTTGAATCGTAATCGTTCTCCAACGAATAGTCGGCGACTGTTGAGTCGCCAATCAGGTAGATGGTGGTTACTTTTTGATTAGAGAAAGAAGCAAGTAGGACACCTACTGCAAAGATGATTACTATTAGGCTATATTTCTTCATAAGTTTACTGTTTATAACGGATTCCACCCGTTTAGTACCTGTTCACGGCTGTATTTTTTTAGATCTGATTTCTTCAATTGATGCGACCATTCGACTCTTTTCGACAAGTCTTTTGCTCCTGGCCCATAGCTACCGTATTCTGCGTAAAAAGTGGTTTTCTCTTTGTTGGGAAAATTTTTGTCGCCCGGCCATGGATGCCAACCCTCCGGTGTAATGTGCGCCCCCATTTCCGTGTTGATGAAAACCGTTTTAGCAAACGGGCGCCAAGGTCTACCGAGATAAACCTTATTTACCTGCTCGTCCTTGGTGGTCAGTCTGCAGGATTTGAATACAAAGCCGTAAGGGTCTTCCGCCGTTGTGGATGCCGCAGTAACATACGAGTCACGAAGGCTTTCAATATTACATCTTGAAAAATAAGCAGTTGCCGCACCAAAAATAAAATCCGTAGTGCCATTGATAAAACAATTCTCAAGAAAGGTACGTGTACCCGCCTTCGCGAGATAGAGTGTATCTTGGTTACCCAAAATGTGGCAGTTGCGTACGGTGATGCGGTCCCCCTCCGTATGCAAAGCCACGGCTTGCCCTACCCTACCAGCTGTGTTGGCGATCGTTAAATCTTCCAGCGAGCAATCATTCGCAGCAACTAATACCGTATACGATGTGTACGTGCTAAACTTCGGATTCCCCGTCACATCGACTCCCCGAAAAGGCTTGCCCGAATAATCGTCATGTTCAATGATCGACTTTTCCGCCCCTTCTCCCTTTAGCGTGATGTTTCTTTTGAAAGCTGGGATAACGACCTTTTCTTTATAAATACCTGCTTTGATATAAATAGTCACACGTTTTTCAGCATGATCCCTCACCTGGTTGATTGCTTCCTGTATCGTCGCAAAATCACCTGATCCATCCTGAGAAACAACTAACTCAAATCGGTTGTCTGTCGTCTGCGCTCTCCCCCCCATCGCGACAAAGGAGATAAATAAAACGAGTAATATCTTGTGTAGCCGCATAGCTTATTCTTTAATAGGCTCTACTCTAAACCAATCAAACTCTGCGTAACCGCTATCATTGATTTGCGTGTCACGTACGGCGTATAGCCCTAACGTGGCACCGATCCATTTGCCCGGCTTTGCTGTAAATGCTTCTCCTACTGCTGTATACTTTTTGCCGTCCAGGCTATAAGACCATTGGCAGACTGCCCCCTTGTTTACTTTTACGCGGAGGTATATGTACTCCCCTTCTTGCAAATCGGTGATGGTCGTGACCGACTCTTCGCCTGAAGTTAATCCATTCTTGCAGCTGGCATAATGGAGTGTTTGCTTGCCCTTGTCTTGCTTGATGTATAGCTGGCTGTAATCTTCTCCTACCGCAGCAAACCCAGCACGCTCATGCTCGATTTTCTCGTTTGCTATAAGCCGCATCTTGGTCGTTGCCATAAACTCCTCAGCAGGGAATTTTTGCGTGAGCACATGCGGAATATCTAACAAATTTTTGTGATTTTCTGGGACTTGTTGTGTGTATAATGTTAAGTGCCCATGCTTGCTCGGCATAAGCCAGGTACCATCAGGGTTGGCTTGCCATTGCCATTGCTTACCAAGTAGTGGTGTTTCGAATTCATCCGACTCGACAGGAGTCTCAATCGGATACGTTTTCCCAACGTTCGGTTTTTTATATGTCGATACCGGTTCCCCAGTTCCCTTAATATCGTTTTCTATACCGATGATAGGCCAATCATCAACCCACTTCATAGGCTGTAAGTGAACGATACGGCCATATGCATCTTTATCTTGAAAGTGTACAAACCAGTCCTCCCCGGTTTGCGTATCTATCCAAGCGCCTTGATGAGGGCCATTAATGGATGTGCTTCCTTGATGCATGGCGACGTGTCGTTCATAGGGACCATATACATTTTTAGAACGTAATACCAGCTGCCATCCGGTAGAAACGCCGCCCGCAGGAGCAAACAAATAGTAGTAGCCATTGCGTTTATGCATCTTGGTCCCCTCAATAGTTGGGTCGTCTTCATGTCCATCATAAACAATCACGCCGCGATCCAACACTTTGCTACCGGTTGCATTGAGCTTCGCAATAGCAACGACACTTTTCAGTCCGGCGCGACTCCCTGCATACGCAAAAGACAGGTAGTTATTGCCATCCTCGTCCCAAAACGGACAGGGATCGATTAATCCTTTGCCCTCAAATACCAGAACGGGCGCTGACCAGTCTCCGGCAGGGTCCTTCGTTTTAATCATATAGATGCCAAAATCAGGATCTCCCCAATATATGTAGAATTCGCCTTCATGATAGCGAATAGAAGGAGCCCAAATACCATTTCCATGTTGGACCGTGTTGAATACATCTTCTGGGATTTGCCTAGCCAAGGCGTGTGAGACGATTTTCCAGTTTACTAGGTCTTTTGAGTGTAATACAGGAAGCCCTGGAGCATGATTGAAGCTCGAGGCAGTCATATAAAAGTCATCGCCTACGCGGATCGCATCCGGGTCGGAATAATCGGCATGTAAAATCGGATTTTGGTACTGTCCGTTGCCCAAATCAGCAACCCATACGGATGAAACATGTGGGCTTTGCGCATAAATTGCTGAGCCGGATGATAGCACAAAAGCAAGTGAAAGTATAGAAAGTTTATTCATTGTTATGTGTTTGATTTACGTATTGGTAATCACAAGAATACATATTTTTGAGGAGTGTACAAAAAAAGAAATATGCAATCGTTACCGGCAACGATTGCGCGTAATTTTATAGTTTAGTTTTAAAAAAAATCAGATATTGACATCGTGTAAGCAAGCAAGGGAATAAACATACGTAAACCACAAAATAATGAAAACACCTAGGTTCATCCCATTTTGGGGAATATTTTTATTGGTTTTGCTGTGTAGTTTTATGCCGAAATCTAAGAAAACAGTTTGGATGATAGGCGATTCTACGATGGCTATAAAAGCGCCCGACAAATTTCCGGAAACGGGTTGGGGTGTGGCATTTGCGGAGATGTTCAGACCCGATGTGGATGTGCTAAATAAGGCAAAGAACGGGAGAAGCACGAAGTCCTGTATTCGAGAAGGGATCTGGAAAGAAGTAAGCGACGGGTTGAGAGGGGGAGATTATGTTTTTATTCAATTTGGGCACAATGATGAGAAAGTCCATAAGCCGAATACAGGAACAACGATTGAGGAATACAAAGCAAACCTTTCGTTATTCGTCACGGAAGCTCGGTCGAAAGGAGCCGAACCCATCTTGTTGACACCCATCGCCCGCCGTGCATTCGAGGACGGCAAGCTCGTCGATACGCATGGTGCGTATCCCGATGCGGTAAGAAAGGTAGCGGACAGCTTACATGTGCCGCTTATCGACTTGACACAACAAACATCGGAATTATTAACCGAGTTGGGCGAGGAGAAATCGGCCAGTTTGTTTTTACATCTGCCGGAGGGACATATCAATTATCCAAAAGGGGTAATCGATAATACACATTTGAATGAACGGGGGGCGGAGGCCGTCGCTCATCTTGTCGCTCTTGACCTGGAGCAGCAGCATATACCTTTAGCGAAAGATTTAAAAGAATAAATTATATACGGATGAAGAAATTAATTTGTGCCGAGCCGGGACGATTTGTGTATGAAGAGGCAGATATCCCAAAGCCGGGAAAAGGAGAATCCTTGCTGCGTATCCGAAAAATTGGAATTTGTGGTACGGATATCCATGCGTTTGCTGGCAGACAGCCTTTCTTTACTTACCCCCGCGTATTGGGGCATGAGGTTGCTGCGGACTATGTAGAAGGTGACGCAGCAGGGTTTACAACAGGGGATAAAGTGACGGTAATCCCGTATTTCACAGCTGGTACAGATATTGCTTCGCGGATGGGCAAGCCAAACTGTACCAATGATATGCGTGTTTTAGGCGTCCATATCGATGGCGCTATGGCCGAATATGTAGTTGTTCCGTCGCATGCCTTACGTAAAGCCACCGATTTGGATTATGACGATCTCGTACTTGTCGAGCCGTTATCCATTGGTGCCCACGGTATACAGCGGGGCGGTATTATTCCGGGAGAGTTTGTCCTGGTGATGGGAGCAGGCCCAATAGGTTTAGGGATTATCGCCTTGGCAAATATTGCGGGAGGAAAGGTTATCGCGCTGGATGTTGACGACAGTCGCTTGGCTTATGCAAAAGAGTTGGGGGCGTCTTACACCGTTTCGGCACGAGATGCGGATGTGCAGGAGCAACTGGCAACTATTACGAATGGTGACATGCCTACGCTTTTGTTTGACGCGACGGGGAATACAGCGGCTATCAATAACGCTTTCCAATATATGGCGCATGGTGCACGCTATGTGCTGGTAGGTTTGCAAAAAGAGGAGATACACTTTAGCCATCCGGAATTTCACAAACGAGAGGGTACATTGATGAGTAGCCGGAATGCTGTTGCGCGTGATTTTGAATATGTCATGGAGCGCTTACAGGACAAATCGTTAGATGCTCAACAGTTTATTACACGACGGGTCAAGTTCGAGGACGTGGCGGAACTGTTCACCGACGTTAATAAACCACTACTTTCCGGAATCAAGACCGTAATTGAGTTTAGTTAACTGAAATTACAGTATAAACTAGTGCGCAAACGTTACCGATAACGTTTGCGTTCTTAATTTTAAGCTAACCCGCTGCTAAACTGAATATTAATGTATAAATTTATCTTCGACCAATAAAGAGGGAGTAATAAAATACATTTAATGAAGGCAAACCTATTCATCATTTTGGTTTTTTTCTGGATGGAAGCTGCGTGGGGGGCATCCTATGACTTCGTCGTGGCGAAAGACGGTAGCGGTAATTTTGAGACCGTACAGGAGGCCATCGATGCCGTTTCTTCTTTTCGCAAAAATGTAACCACGATTTTTGTGAAAAAAGGGGTGTATAAAGAAAAGATTGTCTTAGCTTTTCCGAAGCAGCATATAAAACTCATTGGCGAAGACAAATTTAATACGATTCTGACGTATGATGACTTTGCTCAGAAAAAAAACATATTTGATGAAGAAATCGGCACATCGGGCTCATCCAGTTTCTATTGTATTGGAGATGGGTTTACTGCAGAGAATATCACGTTTGAAAATAGTGCCGGTCCTGTGGGACAAGCCGTAGCGATATGGGTGGCTGCGGATAAGGCAATCTTTATCAACTGTCGTTTCTTAGGCTTTCAAGATACGCTGTATACATATGGTAAAGGTGCGCGGCAATTATATGTCAACTGTTATATTGAGGGAACAGTAGATTATATTTTTGGATCGTCTACAGCTTGGTTTGAAGCCTGCGAGCTACATTGTAAGAAATCAGGCTATATTACCGCCGCTTCAACCCCTGAAACAGCTGAATACGGCTATATATTCAATAATTGTATCATCACGGGAGCTGAGGATGTGCAACGGTTTTATTTAGGTCGTCCGTGGCGGCCGTATGCGAAAGTCGTGTTTATGCATTGCATCTTACCGGAATTTATCGTTCCGGAAGGATGGCACAACTGGGGGAAGGAGAGCAACGAACAAACTGCTTTTTATGCAGAATATAAAAATAAGGGAGGGGGCGCTTTGTCACAAAGTCGTGTCAAATGGTCTAGGCAGCTCACGGACGAAGAGGCAGGAAAGTTAACACTATCAACTGTTTTCGGTGATTGGGACGCCAAATCAGTAATAAATAAACATCCGGTTCTCCGGTAACGATTGCATAGTTTTTTCTTTCTTTTTCTAGACAAACGGTGTAGACTTGTCTAAGCGAAATAGCCAAGAACTAAACAAATAAAGGGGAAAATGATACGAAAGAAACAAGATATCAGAATAATATATATCACTTTGCTCATGGTTTGGGGATGCAACGATGCATCAGAAAAAGCGTTGGTGATAAAGTAGGGGATAAAAAATGAAGAAGAATATAAGTTTTGTAGTTTGTTTACTGTTGTTAACACAGCTCGGTGTTGGGCAACAGAAACTATCCGAGAAAATGGCCATTACGGCGATGGATTCGCTGTATAAAGATGCCCGGTTCACCAATGTGGATAAGGGGCCCCAGTGGACCTACGACATGGGCGTAGTATTGGAAGGCATGGTGGAGGTATGGCGGAATACAGGCAATAAAACGTATTTCGACTATATACAAGGCTGGATGGATCAGTTTGTAATGGAAGACGGTGATATCCGAAATTATAGACCAGAAGAGTATAATATCGACCATATCAAAAATGGCCGCTCATTATTGTTCCTGTACAAGGTCACGGGGAAGCAGAAATATTTAAAAGCCAGTGAAAAGATCTATAACCAGATCTTGACACATCCTCGGACCAATGAGGGCGGATTTTGGCATAAGAAAATCTATCCGCATCAAATGTGGCTGGATGGACTCTATATGGCACAACCCTTTTATACAGAGTATGCTGCTTTGATGGGTATCGATAGTGCGTTTGATGATATCGTAAACCAGTTTACGTATATGGAAAATCATGCGCGAGATGAAAAAACGGGATTACTGTACCACGGTTGGGACGAATCCCGTAGCGAACGATGGGCAGATCCGACAACAGGACTTTCCAAACATTTTTGGGGACGGGGAATTGGCTGGTATGCGATGGCTTTGGTGGATGTGCTAGATTATTTCCCACAGGAGCATCCCGGTAGAGAAAAGCTCTTACAAATCTTGAACCGAACGTTGACGGCTATTGCGAAACACCAAGATGGTAAAACAGGGGTATGGTATGATATTGTTGATTTAGCTGCTCGCGAAGGAAATTATCTAGAGGCTTCGGCGTCCAGTATGTTCGTATATGCGATGGCGAAGGCTGTTAGAAAAGGATATGTGGCAAAAGAGGACTTCCAAGAATCAATTGATAAGGGGTATACCGGCTTGGTAAAACAGTTCGTCACCCCGGGCGGCCCTGACCGTGTGAATATTAACCATGTCGTAACTGTTTCCGGATTGGGAGGATCAAAAAATTACCGTGATGGGAGCTTTGCATACTATATGAGTGAACCCGTGAAACCTAATGATCCTAAAGGTGTTGGCCCTTTTATCCTAGCCGCATCCGAACTCGAATTTGCAAAAACAGCAAAAGGAGGAAAAATAAATGTGATGTTGGATAATCATTATAACAATGAGTACAAGAAGGCACCGGACGGTCAATTGAAGCCTTATCATTACCTTTGGGACGGTCAGGACAATAACGGTTTCTTTTTGTTAGGGCGCATATTTGAAGAATATGGAGGCAAATTGAACACATTGCGTGAAGCACCAACCCAGGAGAAGTTGGCAAACACCGATATTTATATCATTGTTGATCCTGATACGGAGAAGGAGACAACGAGTCCAAATTACATGAACGAAGCGGATGCGGATGAGATTGCAAGTTGGGTTCGGGCAGGAGGTGTGTTGGTGCTATTGCTCAATGATGCGGGCAATTGTGAGATAACGAAGTTCAATACCCTGCCTAAAAAATTCGGGATCACGTTTAATGAAGACAACCGGAATATGGTGAAAGGAAATAATTATGCGGAGGGCGCTATTATTATGCCGGCGAAAACAGAGATTTTCAAGAAGACAAAGAAGATTTATATAAAAGAAATCTCGACCATCGAGGTTACAAAGCCGGCAAAAGCGCTCGTGCAAGACAACGGCGATACCATCATCGCAACAGCAAAATTTGGTAAAGGAACTGTTTTCGCTATTGGTGATCCGTGGTTGTACAATGAATATGTAGATGGGCGCAAACTTCCGGCAGAATATCAGAACTTTGACGCAGCGCATGAACTGATACACTGGTTAGTGAAAAAAGCGAAATAAATGATGCGTATTAGGTTTTCCATATTGTTTTATTGTTTGCTCTCGGTATCGTATTCTGTTTTTGCGCAGGAGAGGCTAAAAGATAGTTTAGCAGAGAAGGTGCTGGTATACCAGCTTCCCAATGGAGCATGGGGAAAACAAGTTGATAAGAAAGCAGTCAATTATGCTTTACCATTAACGAAGGAATTACTTCAGAAAATTAAAGCCACGGGCGAAGAACAGGCTACGATTGACAATGGAGCAACAACGCGCGAAATTAACATATTAATGGAGGCCTATGCCAAAACGCAGAACGCTGATTATTTAAACGCAGCTCGTCTAGGGGTAGCATATTTGTTGGAAGCACAATATGAAAATGGGGGTTTTCCGCAATACTATCCTAACAAGTCCTTATATCGGGGACAAATCACCTATAATGATAACGCAATGATTAATGTGTTAACCGTGTTGGACAACTTAGTGAAGGAAAAAGCGGGTTTTGCCGCACTAGGTGAGGACAAGTTAAAAAGACGTGCGGCAGATGCATTGGCGAGAGGCATAGATTGTATATTGAAAACACAGGTGGTTCAGGACGACTCTTTAACCATCTGGGCCGCGCAATATGATGAAAAAACGTTACGGCCAGAACAGGCCAGAGCTTTTGAGCCAGCTTCGCTAAGTACATCGGAATCGGTCAACATTGTTCGTTTTTTAATGCAGCAGCCCGTTACACCAGCAATAGAACAAGCTGTAGAATCTGCTATTCGTTGGTTTGCCGCACATGATCTAGAAGGATATCGATTTGATAAGACAAAAGATCCGAAAACAGGAAAAACGGTTCGTGACTTGGTCGCCGATAGCACTTCCGTGATATGGTCGAGATTTTATGATATCGAGAATAATAAACCGCTATTCGGCGATCGGGACAATAGCGTGACTTACGATTTTTCACAAATATCAGATGAACGAAAGAATGGGTATGCATGGTTTGGGAATTGGCCGGCGAAACTGTTGGAAAAAGACTACCCCAAGTGGAAGAAAAATAAGGAGATAAAAAAGTAGAGATATGTTACTTTCAAGAGAGAATATAGGAAAAATAGATGCGAGCAAGGTTGAACTGCCCGAAGGCAATTCGTTCGACTTGCCGGAACGTGTGTTGCAATTTGGCACTGGGGTGCTGTTGAGGGGCTTGCCCGATTATTTTGTTGACAAGGCAAATAAAGAGGGCCTGTTTAACGGGCGCATTTTGGTTGTTAAATCAACAGCATCATCTGGTACGGATGAATTTGCAGAGCAGGAAGGGTTATACACCTTATGTATCAAAGGAATAGAGGATGGACGGGAAGTCATTCGATACAGTGTCAATAATGCGATTTCAAGGGTTTTGTCAGCCTCGAAAGATTGGCAAGCTATCCTTGAAGCGGCACGGAACCCGGAAATGCAAGTTGTATTTTCCAATACAACGGAAGTAGGGATCGTGTTGAGTAACGATAAGATAACAGACGGTCCTCCTGCCTCGTTTCCCGGAAAATTATTGTCCTTCCTGTACGAACGGTACCGACACTTTGGTGGTGATACGACAAAAGGGCTCGTGGTGCTCCCTACAGAATTGATTTCCGACAATGCAACAAAACTGAAGAAAATTTTACACAGTTTGGTCGCTCAGAATAACCTGGAAAAAGGGTTTTTAACGTGGCTAGACGAGGCCAATGACTTCTGCAACACGTTGGTAGATCGTATTGTGCCGGGTCGTTTGCCGAGCGAGGAGCAACAACAAACGGAACAGGAGCTGGAGTATCAGGATAAGCTAATGATCATGGCGGAGCCGTTCCGTTTATGGGCCATCGAAACCGATTCGCAACGCGTGAGGAATGTCCTTTCGTTCACAGAAGTAGACGGCGGTGTAGTACTTGTTCCGTCTATCGATAAGTTCAAGGAAATTAAGCTGCGCCTCTTAAACGGGACACATACGCTAAGTTGTGCAGCGGCGTTGTGGAGTGGCTTTATAACCGTCAAAGAGGCGATGCAAAATGAGGCGTTTAATGCTTTCGTCCGTGGCCTGATGAAAAATGAGATAGGTAAATCTATAGTCGATCAAAACATTAAGACACAGGATGTGGAGGATTTTGCGAATCGTGTGATCGATAGGTTTAGCAACCCCTTTCTTGAGCATCGATGGGAAAACATTGCGTTAAACTATACGTCGAAGATGAATATGCGCAATATCGCATTGCTAGAAAAATGGTATACGAAGAATCTCGTTCCTCCGCAACACATCGCGTTGGGTTTCGCCGCCTATATCAAGTTTATGGATACTGAAGAGCAAGATGGTCAGTATGTACAGGAGATTAACGGGCAGAAAATTGTCGTTCAAGACGAGTTTGCACTAGCCATGTTAAACCATTGGAAGAATAGAGAGACGGTAGTATCCGATGTGCTCCGTGATGATAGCCTATGGGGAAAAGATTTGACAGCATATTCGGAGTTTGAATCGACCGTACAACATTATCTACAAGAAATGAACACAAACGGTGTATTGAAAACAATTGAAAAGTTAAACGCAGAATGGCAAATAGAATATTAAGGATCCACCCGAAGGATAATGTATTGGTGGCATTGCAGGATTTGTCAAAGGGTGAGCAAATTGAATTTGACGGCGTTGTTTATACCCTACAGGACGACGTACCGGCGAAGCATAAGTTTTTTATGCAGGAAATGCACCAAGGGAGTGAAATTTATATGTATGGGGTACTCGTGGGAAAAACACAGTATGCCGTGCAGCAAGGGGGGATTATGAATACGGACAATACAAAACATGCTGCAGATCCCTATAGATTCCGCCCTTATGAATACACATGGGAAATGCCCGATGTTTCGCGTTTCGAAGGCAGAACCTTTAACGGGTATGTTCGCTCCGATGGCAAAGTGGGTACAGCCAATTATTGGCTTTTTATCCCCACCGTATTTTGTGAAAACAGAAACCTTGATGTTATCAAGGAAGCACTTCACAATGAGTTGGGTTATTCGGTCACGGGAAAATACCGGGCTTTCACCCGTGAGTTGCTTGCTGCATATGAAGACGGACAGGATATCAGCACCCTGCTGCCCGAGCAGTTGAGCGTAACCACCCATAAGCAAAATCGTGTCTTTAAGAATGTAGATGGTATCAAGTTTTTAAATCATCAGGGAGGATGTGGCGGTATCCGACAAGATGCTGCGGTTCTAGGAAAGCTATTAGCAGCGTACGCCGATCACCCTAATGTGGCTGGTGTCACGGTATTAAGTCTCGGTTGCCAAAATCTGCAGTTAAATGATCTATTGGCCGACATCAAAGAAAGAAACCCGAACTTTAAAAAGCCGATTTATGTCTTTGAACAACAACAGTCCAAAAGCGAAGAACAACTCATTCAGGAAGCTATACAAAAGACCTTTGTCGGACTGATAGAAATTAATAAATTGGAACGGCAACCTGCTCCGTTGAGTAAATTAACCTTGGGGGTAAAATGCGGTGGTAGCGACGGTTTCAGCGGGATATCGGCCAACCCGGCTGTAGGATATACGTCTGATTTGCTGGTCGCTTTAGGGGGCAAAGTGCTGTTGGCAGAGTTTCCCGAATTGTGTGGGGCCGAACAAAATCTAATCGATAGAACGATTGAGCCCGAAGCAGCTCATAAATTTATTAGACTAATGACGGCGTACAGTCAGGCGGCAGAAGATGTTGGTTCTGGGTTTCACATGAACCCGTCTCCAGGAAATATTCGGGATGGTCTGATTACCGACGCTATAAAGAGTACAGGAGCGGCTAAAAAAGGCGGAACGTCGCCGGTGGTTGACGTACTGGATTATACCGAAGAAGCAACGAAACCGGGGCTAAATCTCGTGTGCACGCCCGGTAATGATGTAGAGGCAACAACCGGAAAGGCCGCTTCGGGCGCTACCCTAATTTTGTTTACCACGGGGCTTGGCACGCCTACGGGAAACCCGATTTGCCCTGTTATTAAGGTAGCTACCAATAACGCGTTGGCTCAACGCATGGGAGATATAATTGATATCAATACGGGGGCTATCATTGACGGCGATAAAACCATCGAGCAAATGGGCGAAGATATCTTAGAATATTGCATTAAAGCCGCCAGTGGAGAAGTAATACCAAAAGCAGTACAGTTAAATCAAGACGACTTCATTCCTTGGAAAAGAGGAGTAAGTTTATAAAACTATATAATCATGAAAGCATTTTTAGACGATAACTTTTTATTAAACAGTAAGACAGCAGAAACGTTATATCATCAGTTTTCAAAGAGCTTGCCGATTATCGATTACCACAACCACCTGATACCAGAACAAATTGTGAATGACACGCAATTTGAAAACATAAGTCAGGTATGGTTGAATGGCGACCATTATAAATGGCGCGCCATGCGTGCCAACGGGGTAAATGAGAAATATATTACCGGAGATGCTTCCGACAAGGAGAAGTTTTTAAAATGGGCGGAAACTGTTCCATATACATTGCGTAATCCCTTGTACCATTGGACACACTTAGAACTTCAGCGCTACTTTGGCATCAAGGATTTACTATCTCCTAAAACAGCGGAAAAGATCTATGAAGAGACGGCGGCTAAATTGGCAGAGCCGGGTTATTCTGTTCGGGGGTTATTGAAAATGATGAATGTTGAGGTCGTATGTACGACGGACGACCCGATAGACTCCTTGAATTTTCATCAGCAGTTTGCGCAGGAGAATGAAAGCTTCAAGATGCTTCCGGCTTTTCGTCCGGATAAAGCCATGAACGCAGACGATGTTGAAGCGCTGAACACTTATATCGATCAAGTGGAAGCAGTGACAAATACATCTATCGGAAGTTATGCGGCTTACTTAGACGCACTGAAGACAAGACACGACTTCTTTGCAGAAAACGGTTGTTCTGTTTCTGATCACGGGTTAGAGCAGATTTACGCCGAAGACTATACCGATCAGGAGATTGCCCTTATTTTCGAAAAAATAAGAGCAAAACAAACTTTGACACCTAGCGAAAATTTGAAGTTCAAATCGGCTATGTTAGTGCAATTCGCGGAATGGGATCACGAAAAAGGTTGGGTTCAACAGTATCATCTAGGTGCCCTACGTAATAACAATGCGCGTATGTTACGCTTAAACGGACCGGATACAGGCTGGGATTCCATCGGTGACTTTAGCCAAGCGAGAGCACTTTCTAAGTTCCTTAACAGATTGGATAACCAGGATAAGCTGACAAAAACGATTTTATACAATCTGAACCCAGCTGACAATGAATTAATCGCCACCATGATCGGAAATTTTAACGATGGATCAATCAAAGGAAAAATTCAGTTTGGATCAGCCTGGTGGTTCCTAGATCAAAAAGATGGTATGACTAAGCAGATTAACGCGTTGTCGAATATGGGGCTATTGAGCCGTTTGGTAGGGATGTTGACCGATTCTCGAAGCTTCTTGTCGTTTCCACGACATGAATATTTCAGACGGTTAGTGTGTGATATCTTCGGAGAAGATATAGAAAAAGGAGAATTGCCAAATGATATGGAATGGGTTGGGAAAATTGTAGGCGATATTAGTTATCATAACGCGAAAGAATACTTCAACTTTTAGATTTCTGCGCTCAAATGACTATCTTTCCGAAATATTCTAATGACACCTAAACCGGTCAGCGGGAAGAATTAACATAGAACAAAACGAATATAATGGGTAAAAGAAAAGAAGTTTTAGATGCGATTTTAAAACAGGGAATGTTGCCTTTGTTTTTTCATACAGACGTACAAGAAAGCGTAGCTATTGTAAAGACGTTATATGCATCGGGGATTCGTGTCTTTGAGTTTACAAATCGTGGAGACGAGGCAAAGCGCGTTTTTAAAGCATTAATAGATGCTCGAAACGAAGAAATGCCTGAGCTTCAGCTAGGCATTGGCACGATTAAAACAAATGCAGAAGCCGATAAGTTTATCAGCCTTGGCGCGGATTTTATCGTCTCACCGATAGTTATCCCCGAAGTAGGAGACCTAACGCATAGTCATGATTTATTATGGATTCCGGGCTGTATGACGCCTACAGAGATAGCGTTAGCGCAACAAAATAAAGCCTCTTTAATTAAGCTTTTTCCGGCGAACGTATTAGGACCCGGATTCTTGTCTGCGATTAGAGAGCTTTTCAAGGGCCAGCTATTTATCCCAACTGGAGGCGTCGATTTAGAAATAGAAAATCTAAAATCTTGGTTTAATGCTGGTGTCGCCGCCGTAGGGATGGGTAGCAAACTAATCAACCCGAAAAATACAGCTGGCCTGGCCGAAAAAACACAACAGGCAATACAGCTAGTGGAGCAAGCAAAGGCATCGATTGAAAAATGATAAATAATACACAATTTATTTCACGATTACGAACAACGAATTACAAAAAAATATAAACAAAAACGCTATACCAATGAACATAGAAAAGAAAAGCAATTATAGGTGGACGATATGTTCGCTACTATTTTTTGCAACAACAATTAACTATTTGGATAGACAGGTGCTGTCGCTCACGTGGAAAGATTTTATTGCCCCGGAGTTCCACTGGACAAATAGCGACTATGGATTGATCACGGCATTGTTCTCTATATTTTACGCTGTAAGTATGTTGTTTGCTGGCCGTTTTGTAGACTGGCTTGACACTAAAAAAGGTTTTTTGTGGGCTATAGGGATCTGGTCCGTCGGCGCAATATTACATGCTTTTTGTGGCATCGCCACTTCAGGGATTGTTGCTGGAGAGTGGCTTGTTGGGTTTGAAGGAGCGAAAGAAGCAATTGGGCGTGTGAATGATGTCGCGCTTGTTGTCAATGTGAGTGTTACGCTGTTTATTTTTGCACGTTTTGTCCTAGCCGTAGGTGAAGCGGGAAATTTTCCGGCAGCTATTAAAGCTACCGCCGAGTTTTTCCCTAAAAAGGATAGAGCGCTTTCGACGAGTATCTTCAATGCGGGAGCAACTATTGGCGCATTGGCCGCTCCACTAACGATTCCCGTGATCGCCGCTTACTGGGGTTGGGAGATGTCATTTATCATTATTGGTGCGCTCGGTTTTGTATGGATGGGTTTCTGGATCTTTATGTACAAGAAGCCTCATAAACACCCTAAGATTAACAAGGCAGAGTTAGCCTATATTATGCAGGATGGCGACGGCGACGAAATCGAACCAGAGGATGTCGTCGGAGTAGCCCCACCTACAGGAAAGAAGAAAATGTCTTTCGCTAGCTGCTTCAAACACAAACAAACATGGGCCTTTGCATTCGGTAAGTTCATGACAGATGGGGTATGGTGGTTCTTTTTGTTCTGGATGCCCGCGTACCTTTCTTCGGTTTATGATATCAAATCATCGGATACAGAGGGGCAATTGGCGTTGTTTGTATTGTACTTGATAACCTTATTATCTATTATTGGCGGTTGGTTACCCTCGTATTTTGTGGACAAAAAGGGATTAAATCCTTATGACGGACGTATGAAAGCTATGTTGTTGTTTGCTTTTATTCCGTTGCTGGTATTGTTTGCACAGCCGTTGGGACATATTTCCTACTGGGTTCCCGTTATATTTATTGGCTTTGCGGGCGCGGCACATCAGGCTTGGTCAGCGAATATATTCTCTACTGTAGGAGATATGTTCCCCAGAAGTGCTATCGCAACCGTTACCGGTATTGGTGGTCTTGCAGGCGGAGTAGGTTCGACGTTCATCAACTTCGGTTCGGGAAAACTGTTTGACTATACTGCGGAAACGCAGATGACTTTTATGGGCTTTCAGGGTGAAGAAGCAGGTTATTTTATTGTTTTTTCTTTCTGTGCTGTAGCCTACCTAATCGCGTGGGCAGTAATGAAGGCCTTGGTGCCAAAAATGGAAATAATTAAAGGATAATCGTAAAATGGATCTAGATTTAGCGCACATTTTCTATAAAGAAGAGGACATCCCGGTGGAATTTTCTCTAGCGGAGCAGATCGATCAGCGAACGTTCCTCTCGAACGGAGAGATGCTTACCTGGACAGGACAGACGAGTGAGGTATTTTCACCCGTTTGTGTAAAGACAAAAGAGGGGTTGGTAAGAAAACGTATAGGAAGCTATCCGGTATGTACTGAAAAAGAATCGATGGTCGCTTTGGAAGCTGCTGTGAAAGCCTACGACAATGGGCGCGGCGAGTGGCCCACGATGAGTGTGGCCGACCGCATTACCTGTGTTGAGCGATTCACGGAAAAGATGTTAGAGAAGAAAGACATCGTAGTGAAGCTCATCATGTGGGAAATCGGAAAATCTTACGCTGACTCCGTTAAAGAGTTTGACCGGACAGTCGAATATATTTATGCGACGATTGACGCCTTGAAAGATTTGGACAGAGACTCGTCGCGCTTCCAGATAGAACAGGGGATCATAGCGCAGATTCGTCGTTCGCCGTTAGGTGTCGTGCTTTGTATGGGGCCGTTTAACTATCCATTGAACGAAACGTTCACGACCCTCATCCCTGCGTTAATTATGGGTAACACCCTGTTGTTTAAACCACCAAAACATGGGACATTATTGCACTATCCTTTATTGGAGGCATTTCGGACCAGTTTTCCGAAGGGAGTTGTCAACACCATCTACGGTCGGGGAAATAAGATTGTACCCCAACTAATGCAATCGGGAAAAATTAATGTACTAACGCTTATCGGTTCCAGCCGTGTAGCGGACGAATTGAAGAAACTGCACCCGCGTGTAAATAGGTTACGCGCCATTTTAGGGTTAGACGCTAAAAATGCAGCGATCATTACAAAAGATGCAGATCTTGATTTGGCCGTCTCTGAAACCGTATTAGGCTCGCTGTCGTTTAATGGGCAGCGATGCACGGCTTTGAAGATCGTCTATGTGCACCGTGCCATAGCGCAGGAATTTTTGAAGAAGTTAAGTGCTGAAGTTGCGAAATTGAAATACGGGATGCCATGGGAAAAAGGTGTGGCTTTGACGCCGCTACCAGAAATCAATAAACCAGCGTATTTGACGGAGTGCCTGGAAGATGCGAAAGCTAAAGGGGCTAAAGTGGTTAACGAACACGGAGGAGAGTTTCTCGAATCATTCTTTTATCCTGCTATCGTTTATCCAGTAAATTCGCAGATGAAACTTTATAGGGAAGAACAATTTGGTCCGGTAATCCCTGTCATTCCATTTGATGACTTGGAAGAACCTATCGAATATTTAATCGAATCTTCTCATGGACAGCAAGTGAGTATATTTAGTAACAACCATGCTGTTATTTCATCCTTAATAGACCCCTTAGTCAATCAAGTAAGCCGCGTCAATATCAATTGTCAGTGCCAGCGGGGTCCGGACACATTTCCCTTCACGGGAAGAAAAGACAGTGCCGAGGGAACATTATCGGTAGTAGATGCCTTGCGATCGTTCTCTATCCGATCGCTTGTGGCGACGAAGAATACAGATAAAAATAAAAAGCTGTTGAACGAAATAGTGCGTGATCACAGTTCAAACTTCCTAAGCACGAAATATATTTTCTAATAAGACGGAGGGCAGGCTACTTTGCCTGCCCTTTTTTTGTTGAAGTGCTTCAGCAAATAACCGGTTGGCTTTCCTAGTCTCGTAGCGCTATATTTTAATATATCGGCTATTTTAGGTATTATTACAACATAATTACCTGTTATGGCGTTTGAGAACTATACGATAAAAGATATTGCAAAGGCCTTAAACCTTTCCACTTCCACCGTTTCCAGAGCTTTACGAGATAGCTATGAAATCAGTACAGACACGAAAAGGATGGTGTTGGAGTATGCGGCGAAAATAAACTACCGCGCAAATCCCATTGCGCGAAGCTTAAAGGAGAAGAAAAGTTATAGCATCGGGGTGATCGTGACGGAAATTGCCAATAATTTTTTCTCGCAGGTTATTGATGGAATAGAGTCAGTCGCTTATAGCAAGAATTATCAAGTTGTTATCTCTCAAATGCGTGAGTCCTCTGTTCGGGAACGGTCGAACGTAGAATATCTGTACTCCCGTTCAACGGATGGTCTTCTCATCGCATTATCTTCCGAAACAACTGATTTATCTTATCTGGAACAACTTATGAATAAAGGTTTTCCCATTGTTTTCTTTGATCGCGTACCCAATGACCTAGCCTGCCATAAGGTAATTGCAGATAATCGTCAGGGAGGATTCGACGCCATTCAATATCTTGTCCGGAAAGGAAAACGAAAGATTGCCCATCTTACAGGAACAAAAAAACTTTCTATTACGATGGAACGACTGGAAGGCTATAAGATGGGACTGGAAGCGAACGGACTTCCATACCTTCCCGAGCTGGTTAAGCACTGTGAATATGGAGGACTCCACCAGGACGAAATCGAACAGGCCGTGACAGAACTTTTACAAGAGGAATATGATGCTATTTTTATCTCAGGAGACAAATTGAGTATGGGGTATCTGCAGGCGATGAAAGCACGGCCAGGGGCAGACTTGACGAAAATTGATGTAACGGGTTTTACAAACTCTAAAGTTGTAAATCTATTCTCACCCCCCATTACAGCAGTACGGCAACCGGCGTTTGAGATGGGCGAGAAAGCCGCAGAACTATTGATCCAACAAATTGAATCCAAACATCTGATAGAGGAGTTTGAAACAATTGTGTTTCCGACGACCTTGATAGAGCAAAGCGTATCGGATTAACTCTTATTAAATACAGTAAGCCGGCTGGTTAACGCAAACATCAGCAAGCCAAAACACGCGAATACTCCGAACGAATATCGTAAACTAAATACCTCTGCTATATAACCGATAAGTGGCGGGCCCATAAGAAAGCCTAAATAGCTCACGCTGGAGACCATTGCTAAGGCCACTCCGGAGGAGATGGTTTTGTGCGTTCCTGCAACGGAGTATACAGATGGTATGTTACAAGCAACCCCTAACCCGACGAGCATAAAAGCGAGTGTACATAGAATAAGTCCGGGGAAAATCACGGCGCTCATCATGCCCACAAACATGAGGATTCCGCTAATCTGTAATGTTCGTTTACGGCCGATTCGACTAATGACGGCGTCACCGACAAATCGTCCCAACGCCATGGTGACCATGAAAGAAGCATACCCGAGGGTGGTCCATTTTTCTGGTGCTAACACAATATCATGGAAATAAACGCCGCTCCAATCAAACATTGCCCCTTCGGTTGCCATACTGCAAAAACCAATGACCCCCAGGGATATTAACAGGCGGTCAGGTTTAAATGAAAAAGACTTTTTTTCAGACGAACTCGTAATGTCCTGTACGAGATAAGCCCTATTTAGAAATATATTGATGAGCATTAGGCCCATAACAATATAGAAGTGGGTTTGGGTCGATAGATCAATATTAAAAGAAATCAGACCAATTATAGCACCTGTAAAACCGGCGATACTCCAGGAGCCATGAAAGGATGACATGATGGATTTCTGATAAAGACGTTCAGCTAGTACGCCCTGCGTGTTGACGGAGATATTACATATATTACCAACCACGCCGAAAAGCAAGAGCGTACCCCCTAGTTGCCAAGCGTTTGATGCAAAAGGGATGCTACATAGCACCATTAAATAGAGAACTGCCGCAATGGGCATAATACGGTGACTTCCGTATTTGCTAACAAGCCTTCCCGAAATGGGCATCGTCAACAATTGACCGATAGGCAACGCTAGCAAGACCGTGCCTAATTGTGCTTCCGTTAGTTGTAATTGAGACTTTATCACGGGAATACGACTTGCCCAGCTAGCGAACGCCAATCCTTGTCCGAAATAGAATAATGAAACAGCTAAGCGTATTCGTTGCTTGTTCCCATACATTGCGGTGTTTTGCGTATTTGTTGACGAGTCCATGGGCACATCCTGATTTTGAGGCAAAAGTACGCTAAATTTTACGCATTAAATAATTAGTGGATACGTTGGATTGGAAGATGCCAAATTTTAGAGACCCGTTAAAAACCGAGAAATTGTTGGTATTTAGCAGAAGACCGCTTACATTTGTGTTAGCCGACTCCGTAGCTCAGTTGGTAGAGCAACTGACTCTTAATCAGTGGGTCGAGAGTTCGAGCCTCTCCGGGGTCACTTCTTGGGACAAGTCTAAAAATGATAGACTTGTCCCATTTTTTGCGCTGTACGTGGGATTATCTAGTTCTATTTTTTAATCATTTGATTAAAATGTTTGGTTAATTGAAGCATTAGTTTTTATATTTGTTGCTTTAAAGCATATTGGCTAAATGACGAAAAGCAAAGAAGCAAAGCGTTTAGATACGTCTACAGAGGAGAAAATCATACAAGCAGCGAGTAAGGTGTTTACACAAAAAGGCTATGTAGCGACGCGTACACGCGATATTGCGGAAGAAGCTGGCATTAATCTAGCTTTGCTCAACTATTATTTCCGCAGTAAAGAAAAATTGTTCCAGTTGATTATGGCAGAGAAACTGCAGTTGTTATTTAGCGTGATCTTACCCATCGTCAACAACGATGATCTAACATTGGAAGAAAAGATGGAGACCCTCGTCGAAAACTATATCACTTTGTTAGTTGATAACCCCGATTTGCCCCTATTTGTTTTAGGAGAGATAAAGGCAAATCCGGAAGGCTTTAAAGACAGATTACAGGTTAGGAAGCTACTGCAACATTCTTCTTTTATCCGCCAATTGCGAGAGAGAAGACCAGACGTGGAACCTGTACAGTTTATTGTATCGTTGCTCGGAATGACAGTTTTCCCTTTCATAGCAAAACAAATTCTATTTGCAGATGATAAAATTTTTAAAATACAGATGGAAGCAAGAAAAATATTAATAGCTAAGTGGGCAAAAATGATGCTGGAAACATAAAGTGTTTTTTTTGTGCTGCCGTTAATCAAGTGATTAAAACAAAATAATTAAAATAATGATTAGAATAGTATTTACACGGATATTAACTGTTATAGGCTGCTGGTTAATAACAAATAACTACACCTATGCGCAGTTATCTCGATCATTAAACCTTGACGTTTGCTATCAACTCGCAGAAAACAATTACCCTTTGGTAAAACAATATGCTCTGTTAGACAAAACAAAAGAATATTCCTTGACCAACGCTTCAAAAGGCTACCTACCACAGATAAATGTAGGAGGACAAGCGAGTTATCAATCGGACGTAACACAAATACCAATATCTCTTCCTAACATCGATGTCCCTTCTATGAGCAAAGACCAGTACAAATTATATGGAGAAGTATCGCAACCGCTTACGGATTTGTTTATGGTAAAACACCAAAAGGAACTTGTTTACGCTAATGCGGCTGTGGAAGAACAAAAAGTAGAAGTGGAATTGTACAAACTGAAAGAACGTATCAACCAATTCTACTTTGGAATCCTATTAATTGATGCTCAGATAGCCCAGGTTGAACTCTTAAAAAAGGACATCCGTTCCGGGATGAACAGAAACGACGTCGCTATTGCTAATGGAATTGCTTTAAAAAGTAGTAGTGATGTACTTGCAGCGGAGTTATTGAAAGCAGACCAGCGTACCATTGAGTTGAAAGCCACGCGGAAAGGTTATGCCGATATGCTTTCCCTCTTCATCAATCGTACCATTGATGAACACACAATATTGGAAAAGCCATTTACAGCAACTGCTCTAATGACGGAAATCAACCGTCCGGAATTAAAATTATTTGAAACACAGAAGAAAACCTTTGACGTGCACAACAAACTGATAAACAACAGGGTTTTGCCACACTTTAGTCTTTTCTTTCAGGGAGGGTATGGCAGACCTGGGCTAAACATGTTGAACAATAATTTTGATTTGTATTATATCGGAGGTGTTCGCCTTACGTGGAACATCTCCAGCTTCTATACACAGAAACAAGAAAAGCAATTGCTGGATCTAAGTCAAAACGCGTTGGAAGTGCAAAAAGAAACGTTTCTATTCAATACTAACCTTACATTAAAACAACAGGATAGTGAAATAGCGAAACTGGAAGAACTGATACAAACAGATCGGGATATTGTTCAATTAAGGAAGAATGTAAAGCTATCTGCACAAAACCAGTTGGCGTACGGCACAACGACTACAAACGATTACCTCACATATATCAACGCAGAAGACCAGGCAAAGCAAAATATGATTGTCCACGAAATACAGCTTTTGATGGCACAGTATAATTTTAAAACAACATCAGGGAATTAAAATAGACAACCATGAATACAGCACCAGAAAATCGCTTTTTTTTATCTAAAATTATGATAATAATTGTTTTATCAGCGTGTAACACCAATCGACATTCTTTTGATGCATCGGGTTCGTTTGAAGCCGAAGAAACGATTATATCAGCCGAGGCGCAAGGCATGTTAAAAGTCTTTGATATAAAGGAAGGACAAACTCTACAGGCCGGGGAACAAATTGGTTATGTTGACAGCGTGCAGCTGCATTTAAAGAAGAGACAATTGGAGGCGCAGGTACGCGCATTAACCGGAAAGAAACCGAACATCCCAGTTCAGCTATCTGTCCTGGAGGAGCAATTAAGAACTGCTGAAAAAGAGAAGGCCCGAATAAGTAAACTGGTAAAAGGTGATGCAGCAACACCCAAGCAGCTAGACGATATGAACGCGCAAATTGAAGTACTGAAAAAGCAAATTGAAGCGCAGAAATCATCATTAAGCATCTCTAGCGAAGGTATTAGCAAAGACGCTATTCCGTTGCAGATACAGATTGAACAATTAGAAGATCAACTAAGCAAATGCCATATTGTAAATCCTATAGCGGGAACAGTATTAACCAAATATGCCGAAGCCAATGAGATGGCTACTGTGGGGAAACCGTTATACAAAATTGCCGATCTATCCAATATCATCTTGCGCGCTTATATTACAGGGAATCAGTTATCCCAAATCAAGCTCAACCAAAAGGTAAGCGTAAACACCGATGATGGCAACGGGGGATATAAGGAAACAACGGGAATAATAACTTGGATAAGTGACAAAGCAGAGTTTACGCCAAAAACTATCCAAACGAAAGACGAAAGGGCAAACATGGTATACGCGATAAGAGTGAAGGTTAAGAATGATGGGACGTACAAAATAGGCATGTACGGTGAAATTTTGTTCAATGGAGAAGAGGAAAAAGAAAGCGGAAATGATGATTAACTATAATGAAAGACGTTGTTTTAAATAATATCTCCAAGACTTACGATAGCGGAATGGTGCAGGCGGTAAGTGACGTGTCATTTCACGTAAACAAAGGCGAATTGTTCGGGTTGATTGGGCCTGATGGCGCAGGTAAGACAAGCATTTTCCGCATCCTCACCACCTTACTTTTACCGGATGGGGGCTCAGCTTCAGTAAATGGTTCTGATGTGGTAGAAGATTATATGACTATTCGTAAAAACGTAGGCTACATGCCCGGCAAATTCTCTTTGTATCAAGATTTAACAGTACAGGAAAACCTGAACTTTTTTGCAACGATATTCAATACCAGCGTAAAAGAAAATTATGATCTTATCAAGGATATATATATACAGTTAGCGCCCTTTAAGGATCGGAGGGCAGGAAAACTTTCTGGGGGTATGAAACAGAAATTAGCTTTATGCTGTGCACTAATACATCGCCCGACGGTACTCTTTCTCGATGAACCGACCACAGGTGTGGATGTTGTCTCCAGAAAAGAATTCTGGGAGATGCTGAAACGTCTGAAACAGCAAGGGATTACCATACTGGTTTCCACCCCATATATGGATGAAGCCACGCTTTGCGAACGGATTGCCCTGATACAGAATGGCAGCATCATGTCAATCGATACGCCTAAAAACATCATAGCGCAATTCCCGAACCATCTCTTTGCTGTGAGGAGCGATAATATGGGAAACCTGCTGAAGGATTTAAGAAAGGCTAAAATAATAAAAAGCTGTAATGCGTTTGGCGCATACCACCATGTGACATTCCACGACGACAGTCCGGAGATGAAAGAAAAGCTTATGCGTGTTTTGGAAGAAAAAAAACATACGAATATAGAATTAAAGCCGGTCACGCCAACCATTGAAGATTGCTTTATTTATTTGATGGAGAACTAGGAATGGATACTGTAATACACACCAATAAACTCACGAAACGATTTGGCGATTTTGTTGCCGCCAATGAGATCACCTTCGATGTGTACCGGGGTGAAATATTTGGTTTTCTTGGCGCGAATGGTGCCGGAAAAACAACGGCTATGCGCATGTTATGCGGCTTATCCACACCTTCATCGGGAACGGCTACCATTGCCGGATTCGATATTTACAAACACGCTGAGGAAATCAAAAAGAACATTGGCTATATGAGTCAGAAATTCTCGCTGTATGAAGATTTAACCGTGCTGGAAAATATCCGATTTTTTGGTGGTATCTATGGTTTATCGGACAGACAATTAAAAGAAAAGAGTGAACAGCTTATAGAAACACTAGGTATGAAAAGCGAGGGCAAAAAGATGGTGGGTTCATTGCCGCTGGGTTGGAAGCAAAAGCTATCCTTCTCGGTAGCTATTCTTCATGAACCCAAAATCGTTTTCCTCGATGAACCCACGGGAGGTGTTGATCCGGTAACCAGACGTCAGTTTTGGGATTTGATATATGAAGCGGTTGACAATGGGATCACTGTTTTCGTGACCACGCATTATATGGACGAAGCTGAATATTGTAATCGTATTTCGATGATGGTGGACGGTGAAATAAAAGCACTCGATACACCGGCAAAATTGAAACAACGATATTCCGTCACATCGATGGACGAGGTTTTTTATGAATTAGCTAGAGGAGCAAAAAGGAGCGAATAATGAATAACATTTCCACTTTTATACGAAAGGAGTTTCTGCATGTTTTTCGCGACCGGAAAACCCTATTGATGCTGTTTGGTCTACCCATAGTGCAGATTATTTTATTTGGTTTTGCATTGACTAATGAAATTAAAAATGCAAAAATTGTTGTCTGCGACTATGCAAAAGATGCTGCTTCACAGCAGATTATAGAAAAGCTAAAAGCAAGCGAACAGTTTGAAATTCAAAATACACTATTAGGCCATAAACAAATAGAAGCAACCTTTAAAGAAGGGCAAATAAAAATGGCGGTTGTTTTTCCTGCTAATTTCAACAACGACTTATTGCATAAGAATAAGGCGCAGGTGCAGTTAATCACAGATGCATCCGATCCTAACACAGCAACGACAATCAGTGGATACGCTAGTCAAATCATCATGGATTATCGGAACGAACTGATGCTATTGCAAGATCTACCCTACCAGATTAATACAGAGATGAGGATGATTTATAACCCAGAACTGAAGGCCGCTGTAAATTTTGTTCCGGGGGTAATGTCGTTGATTTTATTACTCGTCTGTGTATTGATGACTTCCGTCGCTATCGTAAAAGAAAAGGAAATGGGAACAATGGAGGTATTGTTGGTCTCGCCGTTTAATCCTTTTTTGGTTATTGTGTCTAAAGCAGTACCCTATCTTGCCGTATCCCTGATTAACTTAACGGTCATTTTGTTGCTGAGTGTTTTTGTGTTGGGAATGCCGATTAATGGTAGTGTTTTATTACTATACGCGGTGAGTACGTTATTTATCATTACAGCACTTTCCCTAGGATTGCTGATTTCGAATAGCACGGCTTCGCAACAGGCAGCCATGTTGATTTCGCTGATGGGTATGTTGGTCCCGTCCATTCTATTTACAGGCTTTATGTTTCCATTAGAAAATATGCCGTATCCCCTACAGCTTGTATCCCATATCATTCCTGCCAAATGGTATTATATTATCGTTAAATCTATTATGGTGAAAGGGTTAGGTTTCTCGGCAATATGGAAAGAAACACTGGTTTTATTCGGGATGACACTCCTGTTACTGGTCGTTAATATCAAAAAATTTAAAATCCGTTTGACATGAGAACGCTGAAATTTTTGTTGCGGAAAGAATTTAAGCAGATATTTCGCAATAAAGCTTTATTACCTATGCTGTTTGTCGTGCCTATCATGCAATTGCTTATTCTTCCGTTGGCTGCAGATTATGAAGTAAAGAATATCAACATTACGATTGTTGACCAAGACCATTCGGCCTATTCGCAAAAGTTGATTTCAAAAATAATGGCATCCGGATATTTCAGGCTGGCAAGTTATGCAACGGGGTTTAACGATGCATTTGATGATGTTGAAAATGACCGATCCGACTTGATATTAGAAATACCACAAGGTTTTGAACGTAACCTTATCCGGGAAAATGAACAACAGCTATATACGGCCGTTAATTCTATTAACGGTGTAAAAGCTAATCTTGGGGGCACATATTTGAATCGCATCATCGCCGATTATAACGCAGACGTTCGGGTCGAATGGGTACAGATGCCGAAATTCAACGGCCTTCCGACTATTGAAATCGTTTCGTCCAATTGGTTTAATCCTACGATGAACTATCGTTTTTATATGGTTCCTGGTATTCTCGCTTTGTTGGTCACTATGATCGGAGCATATATGTGCGCGCTTAATATTGTTAAGGAAAAAGAAAAGGGCACAATTGAACAAATAAATGTGACACCAATCAAAAAGTATCAATTTATTTTGGGAAAACTTATACCTTTCTGGGTTATCGGCATCGTGGTATTCAGTATGGGGCTGTTTGGGATCGGATGGCTGGTTTATGGCATCGTGCCCATTGGGAACCTGCTCCTGCTATATGCATATCTTTTGGTATATTTGATGGCCATATTAGGTTTGGGACTGTTGATTTCCACGTATGCGGAGACCCAACAACAGGCAATGTCGATAGCTTTTTTCTTTATGATGATTTTTATCTTGATGAGTGGATTGTTTACGCCTATTGATGGCATGCCCCAATGGGCTTATATAATGACGCAATTCAGCCCTATAACCTATTTTATAAAGGTCATGCGGATGATTGTGTTGAAAGGAAGTACATTTTCCGATATAAAAAGCCATTTTTTAATCATGATAGGTTTTGCAGTATCCCTTAACGGGTGGGCGATTTATAACTATAAAAAGACCAGCTAATCGCAGTATTGTCTTTTACATTACAAGCACGGTTATCTTGTTGGAAGTATATCGCATATTTCGGATTTTACCCTTGCGAAATATTGTAGATTTTTGTAGAATAAGCGATCAGAAAAAGATGGAAACACAGACAACTATGAATTATAATCGTATAGCAAAAGCCATTGATTATATTAAGGCACATTTTAAGGAACAGCCCAATCTGGATGATGTAGCGGAGAACATAAGTTTAAGTCCGGCACACTTTCAACGGATGTTTACCGAATGGGCAGGAACAAGTCCGAAAAGATTTTTGCAGTACATCTCTCTAGAACATGCCAAGAAGATGCTAAAAGAGGAACGGGCAACACTGTTTGACACCACTTTTGAGACAGGACTTTCCAGCACGAGTCGTCTCCATGATCTGTTTGTAAACATCGAAGGAATGACACCGGCAGAATATAAAAACGGAGGTAAAAACTTAGGGATCAATTATAGCTTTGCCGAAAGCCCTTTTGGTACGTTGATCACTGCTGCCACCGAGAAAGGTGTCTGCTATATGGCCTTTGAAGACGATGAGAAAAAAGCTTTGTCCAATTTAAGAGCAAAATTTCCGAATGCTACATTCCGAAGAAAATTAGATTTACTACAGCAAAATGCATTGTTTATTTTTCAAAATGATTGGAGCAAGCTCAGTGAGATTAAATTACATCTAAGGGGTACCGATTTTCAACTGAAAGTATGGGAAAGTCTATTAAAAATTCCCATGGGTAAATTGTCTACCTATGGTTATATCGCCGAACAAATAGGCAGTCCGAAAGCTTTCCGTGCCGTGGGAACGGCTATCGGAAGTAATCCAGTTGCTTTCTTGATCCCTTGTCATCGTGTCATTCAGTCATCCGGCATATTTGGCGGATATATGTGGGGATCGACGAGAAAAACAGCCATTATTGGCTGGGAAAGAGCAAAAGTATGCACAGAAAACACAAGGCATGGACTTATTTAACCAATCCCCCGATAGCGATCAAAATTGGCTACCTTATGACGGGGTAGTAAACTATTACGGGAAATTGATGTCCAAAGAGCAAGCCGATTTTTATCTAAACCGTTTATTAGAGACTATAGAATGGAAAAATGACGAAGCAGTTCTTTTCGGGAAAAGAATAATTACCAAAAGAAAAGTCGCCTGGTACGGCGAAAAGCGCTACGAATACTCGTATTCGAACACAACGAAATATGCGCTACCCTGGACAAAAGAATTGTTGGAGTTAAAAACCTTAATAGAGAAAGAAACAGGTGAAACGTTTAACTCCTGTCTGCTCAATTTGTATCACAACGGAGATGAAGGAATGGCATGGCATAGCGATGGAGAACGCGATTTAAAGCGAGACGGAGCAATCGGATCCGTGAGCTTTGGAGCAGAACGGAAATTTGCATTCAAGCACAAGCAGACCAAAGAAAGAGTAGCGCTTTTTTTAGCACATGGAAGCCTTTTGGTCATGAAAGACACCACACAAACCCACTGGTTACACCGATTACCGCCAAGCAAGAGGGTTAAGACACCCAGGGTGAACCTGACGTTTAGAACGATAGAAGATCAAACGAAAGACAGCACGAATAGGAATAGGGAGCAATAATACATCAAGATTACATTCCGATTCCGGAAATATCGAAATTTAGGTTAAATTTACCAGAAGAAAGTCGATATGAAGAAATTAGGAATTTTGTTGATTATTTGTTGTTGTTCGACGGGGGGCTTAAAAGCACAAAAGGCGCAAAAATTAGGTTGGATATGGGGACCGTCTGTCGGATGGCAGTATCAAAGCGGAAATTTTCTGAAAGCATCCGGGTGGGGACTATTTGCGCCCAACGAGCGTCAATATATAAAGATTAATGCCGGGGCAAATTTTACGTGGATGCAGAGCAAGACCACCGTTGTTCCTGAATTAGGTTTTACCTATTATCTAAGCAATAGTTTGATTTTGCCATTTGTTCAGGCGGAGGTGACACCATATACATTGACACCTAAAGTTGGAATAAGTATGCTTTCCATTTTAGACTTGGGTATAGGCTATGGATTTCATATGAAAACCAAGGAAGATTTTAAACCGTTAAAGGGACTAACTGGATCGGTAACGTTGAATATTCCGCTGAATTTCTACTAATAGGCTGAAACCTGCATAAATCGCCTTAATCAAAAGAATATAAGTAGTTTATGCAACCTTCATCGCTGTTAAAAAACAATTTATTCTGATGAAAATTAGCGCGGTCTTTTGTTTTTAAAAATTATTTCTGTCCAGTTTTCTTTTCCTGAAAGGTATAAATAGTTGATACAGAAAAGTTTTTGAACGGTCTGAGTTTGGGAAAAAAATAAAATAAATTTTTAAACATCATAAAAAAAAGATACTTTTGCATCCCCAAACTGCTGTTGCGTTAAGGGTTGAAAAATAAATAATTACAGTAAAAACAGATATGACTAAAGCAGAAATCATTGCGGAGATCTCTAATAAGACAGGCTTAGAGAAAGTAGATGTTCAAGAAACAGTAGAGGCGTTTTTTAAGGTGGTGAAAAATGCTATGATTAGCGGAGAGAATGTGTACGTTAGAGGTTTCGGAAGTTTTGTTGTGAAGAAAAGAGCAGAAAAAACGGCTCGTAATATTTCGAAAAACACAGCTATTATTATTCCGGCGCACTACGTGCCAAGTTTTAAGCCGGCAAAAGTTTTTGTTGAAAAAGTTAAACAAGGAAACAAGTAAAACTAGGTCGAGATGAATACCAAACAAATAATCGTGGTTGTCGTTGTGGTTGCCTTAATGGGGGGACTTCTTGCGCGGCCTATCAAAGGTTTGGTAGACGAAAACAAGGGAGCTAATGATCCGGCGGGTGAAGCAGCTTCGTCGGCTTTTACTCTTCAAAGTGTATCTGAAATTACCAAACAGTCTATAAACACCAGTATAGCACAGGAAATTACGACTTTAGAGGAAAAAGCTAAAGAAGCCAATGGCGACGAAAAGCTCGCTTTGTTGGAACAATTAGCCCAAAAGTGGGATGATGTTGCCAAATTTGCTCCTCAGGGATTTATTTATGAGGAAATGGCCGAAACATCACCTAAATTTGAGTATTGGTTGAAAGCTGGTGATGCCTATCGTACGGCGTATACGAATTTGCAGGATACGGCTATGTCGGCAGAACTGAATAGGCTGGCCATTCGGTCGTATGAAAAAGCAACAGAACTGGACGAAAACAATTTGGACGCAAAAACAGGTTTAGGCGCAGCTATGGTTACAGGCAGTGGCAACCCAATGGCAGGAATCGCGTTGTTACAGGAAGTTGTCGCAAAAGACCCAAAAAATATTCATGCAAACAAAACACTGGGACTGTTCTCTTTGCAGTCCCGTCAATTCGACAAAGCTATTGAGCGATTCAAAACGGTTGTCGAATTAAGCCCCGATGCAGAATCGTACTTTTACTTAGCGACGGGCTACGAAAATATTGGATTGAAAAACGAAGCTATTGCAGCTTTTCAAAAAAGTAAAGAGCTTGCTTCGGATCCAACCTTATCTCAGTTCATCGACAGACGTGTAGAGGAACTCAGCAAGTAATTAACATATTAATTTAATCATTAAAAACATTAAAGCTATGCCAAGCGGAAAAAAAAGAAAAAGACACAAAATGGCTACGCACAAGCGTAAGAAACGTTTAAGAAAAAATAGACACAAGAAAAAATAAGCTTGTTGGTCTTTAGGTTAATACCTGCAAGATGTCATACAATCTATAGTTTTTCAAATGGAAGACAATAGATTGTATTTTTTCATTAACGAGTTTTTATGTTTCATCAGGCTAAATACAGGTCGTATAAAGCCGTAAATGAGTAGCTGTTGGTAAAGGAATTAATTATCGATTCGACTCCCGATAAGGGGGTGACTATTGCTTTACTACAGGACAAACAGCTTGTTGAGCTGAACAAGGAACAGGCAGATAATAATTTCGCCGTAGGCGATATTTATCTAGGGCGAATCAAAAAGATTATGCCCGGCCTCAATGCCGCTTTCGTAGATGTAGGCTACGAAAAAGATGCGTTCTTACATTATTTAGATTTAGGACCTCAGGTTCAGTCTTTGCTCAAGCTAACACGGATAGTAAAGAACGGCAGCTATCAAGAGAAGCTGCTCAATAGTTTGAAGCTCGAAAAGGACATTGATAAAGCAGGAAAGATTTCGGATATATTAAGTCGAAACTTGCTTTTACCGGTACAAATTGCGAAAGAACCTATCTCGACGAAAGGCCCCCGATTAAGTTCGGACCTGTCTATCGCAGGTAGATTCGTTGTATTGGTCCCGTTTTCGAGCACGGTTTCCATATCCAAGAGAATTAAAGGGAGCGCTGAACGAAATAGGTTGAAGAAGATAGTGGAAAGTATTAAACCACCAAACTTCGGCGTTATCATACGGACAGTTTCGGAAGGAAAAGGTGTAGATGAATTACAGAAAGACCTTTTAGATTTAATCTCGAAATGGGAACTTTTTACCAAACGCCTTAAAAGTGTTGAGCCCGCCCAGAAGGTATTGGGTGAAATGGATAGAGCTTCTACCATTTTGCGTGATATATTAACGGACGAATTCACTCACATCCATGTCAACGATCATGCACTATATGAAGAAGTAAAATCGTATGTGCAGGAAATTTCGCCCGATCTCGAAAAAATAGTAAAGCTTTATAAACATAAAGAGCCTATTTTTGACCACTTCGGCATCGAAAAACAGATTAAGGCGTCTTTCGGCAAAACGGTAAACCTGCAAGGTGGTGCTTACCTCGTAATCGAGCACACCGAAGCCCTCCACGTAGTGGATGTCAATAGCGGTAACCGAATTGCTAGTAAAGAAAATCAGGAAGAAAATGCGCTGCTAGTAAATAAAGAAGCAGCAAAGGAAATCGCTAGGCAATTGCGATTACGTGATATGGGAGGTATCGTGGTTATCGATTTTATCGATATGCACAAGCCGGCCAATCGCAAAGAGTTGTACGGGTTTTTGAAAGAATGCATGGCAAACGATCGCGCCAAGCATACCATTCTTCCCCCAAGTAAATTTGGGCTGGTACAAATAACCCGTCAGCGCGTCAGACCCGAAATGAGTGTTGTGACAAACGAGAAATGTCCGGCGTGTGGAGGAACTGGCGAAATTCGTTCGAGCATCGTATTGCTAGACGATATTGAAAGCAATTTGAGTTATATTTTACAAGAGCAAAACGAAAAGGGAATCACATTGTGTGTGCACCCGTATATAGGCGCCTACATTACGTCTGGTTTGTTCTCTATAAGGCTCAAATGGTTTTTTAAATACGGTAAATGGATAAAAATAAAAGATATTTCATCGTATTATTTGACACAGTTTAGATTCTTCAATTCTAAGGAAGAAGAAATTAAGTTGTAGGTTTAGAAAACATTAAAGTAAAGGCTGCCAAAATGGGCAGCCTTTGTTATATACGAACCGTCGTTGAAGACAACCGTCAGAGCCAATTTATCTGGATTCCATCTTTTTCCATTTTTCGGAAATAGGTCATCTGCCGCTTAGCATATCGGTGTATTTCCGTGTTTAGTTTGCTGAAAAATTCGGGATAAGTCAGTGAACCTTGTAAGTACAACGTCGCGTATTTGTATTCCAAACCATAATAAATTAAGTCGGCTTCACTTACCCCCATTTCCATTAAGCTCTCGACTTCTTCAATGAGCCCCTGTTGCAAACGCTCTCGGAGTCTGTTTGTAATAGAGGCCCGCCGTTGTTCTAGATGAGAGTGGATGCCGAAAACAAGATAATTATCGATCACACGCTGGGCGTGTGATATTTCTGGATGCTGTTGTAAATGAAGCAGGATTTCCAGCGCGCGTACTAAACGTTTATGATTATCAAAGTCGACTTTAAAATCTTTCGGAATACCTATATGACGTATCTGCGTGATGAGTTCCGCTTTGCTTAAACCAATTAATTGTTGCTGCAAGTCGTAGTTTTTTGGAATTTGTGCGTAAGGGCTTTTCTGTAAAATTGTTTGGATATACGACCCTGACCCACCACAAAGTATAGGGCGTTTCTGTTCGCCTATGATATAGTCGTAAGCTTGAAAGAAGTCCGCGCGAAAAAGATCGACGTTGTATCTTTCACCCGGATTTTTGATATTGATAAGGTGGTACGGTATATGCTGATATTCTGCCAAATCTTTGCCAGTTCCAATATCCATATGCCTATATACTTGGCGGGAATCTGCGGATATAATTTCGCCGTCAATTTGGGCGGCCAGTTCTGCGGCTAACTTGGTTTTCCCCGACGCAGTGGGGCCGAGTATGATAAGTAATAAATCAGGCGAAAGTTTTTCTTTCGCCTGATTTATTATTGTGTTTATTCTAGTGGTAATATTCACTCGTCAAATTTAATCCATTTTTCGTTACTAGCATTGCTGGTAACGACATTCTGAACAAAAGCCATGCCCCGTACACCATCATCTACTGTTGGAAAATCCAGTTCCTCTGGGGTTGGGGTTCTGCCTTCGCGTTTTGCGCTTGTCGTTGCTGCAAAGTTACGATAGATGTTAGCAAAAGCTTCTAATAATCCTTCAGGATGCCCCGCAGGTATACGCGTGTTGTGTGTTGCAAATGAACTTAACGCATACGGTGTCGTATAGGCATTCCCTGTGCGGTAGAGTTGTCGAGGCTGATCCAGCATTTTAATAATGAGGTTATTTGGATCTTCGTTTGCCCACTCTAATCCACCTTTTTCACCGTAAACACGGATCCGTACGGCATTTTCTTCTCCGGCGGAGATTTGAGATGCCATTAAAACCCCTTTGGCGCCATTGTCGAAACGTAATAGTACGGAGCCATCATCATCGAGTACGCGGCCTTCTACCAATGTGCTTAAGTCAGCACATAGTTCTGTGATTTTTAAGCCCGAAACATATTCTGCTAAATGAGCAGCATGGGTTCCAATATCGCCCATAACGAGCGATAGACCCGATTTTTTGGGGTCAGCTCGCCATGCAGCGCCCGTATTTCCCTCGCGCTCAGATAAACGACTTAGCCAGCCTTGTGGATATTCGACGACGATTTTCCGGATTTTGCCAAAATGGCCGTCTTTCACCATAGCTTTTGCTTGTTTCACCATAGGGTAGCCTGAATAAGTATGCGTCAAACAAAGCGTTCTTCCTGTCTTTTCTACAGTAGCTTTCAGTTCTTTAGCTTCGTCCAACGTGACTGTCATCGGTTTTTCTACGACTACATCAAAGCCGTTTTCCAAGGCCATCTTTGCTGGCCCAAAATGCAGGAAATTAGGTGTAACGATCGTTAGGAAGTCCATACGGTCGCCCTCAGGCAGTTGCGATTCTTTCGCTATCATCTCTTCGTAGTTCGCATATACCCGGTTTGGCGCGACAAACAGCTCTTCAGCAGATTGGCGAGAAACTTCCGGGTCAATACTGAACGCACCACAAACAAGTTCTATTTTTCCATCCATAAAGGCGGCGATCCGATGGACTGCTCCAATAAAGGCGTCTTTGCCGCCGCCAACCATGCCCATACGTAGTTTACGTTTCATGTGCAAATAATTTGTTTAAATTAATGTTTAACAGGCTAAATATACACAACCGAAACTAGTTTTCATAGCTGGAGCACCAATTTTGTACTCCCGTTGTTATGTGAGAGATATCCCATCGGATATGTTTGTTTGAGTTCAGAGAGTCGCTCGGGATCCGTAATATAATAACGTTCCTTGCCTAGAATCCAAAACGCCTGAGGAGGTGTATGTCCCTCCTCATGAAAGCCCAAAGTACGGAGATTTGAAACCGCTGCCCAATCCCTGTCTACATAGGTCATAATATCACTTGGATGAAAATCCTGGACGAATGCTTTTAGGAGTTTTGACAGTCCACCTACGACGCGATATCCCGCCTTATGACAAAAGCGCAAGAGTTCGAAGGAACGGTAACTAATTGAATCTTGTCTCCGCATTCTTCTGCCCCCGCTAAAAATAGCAACAGATACGAGTTCGCCGTTATGGAATAACCCATAACGATATTTACCGGGAATGGCAATTTGCAAGTGGTTCTCGTTTAAAAATGCCGAGGCCATGCGTTTATCTATACGGGCAACGACCGTTTGACGACCATAAATCACCTGCCCTTTCCCCAAAAGGGAGCACAACCGGGAAAGGATCTTGCGCGGATCTTTCAATATTTGATCATGGTCGACATGGAACGTGCGGATGTCGCCCACATCTACGCGTTCCGCACTTCCACCGAAATAGATAGCCAACGCAAAACAGGGCATTTTGGCATAGAGAACGACTACGCCGTTTAAATATCGATTCGAAAAGGAAGTGTCCAGTCCCTTCTCTAATTCAAGAATAAAATCCGCTATCGCCAAAGGTAAGCCCATACCACACAAAGTTAATACAATCTGAATGTGTATAAATTTTTATTGATACCTTTGCATAAAAATTAAAAATTGTAAAATTCGATGAAGCCAATCCTTTTACCAGGTGCGCTCATCAGCATAATGTAAATGATTAAATGAAATTACCCATTGTTGCATACGGTGACCCTATATTAAGAAAAAAAGCAGCGGAGATTGACGAAGATTATCCCAATTTGAAACAGTTGATCAGCGACATGTTTGAAACGATGTATGCGGCTCGCGGAGTAGGTCTCGCCGCACCACAGGTTGGATTGCCTATTCGTTTGTTTGTGATTGATGCCTCTCCATTTGCGGAAGATGATGAGGATGGTGAGGGTGACCCAGCACTCAAAGACTTTAAAAAAGTACTGATCAATCCGATTATCATAGAAGAAAAAGGAGAAAAATGGAGCTTTAACGAGGGCTGTCTAAGTATACCGGATATCAACGAGGATATTATACGCTCTTCCCAAGTAGTCATTAATTATTTGGATGAAGATTTTGAAGAACATGAAGTCGAGCTTTCTGGACTCGCAGCCCGTGTTGTTCAGCATGAATACGATCATATCGAAGGTAAACTGTTTGTCGACAAATTGAGTCCATTGAAGAAAGCAATGCTAAAGGGGAAGCTAGAGGCGATATCCAAAGGTATGGTACAGGTAGGGTACAAAATGAAATTTCCCAATCCGAAGAAGAAAAGGTAACTTGCTAGTTATCCTTATCTTCCTAGCCTCCTATTCCTGGCAAGGATAATTCGTACTTTACAGCGACGAGCCTGATGGCTGACACCGTCAGCGTAGATACAAAGGCATTCGTCGCTGTATCAACACCCCAAGTTCCTAAAACTACATACATAACTGCGCCTGAGAGACAAGCTGTGGCATATATTTCTTTTCGAAAAATTAAGGGTGTTTCATTCATCAATGTATCGCGTATTACGCCTCCCATAACCGCGGAGAATACGCCTAGAATAACTGCGGCAGTTTGTGAGCTTTCGTAAGTAAGCGATTTTTGTACGCCAACGACACAGAAAAAACCGATCCCTAGGGCGTCAAAGAAAGTTAGCGTTCTCGCCAATCGATACAACTGTTTGTTAGCAACGACGGAAATGATGACACCTGTTAAAATGGCAATAAGATAATTGCTGTCCCCTACCCATATTGGGCGTAAATTTAAAAATACATCACGTAATGACCCCCCTCCGATTGCCGTCACAAACCCTGTAAATGTGGCTCCAAAAATATCGATGCCAGAGCGGTTGGCAGCCATAGCGCCCGAGATGGCAAAGACCATCGTGCCTAAGAGATCAATGCAATAAATTATGTTCATCCCTCAATAACAATATAATAATGCACAAAGATAGTGCATTATAGTGGACGATGATAATGTTATTCAGGAGAGTTGTGCAATTCTAGCATCTTTTTAGCATTCGCTTCGATATCGGCGATCTTCGCTTTCCATTCGGGCGAATTGAAATATTCCTCTGTTTTTCTGGCATGTGCTTCTATGTTTGCGACCTTATTTTTCCATTCCGGCGAGTTGTAGTACGCCTCTATCTTGCTGGCATTCGCTTCGATGTCGGCGATTTTTGCTTTCCATTCGGACGAATTGAGATATTCCTCTGCTTTTCTGGCATTCGCTTCGATATCGGTCATCTTCGCTTTCCATTCGGACGAATTGAAATACTCCGCTGTTTTTCTGGCATGTGCTTCTATGTTTGCGACCTTGTTTTCCCATTCCGGCGAGTTGAAGTATGCTTCTATCTTGCTGGCATTCACTTCGATGTCGGCGATTTTTGCTTTCCATTCGGGAGACTGGAAATGTTCCGCGTTTTCAATATGTGTTTGTTCCATCGGTACACCCTCGGGTTCCAGAGGTGGTTTTATGGTGTCGGGAGAAGAGCGTGTATAGCTTGGCGCGATTGCTGGAGCAGGTATTTGATAAGGCGTTTCCGAAATAGCTACAGCTACAGCTACGGGTGCGTTTTCTTTAGTAGCCGTTTTTTCTTTTGGTCCAATCCATGCGATGGTGATTAACGCTAGGGAGCAAAGGACAACCGGTATAAGATGTCGTCGGGTGTTGATATGATTTTTTTCCATATTGGTAATTCGTTGTATGCGGTGTAATAAATGATGTTTTTTTCCGACCGCGGCCATGGCATGGGCGGGAGCAGACGTGTTTTTGAGGACTTCGACAGACATAAGTGCTTGAGCGTAAGCGATGGAAGAAGGAATCCATTCCATTGCCATATCGTCACAGGCATGTTCCCTTTCGGTTTCTATGTGCTGTGAAAGCAACCAAACAAACGGATTGAAAAAAAGTATAGTTTCTATCGCGACCTTAAACAGGTTGAATAGATAGTCGTGGCGTTTAATGTGTGCTAATTCATGTATTAATATAGATTCGACCTGTTCTGGCTTCAGATTGTTGACAAATGCTACAGGAAATAGCACAATTGGTTTCAGGTGTCCTATGGTTAATGGTATGGACACTTTATCCGATAGATAGAATTGTATATGTTGTTTAATTTGTATTTTGTCACAAATCTGTTGAAAGGATTGCATCCACGCGATTGGAGCAGTTGATATCCCTTGCGTTCTAAGGTAATGTAGCTTAGCAAAACTGTTACTAAAAATGATCAGTTGAATAAAAAGTCCTAACACATATAAAGAACTCATCCATGGCAATAACGGTTCCAATGCTTTTAAAAGCTGAGAGTAGGTTTCTTGTGAAAAGGCTAATGATAAGTCTCCATTCTTCATAAATGTTTTCGCTGATGTAGGAGCTACATCCATGCAGCGGGTAAAAGTAACAGCAAATGAGGTAAGAAGGATAAATTGGCCGGATAAGGCGAAAACATATTTGTTTTTAGAAGTAAGTTTTGGAAGCAAGAGGTAGGCTAAGGATAATGCACCGTATATCAATGCCCCCTGCCAAAGAGAATGTACCATGCTCAACCCTAGCGCCTGTGTGATGTTTTGAAGTAGGCTGTTCATACTTTATAGATTTTAAAGATTGTTCAGATATTCTTTGATTAGTTCTATTTCTTCCTTGCTAGCCCGTTTGTTGCCCAGTGCCTGCATGACTAAGCGAGTCGTAGAACCATTATATACTGTATTGATTATCTTGTCTAGAAACTTATGCTGTGTTTGCTCTTTACTTAATAGTGCTTTATACAAATGGGTCTTTTTGGAGGTATCCCGCGAAACCATACCTTTGTCGAGCATAATTTGCATCAGCTTGAGCGTGGTGGTGTATCCCGCATCTTTTTTGTTGAGCCCTTCGTGAACACTCCGCACGCTGCTCTCCCCTTTTTCCCAGAGGATTTGCAATATTTCCATTTCGCTATCTGTTGGCTTCATTTTGTCTACGAATTGTTTCGTAGACAAACGTACGAAAGAATTCGTAGATTCCAAATAAAAAGAACTTTTTTAACAAATTACCGAATGTTAAGCATAGCTGATGCGCGCCGGGCTGCCTTCGTTCCGTCCCTGTGCGGTCCGGGGAGGGGGATTTTCAAAAACTATCGTGCAGTTTTCCAGGGTTTTGGGTCCTTCGGGGCGAAAAAAGGGTGTTTAGGCTTGCGTTTTATGCCCGGAATCTCTACCTTTGCACCACTCCGCGAGGGAGTACGGCGGTCCTTCGGGACCTTGGGCCGGGGAGAGAGGAGAAAATAAAAAAATATTTTTTGCTTTTTTGAAAAACTTTCCTACCTTTGCAGTCCCTTCGGAAACGGAGGGTAAAACACAAGAGATAGATTCCGTTCCTTCCGGGGAGCGGTTGAGATAGCCGAAGCGCGAAGCGGAGGTGCAGAAGTTCTTTAAGATAGATGATCATGTAGCGCAGCGAGTACCCTTTATGGGGGAAAGTTGTAACAGAACAGACAATTTTTTCGGTCCGGGCCGTACAGTACAATTACTGACGATCCGGTCATAAAAAAGATGACCGGGGTCAACATTCATTTTTACAATGGAGAGTTTGATCCTGGCTCAGGATGAAC
>NZ_PVBQ01000014.1 GCF_002980525.1 Sphingobacterium haloxyli
ACCTCTTCCCATTCCGAACAGAGCAGTCAAGCCCGCCAGAGCCGATGGTACTGCCGTAAAAGGTGGGAGAGTAGGTCGGTGCCGATTTTTATACAAAGCCCCTTCAGATTACTGAAGGGGCTTTTTTGTTTGGAACATGCCGTTGCTCATCATGTAATACTCGTTACTAATTATTATTTTTGTATAATCACTTTATCATTTCACGGATAATCTATGATAAAAAAAGAAACCATTGAGAAAGTTTTAGATGCAGCTAGGATAGAAGAGGTAGTAGGCGACTTCGTGGATTTAAAGAAGCGTGGAACGTCCCTCATTGGTAATTGCCCTTTTCATAACGAAAAAACACCATCTTTTCATGTTTCGGTACCCAAAGGTATTTATAAATGCTTTGGTTGTGGTGCAGGGGGAGATGCGCTTAAATTTGTTATGGAATTGGAGAAGTATTCCTATCCCGAGGCCATACGTTATTTAGCAGACAAATATAGTATCCCGGTAGAGGAAGTCGAACGTTCTCCCGCGCAGCTTGCGGCTCAAGATAAGCGAGAAAGTTTGTATGTACTTAGTGCGTGGGCAGGAAAGTATTTTAAAGAGCAACTCTGGAACACCCCTTCAGGACAAAGCATAGCATTAACTTATTTTAAAGAACGGGGTTATCAGGAGAGTATCATAACTAAATTTGACTTAGGTTATTCTCCCGATCAATGGACGGCTCTTTCAGAAGCCGCTGTCGAAAGTGGTTTTCATAAAGATTACCTAAAAGAAATTGGACTTGCCATTGAACGAGATGATAACAGTCTTTACGACCGTTTCAGGGGACGGGTTATCTTCCCTATTCATAATTTAACAGGGCGTGTCATCGGTTTCGGGGGGCGTACATTGAAGACAGAGAAAGCTGTCCCCAAATACGTTAACTCTCCCGAAAGTGATATATATCACAAATCTGATGTTCTGTACGGTCTTCATTTTGCGAAGAAAGCGATTAAGGATAACGACGTATGTTATTTGGTGGAGGGTTATGCTGACGTCTTATCTATGCACCAAGCTGGGGTAGAAAACGTAGTGTCTTCTTCTGGCACTTCTTTAACCTCCGGTCAAATTCGCCTTATTTCTCGCTTCACGAATAACGTCGTTATTTTGTATGATGGAGACGCGGCTGGCATCAAAGCATCTTTACGCGGAACGGATATGCTGCTAGAAGAAGGGCTTAACGTGAAAGTGTTGTTGTTTCCAGATGGAAACGACCCTGATTCTTATATTCAGCGTTATGGCTCTACGGCATTTAAAGAACATATTGTTAAGCATCAGGAAGATTTTATTTTTTACAAAACAAATATCTTATTAAAAGATACGGACGGTGATCCTATTAAACGTGCGGAGGTCATTAGAGAAGTGGTAGAGAGTATTGCTTTGATACCTGATGAGATTAAGGTTTCGGTCTTTATCCAGCAATGTTCGCATTTGCTAGATATCGAAGAGCGTGTATTACTGACCGAGTTGAATAAAATACGCATTCAGAAGGCAAGAGCACAGGATAGAAAGGTGCAGCATGCATCTAAAACTTCCAATGAGGATGCTCCCATGGATATGCCGCCTGCCGATTTCTTTTTGACTGATGAAGAACGTACTCAAGGGGTGTCTTCAGCAGGAGAAGGGGCACAGGCTATTACATCCGACATCTTGCAAGAAAGAGAAATTGTACGTATTTTATTGAATTATGGTGCCGAGCTTGCTGTATGGGAGGGGGATGGGGACATTCCCATAGCTCCTTTGCTCTTAAATGCGTTGGATGATATTGTTTTTGACGATAGAGCAAGTGCATTTATTGTTAACACGTTTAAACAGCAAGCGGAGTCTTTTGAGATTCCAGATACGAAGTATTTCTTCTCGCACGAAGATAAGGACGTACAAGATTTAGCTATTACGTGCGTAACGACGCCCTATGAGCTTAGTCCGAATTGGAACGATGAGAAGCGAAAAATTTATGTCCGCGAGGAACGGGAGCATCTTCGAGAACTTACTATGCAGGCCATTTACCGCATAAAGAAGAGAAAAGTAGAGAAAGAAATGATCAGAATTAGAGAAGAATTGAAGACAACAGTTAGCGGAGAAGATATCGAGATTTTATTAGCCAAATATCAAAAGTTGAAAGAGGCAGCGAAGGTGTTGGGAGATTTTTTGGGAAATATTGTAGTGAAATAGCTGGTGGGCAGGGGTTGTCATTTTATTTCTGTAAATTGGCTGCGCAATACGGAAGAACAATGAAAGTAAATAATATTCTAGTTTTTATAGCGATCGTTATCGTGTTTATGACAGGATGTAAGTCGCAGAAAAAGTTTGAGTTTTTGTCACCTAAATCCGGTGAGACAATTATTCTTGGACAAAAAGTTGCTGTGCGTATGCATTTTCCGGACAGTGCCATAGACTCTGTTGTATATTCGGTAGATGGACAAGTTATTGAAAGAAAGCAGGATACGACACAGGTTCTTTTAGATACAGAATCTATTGGTCTTGGAGCACGTAATTTGGTGGCCAAGCTCTACCGAGAAGGAAAAGAGGATGTGGCATTTAGTAACGTAACCATCTTACCAGAATCGCCGCGTCAATATACGTTCGAAATTGTCAATGAATATTCCCATGATACAACGGCGTTTACACAGGGCCTGGAGTTTGAAAATGGTTTTTTGTATGAATCTACCGGTGCTGGAAATGATCTGATATCGTCACTGAGGAAGGTAGAGCTTACTACTGGAAAGGTTATACGGAAGAAAGAAATCGTAGGAACCGATGCGTCTGGCGAACCCTATTTCGGCGAGGGAATGACGATTGTGGGAGACAAGATTGTAATGCTAACGTGGCGCAATAAGCTTGGGTATGTGTTTAATAAGGATACGTTTGAGCAGGTTGCAACATTTAATTATCAACAGAGTACACAAGGGTGGGGATTGTGCTACGACGGAAAAAGACTTATAAAGACCGATAGTTCCAATAAATTATATTTTCTAGATCCTAATACCTATCAGGAAATGGGCTTTATCCCTGTTTATGACCATAATGGCGCTGTTGATTACATTAATGAATTAGAGTTTATTGACGGAAAAATCTATGCCAATATATATGGAAAAGATATAGTAGTTATCATCAATCCTGAGACAGGCGCGGTTGAAGGACAGATAAACTTTGTGGGCCTGTATAAGAATGCGCAGCGAGGCGCGGTAGATGAGGAAATGAACGGGATCGCTTATGACGAGGTAGGCAGGCGATTATTTGTTACGGGTAAACAGTGGGACAAACTCTACGAGGTCAAAATCATAGAACGCTAAAAGGAATACGACTTACTTACTATATTTTTTTAAGGAATAAAAGTCCCGTTTTGAATTGAAAATTCGATGTTTTCATTTAATATCAGAACATCTTCAGATAATTGTTCCTCCAATCTATCGGGGTAAAGTATGCCATGCAAATGATCTATTTCATGTTGAAAAATGACTGCAGTAAACCCCTCAATCAATTCTTCGACCGGACTGCCGGTTTTGCTATTTATATACTGAATTTTGATAGCGTAATGGCGAATAATGTCCTCTTTTCTGTCGGGAATAGAGAGGCAACCTTCTGTCCCTTTTCTTAAAAGCTGTGAATGCCATATAATTTTCGGATTAATATAGAACTCGAACGGTTGATCGATCTTGTCAAAACGTTGGACCCAAATAAGGTTTCTATTAATACCCACTTGGGGTGCAGCAATGCCGACACCCTGATGGCTAGTATGTTGTACGGTAGCAAGCATCCGATCGCGAAGTACATCTAATAAAGGAGCATTGTATTGGATTTCGGTTGACGGTTCGTGGAGCGTTATCTTTTCTTTTGCGACGGTTGTTTGCAACACATGCATTTTCTCGCCCATTTCACCAGATAGTATTAATTTATTTTCGTGTTTTGTGAAGTATCTGTCCATATCAGCTGTTGAGCATCTTGACTTTTTTGCTTACGTTGCTAAAACCAAACCTACACAAATTCGTTTTCATATGCAATATAATATAACGGCTTATGTTTTAGACGAGAATAGATACCCAGCAAAAAGCTCGTTAAGGATTTGTATTTTTGTGTTCAAATAAATAGATATGCGCATCATGGCTTTTGATTATGGGACGAAAAGAATAGGCATCGCAGTTACTGATCCGATGCAGCTTATTGCAACTTCTTTAACGACCATTCATCCACAAGAGATCTGGACGTTTTTAGCGGATTACCTCCAACAAGAACAGGTAGAAACGTTTGTCGTGGGCAAGCCGTTACAGATGGATGGGACGGCGTCACAGTCAGCACAGCATATTATTGGATTTATGCGGAAACTAAAAAAAGTGTATCCTAGCATTCCCGTCGTTGAGGTTGACGAACGCTTCACGTCTAAAATGGCGACCAGAGTAATTGCACAAAGCGGTGCGAAACGGAATAAGAGACAAGAGAAGGGCTTGGTCGATACTGTGTCGGCAACTATCATTTTACAAACTTACATGGATTCCAAAGCGTTTTTATAACAATGGCATTAAGAAATATTTCATTTTTCAACGAGGACGTTGATTATAAAATTAAAGATAAACAGAAAATACGGGAATGGATCGGCGTTACAGTTGCGACAGAAGGGTTCGATCGTATCGGCGAATTGAATTTTATTTTGTGCTCAGATGCCTTTCTGCTGGGGATTAATAAGCAATATTTAGGTCACGATACGTATACCGACATCGTGACATTTGATTCTTCGGAAGAGGAGAACGTAATTTCGGGTGATATTTTTATATCGGTAGAAAGGACTAGGGAGAATGCGTTGAAGTTTGGCGTATCGGAACGTGATGAGCTGCATCGCGTTATCATCCATGGGATATTGCACCTATGTGGATATCTGGACAAGAAAAAAAGCGATAAAGAAATGATGACAACCAAGGAAAACGACTATTTAGGCAAACGGATGTTTTAAGGAATGAAATATGTAAACAGGAGAAGGGAAATCGTCAGATTTCCCTTCTCCTAAAGCCGATGCGACTCGAACCTTTAAAATCTCTCGAACTGCGAGAAAAAGAAATTACCTTCGATTTCCGCATTTTCATTCGAATCTGACCCGTGAACGGCATTCGCGTCGATCGATTTTGCATATTTATTGCGGATAGTTCCTTCTGCTGCCTCTGCCGGATTTGTAGCGCCTATGAGTTTACGGAAATCCGCTACAGCGTTATCTTTTTCTAAAATAGCAGCGACGATCGGTCCTGATGTCATAAAGTTAACTAGCTCACCATAAAACGGTCTTTCTTTATGCACGGCATAGAAATCGCCGGCAGTTTTTTTTGTGAGCTGGATGTATTTCATAGCGACAATGCTAAAGCCGTCAGCGATAATATCATTTAAGATAGCACCGATGTGACCGTTTGCTACTGCATCTGGCTTAATCATCGTAAAAGTTCTATTTGTTGCCATATTGATAAATTTTGTGTAAAGATAGGGAATTAGAGGAAAGATGAAAAGCAGCAAAAATATAAACCTAAAAAAATTTGTTTTATCCGAGAGACTTATTATATTTGTTATGCTTGCATAGTAATATAAATCGGATTATGTCCCAAGACAACACCATAGATTATTTTTTAAAAACCTGTTGGCAAACAGTTGCTAACAAGTACAATGTTATTGCCTCACAATTTGGATTCACGCAAGCTGCGGGTTATATTTTAATCAATATACATAAAGAAGGTGCTTCAGTTACTGAAATTGCAAACGCCACAGGTGTAAAGACAACATCGCTATCGCGTGTACTAAACAATTTAGAAACGTTGGGGTTTATCTATAGAGAGGTAAATGCATCCGATAAACGATCGGTAAAGGTATATTTGACACCGTTAGGTGTGGAAAAACGAAAGTTGGCAAAAGATGTTGTTCGGAACTTTAATGAGTTTTTAGAATCTCAAATTCCGGAAGAAGAACGTGTACAATTGATTCAGTCGTTACAGAAAGTCAATACGTTGGCAGCAAATTACCAACTGAAGCGAAAAGAAAAAGGCTAAGATGTTAGACACCAGATGTTAATTAGCTATGCAGGAATCTCCATATTGACATCTAAATACTAAATACTAATAAAATGAATAAACGTATTAAGAAGGTAGCTGTTTTAGGTTCTGGAGTGATGGGTTCGCGGATTGCTTGTCACTTCGCGAACATTGGCATAGAGGTGCTTTTGCTGGATATTGTGCCACGGGAACTTTTACCACCGGAAGAAGCTAAGGGATTAACGTTGGAAAGCCCGATAGTTCGAAATCGAATAGTGAACAGTTCTTTGGATACGGCATTAAAAACCAATCCATCGCCCATTTATAGTAAACGCTACGTAAAACGTATACAAACGGGAAATTTTGACGATAATATGCCTGCTATCGGAACGTGCGATTGGATTATTGAAGTGGTGGTTGAACGATTGGATATTAAAAAAACTGTCTTTGAACAGGTGGAGCGATACCGGAAGACAGGAACGTTGATCACGACCAACACTTCCGGCATCCCAATTCATTTGATGACCGAGGGGAGATCGGATGACTTTAAAGCACATTTTTGCGGAACGCACTTCTTCAATCCACCACGATATTTAGAACTATTAGAGATTATCCCGACCGCTGAGACCAAGCCCGAAGTAGTCGACTTCTTGTTGCATTTTGGAGATAGAATTTTAGGTAAAACTGTCGTGCTATGTAAGGATACGCCGGCTTTCATAGGAAACCGCATCGGGGTTTACTCTATGCTGGCGTTGACACATCTCGTGGAGCAAATGAGTTTGTCTGTGGAAGAGGCTGATAAATATACTGGGCCTGCGATGGGCCATCCCAAATCGGCTACGTTTCGTACAGCGGATGTGGTAGGTTTGGATACATTGGTTAATGTCGCCAAGGGGCTGACGGAAAATGTCCCTAATGACGAAGCGAAAGGAGTTTTCCAATTACCCGCCTATATTAACAAAATGGTAGAGAATAAATGGCTGGGCGAGAAATCAAAACAGGGTTTTTATAAAAAAGTAAAAGACGATAAAGGCAATTCGGTCATTCTTGTGCTGGATTTAAAGACGCTGGAATACAGAGAACAAGAGAAAGTCAAATCGGCAACCCTAGAGGCAACTAAGCCTGTAGAAGACATCCGTGAGCGGATGAAAGTGTACGAGCAAGGTACAGATAAAGCGGGGGTCTTGTTTCGAGCGGTGCATTATCCCTTATTTGAATATGTCTCCCACCGTGTTCCGGAGATTACCGATGACTTTTATCGTATCGATGATGCTATGCGTGCTGGTTTTGGTTGGGAACTGGGGCCGTTTGAGGTCTGGGACGCATTGGGAGTACGGGAAACCATTGAAAAGATTCGTAAAGAGGAGAAAAGATTGCCGGGACAGCGAGGTGAAGTAGCACAATGGGTATATGATATGTTGGAGGCCGGACACGACTCTTTTTATAAAGTGCAAGATGGTGTAAGGCATTATTACCATATAGCCTCAAAATCCTACAAACCAATTCCAGGAACCGAAGATTTAATTGTTTTAGATCATATTAGGGACAGAAAAACCATTTGGAAAAATTCGGGAGTAACCGTTACGGATTTGGGCGACGGTATTATCAATTGTGAGTTTCATACAAAGATGAACACGATTGGTGGAGATGTGATCCAGGGAATTAATAAAGCAATTGATTTAGCAGAAAAAGAATATCGGGGTCTTGTTATTACCAATGATGGTAAAAACTTCTCGGCGGGAGCCAATATTGGAATGATCTTTATGATGGCGGTGGAGCAGGACTATGATGAATTGAATATGGCGGTGCGTATGTTCCAAAATACTGCCATGCGGATCCGCTATTCGTCTATTCCTGTTGTCGTGGCACCGTTCCAGCTTACACTTGGTGGCGGGTGTGAATTTTCGATGCATGCCGATTTTGTACAATTGCACGCCGAGACCTATATGGGATTGGTGGAATTTGGAGTCGGCGTTATTCCGGGTGGAGGTGGCTCCAAAGAGTTTGCGGTTCGAGCTTCAGATGAATATAAACCTGATCAAATTGTACAGAATACCTTAAAAGATCGCTTCTTAACGATAGGGCAAGCGAAAGTATCGACTTCTGCTGTAGAAGCTGCAGAGCTCGGTTACTTACAGGAGGGCAAATATGCCATTACCATGAATCGTAAACGGCTGTTGGCGGATGCCAAGGCAAAAGCTTTGGAGCTTGCGAATGCGGGATATATACAGCCAGCGCCACGAACGGATATTAAAGTACTCGGAAATCAAGGATTAGGAATAGTGTACGTTGGGGCATCTTCCATGCGGGAAGGGAATTATATCTCTGACCATGATAAGAAGATTTCCGAAAAGTTGGGATGGGTAATGTGTGGTGGAAACCTATCAGAACCTACTGAAGTGTCCGAGCAGTACTTACTCGATATGGAACGAAAAGCGTTTCTAGAGCTATGCGCGGAGCGTAAAACGTTAGAACGAATACAGCATATGTTGACGAAAGGGAAACCTCTTAGAAATTAGTAGAAACATGGAAGCATACATTATAGCAGGATACCGCACAGCAGTAGGGAAGGCTCCGAGAGGTGGCTTTCGTTTCATGCGTGCCGACGATTTAGCGGCAACAGTTATCAAACACTTGGTGACAACTATGCCGCAATTGGACGTAGCGAAAATTGATGACGTCATTGTGGGTAATGCCATGCCAGAGGCGGAACAGGGATTAAATGTGGGACGTCTGATTTCGTTGATGGGACTTGATACGGATAAAGTACCGGGTGTAACGGTAAATCGGTACTGTGCATCAGGGTTGGAAACGATTGCTACAGCTACAGCGAAGATTAAGGCCGGTATGGCTGATTGTATCATCGCCGGTGGGGTGGAAGTCATGTCGGGTATGCCCTTTGGCGGTTGGAAAATTGTGCCAAACGCAGTAATAGCGAAAAAGCATCCCGATTGGTATTGGGGGATGGGGCTAACAGCGGAAGCCGTTGCAAAAGAATTTAATGTTTCGCGTGAAGATCAAGATGCCTTTGCATTAAGATCACACCAAAAGGCGATTGCAGCGATTAAAAATGGGCATCTGAAAGACGGAGTTGTACCGATTACAGTGACCGAAAATTACGTAAAGGATAATAAAATCGCTATGCGCGAATATGTCGTAGATACAGATGAGGGGCCGAGAGCGGATTCTTCTGCGGAAGCGTTAGCAAAGTTGAAGCCGGTCTTCGCGACAGGCGGTTGTGTTACGGCGGGGAACTCATCACAAACATCTGACGGCGCAGCTTTTGTTATGGTGGTGTCAGAAAAAATGCTAAAGGAATTGAATGTTAAACCGATAGCACGTTTAGTGAGTTATGCTGTCGCAGGCGTACCGCCACGAATTATGGGAATAGGCCCAATATCCGCTATTCCAAAAGCGTTGGAAATGGCGGGATTGCAAAAAGAAGACATAGACCTGATCGAACTGAATGAAGCATTTGCTTCTCAATCCTTAGCCGTTATCCGAGAACTGGGGTTGGATGAAAGAAAAGTAAACGTCAATGGCGGAGCAATTGCTTTAGGGCATCCCCTGGGTTGTACAGGGGCTAAATTGACGGTACAGATCTTGAACGAGCTAAAACGCCGTGAGAAAAAATATGGTATGGTGACGATGTGTGTCGGAACGGGACAAGGAGCGGCAGGAATATTTGAGATGTTAGATTAAGGGATATATAAACAAATGGAAACAAAAGCTATTAAAGGCGGCGAATTCGTGATCCGCGAAACTTCCTATACGGATGTTTTTATTCCAGAAGAATTTGATGAAGAAGCGAAAATGATTCGTCAGACTTGTTTGGATTTTCTTGACACGGAAGTGTTGGATAAGCTGGACAGAATTGACGCACAAGAAGAAGGTTTGATGCAGGGCCTTTTGGATAAAGCAGGAGAGCTGGGGCTATTGGGTGTGTCTATCCCTGAGCAATATGGAGGATTTGGTAAAAACTTCAATACTTCTATGCTGGTCGGCGAGGCAGTGGGTGGCGGCTATTCTTTTGCCGTGGCACTGTCGGCACATACCGGTATCGGCACATTACCCATCTTATATTACGGAAACGATGCACAAAAAGAAAAGTATATTCCGAAGTTAACAACAGGAGAATGGAAAGCAGCCTATTGTTTGACGGAACCTAACGCGGGGTCTGATGCGAATTCGGGCCGCTCCTCAGCAAAATTAAATGCAGAGGGAACACATTATCTGCTCAACGGGCAAAAAATGTGGATTACAAACGGTGGATTCGCCGACGTATTCATTGTATTTGCAAAAATTGATGACGACAAGAACCTCAGTGCTTTTATTGTAGAAAGAGATTTTGGGGGCATTACGATGAATCCAGAAGAACATAAAATGGGCATCAAAGGATCGTCGACAAGACAAATATTCTTTAATGATTGTCCTGTTCCGGTAGAGAATCTGTTGTCTACAAGGGAAAATGGCTTTAAGATTGCAGTTAATATTCTAAATATTGGCCGCATTAAATTAGGCGCCGCTACCATTGGTTCTGCTCGTTCCGTCGTTACACAAGCTGTAAAATATGCCAATGAACGTGTACAGTTTAATTTGCCTATATCCAAGTTCGGGGCCATTCGTCACAAATTGGCGGAGATGGCTATTCGTTTATACGCTAATGAATCGGCGGCTTATCGGGCGGGACAAAATATTGATGATGCTTATGCTGCACTTGTCGCAGACGGCATGGACGAGGCTAAAGCCAAGTTGAAATCCACAGAACAGTTTGCCATAGAATGTGCGATTATCAAAGTATGGTGCTCGGAGATGCTGGATTATGTCGTTGACGAAGGTGTACAGATATACGGAGGTATGGGCTACTCAGCTGAGGCTCCGATGGAAAGAGCTTACCGCGATTCACGGATTAATCGGATTTTTGAGGGTACTAATGAGGTGAATCGCTTATTGGTAGTGGATATGTTGTTAAAACGTGCTATGAAAGGCGAGCTCAATTTGATGGGGGCTGCAACGGCTGTTGCAAACGAGCTGATGGCTATTCCTGACTTTGGGGAAGAAGATACAGCTGTTTTTGCTGCTGAAAAGAGAATCATCGCAAACTTGAAAAAAGCCGGTTTAATGGTAGCGGGTGCTGCAGTACAAAAACTGATGATGAGCCTATCGAAAGAGGAGGAGATATTGATAAATATTGCAGATATCATTGGTTATGTTTATGTGGCAGAATCAATATTATTGCGAGCGGAGAAAATTTATCACACCCAAGGTGAGCATGTTGCTACTTTCCCGTTAGATATGGCGAGGGTGTATTTATATACCACGTTGGACAAAGTAGCCACAGCCGGAAAAGAGGCGCTTTACGCTTTTGCAGAGGGAGATGAGCTGAATATGATGATGGTCGGTCTGCGACGATTTACGAAAGCAGCGCCGTTCAATACAAAAGAAGCGCGTCAGCGTATCGCAAGGAAAATGATTGAAGAGAATAAATATTGCTTTTAATACGTGTTTTGGTTGATGGGCCTGTCACGGATATGTGGCAGGCTTTTATTTTTATTAAAATAAAATCTATCGATTTAGTAGTCTTTATTGAAATGTTTTTATATTTGTCTTGTTCGTTCCAATTGGCGTTGGCAACGATAGTAAAAAAAGGCATAAATAAAACGCAGAAAAGGGAAACAGTAATGCTTCCCTCCTGTGTTCAATAAGTAAATTACAAGTTCAATTGGCGTTGGCACTTGTCAGTATTCACTATTAAACACCCGAAAATATGAAAAAATGCGGAGTATTGCGATACTCAACGGCTTTATTGTTTGTTTTTCTAGTCAAACAGTGGCTAGTTGCGCAAGTTCAACCTCAACCGATCATCAACGCTACTTTAGAAGGCGTTGTTGTTGATTCCATTACCAAAGAACCAATTGAAGGGGCAACGATTCAATTAGAGGCCGTTACCCATAGCGTGCGGACAGACCGAAATGGAAAGTTTGTGTTTGTTACCGGTCAGAAATTACCACTCACATTGATTGTCACTGTTGTAGGGTATGAGCAAAAGAGAATTGTTGCGCATACCTCACCGGCAAGCATAGCGTTATCGCCTAAACAGGAGACGTTAGATCAGGTTGTGGTTACATCGCGAAGAAGAAGAGAACAGCTTCAGGATGTGCCTATTCCGGTTTCTACAGTGAGGGCAAGTACCATAGAAGATGCGGGCGCGTTTAATGTTGCTAGAATTAAGGAAATCGTCCCAACCGTACAACTTTATTCCTCCAATCCACGTAATACGACTTTAAATATTAGAGGCTTAGGATCAACGTATGGTCTTACTAATGATGGTATCGATCCAGGCGTGGGATTTTATTTGGATGGCGTCTATATGGCACGTCCAGCTGCAACGGCCTTAGATTTTATCGATATTGAACAAATTGAAGTACTAAGAGGGCCACAAGGAACACTATTTGGTAAAAATACGACGTCTGGAGCTTTTAATATAACCTCCCGTCAGCCCGAATTCATACCTAGCGCAAATTTTGAATTAAGTTACGGAAATTATGGTTATATACAGGCTAAAGTCTCTTTAACGGGACCTTTGGTGAAAGATAAATTAGCCGCACGGGTTTCGTTCTCAGGAACCCAACGAGATGGTACCTTATACAACGTTGCTTCCGATAGAAATATTAATGACATCAATAATTTAGGTGTTCGGGGCCAATTATTGTTTACTCCAAATGATGATTTAAAAATCTCTTTAGCTGGCGATGTAACGAAACAGCGTCCAGATGGATACGGTTGGGGTATTGCTGGGGTCGTTGGGAACCAACGATCAGCCTATAGACAGTTCAACAAAATTATTGAAGACTTGGGGTATGAAATTCCCTATAAAACTGCTTTTGAAAGAAAGGTAGATTTGGATACACGTTCTAGAGCAGATAATGAATTGGGCGGTGTATCGCTGAATGTAGACTATAAAATTGGGACTGGCACGCTGACTTCTACATCGGCTTGGCGTTACTGGGACTGGGTGCCTTTGAATGATCGGGATTACTTGGGTATTCCGGTTTATACTGTTTCTTCCGGCAATTCGGTTCATGATCAATGGTCGCAAGAATTTCGATATTCAGGCAATATTAGTGAAAAGGTAAGTGCCGTTGTTGGCGTTTTCGGCTTATGGCAAGATTTGAGGACGGATCCGGTACACACGGAAGAGGCGGGCGATGCATTGTGGCGTTTTCAACAAAACAACGAATCGGCGACACAATGGGCACCGGGTTTGATTGACAGAGTGGGGATTCGCACGAAATATGGTATCAAAAGCACAAGTGTAGCGGTGTTTTCCCAATTTGACTGGGCTATTACTCCGAAGTTACATCTGTTACCCGGTATACGGTATAACTATGATAAAAAAGTAGCCGATTACGACCGAACAAAATATATTGATAATTCAATAGACTATACGCCGGAACAATTTGCAGCGGTAAGCAGTATTTACGCTGACCAAACGTTTGACGTGAATGCAGATGCCGGAAATGTATCGGGTCAATTGTCATTACAATACAGGTTTAATACCAATCACAATGCTTATGCGACCTATTCTAAAAGCTACAAACCGATAGGCATTAATGTCGGCGGCCTGCCGGTTATTGACGGAGAAGTGGCGACCGATTTAGCAGAAGTGAAACCTGAATCTGTTAATCACGTGGAATTTGGTATAAAGACCAGTCCGAGTCGGAATTCTTTCTTGAACCTAACCGTCTATCAGGCGAATATTAAAGATTATCAAACACAAGTGCAGACGCCTGATCCTGGCGTGAACAGGGGGTATCTGGCCAATGCAGAGAAGGTGAGAGTGCAAGGTGTTGAACTGGATGGAAGCGTAAGACCTTGGGAGTTCTTGAGACTAAACGGCGCATTAGCGTATACAGATGGCAGATATGTTTCGTTCACCAATGCCCCCGTTCCCTTGGAAGAGGTTGGAGGCCCAGAGGCCTTTAAAGATGTTTCTGGAGGCGAACTTCCGGGGATTTCGAAATGGTCCTGGTCATTGGCCGCCGAATCAACGGCGAAGGGACGCTTATTAGGGTTAGCGGGGAATTACTTTTTAGGAGCAGATCTTTTTTACCGGTCGAAATTCTCCTCCAGCCCGTCACCATCGCAGTATCTGAATATAGATGCCTATGCTCTACTCAATGCGCGTGTGGGATTTCGCGCAACAATGGGATTATCGGTTATCGTGTGGAGTAGAAATCTAACGAATAAAGATTACTATGAGCAATTGCTCGCTGCTCCAGGTAATTTCGGGCAATATGCTGGGGTAATTGGCGATCCGCAGACGTATGGTGTGACGTTGCGGTATAACCTAAGATAATTGTGCATTCTTCGGAAAGTGGACTTGTGTCATGCATTCCATTCATGCTGCTGATTTTGATGTTAGCTGAAAGTAAGTAACTTAGTAGCGTATTACGTGGATGAGAAAATACGACGCCATTATAATAGGATCCGGCCCGAATGGATTTGCTGCTGCAATTACGTTACAGCGACAGGGACTTTCTACGTTGATTGTGGAAGGCGCTGATACCATAGGAGGAGGTATGCGCACAAAAGAGCTGACCCTGCCAGGGTTTAAGCATGATGTTTGTTCTGCGATACATCCCATGGCACTGGCTTCCCCTTTTATGAGCTCATTACCTCTAAAAGAATATGGGCTGGAATTTATCCAAGCATCCTATGCCGCGGCACACCCTTTGGACAATGGTGATTCGGCCCTACTGTATAATAATGTGGAAGAAACCGCACAAGATTTAGGTGTCGATGGACAGACCTATAAAAAATTGGTTATACCTATAATGAACCAATGGGAAAGTTTGGCCCTTGATATAATGGGACCATTGCGTTTCCCCCGTCACCCGATGGACTTGGCAAGCTTTGGGTTAAAAGCTTTAAAGCCAGCTACGTGGATAGCGTCGTCGTTTAAGACACAAAAAGCAAAAGCATTGTGGGGAGGAGTGACTGCACATGGTATACAACCGTTGTCCAACTGGGCTACCTCTGCCATCGGACTGGTATTGATGGCAGTAGGACATCGTTATGGCTGGCCCATTCCCAAAGGTGGTTCACAGTCCATCGCTGATGCACTGGCAGCATACTATCTTTCACTAGGAGGTGAAATACAAACAGGTTTGTGGGTCAAGAATATAGCACAATTACCGGATCATAAGGCTTTGGTATTTAATATGGGGCCGCGTCAAATTTTGCAGTTGCAAGGTACCGGTTTTTCCGAGACATACAGGCGTTCGCTAGGACGGTTTAAACAGGGGATGGGTGTTTTCAAAATCGACTGGGCTTTATCTGAACCTACGCCTTTCCGGGATGTACGGTGTCAGCAAGCCGCTACGGTGCATATCGGTAATACGTTCGAGGAAATTGCAAATTATGAAAAGAATGCGCACATGGGTAGGACAGGACAAAAACCATTTGTATTATTTGCGCAACCGAGTCGATTTGATTATTTGCGTGCACCCGAGGGGATGCATACCGGATGGGCATATTGCCATGTTCCGAATGGATCTACAGCAAACTTTACTACGCACATTGAAAATCAGATGGAACGTTTTGCACCTGGATTTAAGGACACTATCCTTGCTAAATCGACGATGAATACCGTTGATATAGAGGCATACAACCCTAACTACGTTGGCGGAGACATTAATGGTGGTTTAATGGACATCTATCAGTTGTTTACCAGACCAACGTTGTCTCTTGCACCTTATCGTACGTCGAATAAAAACATATATATCGCCTCGTCTTCTACCCCTCCCGGGGGCGGAGTACATGGAATGGCGGGCTTTCATGCTGCCAAATTACTTTTAAAGGACCATTTTAATGTTGATGTGACGTTATAGCGGATAATTATAATGACCAGTTACGGAATAATACTTATCTTGTTCTCATCATTATTCAACTGTCATAAAAAATATTAACATGTCATCTTCTAAGTTAAGTATTGCGATCAGCGAAGACTGGGTTGTCGTGATACTCGGATTAGCCATCATTTTTTTAGCGCTGTGTGGCATTGTTGTGCCCAAACCAACTTTTTCGTGGAACACGACAGATGTCCTCGTTGGACAAGTTCTTTCGGCAGACAATATATTAGCCGTCGTCATGCAATTTTTGCTGGTGTTTGTTGCTGCGCTGTTGGGAGGTCTCTTGTTAAAAACACCATTAAAGCGTCTATTCGTCGTTTTTCCCTTCATTTTTGTGTTGACAATATTCGCTTTGATAGGGGCGGGTAATAGCACCGTACGGGAATATAACTTAGAAGCGGTTATATTTAGCCTGGGAATCGGTTTGCTAATCGGCAATTTTTTTAAATTACCGATGTGGTTTAAAGAAGCACTTTCCACAGAATTGTATGTAAAAATTGGATTGGTATTATTGGGAACAACTGTCATTTTTGGCGATATATTAAAAGCGGGAGCTTTAGGGCTTATTCAGGCGTTGGTAGTCGTATTATCTGTCTGGTATTTTGCCTTTTGGCTTTGCAGAAAACTGAAGATTGATGAGGAGATGTCTATGATGCTCTCGTCAGCAGTATCCATTTGTGGTGTGTCGGCCGCTATTGCGACTTCTAGCGCCATAAAGGGGGACTCCAAGAAGTTATCTTATGTGGTTTCGCTGGTGTTGATTACTGCGGTACCGATGTTGATTTTTATGCCCTATATCGCAGAATGGATAGATTTGTCGCAGGAGGTTACGGGGGCATGGCTTGGTGGTAGTATCGATACGACCGGTGCGGTCGTTGCATCGGGATCGTTGGTGGGTGAGCGTGCCTTAGAGATCAGTACAATCGTAAAATTTTCTCAGAATGTGCTGCTCGGAATCGCTGCCTTTGCTATCAGTATCTACTGGACATATTCACGTTCCAAAAGCGCGGAACATGCGGAGAAACCGACTTTAAAGATTATTTGGGAACGCTTTCCCAAATTTGTGATCGGATTCGTCTTTGCTTCTCTCTTGTTTTCTTTTGTCATTAGTCCGGAACAAGTAGGCAATGTAAAAGCAGAACTGAAAAGTATTCAAGGCTTGTGGTTCGCGTTAGCTTTTACATCGATAGGTTTGGAAACGAATTTCAAAGAGCTATTTGTACATAATAACAAGAAGCCGCTTTACGCGTTTTTGATCGCACAGGGATTCAATATTATCGTGACCTTAGTGATCGCGTTGTTGTTGTTTGGCTAAGTTGTTGAGGCAAAGAAGCTGCCTCGGTAAATATAGTTTTCTTATGGAATTTGCTATCTTTCAGCATCCTATTATTGGGTAATAGCATATGGACGAAAAAGAACAACTCGTATATTATAAGCAGACTGGCGATTTGCATGTATTGGGACAGCTTTATGCTCCCTATATGTCTTTGCTATACGGTGTGTGTTTTAAGTACTTTCAGGAGCAGACAGCGAGTCAGGATGCGGTGATGCAGATCTTTGAACAACTGGTACATAAGCTTCGTGTACATGAGGTGGATAATTTCAAAAGTTGGTTGTATGTGTTTGCTCGAAATTATTGCTTGATGGAACTTCGAAAGCAGAAAGGCAAAATGCATGTGGATATCGAAGAGAATATGTCCGAAAGCGAACAGAAGCTCGTAACGGAAGACGAGAGGAAATGGACGGAAGATGATTTCGAAAAAATACACGAGTGTTTAGCGTCTCTTTCTATAGAGCAGGCTGCCTGTGTGCGGTTGTTTTATCTAGAGCAAAAGTGTTATAAAGACATTGCGGAGGCGACGGGGTACGATTTGAGTAAAGTGAAAAGCTATATCCAAAATGGGAAAAGAAACTTGAAAATTTGTATGGAGAAGGGGAAACATGGAAAATAACTATCAGCTGTCAAGAATACATAACTATATACATGGCTTAATGAGCCGGGAAGAGATGCATGCGCTGGAGCGAGAAGCCCTGGAAGATCCCTTCTTGCAGGATGCGATTGATGGCTACAAGATGCAACGTGGAGTTGATGTGAAATCGTTGAGCCTATTGCAACAACGGCTGGAGCGGCGCATAGCGGCGCATAGCCAACGTAAAAACAGATTCTATTTTAGTTGGCAGCGTTTGGCCATAGGAACGGTAGCGGCGGTGATGTTTATTGCAGTATGTACACTCATATTAATCCGTCACTTTCCAAATAGGCAGCACTCCAATTTGACCGAAGTAGAATTGATGGATGATGCACTCCTACAGACCGTTGTATATGCGTTGCCTGCCGGTGACGCACGGCCGATAGATGGTTGGGAGGCATTTTCCGCGTTTGTATCAACGCATTATTCAGGTGCAAATACGGAAAAACGATTAGAGGTTCGCTTCAAAGTTGGGCAAGATGGGCTCCCCTATGATGTACGACCACAGGTAGCCAAGAACCACCCAATCTATCAAGAGATCATACAAGTCTTACAAAAGGGACCCAAGTGGGAAGGGAAAGAAGGAGCTATTGAAATCGTGTTTCCGGAGTGATTTTGCATTTTCTTTTTCTCCGCGAAAAAGAAACAAAACCGAACGAAGTGAGCTCATGGACACCAGAATAAACACTTGTCCATAAAGCTCGTCGCTGCGGATATTTGAGAGGATGGAATCGTGCTAAGGATGTGTTTCTACATACCTCAAACATCCGAAGGCGACATTTATTGTTAATTTGAGGATAGTGCAATTGCGTGGATAAGAGCGATTAGTAATGCTTCGCGGTTATGCGGAGTAAAATGGCCTTGTATTGCAAGGTAACCATGATGAACATAAATATTAAATAAAAAAGCAGCCTCTAGGGGCTGCTTCTTATTTTCAACACTTTAAGTGTTATTATGTTAAAAAGGTAAATCGTCATCATCCGCTCCGGAGGACGCTATATCGACAGGAGGCATATCCATTTGACCTGGCGCTTGAGCCTGTTGTGGCGTGTTGGCAAGCTTTGTTACTCTCCACGCTACCAATGAATTGAAATAGGTAGTAACACCTTCTTTATTTGTCCATGGACGACCGCGTAGGTTAAACGACACTTCTATATCATCGCCAACGGCCAAGTTATCAAATATACTAACGCGATCTTGCGTTGCCTCAAAACGAATGTATTCTACAAATTGTGGGTTTTCTGCGTAAGCAACAATTAGATCTCTTTTTTTGAAAGATTCAGTAACTTGTTGCGTAGCGCCTATCTCATGAACTTTTCCTCTTATTTCCATATCAAAAACGTATTAAACTGTAAAATTAAGCATTTTTTGCTAAGCAGAATAAGTAACTTTGCAAAAATATGATGGAAGTTTTCAACACACCCAATAAAGTTATCATTACGTGCAATAGACGGTTATCGCCTTATTTGGCACAAGAAGTTGAAGCGCTGGGCTTTGATATTGTCCGTGCTTTTAATACAGGCGTAGAGGTTAATGCCTCTGTAAATGCATGTATGCGGTTGAACCTAAATTTGCGTACAGCGAGTCAAGTCCTTTATGAAATAAAGTCATTTCACGCCAAGAATGCCGATGAACTTTATCAAGCGTTAGTAACTATTGCATGGGAAGAGCTGCTGCCTTTTGATGGTTATTTCTCGGTTACATCGAATGTGCACAATGAGACGATTACGACGCCGCTATTTGCGAATGTCAAGGTAAAAGATGCGATTGTAGATCGCATCAAAGATAAAAAAGGTGTACGGCCCAATACCGGACCAGAATTAACCCAAGCAGTCATTCACCTGCATTGGATAGCGGATAGAGCAGAGATTTTTCTAGATACTTCCGGCGAAACGCTTGCAAAACATGGCTATCGCAAACATCCCGGTAAAGCGCCTATGTTAGAAGCACTGGCTGCTGCGACTATTATGGCTACCCAGTGGGATGGGAAATCATCTTTCGTAAATCCTATGTGCGGATCGGGAACCCTAGCCATTGAGGCTGCTCTGATGGCACAAAAGCGTATGCCTGGTTTGCTACGGATGAATTATGCGTTCATGCATCTCATTGGTTATGACGAGGAAGTGTTTTTCGAAGAACGTCGCCGATTAAAGGAATTGACCGACAAAAAGAATCTCCCACATATTATTGCTTCGGATATATCAGATATGGCGATAGACATCGCGAAATCGAATGCGAAGACGGCAGGTGTAGAACATTTGATCACATTTGAAGTAGGCGATTTTGCGAAAACGACCATTCCGGGTGAAAGCGGCGTTATTATGTTTAATCCCGAATATGGCGAGCGTTTAGGAGTACATACTAAACTGGAAGCAACCTATAAAAGGATTGGGGACTTTATGAAGCAGGAATGCAAGGGATATCGAGGTTATATCTTTACCGGGAATCTCGATTTAGCCAAAAAGATTGGCTTGCAAGCTTCCCGAAGATTTGAGTTTTTTAACGGCAAACTAGACTGCCGGCTATTGCAGTATGAGCTGTACGAGGGTTCGAAAGAGAAGTCTGCCGCATCCGAAGTACGCGAGGACTCAAAAGAGCGATCAACCGGAGGTAAAATACATAAACTCATTCGGGTACGGAATAAGGATAATAATGATAGATAACAAGGCAATTATACAGCAAACGGCAGTATTCGTTCAGGAAAGGTTGAAAAACGCCGAAGCGGGACATGATTGGTGGCATATTCAGCGTGTATGGAACAACACAAAGTTGATCTTGGAAACGGAGGACGCTGATATATTGGTTTGTGAATTGACCGCATTGCTACATGATATTGCCGATAGCAAATTTCATCATGGTGACGAACAGATTGGTCCACGGATAGCAGGGGAGTTCCTACAGCATATTGGATTGGATAAAGGCCGGATAGAACATGTGCAGCAGATTATATTCAATATGTCTTTCAAGGCGTCTTTAGGACAGGTCGATTTTCATTCCAAAGAATTGGAGATTGTACAAGATGCGGATCGTTTGGACGCTATTGGTGCTATCGGCATTGCGCGCGCTTTTCATTATGGAGGATTTAAGAATCGAGAAATATACAATCCTGATATTATTCCCCAGCAAAAACTTAGTAAGGAGGTATATAAAAATACGACGGCGCCAACCATAAATCATTTTTATGAAAAGCTGTTGCTGTTACGGGATAAAATGAACACCGCTACGGCCAAACAGATAGCAGCGGAGCGCCATCATTTTATGGAATCATTTTTGCAACAATTTTATGGCGAATGGAACGGAGAAAGGTGATTTAACACTATCTTAATCCGAATTCGGTATATTCGTAAAAAATTAAATCATAACTCCATCAGAGTATACCTTATTCATGTACGATATGAAACCGACATTAGTAATCCTTACTTTATTAACAGTCATACACGTTGGCGCCATGGCGCAAACAGAAATGATTGCACATCGCGGATCCTGGAAAAACACCAAAGTACCTCAAAATTCACTTGCTTCCTTAAGTAAAGCTATAGAGCAAGGAGCTTGGGGTGCGGAATTTGACGTGCATCTAACAAAAGACGATGTATTGGTGGTCACCCATGACCAGGACTTTTATGGAATTGATATAGCGACCTCAACCTACCAAGAATTGCTTGCCAAGAAACACCCTAATGGTGAAAGTATTCCTACCGCAGAAGAATATCTAAAAAAAGGGTTGACACAGAAAAAAACCAAGTTGATTTATGAGCTTAAAACGAACAAACTTGGTACAGAACGAACATTGAAGGCAGCGGAGCTAACGGTAGCGTTAGTGAAGAAATTGAAAGCCGGAAAACAAGTAGAATATATTGCGTTCAGTTACGATGCTTGTTTGAAATTTAAGGAACTGGATAAAAAAGCGAAAGTTCACTACCTCAATGGTGATAAGTCTCCTCAGGAAATAAAAGAAGCAGGTTTAAGTGGGCTTGATTATCACCTGTCTGTTTATAAGAAACATCCTGAATGGCTTGGAGAAGCGAAGAAACTGCAACTAAAAACCAATGTGTGGACGGTAAATCGGGAGGATGATATGCATTATTTTATCGATCAAAAGATTGATTATATTACGACGGATGAGCCAGAGTTACTTAACCGCATTCTAAAAAAGTAATTTTCAATGTATCGTCCAATAATAAATATTCTTGTTGGTATTTTTCTTTTTGTTACCGCTGGGTTCGCGCAAGAGAATCAAGACTCGCTATTAGTCGCTACAAAAGACTGGAAAATAACGAAAGTAAAAAAAGGCGTCGTATGGAAGCAAGGACATTTTCATAATCTCTTTGATAGCGAGCAAGAGATCAACTACGTGGAAATAGATCTTAAAAGGAACTTGAAAAAACTTTATTTAGCCGCGGAGCCTTCTGAGTTGAAGCCTACTTCACAGTTGGCATCCGAGCATCAGGCGTTGGTTGCAGTGAACGGTGGTTTCTTTGATATGAAAAATGGTGGTGCAACTGATTTTATACAGGTGGATAATAAAGTGGTCAACCGTACAAGAAAAAAATCAGAACGTGGTAATGCGCTGCTTTTGCTTTCGAAAAAAGAAATAAAGATTAAAGCGGCGACGGATACCTTATATGAGGCGGAGCATTATCCCAATGTCATGCTTTCTGGGCCATTGCTTATCGTGAATAGCAAGCCTTATCCATTAGCCAAAAATGCCTTCAACGATAACAGGCATCCACGTACGGCGGCCGCACTGACAGAAAACGGTAAATTGCTTCTATTTGTTGTTGACGGGAGGAATAAATCTTCGCACGGTATGAATCTCCATGAGCTCTCGCGTGTATTGCGGTGGTTGGGAGCGAAGGAGGCGATGAATCTTGACGGCGGAGGTAGTTCGACACTGTATATAAAAGGTGCAACCGGCAACGGTGTGGTAAACCACCCATCAGATAACAAATTGTTTGATCACGAGGGAGAACGCGCGGTGGCTAACATCATTTATCTCAAATAATAATATTTTTATGCTATGAAGAAGATTCCTTTATCACTCTTACTCCTTTTCATATTTTCTTATATCTTGTCAGCACAAGAGCTCACGGTAGCTTCTTTTAATATACGTTTAAAGACAACATCGGATGTGGGAAACTTATGGGACGACCGGAAGCTGGCGGTCACCAATCTTATCCAATTTCATGAATTCGATATTTTTGGTATTCAGGAAGGGTTTTACGACCAGGTGCAGGACATCAAAACGCAGTTACCCGATTTTAAATACATCGGTGTAGGACGTGATGATGGTGCACAGAAAGGAGAGCATTCGGCTATTTTTTTCAATGCAAGACGTTTTAAATTAATTAAAGATGGAACGTTTTGGCTTTCGGGTACAGATACCGAAAAGCCTAACAAAGGGTGGGATGCAGCTTTGCCAAGAATTTGCACATGGGGTGTATTTGAAGATACCGAGAATAGCAAGCAATTTATCTTCATGAATACGCATTTTGACCATCGGGGAATTGAGGCGCGTCGTGAAAGCGCAAAGCTTATTTTAGAAAAAGCAAAAGAACTAGCAGAAGATTTGCCCATCATCTTGACCGGCGATTTTAATGTTGATGAAACCAACGAAGCATATTTTACGCTGGCCAAAAGTGGGATCGTAGAAGACACCTATGACCAGGCAAAAATCGTGTACGAACCGAATTCCTCTTTTAATGCGTGGGGAAAAGGAATCAAGCCGAAGCAGCGTATCGATCATATTTTTATTACTAAGCCGTTCACTGTATATAAATATGGTATCTTAACGGATACGTATATGGGCAAATTTCCTTCGGATCATTTTCCCATAGTTAGTGTGTTGCAGTGGTAAGCTCTTGTGCTTAATTTCTTACAACCTTACAACGAAAAGTATTTGGACGGGTTGAGTTTCCTGCTATTTAAGAGAACTTCATAGTGCAGATGTGGGCCAGTGCTCCGGCCAGTACTGCCAAGTAAACCAACAATATCTCCTGCTTCCACTGCCTGTCCTTTTTTGACACGTGTTCGGGTCAAGTGTGCATAACGGGTTTCGTATCCGTTGTTGTGTTTTACCATAACCACATACCCGTAAGCTCCTTTCCAACCCGCAAAAGTAACTCTTCCTTTTGCAGTAGCTTTAACTGGATCCCCTGTTCTTCCTTTTAGGTCTACACCCTGATGCATTTCACGGCCGCGGTTTGTAAAGGGGTTCCGACGATATCCATAGGACGATGTAATTCGCCCATGGTGTGGGCGACCTAGCGGTAAGCCATCTAACTTGGATTCTAGGTCTGCTAATTGCTTTTTGTAAAACGCAGAAAGCTCTACTAGATCATCATCGTTTTTTTCCACTGGCCCTCCCATATTAGGATTCATCTTAATTTCCTTTAGTCCCCGCTTTTTCATCTTTTGGTTGATGCGGTCAATGGTACTATCAATGGAGTTGAACGATTTCTTTATTTCCTCGGTTGTGAGCTGATTGTTGAACTCATCCAATTCCAGCAGACGATTTTCAGCTTTCAGCTTATTTAATTTTTGGTCATAGACCTTTATATATTTTTCAGATGTTCTTTGCTTAACCACGTAGACGACGGATAACACCGTTATCGCGGAGAGGGAAAGAAAGGAACATAGGATTTTTTTCCAGTGAGTGACGACGAACGTGGGTACCTGCATTCTCTTGGTAGATGTACCATCCGGTTCGACGAAAAGCACGGCGGTTTTTTTCTTTAGCATGAGCTTCAACAATAAAAACTTTTATGATACGAAAGCACAAAGGTAATGTATCAAGCTCTGTGTAGTCAATATTTTACATATTTTAACATTTTTTAGGACTCTTTTTATTATAAAAAAATAGGCAACTTTGTGCATGTCATTCGCTGTAAAATTAATGAATTGGTACCGTGAGAAAGGGCGTGATCTGCCTTGGAGAACCACGCATGACGCTTATATTATCTGGCTTTCGGAGATTATCTTACAACAGACTAGAGTGGAGCAGGGAATGCCCTATTTCCACCGTTTTGTAGAGGCATTTCCAATTGTAACAAAATTTGCGCAAGCCGATGAAGAAGATATCCTACGGTTATGGCAAGGTTTAGGGTACTACTCGCGCGCCAGAAACATGCATAAAGCAGCCAAAATGGTCATGAGTGATTTTCAGGGCACGTTTCCGAATACCTATGGGGAAGCTATTCGTTTGCCCGGCGTTGGAGAATATACGGCAGCGGCCATCGCGTCTTTTTCGGCAAATGAACCACGGGCGGTAGTCGACGGAAACGTATATAGGGTATTGGCCCGCTACTTTGGGATAAACGAACCGATTAATTCCATACAAGGGAAAAGAATATTTGCCGAGATTGCCCACGACATGCTTGATAAGCGTAATCCCGGCATATACAATCAGGCCATTATGGATTTTGGAGCGTTGCAATGCAAACCTAAAAACCCGCTATGTGAGGATTGTATTTTTCGTGTGGAATGTGTCGCGTTTCAAAAAGGATTAGTCGATATGCTACCTGTGAAGTTAAAAGGGAAAGTAAGCCGCAATAGATATTTCCATTACTTTATCGTAAAGGAGGACGACAAGATTTTGATGTCAAAACGAGGACAAGGCGATGTATGGACAAACCTTTATGAATTTCCAATGATAGAGACAGCGGAGGACATTTCCTTGTCCGATTTAATGGCACATGCAGATTTTGTCCACTATTTTGATGAGAATACGGTTTTAGAGGTCGTAGGCAAGCAGATAAAACAAGTACTAAGCCATCAAAACATTTATGCACGTTTTTTTATCATTCGCGATTCCCGTGCTTTGAAAAAGAAAAAAAAGGACTGGAATTACTATTTTTGTGAAAAAATCGATAAATTAGCTAAGCATAAACTTATATTCTCTTTTCTGGAAAAAAATGTCCATCTCATCTCCGCTAATACTAGCGTGAAATAATAAATGTTCATTCTGACTATAGAGTATAATAATTTATTACAACAAGATACAGTTGATTAGCCCTAAATTATAAATTATGGCAAGTGTTAATAAAGTGATTTTAGTCGGGCATTTGGGAAAAGATCCCGAAGTGCGGTATTTAGACAACAATGTCTCCGTTTGTAGTTTTCCTTTTGCAACTTCTGAAACCTACACTAAAGACGGTGTACGGGTCCAACATACCGAATGGCACAATATTGTCATGTGGCGTAATCTAGCGGAAATGGCAGTTAAATATCTTCAAAAGGGGAAGTTGGCTTATATTGAAGGAAGGTTGCGAACCCGAAATTATGAGGATAAAGAAGGCACACGTAGGTATGTGACAGAGATCGTGGGCGAGAGTTTTAAGTTATTAGGACGTCCCTCTGATTTTGGACCAACGGGAAGATCTACATCGCAGGAAGAAGAAAAAAACGATGGTGGAAAAGACGAAGAGGTCGATTTTACAGAGAACAACGACGATGCAGATGGCTTGCCTTTTTAGTATGTCATAAATACTGGCGCTCAAGTCCTTTAGTGTGCTGGAATTTCGGCATAGCATCTTGTAATATTTTAATATTTTGCCGTATCTTTGGCACTATGTTGCAGGACAAAATTAAGCAGTTTACAGAAGAGATAAAGGGGTTTGCCCCCGTTTCGGCAGACGATGTTGAAAATTTTCGTTTAAAGTTCTTAGTTGCCAAGGGTATCGTTAAAGGGTTATTTGAAGAATTTAAAACGGTATCAGTCGAGGAAAAGCGCACGCTAGGCAAAGTTTTAAATGAGTTTAAGCTATTAGCCGAAAAAACATATAGCGACGCTCAAGCTCAGTTTGCGCAAACAGAAAAGAACCTGCAGCGTGAGGAAGGTGACTTGACGCTTCCTGGAGAGGGATTTCAATTGGGATCTCGGCATCCGCTCTCGTTAGTACGAAAAGAAATTGTAGAGATCTTCAAAAAGTTGGGCTTTATCGTGGCCGAAGGGCCAGAAATCGAAGACGATTGGCACAACTTCTCTGCACTTAATTTTCCTCCTGAACACCCTGCTCGGGATATGCAAGATACCTTTTTCGTAGAAAAGAAAGACGGGAATGACATCGCGTTACGTACACACACCTCTTCTGTTCAAGTCCGTTTAATGGAGATGGGAAAGCCGCCATTTCGAGCCATTATGCCGGGACGTGTTTACAGGAATGAAGCCATATCCGCTCGAGCGCACTGCTTTTTTCATCAAGTTGAGGGACTATACGTCGACGAAAATGTTTCTTTCGCAGACTTGAAGCAAACGTTATTTCATTTTGTGCAAGAATTATATGGCGAGGGAACAAAAGTACGTTTCCGTCCTTCATATTTTCCTTTCACTGAACCATCTGCCGAAATGGATATTTCTTGCACAATTTGTAAAGGAGAAGGATGTCAGCTCTGTAAATATTCCGGATGGGTGGAGATATTGGGGTGCGGTATGGTAGACCCTAATGTGTTAGAGAATTGCGGGATTGATAGTAAAAAATATTCGGGTTTCGCTTTCGGTATGGGTATCGAACGGATAACAAATTTGAAATACGAAATTCGGGATTTACGCTTGTTCTCTGAAAACGATGTCCGTTTCTTGTCGCAGTTTGAGACGGAACTTGTGTAATCTCCCCAATTAATATATGGAGTCTGACCAAGTCATATTATCAATAAAGAAATCTGCACGCGAACTTTTTAGACGCTACGGATATAACAAAACCAGTGTAAATGAACTGGCAAAACAGGCGCGTATTGCAAAAGCAACATTCTATAAACATTTCGCTAGTAAAGAGCTCATTCTGCATGAGGTACTGATGGATTATATCCGAGAGAACGTAGAAGACATCCTGAATAAAAACATCAGAGAAAAAGATCTTTCTACTTTTCTAGCGAATACGATTCTTCGTGTAAGCCGTGTGACTTACACCGTCTGTAATGAGTTTGTAGGGTGGGAGTTTATTCGGGAGTCGGCCAATGCGCAAGAGTACTTAAAGACACTTTCCGATGACTTGGAATTTCTACTACTTAGCTCTTTTATACAAAATGAAACTATTGCGCTAACTGTACCCGAAGAAAGATTAACCTTTCTGATCAAATCCAGTAAAAATATTGTGTTTTCGTTCGCGTTTACCGCAGTGACTGATGCCGATGTGCGTAAAAACTTTATTTCTTTTCAAAAGGAAATTCTCCCCTATCTGGTGCAAGCAACGTTATTGGAATCATAGTTCTTCTCCTTGTTTCTTGATAAAAATGAACGCGAAAAAACACAAGGTCGTTTTAATCCGCATAACCGCTATCAATTATTAATTGCTTTTATTTTACGCATCATACAATTGCACTATCCTTTATTAACATTAAATGCCGCATCCAAATATTTTACAACTGTACAAATTCATTCTTGGTACTACCCCAAATGTAAAATATTTGAAGCGGCGAGGTTTTTGCTTCTTTTTCACGGGGAAAAAGAAGATGAAAAATCCGTACTTTTGCACCCATTATGGGTAGACGAATTCCACAGGACAAGCGATTTGTATCCAATGTCCAAATTATCGATATAGCCGAAGAGGGAAAAGGGGTTGCCAAGCACGACGAATTAGTCTTGTTCATTGAGCAAGCCGTGCCTGGCGACGTCGCAGATGTTGAGCTGTTCCGGAAGAAGAAGAATTTTGCCGAGGGACGTTTGGTGGCATTAAAGGAAGCCTCGAAATATCGTATAGACCCTTTTTGCCCACATTTCGGTGTGTGTGGAGGATGTAAATGGCAACACATGGAATACCCTGCGCAGTTGTTGTTCAAGCAGCAACATGTCGAGAATGTGCTCAAGCGCTTAGGTAAAGTTGATGTTTCTTCCATGGAACCTATTCTTGCCTCGAGGGAAACAACGTATTATAGGAATAAACTGGAATTCACATTTTCTAATAAACGATGGCTGACGTCGGTGGATGAAGAAGTAAAGCCAGACGATTTAAACGCCCTAGGGTTTCACGTGCCAGGAAGGTTTGATAAGATTTTAGATATAGACCACTGCTTTCTGCAACAAGATCCATCCAATGCGATTCGAAATGCCGTGCGCTCTTTTGCCATAGCACAAGGAATCTCTTTTTATGATCTACGTGCACATGATGGTGCTTTGCGTAATCTAATTATCCGTACGTCTTCGACAGGAGAAGTGATGGTGATTGTTGTTTTCGCATATCCGGAAGAAGGACAGGTCGATTTATTGATGAACTACATCAACGAACAGCTTCCCGAACTCACCTCGCTGCTATACATCATTAATCAGAAGCGTAACGATACCATTTTTGATCAGGATATCCATACTTTTAGCGGCCGCGACTTTATCTATGAAGAAATGGAAGGATTAAAGTTCAAAGTGGGACCAAAGTCTTTTTATCAAACGAATTCTGCACAGGCGTACGAACTGTATAAGATAACACGTGAATTTGCCGGTTTAAAAGGAGACGAATTGGTTTATGATTTGTACACCGGAGCAGGAACGATTGCTAATTTTGTCGCCAGAATGGCGAGAGAGGTTGTGGGCGTCGAGTATGTGCCTTCTGCCATTGAAGATGCGAAGATCAATTCGCAAATCAATGGGATTGGCAACACGAAGTTCTACGCCGGAGACATGAAAGATGTTCTGACCGCGGATTTCATCAGCGAGCATGGTCGACCCGATGTTGTGATTACGGATCCGCCACGAGCAGGAATGCATCCAGATGTTGTGAACCGCATTTTGGAAATGGAGGCTAAAAAAGTGGTCTATGTAAGCTGCAACGCTGCAACTCAAGCTCGTGACATAGCTTTATTGCAAGAAAAATATAAGGTAGAACGTATCAAACCGGTGGACATGTTTCCACATACACAGCATGTAGAAAACGTTGTTTTATTAGTAAAAATTGAGGTGTAAGAGAAAATATGGATATAGAAGATTTAATGGGGAGGATGGCGTCGCCAGGCGATCCCACCGCAAACAGCCCTCTCAAAAGTTTGAAAGTTGATCTAGATTTTTACAGTGACTCCATAAAGGAGGTAGCTAGGGAGATGATAGCAGAGGGATACACCTTATATCCAATTTTTATTGCGCATCAACATGAGGTCAGTATAGGAGAGCTATTGTTAAATAAAGACGAATTGAATACACAGTGGACCATTAATGTGAGCTCGCTCGAGGAGTTTGTCGACCGTGGACTTGTCAAGGAAGACCGGAAAGACTACTTTATGAAGCATTTCAAAAGTTCTGATGAATATATGTGTCTCTTCGTTATCATACCGGAGGGGGCCAATTTCGTTTTCTATCCATATAACTAACTTTTAGTTAGATTTAGAACTTTTTAACATTGGTTACGCTAAAACATTTGCTAAATTTATATGAATGTATATAAATAAGAAATATATTTGGTTACTCGTGAGTTGTATAGCGTTCCTACTTACAGGAGCATCAAACACATATGCACAGCAGTCAAGCGGAGTTTCCGGTATCGTAGTAGAAAGGGGGGGGAGCGTACGTCTTTCGGAGGTAAATGTAACGAACCTGCGTACAAAAAAGCGTGTACAAACAAATACATTTGGGGTATTTATCATTGAGGCGTCTGTTGGAGACAGTCTTTCTTTGACAAAGACAGGTTATGGACCTGTGAAGACCGTTTTGCATACAAATGAGGATATCCTTGTTGAGATGCAGGCTGGCTTGACAATCGAGACGGTGGTTGTGAGTCGGATGAGCAAGGAAGCGGAGATGAGGGATATGTTGGACGATTACCGTAAGAAAGGAGTTTATAACGGTGGCAAAAATACAGTAGGCACTTACTTAGGTAGCCCAGCGACCGCATTGTATAATTTGTTTGGACGTGATGCAAAAAACGCAAAACGGTTTGCGAATTTAATGGACAGAGAACTTGAAGAAAGCCAAGTAGATCGAGTGTTTAACAAAACTACCGTGAAGTCCGTGATCAACCTAGAGGGAGATGAACTCCAGTCGTTTATGGATATGTATCGTCCTTCCTATAATATGGTTAAAAATTGGGGGCAATATGACTTCATGCATTATGTTAAGCGGTCGTTTGAAGCATGGGACAAAAACGGACGACCTCGTTCTGACCGTCTGCCGAAACTCGAAATTCCTCCACAAGAACGGTAGTCTTTGTTGACGGCATTCCCGCAAGTTTCCGTTGATTTACGCCTTAGTTGCTGCATTTTGGCATTTACTTTGTTTGTATAATGTAATTAAGTAAACATAGAAAATAATTAATTATGAAATTCAATAGAAAAATAGCTGTATATGGCTTGTCAGTAGCCACGTCAGTAATGTTGTTTGCTAGCTGTGCGGCTGTACAAAATGCTAGTAATACAACAAAAGGAGCTACCATTGGAACAGCCGCGGGAGCTGGTTTAGGGGCGTTAATTGGTGGCAAGGCCGGTAATACGGCTATCGGAGCTATCGCAGGCGCGGCTATTGGTGGTGTAGCAGGTGGCTTGATCGGTAAAAAGATGGATAGACAGGCAAAGGAGATTGAAAATACCGTCGCTGGAGCAGAAGTAATCAAAGCCGATGAAGGTATCATTGTGAAGTTTGACGAAGGTATTTTATTTGACTTTAATAGCTCCACGTTGAAATCTGCCGCAAAGACAAATATTTCTAAGTTGGTAGAAACGCTCAACAAAGAGCCCGGTACGAACATCTTGGTTGTAGGACATACCGATAACATTGGTACGCTGGCTGCAAATCAGAAGGTGTCGGAATCTCGCGCAGCATCAGTCAGAGCTTATGCCGTTTCACAGGGATTGAGTAGTTCCCGGATAAAAACGGAAGGTAAAAATTATTCGGAACCAATTGCATCCAATGATACGAACGCCGGACGAGCTGAAAATCGTCGTGTGGAGATTGTGATTGTAGCTGGTGACGACATGATTAGAGAAGCACAAGCAGAAGCTGGGAATTAAGCAGTAGAACTTTGCTTATATAAAAACGAAAAGCGCTGTCCGGATAGAACAGCGCTTTTTTCTTAGCGTGTCTTCTTTAAAGGACTGCCCAAGCCTTCATCTTTGTTAGTATCCTGATGAGCCGCGGGTTTTTTCATAAGCTCTGCCAAACTGTCACCAATCTAAGTTTTTATTTGTAACTTTGTAGTCTTTTAGTTGATGCTATGATAGAATTACAACACACGACAAAAACACACGACGAGTCTCGTCAAGGTGAGGCTTTGGATATGCTTCCTACAGGCAAATCTACAGGGAGGAAATTGTATATCGAAAGTTACGGCTGTCAAATGAATTTCTCCGATAGCGAGATCGTTGCTTCTATTCTGTTGGATAATGGTTTTGAAACAACCAAAGATTATAAGGAAGCTGATGTTGTCTTTATCAACACATGCTCCATCCGGGAGAACGCAGAACAGCGTGTGCGGAATAGACTGAAAGAATTCGAATCTGCGAAAGCGAAAAATCCAGGCCTGGTAGTAGGTGTTCTAGGTTGTATGGCTGAGCGATTGAAGTCGAAATTTCTAGAAGAGGAAAAATTAGTTGATGTCGTCGTGGGCCCGGACGCTTATCGTGATTTGCCAAACTTGATAGACAAGGTTGATGACGGAAATAAGGCGGTCAACGTATTGCTTTCAAGAGAGGAAACCTATGCAGATATTAGCCCGGTACGCTTGAACTCTAACGGAATTTCTGCGTTTATCTCTATAATGCGCGGATGTGACAATATGTGTTCATTCTGTGTTGTTCCTTTTACACGCGGGCGTGAACGAAGTCGGGACTGCCATTCTGTTGTGAAAGAAGCACAAGATCTGTTTAACGCAGGCTATCGGGAAGTCACTTTGTTGGGACAGAATGTCGATTCGTATAAATATTCAGTAGCAGAAGGCGAAACGCCGGGACAAGTGGTAAACTTTGCGCAGCTATTGGCTATGGTGGCGGAAGTAAGTCCAGAACTTCGTGTGCGTTTTTCCACTTCTCATCCGAAAGACATTACCGACGAGGTATTGCATACCATGTCTCGGTACGAAAACATTTGTAATTACATACACTTGCCAGTGCAATCGGGAAGCTCACGGGTATTAGAATTGATGAACCGTACCTATGACCGGGAATGGTATATGGATAGGGTTAATGCTATCCGTCGCATTATTCCAACCTGTGGTATATCTACGGACGTGATTACGGGGTTCTGCACAGAAACAGAAGAAGAACATCAAGAAACGCTTTCTATGATGGATTACGTAAAGTATGATTTTGCTTATATGTTTGCTTATTCCGAGCGACCAGGTACATTGGCTGCGAAACGTTATGAAGATGACGTACCAGAAGAGGTGAAGAAAAGACGTTTGACGGAGGTCGTCAATAAACAGCAGGAGCATAGTCTTTATCGTTTGCAAAATTTCGTTGGCAAAGTGCACAAAGTTCTTATTGAAGGATTTTCAAAACGATCGGACCAAGATTATTGTGGTCGGAATGATCAAAATACAATGGTTGTCTTCCCTATTGATGAGCGCTTCAAGCCGGGGCAATATGTCCATGTATTGGCTGAACGTTGCACATCGGCAACTTTAATTGGCAGGATTGTAGAGTAGAGGTTGGAAGAAAATGGATATTCAAGATATTAAAAATAGATTTGGAATCATTGGTAATTCACCGCTGCTAAATCGTGCAATTGACGTCGCCTGGCAAGTGGCCCCAACGGATATATCTGTATTGATACAAGGCGAAAGTGGATCAGGGAAAGAGGTTTTTTCACATATTATCCATCAGTTAAGTGCGAGAAAGCATGGACCGTTCATCGCGGTAAACTGTGGTGCGATTCCAGAAGGAACAATAGATTCCGAATTGTTCGGTCACGAGAAGGGTTCGTTTACGGGTGCACACGAAGCACGAAAAGGATATTTCGAAGTCGTAGATAGCGGGACTATTTTTTTGGATGAAGTGGGCGAACTCCCTTTAGGGACACAAGCCAGACTATTACGGGTATTGGAGACGGGTGAATACATTCGTGTAGGTTCATCGAAAGTACAGAAAACAAATGTACGTGTAGTTGCGGCAACGAATGTCGATGTGTATGAAGCGGTAAAAAAAGGTAGGTTTCGAGAAGATCTGTATTATCGTCTGAATACTGTCCCGTTGCGGATTCCTTCTTTACGAGAACGTAAAGAAGATATTAATTTGCTCTTTAGAAAATTCATTGTTGATTTTTCAGATAAATATAGGTCGCCCGGGGTACAATTGACACCAGACGCACAGGAAACGCTAATGAAGTACAGTTGGCCCGGAAATGTGCGACAGCTAAAAAATATTGCCGAGCAAATTGCTGTGTTGGAAAAGGAGCGTGTTGTCGATTCTCCTATACTATCTAAATACTTACCTATAGAGCAACCCGTATCATCCTTGCCTGTCTTTGTCAAAGATGCCGGAAAAGAAGATTTTTCAGAGCGAGATTTATTATATAAAGTCCTCTTTGATATGAAAAAGGATATGGTGGATTTAAAGAAACTTGTGGTAGAGCTTATTAAGGAAGGGGTAAGTCCAGGTACTTATGAGCAAAATTCACCGTATATCAATCAATTGTATAAAGAAGTTAAGCCCTCCGCCGGCTATTTAGGAGAAGAAAGCACACATCCCACTTTAACTATTCATAATCCTAATCAGGGCTCAAAAGGGAATGACTACATGTCGTATGATGACCAAGAAGCTGAGGAAATAGAGGAGTCGCTTTCTTTGGTAGAGAAAGAATCGGATTTGATAAAAAAGGCGTTGAAGAAACATAAAGGTAAACGTAAGGCAGCCGCTCGTGAACTGGGCATTTCTGAACGCACCTTGTATAGAAAAATCAAAGATTTAAATTTAGATTGATGAATACCATGAAAACGAGAAGTATATTTTTATTTCCCTTTTTAGCAGTTGTGGTATGTTTCTTATTTAACGGCTGCGGTGTTAAATATGGTTTTACAGGAGGGTCTATTCCCCAGAACATGAAGACAGTGCATGTGGCTTATTTCGAGAATATTGCGCCTATGGTCTACCAAACGCTCGGTCAAAACTTTACAGAGGGATTGAAGGAACGTATCCGAAACCAATCCAGACTAAGTCAAGTCAACGGTGAGGCGGACGCCATGTTCGAGGGTGTCATCACGGGATATGATATTGCTCCCGCAGCAGTGGAGGCCAACACCGATCGTGCGGCCTTAAACCGTTTGACGATTACGGTTAAAGTAAAATATACAAACCGTTTAGATGAGACGGGAGAGAGTAATTTTGATGAATCGTTTTCGCAATTTAGGGAGTTTTCTGGTTTGATACAATCGCAAGAAGAAAACTTAACAAGAGAAATTATTAACTTACTGACGGAAGATATTTACAATAGAGCATTCGCTAACTGGTAAAATATTATGGGAAATCAAGGGTCGTCATTTACACATTTATACCACCAGGCTTTGGTTAGCCCAAAGGATATTGCCCTGACTGATTTTGAGCAATTGCTCGCTCGATATCCCTATTCGCAGCCACTTCACTTTGCTTTTGAAAGGCACAAATTTTTGAAAGAAGGGCCGTCAGTTCGCCTCGAAAAACGGGCGATTTTGTTGGCAAGTAGCGCCAACTGGTTGGCGGAATATGTTCAGTTGCCGGTGGAAGACGTGCCTATAGTAGAAGTGGAAGATGACGATTATGTGCCCTTTGAGGATATTGCCAGATCTTTGGATGAGACGGAAGAACCTCTCGTGGAAGTACGCTTAAAGGATGAAGGGGGCGAGGAATCGGATGAGCAACAAGTTGATACGCAACCTGTCGCACCTGGGGAGGAATTACAGCGTAAAGATGCCTTAGAAACGTTGGTACAAGAAGGGATAGGAGGCGGAGATTATTTTGCTGTCCATGCTAAGGATATATCGTTTGAACAGCAAAAAAACGAAGTTTCTGAAGAAGAACTAATAGAAGACGACAGAAAAGAAGAAAATATTAGTTTATATAATGACGAGTTGATGCCTTATAGCTTCCGTTGGTGGTTACACAAGACCCGACTGGAGCACGCGGATACGTATCAACCATTTGTAAGTCCACGAATTCCAGTGGCAAATAGAACCTCATTTGATCCAGCGGAATTGGATCGCGTTACACTCGATCAACAGATTCGTGAGCATATTATCCACTTACAACATCCGGAAGACAAACTTAGCGATGAGGTGAAGCGTCGCGAATCCACCACTAATGGGCCAAGTAAAATAGCAGAAGTAATAGAGCGATTTATTCGGGAGGAACCTCAGATACAACCTCCGCAACCAGAGAATTTAAATGTCGAAAACAAAGCCAGAAAGAGCTCGGAAGAACAATTTGATTTAGTGACAGAAACACTCGCGGATATATACGCAGATCAAGCCATGTATGTCAAGGCTATAGAAGTCTATAAAAAATTAATTTTGAGATTTCCAGAAAAAAAATCGTATTTTGCGACCCGAATTAAGGAACTGGAAGAAAAACTATATTAACAAATAAAATAATGCAAACATTTTTAATTGTCCTGATCATACTGGCAAGTGTTTTATTGGGATTTATCGTGTTGATTCAAAACCCTAAAGGAGGGGGCTTGGCATCAGGGTTCGCTGGCAGCTCTAATTTAATGGGGGTGCAACGCACAGGTGATTTCTTAGAAAAGGGAACATGGGGCTTAGCCATTGCATTGATGGTATTCTGTTTGGCGATGAACATTTTGGGTCCATCATCTGGAGGGGGAACAGGAGGGCTTGGTGATCAAATCGATGCTCCGGCGCAAACTTCTCCGCTGAACCTTAATCCGAACTCAACACAACAAGAAACAGCGCCCGTCATGGAAACGGAAACGCCCACGTCGGCAACTGGCGTTGATACCGTAAATTAAGAAGTAGCTTAATCGATATTGAAGACCTCGCAAACTAGTTGTGAGGTCTTTTTTTTAACGATCTGTTTTAATAAGACTACTAAGAATCCACATCTCGCTTTCACCGCTATTGTGCTGCGTATCCGGTGATGGCGGTTTTTTGAAATACTGTCTCATTTAGTATGACAGGATGGCGTTAGTGCGTGAAAAAATGGCAATAATTTCCTCGTTTTTTCATTTGGCATAGTTGGTGATGGAGATGGAGAGAAGAATTTAAATCAAAAATCAAATTAAAAATAACTAGATTACTATGGCATTAAGTATTAAACCTATCGGAGACAGAGTTGTCGTAGAGGCAGCTCCCGCAGAAGAAAAAACAGCATCAGGAATCTACATTCCGGACACCGCAAAAGAGAAACCTTCTCAGGGTACTATCGTTGCAATAGGAGTGGGGAAACCGGAAGAGCCGCTAACTGTTCAAGTGGGCGATAAAGTTTTATATGGCAAATATGCAGGTACAGAAATCACTTACGAAGGTAAGGAGTATTTGATTATGCGTGAATCTGATATTTACGCGGTTCTATAAGTCAAGGTAAAATCAATATTAAAAAAAGAGTTAGCAATATCTAATACTTAGTACTAAATACTAATTAAAAAATGGCAAAACAAGTAAGATATAACGTAGAAGCGCGTGACGCACTGAAAAAAGGTGTCGACACCTTGGCGAACGCAGTAAAAGTAACTTTAGGGCCTAAAGGTCGTAATGTAATCATCGAGAAAAAATTTGGATCTCCTGCGATTACAAAAGATGGTGTAACCGTAGCCAAAGAAATCGAATTGAAAGATGCTTTGGAAAACATGGGCGCACAGATGGTGAAAGAAGTTGCTTCTAAAACGGCTGATCAAGCTGGCGATGGTACAACAACCGCCACTGTTCTTGCTCAGGCTATCGTTGCTCCGGGTTTGAAATCTGTAGCAGCGGGTGCTAACCCAATGGATCTGAAACGTGGTATCGATAAAGCAGTTGCTGCTGTTGTCGCTAATTTGCAATCGCAATCAAGAGAGGTTGGAGCTGATAACAACAAAATCAAACAAGTTGCTACGATCTCAGCAAACAATGATGAGGTGATCGGATCTTTGATTGCCGAGGCAATGCAGAAAGTTGGAAACGACGGGGTTATCACGGTAGAAGAAGCAAAAGGTACCGAAACTGAGGTGAAGACAGTTGAAGGTATGCAGTTCGACCGTGGTTATTTGTCGCCGTATTTCGTTACTAACTCTGACAAGATGGAAGCGGATTTGGAGAATCCTTATATCTTGATTTACGACAAGAAAATCAGCAATATGAAAGAATTGTTGCCTATCTTGGAAAAACAAGTACAAACAGGGAAGCCACTGTTGATTATTGCGGAAGACTTAGATGGAGAAGCTTTAGCGACATTAGTGGTGAACAAGATCCGTGGTTCACTGAAAGTAGCTGCGGTGAAAGCGCCGGGCTTTGGCGACCGTCGTAAAGCAATGTTAGAGGATATTGCTATTTTGACAGGTGGTACGGTCATCTCTGAAGAAAGAGGTTATAAATTAGAGAATGCGGAGCTTTCTTACTTAGGCCAAGCAGAGAAGGTAACCGTTGACAAAGACAATACAACAGTTATCAACGGCTCAGGAAATGCGGACGATATTAAAGCGCGTGTTGCACAAATTCGTTCACAAATCGAAACTACAACGTCAGACTACGACCGTGAAAAATTACAGGAACGTTTGGCGAAATTGTCTGGCGGTGTAGCTGTACTTTATGTAGGTGCTACTACAGAAGTGGAGATGAAAGAGAAAAAAGATCGTGTAGACGATGCATTGCATGCTACCCGTGCTGCAGTGGAGGAAGGTATAGTTGCTGGTGGTGGCGTTGCTTTTATCCGTGCGACTGAAGCGTTAGTAGATCTTAAAGGAGCTAATGAAGATGAAACAATCGGTATCGACATTATCAAGCGTGCTATTGAAGAACCTCTTCGTCAAATTTGTAACAACGCTGGTATCGAAGGTGCCGTAGTTGTTCAAAAAGTAAAAGAAGGTACGGCTGACTTCGGGTACAATGCACGTACAGATGTATACGAAAACTTGATTGGTGCAGGCGTTATCGATCCTACCAAAGTTTCTCGCGTAGCGTTGGAAAATGCAGCTTCTGTTGCGTCTATGCTATTAACTACAGAATGTGTGTTAGCTGATGAGCCAGAAGAGGCTGGAGCGGCTGGTGCTGGAGCTCCTCCAATGGGCGGTGGTATGCCAGGCATGATGTAAGATAAGGACATCCCTATTATATAATTGAAACAAAAGGCTTCGGATATTTTCTGAAGCCTTTTTTCTTTTTTATATTTAGTCCAACATATTCATATCAGATGCAAAAATATCATTATACGGATGGAACAAATACGTTCGGTCCTTTTTCGGTAGAGGAGTTAAAAACCAAAGGTATTACCGGCGATACATATGTATGGACTGAAGGTATGCCGAACTGGGTGCTTGCTAAAAATGTACCGGAATTGAGCGGTATGCTATCCATCGATTCGCAGCCTTATTTCACAGGATCACAAACCTCTCCTCAATTCCCGAATACACCGGCTTCACCTTATAACCAGCGTATGGGGCAACCGCCAAAGACCTATTTGCTGGAAACGATTCTTACGACCATTTTTTGTTGTTGGCCGTTAGGAATTCCCTCCATTGTGTACGCATCACGCGTGGAAAAAAAATTCTATGCTGGTGATCTACCGGGAGCGGAGGCGGATTCTGCAAATGCAAAAAAATGGTTGTGGATCAATGTCGGCGTTTGTATTGGATTGTGGGTGCTTTATTTCATCATCTTTGGTTTCGCAATGTTCGGGGCAATGATGTCCGGAAATTTCTAACAACATGTTGAGAAAGTATCGTTGGGTATTTCTAGGAGCCAGTGTGGTAATGTTGGGAGCAGCGACCTACATTTATTATACCTTCGATCCTGCCGCTCATAGCTGGTTCCCACAATGTCCGTTCAAGGCATTGACGGGATTGGATTGCCCGGGATGCGGTTCGCAACGTGCCGCTCACGCAATATTACATGGAGATTTTGTGGGAGCTTTCCATTACAATGCTTTGCTACTACCTTTTATTCCCTACCTAACCGTCGGCTTTGGGTATCGGTTGGTGAAAGATCCGGATGAACGTCTAATGAAATGGCAGAAAATCCTGTTTGGTGAATACGCCATTAAAATTTTAATAGCTATTATTTTTGTGTATTTTATTCTGCGAAATATGGTGTAGATTCTTTATTCGTAATCCTTATACTTAAACATGGAAACGTATACAAATTCTTTTCTTCTCTTTCTTTGAAGAAGGCTCGAAGAGCAGCTTTTTGGATTGGTTTTTGTCCCATCCGCATAACGCTAAGTTCGTAAAACTCATAAAAATGAATGCATGATTTTAATCGTTGACGACCAAATAGAAAATATATATTCGCTAGATAAGCTGCTAAGATCCAAAGGTTTTGAAGTTGATTCCGCCCTTTCGGGCGAAGATGCCCTTAAAAAAGTGTTGAAAAATGACTACGCACTGGTTATTCTGGACGTGCAAATGCCGGGCATAGATGGCTTTGAAGTAGCGGAAACGCTATCGGGGTACAGCAAAACCAAAGAAGTACCTATTATATTTTTATCCGCTGTGAATACAGATAAGAAATTTATAGCTAGAGGTTACGCTTCGGGTGGGATAGATTATATAACCAAGCCGGTAGATCCCGATATTTTAATGCTGAAAGTGAAGACATTCTATCGATTATATGAGCAGACATTAGCACTGAACGAGACCCAAAAAATATTGGAATCAGAGATAGAAACGAGAAAAAAGGCGCAACAGGAACTGAGAGATAAGGTGGAGCACTTACATACTACGCTCGAAAGTTTACCGCAAATTGCTTTTACAGCGGACGGTCAAGGCCGAATTACTTTTGTCAATAAAAGGTGGTATAAATTTTCTCGATGTCCCGAGACGTTCCCCGAAGTACACCCGGATGATACTTGCATCAAACAAGTTTGGAAACACTGTATTGAACGTAGCCAGCCGTTGGAGCTGGAAGTGCGTATCAAAGGACTGAAATCCGGACTTTTTTGTTACCATCTTTTACGTATTATTCCTGTCAAGGACAGAACGGGAGTACGCAGTTGGGTAGGAACTTTTACCGATATACACGAACAGAAGGAAGAAGAGCGGAAAAAAGATGAATTTTTGAGTATAGCAAGCCACGAACTCAAGACTCCACTGACGAGCATCAAGGCTTATATTCAATTATTAGAACGTATGCCGGATGTCCAGAAAGAAAGCAAATTTGCAACTTATATTAGCCGTGCGCAAAATCAGATCAATAAATTGGACAGTCTTATTGCTGATCTATTAGACATTTCCAAGATTGAAAATGGAAAACTAAAGGTGAATAAAAAGCTGTTTAATATGGAAAAGCTGATTGAAAGCGCTATCGAAACCATTTATTATACGCATAGCCATGTGCAGGTAAAAATCGAACGAAAAGGGGAAATAATTACACAAGAAGTGAACGGTGATGCTTTTCGTATCGAACAAGTGCTAATCAACTTCCTGACGAATGCTATAAAATATTCTCCCGACAGTGACAGCGTAGTTGTACATACTGCTGCCGATAGAGATCAGCTTTATATAGCCGTCCAAGATTTTGGAATTGGTATTCCGGACCACAAAAAAAATAATATCTTTACGAAATTTTACCGCGTGGAGGAATCATCTGTAAAATTTCAAGGACTAGGGATCGGTTTGTATATCTGTGCAGAAATTATTAGACAGCACAATGGCACGTACGGCATAGAAAGTTCTTCAAACCAAGGGACTACCTTTTATTTTACTATACCATTTAACTAAATCGTTATGTCCAAGAATCTTATTCGAAAATTACAGATTGGATTTGGATTTTCGTTGTTTGTATTGTTGTTAAGTTCATCTGCTTCCTACATTAGTATCAAAACGCAGATGAATAACCGCAACAAGGTTATCAAAACACACCGAACAATCGATTCGATCAATCAGATTTTGATTAATCTACAGAATGTGGAAACAGGGCAACGTGGGTATCTGTTAACAGGAGAAGTAAAGTTTTTAGGACCTTATCATGGAAGCCGAACTTCCCTGCCAGCATCTTTATCCGCAACCCGCGAGTTAACCAGTGATACACCAGAACAAGCACGACGCGTAGACAGCATAGAGGCATTAATGACGACGAGGTTGGATCTCTTAAATGAACATGTTGATTTAAAAAGAGAGGGAGGGGCAGTTACGGTCGAACAGTTGGAGCGTGGTAAATTGTATATGGACAGCTGCAGGAATATTATTGGTCGTTTTGTGCGGGAAGAAGCTAGTAAGCTCGATCTCCAAACCACGAGAATGCAGCGAAATTCAGGATTGACCTCATTCTTTATCATTTTGGCAGCTTTGGTTTCTCTTATTGTCACCATCTTGTTCTATCTACAAATTCGGAATGAGTTTCGAAGACGAGAGAACATGCAGGCACTGCTTCGTGACAAAGATGAAGATACGACACATCGGTTGAGTATTATACACAATATGGCGCAACAGATTGCGGATGGAGACTATTCCGTTAGGCTAGACGACGTTGAAAAGGATACGCTGGGTTATATCGCATCTTCTCTCAACGGTATGGCAATCGCGTTGGAAGAATCGTTTGGAAAGCTCAATGATAACGAGTGGCGACAAACCGGGCTAGCTAAAATAAACGATATTTTAGCGGGCAATAAGACGGAGGAGATTGTTGCGAATGACGCGTTGGAGTTGTTGGTGTCTTATACAGAGTGCTTAAATGGGGCGGTTTATATATGGGACAAAGGGCTGCTTTCGCTGTCCGGATCCTATGGTTTGGTAGACCATATTCAGAAGGAATATCAGCCGGGCGAAGGGATTGTGGGGCAAGTGTTTAAAGATAAACGAATTAAAGTTTTAGAAAACGTAGATGAAAAGGACTATGTTGTTAGTTTTTCTTCGGGAAAAATAAAAACCACCCATCTACTTTGGTTGCCTTTGATGGTAAAAGGACAGTGTTTTGGAGTAATTGAGCTCGGAAGTAGGTTGCCTTTTGTGCAATTGGACATGGACTTCTATCAAGAGGCTTGTCGCAATATTACGTTAGAAATTTTAGCAGCGAAAGGGAGAAAGCAGATCCAAACGTTACTGGAAGAAACGCAAGCGCAGGCAGAGGAACTACAGACGCAACATGCAGAACTAGAGAATCTTAATACGGAGCTAGAAGCTCAAACGCAGAAACTGCAGGCCTCTGAAGAAGAACTACGCGTGCAACAAGAAGAGCTAATGCAGTCAAATCAGGAATTAGAAGAACGCTCAAAACTGTTAGAGGAAAAGAATCATCTCATTGCTGAACGAAATCTTGAAATCCAAAAGAAAGCGGAGGAACTCGCGCTCAGCACAAAATATAAGTCGGAGTTTCTTGCCAATATGTCGCATGAGCTCCGGACACCGCTAAATTCTATTTTGTTATTATCTCGATTAATGGTCGAAAATGCAGATGCCAATTTAACGGAGGACCAAGTGGAATCCGCCAAGGTTATACAAAGCTCTGGTTCTAGCTTATTGAGCCTTATCGATGAAATCTTAGATCTATCGAAGATAGAAGCTGGCAAGATGGAACTCGAGTACGAACATGTGGCATTGAGCGATCTTAGAAACGACTTATTAAGTTTGTTTTTGCCAATAGTGGAGGAAAAGGGACTTGAGTTAAAGGTTGAAATAGACGAAGGCGCAGCGAACTACGTGGAAGTAGATAAACTAAGGGTTGAGCAGGTGCTCCGTAATCTACTTTCCAACGCCATTAAATTTACGCCCAAAGGTCGCGTCACATTATCGATCTCTCAACAACACGATGATCCCGATTATATACAGTTCATCGTGAAAGACACAGGAATCGGAATTAGTCCAGAAAATCAAAAGATTATATTCGAGGCGTTCCAACAAGCAGACGGTTCTACTCGGCGTAAGTTTGGGGGGACCGGATTGGGGCTTTCTATCAGTAGAGAAATTGCCCGATTACTGGGTGGCGAAATTACATTGAACAGTGCGCTAGGTGAAGGGAGCACATTCAGTCTTGTTATCCCAGTTCGGAAAATGGCCAAGCCTTTAGTAGCTGCACCTGATCTGCTAGTAGAGAGCATAACACATGATGTAAAAGAGGTGACCTCCCTAGTTACTGACCCATCCTCGTCGTTAACTATCTCGGATATTCCTGAGGAAGTTAAAGATGACCGCCATGATATAAAACCGGGGGATAGCGTTATCCTTATTGTTGAAGACGATACACCTTTTGCTAAAGCATTGCTTAAATATACACACCAGAACGGATACAAGGGCATCGTCATTGTACGGGGTGATTGGGCGACAGAGGCGGCTGAAAAATATCAACCTTTGGCAATTTTATTGGATATACAGCTTCCTGTAAAAGACGGGTGGCAAGTGATGGAAGAACTCAAGAGTAATGCAAAAACAAAGCATATCCCCGTTCACATTATGTCCTCGTTGGAAGTGAAACGGGAAAGTCTGTCAAAAGGTGCTATTGATTTCATAAATAAACCTATCGCGATAGAACAGATTGGACAAATGTTTCGTAAAATAGAAGATGCGCTTACCCGGAGCCCTAAAAAGGTGTTAATTGTCGAAGAAAATCCAAAACATGCGACAGCATTATCCTATTTTCTGAGCAATTTTAATATCGTTTCCGAGATAAAAAACAGTGTTGACGATAGTATTCGCGCATTGATATCCGACAATGTTAATTGTGTTATTTTGGATATGGGTGTGCCGGACGAAACAGGCTATAATACGTTGGAAGCGATTAAGCAAAATGAGGGGCTGGAACATCTGCCTATTATTATTTTTACAGGCAAAAATTTATCTCAGACGGAAGAGCTGAAAATAAAACAGTATGCCGATTCGATTGTTATAAAGACGGCACATTCGTTCCAACGTATTCTGGATGAGGTAGGGTTATTTCTTCACTTGGTGGAAGAAAGTAATCTAGAGCCGGAAAAAAGGAAACTAAATAAGCTAGGCTCCCTTAACGAGGTGCTTAATGAAAAAACGGTGTTGATTGCAGATGACGATGTGCGAAATATCTTTTCGTTGACGAAAACATTGGAGCACTATCAAATGAAGGTAGTTTCAGCAATAGATGGGAAAGAGGCGTTACAACAATTGGAAATGCATCCGGAGACATCGATTATCTTAATGGACATGATGATGCCTGAAATGGACGGTTATGAAACGATCAGACAAATCAGGAGTATACAGAAATACGCCAAATTACCCATCATTGCCGTGACGGCAAAGGCGATGACGGGCGATCGTGAAAAATGTATCAAAGCGGGAGCGTCGGATTATATATCCAAACCGGTCGATAAAGACCAATTGTTATCCCTTTTGAGAGTCTGGTTATATGAAAACTAACGTTGGAATTATACATGACAATGAATACGCAAAAGGTAATTTTAATTATCGATGACGATAGCCGGAATATTTTCGCGTTACAATTAACGCTGAAGGCTAGGCGATATAAGTTTTTATCTGCTCAGAACGCGCTAGAAGGCTTGCAGCTTTTGCAATCTAACTCCGAGATAGGGTTGGTGCTGTTGGACATGATGATGCCCGAAATGGATGGTTATGAAGCTATAAAACAGATTCGAGGTTCGGATGTATATGGAAGGGTTCCAATAGTTGCTGTTACAGCAAATGCAATGAGTGGCGACCGGGAGAAATGCTTGGCGGCCGGAGCAGATGATTATATTGCGAAACCCATCGACGTGGATAAGTTAATGAAAGTTATTGAGGAGCTGTTATAGATGATAGAGCTGGATATCGTGAAGGACGAGGATATGGAAATGCTGTTAAAGGATATTTCCAATTTGTATGGTTATGACTTTACACAATATAGCAAGGCGTCTTTAAAACGACGCCTCAATAGAATATGTATGCTCGATAAGTTCGCAAGCTTTGCGGAATTAAGATATAGGCTTACGCATGATCGTGCCTATCTATCGCGTTTTATTGAAGAAATAACCGTCAATGTCACGGAGATGTTTAGGGACCCTCAATTTTACGCTACGTTACGCCAGCATATATTACCCGTCCTAGGAACATATCCGTTCATTCGTATCTGGGTTGCAGGCTGTTCAACAGGCGAGGAAGCTTATTCACTGGCCATATTGCTAAAGGAAGCTAATTTGTTTGATAAAACATTGATTTATGCGACGGACATTAATCCCAACGTGCTAGAAAAGGCTTCCAAAGGTATTTTCCCATTAAATCAAATGAAACAGTATTCCAGAAACTATATTTTATCAGTTGGAAAACGGGATTTTTCTTCTTATTACGTTTCGATGTATGACGTGGCAAAATTCCATTCTGATCTAAGTAGTAGAATGGTGTTTTCCACCCACAATTTGGTGTCAGATTCCTCTTTTAATGAATTTCAGCTTATTTTATGCAGAAATGTCCTTATCTATTTTGACAAGGACCTTCAAAACAAAGTGTTTAAACTTTTTGACGATAGTCTTCAGCCACTTGGTTTTTTGGCGTTGGGAGCCAAAGAAACGCTTCGATTTTCCGATGTCGAGCACCGATACAAACAGTGGAATGAGGATCGAATTTGGAAAAAAATATCCTAGTAAAAATGACCATGAAAAAGGTGACAGAGATTCTATTAGTAGGCGGGTCTGCGGGAAGCATCAGCGTCCTTCTGGAGGTATTGCCTCATCTTAATGGTCACCTTTCTTTTCCCATAGTAGTGGTGGTTCATCGCCAATCGCATCCCGAAAGTATATTGGAAGGAGTACTGGGGTCTCGTAGCCATTTGCCAGTGGAGGAAGCGTATGATAAAATGACACTGAAAGCAAGTTACATATATCTAGTGCCGGCAGATTATCATCTTCTATTTGAAAACAAGCAGCTAGTCTCTTTGGATTATTCGGAGAAAATTAACTATTCCCGGCCATCTATCGATGTCTCTTTTCGATCTGCCGCACAAATATTTACGGAGCATACCACTGCGCTGTTGCTATCTGGAGCCAATACAGATGGTATCGACGGTTTGCGGTGTATAGCACAGCAGCGAGGTACAATCCTGGTCCAGGATCCGGACACAGCCGAAATAGCTTATATGCCTCAGCAGGCCCTTCTTAATCTACAGGTCGACACGGTTTTAAAACCAGAAGAAATGGCTTCCTTCATTAATCAGTTGAGTACGGACTATTAATTTAACAGCACCATGAAGAACAAAACAATACTTGTATTTGATGATGATACCAATATTTTAGATGTTTTTACCATTGTTCTCGAATCCTCGGGATACCAAGTAGAAATTTCCGAAACCTCGCATAATATTTTGGAACGGGTTAAAGAAGTAAGCCCGGACATGATTATTATGGACAATTGGATTCCTAATATTGGCGGTGTAAAAGCCACACAAATACTCAAAAGTGACCCTGCTTTTAAGCATATCCCCGTCATTTATTGTTCAGCGAACAACGATGTAAGTTCGCTCGCGGAACAGGCAGGAGCAGAGGCATACCTAGCCAAGCCGTTTGATTTGGATGAATTGGAGAATACGGTCGCGGGCCTGCTTCAAAATAAAGCCCGGTAAAGCCATGCGCAGGTTATGGATCAAACAAAGGACACCTTACGCCATATCAGGACAAAACGTTTGAACCGTAAATGGTGTTCTATTCCTACAACTATGGGCGGAATGAAGAAGAGTAGAAGGTTGGTACAGTGGCTTTTTGTGTTGATGCTGTACGGCACCATTTATCCTGTGGCCCACTCCCAAGATTCGCTCTTTCATTCACAAGAGGTCATTTGGAAGGAAAGGCAAGCACAGGTGCAGCATTGGAAACGGGTACAAGATACCTTTTCAACCACTGTCGATAGTGTAAAAAAGCGTCTTTTTTTCGAGCGTGGGGCACGTGATACCACCGCCCTAGATAGCACATTGATCTTTCTGATTGAGAAAAAGAAAGGGATTTCAAAATTTATTTATGATATTAAGACTGCCCGAACGACATGGCTGCTAACACCTGAGCCTACACCTGTGGAAGGGGATAGTTTAGTTTTAGAAGAATTGTTGGAAACGGATTCTGTCGAAAACAAAAATAAAGACTTGGTGGACACATTGTCACATCTGATCAATGGATATGAAAGACTGATTGGCGACGTCATTTATCTGGAAAGATGGCTTGGCAACCAACGAGCAGAAGTAGCAATAAATGACGTAGATACGAGCACCGTTAAGAAGGATGATCCTGTTCGACGGCATATCGTGCGGGCGGTACAGACCAATTTAGGGAAGGATGGTTCCACTTCAGGGTTTTTCGATTTTCCGGCATGGAGTAATCGTCTTTTTCTAATTTTGGTAAGCCTATTTTATTTTTATTGGATGTATAAGTTGGGGCGTAAGGCAGAGCAGGACGATGAGGAATTTCGATTATATCAGAACGAACCATTATGGATCCCGTTTTTAAAAGCGTCCATTTTCTTTTTGACGTTATTGCCTTTTGCCTCCTTGTCTGTGCCTGTGCTTATTCTTGAAAGCAGCTATTTCCTCGTCTTCGTGTTCCTTTATATTCTTTTATACAAAGAACTTTCGGCTTTTAAACGGAAAGTACTGGGGCTGATTTTCATTTCCTATATTATATTGATAGTTGCGAATCTCTTTTTATCCGCCCCGTGGTGGACGAAGGTTTTTGCAATACTGGCTAACGTCATCGGTATGGTCGTGGTTTGGTCTATAGGACGCCGGACAGACGTCGATAATCCGATAGGATATATTCACCTCTATGCCCGTTGGGTGATTATACTAGGACATTTTCTGGCCATCGTGCTAAATATAATGGGATATGTCAGTTTTGCGCGTATGTGGAGTTTAGCGGCGGGTATTGGATTGTTACAAGTTATTGCACTACGTGCTGTATGCGAAATGTTACTTCACGATATTGAACAGCAATATGAACGAGCGAAGCCCGAAGCTATGTTGCGCCGTTTCGATCTGAAGCGGATGTTGCTGAGTTTTGAACGCCTATTCCGTTTTTGTTCGGCTGCATTGATTGTGTTAGTATTGTTGAACAATTTCCATCTCGTCCGAGAAGCGAGTTCGCTGTTGGAACGTTTGCTCATGACAGAACATAAAATCGGCGGAATTGCGTTTGCCTATGGTAATCTTATGCTTGCAGGCGCTGTTATTTGGTTAGCAAACTGGTTTCAGAAAAACTTGAAAAATCTATTAGATGATTCTTCGCCTAAAAATGAGTTGCAAGTTCGGAAGGTGACGCTATTCCCGCTGTTTAGGCTGCTTATTATCGTTATAGGTTTTTTGATAGGCATTAGTATACTCGGTTTAGGGATCGATAAATTGACGGTTATTATTGGTGCTTTGAGTGTCGGTATAGGTTTAGGATTACAGAATGTCATCAATAATTTCGTTTCGGGTATTATTCTGGTTTTCGAAAAACCTTTCAAGATCGGTGATTATGTGGAATTGGCTGATAAAAAAGGCCAGGTGATGGAAATCGGTATTCGTTCCAGTACGTTACTGACTGATGAAGGAGCTCGAGTAATTATACCTAACGGTGACCTACTTTCTGGAAGGCTAGTCAATTGGACGTTTAGAGACGCGGATATTCGTGTGAATATGACATTAACTGTGGACAATACCATTCGGGTTGAGGAAGTCAAGCAAGAATTGGAAGTCAAACTGGCGAGCTTTGAGGAGATAGACCGATCTATTCCCATGAAAATATTCACAAAGGAAATTACGGTTGATAGCTATCAACTTAGTATTCAAGTAGGCATTAAGCACGTTCGTTATATTGAACGCTTTCGGAGTCGATTTTTAGAATCCTTTAAGGAAGATATGGATGCCCGAGGGGTCAAGGTATCCTCGGGCTAAAAAAACTGTTATGATGACTATACTGCCCTTTTTGTGATGCCTCTGTACCGTATGCTGCCGGTACTCACATCATGGTTGATTATGCGAACATCGGGTAAATCAGCTTTCCATGACGGATAGTGTTCAATATATATGCGCCGAAGACAATATTCGTCTCTCCTCGTATTAGATGAATCGCGAATCTCTTCCGGTAGGATTTGTGCCCGGTTCGATTGAAGTACCGCGGTCAATGTTAGGCTCCGGCGTCGAGAGTTCATTAATTTCGGGTTCTGCGTCCGGGTTGATCTCGTCGATATCGGGATTTGGAGCTTCTAATGGAGCGATGTCAGGTTGCTCATCGGGCTGGTTCTCATCGATTTCATCCAATTCCGGTTCTTCCCGTTCCAGAGGATCTACATCAGGTTGTTCAGGAGGAAGATTTTCAATGCGTTCCCCGCCATCGGGTAGATTTTCTTCATCCGGTGAATTTCCTTCTCCGCCGCGATTCGGAGTCGCAGGATCAGATGCTGGGTCTACCACTGCGAAAGCTAGAATAGGACCTTGTCCGTTCTCAGCAAAAAAGTTTTGTGTTTTCATCTGATTATTTTTAATTCTTAAGTTGGTGATAAAACGAAGCTATAGCCCCATTTCATTATGTTTACTGTATTTAATGTGTTAATTGAACCTTCTCAGTTAAATATAGTTGCAGTGATAAATACCCGAAAAATAAAATAAATACCCTTAACTATGATATTTGCTCGGTTTACGTTAATCTGTATACAAGGTGTTGAACAAAAAACGACCCTATTAAGGATCGTCAAGGCTTTTTACATACGTTCATGAGGCTTTCTATTCCTCAGTTTCTCTAAGAAGCAACAGCGGAATACCCGACTTTTTGATCAGCTGTTTGCTTACACTTCGGCGAAAGAGTCGCTCAAAGAATCCATATGATTTTGGAATAGTAACGATTAATCCCGCGTTATGGTATTCTGCAAAAGTTTCTATTTCTTCTGCAATATCATTACCTGTTGTATAGTGATATTCCGGTTGAACTACTTCCAATAACGCATTAATTTTATATTGCTCCGTAGTTGTGTCGGGGTTTGCTCGTTCCCCTTCTGGCATCACATTCAGAACTAGTAATTTTGCTCGAAGTCTCTCTAACCACTGGGTAATTTCGGCCACGGGCGTGTTAGACGATACCTTTCTTAAATCGCAGGCGAAAACGATCTTGTGTATGGGTTCATAGCCAACGTGGTTTGGGACGATAAGTAATGGTTGCTTTAAGGATGACGCTAAATTGGCGGTATTACTGCCAATTAGCGCTTGTTCCAAATTACTCCTTCCTGTGGCTCCTACTACGACCAAGTCAGCATCCCATTTTTCGAGAAGTCCTTCAATCCCGTGTAGCAACGGGAAGTTATTCGTTACCATATGGATGTTCACAGTGCTGTTCCCACCCAGTATCTGTATTAACTCCTGCTGTACCGCCTCTAAATTTGATATACTTTGTTTCTCTATAAGAGAAGGGGCTGCGTCTGTCATCGGAAGATCTGTGCCAATGGGCAGATTGTCATATGCATGATAAAGTACAATTTGATTTGCCTCTACAGATTTTGCTAGATTCGCGGCATATCGGGCAGCATTGAGTGCTGATTCTGAAAAGTCCGTTGTAATGATAATTGTTTTCATCTGATTATGTTTTTGTTCTGTCGTTTTCTTTTAACCGTATTTAATGAACAATCTGTTATAAGGGATTGTTTATTAAATATATACCTAAAGCGATAAATACGAGTCGGAGTGTGAGATACGTGTTGAGACGGCGTGAAATACCCTAATTTAATTTTTAGCCAACTATTTCGAGGTACAATCCTTTTACTATGAAAGAGATATGTTGTACTCTTGAAGCTATTACAGCAAGTGTATACGGTAACAATAAGAAGCAGTAATAAAAATAGATGGTTTAATTAAAAAAGAATAACATGGAAAATTTAGAAAAAAACGTCAATGCGAAGGAAGGCGAAATGACCAAGGAAATTGAAAACAAAACAGCAAAAGTGCCGTCAAAGGCATATTTATGTGTCGCCATTGCGGCGATGGCGGCATCCGCTACGTTAAAATGTATGGGACATAAGCATACCGCTTTATTTGTCGGACAGTGGGTCGCTCCTTTTTTACTTTTTGGCATTTACAATAAGATCGTAAAAACACAAGGACACGATTAATATCGAGAGATTAAAGGCCGTTCCGATTTACATGGGACGGTCGTAATTGTTCACTAAAACAACAAAGGTATGAAAAGATATCTCAAGTATTGTTTCGCCGTGCTAGGTACGGTTATTCTATTTTTACCAAATATATCCGCGCAGGAAGCCAATAGGGACCAAGAGTTTTTAACGAAAGCGGTTAGTTCGAATCAATTTGAAATAGCATTGGGAACACAGGCCTTAAATCAGTCAGAAAATGAGGAGATTAAGCAATATGGTCAGATGTTGGTCAACGATCACACCAAAGTATTGGAGGAGCTGGAGGAAGCTGCTATGTCCAAAAAGCTGGTCGTACCAGATGGGATGGAAGAAGATCAGGCCTCGATATTGAAGTCGCTGTCGGTGCTGACAGGAACAGATTTTGACAGAGCCTTCAAGGATGTCGCGGTAAAAATGCACGAGAATGCTATCGCATTATTTGAAAATGCGTCCAATAATTTAAATGATGAAGAATTTAGAAGTTGGGCGGCAGAAAAAGTGCCCTCGCTCAGAAGCCACTTGGAGAAGGCCAAGGAACTACAGGTGACATCCTCCGAATCTCATATTTCTTCTCATTCTATGGAGGGAGATTCAATAGAAACCTTATAAATAAATAACGATGGCAACAAAAGTAGAGAATGAAAAGACAGGTCTCAGAGAGAAAAAGAAAAAAAAAGAAGGCGATACTTATCAGGAACTTGGGTCGGTGATCGAAAAGACAGAACGTACTAAAGACGGCGATGGAGAAGCGGGGGTAGATTCGCAAGCAGAGCAACTGAATGATATGCCAAACGATCCTACGGATCGCCCTTTGGAGCGCGAAAAAAAGGATAGAAAAGCGCAGAATAAAAAATAAATTGGGATAGCGTAGCAATGGCACAATCGTAGTAGGAACAAAGTGAAATGTATTCCGATTATAAATCCGAAATAGTTAGCCTGTAATAATATAAATTCCATACTAAAAGAGGTGATAAATAATTGTTATTTTATTTATCACCTCTTTTTATTTTAATTATATTAATTAATGTCTTATATTCGGCGAATTTGCAATATTTTTTAGTGGCAATTGGTTTATTGTAATATCATATTTAAAAAAAATGATTCTAGGGGTACTTAAAGAAACCAAAGTTAGTGAGCGCAGAGTGGCGCTTAGTCCGGAGATAGTTAAACTGCTCGTCAAGAAGGACTTTAAGGTTCAGATAGAAAGTGGCGCTGGGCTGGGCTCCAACTTCGCGGATGAAGATTATAAGCTGGCAGGCGCAGACATTGTTCGGAAAGCCGATATTTTTAATGCAGACGTCGTTCTCAAGGTGAATGCTCCTACGTTAGAAGAGGCTTCGCAGTATAAGAAGCAAGCGGTCAGTATTTCTTTGCTATATCCTTATACGCAACCGGAACTTCTCGATATGCTAAACGCTCGTCAAATTACGTCCTTCGCTATGGATGCGGTGCCTCGTATATCACGGGCGCAGAAAATGGACGCCTTGAGTTCGCAGGCAAATTTGGCTGGCTATAAGGCGGTAGTCATAGGAGCGAATGCATTGGGGAAAATATTCCCATTGATGATGACCGCTGCGGGCACAATTACCCCCGCGAAGGTGCTTATTTTTGGAGCTGGAGTAGCTGGTTTACAAGCTGTCGCTACAGCCAAACGTCTTGGTGCTGTGGTCGAAGTGTCCGATGTGCGTCCAGAGACAAAGGAACAAGTGGAATCGTTAGGTGGCCGCTTTTTAGTTGTTGAGAGCGCCGAAGAGGTAAAAACAGAAGGCGGTTATGCGAAAGAAGTTTCGCAAGAATTTCTAGCAAAACAGCAGCAATTGATTAAAGATAAAATCAGAGACGCTGATCTTGTCATTACAACCGCGCTGGTGATGGGTAAGAAGTCACCGATTCTGGTTACAGAAGAAATGGTTAAATCGATGAGAGCCGGTTCTGTCATTGTGGATATGGCGGTTGAATCTGGTGGTAATTGTGAAATTTCAGAGTTCAACAAAACTGTCGAAAAGCATAATGTCACTATAATCGGAGAATCTAACATTCCGTCATTGTTAGCCGTCAATGCTAGTCAACTGTATGCAACCAATATTAGTGCTCTGTTACTTCACCTGGCCAGCAATGAAGGCTTTAAATGGGAAATGGACGAAGAAATAACCAGAGGTGCATTAATTACACACCAAGGGGAATTGGTGCATGAATTTACAAAATCTATTTTATCTAAATAATTTAAAAATCATAAGTTATGTCTGCTGAGAGTTTTATCATTCTATTGTACATATTAATATTAGCCAGTTACTTGGGCTTTGAACTAATAAATAAAGTGCCTCCAACGCTTCATACTCCACTGATGTCGGGATCAAATGCGATTTCAGGAATCACGATTGTGGGAGCAATTCTAGCCTGTAATGAATTGGGGTTTGTTTCTGTAAGTAAGTGGCTGGGAATGCTGGCACTTATATTAGCCACCATCAACGTGGTTGGTGGTTATACGGTTACTGACAGGATGCTCAAAATGTTCAAAAAAAAATAGAAAGTAATGAACATCGTAATACAAATCTCATATCTAGTCGCCTCTATATTGTTTATAGCTGGCATTAAAATGTTAGGACGTACAAAAACTGCTCGTAAAGGAAATATCGTCTCGTCAGTTGGTATGTTCATCGCCATATTGGCAACTGTTGTTCAGGTGGAGGCTATTTCACTGATTGATATTCTTATATGCGTTCTTATCGGGGGCACTATTGGGTTAACTATTGCATTTAAGGTGCAAATGACAAAGATCCCCGAGATGGTAGCCATGTTTAATGGCTTCGGAGGACTAGCATCGCTGGCTGTCGCTTTATCCGATTTCTGGCTAAATACACAACAACGTAATTTAGAGGTTGATGTAGTAACAGGCGTTAGCGTTGCTTTGAGTATTTTCATAGGGGGAGTCACATTCACCGGATCGATTATTGCCTTTATGAAGCTCAGCGGAAAAATGTCGGGTCGAGCGATTATTTTTACAGGTCAACACCTCATCAATTTAATTCTTTTAGTATTGTCTGTGGTTGTCGCAGTTTTTGCATTGACAGACTTTACGAATCCGATCTACATCATTTTACTGGGTGTCCTTGCGTTAGGCATAGGGATACTTGTGGTTATTCCCATCGGCGGAGCTGATATGCCGGTTGTTATCTCCTTACTAAATTCCTATTCGGGAATGGCCGCCTGTGCAACAGGCTTTGTTCTTAACAACAATGTGCTCATTGTATCCGGTGCGTTGGTAGGAGCTTCAGGGATTATTCTTACACAAATTATGTGTAAGGCAATGAACCGTTCACTTGCAAACGTTCTTTTGGGAGGGTTTGGCCAGACATCTGGTGGGGGAGGCACATCGGCTGACGGTCCACAAATAGTCGTGAAAGAAGTAGGTGTTGAAGAAGCGGCCCAAATTTTTGATTCGGTTTCTTCTCTAATTATCGTTCCCGGCTACGGAATGGCAGTTGCACAAGCTCAGCATACGATCCGAGAACTAAGTGAATTGTGTGAAAAAAAAGGTGTCGACGTACGTTTTGCTATTCACCCCGTTGCGGGTAGAATGCCGGGACATATGAATGTGCTCTTAGCAGAAGCAAATATATCTTACGATAAGCTTATCGAAATGGACGAAATTAACGATGACTTTGCAAATACAGATCTGGTATTTGTAGTCGGAGCTAATGATGTCGTTAATCCTGCGGCTAAAACAAACCCGAACAGTCCAATTTTTGGCATGCCTGTCTTGAACGTCGAGAAGGCGCAGACTGTTATTGTTACTAAAAGAAGCATGGGGAAAGGATATGCTGGTATTGAGAATGAGTTATTTGGTGCAGATAACTGTCTCATGCTCTTTGGCGATGCGAAGCAAACCATTACTAAATTGGTTGGAGAGCTAAAGGAAATATAAATTTTTCGCTATTTGTACCGATTGCCAATTTGTAAACGAAGAAAGCATCAATTATGATTGATGCTTTCTTCGTTTACTTTACTGCTTGTCGGCGTTGGAGGTCCTCGTCCTGACCTCGTCAAATTCCTGCTCTATTTCTGCCGAGACAGGCTTACCCATCAGCGAGACTGCAACAATCGTCAGAAAGCTTAATAGAAACCCCGGAATAATTTCATATACTTCCTTATAGTCGTGGGGAATGTAAATCCAAAGTAAGACTGTGGCTCCTCCTACCAACATACCCGACAAGGCTCCCGCCACTGTCATACGTTTCCAAAGTAACGAGAGAATAACCAACGGGCCGAAGGCTGCGCCAAATCCGGCCCATGCATTACCTACAAGACCAAGAATGCTTTCTTGCGGATTCAATGCGAGTAAGAAAGCAACGATAGCAACGACAAGGACAGAAATACGGCTCATGATAAGCATGTTCCTTGCATTGGCGTGTTTATTAAAAAATGTTCTGTAAATATCTTCAGTCATTGAACTGGAGGTGACCAAAAGCTGGGATGATATCGTACTCATAACGGCGGCTAAAATGGCAGAAAGCAAGAATCCGCCGATAAGCGGGTGGAAAAGTGCTTTTGAAAGGTATATGAATATCGTTTCGGATACTTCTTGCGATGCATCAAAACGTAGCATGGTTTCTGCATCGAACTGTTGAAGGTACGCAATGCCGAAAAACCCTAGGAGCAAGGAACCAAAGACTGTCCCCGCCATCCAGGTCATACCTACCCGCCTCGCTTTTTTTATGTCCCTCACACTATCGATTGCCATAAATCGGACGAGAATGTGCGGCTGGCCAAAATATCCCAAGCCCCAAGCCAAAAGAGAAATAATAGAGATAGTAGTAGTTCCCCGCAGCATATCCATATAGTTAGTGTTCTTGCGTTGGATGATGTCTATAGTTTCTTCTACCCCCCCTAATTGAAAAACAACAACCGACGGTATTAGGAGCAGCGCAATGACCATGATGGTGCCCTGTACTGCGTCTGTTAGGCTGACGGCCATGAAACCGCCTATGAACGTATAAAAAACGACGACTAGCGACGTTGCCCACAGACCGATACTGTAATCCATGTTAAAAGCAGATTCAAACAGCCTACCACCGGATACCATGCCCGCGGACGTATACAAGGTAAAGAATATCAAAATAAAAACAGACGATACTAGTTTCAACAGTTGTGACTTGTCGCGGAATCGGTTTTCAAAGAATACGGGAAGCGTTATGGCGTTTTTAGCGACCTCGGTGTATACCCGTAAGCGTGGTGCTACAATGACATAATTGAGAAATGCGCCTGTTGTCAGCCCGATAGCGAGCCAAGAGCCTGACATTCCCATCATATACATCGCGCCGGGCAGTCCCATCAATAACCACCCGCTCATATCAGATGCCCCTGCCGACAAGGCAGTCACAAATGGCCCCATCTTGCGCCCACCTATTAGAAATTCTTCTGAATTGCTTGTCGATTTCCGATATCCGTAGATACCTATCAAAATCATAATCAATACATATAAACCGATGGAAATAACCTCGTAAATATTCATGGGCAACAATTATTTGAATTTTCTAATGATACAAAAAAACCTCTTCATAAAAATGTGCTTGTATCAGCGGCAGGGAAACAGGGCGGAAGAATGTCCATAGATTGGCGGAGATAAAAAACCGAGCCACGCTCAAGTTGATTCTATATATTAAGAATGACAAAAACGCCTTCGATAAGTTCATCTTGCACCCACCACAGTCCCCAACCTTAATCACATGTAGTGCAAGCGGTTCTGGGTAAAGGTAAAAAAAAAATCATATCTGCCGCGACAAATAGCTAGATTATAAATAGAAGATATAGTCGACAGCGAAAAGATAGGTAAATTCTATAATTTGTTTTTAGTGTGTATTTTTTTCTACCTTAGGGCTCTTAAACTACAACATCATTGGATGCAGCAACTCATAAACCAAATTTATAATATTGTCTGGAGCGACGCCCTTGTTTACCTTTGTCTGTTGACGGGGATCTATTTTACCTTGCGTTTTCGGTTTCCGCAAATACGTTATCTCAAACATATGATCCAACTGCTTTTTGCAAGTAGTAACTCGAATCGAGGCATATCTTCTTTTCAGGCTTTTTCCCTTGCAATATCTGGACGTGTTGGAACAGGTAATATTGCAGGTGTCGCTACTGCCATTGGTATGGGCGGTCCGGGAGCAGTTTTTTGGATGTGGGTAATTGCCTTTCTTGGCAGCTCTTCCGCCATCATTGAAGCTTCCCTTGGTCAAATGTACAAGGAGGTGAAGGATGGACAGTATCGGGGCGGGCCAGCATTTTATATCTTGAAAGGGCTAAACTCGAAAATTTTTGCATGGACATTTGCGATTGTTACCATTATCAGTACCGGTTTTTTATTGCCAAGTGTGCAGAGCAATAGCATTTCGCTAGCTGTTCATTCCTCTTTTGGGATTTCCCACCACGTTATTGCAATAGTATTGGTGTCGCTTCTTGCCTTTATTATTATTGGGGGTGTCAAACGTATAAGCCGGGTGGCGGAGTATGTTGTACCGTTTATGGCAGGAGCCTATATCTTAATGGCGATCGTGATCATGACGCTCAATTTTCAACAGATACCGGCGGTTATTGCCGTGATATTTGATGCGGCCTTTAACACGGAATCTGCCTTTGGTGGCATCATTGGCATGGCGATATCTTGGGGGGTAAAGCGTGGTATCTATAGCAATGAAGCCGGACAGGGTACAGCGCCTCATGCGGCTTCAGCAGCGGCGGTAAGCCATCCTATAAAACAAGGGCTGGTACAAGGGTTCTCCGTATATGTAGACACCCTATTCGTATGTACAGCAACGGCGTTTATGATACTGTTTACGGGGCAGTACAACGTAACCGATCCGGAGGGAGGTTTTCTCGTTCAGAACCTTCATGAGTCCATACAGGCTGGACCGGAATATACGCAACATGCCGTCGCGAAACATTTCCCACTGTTGGGGGATAGTTTTGTAGCGATTGCTCTTTTCTTTTTTGCCTTTACCACAATCATGGCCTATTATTACATTGCCGAGACCAACGTAAGTTTTGTAATGGCGGCGAGCAAAAACAAATTACTGATATGGGTATTGCGCCTCCTCATCCTTTTATCGGTATATTTAGGTTGTATATCCACGGCAGAATCTGCATGGGTCTTGGGGGATATTGGTGTCGGCATTATGGCATGGCTCAATGTCATTGCCATTATTTTCTTGCACAACAGGGTATTGGTATTGCTGAAAGATTACAACGGGCAGATAAGAGAGGGGAAAGACCCCGTATTCAACAATTCAAAATACAATTTTCGCAATATGGATTTTTGGAATCAAAAAAGTGACTCCTTTCCTGAATAACGCCACGTGCAATATTATGTGCGGGATCTACTTGCCAAAGCCATCGAGGCTTTGTATTTTTGATGGAATAGCCCGTTGGTGTAATATACGGGACGGTAAAAAAAATCAGATATGAAGCAAACCATTTTGGTACCCACAGACTTTTCAAACAATTCGCTAACAGCTGCACGTTACGCGATAGAACTCGCTCGGCAAATGGGGACAGACGTCCATATCTTGCACGCCTACCAGTCGTTCACCTCGGCCTTCCAGACCGCTGGCGCCAATGAAACGGACGAACAGCAAGCGAAACGTCGGGCAGAAAGCGGACTTGGCGAGTTTACGGAGAAGCTGGGTCATGTTTCGGAGATACAGGTGGCCTCCAGTGCCGTCAAAAAAAGTAGTCTACTGGACGCCGTTAACGATTATATTGCGGAAAACAATGTCAAGCTGGTAATTATGGGGGCTCAAGGAGAATCGGGCAGAAGGAAGGACCTGTTGGGTAATAATACCTATGACGTAGCGAAGGATGTATCTCGTCCGTTGTTGATCGTTCCGGAGCATACAAAAAATGCTTCCAAATTGGAACACGTTGTGTTCTTTAGTGATTATCAGCAGGGGGATATTAAGAGTCTCACCAGCTTTAATTCTTTGTTTGACCATGCGCGACCTTCTTGTACACTGGTTCATATCCACGAGGCGGAAGATGCGCCGGTGGAAAGTGACCGACAGCGATTAGAAGAATGGAAAGCGGTACTGGAAAAGGAGACCCCCTTGAGCAATCTGTCTGCGGAACTCGCTCATGTACCCGAGAATGTGGAGGCAGTGAACGACATTCTCAAACAGCTAAATGCTGACATGACCCTCGTTACGCTCGTCGACGCAAGAAGTTTTTTCAAAAAACTGTTGCACAAAAGCTTAGCAAGGGCCATTGTTCTTAACCCTCAAACGCCGGTTCTGTTAACATCTGAAGATACGGAGTAATTATCGCTTGAAGCGACTTAGTGAATGAAATGGTGAATAGGCACAACGAAAAAACGCTGTAAACTTTTGTTTACAGCGTTTTTTCGTTGTGCCTTGCCTTTGTTGTCTGTAGCCCGTAGGGGAATCGAACCCCTGTTTCAAGAATGAAAATCTTGCGTCCTAACCCCTAGACGAACGGGCCGATTTTGTGTTTCGGTGTGCAAATATAGAAATGATTATTTATTGTACAAAATAAAATTAAAAAAATAGTTTTCAGCTTGAGAAAAATAAGATAATAATTACGCTTAGACGTTATAAAAACCTTTTTCCACGAGAAATAGCGGGATATTACAATGTTGAAAATCTTGACTCTTCCATTTCCGTAAATGCCGCTACGGTGGAAAATACTATACTTTTCTCATTATTCTTTAGATTTGTAAAGGTGGTAGGAAGGAATAAGCCACCACCTATATCCTTGTAGCCGTTTACAAGATACGTGTGGCCTTCTTTATCGACAAATTGCTTAATCCATCCCGTTTCGCCATTAAACAATATCTCGCCTGATGCACCTCCCCTTAGTTGAAACGGCAGCGAATTTAGTTTTTCCGCATTAAAAATCGTAGTGGACGTCTTCCCTGTTTTTGTTTCGGGCTGCTCGATCAACACTGGCAGAAAAAGAAATGTATAATCCTTTTTGAACTGCTCGGTAACTCTGGTAAAATGCTCGCTCGTTTTAGAACCCGCCTGTGTTACTTCATTGCCATTGATAAAAAGCTTCGTTAGTTTACCTGTTTTAAAATTGAACAGGGATACAACGTTATTTCCGTCGTTAGTTTTGCCTTCGAACCGTGCTTGTCCTGACTTCGTATTGATGAGAAACCTCCGCGCATCTTGAAAGTATTTAGCGTCGTTTCCATTTGCCGTGAAGAGAATATAGTTTGTACTGTCCCACTTGTCCTTTCCACCGATTCCTTTCAATAATACTCTGCTCGCTTCCTGTTCCTCCTGTGCCCGTATAGGGGCATATGAAAAGGAAAGTACGCCGATAATGATTGCTATTAGGAATGTTCTCATAGTTGACTCCTTCCTATTTAAGGATAACGTAACGAGCACTAGTATTGTTTACTGATGAGTGCCATTTGGATTGCGGTAATGGCAGCTTCTTCTCCCTTGTTACCATGTTTTCCCCCAGCTCTATCCAAAGCCTGTTCTATATTGTCTGTCGTTAGTACGCCGAAAATAACCGGTTTATTATGTTTGATAGCAACGTTAGCGATACCGTTTCCCACAGCGTCGCATATAAAGTCGAAATGCCTCGTTTCACCTTGGATGACGCAACCAAGGCATATAATTGCATCAAACGATTTATTACGAAGTGCCATATCAGCTCCAGAAATCAATTCGTAACTACCGGGAACGTGGATAATATCGATATCATTTTCTAGAGTCCCATGTTGCTGTAAGCTTTGCAGAGCACCACCTAACAAGGCTCCCGTAACTTGGGCATTCCATTGGGAAACGACGACTGCGAATTTTAGACCCTTCGCGTTGCCAACTTCTATATGTGAGAAGTCTGACAAATTCTTCATGCTACTAGACATGGGGCAAAGATAAATAAAACCTTCATGAATCCCTAATTCGCCGACGGATAGAAAAAGCGCACGATGTTGTTGATGACCATTGAAAACAAACTCGTTCACAAAAAAAGCTGCTTACAAAAAATAAGCAGCCTGTATCCCCTAGTGAGCGATTTTTTATTGTTTTGCTTGAGCACGTGCTATAAGGCCATCGATCATGTTCGCTTCAGGACTATTTGGATAGTCGGATTTGATGGATTGATAAGCCTGTTCCGCATTTTTGAAATCCTCTAATGCTTCGTATACTAGACCTAATTTTTTAAGGAATAGGGGTGTTGTATAGGTGTTTTTACTTTTTTGCGCCGCCTTTTTGTAGTGAGTGACCGCACTTTTATAATCTTTGGATTCTGAGTAAGCATCTCCGATTAATCCAGTAACCAACGGGTCTAAAATGTCGCTTCCCGTGTCCGAATATTTTTGTAGGTGTTTTATTGCCTCCTGAAAATTTCCTTGACGCAAATACAATCCACCCAGATAAGCATTTGCAATATTCGCTGATTTCGTGTTGGAATATTCTTCTGCTATTTCCTTAAAACCTAAAAATGAACCGTCTCCTTCAATAGCTTTCGCTTGTAGAGAGTCAATTGCAGCATATTCTTCTGCTTTATATAGTTGGTTTGCTGCCTTTTCCGCGCGAGGGGCTAGGTATAGCCGCTGGTAACCTAAGTACAGTAAAATCAAAAGAATGATGCCTCCAACAATGAAGGTGATACTTTTTTGATTATCCTGAAAAAATGAACCTGAAGGTTTTTTAGGTTCAGTTTGATTTACGTTTTTATTTGACATTTGTTGTTATCGTATAATAAATATGGAACGCAAAATTACACTTTTAAAATTTTATTGCAAGTTTTCTGGGGTATTTTACTCGTCTTTTATCGACAATAACGAATATTCACGTGGATCTATACTTTTCACGTGTAGATTTTAGTAAACGTTTTGTTTTCTATTCGTTGGTTTTAGAGGGAATACTATCATCTAGCTGCTCATAGATCGAGTTTTGGCTCTTGAATTCGGGAACAATAGCTTTCATCTGACGAACAACCTCCACATTATTGTCTGCTTTGGCGGTCTCAAAAAGACGATTAAGTTGTTCGCTGACCAATGAAAGACTATTTTCTCGGACCTTTGCAATCATGATTTTTTGGTGATGAGTAGGAAGCGTGTTTTCTAGGTCGTTGAGCAATTCCTCGTACAATTTTTCACCCGGACGTAGTCCTGTGAATTTAATATCGATATCTTGGTAGGGAATAAAGCCTGAAAGTTTAATCATTTTTTCTGCGAGGTCAACGATCTTGACTGATTTTCCCATATCAAATACAAAAATCTCCCCCCCATTACCCATGCATCCTGCTTCGATAACCAATTGACACGCTTCGGGAATGGTCATGAAATAGCGTGTGATCTCCGGGTGTGTAACTGTAAGTGGTCCCCCCTTTTCGATTTGTTCCCGAAAACGCGGAATAACGGAGCCATTTGACCCCAGAACATTCCCAAAGCGTGTGGTTATGAATCGAGTCTTTGCATTTGGACGACTCGTAGTCAAACTGTTGTTTAAGGACTGTACATACATTTCGGCGATACGCTTAGTCGCCCCCATCACATTCGTGGGGTTGACAGCTTTATCAGTAGAAACAAAAACAAATTTCGATACGTCAAACTCGATCGCGAAGTTTGCTAAAGTAAATGTACCCAATACGTTCGTCCGTACACCCTCAATAGGATGGTTTTCCATCATGGGTACGTGCTTGTATGCTGCCGCATGATAAACATATTGAGGTTTAAAGGTCTCAAACAGTGTTCGCATCCGTCCCTCATTTTTCACGTCCGCAATGAAAGCTTGATAAGCCTGGCCTTTAAATCGCTCTTGTAGGTCTAAATGAAGGTTATGTAAAGGGGATTCTGCCTGATCACATAGGATAATAAGTTGCGGCTCGAAGTACCCCAATTGTTTAGCAATTTCACTTCCGATAGAACCTGCGGCGCCGGTCACCAAGATACGCTTTCCTCTTAGTTGTTCTGAAAGTGTCCCGTTGTTCAATTTTATAGGAGCCCGTTCCAATAAATCCTCGATCTTGACTTTGGTGATTTGTGTGGGCGAGACGGTGCCGTTGATAATTTCGCTCACCGGGGGAAGGGTAAGCACATTTATCTTTTGCTCTAGGCAAATATCGATAACCTGATTCTTTTTTTCTGTACTGATTCTGTGCGAAGCAAAAATTAACTCATCAATAGCCAGTCGATTGATCAATCCCCCGAGATCCTTTGAACTGAAAATTTTGATACCATCAATGTATTTGTCGATCTTAGTGTCATCGTCATCTAGGTAGGCAACGATGTATTTGTTGGACTTGAGGTCGTGGTCAAACGTACGTTTTACGGCTATACCTAAATCACCGGCACCATATACAACTACATTTTTTTTATCCGAAGCTTTAGTTTTATTATACTGAAAAAATATTTTAATCAAGGTCCGATAGGTTGTTAAGCCGGTAAATGCAAACAAACTATATACAATGATTACATTAACGGGAATAAGTGTCGGAACGTTGCTGGCAATCATAATCAACTTAATACCGAACAGAATAATGACGTTGAAAAGCAACGTTGATAGTATTCGGATGGAATCAACAGCACTGGTATAGCGTACAATACCCGAATAGAGTTTGAAAACCAGGAAGGAAAAAGAGGTAATACCTAAACAGTAAATCAATTCGACAGCAAAGCGGGATTGGGCGTATGCCTGTATATTGAACGAATGGAATAAGCCGTAAGCGAATACAAAAGCTATAGCTGCGATAGCTAAGTCAAAAATAAAAATGGTCCATCTTGGAACAATGCCAATTTGATTAAAAACAGGAAACTTTTGCATTGACATATTTTTACATAGATTGTAAAAGTATAAAAAAAAAAGGATTTATGAATCTGATTCCCCAAATATCAAGAATAATCTCTAAATTCACTAGTTTAAAAACAGATATGATTGTAGCATGAACGATATGTCAAAAATTGCCCATACGGCGATATTTCAACCGAAAGAAGCATTGGCAAGTGTGGGCAAAAGTCGGCACACGTTAAAAATTGGGGTGCCGAAAGAAATATCATTTCAGGAAAAGCGGATTCCCCTAACACCGTTATCTGTCGCATTGCTCATTGAATACGGTCACGAGGTGATTATCGAGTCAGGAGCTGGCGATGCTTCAAACTTTTTAGACACCCATTATAGTGAACAAGGTGCGCGGATTAGCCGAGATAAACAAGAGGTGTTTCAATGTGATATTGTAATTAAAATCGCGAGCCCCACCTTAGAGGAAGTGAATATGATGAGAAATAAGCAGGTCTTGTTGTCCTCTCATCAGCCTTCGTTAATGAAGTTGCCCGTGTTACAGGGTTTGATGCGTAAGCAAATCACAGCGATTTCCTATGAATACTTGCAAGATGAGGGTGGACATTTGACGGTCGTACGAGCCATGAGCGAAATTGTGGGTGCAACCTCCGTGCTTATTGCAGCAGAATACCTTAGTAATATTTTTGATGGAAAGGGCTTGATGCTGGGGGGTATTACGGGCGTTCCCCCTACGGAGATGGTGATTATTGGTGCAGGTACAGTGGGTGAATATGCCGCTCGCGCTGCTATCGCTCTCGGAGCACAGGTTAAAGTATTTGACAGCTCCGTATACCGATTACGCAGACTACAAAATAATGTAGGGAGCCGCGTTTTTACCTCGGTTATACAACCTATTGTTTTAAATAAAGCAATTAGATCTTGTGATGTTGTGATTGGGGCTGTGAGAGCGAAGAACGGGCGTTCGCCTTGTATCATCTCGGAAGACACCGTTTCTAAAATGAAACCGAATTCCGTGCTCATTGATGTCAGTATTGATCAAGGTGGGTGTTTCGAAACGTCCGAAGTAACCACCCTTGACAAACCTATATTCCGGAAATACGACGTGATACACTATTGTGTTCCTAATATCGCCTCGCGTGTGGCCCGTACTGCGACCTATGCGCTCACGAACATTATGACACCCCTGCTCTTACAGATTGGAGAATGTGGAGGAATGAACAATATGATATGGTCTGATAAATGTATTCGCAGTGCAGTCTATCTCTATCAGGGGATGTTGACAAACAAGGACATTGCCGAAAAGTTTAATATGCCCTCAAAAGATCTGGATTTAATTATCGTAGCTAATCAATAAAATATGAAGTTAACTTATTCTATACTATTTGTGGTCTTATTAAATTATTATACGTTAGCGCAGGAAAAGGTTGCACTGTACGCCGTAATCCCAAACGCAACAAAATCAGCTGACGCTTTGGGAGAGGAGAATGTTCCTGTGTTGTACAAATACGAGTTACCTAGTGCAAAAGAGGCTGTATTGGTAATCCCTGGGGGTGGATATTCCCATGTGGCTATTGACCACGAGGGGCATGAGATAGCTAAAGCGTTTAATGAGCAGGGTTACAGTGCCTTCGTGTTGTATTACCGTTTACCTAAAGACGAGCATATGAAGGTACGGAAGATAGGGCCGTTACAGGATGCCCAACGCAGTATGCAATATATTAGAGAACATTATGATTTTGATAAGGTGGGCGTAATAGGATTTTCCGCCGGAGGCCACTTAGCGTCATCACTATCAAACCATTTTGATGATGTGAAAATTGAGAATAAGCATGCTATTAATTTAGCGCCTGATTTCTCCGTGTTGATTTATCCTGTTATTTCGATGGATGATGAGATTACGCATAAGGGATCGAAGAAAAATTTGATAGGAGAACATCCCGAAACAGAAGATTCTATATATTTTTCTTTGGAAAAACAGGTGTCAAAGGACACGCCGCCTACTTTTTTGGTGCATGCCGAAGATGATAAAACGGTGCTTATTGCCAATGCTCTACGTTATCAAGAAGCATTGGATAGGGAAGGTGTTGCCAATGAAATATTCGTTTATAAGACCGGTGGACACGGTTTTGGCTTGCGTAATAGAACCGATACTAGAAAATGGTCTGAAGCCTTGTTTACATGGCTAGAAGATTTAAAATAAACAAGGTATACAACGGCCTTAATAAAAGGTAATATATTTTTTAATATTAACTACTACGTTACTGCCAATGGCGATATTGGATAATGGGTGTAAAATGGCATGCAAAGCAAGCTGTCCGTTAGTCAATACTAATTCTTTGTAGAAGCCGCGAAAACGTATATCTTTTACTTGAAATGGTCCTTGTGCGTGTTCTTCAAAGATGACATCCTCCTGATGAATTCCGATAGTATGGTGTGATGAGATGCCTAGTAGAGCGGCCTGATCGGAAGATAATATGTTACTCCTTGCAAGAAGTTGCGCCGTGTAGCTGTGGGTAGGGGTGTAATAAAGTGTTGCTGGAGGTCCCTGTTCAATTATTTTCGCGTTTTTCATGACGATTAATTCATCGGCCATAGCAAGAACCTCAGTAGGGTCATGGGAAACCAAAAGTACCGTAAGGCCCGTTTCTTCTACGATCCGTCGAATATCTTGTTGTAGTGCATCTCGAAATGCCGCGTCTACTTGGTTGAATGGTTCATCCATGAGCAGTACTTCCGGCTCGTTTACCAAAGCACGCGCGATAGCGACCCGTTGTTTTTCTCCACCACTCAAGTCAGCTATTCGTTGTTGTCCAAGATGCAGAATCTTTAGTCTGTCTAGTGTTTCACGTGTCTTAGACTCTTTCAGTGCAAGATCGGTGTTGGGTAGCTGGGATGCGATATTATCCCAGATCTTTGCGTACAGATTGAGGTCGTCAAATCCTTGTGATACTAGTCTCATAGCGTCATGCCCTGGGATCAGTTTGTCTTTTCGAGTGGGAACTAACCAACCCCGATAACGTACTTCCCCTGAAGAAGGCTCCAATAGACCGTATATAAGCTTTAATAGCGTGCTTTTGCCACTTCCTGATTCTCCGATAATCGCTGTGATCTTCCCTTCAGTAATTCCAAAATCTACCTTATTCACTGCGACAACATCCTGTTTCGCATGGAAAGTATGCGAAAGATTTTCACCATAAATAAGGGGCGTCCCCGTTTTTTGTTGATCGGTAGGGATGTATTGACAAGAAGAGGTTTGTTGTACCATAGAGAATAATTAACCTTGTATGGTACAAAAGTAAGATATTTTAGGAACAAAGACAGTTCCTTTCCTCTATGCCCTTAGAACCCTAATGTAAGCCCGAATGTGAAATTGTTTAAGTTTTCTTGGTTCGGACTATTCTCGAACATATCATTCATGTAGTATTTAGCGAAAACGCCGAGTGATCCAAATCCTACCCGCGCGAACATCCCATATTGAAAACTGGCCAAATTGTAGTTATCCCTGAACTTTTGTTTACCTTGTTCTTCGCTTTTGAATCGTTGCGTTCCTTTGAGAAGCACACCCGTCATTGCACCAAAAGCAATTTTGGGTCGGTGACCGTTATGGTTTCTACGTCCTCGCCATTCGAAACTTAGCGGCGTGCGAAGATAAGTCGATGTAAATATGTTTTTTTTGTAAGTAATATCGGACGGGCTATAAGCCAATGGAGTTGCTTCTGTATCTAGAATAATGTCATTTTTTAACCTAAGGTAATTCCACTCAAAACCTGCGGATATATATACTTTGAATGCATCGTTAAAACGAACGCCAAATTGCGCAACGTCAAACCCAAAATTAGATGCCTTCTTGTATTTTAAAAACTGATTTTCGTCTCCTAATGTGAAACTCCCGTCGTCTATCAAGCGGGAAAATCCCCAATCTATCCGCGTAAAAGTAAGCCCGCCGAATACACGCGGATATTTGATTACCTTGCCACGGTCGTCATAGTCTTTTTTCCCCAAAGTTGGTTCGAGGTCGATTTTTCTGGCGAGCGTATCATTGCCTTCGTCTTCTTGTGCAAAAGAATGTTGTACGGAGAAAAGTAACGCTATACCGACTAATCCTGTAAATAATAAGTTCGTCTTCATAATCGATTATCTTCTTTTTTTATTACGGTTTTTCACAAAGCTATTGACTACGTCAAGACGAAGGAATCCTTCTTCGTCTTTACTAAATTGAACGGTTGTATTATCCGTTGGGTTTAATGCATCTGATATTTTGTTCAGAATGGTCGGCACTATACCTTCGGTTGGCTTTCGAGTAGAGGCTAACATGCTTTCTTCAGTTTCCGGACTATCAATCAGTGGAGCGACAGGCGGGACACTGATAGCATACTTCTGTGGTGCTTTGTCATCCACATCCATATCAAGACCAGCGGTAAGACCTACTGAAACACCAGCTGGTTCGAGTCCGACGAGCTCCACACGCGGTTCTTCCGTTAGAGATAAATGTTCGTTAACAGGATCTTTTTTCTCGGATATGGAAGCCATCTGCATAAACTCTTCCTTTTTTGTCACTTCTTGTTCGGACCGCTCAACCTGTTCTTTTATAACAGGGATAACCGTCCGAGCTAAGTTGGATGATTCTCGCCCGGTGTTCGTCACTGCGGTTGTCGGGATCTCCGTCTGTGCTGTAATTGATGCATCTTCTTTCAACGTCATAGTATTATATAATAACGTAATCAAGCCGAGACATCCAACGGCCATCGCGGCATAACTTATCCAACTCAGTCTTCTGACGGGGACAACTTTTTTCTGATCTAACCGGTTTTCGATTTGATGCCAGATGTTGTTTCTTGGACGAACACTATGCCGTTCCAAATGCTCCTGAAATAGTTTGTCTAAATCTTTATCGTTCATAACCGATATTTTCACTTTTCATCAATTTCTCTTTAAGCCACTGTCGTGCCCTAGACAGTTGTGACTTGGAACTGCCCTCACTAATGGACAGCATTTGTGCAATTTCTTTATGCGAGTAGCCCTCGATCACGTAAAGGTTAAAGACTGTTCGGTAACCTAACGGAAGCGTTGTCACCATAGCTAACAGATCTTTATACTGCAGGTTTTCGTCGCTTCCCGAGCGACTATCTACCACTGGATAATCAAACGTAAGCGGTTCAAAACCATGTTTGTTTTTCGTCCGGTGCAATTCGATAGCCGTGTTGACCATGATTTTACGAATCCAGCCTTCTAATGAACCCTTATTATCAAACAACTGCCCCTTTGTGAATACCTTAATGAATCCCGCTTGAAGAATTTCCTCTGCTTCCGATTCATGTTGTGCGTAACGTAGACACACCCCAAACATTCGACCGGATAACGTTTGATACAACTGAAATTGCGCCTTGCGATTTCCCGCTAGACAGGCATTCCATAAGATATCTAAGTTCCTGTTATCCAATTTCAGATTAGTCTTTAATAACAAGACGATGATAATTGCACAAAGGTTGCATGAAGAAGAAAATTACTTTATTACGATCGTTCTCCTGTTATCCGCAGGGGAAACGTCAAGCGTTATCCGACGGGATTCTTCCGGAAGGAGGTTAGGGATTTTTTCCGGCCATTCTACAAAGCAATAAGCATCTGTATAAAAGTACTCTTCGTACCCCATATCCAGGGCTTCTTCTTCATGCTTTAGCCGATAAAAGTCAAAATGGTATACAGGTCCGTGGGGTGAATTGTACTCATTGACGATAGAGAATGTGGGGCTACTTGTATTATCAGTTACGCCTAGCGCCCTGCAAAAGGAACTAACTAGCGTTGTTTTACCCGCCCCCATGTTGCCATAAAGCAAAAAAATCCTGTCATTTGGGAAATCGGATAGTATCTGTTGGGCCGCAACTTCCAGTTCTTGAAGATTATTCACGACAATTTTCATCTTGATAAATTGTTCTTTAAAGGTGATGAAGTTCTCATTTAGGTGTATAAACCGCATAGGGAATGATCATCTCTTCTAAGGAGACCCCCCCATGTTGAAACGTTTCGTTATAATAGTTGACAAAATGATTATAGTTATTTGGGTAGACAAAATAATAATCATCTTTGGTAAACACAAATGTTGAGCTTACGTTAAGTTTAGGAAGTTGTGCATCATGTGGGTTTTTGATAACAAACACTTCCTTGTTTTTATAATTCAAATTTCTTCCTTGTTTGTACCGCAGGTTCGTATTTGTGTTTCTGTCGCCAATAATCTTACTCGGCTTCTTAACCCGTATCGTGCCATGGTCGGTCGTGACGATAACGCGCACGTTTCGCTGTGCGAGCCACTTTAAAGCATCCAACAACGGGGAGTGCTCAAACCAGGATAGCGTTAGCGAGCGATAGGCTCTTTCGTCGTTTGCCAGTTCCCGAATCATAGCCATATCCGTTCGGGCGTGCGATAGCATGTCGACAAAGTTGTAAACCAAAACGTTTAAATCGTATTGCATCAGGTTATTCATTGAATCAACAATGTCTCTTCCTTGGCTTAATGTGATTATTTTGTGATAGGAATGTCTTAAATCCCGTCGATAGATTCGATTGATTTGATCCGCTAAGAATTTATCTTCATGTAAGTTTTTACCTCCCTCATCATCATCGTTTTGCCAAAAATCGGGAAACCTTTTCTCCATTTCCAGTGGTGTCAAGCCACTGAAGATCGCATTTCTTGCGTACTGGGTGGCTGTTGGCAAGATGCTATAGTAGGCATCTTCCTCCTCTAACCGATAATAATCTGTTATGACTTCGTTGATTACTTTCCATTGATCATACCGCAAGTTATCAATTAAGAAGAAAAAAGTAGGTCGCTCTTTGTCTAGATGAGGAAATACTTTGGTTTTAAAGAGATGATGTGATTGAATCGGACCTTCTTCCTTGTTTTGTATCCAATTTAAATAATTCTTTTCTATAAACTTAGAAAACAAAGTGTTGGCTTCAGATTTTTGCATCGTAAGAATCTCATGCATACCTGCATCTTCCAGCTTCTGCAAAGAAAGTTCCCAGTAAATAAGTTTACGATAAGCCTCTACCCACTGCTTATAATCTAGGTCGTCATTGATGGTCATTCCGAGATTCCGGAATTCCTGTTGATAAGCCATAGAGGTCTTTTCACTGACCAGCCGTTTATTCTCGGTGAATTTTTTTATGGTCAAGAGGATCTGCTTGGGATTGACAGGTTTAATTAGATAATCGTCTATTTTGGAACCAATCGCGTCTTCCATCAGATGTTCCTCCTCGTTCTTCGTTACCAATACTGTAGGGATGGTCGGGTTGATGGTTTTTAATATGGCAAGTGTTTCCAGTCCCGTTTTACCAGGCATATTCTCATCTAGAAAAACGAGATCAAAGGGCTCGTTCTGAAAAGCGTCCACCGCATCATTACCGTTGTTAACGGTTTTCACCCGATAGCCTCTCTCTTCCAATAATAGGATATGTGGTCTTAAAAATTCAATTTCATCATCAGCCCACAGTATATGTATTTTTTGTATCATGTATTTTTAACATTAATTAACTTCATTCTCCTTATCTTTGCGCTTAATTTAGACATCCGAAGGCGCTTAAGCACCAAAGGAAAAAGAAAGAGAGATGAACTGCTATGTAGAAGTAGAAAGCGCTTGTCCTCGTATATGAACTACCTTTGAACTCTTTTGGGACTACAATTGTAGTTATTTGTTGAAAAGCGTCCGTTCGTGTCTCAAACATAGACAAATTCATTTTTATATGCAATATAATTATAGGTATATAAAAATGAATTTGTTCTAGCTCTCATCAGCCATTGAAAAGAAAATAGATGGATGAAATTTAAAGATAATAATTAACATCATAGCGTAAAGTTGAATAAGAAAAAGATAATTAACGACCCTGTCTACGGATTTGTCTCTATTCCGTCGGCTTTTATTTTCGATCTTATTCAACATCCGTACTTGCAAAGGCTGCGGTTTATCAAACAAGTGAGCATGACGCATTTGGTATATCCAGGAGCGCTTCACACCCGTTTTCAACACGCAGTCGGCGCTATGCATCTCATGTCGTCGGCAATCGATACACTTCGTAACAAGAATGTGCCTATCAGCTATGACGAGGAAGAGGCCGTGTTGATTGCGATATTGCTGCACGATATAGGTCATGGCCCTTTTTCACATTCGTTAGAACATACGATTATTGAGGGTGTTTCGCATGAAATGCTTTCGTCGTTGTTGATGGATAAACTGAACGAAGAGTTCGAAGGGAGACTATCCTTAGCGATTACGATTTTCAACGATCGTTATCCTAGAAAGTTTTTTCATCAATTAGTGTCCAGCCAATTGGATATGGATCGTATGGATTATCTAAACCGCGATAGCTTTTTTACGGGAGTGTCGGAAGGCGTTATTTCTTTTGACCGTATTATTACGATGCTGAATGTGGAACAGGGCGAGCTGGTTGTGGAAGCGAAGGGAATTTATTCTATCGAAAAGTTCTTAATTGCTCGTCGCCTTATGTATTGGCAGGTTTATCTTCATAAAACCGTTGTCAGCGCAGAACAGATGCTTATTAAGATTCTTTATCGTGCTAAAGAACTGGCGGCGCAAGGACACGCCCTATTTGCCACAACGGCGTTAGGCCACTTCTTGAAAAATAAAATTAACCATCAAAATTTCTTAGCGGATACTCGTCATTTAGCGTGGTTTACTCGTTTAGATGATACCGATATTATGTCAGCTTTGAAAGAATGGGTATATGACGAAGACAAAATATTAAGTACGCTGTGTCGAAAATTGATGGACAGAGATCTTCCGCGTACAGAACTTAGAAATACGCCGTTTTTACAAACGGATGTGGATTTGATACGTGAAAAAGTGAAGGCTTACTTCGATTTAGAAGAAAGCGAAGTTGATTACTTCGTGTATACGCAAGTGATCCAAAACAGTGCTTATGATACACAACATAATACGATTAAAATCATAAACAACAGGGGGCATGTTCAGGATATTACGGAGGCCTCGGATGTTTCGAATATAGAAGCGTTGGCAAAGCGCGTGGTTAAATTTGCCATTTCCTATCCAAAGGAAATAGGGCACCCGCTGGATGAGGGGAATAATTTCTCAAAAAAATAGCAAGAAAAAGTATACATTTGTAAGATGCAATTTACTGCAAATCAAATAGCAACATTATTGAACGGATACGTTGAAGGAAACCCTGATGTTCTTGTAAATCAGTTGGCTAAGATTGAAGAGGGCGCAGAGGGAACATTAGCTTTTCTGTCAAATCCAAAATACGAACATTTCCTTTATGAGACAAACGCGTCCGTTGTTATCATCAATGAGGACCTGCAGTTGACTAAACCCGTTAACATTAGCTTAATTCGGGTTAAAGACGCATACTCTGCTTTTTCCGAACTTTTGCGTGTTTATGATCAGTTGCGTAACGAACGCAGTGGGATTGAAGAGCCTTCTTTCATCCACGAATCTGCAAGTATAGGACGAGATTTATATTTCGGTGCTTTTTCTTATATCGGACGAGACGTTGTCATCGGCGATCAGGTGAAGATATATCCTCAAGTATATATCGGAGATGGTGTTATCATTGGAAACAATACGATAGTCTATCCGGGCGTTAGAATTTATCACGATAGTAAAATTGGAAACAACGTAGTACTTCATAGCGGTGTAATTGTAGGTAGTGATGGATTTGGTTTTGCCCCGCAAAAAGATGGTACTTATAGTAAAGTGCCCCAAATTGGAAATGTTGTCATTGAAGATCATGTGGAGGTTGGTGCTAATACTGTAATTGATCGAGCAACGCTTGGTTCTACAATCATTCGAAAAGGGGTGAAATTAGACAACCTCATACAAATAGCCCATAACGTGGAGATTGGCGCTAATACGGTGGCAGCTGCGCAAACAGGCATCTCTGGAAGCACGAAGATTGGAGAGCACGTCGTCTTAGGGGGACAGGTAGGCGTTGTGGGGCATATTCAAGTAGCAACGGGATCACAAATTCAAGCCCAATCGGGGGTGAATCGATCTATAGACCAAGAAAATAAAAAATGGGGTGGCACTCCCGCCATGCCCTATAATAGTAACTTACGCTCGCACGTGATTTATAGCAAATTGCCTGCGCTAGAACAACGTGTTGCTGAACTGGAAGCCCGTCTTAAAGAACTCTATAACGAAACTCGATAAATTTCCTAAATAGAATGTTAGATATGAATGTAAAACAGAGGACGATACAATCTGAAATTTCCATTTCAGGAATTGGACTACATACAGGCAAAGCGGTAAACATGACCATTAAGCCTGCTCCAGAATTTCATTGGTATAAATTTAAAAGAGTCGATCTGGATGGAGCGCCCGTCGTAGCTGTAGATGCAGATAATGTATCCGATACATCACGTGGCACGACAATTTCCCAAAATGGGGCATCGATCAGCACCATCGAACACTTGATGGCAGCCCTAGTGGGGCTTCAGATCGATAACGTCCTAATTGAGATAGATGGTCCAGAAGTTCCTATTTTGGATGGTAGTTCCAGGATTTTTGTGGAGAAGTTAGTGGAAACGGGTTTGGTAGATCAAGAAGCCGATAGAGACTATTATGAAATCCAGGATAATATCGTTTATGTAGAGAAAGATAGAAAAGTTGAAATTATCGCGATGCCGTTGGATGGTTATCGTCTGACATGTATGATTGACTTTAATTCACCTGTATTGGGCAGTCAACATGCTTCTATCAGTAATATTACGGAATTTAAAAATGAAATTTCTGGTTCGAGAACATTCTGTTTTTTGCACGAACTAGAGAGCTTGGTCAACCATAACCTAATCAAAGGAGGAGATCTATCCAATGCTATCGTTATTGTAGATAAAGAGGTGAGTAGGGAAGAGCTGGATAAATTATCTGGACTATTTAATAAAACAGTGGAAGTCGCTAGTGAGGGAATTCTGAACAATATCCAATTGCGCTATCAAAACGAGCCCGCACGCCATAAATTGCTGGACATGATTGGCGATCTAGCTTTAGTTGGACGTCCGCTTAAAGGACATATCATGGCTGCCCGTCCAGGACATGCTGCAAATGCGGCTTTCGCTAAGAAAATTAAAGCAGAAATCAAGAAAGACAAGAATCGTAAGAATCTAAAAGTTTACGATCCCAATATGGCTCCGGTTTACGACACAGTACAAATTATGAAAATATTACCGCATCGTCAACCTATGTTGATGGTCGATAAAATATTGGAGCTGTCAGAAACGCACGTGGTAGGATTAAAAAATGTCACGATGAACGAAGATATTTTTATGGGACATTTTCCTGAAGCACCAGTATTCCCAGGGGTATTGCAAATCGAGGCCATGGCGCAAACTGGTGGGATTTTAGTACTAAATACGGTTCCCGATCCAGAAAATTGGCTTACACTGTTCCTAAAAATAGAAAATGCTCGTTTTAAGAATCAGGTGACTCCCGGTGATACAATTATTTTCAGTTGTGAGTTGCTAGAACCTATTCGCCGGGGAATTGCCAGAATGAAGGGCGTAGGCATGGTCGGTGACAAAGTAGTGAGTGAGGCTGAGCTTATGGCTCAAATTGTAAAAGTAAAAGGTAATTAACATGATACAACCGTTATCATACATACATCCCGAAGCTAAAATAGCGCAAAACGTAGTGGTAGAACCGTTCTCCACAATTCATCGGGATGTAGAAATTGGGGAAGGAACTTGGATAGGCTCCAATGTGACCATCATGAATGGTGCCCGTATTGGAAAGAACTGTCGTATTTTCCCCGGATCAGTCATTTCAGGTGAACCACAAGATTTGAAATTTGAAGGTGAGGTTACGACTGCAGAGATTGGAGATAATACAACAATTCGGGAATGTGTAACGATTAATCGAGGTACAAAAGATAGGTACAAAACAGTAATTGGGGAAAATTGTCTTATTCAAGCCTATAGTCATATTGCTCATGACTGTTTTGTGGGAAATAACTGTATCTTTTCCAACTCCAGTACACTGGCGGGGCACATCACCGTTGGAGACTACGTCGTTCTCGCGGGGATGGTTGCTGTACACCAATTCTGCAAAATTGGATCACATGCATTTGTGACCGGGGGAACGCTAGTGAGAAAAGATGTGCCACCATTTATCAAAGCCGCTAGGGAACCGATTGCGTATGCGGGTATTAACTCTGTCGGGCTACGTCGTAGAGGGTTTAGCACCGAAGAGATTACAGAAATTCAGGATATTTATCGGGTATTATTTGTCCAGCACCGCAATCTGACGAAAGCGTTAGACCTTGTAGAAGCAGAATTTACACCTACCGAGTTACGTGATGAAATCCTTTCTTTTGTGCGCAATTCCAATCGAGGGGTAATTAAGGGTTTTAATCAGGGAAGAACTTCCACACTTTAAAATACGCACTTATTGAATATAACTTTACAAGATTTAGGCAGACGGTATAACAGCGAGTGGATTTTTCGCCATATTGATTATACCTTCTCGTACGGAAAGAAATACGCAGTACTAGGGCCAAATGGCTCGGGGAAATCAACATTGTTGAAAGTGATTTCTGGGAGCCTTGCGCCAAGTGAAGGGAAAATTGCCTACGGGAGTATAGATGCTCAACCTATCTCAGCGGAAACTATATACCAACAGTTGACCGTAGCTGCTCCCTATATGGAGTTGATTGAAGAGTTTACATTAAGGGAGTTGATTATATTTCATTTCAAGTTCAAACGCTACCTACCGGGGTTTGATCTGGACGAAGTGGTTAGGACGCTAAATTTAGAGAAAGCCTTAGATAAGGAGATTCGTTTTTTCTCTTCCGGAATGAAGCAACGGGTTAAGCTCGCATTGGCCTGTTGTGCCGACAGCGGTATCGTACTGCTTGACGAGCCTATGAGCAATCTGGATACGGAAGGAGAAGATTGGTATTTGTCTTTGATTGAACGCACGATTGGAAACACTCGTATATTAATCATAGGTTCAAATCAAGAAAAAGAATACGCTTTTTGTGACGAACAAATAAATGTAGTTTCCTTTAAGGAGAAGAAATTATCGTTTTTATAAGAAGCGGATATTTTGTATTTTTGCTATACAAAACCAAATAGATTGTTATGTCAAAAGCATCTGAAGTAAAATCAGGAAATATACTTCGTTTTAATGGAGAGCTAGTTACTGTAGAGGAATATATTCACCGAACACCAGGAAATTTACGTGCATTTTATCAAGCGAGGATGCGTAATGTGCGTACGGGTAAGTTGGTGGAGTACCGTTTTAGAACAGACGAGGAAGTTGAGATTGCTCGTGTAGAAACAAACGATTATCAATATTTATATGATGATGCGGATTTCTTCATCGTAATGGATAACAATACATACGAACAATTCAATATCCCAAAAGCATTGTTTGGCGATGCGGCGCGATTTTTGAAAGAGGGTATGAACGTGTTGGTTGCTTTTGAAAGCGATGAGCCGATTATGGCTAGCCTACCGGCGTCTGTAGAGCTGGAGATAACGTATACGGAGCCTGCTGTAAAAGGCGACACATCCACAAATGCGTTAAAAAATGCAACAGTGGAAACAGGCGTTGAGATTCGCGTGCCTTTGTTTATCAATCAGGGAGATAAAGTGAAAGTGGATACACGTACGGGAGATTATATCGAGCGCGTAAAATAAAGCATTAGGTTTAGGTTGATTATGCGGTCTTGTTAGCCCTTTAGGCGCAAGGCCGTTTTTTGTTAGTCGAGTATGACAAAAGCAGAGTTACGTAGAGATTACAAACGCCAACGTTCCCTCTTAACGGAGGCAGAAATCGGTTCATTTAATATCTCGATATTGAATGAACTTTTGCGATTTGACTGGGGTGAGGTACATTACATTCATACTTTTTTGCCTATTACGGCGCAAAATGAACCGGACATGTGGTCATTTATTACGGATATCCGAGTGTATTATCCCCATATACATATTGTTGTTAGTCGTTCCGAACCGAGCGATTATTCCATGAAACATTACCTACTAACGGAGGACGTCGTGTTAAAAGAAAACGCGTGGGGGATTGTGGAGCCTATTGATGGACAACGAGTGAGCGAGACATTACTAGATGTGGTATTAGTGCCCTTATTAATTGTTGACACAGCTGGTAATAGGGTAGGGTATGGTAAGGGGTTCTACGATCGCTTTTTAACCAAATGTCGCCCGGATTGTCGAAAAATAGGCATTTCGCTCTTCGAACCTATCGAAAAGATTGACGACGTAAATCCATCGGATGTCCCTTTGGATATGGTGGTGACCCCAAAAGGCAAGGTACAATTTAACGGATAAGCGATGGAAGAGCGACAAAAACCTGCGTCTCTACTTATATAGTATCCTAAACTTAATGGTATTGTCGATTTGCTTTAATTGCTTTAAGACAGTTCGATCATACGCTGTATGAATGTCGGTAACCGCATAGCCAATTTCCCCTTTTGTCATCAAAAATTGTGAAATAATATTGATATCGTTCTCTGCATATACGTTATTTATCTGCGCCATGACACCGGGCACATTTTTATGAATGTGCAAAAGTCGATGTGCTTGGATAAGCCGGGGTAGTATCAGGTTGGGAAAATTTCGACTCATGTAAGTGTCTCCATTGTTAATGAAGTCTGCCATGCGTCGTGGGATAAATTCTGCGTTATGTCTTTTTTGTTTTTTATCATCAAAAATAACGATCCCTTTTTCCGTGCATATTTTTTTATTTACATATCCTTTTATATCGCCAAGATATCCAATTGTTTTTAATTTATCAGCTTGGGATAGCTGCTCGTCATCAACGCGTGTGCCTTCTGCTAATAAAAGCATACCAACATCTTTGGTGTATTTATCTTCGAAGGTATCTTTTACCCGGACAGAGAAACCATCTGTTTTTAAGATATGCACAGCAATATCCGGGATGTCGCCCACGATAAGGCATAAAATTCGGTTTTTAGGATATGAAATGGCGCGAGGAAGATCGTTTACATACAGGAACTCGTCGAAGCTAGGCGTGATGTGGTCAGCTCTATCTGTAACACTCTTGCGGGCGATATTTTCTGTAAACGCGAAAAATTTCTCGATAAGACCGGATTCCTTTAGCTGGAAATCCGAATAACCATCGCCGATACCGAATATTCTGCCGTCCAATTTAAGCTCATTAAGCAGTTTGACTTTCCCGCCTTCATCAGAAAGAGGATTACTTTCGTCATAACCGATAATATTGCCATCCTTATCAAATTTGAAAGTATTAGCATATATATTTTCTTTCTGAATGTAGTAGGGGGTTACAACCGGCGTAATAAACTCCTTAAATCCACCCGAAACAATTAATGCCGTGTCTTTATGCTTTTTGAAAAATTCTTTATTTCGATTAAACGATCGCGATACCTTTTTTTTCAGTTGAGTTACCAGCTTATCTAAATGGCTTTTATTGGCATTTAAAAGTTGGACACGTCCCGTTAAACTTTCTCTAAAGGAAATCTTTCCCTCCATGGCGAGATTGGTATAGTCCTCTATCTGTTGATAGATTTTATCTCTGTCGGGATGGTTTTCTAAGGATATTCTTGCTAATTCATCCAAAGCTTCGACTTGCGTAAACGTGCTATCGAAATCAATGATGTAATAATTTTTCATCTGATTAAATTTGCTTTTTAATGGTGATGAAGCTTGCATAAATTATTTATAATCTTACGTTTATGGCGATTTATGCAGGTTTCATTGGAGTGTGTTGTTAAAATCCCTACTCATTTCTTTCAAAGTTAAATCAACCGGCTTAAAACTGTATCCTGTAGTGTCGGTCACCTTCTTATTCGAATAAGCTAAAAGAGAAGCCGAAGCTTTCGCAGTTTCACGTGTCAACGCCGGCCGTCCTCCTTTAAATAAGGCGATAATCTTGGCCGCCCTCCAAGCAATGCTAAGCATAAAAGGTCTGGCCTTGATAGTTGGAGCCGGTTTACCTAAAACGTTAGCTACGCGTTCCAACAAATTTTTATTCGTGAGGTTCTCGCTATTGAGTACAAAGCGCTCGCTTCTGATAAGGCGGTTGTTCATCAATAGGATCATTATTTTGGCGACATCTTCCACGTCCACAATGCCCACTGTTCCTGGAGGATATACTTTAATTCCTTTTTGAATCAAATTAAAGATCGCTCCGGAACCTTTTTTGCCAGAACCTACGCCCATAATAACGGAAGGATTGACGATAACGGCGTCCATTCCCTCCATGATGCCGCGCCATACTTCCATTTCACTCTCATATTTAGAGAGCGCATATTTGGAATGGTCCGCACCATCATCCCATTTGCTCTGCTCAGAAATCAATTCACCTATTTTCGGAGAGCCTAAAGCGGCGATAGAACTTACGTGCACTAATCGAGCGCCGTGTTCTAGACAAAGATTGACGATGTGTTTGGTGCCTTCGATATTGGTGTGTAACATATCTGCCCAATCCGCTTTTTGATAGGATATTTTAGCAGCACAATGGTATACCTGAGTTACACCGTCAAAAGCATCCGCCAAAGCAAAATAGTTCGTGATATCAGCATGCAACCATTCCACTAAGGAAGAAGAACGCAATATTTCGGGGACTTCCGACTGTTCACGCTTGATCGCTAGAACGGCATTTCCTTCATCGATTAAAAACTTAATCAATGTGGATCCCAAAAAACCTGTTCCTCCTGTTACTAATATCACCTATCCTGAATTGTCGTTGAAATTGTTTCGCCCAAAGATAACCTATTGATATTGGGTTTGCAAGTATAAGAAACGGGTATTTGAATTCTTTTCATCATTTGTGTAAACTTTCACTTTTCACTTCTTACTTTATTGATGTTTTGTTTACTTTTGAGATGTCAATGAGCCCTTCGGGGTACCTTTTACTTTGTTAACATGTCTTTAGCTGATTTTTTTACACCTATCATTACACGGGACTTTTGTTCTGGCGACGATTTTTATAACTCGCAATTCGGGAAAATTATACAGGCTTATGAAACTTCTTTCCCCGATTTAGAACACGCAGAACGAAAGCCACATATAGCTCTAGTGGGAGTAGAGGAGGAACGGGCATCTGTTAACAACCGCGGCGTGAAGAAATCGCCAGATGCCGTACGAAAGCATTTCTATAATCTCTATCAAGGCGACTATGATATGCGTATCGCCGATTTAGGAAATATTCAAGCCGGTGCAACGGTACAGGATACTTACATCGCGTTGAGAACCGTCGTAGAAGAATTGGTGAAGCAGGATATTTTACCGGTCATCATGGGCGGAGGGCAGGACCTGACCTATGCACAATATACCGGTTACGAGGGGCTAGAACAACGCGTGGAAATAGCGATTATTGACGCTCGATTTGACCTGGACCAAGATCAGGTGGAAAGCCCCCCGTTAAATTCCAATACCTACCTCAATCATATTATATTGCATCAACCAGATTACCTTTTCAACTTAAGTAACTTGGCGTACCAAACGTATTTAGTAAGTAAGGAATCTATCAATATGTACGACAAACTATTTTTTAGTACCATGCGTATAGGGATGATGGCCGGTAAGCTCGATCAAGCGGAGCCATTGATTCGGGCTGCGGATATGGTCAGTTTTGATATCGGAGCAATACGTGCTTCGGAAGCACCGGGCAACGCTAACGCAAATCCGAATGGGTTATATGGAGACGAAGCTTGCCAATTGGCACGTTATGCTGGAATGTCGGATAAGTGTTCGTCAATTGGATTTTATGAATATAATCCGACCTTCGATCCCATGGGGCATACAGGTAGTTTGGTCGCCCAGATGATATGGTGTTTTGTTGACGGATTTTACAGTCGTAAAAATGATACCCCAGTTATACCGAAATCGGCTTATGTAATTTATCGTACGACGCTCGAAAATGATGACTACGAATTAGTTTTTGTTAAGAGCAAGAAATCCGACCGTTGGTGGATGCAAGTGCCTTATTTTGGATCGAGATCGGTAAACGAGCGATATTATTGGGTGCCGTGTCGTTACGAAGATTATCAGCAAGCAGTAAGTGGCGATATGCCAGACCTATGGTGGAGAACGCACCAAAAATTGCAATAAAGGAGGATCATGGATGTATTATTACTTCTTATCATTGTCGTCTTGTTCGGTATCACTATTGGGCTACTTTGGTTGCATGCAAAAAAAATACCAAGAAGTATGCTGCAGCAAGTTGAACAGGAGAAGTCATCTGCCGTGATTGAATTGACTAAAGTACAAGAGCGCGAACGCTTACTGGTTCAAGGAAAAGAGCTTGTAGAGCAAGCGCTTGAAAGAGAGCGACGTGAACGAGCAGCCGTGGAACGAACCCTCGAAAGCACCAATGCGTATCTACAGGCTCAACAGGAGAAATACCAGGCGCAACAGGAAGAGATGCAACAATTGCGCAAGCAATTTCACCTGGAATTTCAACAAATGGCAAACGCGATTCTCGAAGAAAAGACGCAAAAATTTACAACCGTCAACCAACAACAGCTAGATCAAATACTCACACCGTTAAAAGAAAAAATCAAGACGTTTGAGGAGAAAGTAGAACGTACTTACCAGCAAGAAGCTGCGGAGCGAAATGTGCTGAAAGGGGTAGTGGAGCAGCTGATGCAACAGAGTATGCTGATTAAAAATGAAGCAAATAATCTGACCAGGGCGCTGAAAGGCGATAGTAAAAAACAAGGGAATTGGGGCGAAATTATTTTGGAACGCGTATTGGAACGTTCGGGTTTGGTAAAAGACCAGGAATACAGACTGCAAGCTGTTTTTGATGAAAATAATAGCCGGAAAATTCCGGACGCTATTATCTTACTGCCGGATGATAAACACCTGGTTATTGATTCTAAAGTATCGTTGACGGCCTATGAGCGTTGGGTGAATGAAGAGGATGAGGTAGCGCAGGTTCAATACTTACGGCAACATGTACAGTCCATTGAATCGCATATTCGGCAGCTATCAGCAAAGAATTACCATGATCTTTATGGTATTCATTCTCCGGACTTTGTCTTGTTGTTCATGCCGATAGAGTCTGCTTTGAGTGTTGCTATTAGGGAAAAGCCGGATCTGTTTTCCACTGCTTGGGATAGGCGCGTCGTTATTGTGGGTCCGTCCACACTGTTGGCAACATTGCGAACGATTGCAAGTGTGTGGGTGCAGGAACGCCAAAATCGTAATGTACTGGAAATTGCAAAAGAAGCCGGCTTACTATACGATAAGTTTGTAGGCTTTCTAAGCGATATGCAACAATTAGAGACCCATCTGCAGCGTGCATCCGAAAAACATCAAGAAGCAATGCGAAAGTTGTCATCGGGTACTGGAAATGTAATAAAAAAAGTAGAAAATCTAAAACAGCTCGGTGCAAAAGCGAATAAGCAAATTGACGCAAGATATTTGGAATAGAGATAACTATCAATATCCCTCGGCAAAATCGTCACCACGTGGGTCTGCACCCGTTTGCAATTTTCCGTTAGGTAGTACCACAATGTTCTTCATACGGCCTATTGTGTTTCTTGGATGAAGAATATAACCGTCGCCTTCCAGACTTTTACGGATAGGATCGGCTATAGCTTTTTCCTCTACATCAATGCGGTCGGGTTTCCATTGGTGATGAAAACGGGGCTTACTGACAGATTCTTGTGCGCTCATGCCAAATTCTAAAACATTAAGAATACCCTGAAATACCGATGTAATGATCGTCGAACCGCCAGGCGTACCAATAACCATCTTTAAATGTCCACCTTGTTCTATGATGGTCGGTGTCATCGCACTGAGCATCCTTTTTTGTGGTGCAATCGCGTTCGCTTTACCTCCTAGTAAACCATATAAATTGGGGGTTCCCGGTTTTACAGAAAAGTCATCCATTTCGTTATTTAATAGAAAGCCTGCACCATCTACCCATACATAGGAGCCATAAGAACCATTAATCGTGGTGGTTAATGAAACAGCATTTCCTTCCGCATCAACAATACTGAAGTGTGTGGTCTCCTCCGGTTCGTAGCCGGGAAACGAAGAAGCATTTACCTCGGTGCTAGGCGTTGCTTTTGCTAAATTAACCTTTGCCATGCGATCTCGGTTAAATTTTTTGTTTGTTAGATGTTTTACCGGCACATTGTAGAAGTCGGGATCACCTAAATAGGACGCTCTATCAGCATAAACATACCGTTCAGCCTCTACCATAGCTCTTACTGTACTATCGGACTGGAACCCCCAATCCTGTAAAGGATATTGCTCTACAGATTGCAATAAGGCTAGTAACGCGATGCCGCCACTGGAAGGGGGCGGCATGGAAATGATCTTATAATCTTTGTAAGTTCCGACAATTGGTTCTCGCCAAACCGCGTGATAGTCCGCTAAATCTGCGTGCGTGATAATGCCGTTACCACGTTTCATTTCGGCGACAATGAAATCAGCTGTTGCTCCTTTGTAGAAGCCATCCCGTCCCTGATTGGCAATCCGCTTTAGTGTACCGGCAAGTTGTTTCTGTACAAATAAATTTCCGGGCTTCCAGTCTTTGTTACGAATAATTGCAGCGCCATTGGGATTAAACTTCTTAAATCGCTTTAGGTAATTGTTAAACTCTTTTGCTTGTCTGGCGGTAATGGGGAAACCTTTTTCAGCAAAATCGATAGCCGGATTAATGAGCTCTTTCCACGGCATGCTGCCAAATTTTTTATGTGCCTCGTCCATACCCGCCACTGAACCAGGGACGCCCGCAGCGAGTTGGCCATAAAGACTGAGATCCGTAATGGGATTCCCTTTTTCGTCCAAATACATGTCACGATGTGCGCTCGCCGGTGCTTTTTCACGGAAATCTAAAGATGTTACGAATCCATCTTTATCCCGATATACCATGAAGCCGCCCCCACCGATATTACCTGCATTGGGATACACCACGGCGAGGGCAAATTGCACTGCAATAGCAGCGTCAATTGCGTTACCTCCTTTTTTGAGTATATCTACGCCAACCTGTGAGGCAAGGGGGTGGGCTGTGACTATCGCTGCATGATTAAATTCTGTTCCAGTAATTCGTTTTGTATCGTCTTGTGCTTTAGTATAAGAACCTACTAAAAATAAAATGGCGAGGATGCTAGAAAATAACTTCATGGAGATGAAACTGTTTATCGTATGTAAATATAGATAATTTTTTTTGCCTAACTTAGACGCCATGAAATCATTCATTTCGACCATTATACTTTGTGTTTGTTTCGCCTTGCTTCATGCACAATCAGTTCGTATATTATCCTATAACATACATCATGGTAACCCCCCGGGACATCCGAATACGATTGATTTGCCTCACATAGCGGAGGTTATTAAGGCTGCTAACGCCGATTTGGTCGGTATACAAGAGGTAGATGTTCGCTTATCCCGCTCCCAGATGGTCGATCAAGCGAAAGAGTTGGCAGATTTGACAGGAATGCACTATTTTTTCTCTAAGGGAATCGATTTAGAAGAGGGTGAATACGGAACGCTAATCCTCACGAAGCACAAAATTATTGGTAATAGGCGTTATGATTTGCCAATGGTCGAGAAAAGTGAAAATAGATCGCTCGCTATTGTCGATGTGGAGTTACCCGATGGTAAGGTACTGTCTTTTGCCAATACTCATCTGGATTTAAAAGCAAAAAATAAAGTTGCACAAGCAAACTACATAAAAGAATTAGGTGCAAGAATAGAAACTCCTTTAATTCTCGTGGGGGATTTTAACGCGATGCCTAACGACCAAACCATTAAGATTTTGGAAGAACAATTTGTCCGTAATATATCAACCAATGGCCCGACACATCCAAATGTCGGAGCAAAGAACGAGATTGATTATATCATGGTCGGGAAACAGACGGAATTCAATTGGAAGACCTATAAAATAATTTCCGAAACCTATGCTTCTGACCATTTGCCGGTTTTTGCCGAGATAGAAATAACTCTACAATAGCTTCTCGTTATTCTTGTGCCTATCTGCGTCGCGAATGGATTTCTTTTCCAGGTTCTTCTGCAAGGCATCAGTAAGGTCTATACCCGTCTGATTAGCGAGACAGATAAGTACAAATAGTACATCTGCCATTTCATCTGCTAGATTAATGTCCTCGTCGGATTTCTTAAACGACTGCTCTCCATACTGTCGAGCCATAATCCGGGCTACCTCACCTACCTCTTCCATAAGCATCGCGGTATTTGTTAACTCATTAAAATAACGGATACCGGTGTTATTAATCCATTTATCTACAACGTCTTGTGCTTCTTTGATTGTCATTAGAAATAGTATTTAAGATGTTCGTGTTTAGTACTCATCACTCTTTCGTATCCAAGATGATCGTGACCGGACCATCGTTACGCAAATCGATCTTCATGTCCGCTCCAAAGACGCCCATCTGTACCTGCTTGCTCAGCAGCACGGATAAGCGATCGCCCATGGCCTGGTATAACGGTTGCGCTCTGTTGGGTTTTGCTGCACGGATAAAAGAGGGTCTATTGCCTTTTCTGGTCTGTGCAATTAATGTAAATTGGGATATAAGGAGAATGTTGCCGGCTATGTCTTGAACAGACTTATTCATTAAGCCAGCCTCGTCAGAAAATATACGAAGATTGACCAATTTGTGAGCCACCCATTCCGCTTCGCGATCGGTATCATCATCTTCTATTCCTAGTAATACCAACAAGCCTTGTTTAATTTCTCCTGTAGATACGCCATCTACGGTACACGATGCTTGGGTAACCCGTTGTATAACTGCTCGCATGGTGCAAAATAGAAATAAAAAAGTAGCGGCAAAAACTTTTGCGACTACTTTTTAAAATCGGATATTCAAACCGAATAGGAAATTTGTTTCTGCTTGCGGAAAATAGGCATTGCCATAAAGACGCGTTCCATCAGGCGTGATCCCCCCATATGTATAACCGTGCGACTCGTACTTTTCATTGAAGATATTGTTAATGGCTAAATTAGCATCTATATCGTTCATCCCCAACAACGAAAAATTATAGCGTATACGCAGATTATTTACAAAGAATGGATCCACGCTACGGTCTGTCGACTGTGTGTTGTCGAGGTATTGTCTTGATACATACTTGCTGGCCACACTAAATTCTAGCGGGCGCACGGGTGAATAGGAAAACTCATTGGACAAAATAGCCGATGGCGAGAACGAAATCGTCGTTGACCGGTAATGTTGTTCTACCTGCGGCTCATTCAATTCATTCCAGTCTTCGTCCATTACGGTAAGGTACTCCGTATAGTTCTTGATCTTATTTTGGCTCAACCCCGCCGTGGCCTTCCATCGGAACTGTTCCGATAGCTGCCAAGCGGCATCCAGTTCCAAGCCGAGGCGGTAACTATTGGGTACGTTTTCGCGTATTGAACCGCCGACGTCATTGATTTCACCTGTCTTGATGAGTTGATTTTTATAGAACATACCATACAAGTTTCCACCGATATTCAATGATTCCCTTCTCAATCGGTATCCCATTTCAATGTTATGCATTCTTTCAGCTTCTGGCCGCGCATTGGGAGAGGATTCCACATAGTCGTCACGAACCGGCTCTTTATTGCCGAATGCATACGAAGCGTAAACATTCGCCGTTGGCGACAATAAGTAAGTCGCCCCTATTTTTGGATTGAAGAAATGGTGCTTTATATTCACATCTGCCAGTTCCAGATTGTGGTTATATCCCTCAAAAGTGTAATCGACCAAACGGTATTGCAAATCCGTATAAAAGCGCATCGCACCAAAGGTAGCGTTCCATTTACCATATACATTGACATCATTTTTCTCTGCGTCGTTGAAATAGTACTTGTCGCCTAATCGACTGTCCGAAGCATATTGCGCCCAAATTACTTCACCATAATGATCGCCTCGATATTGGTTGGCGCCTCCGCCGAAAATCAAGTTGTGGTTTTCATTCACTTGATGATGAATAGAGAATACCGTTCCATAAAAATGATTGTCCAACCAACGGCGACGGATTAGGTCTGTACTGTTGATCGTGGAATCGCCGATATTAATAGGTGTTAAGCCGTACCCGCTAAATGGCTCTCCTGTTTTGTATTCCTCGTAATAACCAGCTCCGCGCGTATAGTGCAGCGCCATGTTTAGCGTAGTCCGTTCAGACGCGAAGTAATTGTAGTGAAGATGATGATGGGTCTGGGTGTAATTGTCGGTCTGGTTATCGTATGTAAAGCCGTTATAGCGACGGTTATCCGCCAGCATTTCTTCTGGTACACCATCCCATGCCTGATACGTTTTCTCCTTGCCGGAGAATACGGTGGCTTTCAAGTGATGCTTTTCACCATAATATCCCGCATCGATATAGAAAGATTTTAAATCAGATGAAGCGCGATCGATATAGCCATCTGAACTAATTCGTGATAATCGTGCATTGAGTGCAAATTTATCTTGAATTAATCCGGAACCCACTTTAAACGTATTTTTCCATGTGTTATAAGAACCGACGCTGTTATTAAGTTCGGCGTATGGGTTTAGCTCAAGTGCATCCGACTGGATATTAAGTGAGGCGCCAAATGCCCCTGCACCGTTGGTGGAAGTCCCTATACCACGTTGAATCTGGATACTTTCTGAGCTTGATGCGAAATCCGGTAGATTTACAAAGAAAGAACCCATACTCTCTGCATCATTCAATGGGATACCGTTTAGGGTCACATTGATACGCTGGTTGTCCGATCCGCGGATTGTCATGTTGGTGTAGCCAACTCCCGCACCGGCGTCCGAGCCGATGACAACGGACGGGGTCTGGTCAAGTAGATACGGAATGTCCTGTCCGAGATTGCCCCGCTTAATATCCTCTTTTGAAAGATTTTTATATGTCGTTGCAGCGTTGTCTCCTGCTCGTGTCGCCATGACCTGTACTTCGCCGGTCATTCTCGTTTCTGTATACAGTACCACCGTAAGCTCCGCTTGTTGATTCGGATTTACACGTTTGTGATAAGAAGCGTATCCTACGTAGCGAACACTTAAGTCGGACACCGCTGGTTCTACGTTTGTAAACGCAGCTACGCCGTCTTTGTCACTGGTTTTTGTGATTCCTTGAAATACGACAGTTGCTCCAAGCAAAGGTGTTTGGTTGACGTCGAGAACTCGGACGGCCAGGTTGCCTTGTGCAAAAGCGAAGAACACGCCGAATAGCATCGATACGGTAATAATTCCATGTTTTAACATAAAAATAAACAATTAAACTAGTCAAACATTCTATTACCAGGGGTTAGCAACAGTTTTATTATTTAACTAAACCTCCCTACGCCAGCATTATCTGGATCAGGTGCGTCTCGCAATTATGCGAAACTGGGTGTAATCTCAGCCCGTTTTTGTGTTCAAACAACAAGGCACCCCTTTCGATAACCGCAAAAGTAAAGATTAATTTGGTATTCTCAAATTATGGCGTCATTTTTGATTCAAATAGGAACAACAAAATAGTTCAATTAGTTAAATGAGGTATATTTCAGCAAGCATTGTGATTCCTGTTAAGGGAGATCTCATGCGAAAAGGGGTCGTTGCGATTGATAAAACTGGCGTGATTAAAGGAGTCTATAAAGACACAGATCCTGCCGTATCGAGTGTGAAAAAGGAATTCTATGACGGGGTCTTGATACCGGGCTTTGTCAATGCCCATTGCCACATTGAATTGTCTCACATGCTTGGTAAAACAAAAAAGGGAACTGGGCTACCGCGTTTTTTAGCGAACGTAATGAAACAACGGTCCGCAAATGAAAAAGATATCTTAGCGCAAATCGAAGCCGCTGATCAGACGATGTACAATAACGGTATCCAAGCCGTGGGCGATCATGTCAATACGGCGTTGTCGGCAAAGACAAAAACTAACAGTAGCATAACATACCACACCTTTGTAGAGGTGATGGCGATGACAAAAGAAGATATACAAGTCCGTGTGGATAAGGCGCGTGATATCGAATTCTATTTTAATGCTAATCACGCTTCTATTACGCCGCACGCCCCGTACTCGTGTTCTAAGGAGCTGTTTAAAGCATTTCGTAAACTGGTGAGCGAGGATAACATCCTAAGTGTCCATAATCAGGAAAGCGACGAAGAGAATAGACTCTATCGCTATAAACAAGGCGAGTTTCTGGATTTTTACAAAGAAATGGGATTGAATGCGGACTCGTTCAAAGCGCAAGCAAGGAATTCTATCCAATCTTATCTTGCGCACTTACCAAAGAACAACCCCCTGATGTTGATTCACAATACCTATATGTCTTTAAAGGATATTGATTTTATCGAACGATTGGGCAGAGATGTTTACTTTTGTGTTTGTCCGAAATCAAATCTCTACATCGAAGGTAAGTTACCTAAAATACTCGGTTTTGTTCCGAACCAAAACCGAATGGTAGTAGGCACGGACAGTTTAGCATCTAATGATACCCTTGATATTCTGGGGGAATTAAAAGTGCTGTCTTCGCACTTTAGCCAACTTGATTTTTTACAGATCTTGCCATGGGCAACGATTAATGGTGCGACGGTATTGGGACTTGCAGATCAGCTAGGATCCATCGAGGTTGGTAAAACACCCGGTTTAGTACTGTTAGAGGGGATGAATAACTTGCGTCTGACGGAACGGGTCACGTTGAAAAGAATAGCTTAGTTTCTTTGCGTTTTCTTGTGTACCTTTGGTTGTAATAATGAAACATCTGAATATTACGGTTACAGGCAAGGTACAAGGCGTTTATTATCGTGCAACGTGTAAGGCTGTCGCAGATCAGCTTGGCGTAAAAGGATTCGTTATGAATCAGCCCGACGGTTCGGTTTATATAGAGGCTGAAGGCGATTCTTTTGCACTCGAGGCTTTGCTAGCGTTTTGCCATGAAGGACCCGATCGTGCCGCAGTCGAAGAAGTCAGTTCTGCTGAAGGTATGGTACAAGGTTTTAAGAATTTTGAGGTCGTAAAAAAGAAAAGATAACCGCTTGTGTCTTCCATCAAAAAATTTGTGAGTGATACGGTGATATATGGTTTTACAACCATTGTTTCCCGGATGATCAGTTTTTTGATGACGCCTATATATCTGCAGAACTTCAAAGATGCGGCGGTATATGGTGTTTATTCTTACCTCTATAATTGGGTGTCGATGTGGAATGCCGTTTTGGCGTTCGGGATGGAAACAACCTATTTCCGCTTTTTGCAGAAGGTTGACGCTAAAGACAAGGAAAGAGTTTTCAATAATAGTTTTGCCGTCACATTGATTACTTCTTTGTTATTATTGGTGTCTGTGTTTATCTTTATAAACCCTATTGCAACTTGGCTTGACGGTGAAGGCAATGCTTCGGAATATGTCAAGTTTATCAAGTATTTCGTGTTCATTCTGGTGGCAGATGCACTGGCGGTCATACCCTTTGCTAAGCTGCGGGCGCAGGGAAGACCAATTCGCTACAGCTATATTAAGTTTATCAATATTTTTATTACCCTGTTTGCCAACCTGTTTTTCATCGTTTTTTTGCCTAAATGGATAGCGGTATCAGGTTTTTGGGCTGATTTCGCGTCAGGCTGGTTTCAGGAAGGTTGGCTTGGGTATGTTTTTCTTTCCAATTTGTTGGCGAGTGTGCTCACACTGTTTCTCTTAGTGCCGGAAATGCTGACGTTACGGTTGCGTATCGACAAACCGCTAATGAGGAGTATGTTAGCTTATAGCTTCCCGATATTAATTGCCAATATTTCATTCATTATTAACGAAAATCTCGATAAGATGTTCTTTCCTAAATTATTGCCAGGCGAATACGGAAAAACAGAATTAGGGATCTATGCGGCTGTAACCAAACTTGCCGTTTTTCTGAGTTTATTCGTCACTGCCTTCCGGCTAGGTGCAGAACCATTCTTTTTTTCTCATGCAAAAAATGAAAATGCTCCGCGGACCTATGCTAAGATTATGGAGTACTTTGTGATACTGATGGTCTTGGTCATGTTGGGTATCACCGTAAACTTAGATTGGCTCAAATATTTTATTAAAGGAAATGAACTGCAACCGGACGTTTATTGGCAGGGACTGAAGGTGGTGCCGTTTATACTTTTTAATTTCGTACTGTTGGGAGCCTATATGAATTTGTCTGTATGGTACAAGCTGACTGACCAAACGCGGTTTGCGGTCTATATATCAGTAATAGGGGCGTTAGTAACGATTGTGTTGAATGTTGTTTTAATTCCCCTATATTCCTATCCGGGAGCAGTTGTAACCACGACTATAGCCTATTTGTTGATGATCGGACTGTCGCTCTACTGGGGGCAGAAATACTATCCGGTACCCTATCATTTCCTCAAAATAGTTCTTTATCTTGTAAGCGGTTTAGGCGTCTCGCTTGCTAGTTTCTTTATTTTTGATAGCAACTTCTGGATTGGCAATGGTTTGCTGTTGCTGTTCTGTGCAATCATCATCTTTTCGGAAAGGAAAAATATACAACAGCTGCTGGCACAACGGAAAAGTAACTTGAAATAAGGTAGGATAATATTTCAGAAATCGTTAACTGGAAAATGGACGATATCTTCCCCAAACTTTTCCTTTATCTCTTCCAATACCTCCAGAATTTCGCTAGGGTCACCTAGTCCTACCAGCTTTGTTCGATATTCCTTAAAATTCGGTATTCCCTTAAAATAGTTGGCGTAATGGCGGCGCATTTCGAAAACACCGGTTTTATCGCCTTTCCACTCGATAGATTTGATCAAATGGGTTTTGCATACCTCAACACGCTCATCGATCGTCGGACCTTCCAATCGTTCTCCTGTTTCAAAGAAATGTTTGATTTCCCGAAATATCCAAGGATATCCGATGGATGCACGACCGATCATAATCCCATCGACCTCATATTCCATACGCCAAGCGGCCGCCTTTTCTACCGAGTCGACGTCGCCATTCCCAAAAATAGGAATCTGAATACGCGGATTACGTTTTATATCCCTTATCATGCTCCAGTCAGCTTGTCCTTTGTACATTTGCGCTCTTGTGCGCCCGTGAATAGACAATGCCTTGATACCCACATCCTGCAGGCGTTCTGCCACCTCATATACGTTCTTAGTGTTATCATCCCAGCCAAGGCGGGTTTTCACCGTTACCGGAAGAGGAGTGGCGTCAACGACAGCCTTAGTCATGGCAACCATTTTATCGATATCCTGTAATAAACTAGCACCTGCTCCACGACACGCGACGTTCTTTACGGGACAACCATAATTGATGTCAATTAGATCGGGGTGTGCTAAGGTGCATATTTCGGCAGATTGACGCATACTTTCGATGTCAGAACCGAATATTTGTATGCCGATAGGCCGTTCGTATTCGAAGATATCAAGCTTCTGTTTCGATTTGGCAGCGTCGCGAATTAATCCCTCCGAAGAAATAAACTCTGTATACATCATATCCACCCCGTTTTGCTTACACACATAACGGAACGGTGGGTCACTGACATCCTCCATCGGGGCCAGCAGTAACGGGAATTTGCCTAAATCAATATGCTCACCAATCTTAACAGCCATTTAATAAATTTTTGCAAAGTTACAGAATTTCTTCTTCTTCATTTTTTCCTTGATGAAAAAACGAAGCAAAAAAATCAAGGCTGAATATGGTTTTGCTATTTTCCCTTGTTTATTCCTAAACAAAATAAAACTCGCTTCGCTCAAACATTATTTTGTTTTTAACGGAATAATCTTCAGAAAAATAACCGCAAAACAATATAAGGCCATTTTATCCGTATAACCGCCAAGCGTTATTGATTGTTTTTATTTACGCATTGCACAATCTCCTCCTTAACCTCTAATGCCACATCAAAAATTTTGAAATATGTAGAAATATGGTATATGCACTATCCAACCCATCAAAATTTTTAAGTGGCGAGCTTTTTGGTTCTTTTTTGCGGGAAAAAAGAACAGAAAAAAGTTAATTCTTAAAAGAACAACTGTCCAGATGATCATCAACCATCCCCACGGCCTGCATAAAAGCATAACATATCGTAGTACCGAAAAATTTCATTCCGCGTTTTTTAAGATCCTTGGATATGGCATCCGATTCCTTGCTGTGTGTTGGAGCGGATTTTAAGTCTTTCAGCGAGTTGACGATGCGTTTTCCCTGTGGCATAAAACTGTAGAGATAATTGTAGAATGAGCCGAATTCCTGCTGTATTTGTATAAATATTTGTGCATTTCTCACGGTTGATGCAATTTTACCACGATGGCGGATGATGCGCTCGTCCTGCACGAGTTCTTCAATTTTGTGCTCATTAAATTGTGCGACTTGTTTATAGTCGAACGCTGCAAAAGCTTTACGGTACCCTTCTCGCCGTCGTAAGATCGTAATCCAGCTTAAGCCGGCTTGTGCTGATTCAAGCACGAGAAATTCAAAAAGAACAGTGTCAGAAGATACTTCTTTGCCCCATTCTTCATCATGGTATTTTACGTATAAATCATCGTCACCGCACCAAGGGCAGCGTTCAACAGCTGATGGCATCATGTTTTTCTTTTTTTTAGCTTAGTGATATTATGCTAACTTTACGCCAAAGTAATAAAATTTTCGGATGTATCTATTGAAGCGTATCTTTTTGAGTAGCCTACTGTGTTTGATAATCAGCACAGCGGGGGGGAACAGCGTGGAAAGAACGGAAATAGATACGTTCAATTATATACTGCCGGCGGAGGATCGTCCTAACAAACTCCTCGAACAACTTTCGATTGAAATAAGGCAGCGCAGTATAGATCCAGTCACCTCTCTGGATTATATGAAATCGATGGCGGAACCAACAGAAAGCATACCGTACGGACAAGGAGAGAGAAAAAGCGAACGGCCCGTGTGGGTGTTGCTGGTCGTTTTCATGTTGTTCTTAGCGATTGCACTCGTACGCTTAGCTTTTCCGGGCGACTTTACAATGATCGTGCAAGCCTATTACGACGAGCGGTCCTTGTTGCAGATGAGTAAAGAAGATAATATGCTCACATCCTGGCCGTATATATTTCTGTATTTCATTTTTAGTCTCGCGTTAGGCCTCTTCATCGTGCTCATGGAATCGTCTTTTGTGCGTTTTAACGTTCTCAACTTCGAAAACTATGTGCAAACGGCTTTTCTTGTTGCAATATTGTTCATTATTAAGATATTGTTAATTAGGTTTATTTCGTTTGTGTTTGAAATAGGTCGCTTGGTGCGGGAATATGTGACCGTACTTTACCTGGTTTACTTCAATAGCATGCTTTTTTTGATGCCTTTCCTTCTTGCGGTGGCGCTTGTTCCCACGACATATTTTAAGATACTGTTAATTTTGTTCAGTATATTAGTATCTATCTTGTTTATATATAGGTTTTTACGGGCGGCGTTCCGCTTGTTCGGAAATCTAAAGTTTTCAATTTTTTATTTAATTCTGTATCTTTGCGCACTTGAAGTAGCGCCGATTTTGATATTGGTTAGAACATTGAGCAATTAAAAAAATTGAATATGCAAGTAGATGAAGCAAGAGCCAAGAAGGTAAAAAGTATCCTAGTTACCTTACCCAAACCTGAAAATGATAAATCCCCTTATTTTGCCTTAGCAGAAAAATATAATTTAAAATTGGATTTTAGAGGGTTTATCCATGTCGAAGGTGTTCCGGCTAAAGACGTGCGTAAGGAAAAAATTAATTTTGCGGATTTTACCGCTGTTATCTTTACCAGCAAGAACGCGGTCGACCACTTCTTTCGCGTATGTGAGGAAATGAGATATGAGGTGCCAGCAGACATGAAATATTTCTGTATCTCAGAAGCTATCGCTCTTTATTTGCAAAAGTATATCCAATACCGTAAACGTAAAATTTTCTTTGGTAAGCAAACCGCCAAAGACCTAGAAGAGGTTTTAAAAAAGCATAGTAAAGAAAGATTTCTTTTTCCATGTTCGGACGTGGCTAACGAAGAAACACAAAAATGGCTACAAGATAACGGATACGATTTTACGCCAGCAGTTTTGTTCCGCACCGTTATCAGCGACATCAAAGACTTGGAAAACGTATTTTATGATATTATCGTTTTCTTCAGTCCTTCAAGCGTGCAGTCGCTGTTCGAAAATTTCCCGGACTATAAGCAGAATAACACGCGGATTGCCGCATTTGGTGCTACGACCCAACAAGAGTTGCTCAACCATAGTTTAACCTTAGATATACCAGCTCCTACGCCAGAAGCACCAAGCATGACCATGGCAGTTGAACAATACATTAAACAAGTAAATAAATAGAGGGGACTGTTGCCGAATATTTTCGTAAGTTTGTAAATAGTTGTTAAGCGTTAGAACTTGTGAAACTAAAACCAGTAAATAGTATTTCAGGGATTTCTCCAAATGACTTTGTTCGGGATTACCTCAACAAAGGGCAGCCGGTTATCATCAAAGATTTTATCAGCAAAGAGAGTCCTTGCTGGCAAAAATGGAGCTATGACTATTTCAAGGAAATAGCAGGGAGCGAACAGATCGATATATACGGACGTGAGGAAGAATCGCAAAACCATGCCGCTAGCCCCCCGGTGGGAAGGATGAGTTTTGCAGAATATCTTGATAAAATAAGTACGGAACCTACAGAACTTCGTCTGTTCCTTTTCAATTTGATAAAGATTAGACCCGAGTTAAAAAACGATGTCATCTACAATGACGTGACTGATGGCAAGGTCTTGCAATGGCTTCCTTATATGTTTTTCGGTGGCGAAGGTTCAGCGACCCGTAATCACTTTGATATCGACATGTCGCACGTATTCATTTCGCAGTTTCAAGGCACTAAACGGATATGGCTTTTTCCAAACAACCAGTCCGACCTGATGTATAAGCTGCCCTATAACTTTCATAGTATTGCCAACTTAAAAACAAGCAGCTATGATGAGTATCCTGCCTTAAAGTTATTAGATGGTTATGAAGCGGTTATTAATCCTGGGGATACATTGTATATGCCAGCAGGATGGTGGCATTATATACAATATGACACCGAAGGCTACTCCATTTCGGTGCGGGCACTGGCAAATTCAATTAGCGAAAAGATAAAAGGGGCTCGAAATCTATTTGTCACGCGTTATTTTGATGATACTATGCGTAAAGTGTTCAAGGGTAAATGGCTCGATTACAAAATTAAAACTGCCCGGAAACGTGCAGATAGAGCGATACGTAAACGCGAGCGAAAATGAGGCTATAGAGAGGCGCAATGTACTGCGCCTCTATAATTCCTTCACAAATTCCTTTATTGCTTTCGTAGGATCTCCCGTTTTCATGAAGTTTTCTCCAATCAAAAAACCTTGAAAACCAGCTTGTTTTAATTCATTTATCGTCTTGGGATCTGAGATGCCACTCTCCGAAACCTTGATTAAGCGGTTGGGAATAGTGTTTACCAAGTCATAGGAGTGATTCAGGTCTACAACAAAATCTTTAAGGTTACGGTTGTTGACGCCTATAGCATCTATACTGTCAAAGATGCTACGTTGGAGTTCTTCCTCATTATGGACTTCTAGGAGCACATTTAATCCTAACGATTTAGCATAATCTGCGTACGCTTTTATTTCGTTGCTATCTAAGCATGCTGCGATTAGGAGAATGATATCAGCGCCGTACGCTTTTGCTTCAGCTATCTGATAGGTGTCTACGATAAACTCTTTACGCAGCAAAGGGATGGTTAAGACCTCCCGCGCAGCACTTAGATCCGCAAGAGCTCCCTTAAAAAAATCCGAGTCCGTCAGTACCGACACCGCCGAAGCACCCGCATCTTGGTATCCTTTCACAACCTCTGCAACGCTTGACGTACCATTGATGAGCCCCCGTGATGGAGACGCCCGTTTGAATTCTGCAATAATGCCAGTGCGTTCCGGATCTAGCACCGATTCTTTTAACGAATAACAAGCTCTGCTAAAAAACGGGTATTTCTCCAGTTCTTCTAGGGGAACCTGTTGTTTAGCTTCCGCTACCTCTACTTTTTTTCGTTCGATTATTTTATCTAGTATTGTCATAAGTCATTTCTTTACCCATTATACATATTTGCCCTATCCCCTCCTTAACACTAAGTGTCGCATCAAAAGCTTTGGCAACAGTAGAAGTACAGTTATAGCACTATCCCTAATGCCAAAGGTTTTAAGCGACGAGTTTTGCTACACTTTTGCGGTCAAAAGTGTAAATTAAAGTAACCAATTTTCAATCAATTTTTTGCCATTCGTTGTTAACACCGACTCAGGGTGAAATTGTACACTACGTACATCGTATTCCGCATGGCGCAAAGCCATGATTACTCCTTCAGAATCTACCGCTGTTACATGAAGGGATGCCGGCAAACTATCTTTGGATACCGCCCACGAGTGGTAACGTCCAATCCTGGAATCCTTAGGGAAGTCATGAAAGAGTTTTTCCGTTTCATCAGTGATAACAATGTCGGTCGCAACGCCATGTAAAGGCTTGGGCATATTGTAGAGTGTACCACCGAATACTTCCGCAATCGCCTGTTGCCCCAAGCAGATGCCTAGAATGCTTTTGGACGGAGCGTATCGACGGATAACATCCATTAAAAGCCCCGCTTCCTCTGGTATTCCTGGGCCGGGCGACAGCAAAATCCTATCAAACGGCTCGACATCTTCCAGCTTGAATTTGTCATTTCGCCATACGGTGTATGCTTGCCCTAGTTCCTGCAATAAATGTACGAGGTTATACGTGAATGAATCGTAATTGTCGATTACTAATATGTTGTTATGTGTCATTCTATTTCTTCTTCCTGTTCAAACTCTATTTCTTTGTCTTTGTATAATTTTCGGAGCGCCTCCAGCTCCAAAATCCGATTATCGATAGTATCAATCGATGCTTTGACATGCGAAAGTGTCGTGCAGTATGGTAGTGGTCGTATCATAACGTTTCTGCAATTTCTAATGCGCGGCGTAAAGCTGCAATTTTATTATTAACCTCCTGTAACTCCTTTTCAGCATCGGAGTCCAGAACAATCCCCGCCCCAGCTTGATAGTGCAGCACATTATACTTGCTTAGAAAAGAGCGAATCATGATGGCGTGATTAAAATCACCATTAAAGCCCATGTAGCCTATCGCTCCAGAGTAGAAAGAACGCGGCAAGCCCTCATAACGGTCGATCAGCGTAAGTGCTTTATGCTTGGGGGCGCCTGATAGTGTTCCGGCAGGGAATGTGTCGCCTACTACATCAAAAGGATTTGAGGTAGGATTGAGATCACCGGAAACTTTTGATACCAAATGGATAATATGAGAGTAATATTGTGCCTCTTTATATGATTTTACGTTGACGTTTGTACAATGCCGGCTCAGATCGTTGCGCGCTAAGTCTACCAACATGACATGTTCTGCGGATTCTTTTGGGTCATTTTTCAATTCTTCGGCAATCTTTTCGTCTTTTTCCATGTCGCCTGTGCGCTTAAACGTTCCTGCGATGGGGTAGATGGTGGCTTCCCCTTTTTTGATCGTTAATTGTGCCTCGGGCGATGAACCAAATAGTTTGAAATCGCCGTAATCAAAATAGAAAAGGTAAGGCGAAGGGTTGACCGATCGGAGCGCGCGGTATACATTAAACTCATCTCCCGCGAATGGCGTGGAGAAAGCACGTGACGGTACAATCTGAAAGACGTCTCCACGTTGTATGTGTTGTTTCATCTTGTTGACCAGATTTTTGAAATCTTCATCTCTCATACTAGAAGCCTCCCCGCCTTGGCGTTTAAAATGGTATTCTGGGAAATTTTTGTTTTGTATTAGATATTCCAATCTTTCTAGATCGGAGGATTCGTCGGCGAGCAGGTTTTCGAAGATATAGAGTTGGTTTCTGAAATGATCGATAGCGATAACGTTACGATATACATGATATTGCATGGCTGGGATCTCACGTGCTAGATGTGTACCTGCGGTTAGCTCGATGTCTTCAAAGTGCTCAATAGCATCAAAAGTAAAGTAACCGAACAGTCCAGAAGAAATAACATTCACCCCTTCAATTTCCACCTGGGAAAAGTGCTTACGGAAAGCAGATACCTCTTCTCGGAGGTTGATTTCGCTAGCCGCTTTGTAAACGGGCTGCTTGCCCGGCTCAACGATGCGCAGCTGTTCTTTGTTGAGTGTGATGCCAGCAATCGGATCACAGCAAATATAGCTGATATTGTTGTCACGACTATGGTATTCTGAGCTTTCCAAAAGCAAACTGTTGGGAAAGGTGTCCCGCAAACGGAGATAGATGCTTACCGGCGTCGTCGTATCCGCCAGTATCTTTCTGTAGTTCGTTTTTAATGTGTATTTCATACTGTTGTCTTTTCGTGTTGTAGCGGACATAGTCTTGTCTCGTAGCCGCTGTGCCAAAAATAAAAAAAAGCCCGACGTTTAATCGCCGGGCTTACTTTCAAATGGTTTTGGTTGATTATGAATATTTTCTAATACATACCAAGCACATTCCCGACGTTGCTTACTTCGGGCCACCACCAGCTTGTATGTAATTGTTTTGTTATCATGTACAGCGCAAATTTATGAATATTTTTTATTTGACAAATTTTTTTTGATAAAAAAATAAAAAATGTCGGTTAGTTTTAATCATTTAGCAAATCAGGTCGACGTTCTTCCGTACGTTTCAGTTGTTGCTCATAACGCCAAGCAGCTATTTTTGCTTCATGACCACTGAGTAGCACTTCCGGGATACGGTGGCCCCGCCACTCTGCGGGCCGAGTATAGATGGGGGCATCCAGCAATCCGTCTTGAAAAGAATCCGATAGTGCCGAGGTCTCATCTGACAGCACGCCCGGTATCAACCGGACAATAGCGTCAACCAATATTGCGGCGGGCAGCTCTCCACCAGATAGTACATAGTCGCCTATCGAAATTTCTTTGGTCACAAACACATCCCGGATACGCTGATCGATCCCCTTATAGTGTCCGCAGAGGATAATGACATTCTCTATGGAAGATAAGACGTTTGCAATTTCCTGGTTGAGGGTTTTGCCATCCGGTGTCATGTAAATTACTTCGTCATATTGCCGTTCCGCTTGCAACTTTTCGATGCAGGCCGCAAAAGGCTCGATTTGCATTACCATTCCGGAACCTCCGCCATAGGGATAGTCGTCAACAGACTTATGCTTGTTCGTGGCATAATCCCGTAAGTTGTGTACGTGGATGTCTACCAAACCCTTTTGCTGAGCGCGCTGCAGAATAGAATGTGCAAATGGACTGTCCAATAAACCCGGTAAAACAGTAATGATGTCAAAACGCATGGTACAAAGATAGATTTTTATGTGTACTTATCGACGCATTATAATGTGGCTTTTTTCTGACAAAATATAATATTTATCGTTCTATTCCAAAAGATTGAATTCGTTTTCGGTTCACTGTTTACTGTGTTAATGTTTCTTGGTTTTATGTTTTTATAGAATAATGTTTTGTTGTATTGGTGGCATTCTGTGTTGTTGTTTTGTTTGTTGGTTTTTCTTGTTTTGTACTTTTCCGCCCGAATTATTAGTACGGTATCAGTGATTGTGTTAGTTTTTTTGAAAAGTTGCAAGAACAAAGTTAATTTTTTATGTTTGCACAGTTTAACAGTTTTTAACAAATGTAGGGCGCTGTTGAGGCATTTTCCCCAAAAGGAGCGAGATAGAAAAATTGATTAACTAAACAAACAACACAGATGAAACAGAATTTATTAACTAATCCTTTGCCTTTTCTTTGTTAGGGCAGTAACTTTTACGCATACGTACAAACTGCGTACGACATAGGTTCAAATTACTTGACTTTACGTTAGCTTTTAGCGTTACGACACATGGTAGCGCTGTGCTGAGTAGTGACGTTACAACAAATTTGTCTATATGTCAGTAGTTTCCGGAATAGCATAAGCGATAATCAAATAACAAATTAATAACTAAACAACACAAACATGAAACAAAAATTACTCAGTTTAATTTTTGTGCTGACGTGCCTAATAGGGGTGTCGTTTGCACAAAGTCGACAGGTGAGTGGGAGGGTAACTTCAGCCAAGGAAGGAAGCCCTGTCGGAGGAGTGTCCGTAGCGGTAGTGGGTACATCAACGGCTACCCAAACGAACGAAAACGGAGACTATACTATAGAAGTGCCAAATGCTGGCGCAAGCCTTATTTTTTCCTATGTCGGATTTTTGTCTCAACGTATCAATGTGAACGGACAAACGGTTATTGATATACAATTGGAGAGTGATGAAACCGAGTTGGACGAGGTTGTTGTGGTTGCCTACGGAACTGCCAGAAAGTCGGAGGTCACGGGGTCTATAGCGACCATTGGATCTGATGACTTAGAAAAGAGAACCGTGACGAACATTTCCAATGCCTTAGCGGGTATGGCGCCCGGTATTTCGGTTAGCTCTGGAAATGGACAACCAGGTTCAGGAGCTAATGTTCGATTGAGAGGGATTGGATCTATGAACGCCTCAAGTGAACCCTTGTACGTCGTTGACGGAGCTCCATTTGACGGCAATATTGGTGATATTATGGGAGCTGATATTGAAAGTATTTCCATATTAAAAGATGCGACGTCTGCAGCGTTATATGGTTCCCGAGCTGGCAATGGTGTGATTATGATTACTACCAAAAAAGGTCGTGGGACACCAAAGCTAAACGTGAGTCTGCAACAGGGAATTTCGCAAAGAGGTATTCAGGAGTATGAAACTATTGGTACGTTTGATTATTATCCGACTGTATTTCAGGCTCTTAAGCATAGTGAGATGTTCTCCGGAGATAGACTAAGCGGAGAGGAGGCTAGTCAAGCCGCACTGGCAGCTATTAAAAACGAGCTAGCTTATAATCCGTTTGATGTTCCAGACGATCAAATTTTAGATATAAAAGGTCGCATGAATCCAAACGCTGGATTGAAATATGATGATTTTGATTGGTTCGATGCTATTCAGAGAACGGGAAAACGTACAGACGCGAATTTGAACGTTGCTGGTAGCGCTGATAATTCGGATTATTACGTATCACTCGGTTACTTGAACGATCAGGGGTATGTTTTGAACTCCGATTTCCAACGATTCAATGGACGAGTAAATGTAAACTCACAGATAAAAGACTGGTTGAGAACAGGGGTTAATATTTCGGGGTCTACTTCAACTGGTACCTTAGCTGTCGACGCTTCTACAGGAAACGGCAATTCTTACGTCAACCCGTTTAATTTCATTCGCGGGCTAGGCTCTATTTATCCTGTACATGCCTACGACCATACGACTGGCGCGCCAATTGTAGATGAAGTAACGGGTACCCACTATTATGACTACGGAATGCATCCGGGTGCGATTAATAGACCCGGAGGAGCTTCTGCTGGCAGACACGTTGTGTACGAAACGATGTTAAATGACAGAATTAATAAGAGAACAATGCTTGGCGGAAGGGCCTTTGCGGAGGTTAAGTTCTTAAAAGACTTTACTTTTACACCCTCTATTAGTTTGGATATAACCAACCGTAATTGGGATTATACTTATAATCCGATAGTAGGTGATGGCGTATCTTATAACGGTCTGGTTTATGGATTGAATGATGTGACAAGGTCATACACATTTAATCAAGTGTTGTCATATAGAAAATCTCTGGACGGGGTACATAATATATCGGCATTAGCAGGCCATGAGAATTATGATTATCAATTTAACAGGAAAACAGCAACAAAAACAGGACAAGTCACTGGTGGCATCACAGAATTTGATAATTACGTTACACCGTTCTCTACGACAGGCTATAAAAATGTCAATCGTATAGAATCTTGGTTCGCAAAGGGGTCATATAATTATGACGAAAAATATTTCTTTGACGGGTCGGTAAGAAGGGACGGTTCTTCGATTTTTTCTAGATCAAAACGTTGGGGAACATTTTTCTCTATTGGTGGAGCTTGGGCTATTTCGAAAGAAGACTTCATGCAGGACGTGTCGTGGGTTAACGACTTACGTTTGAAATCTTCTTATGGTCAAGTAGGCAATAATCATCTCCTAGACGCCAATAACAATAGAATCTATTTCGGCTATCAAGCATTGTATGAGCTAGGCTATAACAACGGTACCTTGCCTGGCACTATTCTTTATAGTTTAGCAAACCCCAACTTGACCTGGGAGACGTCTAGTACCTTCAATCTTGGACTGGATTTTAGCTTATTTTCGAATCGGCTGAGAGGAGAGCTAGAGTTTTATCGTAGAGGGTCCGATCAGCTATTAATGACTGTACCTCTTCCGTTGTCTGCTGCTGTTAGTTCTCAATTCCGGAACGTAGGAGCTATGTATAACAGAGGATTTGAAATTTCGCTTACAGGCGACTTGATTCGGAAGCAAAACTTTACTTGGACACTGACGAAAAACTTGACGACCTTCAAGAATGAGATTACAAAGATGCCTGCAGAGACACCCGTCATTACTTCGGGCACCAAAAGGAGAGAAGTGGGGAGAGACTACTATTCATTTTGGTTGAGACAATATGCGGGTGTGGACCCATCTGATGGATCTTCGTTATATATCCCGGCGGAAGGAACAGCATCGGAACATATTAGAAGTGTTGATGGAGTTGATTATGTAGTAAATCAAAACTATGCTCGTTTTGGTTACGCTGGGACATCTATTCCTGATTTAGTAGGATCCATAATGAATACATTTAATTATAAAGGTATAGGAATGTCCTTTCTGTTGAATTATCAAATTGGAGGTAAGATGTATGACAGCCAGTATGCTGGGCTCATGTCGACAAATTCGTTTGGAAAGTCATATCACATCGACGCGTTGAAGGCTTGGACGACAGACAATACGACAAGTGGTATTCCAAGACTTGATCAATCGAATAGTGCAAACATTAATGCCGCGTCGGATCGATGGCTGATCGATGCATCGTACTTTAGTATCCGAAATGTCAATGTTTCTTATAATTTACCATCTAACTGGTTAAATGCTATAGATATGTCTTCAGCTAGAGTCTTCCTAACCGGAGAAAACCTGGCGTTATTTACAAAACGAAGAGGTATGAATCCAACGGAAGGATTTGATGGCACAAATAATACTACGTACTTGCCAACCCGAATTTTTAGCGTAGGAATTAATGCTTCATTCTAATTTAAGGAATAAACATCATGAAAAAAATATTATTATCAATATCCGTAGTTTCTATACTCGTGTTTGCAACGGGGTGTAAGAAAGATTACTTAGAAACCTCACCTACAGATAAAGTCAGCGAAGAGGAAATATTTTCCTCTATCGAGAATGCTAACACCGCTCTAAATGGTATATATCGGTTTATGTTTGAGCGGACAACGGTTATAGACTGGAATGTTCAAAACAAACCAGGCATGGGAGGAATTTTATTAGCCATGGATTTTATGGGAGAAGACCTTCATATTAGTTCTGGAAACTGGTATACCGTTACCGGGGAAGGAAATTGGCAAGGGCATCGAAACGATAACCACAGACTCACTGAATATTACTATAGGACGCTTTACAAGATTATAGGTGACGCCAATTCTATTTTGGATAATATCGATGATATTATCGCTACAGACGAACAAAAAAATACAGTAAAGGCACAAGCCCTGGTATTGCGCGCATATGCATACTCTTACTTGGTTCAATTTTATGGGGAACGGTATGACGCGACAAAGGGAATTAATAACCAGCTTGGGGTTCCATTGGTGCTAACTGCGGCGGATCAAGTTATGCCGAGGGTCACTGTTGAGGAAGTCTATTCGTCGATTGTGAAGGATTTGGACGAAGCAATAGCCTTCGATATAAGCGCAAGAACTAATAAATCAATGGCGAATAGAGATGTGGCGTTAGGAATTCGTGCTCGGGTAGCCCTTACAATGCAAGATTACGAAAGTGCGATCCGTTATGCGAATCAACTAATTGATCAAAATGAATATACTTTGATGAATCAGGAAGACTATATGCGAGGTTTTAATGACGCTAACGTTTTATCTGAGTTTATTTGGGCTTCGATGCCAACACAAGACCAAGGAGATGCTTTTGGATCTTATTTCGCTCAGATTGCTTATAATGCTAATACTTCTTTCATGCGCGCTAATCCGAAACGTATCAATTCGGCGTTGTATGATAAAATATCAGAAACTGATATCCGAAAGCAAATTTGGGAACCGGAGCCTGACGAAGTTAACTTCCCCTTGCCCCTGCCTTCTTTTGCGAGACAGCCTTATATGTCGAGGAAGTTTGCCATTAAAGCGCCTGGTGGATCTTTAGGAGATGTTCCGCTATTAAGACTCTCCGAAATGTACTTGATTTTAGCGGAAGCTTATGCTAGCTCCAATCAAGATGGTTTGGCTCAGGATGCGTTATTTGAGTTTGTAAAAGTGAGAGATCTAGAAGCCACTAAGTCAACTAATACAGGAAATGTCCTCCTGGAAGAAATATGGACACACCGTCGTACAGAACTATGGGGTGAAGGCTTTAGATTCTTAGATTTGAAGCGGCTAAATCACCCCTTAGATCGAGCAAAGACGCCGAATTTTGTTAGTTCCACCGTGGGCGGATTGATGGCGGTTCCGATAGATGACGATCGATGGCAATTTTTGTTCCCACGACCAGAATTAGATGCGAATCCCGAAATTGTACAGAACGATTAGTTTGTGTTTGTTCTTCACGAAAGAATGCCTGCTCTAATATATTAGATGGGCATTCTTTATTTGAAACTTACCTGTAAACATTATAAGGAAACGGATATTGACCGCCCCCATTTCTTATTGAAGCGGCTTGATTGCTTTACGCCATTTGTCAGCTGTGCGAAACAAATTGTTAATCTGAATTTCTTTGCTAAAAAAATCAGACAATTTTATTTTTTATAAATTGTTCTATATTTGTAATGTTTAACAAATTTTAACAAAACGATTTTGTTATCCTATACTAACAGAGAGAAGATTAATGCTGATCAGTTCTAAAATAGAAAAAAGAGCGGTCAGAATTGTCTGCATTTCTATTTTGACTCTTTGTGAATCTTTATTTATTTGGATTGGATAGCAGTAAAAACTAGTAACGAAACAATCTTTTAACTAAACAAATACTAAACAAAAACAAACATGAAACAAAAATTACTCAGTTTAATTTTTGTGCTAACGTGCCTGGTAGGGGTATCGTTTGCGCAAAATCGACAGGTGAGTGGTCGCGTGACATCGGCAGCTGATGGATCTCCATTGTCGGGAGTTTCCGTGGCTGTGGTGGGTACGTCAAACGCCACGCAGACCGATGGAGATGGTAACTATTCCATCTCGGTTACAGGAAATGACGCCGTATTTGCATTTTCGTATGTCGGGTACATCAGCCAACGAGTTAATGCGGGTGGCCGATCCGTTGTAAATGTAGTATTGGCTGCAGACGAAGGGACTTTAGAAGAGGTCGTGGTAACCGCAATGGGGATCCAACGACAGGCTAAAAGTTTAACTTATGCGCAAGCGAATGTTGACCCCGAAGATTTAGTGCAAAACTCGGAGCCGGATATCTTGAAATCCATGCAGGGAAAAGTCGCCGGTGTGGACATTCGTACATCACAAGGTACACCGGGAGCTGCAACACGTTTCCAGATTAGGGGTAACGCGTCGTTTACGGGAGACAACCAACCGCTTATTATTGTTGATGGTGTTCCTTTCGATAATTCTAGTGTTGTGACAAGTAATCAAACATCCGGAGGTACAGCATATTCATCAGGTATCGCCATGTTGGATCCGAATGATATCGAAACCATGAACATTCTAAAAGGTTCTGCTGCATCCGCGTTGTATGGTTCGAGGGCTTCTAACGGGGTGGTATTAATCACGACTAAGTCTGGAAGCGCGAAATTGAACAGACCGACATCGATAACGTTCAGAAGTTCCGTTTCGCTAGAAAATATAGCAAACCTACCTAAATATCAAAATCTTTATGGAGCAGGGGCCAACTTTGCCTATTCAAACTCTAATGGTTCATGGGGGCCAGCGTTCAGGAACTTAGATAGTATCGCGGCTTGGGGTCCCTATATAGACGCAGGTATTTTTGCACCTGGAAGTAAAGTTCCATACCAAGCATACCCGAACAACGTGAAAGACTTGTTTAATACGGGCGTTGTTTATGAAAATTCCGTTGGTATAAGTGGTGGTACCGAAACTGTAGGCTTCAACATGACTGCCTCTATGATGGATCATCAAGGTTATGTGCCTAACTCTAGTTTCAAACGCTATAATCTTTCTGCGGGTGGAACTGCTAAATTATATGATAAACTAACGGCGAGAGCCAATCTGACATTCGCGAACTCCGGTCAAATCGGAGGATATTTTGGTGAAAACCAAGTGTCGGGAGCAGCTTCACAGTTTGCGCGTTCATTGTTCTTAGCAAGAAACTGGGATGTATCATTACCTTGGGAAGACGCGAACGGACATAACCTCAACTGGTTAGGGGCCGGTCAATTTGATCATCCAACATGGTCGGCACACAATAACTTTGCGACAACGAGAGAAAACCGCATACTGGGTTCGGCGGGATTGGATTTTGAAGCAACCGATTGGTTAAGCTTTAGCTATATGTTAGGAACAAATATTAGTTTCCTAGATCGTTCGGAACGTTATGAAATCAGTTCACGTGCTTTTGAGGGAAATGGAGCATTGATATTAGACGGAAGGGATCATAAGGAACTCGAATCTACTTTTCTTGCTACTTTTACTCCAAAGATTAATGAAGATATTTCTTTAATTGGTAGAATAGGACACAACTATAATCAACGTGTTACGGACCGTGTAATCAATGAAGGTAGACGGTTCATTACCCCTGGGATCTATTCTTTAAAAAACACGGCTCAACAAATTTTTGACACGGATCAGGTATTCAAACGTCGTATAATGGGCGTGTTCGCTGAAGCCAATTTTGGTTTTAGAGATTATTGGTTTGTACAGTTGGTTGGACGTAACGATTGGTCTTCTACTTTACCTTCGAATTCCAGATCTTATTTCTATCCAGGAGTATCTACCTCTTTCGTTTTGACCGATGCTTTGAATATGGATAGCGATATCTTAAATTATGCTAAAGTCAGAGCTGCGTGGGCAAAGGTAGGTCGTGATACAGACCCCTACATGTTACAAGATGTGTTCTTGTTCGGGCCGAATTTTCAAGGCCAACCGACAGGCCGTTACGATTATACGGCGTATGATCCGAACTTGACACCTGAATTTACCAATGAGGTCGAGTTAGGAACAGAACTTCGTTTGTTAAAAAATAGATTGACTGTGGATTTCACATGGTATAACAAAATTTCTACGGGTCTATTGGCTCGCGCAGGAATGCCTAACTCTTCCGGTTATGATTTCCTTTTTACCAATTTCGGCAAAATCCGAAATAGAGGTGTTGAGATTTCTTTGGGAGTAAAACCATTGTCTCCAGAGTCTCCTGTTCAGTGGAGCATAGACGCCGCATTTACGAAGAATAAAAATATGGTATTAGACTTAATGGAGGGAACGGACAGAATTCAATTGAGAGGTGTCTTGACAGGTGTTTCTCCATATTTGGAGCCGGGGATGCCTTTCGGGTATATCAGAGGAACGAAATCTATGCGTGACGATGAAGGAAACCTGTTGATCAATCCGGCAACGGGAGCGATGATCGAGGATCCCGAGGAGGGTATGGTTGGTGACCCTAACCCGGACTTTAAGCTGGGTATCAATAACCGAGTTAGTTACAAAAACTTTACGTTGATGGCGCTTTTCGATTGGACCAAAGGCGGAGATATGTATTCCGTGACTAATTCTTCTTATTTGGGTAGGGGTGTAACCAGAGATACGGAAGGTCGTGAATATAATGCTATTATCCCTGGTGTGTATGGCGATCCGATAACAGGTCAGCCGATAATAGACGGAGATGGCAATAAAATCCGCAACCAAACGAGAATAGCAGTCAATGACTTGTACTTCTCTCCAGATCCAGGCGTGGGGCAGACATTTGCGATCAATACCGCTACGGAATGGAATATTTATGACGCAACTGTATACAGATTGCGTGAGGTGTCTCTGGGTTATGAACTTCCACAGAAATTATTCGCCAACACGTTTGTTAAAGGATTGCACTTTAGCGTTACTGGCAGAAACCTGTGGTTCTTTGCGCCGAACTTCCCTAAATATGCTAACTTCGATCCAGAGGTCAACAGTTTTGGTTCATCCACGACGCAAGGTTTTGACTTGTCCGCTGCACCAACTACACGCCGTTATGGATTCAATCTAGTTGCTAGATTCTAAAAATGAAATGTATCATGAAAAAAACTAAATATTTTATCATAGCTGCCGTTGCTGTTTTTGTTACTTCGTGTTCAAAACACTTCGATATTAACGATAACCCCAATGATCCGCTCGCGTTATCAGAGGACGTGTTATTACCAAGGATTCAAAAATACCTAGCTTACGGGCTTTCGATGGGAAGTGACACTGATGAAAACGGTGTTTCTAAAGGTGGGTTTGGTACAAATCTATCTGCCTATACACATCAGATGACACATTACGGCAATGCCGATCAATACGGTGCACTGCCGAATGACTATTTTTGGGATGCTGGCTGGTCTCTTTTGTATAGAGACGTCTTGACAAATACCGAATTTATTATTAATCAAGGTACCGAAAACGGAAATCCTCGGTATGTCGGTATTGCTAAAATAATCAAAGCTTACGCATATTCGGTATTGGTTGACTTATTTGGCGAGGTTCCGTTTTCTGAAGCAAACCAATTGACTACAAATCAAATCAGATACCCTAAATACGATAAAGGCGAGGATATTTATCCACAATTATTTACTCTGCTCGATGAAGCGATAGTGAATTTGCAGAGCACAAGTGCGGAAAATGAAATTGTACCGGGGGCGGATGATGTGATCTACGGGGGAAATATGGCCCGTTGGATTAAAGCGGCAAATTCCATTAAGTTGAAACTGTTGGTGCAGCAACGTAAAGTGAAGGATGTAAGTAGTGAGGTCAATGCACTGATTTCAAGCGGAGATTTGATCTCTTCTACAGCAGAATCTTTTATGGTACCGTTTGGGATAAATAGCGCTACGGATGACCGTAATCCTGCTTTCTCTCAGTATTATGCAACACAGCGTACCATGTCACCTTCGCCATGGCTTTATGAGATCATGAAGGGGTATAATAATAATATATTGACTGGTATCGAAGATCCTCGAATCCCGTATTATTTTTATAACCAGATGACGGAAGATGATGCCCCTTCAGATATCGTAGAATATCGGGATGGAGGATTTGTTTCTATCTATTTCGGATCACAAGGACCAAACAGATCAAAAAATTCGCAGAATGTGATCAGTTTATTTGGAATATATCCGGTCGGTGGAAGATATGATACGGGTGCGGGTGGTACCGCTAGCGCAAGTAGTGGAACTGGAGCTGCACCTTATAGGATGATCACGTATGCTGATATCTTGTTTTTGCAGGCGGAGTTAGCACAAGAAGGTCTAATATCCGGCAATGCGGGAGAGCTTTTAGAGAAAGCGATATCGGAAACTTCTAAAATGATAGACTATGTTGTTGCCAATAATCAGTCTTCACAGTCTGTTCCTGTATTGTCAGGATCTGATGAAGAAGATGATTATATTTCTGCTGTTATGGCACAGTTCACTTCTGCCTCGAATGATAAAAAGCTGGAGCATATCATGACGCAAAAATGGCTGTCCTCTATCGGATCATGGGTTGACCAATATAATGACTATAGAAGAACAGGTTATCCAGTTCTGTTTAATCCTGCGGACTTCGGTGGGATTGTAACACCGCCAGCGGGCGGAAATGGTGGTGACGACATTGCTCCTGTACGTGTTGTTTTGAATAGACCGTTCCCACTTTCTTTACCATTTATAGCTGATGAGATAAATAAAAACACAAATGCACCGGCTCAAAAGGGTAATTTGGGTACAGCTAAAGTATTTTGGATGCCTTAATTAATTTTGTATTGAAATGAAGAAAATATTTAGCATATTGATGCTGTTGTCACTGGTGGTGGTTTCAGCATGTAGAAAAAGTGATAACGCGACTATGCCTGACGGTATGGTATATCTTAATCAGCCGCATATTACGAAAATTTCGGGTAGTCCGGCAATACTAGATGATGATCCAATGTCTTTTGAAGCAAAAATTGGTATCGATTTATATTTTAAAGATTCGGATAAAAAGCCAGATTATCTAGATTTTGTGGTGATGAAAAATGGAGACGCCAAAAATGTAAAAACACTGAAAGGCAACATTACATCCTATCCCGATGAGTTCGACGTATCCGGCCAGTTGTTGACTGATTTGTTCGGAACTATTGTTGCTGGGGATAGCTATGATTTTGGCGTAAACTATATTACCGGAGGAGCGACCTATCTTGCTTTTCCTGAGGTCGGAGATGGTTATGGTGCTAATGTTGGAAGCCAACCAGACGCGTCCCCGACGGCTCGCTATTCCGCTATCTGTAGTTATATTGCGGATGATTTTATCGGTGACGGTAAGTTTAAAGTTGTTACAGATGGTTGGGCTGATTTTGGTGTAGGATCTATCGCAGACGTGGTTAAGGTAGACGAATCCACCATTGCGATCACTTATCCTATAGATGGTTTTAATCCGATTACCATCGATATTAATTTAGGAGATAATACCGCTTCTGTTGCGCGTCAGCCCTTGGGAACCTATGGTGGTTCTTGGCAGTATGGTACGTTATATGTAGCATCTACTGGCGGAGGAAATGCGAACTATGTAGATCCATGTAGCGGCAGAATCAGAATTAACGGTTCGTATACCGTTTCAGCGGGTGGATTTGGTGCCTTTGTACTAGAATTAGAAAAAGCACAATAAAACCGAATTTCATAATATAATCAGAATGAGGCCGTCTCAAAAATAATTGAGGCGGCTTTTTCATTTTTGGAGGTTTCCCAATATTTTTATCGAAGGTTTTCTGTTTTTCTGATTCTGTAATGTTTTTGGGAAGACCGGAAGGCATGTTCTGTTTTCAGGGTAAGCTGCCGGTGT
>NZ_PVBQ01000015.1 GCF_002980525.1 Sphingobacterium haloxyli
TACGCTTCATAATGGAATGGTAGCCCGCATTGGCAATATAAAGTGTACCGTCAGGCGCGCAGATCGAACTCATCGGATTGTAATAGCCCGTGAGGGTCTGCTCGACGGTCACGCCAAATTCCGCACCTCCTCCACTATTCGACGGACTCCAGTCGAATTGCTGGTTCACCGATACGATGCGTGGTGAACCGTAGCTGATGGCCGGCGCACTGCTTGCCATGGGCTGTATCGCCTGTCCGGACGGAACGGAAAGGGTTTGCAGCGTCGTCCTATGGCTTTGGCTGTACAGATGTGCTTCCAGGGTGTCACGCTGGCCATGGACATGCCCCAGGAAGCTACAAGATATAGAGAGGACGGATAGCAGCTTAATTAGCTTCATAATATGGTCAATTTAAGGTCTATAATGGTATTGGTAGTTCCGAAGCACGTTCTTATCGAAGTCCAGCACGTCCTTCAGGCGCTGGAAGCCGTCATACTGGTAGTATTCCGTGATGCCCCGCGGATCGATCATGCTCGTCATGCCTACCAATGGTTTGTAGGTGTAGGTGGTGACCCGCGATTTTTGCAGATTAGCCCTAATTGTCTGGACGTAAGTATTGACCATGGCCTCACTTACGGTAGACAGGCTCAAGTTGTTGAGTATTGTAGTGGCCGCGCTGTGGTGTGCGGGAGTTGAGCCTCCGCCAAGGGCTGTCAATACTTCGGTATATGTGGCGTTCTCGATCTTAGCTACAGGATACTGGCCTCCGTAACCCCAAAGATACACTACTGGCGAAGCCGATTTTTCCCTTGACTGCACTATCCTCCCGTTATTAAATTTGAGAGTCAACCATTCATTATATCTAGTATCAAGGGTTATATTGAGATTATTATTTGTCGAGTTGATAAACTGCGAGCTAGGCTGAGAAAGCTCAAGTAACATAACGCCTGTGGGATAAACATGATTAACGCTAGAAGAAGGAAAAAAAGCATACCGATTAAAAACCGCGCTAATAGTTTTTCCTTTTTTGCTTTCAACCGTCTCTATTGGAACATTAGTGAAGCAATCATGTAATTCCCAAATCGGTTTGAGCAAATTATCTGCATTTTGCTTATTTCCCGCAAATACTGATTTATAAAGACTATTCTGTTCTGTAAAGTTGGTCCTACGACGGGTAATATACAATTGCCGAGCAGCCGCTTTACATTCCCGCATTTGATGGAAAGACCTAAATATACAATTGTAGTCGTTTCCGCACGTAGTGGTCCGCTGTTGATGCTGAATTTCACAAGTTTGGCAAGCATTAACATATGTTGTCCAACCATCAGAAATAGCATCTGCCTGGGGCATCCTAAAGTCGAAAGCATACTTATAATTCGTAATCCTTCTACCTTCACTATTATCAATACTTTTCTTTGTCATTTGACGATGATATGGACTCTCGAAAAAGAATGTGTCTATCGCCACAACACGTTCGTTTGGACCAGAACCATTCACTGTTGTTATTGTCTCAATCCTTTTCTTAAAGTAGCCTCGCAATGTATATTCAGTAAGCACTCCACGCTCAACCTTGAGAGCAGGCGTAAAAACTTTAGTACTATCATATGAGTAGAGATAGGTTACCGCTTTTCTTAATTTACCTTCGCTGTCAAAATGGTCTTCATCCTTTAGTTGACCACGTTGAAATTGAAAAGGGATGGGTGCAGCGGGAAAATTTGGGGCTAAGGGATCACATAGAAATGATACATCCGTATAGGCAAATTTCGTTGTTTCGCGTTCCCATGGGTTAGTGTTGTAATATCGATACACTGATTTTCCTTGCGCATTGTTATTATATGATACCGTAACCTCATCATACCCCACGTGGTTCCCTTGATAGTTCGACATTGGCGCGACACTATAGGGTGCCACCATGTGGGGAACACTGAGATTTGGACCTTCGACCGCGAGACACCCGTTGGGATGCAGATTAGGTGTATTGTCCACTCCTTCTCCTGAACGGAAACCATAGATCTTCACAACGTCATTTCTGAGACTCTGTATGTAACGAGGCCTTTCATACAAATAACCTGTAGAACGACCGTTAGTCTCGTACATATAAGTTTCAATTATGTCCGCCCCACCAGTACCCGATTTTTTAGTTATAGTTTTAACCCGTAGCCCCCCAACAATAGGATCTTGAACATCCGCGGAAACATACTTAGAAAAGGAAAGATACGCGCCGGTACTTGCGTTCCTACTGTCTCTAAACATGTTGAGTGTATAAGTCCCGGGAGGTATCGTTACAGTAGAAGTAACTGTTTCTCCTGCACCTACTGAAACACTACTGACAGTTACCCCGGTCGCTTTATTTTTTAAATTATAACTAGCTATTTGAGAACCTCCTATGCCTTCACTGGCATCATTTCTATAAATCACTTGATATTTAGCATTTCCCGTAAACTGTATATTGTCCCAAACCTTTGAATAGCTCCCATCCATTCCCACATGAAAACCGTGGGCATACTCTAAACTGTGTTTCACGGTATTTAGATATACCTTGTTCGGTTCGAAATCGAAAACTACAGAACCTTTTGTTGGATACACGATTTCCTTTATTGTACCGCCTTTCATATGCGGCCACTTAGCATCTCGCTTAGCGCCACGATAATGCTCGGTATAGATGTTTTTCGTAATGGTCGGGATTAAAGTAGTGTTGGTAGTTTCCGCATTATAGAATCCCCAATGGTCCTGACCTAAAGACAATCTTCTAGAAAGAAAGCTACTTTCATAGACAAATTTATATGGGGAAAAGCGCTCGTTTGCAGATCCGCATTCAACTAAACTGTCCAGCTTAAGTCTTTTTTTATCTGACACTATCGTTGAACCGGTGTAACGATCTAACCCTGCACCCAATTGACCAAATTGATCTTCAAAATAACTTGTGTAAAATTTAATTCTCTTAAAGATAGCAGCACTATGCGTCCTAATTTCTATTTCGTCTAGGGCTTTCGCTTCGGTATTAACGGACTCAGTAAACCCGTAACCACCTGCATTACTATTTCCCGATAAGTCTAAGCGTGCAACATTTCCGGGTTTAAAAATCAATTCACCATTGTTAAACGTGATATTAGCTAAGCGCACACCATCAAAATAATCCCGCACCAATTCATGCCCTTTTTGTAGTTGAATCTGATCAACATTAAATATCGGAAAAAGTCCTATATTATATACACTGTATTTTTCTGACACGTAGAGTAAGTCTATTTTATCGACTCTATCAAATGACTCGATTTTCGTTAGATACCAACTAGAGAATACAACGTCACTAGATAAGCCATTGTTAAATGTATATCTTCTAGTGACCTCAATCGGATACACATAGCCTGCCTCAGGTAGCTCCGTGGAATGCTTTCCAAAGTAATATTTTGTTCCCTCTTTCGTAGTTACAGTAAAGCCTTGAATATTTTGCTGCATCCCCAATATCCCCCCGTTATTGGCTAATCTAAAATTTGCCTCAATTTTGAGATCATCATTATTTTCAACAATAACCGCTGTTCGGTCATCATTAAAAAAGAATTTTCCTGAATAACCGTTAAAATTAAATGTAAATAGATCTGGCTCCCCATCTCTTTCTCCAGTCTCAAAGAACCTATCGTACGTCCTTCCACCGTCGCCTGTCAGAGTAAGATAGTTACTGTATCCATAATTTGTATAATGCCCGTACTGGCCTTTATGAGAATTAACCCCTTCATCTGGTATCCCTCTAACAGTCCTAGTAATCATCCCGCCAGCATTTAATGCCCAACCTGTTCCCACCCAACTGGCAGATTCTGTTACTTTTATCCCTCCTGCATGATAGCTTAATGAAATCGGAAGGTGTAAAGCACCAGACTCTATTGTATAGAGAGGAATATTAATAACAGGTACACCAGTATGCTTATTAACAGGTATATCTGCAAATTTTCCAAGTGACGCCGAATTTGGAGAAGAGATACTCACTCTAGTATAGTCAAGTCCTTGCGCTTTAACCAGTGTCCTAGGAAAAGCTATCAGGAACATCAGGATTAAAATTCTATAATTGGCTTTGATCTTCATGATTAATTTATAAATAACGGGTGGTTTAACTGCTAAACGATAAAAAAGATGTGTTAGTTATTATCTAAGATGCACTAGTATACAATTCATCAACCCAAACATAAACAATTCAACCTAACGTGAAAACAGTTGTAAGAATAAAAAATACAAACATCTGAAAATCAATATAATAATTTATAAATTATTAAGAAAGTTGTTAATAACACCATTTTGAATTAGTTCCTTACCAACTTATTCCCAAAACGCTTTCCTCATTATTTTTCCGCCATGTCTCCACGCATTTCCCAATTTTCCCTATATTTACTCCATAACTAATGTCATTATGAAGAAAGTTGCTATTGGTGCATTTATTAGCCTTATCTGTTGTTCATGCGCTGACTTTATAGAATACCCTTTGGAGAAAGAGCATGTGGAGCTTTTGGCTCCTGCCGATGGTATTGCATCCAAGGATACGGTACTCACGTTTTGGTGGGAAACGCACGAAGATGCCAAATATTACCGTTTGCAACTGGTACGTCCCGATTTTGAGAAAACCGAACAGTTGATAGCCGACTCCGTCGTACTGACCAACCAACTGACGCTGGAATTAAAAGCAGGCAATTATGCCTGGCGAGTTAGGCCAGAGAATGATGGCAGCGTGGGATTGTTCAAGCAGGAAAGAACGTTAAGGATCGATAAAGATGAAGAACAATAAGGCGATGACATATGTTCTTTTGGCGCTCGTAATCGGTATCTGGGGCTATGTCGTCTACACGATATTGGTAAAAGTGAGCGGAGACGATGGTAATATGCCAACCCTAGCTGTACGACCTGTCGTGGAGAGCGATCTCTCCTATTACCGCTGGAAGGATTCACTGGAATACGACACCTTGTATCATTCACCCTTTTCCGCAGAAGACCAACTGGTGGAATTGGTTACGGAAGAACCAGTATCCGACGGTGAATATCAGGTGTATCAAGAACCTTACGATCCGCTAGCCTATGCGCCGGCTATGGATGTACAATACCTTGGTTATATCGAAAACGAAAGCCAAAAACAACGTATAGCCCTGATACAGATTAACGGCAGGCAGTACTACATGCATCCAAAAGAACAGATTGATGGGGTAACACTTGTAAACGTCAACCCAACCGATATAGAGATAAAAACAGATTACCAAACCCTTACGATAACCAAGCAATGAAAGTGTATATTCCGTATAGCCTTCTCCTCTCCTGTTTTCTACTAACGGTGCAGGGAAGCTATGCACAATCGGAAATGGATTTACTGGAACAGATACAAAACCGCATCACCATTAACCATGATAATGGTGAAAAGGAGGTATTTACGGTGACACCAAAAACCACAAAAGCAAAATCGCATCGGCTTTACCATTGGTACCAGTCGCAACGGGTACAGCGGACCCAAGGGGGCTATACGGGAAAACTGCTGCACGGTAATTATAACCGTTATGCTGCGAACAAACAGCTCCTATTGCAGGGAACCTATAAAAAAGGGCTTGCCAATGGCGTTTGGAAAGAATGGCGTCCGAACCATCGCTTGGTGAAGGAAGAACGTTGGAGAAAGGGTCTACAAGATGGCAACGCTCGCCACTATGACGAGCAGGGCAACCTATTGCTGCGGGGAAAGATGAAAGCGGGTAAATGGCACGGCAAGGTATGGGCATTTGATTCCGGGGACAGTAGCTACCACTGGAATTATTACGACCGGGGAACACAGATGAGCCGGGAGGAATATACCCAGGCCAATCTCTTCCGACGTACAGGGCAATTTTTTGAACGGACATGGAACAATATCTTCCATAGAAAACCGGACGATGGCAATATAGTCGAATAAACGATGGTTAAAGCCTCTGCACTACATCTTGTTTTGGTCATTACACTGGTCATCACGGTGGTTTTAGGAAGCTTAATTTATCTCCATTTTTTTTACCGTGGGCAGCAACAAAAAATCGATCGCTGGGACGCATTAAAACAGGATATGGACGCAGGCACTTCCCTGGCACTCTCCACTTATTTTCCTTATACTCAACAAGGAGACAGCTTAATGCTATCGCCGATTACCCTGCGCGACAGCCTACGCATCGGAAAGAAACAATGGGGATTTCTAGATGCTGTAACTGTGCATAGTTGGCGCGGTGAGGATACGTTAAAGCGTAGCTTTTTATCGGGTGTGCAGCCAAAAGATTCGACCGTGTTGTATATTGTAGATGAAGACCGTCCGCTCTCCATCAGCGGCAAGACCGTTATACAAGGTACGGCATTCCTACCCCAATCGGGTATTCGGCCGGCGTTTGTCGACGGAGAATACTATCAGGGCATAGAAGAAATGGTCGACGGCCAGATCAAGGAAAGCGGCCAAGCGCTTCCGGCTTATGACACCGAGCGCATCGACGTTATTAAATCACGATACAAAGAAAACCTCCTCGAAAGCGCCGATATACCGTCGAACGGTTCTTTGCGCCATTCTTTTTTTGAAACGACGCGCTATTACCGTTTCCCTGTTGCTTCTTCACTGTTTGCGGATTCCGTATCGGGCAATTTGGTAATCTTGGCCGATTCCTCCATCCATATCTCGGCGCAGACCATATGGGAAGACGCCATTGTTATCGCACCGCACATCAAACTGGAAGATGATTTTACAGGAAAGGGACAGTTTTTTGCATTTGATTCCCTAACGGTGGGCAAAAACGTTGCGTTACGCTACCCCTCTGTTTTAGGGCTTTTAACAGCCGATAGCTTAAATGACCCACTAAGGATATCAATCGGGGAAAACAGCCGGATACAAGGGATGGTGCTACTGCACCGAGCGGACGTACCCGACCAGATGGATTTATTGGAACTCCAAAAGAATGTAACGGTGGAAGGTCAGCTGATCAGCTTTGGGCTACTTAAGTATACAGACCCGATGACCATCAACGGTGGTGTATACGCCTATCGCTTGATTACCCAGCGACCGAGCTCCCTCTATGAGAATTACCTCATCAGCCTGAACCTGGAACGCAATAAGCTCCACCCCTATTATATAGCTCCGTTCTTCTGGACTACAGATAAGCCTGCACCACAAAAAATCGTAAAATGGCTAAATTGAGTAGATACCGTAACCCATCATTCCAGGCCTCGACCTTGGTGGAGGTATTGATTGCACTGATCATACTGCTAGCTGTATTTGCAGCAGGGATGATGCTATTTACACGATTGGTCACTGCTTCTACCAGCAACCGCCAGACAGTAGTACGGGCGGAGCTAAAGCAACTCGGCAATGCCTTCCTTAGCAACGACTTCGGTACGCAAGAAATCAGAACAACCCAGGTTGCTGCCTATGAGGTAGAAGAGGAACTCACGCCCTACGCGGATCGTAAGCGGATACGGTTTTACGCTTATGACATCGAGCATAACAAGCTTTTAGACAGTTTAATCTTAATCCTTCCGGTCGATGATGAGGACACGCTATAAAGCTTTTACGCTACTGGAAATGACCATCGCTATGCTGATTGCCGCGGTCTGCATGGGCATCGCTTTTTATGTCCTACGTACCTTCACTCAGATGGGCGAAGCGCAACAGCGCGAAAAACAGACGGCTTTTCAGTTGCAACTTTTCCAGCACCGCATGCAAAGGGAATTTATGGAAGCGGATGAGATCCGGTTTATCGACAACACCTTGATACTAAACCAGAGCAACCGGCAGACACAGTATATTATTTTGGATTCTGCACTGATACGTACTCAACAAGACATAGCTACCGATACGCTTTATGGAAAGCCGGAACACCTAACGATAGCATATATGCGAGATTTGCCCCAGGAGATTGTCGAGGCCTGTCAGTTTGAGCTGCAGACGGGGAATGGGCGCTATCCTTTTGTGTTCCGAAAGGAATATAGTGCTGAAAATTTAATAAATTTACCTGCGGAACAGTAACTGACATGACCATGCCGAAAATTGATATTTCATCCTATAAAAAGAACAAAGCCCGGGCGGTTTCAACAGCGGAGACGGAGAGCAATGCAGGTTTTGATATCATGGCATGGTTGAACCGGGATATTTCCTTCGGGAACGGACAGCTCGCCGACCGAAAGAAGGAGGAGTTTTATCTGGAGTTTAGCACATTGCTACTGTCGGGCATCGATATCCGCACCGCGTTTGATCTGGTACTCATCGATCAAAAGAAAGGTAAAGAAGCTGATACGTTTACGGGTATTCGGGATGAGGTAGTCAAAGGCGCTACCCTATCGGCTGCGATACAACAAAGTGGAAAGTTCAGCAACTACGAGTTCCAGAGTATCCGTATCGGGGAAGAAACTGGAAAGTTGGGCGAGGTACTCCGTGAACTGGCGTTATACTACAAGAGTAAGATTGCCCAACGTCGTAAGATTATATCGGCATTGACTTATCCGATCATCGTGCTTTGCACATCTTTAGGTGCGGTGTTTTTTATGCTGAAGTTTGTTGTGCCGATGTTTGCCGATGTTTTTACGCGTTTTGGAGGTGAGCTCCCTTGGATCACCGCTTTTATCTTACGGATTTCTAATTTTATAGATAGTACCTTTCTGTGGGGCGTACTTCTCCTAACTACGCTCATCGTATTTTTGTACGTTAACCGCAAGAAGCTGTGGTACCGCAAATGGTCTTCCGTTATTATACTGAAGATACCCGTCGCCGGTGAGATCGTCCGCAAAATACACCTCGCCCGCTTTGCCAATACCATGCGCCTTTTGGTGGGAACCAATACGCCGCTCCTATACGCTATACAGTTGGTGGAACAGATGACCGATTTCTATCCTATCCAGCAGTCTATGCAGCAAACCGAGCAGGCGATTGTACGAGGTAAATCGCTCCACGAAAGCTTGGCCGGTTTCGATTTCTATCCGCCAAAGATCATCCAGCTGATCCGCGTAGGCGAAGAGGTGAACCGCCTCGAGTTTTTCTTCGAGAAGATAGCCAACCAGCTTACAGAAGAGGTGGAATACAAAACGTCGACGATTTCCACTGTCCTGGAACCGCTTATTATCATCTTTTTAGGGCTGGTTGTCGGACTGATCTTGATAGCGATGTATCTGCCGATGTTCCAGATGAGTAATAGTTTTTAATAGAATTACATTAGGGCTATCAAATTAATGCTATCCGTATCGTCTCGATACTGAGAGAAGGATACCTGATTTATAATCTTTCTGCATCAGGTCACGATTAATTGTAAATATTATTTTAAAATAAAAAGAAATATGAATACTTTTAGGAAGTATTACATATAAGTGACAACCATATTAACCAACTTTAAATGAAAAAAATCATTTTGTTTACCATTATACTTTTTATGATTAGTCGTGGAAATGCACAAATGACGCAATCGAATCCACAAATTCCTACTATGGCTTCTATAGGTAGTTTCTTCACTCCAGAAGTGGCGATGCATTCTGGATCGATGAATTATACAGTTCCATTTTACGAAGTACATCTTTTTGGTTATGAGCTCCCTATAGACTTTGTGTATTCGTACAACGGACTTCGTTACGGCGACGAGGCGTCTCAGGTAGGACTACATTGGAGCTTGAACATTCCTTCAATCAATAGGAGCGTTCTAGGGGAAGATGATTTCGATCAGACATCTGGATTTGCTTTCATTCCCACGGCAGACAGAAATATCGATAAAACGGATATACCGGATGTCTTCACAATCGATATACCAAATTATAGTGCTCAGTTTATCTTTTCTCCCTCGACACAAAATACAGCCACATCAGGTACAAAAACTGCCGAAATTTTGAACAATACCGGTAAAATCAGAACTATAACATATTATTTCCCTGCCAACGAGATTATTGCAGAAACGATGGACGGTGTACAATATACATTTTCCCAACGTGTAAATACACAAAAAAACGAAAACGACAATTACACTACTCAATGGAACATCCGAAAAATAACATTACAGAATAACAGTGAAATACACTTTAGTTATATATCACAAAGCTTAAAATTGAAAAATGTTATAACAAATAGCTATTTCTGGGGATATAGTCTTGGGGGAACACCGGTCTCGAACACTTTTGAAATTACCAATACGTATTTAATGGATGAAGTTTGTCTAGATAAAATCACCTGGGCAGAAGGCGAGATATATTTTAGTTATACAGACCGAACAGATCTCCATAGAAAGAGCGGAACGTCTTCTGCCAGAAAACTGGGTGAAATAAAAGTTTATAACCGAAAGAATGAACTTATAAGAGCTGGATTACTGAATCATTCTTATTTTGTGGGCACAGACAACATTGACTATAAATCAAAAAGATTAAAACTCGATGGGTTAACGTTATACGGAACAAGACTTGAACAAGCAAAGAAATATCTTTTCACCTACGACCCCTCAAATCTTCCAAATAAAAATAGTACTTATAAGTATTTTGGTTATGATTCCCTAAATGTTGTTTCCGCCGCTTTAAAAGAGATAAAACATCCGACGGGAGGATTAACCAAAATCCAATATGAACGAAACAGTTACGGGAATACGTTAACGGATATACACCATAAACATCTAGGTGCCCGTGTAGCCTCAATCGAGCACTGGGAAAATGCTAATGAAATATCGAGAAGAAAAAGATACGACTACAAGTATCCCAATGGGACGTCTAGCGGGAAAGTTCACAGTACCTATCGATTTGAAGTTACCGCAGAACCAGGTTCACCTTGGTATCGATATTCTACAGAAGACAATTGGTTCGCACCGGTCTACCAAACACAGATTGTTGGTTATGATATGGTTACCGTGATAGAAGAAAATCCGCTAGTTCCGGCTGAAACAATTAAAACCGAGCATTATTTTATAAATAATGCGACAACCTATCCCCCTTCCTCAAGCCATTCGACTTTTGCGATGGCTAAATATGACTATGCAAATGGTAATATCAGGAATATTAAGGCTTTAGAAACAGTTGGTTCCACGAGCACTCGCGTGGTTAAAGAACTTACAATGAACAACGAATTAATCCGAAACCCCAAGACTTTCCATTATTACTATCAATACCCTGGTACTTCTACTGTTTCGAGCTATTTGGCAAACATTGAACCAACAAAAATTCGCCCTCTTTCTATAACAGATCGTCATTCTTTCTTTGAGAGTAATAGTGAGATAAGTCCTCTGGATTCATTGGTTATAAACAAGGAATACAAATATGAAGCGTACGTTAGCCCTGGCGATTATGAGTTTTTACCAAAGGAAATTTCTGAACATACTCAGAATGGTCTTGGAAAAACTATGCTCATCAAATATCCACATAACTTTTCGCTCCCTTTATTAAAAAACAGGAAAACAGCCGTAGAAACACATATTAAATATGATGAAAGCGCCCTAATTGCTGAGGGGGAACTTCTCAATTTTTCTAACGCTTCTCAGCTAACTCCCAGTGAAACTTATAAATTGAGTAAATTGCCATTATCAAGCGTCCATCAGAGCGTGTTTAATAACATATCGCTCACATCAAAAGATGCCAACTTTATTAAAAAAAGCGTTGTGCATGACTTTGATCAATTCGGGAATCCCATTGAAGTCCAAAATTTAAATGAAGCTCCAATAGCCTATAGATACGATCCTACGGGAATTAATCTTGTTGCAAAAGTTGAAAATTGCAAAAGAGACGAATTTTATTACGAAAGTTTTGAAGAGCTAAATTCAGCGTTATCATTACCAACGGCCGTCGGAGAAAAGTATCGATTAGGCGATTTCACCGTTCCATTTATAAAACCTAATACAAGAAACTACATCATAGATTATAAATATCTAACAACATCTGGGAATTGGGAAAGCATAAGCAAACCGTACATAAATAATATGGTACTGACAGAAGGAGAAGGCATAGATGAAGTTCGGGTATACCCCCAAGGCGCGCAGTTGACAACATATACCTATAAACCACTCGTCGGTATGACCAGCAGAACAGATGCTAGAGGCATTACGGAACATTATGAATATGATGGTTTTGGACGACTATCCGCCGTAAAGGATTTCAGCGGGCACATTATCAAGACCTACTGCTACAATTATGCCGGCGAGCATGTTGATTGTTCTCCTCCACTAACAATATTTAAAAATATTGTCAAAAGACAAGATTTCAAGAAGAACAATTGCCCTACGGGTCAAAACGGTAGTGATGTTACCTATATTGTTCCGGCAGGAAAATATACATCTACAGTTTCCCAGGAAGATGCCGACGCGCAAGCACAAGATGATATTGATGCGAATGGTCAATCCTTCGCAAACCAGTACGGCTCCTGTAGCACCCCCACTCCTCCGACTTCGACATTGATTCTTTATAATAACACGGAGCAGGATCTTCCCAATGTATCCATCAGCTTGTGGCAGGGAACGGTACAGATAGGGACATACTTGCTTCCCGAAGATGCCGGTGGAACTGCGATTTATAGCAATATTCCTCCGGGAGTCTATCGTGTAGATACTCATATTACCGTTACGAATCCTAGTCAGTATACTTTTGAGCTTCCAACGTTAGGACTAAGCGGAACCGGAAACTCCAGTTTTAATCAAGTACAGCTTGTTGCAGGGGGTGCGTTGATAGTTGAATTGGAGTTTAATTAGAAAATGGATATGAAAGCTTCAAAAATATTATACCGCTTTATGAAAATGAAAGTTTTTTTTGTGACCTGTGTATTGATGGTAACAGCACCGTCCTATCTTTCTTTGTGCTTTGGACAGTCAGCTCCTTCAATAAGCTATCATATACCTGCTGAGATTATAGCTGGGCAACCGCTCAGCTATTCCCCTACGAATACCGGAGGGGCGGTCTATTCTAACGGGTATATTAAAACTGTCGCAGGAAATCAGACGGGTCCTGGCGGTCAGACCCAGGGATATGCACCGGATATGGCTTTTGGGTTCATTTCTGCAATGGTGTATGACCCCAGCGGTAGCCTTTATTTTTACGATGACGGTACCAAAACGATAAAAAAGATGACCCCTTCGGGACATGTGACATTTATTGCGGGAAGTGGAACCTCCGGTGTAACCAACGGAATAGGAGCCGCAGCTTCATTTAGATATCCTGTCGGAATGGTCATGGATTCCCAGGGTTATATTTACTTCTGTGAAAAAGAGGACCATATCATCCGGAGGATCGCACCCAATGGTGCGGTAATAACGCTCGCCGGTCTTTCCGGAGTTGGTGGATATGCCGACGGGTCAGGCGGGGCCGCTCGTTTTAATTGGCCATGCGGTACCGCAATTGACCAGGATGATAATCTTTATGTTATGGACGGTGCCAACCACCGGATAAGGAAGGTTACGCGCTTGGGAGTGGTTTCGACATTGGCCGGTAATGCTAATCCGGGCACCGTAGACGGACAGGGAGCCTCCGCAAGATTTAATTTTAGCGATATTAGTGAATATGGTAACCGTATTGATACTGATTCAGATGGCAACATCTATGTTACACATAACAACGTTATCCGAAAGATTACCCCTTCAGGATATGTCTCAACATATATCGGGATTGCAGGGATAGCCTCAACTCAGGATGGTATCGGGATAGCTGCTCGGCTTAATGGTCCGAAGGGTTTGTCGATCGACAAGGAGACGAACGATATCTACCTTATACAACAGGACGCCCGGATACGGAAGGTCACGTCTTCCCCCGAGGCAATAACCCTTTCAAAGGGAGGATATGGTTATACCGGAGACGGCGGGGCATTTGATGTCAGTTTTTCTTATCCCATAGGTGTATTATGGGGAAATGACGGAGGGCTCTTAGTTACGGATGAAAGTGGACATCTGGGATACCTCCGCAAATACGAGAATAAGTCTTATGCTGTTACACCCGTTTTGCCGGCCGGGCTCAATATAGATGCAAACGGTGTGATTAGTGGTACTCCTTTTGGCCTAGTCCCGGTGAGAAATTACGAAGTTACGGCCTATAATCACATTGGTCAAAATACAACGACGGTTTCGTTCTCGGTTGTCGATAGTGTTTTGTACCGTCCGAATGGGGCTCGAAACTATATTATCGAGACGACCGTACGTGATAGTGGAATTACGAGCATATCCCAACTTACTGGGCAACCCGTTACAAAAGTAAACCGTAACATTCAGTACTATGATGGATTCGGACGTCTTATTCAGACCATTCAGTGGCAAGGTAGTCCTAAATATAAGGATATTGTACAGTATCACGAGTATGACAACTTCGGGCGGGTGGCTTTCGAATACTTACCTTATGCGGAGACATTAGGCAATGGAAATTACAATGAGAACGCCAAAACCGCCTTAGCCAACTTTTACAATTCTTATAACTCATGGGATCCCCATGTTGCAAAAACTCCCTACCCATATTCTAGAACAATTTTTGAAAAAAGTCCACTGAATAGAGAGCTGGAAAAAGGTGCACCTGGGGGGGTATGGCAACCCTTGGAAACAGTTGGCACTGGGCATACAGTATCTCAGCAATATGCTACGAATAAAACAAATGAAGTGAAAAAGTGGACAGTAAATACTGCCACTAACCTCGTGAGTGGGAACGGCCATTATTTATCTGGTGAATTAACTAAGACAACAGTAAGAGACGAAAATGTTCCAAACGCACAACAAGCCGGGTCATATGAAGAGTACAAGGATATCGAGGGACGTATTATATTAAAAAAAATCTATGATAACACTACACCGCTTAACACCTATTATGTTTATGATAACCTCAAGCGACTCCGATTTGTAATTCCTCCAAATGTGACGGTTACAAGTTTCTTCGAAAATTTCTCGGATACTACATTTTTATATCATGTATATAGTTATAAGTACGACGAATTGGGAAGACTGATTGAAAAGAGAATGCCCGGGAAAGGCTTGGAAGAATATATCTACAATAAAAACGATAAACTTGTTTTAACCCGAGATGCAAACTTGAGACAACAGAAAAAATGGAATTACCTCAAATACGACGCATTGGGAAGGATCGCTTCCAAAGGAATCTATACCAATACCATCGATACTCTTTACAACAGTGTTAGGGCACTGGTAGAAAACGTCTCACCGCTCTGGGAAGACAGACCGAAAGGAACCGCTGAATATTCAAACCTAGCATTCCCAAACACCGCAAACCAGATGCTTGAGCTCTTTGTCAACTATTATGATGATTACACTTTTCAAAATGCTAATCTCTCAACATTGCAACCTTCGAACATAATAAAAAGTGAATTTACAAACTCCCTTCAAACAGGATACCTCAGACGGACAACAGATGGCTCCCTACCCATGCTGACCGTTCAATATTACGATGATAGAGGACGCATAGCACAAGTGGTTGCACAAAACCATATCGGAGGCGTGGACGTCATGACAAATACATATAATTTCTCAGGGGAACTGCTCTCCAGTACACAAGAATTTAAACCTTCAGATGGAACTACCACAACAATATTTACAACAAACACGTATGATCACGCAGGTAGATTATCTTTGGTTCGGAAAAAGATTAATAATCAAAATGAAATCATCCAAAGCAGTCTCGTGTATAATGAAATTGGCCAACTAAAATCAAAAAAGTTGCACAGTGAAAATGAAACGGATTTCTTAACAACTATCAATTATGGTTACAATGAACGCGGCTGGACGAAAAGTATTACTTCCCCCCTATATAACCAGGTTTTAAAATACGACTCTACGTCCTTACAAGGCGCAATACCGCAATATAATGGTAATATCAGCGAACAGCATTGGCGCTTTAGCCATACCGATCCAATGAAGGATATTGTCTATAAATACGATGATTTGAACAGGATTACAAGTGCCATAACTTCGGGCACATCAATGAACGAAATAATCGAGTATGATAATACTGGGAATATACAGGAACTGACTAGAGATGGGATAGCCATAAAATATTCTTATAAAAACAACAAGTTGAAAAGTCTATCAGGTGGTATAACCGCGAATTTTCTCTATGACGCAAATGGAAACGCTACCAAAGACCGCACCGGGATGGTCATTACCTACAATCATCTAAATCTTCCGCAAGCTATAATTGGAAGTGATCGCAGAGTCGACTACACATACTCGTCCGAGGGAATTAAGCTCCAAAAGAAAACCAGCGCTGGAAGCAATATCGAATTTAGGGATTACGTCGCCGAAATTGAATACGTTAAGCTCGGAAACAATGGGCTAAGAGAAATCGATCGCATCGGCACAGAAGAAGGATACCTGCTCAAAGATGGAAGTACTTATAAATACTATTATTATTTAGAAGATCACCTAGGGAATGTGCGCACTGTGATAAGGAGAGGCACATCCGCAATGCAACCGGAGATCATGCAGCAGCAGGACTACTACGCTTTTGGAAAGAAAAAAGGAATATTAACATCCGACGAAAATAATTACCTTTATAATGGAAAGGAAATGCAAAAAGAGATGGCTATAGGACAACATAGCTTTGGAGGACAGTATAGCTGGGATGGTGAATACGATTACGGCGCGAGATTCTACGATCCGGAAATTGGTCGCTGGAATACGGTTGATCCCCAAGCAGAGAACTATAAAATGTATTCTCCCTATACCTATAGCGGAAACAACCCGATTAAGTATATAGATCCTGATGGAGAAGATTTTTTGATCTATTATAATAATAATCAAAGCGTTTTTCGGTTCAATGGAAAGAATTATAACGACGCCCCGAACGATGCTTTTGTACAGGAATTTATACTGATGTACCGCCATTTAGAAAAAATTGGAGCTGGTGAAAATACTGTAGCTATTGCTCGATCCCCAAACTACCAAATAAAAGTAAAATTTGCTGGAAATGCTGACAATATAGGTTTCAACAGAGAGAATAACACTATATATTGGAATCCTACATTAGCTGGCAGAACTCATAATGATAAAATGTTATACAGTCCGATAAACTTTGAACATGAAGCTAGACATGCAAAAGGTTATAATGATGATAAGAAGGCGTATATAGAACGATACGATCATTCGCCTCATCCCAATTACCAAAATATGGAAGAATTTCAAACTATTACCGGTGCCGAGAGAAAAACAGCTTTTGCAAATGGAGATATTAAAAAGGATGAGCAAACAAGATTGTACTACGTAAACAGCATCAAGGAGTGGAATAAAACGATATCTAGTATAAGCAAAACCCCTGCTTTTGATTTTAAACAGTTTTTGAATGATATCAAAAATGCACCAGATCGTAACACACGAGGTCCATTTATTTTTTCAACGGATTTTTGGAATAACTATCATAATAACTTGAAACGATGAAATACTTACTTATAATAAGTACGACATTATTAGTACTTTTAAGTGCTTGTAATCCAAAATCAAAAAGATACACGGTATATTGTTCAAACAACTACATTGCAATTAGTAACGGTAACAGCATGTACCTAAGTGAGATGTACAAATCAGACAGTACGTTCTTCGATACACAAATCAAAAAAGATATATCTTCTTCCGAATGGAAAAAGGCAATGGATATTTTCAAATCTTTTGGAGAGAAGCAAGTAATCGGTAAGATAACCAACGTTTACAAACCACATAACCTTTGTATGCTTTGTCAAATCATGTTTTATCAAAATGAAAAGCCTATATCTTTCGTTTGCTTAGGCGAAAGAGAAGGATTAATCAGTATTGATCAAAACATATATAAAATTGATAAGGAAGATATTGGAGCCTTAAAAAACTTACTTAAGGTAGAATGTAATTTTAATGATCCGACACGTTTGGACGGCGCGTACTATTCCATTGGAGAGGTAAATGTGGTGGACAATAATTAATATGTCACTATTAATGGAAGAAATCTTTTGAAAACAACTTTATACGCCTTTATTCTCTTCTTCCTAATAAGCTGCAAGCAAAAAGAGAGAAAAATAGTCGCTTATTGTTCCAATTATTACCCTGTTCAGGCTAGTCCCGCTGGTGAATATTTGGCTACGGACTATTATAAAAGTAGTGAATATTTCGCATTGGAACCTCCCGATAGTGTATCGGTGAAAGTGTGGGAGTCACTGATGAAGAAAGTCAAAGAATATTCATTCAAAGAGAAAATAGGAGATGTCCGTATTCCACCTCCCAAATTTAACTTTTCTGTATATAACCAAATTGTATTCTATGAAGACAATGTGCCAGTTTGTTTTATATGCATGAACGACAAGGATAACTTGATAAGCTTTAACAAAAGCGTATATGATATAGCAGAATCGGGATTGGACAGCATACGGTCGATGCTTAACATCAATTGCAAGAACGAAGAATACGTGTACGAACAATCTGATGCATACAGCACCAGAAAGGAAATAAAGGTAATACAATAATCAGTTTCGATAACTCAATCACAAGGATAAAAACTATTTGTTTAAACGATGAAATACTTACTTACTTATAATAAGTACTACATTTTTAGTACTTTTAAGTGCTTGTAATCCAAAAGATACACGGTGTATTGTTCAAATGACTACATTGGAGTTAGCAACGGTAACAGCATGTACCTAAGTGTGGTGGACAATAGGAAAAACCTCACCGATTAGACAACGCCAGCAACGCAAACGAACCCAGCCAGTGGCTTCCCATGTAGTCGTCGCCCGAAATATTCTTTAGCGAAAAATCAATGTGCGTATTGGCTAGTGGCACCAAGGTATGCTGTAATTCCGGTAACACCTGGGCAATACCATACAAACAATTTGCCCGGCTGAAATTCAAACCATCCAAATGGACCAGCTTGCCATCTGTTCGATCGCTCACAATAGCCGGCTGAAGGGTATCGATTTCCGTCTCAAATAATATCGGCATAAAATTTACTAGCCAGTTTTGGTATTCATCTTTCGACATAACTTTACTCATGAGATAGGCCTCTTCCAAGCATGGCGACAGAAAATCGTAACCACTGGGCTCATAAGCCAAATCACAGTTTTTATCCTGTTTAAAAAAACGTATACTATTGGTTTTTACCACATTAAGCAACGCCATATCACCCGTTTCTTCCGCATACTCATACATCAGTGTAAGGCTAAAAGCCGTGTTATCGTGCTGCCCCGTACGGATAGGATAAACCAATTTAGACAAGTATTGCTGCGTGCGTTCCGACAGCAGATCGACCAAGGGTTGCAGTGTCTCTACCCACTCCTGCGCATCGACATCGCGCCAGGATTTTAACTCCTGCTGCAACTTAAACAACCAGGCCCAACCGTAAGTGCGCTCAAAGTTCAAGTTATTTTTATCTTGAAAGAAAGCCAGCTCCACCGCCAGGTTTTCTTTTGTAATATGACTTTTTAACAATTGGCGAACCTTTCCGTCCGAATCAAGCTCCGGATATTGCCTTAACAACCGGACAATAGACCAATAGCCATGTACCGACGAATGCCAGTCAAAGCAACCATAAAAAATAGGGCGCAACACCTTAGGAGATTTTAGATCAGCTTCGTTTCCCAATACCTGACCTAATTTATTTGGATATTCAATCGTTAAACAATGCGTAGGCAGTTCAAAAATTCGTTTAGCCGTCTCCTCATTTAAAGTCAGTTGTGCTACGTTAACAGTATCCTCCGCATTTTCCTCTTTCCGCTTATCCCCAGATTCACAAGAAAGAAAAAACGCCATAACCCCAAAAGCAATTAACCGTAAACCCAAATTTACATACTGCATAACTCATTATTTTAGTCAACAATTATCTTATTACACGTAAAATTAGAAATAAAAAGCTAAATACTAATTGTCCCATACGGAGATTTGCACAGTCCCCTCTTTATCACAAAAGGTCGCCTCAAAAGCTTTGACAAATGCAGTAATACCATCGTTGCACTATCCTCAATGTCAAAGGTTTTCAGCGACGACTTTTTTGGTTCTTTTTTGAGAGAAAAAAGAACATAAAAATATTTACCTTTGCGCTCTCTATTGAGCAAGGCAAATGAACAAAGCACTTATCGCATTAGCATTTGGCGGATTAGCTATCGGGATGACAGAATTTACCATGATGGGCATCCTTCCAGACATCGCCAAAGATTTAAAGATCGAAATCCCGGAAGCCAGTAATTTAATTGCACTCTATGCGCTGGGCGTGGTAGTGGGAGCTCCTACCCTCGTCGCTTTCAGCGGAAAGTATTCCCCACGGAACATCTTGCTTTTTCTGATGCTTTTGTTTTTCGTGTTCAACGGTATTTTCGCTATCGCTCCCAACAAGGTACTGCTACTCACCTCGCGTTTCATCTCCGGCTTTCCGCATGGTGCTTTCTTTGGCGTTGGCTCTGTAGTTGCGGCACGGCTGGCAAAACCAGGGAAAGAAGCACAGGCCATCTCCATGATGTTTACCGGAATGACCATAGCCAACTTAGCGGGCGTGCCCGTAGGAACCTATATCGGGCATCATTATTCTTGGCGAATAACCTATGGCGTAATTAGTTTACTCGGTCTCATTACCTTTTTGGCGATCTATTTTTGGATGCCGAGAATGGAAGCCAGCAAAACCAACAACGTGTTAAAACAAATCCGCTATTTCGTCCGTTGGGATGCTTGGTTAATGGTAGCTGTTATTGCTATCGGGACAGGTGGCTTGTTTGCATGGATATCCTATATAGCGCCCTTAGTAACCGATGTATCAAATATTCCGGAAAACCGCGTACCCATTATTATGATACTTGTCGGATTAGGTATGTTTTTCGGCAATATCTTGGGCGGTAAACTCGCCGATAGTATATCACCATCCAAAGCGGTTATTATCGGGTTTATTTCGATGGCAACGTGCCTATTGGTACTGTTCTTTATCGCGCATAACACATACCTAGCCTATCCGATGGCATTTATTACCGGCATGATTTCCTTTTCGATCGGTTCGCCGTTGCAAATGATGCTGATCAACAACGCCAAAGGTGCGGAAACATTTGCTGCTGCTGCCGGACAAGCTAGTTTTAATATTGGAAACACACTGGGCGCTTACCTGGGGGCTATTCCTATCACACTCGGATATGCCTACAATTATCCATCCCTTGTGGGGGTAGTCATGGCTAGTATGGGAGCTGTACTGGCTTATGTTTTCTGGAGAAAGGTCGTAAAACCAAAAATGAACATTTAACGTAAACGTTGCTTCTCCCAAGCAATGACTAATCGGCTCATTAGCGAGTAACGTGCCATACCTTCGGGCTGGTTATTATGCCGCAAATAGCTTCCGTAAAACAGGTTTGTCAAGCGGTTAAATGTGCCATAATATTGTTGCCAAAAGAGGCGTTCGTTCTCGTAATCGTTACGGGCAGCCGCTGAAAGCTTGTTCACGTAAGCTGTATAGCGCGTTTTATCCGAAAAATACAAAGGTCGAAGCAGATATTGGACCGTCTCGTAGTAGGCGGCATAACGATACCAGTTATCCGGGTGGTCGTGCAGCATCAAGAAAGCGATAAAGTTGCATTCGTCTTCAAATCCGATTCCCATCTGATGGGCTAATTCATGCACCACCGTAAAGGGATAAGACGTTTCGGGCATCACAGCATTGACCTGCACTTCTTGCGTGAAAGGATTGAAATAACCCGTAACCGTAAAGTAAGAAGCCAACACACTGGAGACCGGCTGTTTCGCTTTCACTTGTGTACGGGACAACATCGGTAACCGATCGCCGCTCTCTGCCATTAGCTGTTGCAATTCCTGTCGGGCCCGGTCTTTATCCATTTTGCTGGTGTCCAGTTGCTCCCGGAGCTCGTTGATTTCGATGATATAGCGATCTAGGATGTCGATATAGTCCGCTTGAACAATGGTATCGATTTCCAGATCAAGCTGCTGTTGCAAAGGCACCCGATAATACTGCAACCCCCAGCTCACGTAGAAATAAATATAGGTTCCAAATAGAACCAAAACCAGCTGCATCAACCGTTTCTGCGCTGTTGCCCACTTGCGCCGAGATAGTGCGATCACCGAAGAGATGGCTGCCCAAAGCAGGGTCCCCGATAGAACGACGTAAAACACATCTCCAATACTAAAAGGAAACCAGCCGAACAGTAGTTTGGGTACATGCGAAAAAAACGGGTAAAACTGGCGGCTGTAGTATTGCTCTACAAATGTCGGTGACGCTTTTATCCAGGATAAAAGCAACATCACGCTGAGACAAATCGCTACCGCGACCAGGTACCTTTTCTTGCCGTTTATGAGCTTAACTTTCGGTTTCAAAATACAGTTTATAATAATTTAATCCGCGTTCTTCATCAAAGCCAGATTCGATATAGTCTCGCTTACCGTGCACGTATATATGAAAATTTTTGTCCAATTTGAGAACGGATTTGTAGGAGGCTGCCATTTTTTTAACTGCTGGAGATGCGATCTCGAAATTGGATTGAAACGGCGCCTCGAACTCGTCGGCAAAATGTTGCTGGTATTCCTTAAATAACGACGCTGCCTGCGGATTGCCAATGACTTCCTCTTCAAATTCGCCCTGATCAAACGTTTCTTTGGTTTTGAAATAGTTCATCGAACGGTTTAAGAGATCAATTTTATCGGCACTTTCCAATTCAAATGTTTCATCGAGCTTATCGTTTACAAAATTCTTATAAACCTTGAGCAAGTTGCCGGTCTGCTGGAAATTGTCATTACGGGTTTTGATCTTCAAAAAATCATCCTTCCAATAGACAGCTTCCGATTGATTCGTTTGGTCTACGACCAACACTTTATACCCCGCTTCCGCTTCTGTCTTGACAATCACGACGCCTTTATCCAATTTATTGATATTGATGGCTTCTTGTTCATAATCCAGATCAAAACCACCTGCATTTGGATATACCTTTAAGTAGGCTTCCTTGTTCTCGGATTTAAATATACCGATCGCATCGTGTTCCTCGCCTTCGAGTTGTACATTCTTCAAGGCAACTACGTAAAGCTCCCCGGCTTTAATCTTCGGATGTTCCGATACCTCATACAGATGTTTCGCCAACTGTTGGGACATTTCGTGAAAATGGATTTTCGCTTCAAAATATTGCTTTGCAAAATAATAGACTTCATTCAGCTGTAAGTCATCATTGGGATGATAAAAACGATATACCTCGTTTGCTTTGCTAAAAGGTTTCATAAAGTACTGCATCAGTAGGTCGGGCAGCACCTCGTCCTGTGCAATATCGATAGGCGTATCGGATAACACGTAGAACTCGTCCTGTGCTTTATTCCCTACACGATGTATGGAAAGCTGTTCAAAAGTTGCGTCTTGGTGAAAGAACATGTTTTAGTATTTAGTATATAGATATGATGCAAAACTCTTCATTAATCAAAAGCCAAAAATATCGACGGCTGTCTTATAGGTATTCACATGGGCATTTACGATATCTTTGATATGTGTAGAATAACCTCCCCCCATGCTGATTTGTACAGACAGACCTCTCTGTTGGCATTTATCCAATACCATTTCGTCCCGGCGTTTACAACCTGCTGCCGTCAATTTAAGCTTTCCGAGTTTATCGGTAGCTAAAATATCAACTCCTGCTTGATAAAACACAAAATCGGGATCAAAAACGGTAAATATTCTATCGAGATTCCGTTTTAATTCGGTCAGATAAGCTGCGTCCTCCATCCCATCTGGTAATGGTACATCTACATCTGAACATTCCTTGATAAAGGGAAAGTTCTTATCGCCGTGCATCGAGAAGGTAAAGACTTGCGGATTCCCGTCAAAGATATGGGCCGTACCATTCCCTTGATGTACATCTAAATCGATAATTAAGACCTTGTACGCTAACCCCTTCGCTAACAGGTAGGCGGCAGCCACTGCTTGATCATTAAACAAACAGAAACCTTCGCCAAAATCGCGTCCGGCATGGTGTGTACCGCCGGCAACATTAAAAGCAACGCCATGTTCTAAGGCATATAAACTTGCCTGAATGGTACCATCCAAAATATACCGTTCACGGTCGACCAGCGATTGCGACAGCGGAAATCCAATTCTACGCACCATTTTTGCGTCCAAAGAGCAATCCATTAGCTGAGCGACATAGTGCCCATCATGTGCCAATGTAATGGTCGGTATTTCGGCAAGGTTCGGCTGAAAAAAACTAGCTGCCGAGACTATACCTTCATAACGTAATTGCGCGGGAATAAGCTCATATTTCACCATAGGGAAACGATGTCCTGTCCGCAAGGGATGCACATAGGCTGGATGATATGCTATTCGTAACACAAGGTTTCCATTTTGTTCTCCGCGAAGTTAAAAAAACAAGGCGGACAAAATAAAACAAGAATATTTTTTTTATCTTCGAAGCCGACAGACCGAATCAGTTTATCAAAATATGGAAGAAACAAACAATTTACCTGTTTTAAGTGGAGAAGAGTTACGTGTTTTAGGTTCACTTTTGGAGAAATCCAAGACGACGCCGGAATATTACCCGATGACCCTGAATGGGTTACAGACGGCGTGCAATCAAAAAACTTCTCGCAAACCGGTCGTTTCATATCATGAAAATACGATTATAGCGGCATTGGACACTTTGCGAAAAAGAGGTTTGATATCGACGGTGGTGGGTGGCGGAAGCCGTGTAACAAAATACAAACACAACCTGGCTATACAGTTTCCTTTAATTCCACAAGAATTGGCCGCATTGTGCCTACTCATCCTCCGGGGTCCACTAACTCCTGGCGAAATTAATTCTAATTCCGGTCGATTGTTTAATTTTGAAAGTATCGATGAGGTACAGGATGTATTGAACCGCCTACAAGAACAAGAGCCTCCATTTGTAAAACAACTAACGAAACGCCCTGGCCAAAAGGAAATTCGTTATGTACATTTGCTCGGCGAAATAAATGAAGAAGATTACGAAAACCTTTCCAGTGGTTCGGATAGTGGCTCCTCAGGTCGTGTGCAGGAACTAGAAGAACGGGTAAACATTTTGGAGGAGCAATTAAACACATTGAAACGAGAATTCGACAACTTGATGGAACAGCTGTCGTAGCCTGTTACATTTTACTGATTTATACCGTTTTATATTCGAGGCACAGCTTTTGCGGTCTATTAATAAAAAACTAACAGTCATATACAATGAAAAGAACACCTGCAACTACATTCGTGATACTAGCCGTTATAGCGGTGGTGCTCCTATTTGTAACGACATGCGCAGGGCTGGAATGAAGCCATAGGTCAACGATTATCTACATAATCGCTTTTATTTTATCTTTTTTCCAAGCGAGGCATGTCTTTTGTTAGGTTATATGTAGAAAACTGAAAGGATGAAGTCATGAGAAGAACGCCCTATACCACGATTACCATTGTAGTGCTTGTTGCACTGGTCATAATTTTTGCCACCACTTGCGCTGGGGTTATCTAATAATAAAGTAAGTTTTCCACGTCGTCCCGCTTCTTTCAGAAAATGCCTTATCTTTGAAGAAAATGGGACGAAATAATGTCAAACTCGGATAAGGCAATTAAGACCACTTATTTTAGTATACTAACCAACTTCTTGTTGGCACTGGTTAAGTGGCTAGCGGGCTATTTCGGACATTCCCATGCGTTGATTGCTGACGCCATTGAATCTACAACGGATATTTTTTCCTCCTTCCTGGTATTATTGGGACTTAAGTATGCTAAGCGTCCCGCGGATCATACCCACCCCTATGGACACGGGCGTATAGAACCTTTGATTACCTTTATCGTCGTTATTTTCCTTATCGTTTCGGCTTTCATTATTGCTAAAGAGAGTATATATAACATTCAGAACCCACACGAGGCTCCCAGAACGTGGACATTATATGTATTGGGGGCCATTATACTCTGGAAAGAAATTTGCTTCCGGGTCATCATGCGGAGGAGCAAGAAGCTTAATAGCTCCTCACTTAAAGCTGATGCTTGGCACCATCGTAGTGACGCCATCACTTCTGTCGCGGCTTTCGTCGGTATATTGATTGCGGTAAGTTTCGGTGAGGGATACGAAAGTGCGGACGATTGGGCAGCTTTGTTCGCTTCAGGATTGATCATCTATAATTGTTACGGTATATTCCGTCCGGCTTTAGCGGAAATTATGGACGAAAACCGATACGAAGAGTTAGAGGAAGAAGTTCGTCAACATTCCCTCCATGTGACGGGCGTCAAGTTGATAGAGAAATGTTATATCAGAAAAATCGGCATGCTTTTCCAGATAGATTTGCATGCCGTTGTCAACCCCGATTTGTCTGTTCGTGAGGGACACGCTATAGCCCATGATCTCAAAGATTACTTAATTGCCAACTTGGACAACATCGGAAATGTCTTTGTACACATTGAGCCCTTTGAGGAAAACTAATCTTCTTTGATTAAAGACCTATCCAAATGTACGTATCCGCCATCGACATGAATAAGCTGTCCGGTGGTATGGCTTGACTTGTCCGATAACAAAAATACGGCGGTATTTGCTATTTCTTCGGCTGTAGTCATGCGGTTTTCCAGCGGTATGCGATCCGTTATCTTTTTGAGCGTTTCCTCAGGATTATCCAATGTTTGTATCCAAGAGTCGTATTGCGGCGTTGCACACTCCGCGACCACAATTGCGTTCACCCGAATACTGTATGGCAAAAGCTCTACTGCCCATTCGCGCGTAAGGGCATTTCGTCCGCCGTTAGAAGCCGCATAGCCCGACGTGTTCCCTTGGCCAGTCTCCGCCGTTTTCGAACTAATATTTACAATACTGCCTCTGGATACACGCAAAGCATCAATGCAGTAATGAGCCATTAAATAATAGTGGATCAGGTTTTTATGTAAGGACTCGACAAACTTATCATAGTTTCCTGTAATAAGTCCTACCCCATCGTTATGGCCTGCGTTATTGACCAACCCGTCGATCCGACCTAGAGCAGTGAGCGTTTCCTCCGCCGCTCTCTTACATTCTTCGGGCTTGGAAAGTTCTGCTTCCACGCAAAATGCGCTTCCCCCTAAAGCTTCTACCTCTGCCTTAACTAAATCGTTATCCTCTTGTTTTCTTCCGACAATAACGGGCAATGCGCCTTCATTTGCCAATGCCAAAACAACAGCTTTACCGATCCCTTTTGCGCCGCCTGTTACAATGACTACTTTACCTTTTAAATTTAAATCCATTTTTTACGCTTCACATTATACCATAAAACTGGGCAGCATTTCCGCCCCAAAAGGCCTGTAATTCTGCTTCGGAAAAATCGACTAATATCGTCTCCACTATGTTCATCACATCTTCATAGGTGGCCGCAACGAGGCATACCGGCCAGTCCGTTCCGAACATGATGCGTTGCTTTCCAAAGCAAGCTATAACATGCTGTATGTAAGGCCTGAAATCATCGACTGTCCAATTGCTCCAATCGGCTTCGGTTACCAATCCCGAGATCTTACAATGCACATTTGGGAAAGCTGCCAATTTCGTTATAAATTCGGCCCAATTATCGAATTCTTTCGTCCGGACAGCTGGTTTCGCCATGTGGTCTAACACAAATCGCTGATTCGGGTTCTGTGCAACACAAGTTAAGGTGCTATCATAATGTCTTGGACGGATTAATAAATCGTACGTATATTCATATGCCGTCAATGCCTTAATCCCCCGCAAGAACGCCGGACGGGTTAAAAAGTCCGGATCGTCTTCGGCCTCGATCACATGCCTAAACCCTTTGATGATAGGATATTGGTGAAAGTGTTCTAAACGTTCTGCTATCGCTTCGGACTGCAAATCTACCCATCCTACCACACCTTTAATCATCGCGTACATGGTAGACAAGTCGACTAAAAATTGTGTCTCTTCGTGTGATTGCGACGCCTGCACCGCGATAGTGCCGTCTATTCCGTTGGATTTGAGTACAGCGGCCAGATCGATCGGCAGAAAATTCTGACGAATGGCCTTCATTTCATCGGTTATCCAAGCATCTCGTTCGGCATTGAATATCCAAAAGTGCTGGTGTGAATCAATACGCATAAGCAACTACCTCCTGACGTGATTCGCCCAGATAATCTGCACCCAATTCAACGACGTCACCTGCTTTCAGGTAGATTGGTGGGTTGAATCCCAACCCTACACCTGCAGGCGTCCCGGTTGAAATCACGTCGCCTGGCAACAAGGTCATGAATTGAGACACATAGGATACCACATGTTGCACAGAAAAAATCAAATTAGCGGTATTACCGTCCTGATAGGTCTTACCGTTTACTTTTAACCAGAGACGTACATTATTGATGTCTGGAATCTCGTCTACAGTAGTCATATATGGTCCCATCGGTGCGAATGTGTCGCAGCCTTTTCCTTTATCCCAGGTACCTCCACGCTCCAACTGATAGGCGCGCTCCGATACATCGTTATGTAACACATAACCTGCCACGTAGTTCAATGCTTCCGCTTCGTCTACATAAGAAGCCTTCTTTCCGATGACAATCCCAAATTCAACCTCCCAATCAGTTTTAGTCGAATTTCTCGGAATAACGATTTGATCATTAGGCCCTACCAGCGACGTTGTTGATTTCATAAAGATAATGGGCTCACTAGGTATGGCAGCTCCAGTTTCTTCAGCATGATCTTTGTAGTTCAAACCTATACAAACAATTTTAGAAGGACGGGCAAAAGGCGCTCCTAACCGTGCCCCTGCAGGCACTTCTGTTAATTTGCCCTTATTTTCCTCCACAAACTGCGTTAATCTCGCTAAACCATTTTCGGCGAAGAACGCCTCGTTATAGTCTCCACCAAAAGCGGAAACATCATAATTTACACCATCGATCTGTACACCGATTTTTTCTTTTCCAGTCGCTCCGAATCGTATTAATTTCATCTTATGATTTTGAGTATTTAAATTTTACTATATATTCTACTTAATTATTCAACTTAATAAATCCCCCATCAATAGGGTAATCGTTACCGGTTATAAACCCTGCATCATCACCGCATAAAAACAACGCTAATTTAGCAATTTCTTCCGGTTTCGCCATTCTACCTATAGGCTGGGATTTGGAGAGTTTCTCAAACATTTCCTCCTCTTGCCCAGGATAATTCTTAGCAATGAACCCATCCACAAAAGGGGTGTGTACCCTTGCTGGAGAAATCGAATTCGAACGGATGTTATCCGCTATATAATCTCGCGCTACGGACATGCTCATGGCGTAGACAGCACCTTTACTCATGGAATAGGCAAATCTGTCGCTAATCCCTACGACAGATGCAATGGAGGCTAAGTTTAAAATGGCGCCACCACCGTTTGCTTTCATGACGGGCACGACCGCGAAAAGGGCGTTGTAAGCTCCTTTTACATTTACGTTAAATACCCGTTCAAAATCCTCTGGCGAACATTTCTCCAAATTACCTACGTGGGCGATCCCTGCATTATTGACAAGGATATCCACCCGGCCAATGCTTTTTACAACACGCAAGACATCGGTCTGCTCGGCCACATTACAGGCGTGTGATTTTGCTGTGCCGCCTGCCGATATAATGCCATCGACAACCGACTGTGCCATATCGGCATTTAAATCTACAATGTGTACATAAGCCCCCTCTTGCGCAAAAATCTCCGCTATAGCTCTTCCTATACCGCTACCGCCCCCTGTAACAATCGCTACTTTATTTTCTAGCTTTGCCATATTATTTAGTATTAATTTTAAGATTAATTTATAGGGATACTCCCCTACGCCATGGAATAAAATCATCCTGTCCTAACTGCACGGCCTTAGGTTGTGTATCGCCACTTGCCACTTGAATTACATAATCCAGTATCCGGTATGCTGTTTCTTGGATGGTTTCCTCGCCATCGATGATTGTACCGCAGTTGATATCTATAATATCCGGCATCCGCTGGAATGTCTTTGTGTTGGTAGACAGCTTGATTACGGGTGCGATCGGGTTTCCTGTTGGAGTTCCTAGGCCGGTTGTAAAGAGTACAATATTCGCCCCGGCAGCTACCTCCGCCGTTGTACTTTCCACATCATTGCCCGGGGTACATAGTAGATTCAATCCCTGTGTATTTACTATCCCCGGATAATCCACCACAGCAGCAATGGGGGAATTCCCTCCTTTCTTTGCTGCACCTGCCGACTTTATAGCATCTGTAATCAATCCGTCGCGAATATTTCCCGGCGACGGATTCATATAAAACCCTGAACCATCGGCCTCTGCTTTTGCATTGTATGTCTTCATCAGATGCATAAATTTTTCGGCAGTAGCTTCGTCAATACAGCGATCACTTAATTCTTGTTCAACACCACAAAGTTCTGGAAACTCTGCTAGAATAACGGAACCTCCCATCGTTACCAGCATGTCGGATACATATCCCAGGGCGGGATTCGCCGAAATACCCGAGAATCCATCCGACCCACCGCACTCCAGGCCGATACATAGTTTATTTAGAGGTGCCGGTTGGCGGGTTTGTTTATTGGCTTGTGTAAGCCCCGCAAAAGTCGCTTTAATAGCCTTTTGCATCAGCTCTTGTTCCGTTCCCTCAAACTGTTGTTCGAAAATATACAGCGGTTTATCGAATGCAGCGTCCCGCTTCCTAATTTCCTCCTGCAATATGGAGGCTTGCGCATGCTGACAGCCAAGGCTCAAGACCGTGGCGCCAGCGACGTTAGGATGTGCGATATACCCCGCGAGTAGCCCACATAGGGCGTCTGAGTCTAGCCGCGTACCGCCACAGCCCATATTATGATTCAAAAACTTCACTCCATCTACGTTCGGAAATAAGCGCATTTTCTCCTTACCGGCTTTCGCCGAGGAAAGGTCTATGGCCAATAGTTCATCTACGGAAGCACCTGCTTGATAACGAGCAATTAATTCGTCCACTTCGTCCGAATAGTCTTTTGACGCTACGTGATAGCCTAATTTTTCTTCCAACGCAGATTTTAGTGTTAACACATTTCTATTTTCGCAGAACACCAAAGGAATAACCAGCCAGTAATTAGCCGTTCCTACGGTGCCGTTACTACGGTGGAACCCGTTGAAGGTACGGCCTTCAAAGGCCGATACATCCGGTTTGTCCCAATCTAGCTTTCTATTTCCTAATTTAAAGTCGTCCGAAGCATGCCGCAAGTTATCCGTACTGATAACTACGCCTTGGGCAACCGCATAATTCATCTTGCCGACCAAAACGCCGTACATCAGCACATCTGCGTCTTTCTCTAATGCAGCGATCGTGAATTTATGTTTTGCGCGGACAGCTTCTCGTACGAAGAATCTTTGTCCGCCGAAATCCACCTCAAATCCTTTTGGTAAATCTCTTAACGCCACCAATACGTTATCTTTTGGGTGTATTTGCAAATACGATAGTCGCTCCTTTTTCATTTTTACAGCTCAAAAATTTTATCCATCAATACCCATTTCTCTCCCGGTTTAGCACCTGGTACGGCTTGTTGATATCTCCACATCAATGTCTCCCATTCTTGCACTTTCGGATTCATCGAATCCAGCTCACTTTTCTTTTCAAAACTAAACTCATCATGTACATCCATCGTCATAAATAACCTATTTCCAAAACGATATATTTCCATATTCTCGATACCGGCATGGGTTATCGACGCACGGATTTCCGGCCAGACAGACCGATGATGGGCGTCATATTCAGCTATTAATTTTGGATCATCCAACAGATCCAGTGCTAATGCATATCTTTTCATTTATTCAACTTCTAACTTCACAATTTACCAGTCTGCTTATTCAGATGAACAGCTCCGTATATAGCCACAACAACGAAACACACCAGGGGAACCATATAAGATATATTAACACTGTTAAAATGGTCTGACAACGCGCCCTGGAAGTAGGTAAGCACTGCCCCTCCAAGTATGGCCATAATCAGCCCCGATCCCCCTATTTTTCTATCGGTACCTAAGCCTTCACAAGCTAGTCCGTAAATTGTCGGAAACATCAAACTCATGCAACCGGAAATAGCAACCAATGCGTAAACTCCGATAAAACCGCTACCAAATGACACGAATAGGGATAATACAACCGCCATAAGCGACAAAATAAGCAGTAATTTAGCAGGTTTAACATATCGCATGAGGCTTGTGGCAATAAAACGGGATATCGTAAAGGCTACCAGCGAAGCGATGTAATAATTGGCTGCATGCTCTTCATCCAAATCAAGTTCACCCATCACATAACGGATAGTAAACGACCAAACGCCAATCTGTGCACCGACATAAAAAAACTGAGCTACCACACCAAATATATAGTTTCGGTTTTTAAACAGCCTGGAAAAAGCTTGTCCGAGATTCCCCCGGTCAGAATCGACATCTAAGGGCATCTTAACCGTTCTTATGGCCAACCAAAAGATTACGAGCAAAAATGCCAATCCAACATAGGCTTGCATAACGGCACTGAGCTCGGCAGCTTGTACCTGCTGCAATTCTAGTCCGTCCATTATCTCCCGCTCCTGCTGACTGGCACTGTTTAATTCCGAAAGTATCACAAATTTACTGATTATCACGCCTGCTATTGATCCGATCGGATTAAATGATTGTGCCATATTCAAGCGCTGTGTAGCAGTTTCTTCAGAACCTAAGCTCAAGATAAACGGATTCGCAGAGGTTTCTAGGATGGAAAGTCCACCGGCCAGAATGAATAAGGCCGCTAAAAAGTGTCCATACATCATCGTCTTGCTGGCAGGATAAAACAGCAATGCACCGATAATAAAAAGGCCTAAACCAAGTAATATTCCGGATTTATAACTAAATCTCCTGATATAAAGAGCCGCAGGTATCGCCAAAACGAAATATGCGCCGTAAAATGCTGTCTGTATCAATGACGTCTGTGCATCAGTCATTGACATGATTCGCTTAAAGGCTGCAAGGAGCGTGTCGGTCATGTTATTTGCAAGACCCCATAAGAAAAACAATGAGGTTATTAAAACAATTGTCAGTGTATATTTTTTTTCTCGCACCATAGGAATTATATTGGAAAGTAAAACTAGTTCAAATTGGCATAACGTTATTGAACTATTTTACCGATTTACTAACCAATATTACCACAAGTTGTATATATTTAAGTTTTGATACGAATAAATAAATTACACACTTACGATGCAGCGGCTAGATCATACTTCTTACTCCCTTCGCACTATTGCCGTCCGGCATGATAATACACCGCAAAACCACAATATTTGGCATTATCATGAAGAACTGGAGTTTATCCATATCAAACGTGGAAAAGGAACATTTTTCGTGGGCGATTGCATACAACAATTTTCTGATAATTTCACGATTTTAATAGGCTCTAAAACACCGCATTACTGGCTATTTGACGAAGAATACCTTTACTCAGATTCGCCTCGTCTCGCCGACATCCACGTCGTTCATTTTAAACCCGATTTTCTTGGTTCCGATTTTTTAGGACTACCAGAGGCTGCCGGTGTCAAGCAAGTTTACCGATTGGCCAAGCGTACAATTTTGTTCCCACCGAATGATCCTTATCTTATTTCATTTTTTGAAAATCTGCCTGCTCAAAAGCCGACAAAACGACTCATTATGCTTCTTGATATTCTCGATTACGCCGCTAGCATGCCTGCCCCTATCACGTTAGTAAGTCACAACTATACGAATCCACAGCAACAAGGCGATTATCTTCGCATGAATAAAATTTTAGATTACATCCGTTTACACTATAGATCGAAAATGCAGCTTGACGAGATTTCCCAAATAGCCGGTATGACACCTAACTCTTTTTGTCGCTACTTTAAACAACGTACAGGTAAATCATTGATCGCCTTTGTTAACGAGCTTCGAATAGGCTACGCCTGCAAACTGTTATCCGACGGCAGCGCGCCCGTTAAAGAAATTTGTTTCGAATGTGGCTTTCACAATTTCGTCAGCTTCCATAAAATATTTAAATCCATTACCGGTTCGACGCCTGCTGCATATCGGGAATCGATTTCCTAAAGGGTGGCTAACAAACTAGATACTTATTGATAAAGATGATAAATTCAGCTACTCCTTTAATACGCCTCCTTTTTAAATGGTTGTTTTTAATATTGGCTATAGCCGGGCTAGTAGGCCTTCTGTCTGCTGCATTTCTATATGCTTTAAACGAAGTCACGCTGTTTCGCGAGACTCACCTTTGGATTATACTCCTGCTGCCTTTTGCCGGAATGTTTATTGTATGGTGGTATCAACAATATGGAGGAAATGCACAAAAAGGAAACAACCTTTTATTGGAAGAATATTATTATCCTACTGGACAGGGTGTTCCCTGGAAGATGGCTCCTATGGTCATTTTCACCACGTTGATTACACACCTCTTCGGCGGTTCGGCCGGGCGTGAAGGAACAGCCGTACAATACGGCGGCACAATTGCCGCACAATTCGACAAGTTCATTCCAATGGGGAAACAAGACAAACGTATTCTCCTATTATGCGGGATAGCGGCAGGATTTGCCTCGCTTTTTGGAACACCCTTAGCAGGCGCTATTTTTGCTATGGAAATGGTTCAACTAGGGAAAGTACGTTGGCGGGGCATAGGTGCAATATTGGCTACTGCCTTACTTTCCAATTGGATATGTGTATTGTGTGGCGGATTGCACACCCATTACCCCGCTATCGGTGAGGTTCCTACCTGGTCGTTTACTATTTTCGCTTATCTGCTGCTAGCCGGCATCTTGTTCGGATTGGCATCCATCTTATTTCGTTATACGGGTGCTGTATGTAGCAGAGGGTTCAATAAAATAAAACAACCGCTACTTCGTCCTTTTGTCGGTGGCATACTCATCATTTTGATCGTTCACCTTCTGCAAACCACCAAACATTTAGGCCTCGGTATCCCAACGATTATGGATGCATTTCAGCAACCGCTTCCCCCAACGGATTTCCTCATCAAAATTGGATTGACGGCACTAACGTTAAGCGCGGGCTTCAAGGGAGGAGAAGTTACCCCCCTGTTTTTTATTGGTGCGACGCTAGGCAACGCATTGGCTCCTTTCATTCCGCTTCCTTTAGCTCTCCTCGCTGCTACCGGGTTTGTTTCGGTTTTTGCGGGCTGCACAAAAACACCGATCGCGTGTACGGTGATGGCGATGGAATTATTTGGTTGGCAATACGCTGTTTTCTTCTCGATAACCTGTCTGATCAGTTATATCATTTCTGGGAAGAATGGCATTTATACCGCACAGAAGGTCAAAAATTTTAAGCTTTTTTAGATTCCTTGCTTACAGTTTAGCATATAACTCCAGATAAAGGTCTATCGCTTTCCTTTTATCCGCAGTGAGATAAAAATCAAGGCTCTCTTTAAGATACTTATGGTAATCGAAATCTTCATAAGTAGATAATCCTTGGATAACCGCTTCTGGGTCGCTCACCCCTGCTGCCAGCGCTTTATTGAATGCTTCTTTAAAATCTTCAGGGAGTTCCTTATTCGAAACCCACACCGCAAAAGCAAAAGGCAGCCCTGTCATCTCCTTCCAATAATACCCCATATCGTAAGCAAACGGTACTTTATTTTTTTTGCCAAACGTACGGTCGCCAATTAACACGTGAGCGTCTGCTTCCCCTTCGGTCAGGATCTGAATATCTCTTTTCCAATAATACTTTAAAAGAATCTGGGCCAATCCATTGGAAGTATTAGACTGCTTGTCTAATAAAAGGGTTTTGATTTCGGTAATTGGCTTTTCCGAAAAAATAAAAACAGAATCCACCGCACCATCACTGCCAATACAGTAATCGCCGATGATATAGTAGTTGGGAAGTTTAGCTAAAGCGGCGATAGGTATAATCCCCATATCAACCTCTTTATCAATTACTTTTCGTGCACATTCACTCGGGTAGTCTACGGAAAGGTTTATCGAATTAATCACCTCCGAGTTTCTTATGCCACTTAAAAACGGCAGGGTATTCGTATAAGAAACAGCGGATACGACTATTTTGTCCATTATAGATTTTCTAAATGCTTAACGTTATAGTGATCCACTATTTCAAAATAACGGCCATTATATTCCAAAACATAAAGGGCGGTATTGGTATGCGGAAAATCATCCATAAGGCATACGGAAACATTGGTCAAATGACAGAGCAAGATACGCATTGCCCGGCCGTGCATGCACACCAGAACGGTTTCTTCATCTTGCTGTTGCAACATGTGGGATATAGCTTGTTGCTGGCGGGCCACTAGCTGGTTCGGAGATTCTCCTTGCTCGATGCTTAAATCTAGGTTTCCCTCTCTCCATGAATTTACTACTTCCTCAAAACCTGTTATAATAGTGTGGTCCTGCTCTTTCCCTTCGTAAATTCCCCAGGAAATTTCATCCAGGCCCACCAATTCCTCACTCGGTATGCCTTGTTCAAGAAAGGGCTTAACGGTTTGTTTGGTCCGCAATAAGGTAGATGTATATATTTTATCGAAAGGCACATTGTTAAACGCTTCGTAAAAAGCTTGCGCTTGTTTGTGTCCAGTTTCATTAAGTGGAGAATCTACGCCTCTCCCCTGAACAATACCTTTCAAGTTTAAATCTGTTTGTCCGTGTCGGATAAAATAAAATGTCTTTCTCAATGTCTAACGGTTATTCTACTACGGGTAACGAATAATAATTTGGTTTATTTGCTTCGTCGAAAACGACATCTTTGTAATCAGTTACTACTTTATAAAGGGTGTCGCGTTCAATAGGATGTCTGCCTACTTGTTTGATAAGCTCGACCAATTCCCGGGTACTCATTGCCGGGTGTTGTTCTTCTGCACCAGCCATAGAATAGATTTTGGTCGTGTCATCCAAGGTGCCGTCTATATCATCCACGCCGAATGCTAAAGATAGTTGCGCGGTATCTCTGGAAATCATGGCCCAATAAGCTTTGATATGGTCGAAGTTGTCCATATAAATCCGCGCGATTGCATAATTTCGCAGATCTTCCACAACGGATACTTCAGGGACGTGCGACATTTGGTGACCTTGGTTACGGAACTTCAATGGAATAAATGCCTGAAAGCCGCCTGTCCTATCCTGCAGTTGGCGTAATTGCTCCATGTGGTCTATACGATGCCAAAATTCTTCAATATGCCCATACAGCATCGTAGCGTTGGTACGCATGCCTAAGCTATGCGCTTGTTCGTGAATATCCAACCATTGCTCGGCTGTACATTTGTCGCCTGCTATTTTCTCACGGACTTCCGGATGAAAAATCTCCGCTCCGCCTCCCGGCATAGAGTCAAGACCACATTCCTGCAGGTATTTCAAACCATCGTAATGGCTCATTTTTGCCTTTTTGAAGATGTAGTAATACTCTACCGGCGTAAGCCCTTTGATATGTAAGTCAGGGCGATGTGCTTTACACTGACGGAAAAAGTCGGCGTAAAAATCTAAATTCTGTTTTGGCACGACGCCGCCGGTGATATGCACCTCGGTAACTGGCTCGTCATCATACTTCTTTATTACCTGCATCATGTCAGCTACATCCATTTCCCATCCCTGTTCCCTCTCTTTAATCAATCGGGAATACGCACAGAACTTGCAGTCGTACACACATACGTTAGTTGGTTCAATGTGAAAGTTTCTGTTGAAGTAAGTATAATCGCCGTGTCTTTTTTCACGGATATAGTTCGCTAACACACCTAAATAGCCTAGCCCTCCGCGTTCGTATAGTATAACGCCCTCTTCAAAACTCACCCGCTCGCCTTGAAGTACCTTTTCGGCGATATGTTTTAGTTCGGCGTCTAAGTTTTTGTCTTGAATTAAAAAATTAAGTTTCTCCGTTGCGTTCATTTCTGCCTCCTAAACAAAGGTAATATTCTTCTTCTTTTTTTACCTCAAAAAAAGAAGCAAAAAAAATCGTCGCTTCAAATCTTTGAGGATAGGGGTAGTACTAAATATGAGTTTCTACATACCTCAAAAATTTGGATGCGATCGTTAATGTTAATTAGAGGTAGTACAATTATATTGTCCCCTCTTTAACCTTTAAATGCCACATATAAAATTTTGAAATATGTAGAAATATTATGTATGCAATATCCCTCCATTCAAAACTATTCTCGATGCGGGAGAAGTGCGGGGTAGAGGGACGCATCAAATTTTAAAGTGGCGAGGTTTTTGCTTCTTTTTCACGGGGAAAAAGAAGTTAAAAAAAACTAATCAATAAACTGCTGCATATCAATCAACCGCTTATACAACCCATTTTTCGCAATTAAATCGTGATGGTTCCCTTGCTCTACAGCACGTCCATTTTCAATCACGACGATATTATCAGCATTTTGAATCGTACTCAAACGGTGGGCAATAACCACCGTAGTTCTATTCTCCATCAGTTTATAAAGTGAATCTTGCACTAATTTTTCCGATTCCGTATCTAACGCTGAAGTAGCCTCGTCTAATAACATGATCGGTGGATTCCGTAATACAGCTCTGGCGATGCATATACGTTGCCGCTGACCGCCCGATAGTTTTGCGCCACGGTCGCCGATATTCGTCTCGTAACCGTGTTCCGTATTTAAGATAAAATCGTGTGCATTAGCAATGCGCGCAGCACGCTCTACTTCTTCCATCGTTGCGCTTGGCTGGGCGAAGGCTATGTTGTTAAATATGGTATCGTTGAACAGCACCGTTTCCTGATTGACGGTACCTATTAATGTCCGTAGGGAATCTTGTTGAAGATTCCGTATATCCTCCCCATCCATTAAGATGGCCCCTCCGGTTACATCCATAAACCTTGGAATCAAGTCAACCAAGGTTGATTTTCCTCCTCCGGAGGGACCGACCAGGGCTATCATCTTTCCTTTCGGAATTTCGATTGTAATATCCTTCAGCACTTGTTTTTCCGCATACGCAAAATCCACATTTTTAAATGCTATCTCTTGATTAAAACTATTTACCGGCTTCGCATCGGGCTTATCTGTCACCCTACTGCGCTCATCAATCAGTTCTAATACACGTTCTCCAGCAGCGATACCATTGTGGATACTCGAAAAAGACTCCGTCAGTGCCTTCGCTGGACGCATCACCTGGGAAAAGATAGCGATATATGTGATAAATTCAGAAGCCGCAAGTTCTCCCTCGCCGGCCAGGACCAAATTTCCTCCGTAGAGTAATATAATCGCCACCATCACCACGCCGAGTAATTCCGAGACTGGCGAACTCAACTGCTGTCGACGGACCATCCGCCTTAATATCTTCGAGTAGCGCTCACTTTCACCATTGAAGCGATCTTTTACAAACGGAATGGCATTGAAAGCCTTGATAATCTTCACCCCTGAAAGTGCCTCATCCAAATAGGAAATCATATTTGCATACGATTGCTGTCCCTCCCTTGCCTGTTCACGCAATTTTTTCACGATCAAGGATATACAAAATGCAGAAACAGGGATTACGGCAAGCGAAAACAGTGTTAATTTCGTAGAAAGAGCGAACAGCACCACCACATACGCAATCAGCTGCAGGGGCTCTTTAAAGGCAACTTGCAAGGTTGAAGTCACCGAAAACTGCACAACCTGTACGTCCGACGCAATTTTAGATATCACGTCCCCTTTTCTGCTATTGGTAAAATACCCCAGATGGAGATCCATGACATTGTTGAAAACGGCTTTACGCAAATTTAACAGGGTATGTATCCGTAAATTCTCCATGACACGCTGTGACAGATAACGAAACAGGTTACTGATAAATACCGATGCCACTATGACAATACATACATATTTTAAAGCTTCGTAAGGACCAATATCATAATATAATTTGTCTGCTACGTACATAAACCAATCTCCCATATTGTAGCCTTCGGGCTTAGTGACGGTCTCCACAGCATCGACATCACCCGTCCCTTTGAACAAGACTTGCAATAAGGGCGCTAACAAAGCTAGATTAAGCGTACCGAAAACTACGGTAATAACGGTACATATTATATACGGAACAGCATATTTCCCGATAGGTTTTGCGAAAGATAATAGTCTAAAGTATGTCTTCATTTACTATATTAAGACTACAAAAGTAATAAACAAAAGCGTTTTACCTAATTTAAAAGCGTCAACATCGTCCTATTGTTGCACTCATTTGATATTTTCCCTGTAAATTCGGTTTATTATTGCATTTTATCTGTAAATTAGGCGCTAAATTTGAAATTATCGATATGCATATAGAAGTTGCCCAAAGGCTGCAACATACGGAGGAGTATTACTTCTCCAAGAAGTTACGGGAGATTGACGATATGAATAAGCGTGGGGCACAGGTAATTAACTTAGGTATCGGAAGTCCCGATTTGCCCCCTCATCCCGATGTACTGCGTGTTTTAAACGAAGAAGCGAGTAAAAATAACACGCATGGCTATCAAAGCTATAGAGGAGCATCTGTTCTACGGGAGGCTATGGCAGACTGGTATATACGCTACTATGGCGTACACTTGAATCCTCAAAACGAAATCCTTCCGCTTATCGGTTCGAAAGAAGGCATTGTGCATATTTGTATGACCTATTTACAAGAAGGTGATAAGGTATTGATTCCCAATCCAGGATACCCTGCCTATACAAGCGCCGTGCGCGTAAGTGGTGCAACTGCTATTTCATATGAATTACAAGCCGAGAACCACTGGCAACCTGATTTCGAAGCATTGGAAAATAGTGATTTGAGCGGTGTGAAAATGATGTGGATTAACTATCCGCACATGCCGACGGGCACCCCTGCAACAATGGAGCTATTTGAGCGGGTTGTGGCTTTTGGTAGGAAACATAATATATTAATTTGCCACGATAACCCGTACAGCTTTATATTAAACGACAAACCGCTCAGCTTAATGGCTGTACAAGGCGCAAAAGACGTAGCCATCGAACTAAATTCAATGAGTAAGTCGTCTAATATGGCGGGTTGGCGCATTGGCATGTTAATAGCCAACGAAAATCGTATAAACGAAATACTGCGTTTTAAAAGCAATATGGATTCGGGTATGTTCCTGCCTCTACAATTGGCCGCAACTACGGCGTTACGACTGGATTCCTCTTGGTACACTGAACTCAATGCCGTGTATGCAAAACGACGAGAAAAGGTTTTCCGTATCATGGAGATGTTAAATTGTGTATACGATCCTGCACAGGTAGGGCTTTTCGTCTGGGCAAAAGTCGCTGATCGATATGCCAACGGATATGCCCTTAGTGATCGTATTTTGCATCACGCACATGTATTTATCACACCCGGTGGGATATTCGGTAACGCAGGTGAACAGTATATCCGCATCAGCTTGTGTGCGAAAGAGGACGTGCTTGACCAGGCTATCGAAAGAATCGAGAAACAGAATGAAATAAAAAACGAGGATTAAAGGGAGATTTTACGAATTACAAAAACATGAACATAACTATTATCGGGATTGGTTTAATCGGCGGATCCATTGGTATTCGTCTGAAAGAAACCCAATTCGGTGAAAAGATAATCGGCGTAGAAAAAAACGAAGCCAATGCAAAAAAAGCCTTGCAGTTTGGACTTGTTGATGAAATCCAGTCCTTGGACGATGCTATCGCATCATCCAAGATCATTATATTAACGGTACCCGTAGATGCGATCATGAACATCCTACCGAACATCTTAGACAAGGTGACCGATCAGGTGGTCGTTGATATGGGGTCTACCAAAACAAACATCTTACGGCTGATAGCGGACCATCCAAACCGAGGCCGATATATCGCTGCCCACCCGATGGCTGGTACCGAATACTCTGGTCCTGAGGCGGCCATCCCCAACTTATACAAAGACAAGGTGATGGTGTATGTCGAAGCGTTCAGAACGGACGAAGACGCTTTTGAGCGAGCCGACGCGCTGACGGAACAATTGGAAATGAAAACGACATTCATGACCGCCGAGGAACATGACATGCATACGGCCTATGTATCACATATCTCCCACCTCACGTCTTTCGCGCTCGCATTAACTGTCCTGGAAAAAGAAAAATCGCAGGGCCGCATTTTTGAGCTTGCAGGCTCTGGATTCGAATCTACAGTCCGTTTGGCAAAATCGTCTCCTGACATGTGGACGCCTATCTTTAAACAGAATCGCGATAATGTCTTAGAAGTATTAGAGGAACACATCAAACAGCTGCAAAATCTGTACACGAAACTAGAGAAGGAAGATTACGAAGGGTTACATAAGCTCATAAAAAAATCAAATAAAATCAAAAGGATCATCAAATAATTTTAAAATTATTTTTAAAATTTGTAAAACACATAACAATAATATACATTTGTTTCATTATTAGTAAAAATGACTTATTTGTTTGCACATCACATTCATTTCCATCATCGCCGTTTTGGCGATATGTAAATTAATGTGTTTCTACGTGAAGCAAAAACCCCGAGTTATCTTTCTTTTATTAATAATAGTAAACATTAAAAATCCCACATTTTGAAGAATCTTAAGATCGCTATCCAGAAATCGGGTAGATTAAATGAAAAATCGGTCCAATTGCTAAAAAACTGCGGACTTGATTTTGAAAACTATAAAAGTTCCCTTATTACAACGGTTAATAATTTCAACCTGGAAATCTTATTTCTACGCGACGATGATATCCCTGGCTATGTTGCACAAGGGATTGCCGATTTAGGTATCGTTGGTGAGAACGTTATCGATGAATCTCAAGAAAAAGTCACGTACTTGCAACGGCTCGGCTTCGGTCGCTGTACATTAAAGATCGGAATCCCAAAAGATTCAACGATACAGCAACTTCAGGACTTACAGGGTAAGGCGATAGCTACCACCTACCCTAATATCTTACAAGAGTTTCTTGCAGAACACAATTTGTCGGCGGAGATACGCCAAATTTCTGGCTCGGTAGAAATAGCGCCGGGTCTAGGCTTAAGTGACGCTATCTGCGATATTGTCTCTACAGGTGGCACGTTAAAAAGTAATGGGCTTAAACCCTTCGCTGATGTACGCCGTTCCGAAGCCATTCTTATAGGCCGCGAGGAGTTGACAGAAAACCCTATTCTATGTGAGCTATTGCAACGCGTACAATCGGTATTACGTGCTAAAGAGACGAAATACGTCGTGTTGAACGTGGAAAAAAATAATCTGCCTCAAATAACATCCCTCCTCCCGGGTGTAAAAAGTCCTACGGTAGTTCCTCTCGCGGAAGAGGGTTGGGTTGCCGTTCACACCGTTATCCCTGAAGATGATTTTTGGGATAAAATCAATAAATTAAAAGCCGCCGGCGCACAAGGTATTGTGGTCATGCCTATCGAAAAAATAATACTATAATGTTAAAACAGTATTCATTTAAGAGCTTAACAGCTGCTGATATCGAGAAATTAGTCGCGCGCAACACGGATGCCACACATACGATACAAGACACCGTATTGCAAATCATGGATGATGTACGTCTACGCGGCGATAGGTCGCTCCATGAATTCGCGTTAAAGTTTGACAAGGTAACACTTGAAAAACTTTATCTAGAAAAGGACGATATCGAGGCTTTGGCGGCAACGATCACACGTGATCAACAACGCGCATTGGAGATAGCCTTTCAAAACATCCACAAATTCCATAGTAGCCAGCTTCGGAAAGAACGGGTGGTAGAAACCATGCCGGGCGTAGCATGTTGGCGCGAGGTACGCCCTATAGAGAAAGTGGGGCTATACATTCCCGGGGGCTCGGCGGTCTTGCCTAGCACGTTGCTGATGCTCGGAGTTCCAGCTCGTATAGCCGGATGTAAAGAAATTGTAGTATGTTCTCCGCCACAACACACTGGAAAAATAAACGGCTTTGTGGCGTACTGTCTCCAATTGCTAAAAATTGAAAAGATATACCTCGTGGGCGGTGCGCAAGCCGTTGCTGCGATGGCGTATGGTACGGAAAATGTGCCCAAGGTGGACAAGATATTCGGCCCTGGAAACCAGTTCGTCACCAAAGCAAAGAGTATGGTTCAGAGCATGGTAAACGTTAGTATCGATATGCCTGCTGGACCCTCGGAAGTTTTGGTCGTGGCCGACCATACCGCTCAACCTGCTTTTGTTGCTGCTGATCTATTGGCGCAGGCTGAACACGGTCCCGACAGTCAAGCCGTACTTGTCGCTACATCAGCGTCCATTATCAAGCGTGTCAATGAAGAACTTAAAAAGCAACTCGGCGTGTTGCCCCGAGCAGAGATAGCCAATATGGCCATTAAAAACTCGTATGCCGTTGAGGTAACTGACTTACATGAAGCTCTCGATTTCTCCAATCAATATGCTCCGGAACATTTAATTTTGGAAACAGATGAATGGAAAAGCTTACTTCCGCGCATTACCAATGCAGGGTCGGTGTTTTTAGGACACCTTACCCCGGAGAGCGCAGGCGACTATGCTTCAGGCACCAATCACACCTTACCTACTTCGGGATATGCTCGTTCTTATTCTGGCGTCTCCGTAGATTCCTTTGTTAAGAAGATCACATTTCAGCACATCTCTCCCGACGGGTTACGTCATATTGGCTCCACCGTTGAGACTTTAGCCGAACTGGAAGGGTTGCATGCGCACAAAAACGCTATAAGTATCCGAAAATAAAGCCCCGCGTTCTTATTGGTTTTTCTATCTTTGCAGCATAATTTCCCAAACAAAAGCATAGAAGGTTTTGTTCTATCTACTGTTGGGTAATACTTATACAAACGAACAGCTTATTATGGCAGATAATAAAAAACACATCGTCGTTGTAGGTGGCGGATTTTCGGGTATAAATTTCGTCAAATCTTTAGGAAAAAACCACCCCTACAAAGTGACCTTGGTGGATATCAATAATTACAACTTCTTCCCTCCTTTAATTTATCAAGCAGCTACCGCTTTTATAGAAGCTTCGAATATCAGTATGCCTTTCCGCAAAATGTTTAGAAAACATCAAGGATTCTCTTTTCATCTCGGAAGATTATTGAACATCCGTGCAGAGAGCAATCTCATCGAAACGGATGCGGGCGATTTACCGTATGATTACCTGATTTTAGCGACGGGCACCGAAACTAATTTCTTCGGCATGGAGAACGTCAAGAAAAAGGCATTTCCAATGAAGAATATCACCGATGCACTCGCTATCCGGAACAAATTATTACTGAACCTCGAAGATTATATCCAACGGACAGATGACCCGGATCGGGAAGCATATATGAACATCGTTGTTGCTGGTGGTGGCCCATCTGGTGTGGAGGTTTCGGGTATGATCGCCGAGCTGAGTGAGCGTATTGTCAAAAAAGAATATCCAGAATTAGTGGGATTAAAACCAAAAATCCATCTGGTAGATGCCGGACCAGCCCTTTTAGGCCCTATGAGTAGCGTCGCTCAGAAAGAAGCGTTTGAAGTTCTGGAGAAACTAGGGATAGATATTACGTTGAATACAGCTGTCAAAGACTATGTGGATGATACGGTCATCCTAGCGAATGGCGTTGAAATAAAAACCAAGACATTGATCTGGACTTCTGGCGTTATAGCCCGCGAGTTACCAGGGCTACCAGCGGAAAAATTCGGAAGAGGACGTCGGGTTTTAGTCGATCAGTACAATGGCGTGCAAGGTTATAGCAACATTTTTGCGATCGGCGACATTTGCTTTCAAGACACAGACTCAAAATTCCCGAACGGTCATCCACAATTAGCGCAAGTTGCTATTCAACAAGGGATATTATTGGGCAAGAACATAATTGCCAAAGATCAAGGGCAAACATTAAGACCGTTTTCGTATGTGGATAAAGGAAGCATGGCCATCATAGCGCGTTACAAAGCTGTCGCCGACTTACCTAAATTCTCTTTTACTGGGTTCTTTGCTTGGCTCACTTGGTTACTTATCCATCTCTTCCCTATTGCAGGCTTCCGTAATAGGTGGAAATTGTTAGGAAACTGGGTCTGGTCTTTCTATTCCGCCAACTCCGATCTTCGTCTAATCATCCGCAGCGAACGGAAGCGGGACAACAATGAAGTAAGAACGAATATTCATGGTTAAGATAACTTCTTAACATAGATCAACAATTTAGACAGAGACTTGCCATAACTTTGTGTTATCAAAACAATAAAGTTATGGCAAAATCAATTTTACATAAAGCGGATTCCCGCGGAAAAGCAGACCACGGCTGGCTTAAGAGCTTTCATACATTTAGTTTTGCTTCCTATCATAATCCTGATCGTGTACATTTCGGTGCCCTTCGCGTGCTGAACGACGATCAGGTGGCGGGCGGACAAGGGTTTGGCGAACATCCCCATAATAACATGGAAATCATTTCCATTCCTTTGAAGGGAGAATTGAAGCATCGTGACGATATGGGAAACGCCGGGGTCATTAGGCCACGTGAAATCCAGATAATGAGTGCAGGCACTGGTATTTATCATTCCGAGTTCAACAATATTCCGGATGAGGCAGCCGAATTCCTTCAGATATGGGTTTTTCCCGATAAGCAAAATGTAGAGCCTCGCTATGATCAAGTCGCATTAAACTATAAGCAACGGCCAAATTTACTTGAGCAGATTCTTTCTCCCACCCCAGAGGATGACGGTGTGTGGATACACCAAAATGCTTGGTTTCATATAGGCATTTTTGAAAAAGGCAATAGCACGGAATATAGCCTCAAAGATCCGGCAAACAATGGTGTATATATTTTTGTTCTTACCGGTAGCGTACAAGTTGGTGATCAAATTTTGAACAAACGTGACGGCTATGGACTGTGGGAGACCGAAACGTTCACGCTTGAAGCTACTGCAGATGCAGAGATATTATTAATGGAAGTTCCAATGGAGCTACAATAGGAATTAATTATTTGAAATTATATACAGATGAAAAAGTTAACTTTATTTTTTGCATTTCTATTCGTTTCGATAGGATTGTTTGCCCAGACGACTTGGACAGCAGATCCGTACCATTCTAAATTAGGTTTTACGGTTACCCACCTGGGTATTGCGGATGTCCCCGGTCATTTCAACAAGTATGACGTATCTATCGTTTCGTCTAAAGAAGACTTTAGTGATGCTGCTATCGAATTGACTGTACAGACTAATTCGATAGACACTAGAGTGGAACCGCGGGATAATCATCTAAAAAGTGCTGATTTCTTTGACGCTGAAAAACACCCTACAATGACGTTTAAAAGCACGTCTATTGAAAAATCTGGACAAGATACGTATACGCTTAAAGGAGACCTCTCCTTAATGGGTGTTACAAAACCCGTTACCATGACGATGAAACATCGGGGAACTACGCAAAACCCAAATGCTGACGGAGCTCCTGTAGCAGGTATTCAAATTACAGGCGTCATTAAGCGGTCTGATTTTGGCCTAGGTTCGAAATTCCCCGCTCCAATGATCAGTGACGAAGTACAGATCAAAGCAGATGGTGAATTTGGGCATAAGAAGAACTAATACCTCTCAATGTAAAAAGACATCTTTATGGGATGTCTTTTTTTTTGCCTACCGCTGAAGTCGTGACCTAGATTCATTTAAATAGGTCAGCACAAATTCTTCTTTAGGTATTCTTTCTTCCTTCCTTGAGGCCACCCAGTCCATTTCCCGTCTATAGTATGCCTGATTATTCTCGGCTTTCACTCTTACCTTGTTCTTCGCGACCCTTATCGACATTACGATTGTCATTTGTGGTACTTACATTTTCACCTATTTGTCCGTCCGCATCCAGATACTTATCTTCCATCTCTTGCGCAGTGGCCTCATCTAGATTTACTTCTTTTAAACCACTTCCCGCTCCTCTGTCCGAAGATGGTTTACCTTGGGGTGCCTTGTTTCTTGCGTTTTTGCCTTTACTCATAACGATGTCTCTTATAGTCAAATAATCTCCTGTTTATATAGAGAACGTTAGCATAACCTAAAAGTTTTATTCCATTATGGTCAACATAATAGGTATTAGATAAAGCTGGGATGTTTGCGTCCCCCATCCCCGCCCCCGGCCCGCGAAGAAATAGTTCGCCCCCTTGTCGGGTTCCCAACCCTCGAACAAACAAAAAAGACACCTTAACATATGTCTTTTTGTGAAGCCGAAGTGTAGAACTTTCTCCGTTACATCTATTCTTATTTAGCTATATTTGCTGTACCAAAGTAAGCAAAATAATTTATTGGAAAATAAGCCTTTGAAAATAATAGCAATTTCGGATACGCATGGACAACATCGATCATTAAAAGTGTCCAAGGGGGATATTATTATACATACAGGAGATATAAGCAAATCGGGACGCTCAGAAGAAATCATTGATTTTTTAGATTGGTTTGCGAATCTAAATTTCCGATATAAAATATTCATTGCAGGGAACCATGATTTTCTGTTTGAAAAAGCGCGTAAGGATGTTATTGAAAAAATGATTCCAAATGGCGTCACTTATCTAAATGATTCCGGTGTAGAAATAGAAGGCGTCAAGATTTGGGGATCCCCCATCACACCTTGGTTCAACGACTGGGCTTTTAATCGGGATCGAGGAAGTGAAATAAAAAAACATTGGGATTTAATTCCCGATGATACTGATATATTAATTACGCATGGCCCGCCATTCGGTATATTAGATGAAACGGTCTATGGGAAGCGAACGGGATGTGAAGAATTATTATTGCGTGTTTCCCAAGTGAAGCCTCAATATCATATATTCGGCCATATCCACGAGGATTACGGTAGCTCTACTAAGGGTAAAACTACTTTTATTAATGCTAGCGTGCTGGACGACTGGTATGAGATGAGGAATGAGCCAGTGGAGATTATTACCACCTCGTTTTTCACCTCGGACATTTGCCCTTCCCTTCGATAAAAATTTTCATCCCTCCCACAAAATAAAAGCCCAACTTCCGTTGAGCTTTTATTTGTGGAGCCGGAGAGATTCGAACTCTCGTCCAGACATAGTACAGTGTACGCTTTCTACATGCTTAGTTTCTCTTTTGTTGTCGGGAGAGGGAAGGTGAGAAACTTACCTATACCGTTCTCCGTATTTGCTGTATCTCACCGGTGCTTAGCAAAATCACACCGGCCAGTTCTATTGTTCGATGCCCCTGATGTTAGACCAAAGAACAGGATCTAACGGGACAAATAGCTATGTTAAGTCTAACTTAAGCAGCTAAGGCGTAGTTTTCTTCGCCAGTTGTAAAGTTGAAAGTTCAGATTTAAGTGCTAGACTAACAATGCACTGCATGCTTACATAACCATCGCTATCCTGTCAATTCCGGTCGACCCCATGATTATATAGCCTACAAAATTACGAAAATTTATTTGTTTTTGCTATATTTAAGACGAAAACAGATATTTTAGTTTTACTTAAACACACTTCATGGCTACAGAAACAAAAACGAACCCGGAAAATGCACCGCTAGAAACCGCGGCATCAATAGCAAAACCTACAGAAAAAGTAGATAAGACTGCTACCGCTAAACCAATTGCTACTAGCAAAACGAAAGCAGCTTCCACAGGAAAAACTATAACGGCAAAAACCGGAAACACTGCAAGGCCTGCTACGACAGCAAGCAAATCCGCTGCAAGGAAGCCAACTGCTCCTAGCAAACCAAAAGTGGCCTCGCCAGCGAAAACCACGGCGGCAAAAACTGGAGTCGCGGTAAAAGCTACGACAACTACGGAAAACAAAACTGCAGCAGCAAAACCTGCTACGGCGAGCAAGCCAAAGACAACTTCTACTGCAAAACCAGCAGCACCGAAAAGCGGAGGTACTACGAAAACTACGACGACAGAAAACAAGACTACAGCGGCAAAACCTGCTGCGAGCAAGCCTAAGCCAACTTCTGCGACAAAAACGACAGCACCAAAAAGTGCTAGTACGAAAAAACCTGCCGCTCAAGCAAAAAACGTCTCCGCAACACCCTCTCCAGCAGAGAAAAGTCAAAAAAAAGAGGGAAAATCAGCCGACGCTAAGAAGCTTGTTAAAGAGGCATCTTATAAAAGTGAAGTAAAAGAGCGAGTGAAGCCCGGCAAAAAGAAGGAAAAGGATAAAAAGGAAAAGAAACAAGAAAGCAAAAAAAGCACGCCAAAATCTAAAAAGACGGCCGACAAGAAGACAAAGGTAAAAGATGAAAAACAGCTTGGCGGACTCAAAAAGAAATTAAAAAAGCTGATTGAGGACGTACTTGATAAAAAGGAAAAGAAAGCGAAACAAGGAAAGAAAAAGGGGAAATAGAAATTTGCAGAATAGCCACGGTTTAGGCGGTGGCTACTCTCTCCTATATATACCACACGCCAGCGATCAAACTTCAAAGTAGACTTCGAATTTCTAGTTGCGGCGAATTTCGTAAAATGCCTATATTATAAGATTACTTCTGTAGATTTTCTGATCTGGATACCGTGCCTATCCCTGAGTTCTTCAAAGCGTTGTCGTGTACTGTCTTCAAAACCAATAATTGGAGACATGCAGTCTTCCAATAGCGTAATACGAGAGGTAACCGATCTGTCGGCTGCATAATACTCCAGGATCTGCTCCACAGAAGCCAACACGCAGTGGCTCGAAGCCTCTCCAGCGATAAAAATAGCATCACAGTTTTGGATGGCATCGAGCACAGCATAGTTTATATAGTGTTCCTTGTCATACTCTGCTTTGATGATACCATACATCTCCGTATATGGATTTTGACCTTTATAAATCAATTTGGGGGTGGCGTTACGTGCTGCGGCATGGAAATATAGCATCTTTGTAAACTCGGATTCGAGTTTCGCACCGAATGTGCCCTCCAGACAATGGTACGGCCAGATACAAAGCTGTTTATTACCCGCAGACTCTAGGTTACGAAGATATTCTAAAGAGCGCTCCGATTCTCCATTGGCGGCGACCCAAATACCGCTTGCCACATCTTCATAACTGATAATTGTGAAAGGTTTCGGGTGCTTACCTTCTTGATCCAACCACCAGACCGGATGAAAGATTTGCATCATCGAATGACAATCTAGGCTACAGATCACGTGGGTGAGTGACTCGAGATTACAATACATCCATCGCGTAAGACGTTGTACATCCCCTTTCGAACCAGCAACTGGCAGGCTGCCGATATTTTGCATAAAATCGTTTTGCACATCGATCGCCAAAAGAAGTGCTCGCTGCCTATCCTTCGAAGCATGCGGAATATTTTCACCTCGTGCTAACGTCAAGATATCAGTTATGCTTTCTTTGCTTTCAAACGACGCAATGCGATTGACATCGATAATATTTTCGTATGTTGTTTTCATCTATAGATAACTTGACTCTAAAGGCTATCGAAGCCCCTCCCACCAGGCCATATTCGACGCCATACTATCCATATATACCAGTTGCCCTATCTTAGGGGTAATAAGTTTGACATGGCTTTCTTGAGCCGCTTTGGTAATTCTAATTAATGGTTCGTCCCATGCGTGATTTGCCAACGGAAATTTTGCGGAATGGACGGGAATCACATGAGTTGCTCGTAGATCTGCGGTCGCTGTTATGACTTCTTCGGGCATCATGTGTATGTAATGCCACATTTCGTTGTACTGTCCGTTCTCGAGAATCGCAAAATCAAACGGCCCATGTTGTTGCCCTATCTCCTTAAAATGTTGACCATAGCCACTATCACCTCCCAAGAACAACTTTTTAGATCCATCCAAGACGAACGACGACCAAAGCGTTGTATTTCTCTTAAATGTACGGCCCGAGAAATGCCTTGACGTAGTCGAAGTGATTTTCATACCGTCCAGCTCAAGGCTGTCTCCCCAGTATAATTCAGTAATCTGATCGGCGGGATATCCCCATTTTTCCAAGTGAGCCCCTACCCCTAAGCCAGTGACGATGTGTTTAACCTTATGTTTAAGCTGCATGAACGTATTGTAATCCAAGTGATCCCAATGATCATGCGTAATAAAGAGTATATCTATCTCAGGCATATCCTGAACAGCGTAATCGTAAGTACTATTAAAAGCACGCACGCTGATACGCACCGGAGTAGCGTATTTGCTGAACACGGGGTCTACCAAAATTCTCTTTCCATCCAATTGGATAAAATACGATGAATGTCCGAACCACACATAAACATTGCTGTCGGTTGGAAGGGTGTGTAAATCACTTTTGACGACAGGTATGGAATCTTGAGGCGCATTGCGCACCTTTTTTGTAAAGAAAAATCCCTTAATGATATCTTGATAAGTGACACCTTCCGCTAACGCCGGCGTAGGTTCAAGATTATCAAATGCCCCATTTTTATAGTTAGGCTTGCTTTGCATTCGCGCAAGACGTTCTCCTGTAGCGTTTGCGCCAAAACGATCATGACGCAGATAGAGAAGTCCGCCGACAATCAGCAATACAACTAGGATCAGTAAAATCTGCATACTCCGAATTAAAAACTTTTTCATTGACGCAACCAAAATTAGCGGAATACATCTCATCTAAAAGTCATAATTAACAGCGCTTAAAATTTCACTGTCATAAAACGCCAATTTAAGGTATCAATAACCGTGAGCTGATCGGTAGCCATGGGTAGTCCGACAATTATTTTAAGTACCATCATAGCCATCATTGTTCCAACAATGCCGGGCAATGGACCCAATACACCATTTCGATCACAGTTGGGCACGTCTTCGGGATTAGGAGCTTCAGGAAATAGGTCTCTAAGGTTTTTGCTCCGGTTATAGTTAAAAACAGCCACTTGTCCCTCAAAAGCAAAAATACTCCCATAGACCAATGGCTTATTCAATGCTACACAGGCGTCGTTAACAATATAGCGCGTAGTAAAGTTATCTGATCCGTCCACCACCATATCATAATCTCGGATCAAATCCCGAGCATTCTCTATAGTTACCTTGAGATGGAGAGGCACGAAGCTGATATGGCTATTGAAATTTCTTACAAAATCGCTGGCACTATCCACCTTGGACTTTCCAATCGCACTTTCCAGATGGATAACCTGCCTATTAAGATTATGCATTTCCACTTCATCAAAGTCGACCACCGCTAAACCGCCTACACCGGCAGCGGCTAAATACTGTATTACTGGACTACCTAGTCCGCCCGCTCCTATCACAAGCACCTTGGCTTCACCGATTTTTCGCTGGCCGACAACGCCTATTTCCTCAATAAATATCTGTCTGCTGTACCGGTTGAAAACGTCATCTGCATGCATTGTTTCTGTTTATCTATTTACGCTATCCTTTATTTTTCTCCAAAACTGCTGGAGCAGAGATCAAAATTACCAATAATTATCCCAATCTTTCATAACGGGTTCATACCCCACCTGATAAATTACGTTCCGTATTTCGTCCATGCTACGTTCGTCACTAGTTTCAAACTGTTCTAACGATTGGGGATCCACCACATATCCTCCAGGATTGGTTTTCGATGCCGCGCTCATCATAGTAGCCCCGAGGGAAATAATATGGTTTCTAAATTTTTCATTCTCGCGGGTGGAAACAGAAATCTCCAAGTCCGGATTCCAGATTCTATACGCACAGATCAGCTGTAGTAAATCCCGATCTTCCATAACAAAGTTCGGTTCTATAATCCCTTCAGCCGGTCGCAATCGAGGAAAAGAAACCGAATATTTCGTCTGCCAGTAGGTCTTCTGCAAGTAATCAATATGTAAAGCATTAAAGAAACTATCTACCCGCCAATCTTCCAAACCTAGTAATACACCTAGTCCGATTTTGTGCAATCCTGCCTGCCCTATCCTGTCAGGTGTATCCAAGCGGAATGCGAAGTTTGACTTTTTACCTTTCGGATGATATTGCTTATATACTTCCTCATGGTAGGTTTCCTGATAGACGAGCACGGCGTGAACACCAGCCCGGTGCAATGCCTCGTATTCCTCTTCTAACAGTGGTTGCACCTCTATGGAAATATGCGCAAAAAGTGGGCGTAATAGTTTTATTGCATTAAGAAAATAATCTACACCTACGGTTTTATTCGCCTCCCCGCTGACTAAAAGAACGTGATTTACGCCCATAGCTTTTAGTGCGGCTGCCTCCTGCATAATTTCTATGCTACTTAAAGTTTTACGTTTAAGCTGATTATCCATGCTAAAGCCGCAATACGTACAGATGTTCTGGCATTCGTTGCTAAGATACAGCGGCGCGAACAGCTGTATGGTTTTTCCAAACCGCTTTTGAGTAAGTCGTTGCGCCATATACGCCATTTCCTCCAACGAGTGGCTTGCTTCAGGCGATAAAAGCACTAAAAAATCGTCTAATGTTTTTTTAGTCTTATGAAGGCTTCGCCGTACATCCGAATTACGGACGTCGTAGATTCTTTCGTGAATGGAATCCCATCGATATTCATGGAATTTATGCTGGAATGATTGCATTTTTATCCGTTTTCTAGTCCAACAAAAAGTTCGTCAAGGGACTGGAAGCTACCGCAACCGTCTGCGAAGCAGGTAAGCCTGCTTCATATGCCCTTCGCCCAGCAACAACTGCCTCTTTAAACGCGACCGCCATCGCTGTCGGATCGTTCGCAACCGCAATAGCTGTGTTGACCAAGACCGCATCGGCTCCTATTTCCATTGCCTTTGCTGCATCCGAAGGCGCACCAATACCGGCATCGACTACTACTGGAACATTGCTTTGTTCTATGATAATTTCTAAAAAGTTTAACGTTAGTAATCCTTTGTTGCTACCAATAGGCGCACCGAGCGGCATAACAGCTGCCGTCCCCACGTCTTCCAGCCGTTTGCACAAGACCGGATCGGCGTGGATGTATGGCAAAACAACAAAACCTTCCTTTACCAATAGTTCAGTGGCTTTGAGTGTCTCAATCGGATCAGGCAAAAGATATCGTGGATCGGGATGAATTTCCAATTTTATCCAGTTAGTTTCCAGAGCCTCTCTTGCCAGTTGTGCCGCTAGGACAGCCTCCTCTGCATTTCTTGCACCCGATGTATTCGGCAATAGACTGACATCCGGAATCTGTAAAGCCTGCAACAAATCGTCCGCACCGGACTGTAAATCCACGCGTTTTAAAGCCATCGTTACCAATTCCGATCCGGAACTCCGGACGGCTTCCGTCATCTCTTCCAATTTACCAAACTTCCCGGTTCCTAAGAACAGTCTGGAATTAAATATTTTATCTGCAATATGTAGTCTACTCATGATAATAATTTTTTAAAATCAGAAATACTCACCGGATTGTCCGTTATCGTTTTGGATATCGCAATGCCGTAAACGCCTTCTTCCAACAATGACGGGATATCGGCAAGGTTGATCCCACCTATAGCATAAATGGGTGGAAAATGGATATGTCGCTCTTTTAAATAAAGGATTATCTTTCGGTAACCCTCCAATCCCAAAATCGGACTTAATTTTTCCTTTGTACTGGTCGATCGATATGGTCCTAATCCAATATAGTCGCAACCCTCGTCGATTCTTTTTAATACATTTTCTATCGTATTTGTGGTACCACCGATGATCTTTCCCTCGCCTAAAATGTGTCGGGCCTTTGCAATACCCTCATCTTCCAATCCCAAATGCACACCATCGGCATCGACCTGCTTGGCAAGCACTATGCTATCATTGATAATATAGGTCGCCCGATAATGTACACATAGTGTCCTTACCTTTTCGGCAAGCTTCTGGCGTTGTTCATTGGTCGCGTTTTTCCAGCGCAACTGGATCCAATCAGCTCCATTATCTAAAGCCTGCTGGATATTATAGTCCTGCTCCTTAGCTGTAGCGCCCTGTGATATATATTGTAATTTACTTCGCATTATGATGACGAAATCCCAGTGGGGATGTGTTTGTTTATTGTTTCAAATACCTGTATCGGCTCTGGGTGGTTCCAAACCGCGCCCAATAAGGCGATGGCATCTGCGCCTGCGCTCAAAACCTGGGCATAGTTTTGCTGATCTATACCGCCCAACCCTACTAGCCGCACCGCTAGATTGCTCCGCAGCGGCAAGTCGTCTAGCGTCGTATGGCCAACCCCGTATCCTTTTTTTGAGATACTGGGGAAAACCGGCGATAAAAAGGCATAATCCCATACAATATCTAAGCTATTGAAAGCTGCTATCGTATGGACCGAAGTGGATAACGTAAAGCCATTCATGAATGCTTCGTGTTTGTTCTGCTTCCGATCTTCCTCCCTGAAATGCAAGCGCTCAATTCCCAATTCGGTTGCTAAGTGAAAATGCGAATGTGTTACTAAGCGATGCCTATAACCGCTATCTATGCCGTTTACATACGCCATCATTTCCGTATCGGTTAACTGGTATTTACGGATATGAAATAGCGGCAGCCCCCTTTCTAAAAGCGCATTGATAACCGCTGATTCATGTACCACAGGCTGTTCTGGCGATAGCAGAATAATCATAAATAGATTTCTTTGCCTTGTTCAACAAACTCTTTAGACTTCTCTGCCATTCCTTGTTTAGCCACATCTCGGATCTCTTGCGTGATTTTCATCGAACAGAATTTTGGGCCACACATAGAACAGAAATGAGCGACCTTGGCACCATCTGCGGGTAGTGTCTCATCGTGGAATTCACGTGCGGTATCAGGATCGAGCGATAAGTTGAACTGATCTTCCCAACGGAACTCAAACCTTGCTTTGCTCAATGCGTTATCTCGATATTGGGCTCCCGGGTGACCCTTTGCCAAATCAGCTGCATGGGCCGCTAGTTTGTAGGTGATGACACCATCTTTCACATCTTTTTTATTGGGTAGGCCCAGATGTTCTTTCGGCGTTACATAGCATAGCATGGCACAACCATACCAACCGATCATCGCGGCTCCAATGGCTGACGTGATGTGGTCGTATCCCGGTGCGATGTCGGTCGTTAGCGGTCCCAACGTATAAAAAGGAGCTTCATCACATTCCGCTAACTGCTTTTCCATATTCTCCTTAATCATGTGCATGGGTACATGCCCTGGTCCTTCGATCATCACCTGCACATCATGTTTCCAAGCTATTTTGGTCAACTCTCCCAGCGTTTCCAATTCGGCAAACTGCGCCGCGTCGTTGGCATCGGCGATCGATCCTGGCCGCAAGCCGTCGCCCAATGAAAAGGCTACATCGTAGCGCTTCATAATTTCACAAATTTCTTCAAAATGGGTATATAAAAAATTCTCTTTATGATGGAATAAACACCATTTTGCCATAATAGAGCCTCCGCGGGATACAATACCCGTTACGCGGTCAGCCGTCAAATGTATATACCTTAAGAGAACGCCCGCATGAATCGTGAAATAAGACACCCCCTGCTCTGCCTGTTCTATCAAGGTATCCCTAAAAACCTCCCATGTAAGGTCTTCAGCAACGCCGTTCACCTTCTCCAGCGCTTGATAAATCGGCACTGTACCAATGGGCACCGGAGAATTACGAATAATCCATTCTCTTGTTTCGTGGATATTTTTTCCGGTAGACAAGTCCATAATGGTATCTGCTCCCCATCGACAGGCCCATACTGCTTTTTCCACCTCCTCTTCGATACTGGATGAAACCGCGCTATTTCCGATATTGGCATTTATCTTCACGAGAAAATTACGACCGATAATCATTGGTTCGCTTTCCGGGTGATTGATGTTATTGGGGATAATTGCTCTTCCTGCTGCAACCTCATCGCGTACAAACTCTGGTGTGATCTTTTGTTTAGGGGTACGTGCACCAAAACTATCACCGGCATGCTGCTGACGCATAGCCGTAGTTGCGGCTTCCAATTGCTCTATACGTTGGTTTTCACGAATAGCGATATATTCCATTTCGGGGGTGATAATGCCTTTTCTGGCATAATGCAATTGCGTTACATTGCCACCCTCCGTGGCAACCTTCGGTTTATGGCTATATTCGAAACGCAACTCGTCTAGACTTTGGTCGGCCAATCGTGCTTTTCCGTATTCGGAGCTGATACTCTCCAACACCTCAACATCTCCTCTATCCAATATCCACTGTTCGCGGATCCTCGGAAGCCCTTTTCGAACATCTATACTGGCGTGTTCGTCTGTGTACGGGCCCGAGGTGTCATACACTGTAATCGGCGGATTAATATCGATTTCTCCCGTACTCAATTTGGTAGGATGTTGGGCAATTTCGCGCATGGCAATTTTAATCGGGAAGAGTTTTCCTTCGACATACACTTTTCTGGAGTTAGGAAATGGTTTGTGTGTGATTGTTTGCTTAATCATAATATGCTGATTTGATAGATTGTTAATTTAACCACCTTGTGTAGCGGTGATAATAAGAATGGAATCTCTATCTCGCAATACGGTAGACTCCCATTGTGTCTTAGGCACAACTCGGCTATTAATGGCAACAGCAACACCCTTGGTTTTCCCAGGCGCTTCTAATTGCATTAGCTCCGCGAGTGAAGCTGGAGCTTTTCCGAAAAACTTTTGTTGATGATTGATAATAAGTTCCATTCCTGTTTAATTTAATTCGATAAATAAAACTTTAGGAATGGCTACGTTAATGCGGATTGCATCAGTGAAGACATCTTACTTTTCCCTACGCCAGTATGATCCGGATCAGGTTCAAAGGGTAAAATCTCAGTCTGCTGTATCTGCAGACACCCCTAAAGTCAGCGACTAAGTTAATACTTTTTTGTAATAAAACCTAATACCTCCAGTAGCTCATGCTTTGACAAACCATCCAACAAAGATTTGTCGGTCTTAATCAATTCGTCCGCTAACTTATTCTTTTTCTTTTGCAGATGCATAATTTTTTCCTCAACAGTATCCGTACAGATTAATCGTATAGCCATCACATTTTTCTGCTGACCGATTCGGTAACTGCGATCGATGGCTTGATTTTCCACGGCGGGATTCCACCATGGATCAACGAGATAGACATAATCTGCTTCTGTAAGATTGAGTCCCACCCCGCCTGCTTTCAGACTGATTAGAAATACGCGGATATTTTCGTCTGTTTGGAATTTTTGTACCGAGGTTTCCCTATCTTTCGTTTTCCCAGTCAAATAGACAAATGCAATATCTTTACGTTCAAGCTCCGCCTTAATCAAGTCTAGCATTCCCACAAACTGTGAAAAGACCAAAATTTTATGCGTTTTGGATTGGTTTTCAATTTGCTCGCTAAGCACCTCGATTTTAACCGCGTGATCACCTGAATGACCATCTTTAAGCAACACAGGCGAGTTGCAAATCTGGCGGAGCTTAGTTAATCCGGTTAATACATGCATGCTGCTCTTATGGATTTCGGATTCATCCGTCGCTGAGATGAACTCCCTTAATTCCTTCTCGTAGGCATCATAAATCCGACGCTGTTCCGCATTCATTTCACAATAAATGATCATCTCGGTTTTTTCCGGCAATTCCTTTGCAACTTGCTTTTTTGTTCTGCGTAGAATAAACGGTTTAATCTTTTTCTGCAGTTCGACCGCGCGCTTGCTGTATTCGAATTTATCAATTGGTATGGCATACGTATCTCTAAAATACTGTTTACTTCCCAACAATCCCGGACAAGCAAACGAGAGTTGTCCAAAAAGATCGAATGTGTTATTTTCGATAGGTGTCCCTGTCAATACAATTCTATTACGCGATTGCAACAACCGAACAGCTTTGTACCGTTCGGAACTGGGGTTCTTGATGGCCTGCGACTCATCCAGAAAGATATAATTAAACCGGAAAGATTTTAAGAAACGGATATCTGACAGCAATACACCATAACTGGTCAACACCACTTCGTATTGGGTCATGTCCACTATGCTTTTATTCCTTTCAACGCCGTAGTGCAATAAAGTTTTTATAGACGGTGCAAATTTTGACAGCTCTTCCTGCCAATTGAACAGCAGAGACGTCGGTACGATAATCAGGTTCGTCGTGTGCCCATATTTTTCCCTTTGCAACAAGATAAAGGCGATAATTTGCACTGTCTTCCCCAGTCCCATATCGTCCGCAAGGCATCCCCCAAAATTGAAATTATCCAAAAAGTTTAACCATTTCAATCCCTCGCGTTGGTAATCCCGTAATTGTGCTCTTAGCGCAGTGGGGATCGCAACATCCGGGAAATTATTATCCTCAGCGAATTGCTCCTGAAAAGCTCCAATTTCGGCCTGCACTTCTTCGCTCAAACTTTCTTTTTCAAATAGGTTTGTGACCTCCAGAAAGTTGGTCTTGGGAATTCTCAATAACTCCTTTTCAATTTCTCCCACATGAAAATAACGCGAAATTTTGGATATCCATTCCTCTGGTAATATCCCTTGTGTGCCATCGTCCAGTTGGACAAATTTGCTTTTGTTCCGAATGGCCCGATGCACTTGTTTTAAGCTAGCATTATTTTTGCCAAAACGAACTTTCAATTTGGCATTAAACCAATCTACGCCACTATTTACCTCGATGCTTATTTTTGCCCGATGTGGATTTAATCTATTATTCTTGAGTTCATGGAAACCTAAGATCGTAATTCCTTTCGCCCGCCACACTTCAAAGGTTTCCAAAAACCAATCTTCATTCAGAAACTGATCTTTATGCAAATAAAAATATTCGTGTTCCTCCATTTGCTTTCGGAAGTCAGGGTGTTGGCGCATAACGAGTGAGGTCAGATGTTCCTCCGCTTCCTTATTACGTTCGATTTTGAATTCATTCCCATTTTGGTCGGTGCCCAACACCTGTTTACGGGAATATACTGGAATCTCGATGCGGCCATATTTCATTACTGGTGTAATAGATATGTAATTCCCCTCCTGATGCAGGTATATAATAGGTTCGGTCTGGAATTCTTTTTCTGTCGATTGCGTCTGCGTAGCAACGCGTATGTAACTATAATCAATATGCACTAGCTCCTCCAGCGGTGCAAGTACGGTTCGAAGAAATTCGCCGTATCTGGAAGCATGTATCAGCAGAATCTCGTTATTCGATTTGAAGAATTTAATTACCCGGAGCATATCTGGGTGGTCAATTAAATAGAAAGCTTGTTTATGATAAACAAAATGATCATGCCGGATAACGACATTTGGGAATGGCAGTGACGTATTATCAAATCGCAATTCGCCCGTTATTTCATAAAACGGTTCTTTTTTAAATACCCTCAGCTGTATCTCCGCTTTCAGAACGCTTAATTCGACAGCGAGCAGTGACTTCGCTGTAACTGTTTCCGAGATATGCCGATCGTGGTAGTAAACCGCCAATTCCAATGGATTTTTAGCAATCAGTTTTAACGCTTCCAGTTCAGCCTCCGTGTAGTCCTCACTATATTTGTGCTGAAACCCCATCATAGCAGTGTAGAATTTTATCTCCTGCGGGTCATTCGCTTTCCAAACCAACTGTACAGGATCTATATTTGCTATCGGATTTTTGATTTTACCGGCTAACGTAATATCGGCTTCCATCAACAAGAAATTCAATTGCTGGTAAAAGCGATGCCTGCAGATTACCAATATCGTTTTTTTACGGGTATTTTTTGCTGCCAAATCCTTTAAAACAGGGCGCTTCCTAGGGATTAAATCTCTTCGAAAAAGTTGTTCGTCCATAGGAAGTAATTCTTTAATTTTACTATCGACATATAGTTTCCCATCTCGGAGTCCCAATTCAAAATAGCTATCCAAATTAGGTTCGTTTTCTAAACCATAGCGCTTGGCTTGGGTCAACAAGATTTTATTCCGAAGTGTGTTATCAAAGAAAACACGAAGATCATTTCGAGCTAATATACCGTGTAAAACTTCCGCCTGATGCATACACAATGTAGGTAATGTGTTTGCACAAGAACATGAAGTTATAACAACATTGCCTGACTGACTTACAGCAACTTTAGGAAACCCAACAACGTTTGTTTTCGTGAACACACCTGCATTCAGTTCCAGCGAAATGGCAGAAATGTCTTGAAAATCGCTCTTCTCCATAAACGCTCCACTTGCCGTATGTCTGAGCAGTTCAAATACAGAAAGGCTTTCTATGTTTGTATTCGCTAATATGTATTCTGTTGGTAATCTCGTCATGAAATGCAAATGAACTATATTTTCAATAAGTTAGCAAATATTCACAAAATGGATCATGAACCGACTATTAAAATGCAATCGAACTTTTAATAGTGGTAAAGCTAAGATATTATCTTAATTTTGTACCCATATTACCCACGACAAAGAGACGTTCCACCCATGAATATTAATGCCGTTTCCCGAAAAAAGCGTTTCGCGACATTGTTAACGCTAGGCTTGCTATCTGCTATCGGTCCTTTTTCGATAGATATGTATCTTCCCGCTTTTGAAACCATTGCTTTGGATTTTGAAACAACGATTGAACATATACAGCTCTCCCTAACCTCTTTCTTCGTTGGGATCGCTTTTGGTCAACTGGTTTACGGTCCGCTGCTCGATAAATTTGGGAGAAAGAAACCTTTGCTTATTGGCCTAGTAATTTACATTGGGGCTTCCATATTATGTGCATACACAAAGGAACCTAACCACCTTATCTTTTTACGCTTCATGCAGGCTTTGGGTAGTTGTTCCGGGATGGTAGCCAGCCGTGCGATGGTAAGGGATATTTTTGAGCCAAAAGAGGCGGCTAAGGTATTCAGCATGCTCATGTTGGTTATTGGCATCTCTCCTATTGTGGCTCCCAGCGTCGGGGCCTTTGTCCTCACCAATTTCGATTGGCATATCATTTTTGTCATACTGGCTATACTTGCCTTCTTAATCTTACTAGGTGTCATTTTCATCTTACCCGAGTCATATCAAGGAAATAAGGAAATGTCTTTACGACCTCGAGCTATTATAGCTGACTTCTGGCATGTTTTTCGAAATCCGATATTTCTATTATATGCTGCCGTCGGGGGCTTCGCATCGAGCGGCCTTTATGCATACCTCTCTGGTTCGCCGTTTGTTTTACAACGTTTATTTGGTTTGTCCGAAGCTGAGTATGGGGCTGCATTTGCGTTCGTCGCATCGTCCCTAATTATTGCTACCCAGCTCAATCGTGTATTGCTCAACAGATGGAATAGCGAGGAAACTTCAAAAAAAGCGAGCTTTTTACAGGCCGCTGCAGGGATATCCCTCGTGACTATTACGCTAGCGGGAGGCATGAACCTCTACGTGCTGCTGGGCCTTATATGCCTCTATCTTTGTAGTCAGGGCTTTATCTTTCCGAACACTTCCGCCTTAGCATTAGCCCCTTTCGGAAAACTTGCCGGTATTGCATCGGCGCTTTTAGGTTGTATCCAGATGGCGTTGGGCGCGTTTACTTCTGCTTCTGTTAGTTATTTCCATGACGGCTCAATGATACCCATGGTAGCCGTTATGTGTGCCAGCGCGTCAATAGCGTGCTTAATATATTTCTTAGTTGACAGACGTAAAAAAAATACTGTTTCCTAATCATATACGGAAAGAAACCATTTCTTTTGTATCTTGTTCTTTAGATATGAAACGCACACTAAATATTGATGTCACATCATTTTATCAGACACAATTTAAACGACTCAAATGGACGTTGAGTGATGAAACGGAAAACGGGACGGAAATCGCGATAGAAGAGGAGTCGACAACGGACAAAGCGGAGATAAGAGAAGCAATTGAAGACCATATCGACTATATAGCAGCGGCTCTACCCGAAGGTCGTCTATTGAGCGATTATGAGGCCACTTTATCTTTTGACCCGCAAATTGAAGAAAGACGAAAAGAGGAATTCACGACCATATTTAATGAGTTCAACACCAGAGACGAGTCGGATTAAAAAAAACTACGTACGCATCATCAAACTTGCGTTCCCGATTATTCTGGCAAATGCCTCCGTTCCCCTCTTAGGTTTGGCGGACACAGCTGCTATCGGGCAAACTGGGGCTGCAGTGGATCTAGGAGCCATTGCTTTAGCTTCATTGATCTTCAATTTTGTGTATTGGGGGTTCGGCTTCCTCCGCATGAGCACAACTGGTTTTATATCGCAAGCTGCGGGGGCAAACGATGTCAATGAAATGCACGCTTTATTATTCCGAGCAGTATTATCAGGTGCGATAATCGGGTTACTCCTTATTATATTTCAACAGCCTATTGGCGAAACCGCCATTAGCTTACTACAAGCGAGCGATGAAATTAAGTCACTTGTAAAATCCTATTTTTATATCCGTATATGGGGAGCTCCAGCGACCTTAGTCACATTCACACTCTTGGGTACATTTATTGGAATGGGTTGGTCAAAACACTTGCTGTTCGTACAATTACTTCTCAACGGGTTAAATATCCTGCTGAACGTGCTCTTTGTTGTAGGATACGACTTAGGCGTGCGCGGCATTGCGCTCGGTACTGTGATCGCAGAATGGTTTATATTGTTTTTTGCAGCCTACTTACTTGTCAAAAAGATGCAATTGGGGAATTTCGTTCGTCGATTACAGCAATTGCACTCTCGCGTTTTCAATAAAGAAAAACTCGTTGCACTATTTAAAGTTAATGGGGACATCATGATTCGTACACTGGCCCTTCTTAGCGGTTTTGCCTGGTTTGCCAACCAAGGAGCGGTTTTCGGAGACGAAATTTTAGCTGCTAACCATGTTTTGCTGCAGTTCGTGTCGCTTTCTGCTTTTTTCCTGGACGGTTATGCGCATGTTGCTGAAATGCTGACGGGCAAAGCTTATGGAGCAAAGGATAAGCCGTATTTTATCGAACAGGTAAAACACTCTACTGTTTTGGCCGGTATCACCGCCATTATACTTGCGGCCAGCGTATACATTTTAAGTGATATATTGATTCCGCTCCTCACAAGAGACACGCAAGTTCAAACAGTGGCTGCTGCCCATAGCCTATATGCTGCCATATATATTGCGTTGTCATTCGCAGCTTTCCAGTTAGATGGTATCTTTATCGGCGTGACAAAAAGCGTGGAAATGCGAAATGCGACGCTCATGGCCCTATTTATTTTCATTGGAACGGCGTTATTGCTAACAACTTCCTATGGCAACGTCGGTCTATGGATTAGTTTTATCGTGTATGTTATCGCCCGCGCAATTATGCTAGGTATATATTATCCCAAAATATTACGTGGGATGACAAACACGGTATTACATAAGGATTACCATATTTCGTAACAAAGCCTGTAATTTTGTGGCATGAAAAAAATTAAACTTTCGGCTCTGGATCTAGCAACTGTCTGTAAAGGGCAAAATGCACAGCAGGCTATTGCCAGAAGTGTCGAAGCCGCTCAATATATTGAGAAATTAGGATACGAACGGATATGGTTTGCTGAACATCATAATATGGAACATATTGCCAGTTCTGCGACAGCAGTGCTGGTTGGACATGTCGCGGGTAAGACCAACCATATTCGGATTGGTTCCGGAGGGATCATGCTACCAAATCACTCTCCTTTGGTCATCGCCGAACAATTTGGTACGCTGGAAACATTATACCCCGGCAGAATCGATTTGGGACTGGGCCGCGCTCCCGGCACGGATCAGGTAACCGCGATGGCACTCCGCCGAAACAATTTAAACACAGCATTTTATTTTAAGGATGATGTGCTAGCCCTTCAAGAATATTTTAAAAACGATGATCCATCAGAGAAAGTACGTGCCTTCCCCGGTGAGGGATTGGATATCCCAATTTATATACTGGGTTCCAGCACGGACTCTGCACATTTGGCCGCCGAACTAGGCCTCCCTTATGCGTTTGCCGCACATTTCGCACCAGCCATGCTCGCGCAAGCCTCTGAGATTTACAGAAGAGAGTTTAAACCTTCCGAACATTTAAAAGAACCTTATTTCATCGCCTGCGTCAACATTATCGGCGCTGAAACAACGCAGGAAGCAGACTTTCTTTCCACTAGTTTATTAAATATGTTTGCCGGTATCATCACCAATCATCGCCACCCCCTGTCCCCCCCGACAGAACAGGCTATATACCACGGCATCCCCGAAATTGAAAAAGCCGTTTATAGCATGACGGCCTGTACTTTCACAGGAGATCAGGAAACACTTACACAAGACATCGACGATTTTGTCAACCGTTATCATGTCGACGAAATCATGACGACAAATTATATCTATGACAATCAAAAGCGCCTGGAATCGTTTCGTATTATCAAGGAAGCATTGGTACAATAAATAGGAAAACATAGGCGACGTAGCGTGCTACCTCGCCTATCATTCTTAATACGCTTTTGCAAATAATACGCGCTTAGCGGACGGTTTACCGGTAAAGATACAAACACCTGCATCTTCTTCTACGTCCAAAGGAATACAACGTATAGTTGCCTTTGTTTCCTCTTTCACACGCTTTTCGGTCTCTACCGTGCCATCCCAATGGCAGGAAAGAAAACCTCCCTTCTGCTCTAATACTTCCTTGAATTCGTCGTAAGAATTAACCTCCGTGATGTGTTCGTCACGGAACGATAATGCCTTATGGTATATGTTTTCCTGAATAATGCCCAAGAGGTTTTCAATGATCACGGCAAGACCTTCCTGCGATACTGTTTCCTTTGTCTGCGTATCACGTCGTGCTAATTCCACTGTACCATTTTGCATATCACGAGCACCCACAGCCACACGTAATGGCACACCCTTCATTTCCCATTCTGCGAACTTAAAACCGGGGCGTTGTGTGTCCCTATCGTCATACTTTACCGATATATCCATATCTTCTAATTCGCTCTTCAATGTACGCACAAAGCCATCGATATTCGCTTTTTCCTCTTCTGTTTTATAAATAGGTACGATAACCACTTGGATCGGCGCCAATTTTGGCGGTAACACTAGGCCTTGATCATCCGAGTGGGCCATAATTAAAGCGCCCATCAAACGAGTTGATACCCCCCAAGAAGTTGCCCAAACGTGTTCCAATTTCCCTTCTTTCGAAGTAAATTTTACATCAAAAGCTTTCGCAAAATTTTGCCCTAGGAAGTGTGAAGTACCGGCTTGCAATGCCTTGCCATCTTGCATAAGCGCTTCTATACAATATGTCTCTAACGCTCCAGCAAAGCGCTCATTTTCTGTTTTTACCCCCCGAATAACAGGAACTGCGAGCGTCTGCTCCGCAAAATCCGCATATACTTCCAACATGCGTTCCGCCTCTTCAACGGCTTCTTCACGTGTAGCATGAGCCGTATGTCCTTCCTGCCACAAAAACTCCGCTGTCCGTAAAAATAAACGGGTACGCATTTCCCATCGTACCACATTCGCCCATTGATTCACCAGAATTGGCAAGTCTCGATACGACTCAATCCATCCTTTATAGGTATTCCAGATAATGGTTTCAGAAGTAGGCCGTACGATAAGTTCTTCTTCCAATTTCGCCGTTTCATCTACTACGATATTTCCCTCGCCATCGTTTTTCAACCGATAGTGTGTTACCACAGCGCATTCCGTTGCAAACCCCTCCACATGCGAAGCTTCTTTGGAAAAAAAGGATTTGGGGATGAACAATGGAAAATAAGCATTCGAATGTCCGGTATCTTTAAATCGCTTATCTAATATCGCCTGCATACGCTCCCATATTGCGTACCCGTAAGGCTTGATGACCATACAACCCCGAACCGCAGAATGTTCCGCCAAATCAGCCTTGACGACTAAGTCGTTGTACCACTGTGAGTAATCTTCACTACGACTTGTTATACCTTTTCCCATTATTTATTTCAATTATTATTTCTGTAACAATTACTGTAACTTATTCGTATTATTATAAGGACTTTAAGTAGGCCTCAAGTTTTATTTATATTTTTGGCATTGGATTAAACCCTACCCTAAAAAACGGGTCTAAGTTAATAAATAAAGACTGTATTAGCGAAGTTTAACAGTAGAACAGTAGAGGACATTATGAAAACAAATAGATTATTATTCGGTAGTTTGACACTTGCAGCGATTTTCGCATTAAGCTCGTGTTCAACAAGTAGGCAAATCGCCCACCGAGATGATGTGTATAATAATCAATCCCAAGCTCCACAAGATTACCTGAGTCCGGATTATTATTACACGGACGGAGACACACAAGAGGAACAATACGCCCAAAACGACTATTATGCCGACGAGTATTCCGATGAAGAATATGTCGAGGGATTTGAATATGATAATAATTTGGAATATGCTAACCGGATCAACCGTTTTCATTACGGTGCGCCGGGCATGCCTTATTTCGACCCTTGGTTTGATCCTTGGTATGGATACGGAGGCTTTGGCCTTGGATGGTCTAACTGGGGTTGGGGACCAGGTTGGTCTATGGGCTTCGGATGGGGCCGCCCTCACTTCGGATTTGGTTGGGGATGGGGAAGTCCTTATTACGGATTCGGACGCTGGGGTGGCTACCCTTACGCCGGATTTGGCTATAATGCTTGGGGACATCCTCATTACGGTTATGGTAACCATTATTATGGCGGAAACCGATATAGCGTAAGACCACGCAACGCGCCCACAAGAATAGCATCCCGCAGTGGATATAATACACGTGTTGGTAATACCTCTCGTGTTTCCAACTCGCGTGTAGCTCGAGATAGAAACGGTCGTATTGTAACGGGACGCACCTCCCGCGCTGCAGCTAACACGCGTACCACAACGCGTTCGGCTGTCGGAAATAGAAGTAATGTTCGGTCTACAAACCCTTCTCGTGTTGGCACCCGTACCACACGTGGTACAACCAATAGGGAAGCCGTAGGAAATAGAACCAGAACGAGGACAACCACTCGCCCAACAACGCAGCGGTCTAGGCCAACAACGACGCAACCATCTAGACCGACGACACGAAGCACACCTTCATATTCGCCTTCTAGGGGCTCTTCAGGAGGTTCCATGTCAAGAGGTAGCAGTGGTGGCGGATCGTCCAGAAGTTCTGGCGGCGGTAGCTCCAGAGGGGGAAGAACAAGATAATTTTTTGAATAAGGATAATTGACATAATGTTGAGACGCAAGGTTTTTGCGTCTCTCCTATTTAAAACAAGCTATGCGTATAAAAAACATACTTTTTACATCTTTATTAGTTTCCGGGATAAGCTTTTCCGGTTATGGCCAGTCTGTAGGCAATGGGTTAATTTTTTCGCAAGAGAACAACGGTGGTTCAGCGCGCTTTAGAGGGTTAGGAAACGCTAACACGGCGTTGGGCGGCGATATCAGTTCGATTACAGGAAACCCCGCTGGTTTGGGGTTCTTCAGCCAATCCGATATATCTGTCACATTTAACTACAATAACGCCGCCAACAAGGGCACCTATTTTGGAAATAGCGTTACCCGGAACAAAGGTAGATTCGGTGTAGATCAGGCGGGCGTAGTTTTTCACTTTCCCAAGAATGAAGGTTACTATGGATGGCAAAATTTCAATGTGGGAATAGGCTATGAAAACACAAATCGGTTCTCGAATAACGTACGCTATGAAGGGATAAACCCCGACAATTCTATTGTCGGCGCTTATACAGACGATATTGCTGATTTTGGGGATCAGGCGCTCGCCAACAGTTTATACGATATCAAACTGATTGAACGATTTGCGGACACCGATAAGGGCTATTTTCCTATGACAAGTCAACGCGGAAACAAAGACCAGATCAGTGATATACTAACAACGGGCAATAGTTTTCGAACATCGTTGGCATTTGGCGGTAATTATAACAACGTCTTCTACATCGGCGGTAATATCGGCTTCTCCTCGTTTATACACGAAAACTCTGCGCAGTTTTCTGAATATGGCTGGACGAAAGATGCGGCTGCCGTAGCCGCCAATAATCCCAATTCCAACTTTATCGACCCGACTCATCCGGATTACGATTTTTTGAATGCGAATTATGAAATGCTAGATGATTACTACCAGCGTTCGGAAGGAACCGGAGTAGATTTCAAAATAGGTGCCATTTATAAACCCACGGTCGATTGGAACATCGGTGCCACCATTACCTCTCCTACTTGGTATACCATTGACCAATATACCGAGAGTTATATCGGCGTGGATTATTACGATAATGAAAATGCGGGAGAAGCTTTTGATTTTGGCGAAACGGAGTTCAGAGATGACTTTAGCTATCGCTTGATTACCCCTTGGAAGTTTGGACTCGGTGTGTCTAAGTTCTTCGGTCGCGGTTTGGTAACGGCAGATGCGGAATACGTTAACCATGCGAATATAAAAGTTAGAGATATCGGACGCGTGAATTCGTCCGATGATGCGCTTTGGGACGAAGATTTCAAAGCAGCTTATAAGGGAGCTGTAAATCTTCGTATCGGTGGCGAGTATCTTATTACCAATACCATCAGTGGACGGGCGGGTATAAACTATTTCGGCAACCCGTACAAAAATGCCGATAATACACAGTACAGCGGTAGCTTAGGATTGGGCACGAAGCTTACAAACACGCTTTATCTCGATTTAGCCGTCGTACACTCCGTCAATGATTATAAAGTAAGTCCATACCTTATTGACGAAGAGTTTTGGGACAGCACGAGCCCCGTGGCAGATATCAAACACCAACGCACTAATGTGGTGTTAACATTGGGTGCTAAGTTTTAATTGCCTTTTAAAAGTGAAGTTTTTGGGGGCGCTAAAATCCTTCCCAAAAACTTCACATAAGTTTAACGGTATATTTATAATTTTTAACGAACTTATATCCCATGTTCGTCAGGGGATCAAACCGTTGCGCTGTGCTTTTGATATGCATGTTGTTGTTAGCCACTTCGTGCAAAAAAGATGCGCCCGATTTCCCTGTGGGCTCGTCAGAAGCGATCAACCGCTGGATCCACGACCAGATGGAGCAATATTATTACTGGTCGTCTGCACTTCCGGCAGCGGCCAATTTCGACCAATTGCCGAAGGATTTCTTCCAGTCGCTATTAGTTAAAGAGGATCGTTTCTCCAACATGATGCCATCCGGAAAAACCGATACTTACGGCACCACGCTATTAAACACCTTTGGCTTCGATTTTATGCAGTTTAAGAGAGAGAACGCCACCGTTTCACTCATTAGCCATGTGGTACCTGGTAGCACCGGTGATAGACTTGGCTTGCAACGCGGAGACACACTGCAGCATATCAACGGACAATTACCTACGGAAAACAGGTTATCCTCCTGGTTACAGCAGGCGACTCAGCAAACCAGTATCTTGCTTACGCTAGCTAATGGCACGATCTATACCCTGCCCGCTGCCTATATTTCCCAGCCGGTTATCTATCCTTCGGAGATGTTTATGACCGATAGGAATAACAAGGTTGGATACATATTCCTAAGCCATTTCGACTTCTCTGGCGGCTACGATCTGCTGAAAGCGATAGTGAAATTACAGACTAATGGCGTGCAAGAGCTCATCCTCGATCTGCGCTATAACAGCGGCGGAAGCGTCGCTTTTGCTGCTTTTGTGGCATTGGCATTAGCCGATATACAGCCGAACGATGTGTTTGTGCATTATAAGGGCAACGGGCACCTTCAAAATCTACAAGAAACGTTTGCACAGACACTGGCCAGACAACCGGATGGCTACAATTTCACCGCCAGCGACGTACGCCAAAAGGGACTGGGACTCCAACGACTACTAGTTTTGGGTACTGGACACACGGCCTCCGCTTCGGAGATGCTCATCAACAACCTTCGTCCTTATGTCGAAGTGGTCCATATCGGCGGATCCACCTACGGTAAGGATATGGCCAGTACGACACTGACGACTCCAGCACCTGTGGTTGGAACAGCCCCCGGTTGGCATATTGTCCCCATGATATACAAGATATATAATGCACAACATCAAGGAGAATACGCGAACGGCTTACAACCACAAATAAAAAAAACGGAACACAGTGCATTACCCCTCTACCCTTTCGGTGACCAACGTGACGCACTGGTTGCTGAGGCACTCGCACACCTAGCATATGGTAAAGCGCAGATTAAGTCGGAGATCAAGCCGGGGTTAAACGTCCCAACAGAACCGCAATTATTGTTTCAGTCGGCACCTTACCAAGCGCAGCCGATCGAGATACAAACTATAAAGAAGTAGTTAAATAGAATTGATAACTCACCAACAAGAACGCACCTGTCATGCTGAAGGATAGACATGTAGACGCGATGCGCAAAAAAAGCGGCACCCACTGGTACCGCTTACCTACAACCCCACCATCATCCCACAGCGTTCTTTTTTGTTGTTCAGTATATTACTTTGTTGCCATCAACTGAAAATCTCGAACACTAAACTTTGCTGTTTTTCGCTCTTCCCGCAACGCGGGAACCAGAATATCTGAGCGCAGACTTTTTTGTAGCTCGCGGTATTCCACCATGCAAGCCTTTAGCTGCTCGACCATTTCATGGTAAGCCTCGTATTGCTGCTGCAAGACCGCCAAACCCTCTTCGGCAGCTTGGCAAGTTTCGGGGTTTTCTGCACCGCGCGCTAGCTGCATCAGCTTAGCTTGTAGTGTTTCGTGTTCTCGTTTGGTGATGGCTTTCATAACGACTCTAATAAAAATTTAATTCGAATATGCTGACTGTAGCGCTACGGAAAATTCCCAATATGGCTCAATATTGGGGAAAAAAGAATACAGGCTTCCTGTAGCTTCTTGCAGGTAAAGAATATGCGCACCTTTATTGATATCGATTGAATTATATGTAACAAAAACTTCGACGCCTTCCACCATAACCGGGCTAAAATCCTCCTTCAATATCTGCGCTCTACCACGAAATCCAAAAGGGGATTCCATATTGTCCGTAATATCTATGATTTGATAGCTTTCAGGCAATTGATTGGTAATATTAAAAACGGTATCCCCTTCTTCATGATAAACAACCTTTCGACGCGCGGGAGGTCCGGACAATTGTTCAAGAACCTGATAAAACACTAAATGAAAAGGTTCGCCATTGGTCAACTCTGCTATCTCGCTGTTGCTATTGACAATTCTAAATTTCAACCTACCCTCCTCCTTCGGTTCGTTCAAATCTTCCTTGCGCATTAACGCAACAGGTATCTCTTCGTTGATTTTAAAGAGCACCAGCGTATCCCGATCGGGTTTGAGTCGAAAACTTCCCTCAAATTGCATTTCGTCATCGCCATTATACAGCGTAAAAGCGTTTTCGCCCTCAGCAACTGGTACTTTAATTGAACCTGAGGCGTACTTATGCCCGTCAATTTCTATCTTATAACTGTTTTCATAGTTTTCTATGAAAAGCGTGGTAAAGGGTGTATAGCTATTTACCACTTCGCCCTTTTCACAAGATGTACAGATGGCTAATGCAACAAAAAGTATGTAAAAATAACGCATATTTTATTGATATAGAGTTTTTCTAATAATTGTTAATAGATTGTGATTTTAAAAATAGCCTGTCGGCTTATCACCGACAGGCCTAAGATATTTTTCAAGAAAGTTTTTTCAACCTAGACGATTAGTATGTCTTGGGTTGAAACTCGGTCCATCCCTCTGTCCATAAGGTTTCAGCTTCCGGGTCAAAGGCCCCTTTGTAATCTGGGCCTGAAGCAGGACCAGCAAAAGGCACTAAGTTCCAAGGATCAAAGGTAGACGCCGAGGCTGTTGAATAGAATGGATCAATAGAGGCAGCACCTCCTAAAAGTAAATAGCTATTTGCGCTAGCCGCTGTACTTGTGCTGTTACCCGTATAGTTAGCGGGTGTTGAACCGCTTATTACAGAAATCGCGTCTGTATAACCATGTACCACATTATCGCTGAACGTACTTCCTGTAGTAGTGATGTTTTCGAAACCTACACCTGTACCGTAACCTGCGATAATCGAACGCGTGATGTTCAACGCAGACGCTCTTCTCCAGTGGTTACCATTTTCCAGTTTCGTAGTAGCCGTACCGGAGTTGTTGATACCTAGGAAAGTAAAGTTTTGTAAATTTGGTCTTGTTTTAGGATCAGCACCAGCATAAGGCTGAGTACCTTGGTTGTCAGACTCAATACCATTGGAGTCCGAGCTACCGCCAGAAGTACTATTGGTCGATTGCGGATCTTTTAACGAAAGTGCATACTGAATGGTACCCGAATAACCGAAATCGAAATCGAAGTCGTCATCATCCGTAGACAAGGCTACCAAGTGGTCCGCATTTACGGTGCCTCCGAAGAACTCGAACGCATCATCGCGTCCCCAAGAAACTTGGATATGAGATAATGTGGTACCACTACCTACGCCACCTAAAGTTAAACCATTGATTTCATTCGCTTCTGAAAGTTCAAAACCAGCAAACTCAATACGTACATACTGCAAGCTACCGGAGCTTTCGCCATTATACGTATCATTTGTTGAGCCATAAGTGATGTTTGTACCGGCAGGCTCGGGAATACCCTCTATCCGTTGAGGTTGCGATTGGTTGATCCGTGCGCGTCCTAAGATAACCACGCCACCGAAGTCGCCCGGATTACGCTGACCTGCAGCATTAGGAGACGTAAACACGATCGGAGCTGTCGGTGTGCCATTTGCAATCAATTTTGCTGTTGTGGGTACTACCAACACGCCACGCAACTCTTGTGCACCATACTCCGGATCATTATACGTTTTGAAATCACCCGAAGTAATGAACGTACCAGGCTCAATAGTTAAGGTCTCGCCAGGCTCCACATAGGCAACACCGTCAATTTTCCAGTTCTTGTCTGCCGTCAATGTCGACACCGTAATCAAACCATTCGCATCAACGGGTACAGAAACCAGTGCTCTACCCGCAGGCAAACCTGCACCGAAATCGCCTCCCGGCGTAGCAACGTCTTTGTTACATGAACTCAATAGAGCTGTTACACACGCAACCGCTAAAATTAATACTTTTTTCATTGTATTAGATTTTAATAATTTATAAATTTGCCGCCATTATCTTTAGCTCGACTATACTGCTTTTCGCGCGGCAACCTTCGAAAGGCGGTATAGTTTTTAATTACTTTCTTCATTTACTGGTTTCCATTGAGACAAACGTTTTGCTAAAGTTTCCTATTTTCCGGATTGCTGTCAAACAATACACGGAACTGTTTTCGTTATTATCCCTTCAGAATCACCAGTTAATAAGCCCAGTAATTACTGTTTTTGTCATTCGTTTATTATATGTCTCAAAAAAGCCTAAAAAGTACTTTGATTAATTATTGCTATTCCGTTAAATAATTATGAAATACTTCATTCATCACTTATCATTCATCGTATCAAAAGCTATACGTCAGCGACAGGCTAAAACGGCTTCCCTCTTTCCGGCGATACAGTATCGTGTCGCCGTCTTCCTTATTATATTTATTATCACCTTTGTTCGGAATCCACGTATCTCCATCGACTTGATCCTGTACAAATCCTTCCGTATTGGCATAAAAGATGCTCCAGTCGTTGAGCAGGTTCGCCATATTGAATTTAACTTCCATGCGTTTTTTCAATAAACGAGCATACAACTGCCCATCTAGCTGTCCCGGCACTTTTTCATATTCCACCGCATTTGGCCTGAAATCAGTCAGGTTGGTACGGTATCCGCGCTGGTTATAACTCGCCGTAAACCCAAAAGACTCTCCCCAATAACCCAAGCCTAGATTCAGCAGCCAGGGGGATTGCCCAATCAATGGTCGGTCTTGGTTGCCCTGTCTTTCCTGCCGGAATTCGTATTTTCCGTTGCCCTCTACGCCGCCACCCCATGGTGTCATGACCTTGACCTCCGATTTCAGCAAACTGCCGTTACCGTAAACAAAGATATCTTCCCACCAGTCCTGCTTGCCCAGGAAGCCTAAGTTCTTGCGGACTTCCAGCTCCAGCCCCAGATTAGTCGCCGACTCCATATTGGTAAACACGTAATAATTACCCTGAGACAAGGAACCCTCCCTGACCAGCTCAATCGGTCTGTCCAGGTATTTATAATACCCCGTCAGGGAAACAATCTCGCCTGCGCCCGGATACAATTCAAAACGCAGATCCACATTATCCACCACGGTAGATTCTACGCGGTCGCCCGAGACATTGCCATCCAGCTCATAATCATAGAAGCCAAAGAAAGAACTCTCCCGGAAATCCGGACGGATGACCGTGCGCGAGTACGAAGAGCGCACATTAAACGTGGAGGTGACCTCATAAGTGGCGTTAATGGAGGGCAACCAGCGCCAGCCACTTTCTTTCACGCCCCGACGAAATGCTATAAAATCATCTATCTCTGTATACCGTCGATTCAAGATTTCCTCCTGGCTGTTGTTCAGATCAAAGGATTCGCCACGTATTCCATACACCAAACGCAACCTGTTCCACAGCTTCTGGTCGGCCATGGCATACAAGGCATGCATTTTCATACGCCCATCGAATACCGGGCCGTTGATAAATGTTGCCCAGTAATACGCCTCGTTGACGCCGTTGCCGATATTCGCCGGATCCAGGATGACTTCATAGGGTTTTTCGATATTGCTTCCCCTTGCCGAAAATGGAATCATGCGGAATACCGACAGGTCCCGCCGCTTGTCAAAGCCCTGGTAACCCAGCTTCATGAGTGTACTGAGCGTTTCGCCCGTACCCAAGGATTTGGCAAAGCCCGCCGCCCAGTGGAAATCGTCCTCATTTACCTCCGTCCACATGCGCGAGTCCTCGGAAAGAGCATCCCCACCTGTTTCAGAAGGATTTCTAACATTGGGAGTCTGGAAATAATAGTCGTCCCCGATCTGGGTGGTCAACCGGTATTTAAACTTCCGCTCATCTAGGATGCGTTGGCTAATTTTGTTGTAGGCGACCATGCCCGTCGCCTTGATATCCCAGGGCATCTGGTATTCCCCGCTGAGCTGATGCTGCAGCAAGGACATGGCTTCGGGCAGCTGGTATTGTTCTTTATTGGGGCCTTGCATCAGATCGAAATAGTTCATGCGGATGGCCTCGTTGTAATTGTTGCTGTAGGTGCGCGCATACATGTTTTTTAACGTAATCTTAAATTTGTCTCCCTGCAGCCCGAGGTTAGCCGCCAATCCGCTATTGCTGTTAAAACGGTAGGACGTTCCGGCACCGTTCTGCCCCATTTTGGTGCTGTCGATATAGTGAACTGCATTTCCAGAATTAGCGCCTCGCACATTGTTAAACTCCCATACCTGCTGCTGGTTGCGCAGACTTGCCGCTGCCGAGAAACCGAAACGCATGCCGTGCTTCAGGTTGTATACCCGCCCGATAGACAGGCGATAATTCTGGTTGGGCTGCCCGTTATAGCGGCGCATCTGCAGCGGTTCTGCCGAAAGCCTTTTAGATTGTGCCACGGCATCCAGGCTACTGTAGGGGATACCGTTTCCCGGAATCAGCTCGAAATCCCCCGTCTGATCGTTGCCCGGAGGCGGAACTTCGATATTGCTGGGGAACTGCCAGGACTGCATACCCTCCGGCAATTTCGCTGCTTGATCGAAAAAACCGAAATACTCGGCGTTTTTCCGCTCGCCCATACGATAAAAATCTTTACCGATCGCCTGGCTATTGAAGCCTGAACCGATCTGTATGCTCGTAAAGTTTTCTTCAGGGATATCCAGCGTATTCACGGATACCTGCCCCCCCGAAAACTCAGAAGACACATCGGGCGTTGCTGTTTTATTGACTACCACCGAGCTCACCATCTCAGTAGGGATAATGTCAAAAGAGAAATCCCGGCGATTCATCGAGGTGCTCGGGATGCTTACCCCATCGAGCATCGCCTGGTTGTACCGATCAGACATCCCCCGTACAATCACGTTCCGGTTATTGACGGTGGTCAATCCCGTGATACGTTTAAGTGCAGCGCCCATATCGTTGTCCGGCGTTCTAGCGATCTGCTCCGCGGAGATCCCGTCGGTTACGCTAGCCGCATTTTTCTGTGCGGCATAGAGCCCTGCTACCGACGCTTTTTTAAAGGTACTGGTCACGACGACATCTTCGATCTGTTGATTGCTGATCTGCATCGCGATATCCAATGCCGTAAGTTGACCCGCTTCCACCTTCACCCCCTGTACGCGCTGCGTTTTGTAGGAGATATAACTGATCTCCACCACGTAGGTACCAGCGGGCAGTTCCATATTATAGGTACCGTCCACGCCGGTCTGTGCCGATTTACTACCGATCACCCGGACGTTGGCCCCTATCAGCGGTAATCCACGCTCGTCGTAGACCGTACCGCTGATACGACCCGGCGTTTGCGGTACTTTCTTTTCCAAAATGATATAAGCGCCGGTTTCGCGGAAGTCGAGGTCCGTTCCCCTAAACACATGCGCCAGCACCTCCCGCAATGGTGTGCCGCTAAAACGCCTGGCACCAACTTTCCTGTCATTGAGGTCGTATTTAGCTGCATCGTAGGCAATAAGAATATTTTTCGATTCCAGGTTTTTCACAGCCTCTGCTATACTGCCTTCCTGTATTTCCAAGGTTATTTTCTTCTGTAAAAGTTGGGCGTTCGCTCCCGAGGCAAGCAATACCTCCGTCAAGCAGAGGATGCTGATGACACTAAGCATGAATATTCGCATAATTAAATGGAAATAGTACAGATTAATTTGCATAAATTTGTTATGTATGATATTGTATTAATGATTTTATGATACGATGTTAAGACGATGATCAGGAGCTGGCGATGGCGGTCGCCTGCTCCTTTTAATAATTAGGTTAATAAAGAATCACGCGCTCGCCCTCCTTTCTGATTTTATTATGGTGCATGGACTGTAGAGCTTCCAGACACTCACCTAGCGGCACTGACTTGCGGATAGGCAGGGTGTATTGCTGGCGGGCAATACGGTCATTGTCGGCAACAAGTGTTACACCATAGGTATTTTTAACGGCCAGTGCCAACTCGGCAAATCCAGCATCCTGCAACACCAATTTTCCGCTTGTCCAGCTGTAAACCTGTCGCGTATCAAATTCTTCCGTTGAACTATTGGCGTATTGTTTTTCGAAGCGGATACGCTGTCCCTTTTCGAGCGTGCCCAAATTACTGTCCCCACGCAGCACCTGCACCCGTCCGGTGTAAACGGAAATCACCTGCTCTTCCATCTCTGCATAGGTTTGTATGTTAAAAGAGGTCCCCAAAACGGTTGTCTGCAAGCGGCCAGCCTGCACGATAAATGCCCGGCTACTATCCTTCGCTACATCGAAAAAAGCTTCTCCGGTAAGGAGTTCGACCTCTCGGGCGGATCGTCCGTAGGCATTTTCGTCGACACGGAGAGTTGTCCTCGCGTTTAGCGTTACCTCCGATCCGTCGGGAAGATTGATCACTTTACGCTCGCCTATGCCTGTTGTGAAAATACGGTAGGCCGGCATGGACACATTTTCCTGCGTTTGCTCGAGTTCCTGCTGTATACTCCAATAGAAAAAACCGATCGTAGCCAACAAAAGTGCCGCGACACGCCCTATCCAGGGTTTGAAAGCGACAAATCGGCTTCGTTCTGTTTCTATGAGGTTTTCTTCTTCACCAATCGCATCTTGTATTTTTTGCCACGATCGGCTACGTCTCTCTACGTTGTCGGCTGCCTCTATATTTATACGCCGGTCTAAACTGTCATACCAAGCATTGAATAAATGCTTCTCTCGCTCCCCGACCTTCTCTTGCTGGTAGCGATTGACTAAAAATTTAAATAGTCTGCGTTTTGCTGTTTGTTTGCTCATTTACCGTATGTCGGAAAAAAGGCAAAAAGGTACTTTGATTAATCGTTAATGTTTTATGAAGTTATTATTAACTGCAACTTTTTTATAAAAAGTTGCGCAAACCGAACGGAGTGAGTTCATGAATACCAAATGCAACAAAAGGTTTATATTGTGGCAGCGGTGAGCGATTGAAGGACGAGCAAGACGATCACGGTGCTATAACCATCTATACCGCTCGATAATAAAGCTTGTTTCAGGCGTTTGCTGCCCTCGCTGATGTTGTTTTTCACGGTTTGTTCAGACAATCCTAGACGCGTTGCAATATCCCGGATGCTGAACTCATCCCATTTGAGTAAGATCGCCTGTTTCATGTTGGCGGGCATCTTGTTTAATTCTTCGGATAAAAGCTGTTCCAAAGCGAGGTATGTTTCCAGCTCCTCCGGATGCTGTTGTGCGAAAGTATATAGATCTTCTGCCCAAAAGTCCAATAACTGCGGTTTCATCTTACTGGCATGGAAGAAATCTATGATTTTATGCTTGAGTATACCGTAAAGGTAGCCCGGCAGATTTATCTGCGTATCCCACCGCTTACGTTTCTCCCAGAATTGTATAAAAAGCTCCTGCACCATATCTTCCGCGTGCTGGGCATCGCGGATGCGGCGCAAGGCATGGGCATAGAGTCCATCCCAAAAGCAACGGTACAGTTTACCGAACGCTTCTTTGTCGTCTTTGTCCCGAATAGCTAACAGCCACGCTTCATATTGCAGGTTCTCTGGTGTCATTCTTCGATTTCTGTCCTCAAAGATACCGCATACAAGTTAATTGAATATTAAATTTAGAAATCCCTCCATCCAATTCATTTCAAATGCTAACGTTATTAAATTGTATATAAAATTGAATTTACTTAGGTTTGCAGAAAACAACAGCGTTTATGAAACCCAAAACCGTCATATTTGGTATTATCACGGCATTTGTGCTGGTTATCCTCTTTAATAATAAAGAAGAAGCAAGTTTTTGGTTTTTCGGCGAGATACGTACCTCAAAGTTACTGATTTTGGGTGTATTCTTTATTTTGGGTGTTATTACCGGTGGAATTGTATTCCGTCGAAAAAAGAGTCATCCGAAAGAATACAGCATTAACAACACGACCACACCAGTTAATCCGGAAACAGAGAACCCATCTTCCTACACGAATTTGTCAGAAGAGGATCGCAAATTTTTGGATCGGGATTAACTGATAATTTGCCGGTTAGTCCGTGACTCGAAAGGCTTGAGTCTCACTTATTTCAGTAGGCCCTTACAGATTTTATTAATCAAAGCCGGACCTTCATAGATAAACCCTGTATAAACTTGCACCAAACTAGCCCCTGCTTCAAATTTCTCAAGAGCGTCTTCCGCCGAATGGATTCCCCCTACTCCTATTATAGGGAATGAACGATTGCTACGTTCCGCTAAATACCGAATAACTTCGGTGGAACGTTTAGTAAGCGGTTTTCCACTCACGCCACCCGCTTCTTTCACCAACATAGAATCACTTAGTAGCCCTTCTCTAGAAGTAGTGGTATTTGTGGCAATCACACCAGCTATCTTTGTTTCCGATACAATTTCCACAATATCATCTAATTGAGAATCCGTTAAATCCGGCGCTATTTTAAGTAAGATTGGCCGTTGGACATATTTGGTATGATTCAATTCCTGAAGCGTATTCAGAATTTTCTTTAAAGGTTCTTTTTCCTGCAAATCCCGTAAACCCGGTGTATTAGGCGAGCTAACGTTCACCACAAAATAGTCTACATATTCAAAAAGTGCATTATAACAATAGCTATAATCGTTTACCGCTTCCTCGTTAGGTGTCGCCTTATTCTTACCGATATTCCCGCCGATAACTAGATTATCCCGGTTTTTTAACTGCTTTAAGCGACCAGCAGCTACGTCTGCTCCTTGATTGTTAAACCCCATACGATTTATCAATGCCTGATCTTCTACCAGACGAAACATCCGTGGTTTATCATTGCCCGGCTGTGGACGCGGCGTTACCGTTCCGATTTCAATAAAGCCAAAGCCCAAACCTGCCATCTCCTCAATATACTCTGCATTCTTATCAAACCCTGCTGCAAGTCCCACCGGATTTTTGAATTTCAATCCGAATACTTCGCGCTCCAAACGTGGATTGTCCACTGTATAAAGCGACTCAAGCAATGATTTTGCGCCCCATATTTTTGTAAACGTGCGCAACCCTCCCGTCACCCTATGATGTGCTGTTTCGGGATTCATCGTAAAGAATATAGGTTTAACAATTTTATACATATCTACAAAGGTAGCCAAAGAAGCAGAAATATTCATTACTTTTGCAGCAAATGATATCAATTAATAATTTAACATTCGAGATTGGCTCGCGCGCGCTATATGACGAAGCCAATTGGCATATAAAACCCGGAGACAAGGCTGGATTAATCGGTGCAAATGGCGCCGGAAAGTCTACTTTGCTGAAAATAATCGTAGGAGATTATGCTCCCACTTCGGGTACCATTTCCATGGCAAAAGACTTAAAGATTGGTTATCTTAACCAAGATTTATTATCGTATCATTCCGATAAAAGTATCCTGCACGTAGCGATGGAAGCTTTTGAACGGCAAAACCAATTGCATTCGGAGATTGAAACGCTGCTCAAAAAAATGGAAACAGATTATTCCGATGAGATACTAAACAAGCTCAGCGATAAGCAGATGGAATTTGAGGCACTGGATGGTTATAACATCGAATTTCGTGCACATGAAATTTTAGCCGGATTAGGGTTCTCTGAAGAGGAGCAGCAACGGCCCTTAGCCACCTTTTCAGGTGGCTGGCGTATGCGTGTGATGTTGGCACGTATCCTTCTTCAAGCACCGGATATCTTGTTATTGGATGAGCCTACCAACCACTTGGATTTACCATCTATCAAATGGTTGGAGAATTATCTGCAGGCGTTTGAGGGCGCTATCGTCATCGTCTCGCACGACCGTTATTTTCTGGATAGAATTGTCAATAAAACCGTGGTATCACGCAAAGGCAAGCTTACGGCTTATGCAGGCAATTACTCTTTCTATCTTGAGGAGAAATCCTTACGGGAGGAAATCCAGAGCAATCAGTTTAAAAACCAGCAAGCGAAGATCAAACAAGAAGAAAAACTTATAGAGCGTTTCCGTGCTAAAGCGAGCAAGGCAAAAATGGTACAGTCTCGCATCAAAGCACTCGATCGCATGGAAAAAGTGGACGACATCGATGATGATAATCCCGAAGTAAATTTCAGCTTTAAATTTTCCAAACCTTCGGGACGGCACGTCGTTACGCTAGAACATATTTCCAAATCCTACCCGAATTTGGAAATATTACGAGATACGAGCGCTATTATCGAAAAAGGTGATAAAATAGCGCTGATTGGTGCGAACGGCAAAGGTAAATCGACCTTGCTCCGTATTGTAGCAGATGCTGACAAAGCGTTCGACGGTAAGAGCATCAAGGGGCATAATGTATCCCAGACATTCTTCGCGCAGCATCAATTAGAAGCGCTGCATCTGGAAAACAGCATCATACAGGAGCTGGTCAACTTTGCGCCTAAACATACCGAAACGGAATTACGCTCCATTTTAGGATGCTTTTTGTTCACAGGTGATGATGTGTTTAAGAAAATCAAAGTCCTTTCTGGGGGAGAAAAATCCCGTGTAGCGTTGGCGAAGGCATTGACCGCAGATGCGAATTTTTTGGTACTCGATGAGCCTACCAACCATTTGGATATGGCCTCGGTCAATATCCTTATCCAGGCTTTAGAACAGTATGAAGGTACGTTTATCGTGGTGTCGCACGACCGTTATTTTCTGGACCAGGTTGCTAATAAAATCTGGTTTATCGAAGATAAAGAGATCAAAGAATATCCGGGCACTTACCAAGAATACGAAGAATGGAGTTCCAAACGCGTAGTGAAAAAAGAGCCTCAAACGGAAAAAAGATCGGTGAAGGAGAAAGAGCAACCTAAAAAAGAGAAAATCGCTCCATCGGACGACAAAAAAAAGCTCATTCAGCGTAAGAATAAGGAGTTGGCAAACCTTGAACAACAAATTGAAATAAGTGAAAAGTCGCTGAAGGAACTTGAAGCTCATTTGGCAAAAGAAGAAATTTATTCGGATGCGCAGAAGCTTCAAGAAGCTACCCGAACGTATAATTCTGCCAAAGCATCGTTTCAGCAACTTCAACAAGATTGGGAAAACTTAGCTGAAGAGATTATGGAATTGGAGGGATAACAAGATAAAACCAATGTTAACTTAAATGGTAACGTTGGTTTTTAAATTCCATCGAGGTATAATAACTATATTTTTCCATATCCAACGGGTAGTCCCAGCATCCCATACGGTGATACATCTCCCCACCGAACCCTTTTTTGAAACGATAAAGCCCGTACATTGGATGAGATGGATCGGGATTAGGAGCTGTTCCAAATAAATCGTACTCTGTGCAGCCTAGTTCCTTCGCTATTTCCATTGCGCGCCACTGCAATGCGTAGGTAGCCATATAATTTCGATTTTCGGAAGCAGATGCGCCGTAAAGATAGGTTCCTCGATTGGCAGAAATAACCAAAAACATCGCAGCTAAAGGCTTGTCATCGATTTCGGCAACCAATAGATATACGTCAGCTGGCGAAGAAGTATCGTTCGCTCTAGCCGAGAGTACAACTCGGAAATAATGGATATCATGCAAAAAGAAATTATTTCGAGCCGCGGTCTGACGGTATAAATCATACCATATTTCTAGACTTTCAATGCCTAACGATCGTACATGCACGCCTTTTCTCTTTGAGAGATTGATATTATATCGTGTTTTCGGTTTCATACCACCTAAGAGCTTATCCTTCTCCCGTCTCAAATCCATAAACATGGTGTTCGAAGGAAGGATGTCCGTATTGGCTTTCCTCAAACGCCAATGAACCGTACTGTAATTAAGTCGGATTTCCTGTATATTTTTTTCTGGTACACCTAGCCAGTTGCCATGTAGATCATAACAACTTTCATCTTTCGCCCAAAGCGATTGCCAAGGCAAATCATATCTAATCATAATACATTTCGATGGTAAAAACGTCCGTAAACTTTCGGACAGCTGTTCTAAGAAATGTCCTTGATTTTCCTCGGAAGGTTCTACTTCAGGGCCATATGGCACATAAGCAATACTGTGTTCCCTATCAATTGGCTGGATAACAATTAAAATATCTCCAATAAAGTAAGCACTACTTTTACTGTCCGTGTACAAATCGGCATGCTTCGTTTTAAAATTGAATGCTTTGGTATGCAGTCCTTGTAGCTTTTTTACTTCTGACCAGTAGGCCGTTTGTTGAATAATAGATGTTTTATAAACTTGTTTAATCTCCTTATTTTCTAATTGCGCGATCATGTACAGAAATAGTATTGATATAACTTAAAAATCCAAAAGCTGCGAACATAGTAAAAATGGTCGGATGAAACATCAAATGTTTGTCATCACTGTGTTACAAGTCTTATCTCAAGATGTTAAGTCACCGTCGTTTCACATTTAGTTAACATTGATTTATTAAGTTTGCTATATGGAAAATACAAAATACAATGTTCCCGTTGTGTTGACCCATATCAATGATGATTCACACAACTTTAAGCCATTACCTGCACCCACTGGCGAATATCCATACCGCTTGAACATAGAAAAAATCCTTGGAAGTAAAACGAGCGATATACGAGATCGTATGTTTTTTCACATGGTCGGCGACACCGGTAGCGTCCGTCATTCTGATTTTCAGGCAACAGTGGCCCACACGCTAGGGCAACAAATAGCGGAACATCGCAATTCACCGCCCGCTTTCCTTTTCCATTTAGGCGATATCGTATATAATTATGGCGAAGCATGCGAGTATCCGGCGCAATTTCTAAAGCCTTATCAACATTATCCAGCTCCTATTTTCGCTATCCCCGGCAATCACGATGCCGACATCAACCCCAATGCGTCCAGCCCATATCAAAGTCTAGACGCATTTATGGATGTTTTCTGTGACACACACAGCCGGCCAGTAAGTTACGGTACGGGCGTCAATCGCCAGAGCATGGTACAACCCAATGTATACTGGACATTGGAAACACCGCTCGCACGTTTTATAGGCCTGTACGCCAACGTCACAAAACACGGAACCATCACGGATGAACAGCGCGAATGGTTCATTAACGAGTTACAACACGCAGCCATACATCGTGATGAGCAGGCTATTATCGTTTGTCTGCATCACGCCCCCTATTCTGCCGATACGAACCACGGATCGAGTGTAGCTATGATTGATTTTCTCGAAAGTGCATTTGCCGAAGCCTCCATGATACCTGATGCTGTGTTCAGTGGCCATGTACACAATTACCAGCGGTTTCATAGAACATATGCCGACGGAAGTGTGGTCCCCTATATTGTAGCTGGTGCAGGAGGCTATGCGGATCTCCACACCATAGCGTTTGACGATACCGCTACCGTCAAGCCGTTACAGAGAGTAAACAGCGACGTTCGCCTAGCTGCCTACTGTGATGACCGTTTTGGTTTTCTCAAAATGGGTATTGTCAGAACGGATGCGGGTCTGAAACTGACCGGAGCGTATTATACCTTGACCCAACCGAATGATACGCAAGCAAAATTATACGACAGTTTCGAAATACCATTGCAACGGCCTATGTTTTCAGAAGCATAAGATTCGCCACCCATCGGTTGCCCCCTAACCTGTTACATCATTGGCACGGTTTTTTGGTATTCTATACGCGTAAAGATAGGGGGAACTATGCATGCATTGATAATTGGCGCTACAGGCGCTACCGGTAGCGATCTAGTAGATTTATTGTTAGCGGATGACACGTTTCAACAAGTACGTATTTTTGTGAGGCGGCCCGTTGCCTTACAGCATGAAAAGCTTGACGTACATACGATCGATTTTGACCAGCCCGAGCAATGGGAACATTTGGTGAAAGGTGATGTTCTGTTTTCCTGCTTGGGGACAACGTTGCAAGCCGCCGGAAGCAAAAAAGCCCAATGGAAGATTGATTATGATTATCAATATCGATTCGCGTGTGCCGCCCGAAAGAACAATGTACAAAGCTTGGCTTTAGTCTCTTCAGGCTTTGCGTCTGCTAAATCACCTTTTTTTTATACCAAAATGAAAGGACAACTCGAAGACGATATACGAGCTTTAGGCTTTCCTTATTTACATATTTTCAGGCCGCCTTCACTAATACGAAAAAACAGTGACCGCAAAGGTGAACTACTCGGCATAAAATTCGTTCGGTTCTTGAATAAGATCGGACTTTTCCGTGCCCATCGCCCTCTTCCAACCGACGTATTGGCAAATGCGCTAACAAACACATCTAAAAATCCAATACAGCGAGCGAGAATATATGCAGGAGATGACATCTGGAAAGCTGCAAATCAAAGACGCTAGTCACCAACTCTTGTCCAAGAATTTATCAAGTAGCGGAACAACGAGTTCCGCTACTTTAAAATCAGGCTTCAGGGTTGTCACTTCCCCGATATATTCGCCGTGCCCTCCGGGGATGATTGCCAGCTCGGAATTAGCTATCAGACGATGTATCTCTACAGCGTGTTCCACTGTAATTACATCTTTGTCCCCTATCAGCACTAGCGTTGGCACTTTTATGGATTTTATTTTATCATCCGGAATGTCTACAAAATCCAACATCCTCCTTGCATCCTTATCGTGCATCACCTGTAGACGCCTCACGTCCGGTGTAAGTTCCAGATACGCGTCTTTCAACTGTCGAGGCATGTCTTCTAATCTGGCATTATCCATAAAATCCCAAAACCATTCTGGCACGCCATCCCGCTTGGCTAGCGCCGATGCTAGCACAATCTTGTTCACCATGTGTGGATAATCTATCGCAATATATAGCGTTGTTGTGCCACCATTACTAAAACCGAGAAAGTCGGCGTTATCAATCCCCAGTTTTTTCAAGAGGACGACCACGTCATCTGCATCCTGTCTGAAAGAAAGTGCATTATTTCTATCGCCGGTGCGACCATGCGCCTGGAGCTCCATAGCGATTACCTTTCTATTCTTTGCCAATAGCGGAATAGCTTTTCCAAAACTTGTCTGGATGGTAGATCCACCACCATGAATCAATACGAGTGGCTTTCCTTCCCCGTATATTTCATAGTACATATTTAGTCCGTTTACTTCAACATATCCTTGATTGGCAGCACTATCGCTGGCTACTTGTTCTTCCTTTGCCATTTTTGTTAATATACGTTCTGCTTTGCTCGCATTACTTGAAATCAGTCCTAAGGCTGTCAGCGTTATGGATGCCATTAATCGATTCATTACTAGCTATTTTTTTGAGTACACTGTTCGACTGCTTGCAAAGTTAGGTCTATCACCGGCCACCAATCTTGTCTTAGGACAAGAAAACAAAAGCAGTCGCGATACGCCCGTATCCTCTCTCATCCTTAAACTTAACGATACGTTAATATTGAAGCGCTAACTTTGGCAAATATCTAACGTTATCGGCATTAAGCAATACGGATGCACAATCGATCTCAATTGAAGAAAAAGGGAGCAAATGGTTTAACAGATGGCTCGTTGGAAGAAGTTTTCCATAAGTTGTATGATCCATTGCTATATTTTGCTACACGATATGTGCCTGCGACTGAAATCGCTGAAGAAATTGTATCCGATGCATTTATTCTGTTTTGGAAAAAGAAAAGCGATTTTTCCAATTATCATCAGATTAGGTCCTTCCTATACATCTGTACAAAAAATGCCTGTCTCAACCATATCCGAAAATCAAAGAACATCCATATCATCGAAGAATCCGAAAATATAGAGTCTATTCTTCAAGATGACACAGACTTGCTCGCTCAAATCATCCGGATTGAACTTCTAGAGCTCGTTAACACCAAAATAAATCACCTACCTCAAAAACAACGGGAGGTATTTCGATTGGCCTATATCGAAGACCTTACACACGAAGAGATTAGCACCGAGTTGCAGATCAGTGTAGCAGCTGTTTACATCCACAAATCACGCGCACTGCGTTTCCTCAAAAAGAATATCAAACTGGACTATTTTCTATTAGTCTATCTTTTCGGCCATTCAAGTTTCTAAAAAATTCACCGCTGCATTAAATAATCATTAATTGTATTTAACAAAAGCTTAATGAAAGGTTTCTCCTTATAGGGTGTTTTATCGGTAAATCATAGAACATACATGAACGACTTCGAAAAGTTAGTCAATACGGTATTCAATTACCTTTTTGTGAAGAAGGACAACACGACGAGTCAGTCTTCCCTAGAAGATGAGCTGGACAACCTGCCTCCTGAAACGCGAGCCATAGTGGAACGATTGGAAGCAAAAGAAATTCTCCAAGAATCCGCGGCTTACAGTCGTTTCAAAAAAGAAAACGACGCTCGACGGGCGACGGTGCTCCGTCACATCCGCGAACAGATAGGCGAAGATAAAAGCAATAATACCATTGCCTTCCGCCGTTACCTCGCAGCAGCTTCTGCAATAGTCGCGCTAGGTGTGTGTAGCTTTTTGTTCACGCCCAAATTAAACAACCGTCACAATTCGGCAAATCAAACAGCAGCTCATATCATTGAGCCGGGAAGCTCTAGAGCTGTTTTAACCCTAAGCAATGGTCAAGTGATCCAACTCGATTCTATTCCCGGCGGTATCGTGATAAACCAAGGACTGCACTATGCGGACGGCCGGCCGATAGAACTTAGTTCCGTGCAACCGGAAAATATGATGGCCACGTTGCAGACACCGCGTGGTGGTGAATATGTTTTAACGCTTTCCGACGGTAGCCGGATACACATGAATGCCGACAGTAAACTAGTATATCCGATAACATTCCATGGAAAAACACGAGAAGTTACCTTAGATGGAGAGGCTTTTTTTGAAATAGCATCCAATAAAGAAAAACCATTCCATGTACGTACCAATAATAACGAGGTCGTGGTATTAGGAACCCGCTTTAATATCCGCTCGTATCAAGAAGAAACTTTAAGCTACGTAACACTGGTCGAGGGAAGAGTCAGGCTACAGGATGGGCACGATAACCCTGAACTAACACCCGGTATGCAAGGCATATCAGACGGCATGGCAACACGCGTTAGATCGGTTAATGTCGAAGATTTCATTAATTGGAAAAACGGTCTATTCGTTTTCCAAAATGAAAATCTAGAAGCTGTCGCTGCTAAAATAAGCCGCTGGTACGACATCGAAATTGAAATCGCGTCGAGTGCTAAGCAAGTACGGATCTGGGGCAGCTTAAGCAAATACGACACGTTCGACAAGGTATTGGATATACTACAATTGATTGATAACGATTTGATAATAAATATCGACGGGAGGAGGGTTCAAATTATGAAATAATACATAAACAAAAACCGGAAAAGCGCCAACTTTTCCGGCAGAATGCCATAGTAACCACAAAAGAGATTGGAATTATAATTACATAGCTATCAAAATTAATGAAAAAAAAGAAATTCATGTCACAGATGGCCTGCAAAAGCCGTTTGAATACACTTTTAATCATGAAAATGATTTTAACATTCTTAATCGCCTGCGTATTGCAGGCGCATGGCGAGGTCTTAGCTCAGGCCATCACCGTGAATCAGCGTAATGCTAACATCGAGCAATTGTTCCGCGAGATCAAACGGCAAACCGATTATAACGTCATATGCAGTGCCGATATTATGGAGACCACCGGACCGATTACTGCTGTAGCCGACAACAAGAAATTATCCGACTTTCTCGAAGACATATTGTATCCGCAGCAGCTTACGTACACGATTAAAGACAAAAATATTATCGTGACGCGCTCGTCAACTCGGTCGCCGTCCGTTGATCAAAAAGCCGGTGCAGTCCGACAAAGACAATATACAGGCCTTATCGTCAACGAAGATAACCAACCCATCGCCGGCGTAAACATTAGGGTAAAAGATAAAAATGAAGTAGCTTTATCAGACGAAAATGGGCGTTTTCAAATCTCCTCAACACGCGGCACCATTTTAGAGTTTAGTCATATCAGTTACCAGCAACGGCAGTACACCTTACGCGAGGAAAGTCAGTTTACTATCGAAATGATCCAGAAGCAATCGGCGGTGGAAGAAGTCGTCGTTGTAGCCTATGGCACGCAACGCCGCAATAACCTAACCGGAGCCATATCAACGGTGGGAAGCGAACAGCTGGAAAGAAGACCGACCGTATCCGCGTCTACTGCTTTGCAGGGACTCGCTCCTGGCGTGACCGTGACCGCACAAACCGGGGCTCCCGGTGGTGATGGCGCCAATATCAATATACGCGGTATCAATTCCTTCGGCGGATCAGATAATGCCCCTCTGGTCATCATTGATGGTGTAGCGGGTTCGATAGATAATGTAGACGTCAATCACATCGAATCTATTTCCGTATTGAAAGATGCGGCCTCCGCAGCCATCTATGGTTCGCGAGCAGCGAACGGCGTTATCCTCATTACTACCAAACGTGCCAAAGAGCGTCTAGCAATTGATTACCGAAATTACGCCGGATGGCAGGAACCTACCGACGTTCCAACGGTTACCGACGGGCTAACCTATATGGAAGTATTCAATCAAGCCAATATCAACGATGGTGGTGCTGCCATATATAGTGAAGAAGATATCGAGCGATTCAACGCTGCGTACGCAAAAGATCCATCCAATTACGATTGGCAAAAAGCAATCCTCCAAGGAAGCGGCTTCACCCATAACCACTATGTTTCCCTGATGGCAAATACCGGTATCGTAAAAGTATCCCCTTCTATCAGTTACGTCAAACAAGACGGGATCATAAAAAACACGGACTTTGAGCGGTACACCCTACGCAACAATATGGATATCACCCCTAATGAAAACTGGAATATACGACTAGACTTATCCATGACCAACAAAGACCGTTTACAAATTGCAGAAGAAAATGTCGTCTGGAATTATCTTGGAAGGATGCCTACCAACATTCCCATACAATATAACGGCTTATGGTCTGAAGCCTGGGTCAATCGCCACCCCATTGCCTTTATAGAGGAAGGAGGTAACCGGAAACTTCATAACCTCGAACTTCTGGGTAATCTAAACCTCACCTATAAACCTACCGACTGGTTATCACTTTCGGGTATGGTGGCGCCTCGATATCTTACCCGCAATACGCATACTTTTACACGGAGTGTGATGACCTATAACGAAGATGGTTCAGAGGCCGGTGCAGCGAATACCTTCACTGACCTTACCGAGACCGGCTATCGCTACTTATACGGCACGTATCAATTTACGGCGAATGCACAAAAAAAATGGGGCGATCACAACCTGAAACTGCTTTTGGGCGCCTCGCGGGAAACGTACGACGAGAAATACCTGATGGGCTATCGTCGTAATTTTACCTACGATACTTACGAGGTACTGCGTGCCGGGGCGGACGACGAAACAAAAAACAATGATGGTTCTCAAGAGCAGTGGCTGCTGGTTTCAACGTTTGGTCGTCTGAACTACGATTTCAGCAATCGCTATCTTCTCGAAGCCAATTTCAGATACGATGGCACGTCGCGATTCATGGCAGACAACCGATGGGCCGTTTTTCCTTCCTTTTCAGCGGGATGGCGTATTTCAGAGGAAAACTTTATGCAACCCGTAAAACCTTATATCAACGAACTGAAACTACGCGGATCCTGGGGTAAACTGGGCAATCAAAATATTGGGAGTTCTTATTATCCATTTATCGAAACACTTAACTTGGGTAGTACCGCCATGGGCGGAAACATCCATCAGATGGTTACACTGTCCACGATGGCTAACCCTAATTTACGTTGGGAAACAACGACGATGAGCGGCTTCGGGCTGGACGCATTATTTTTTAATAAGTTAAACTTGACTTTTGACTGGTATGATAAAATGACGGAAGGCATTCTTTTGAAACTGAATACCTCACAGCTCACGGGCTTGGGCGCCCCTTTTCAGAATGCAGCTAAAGTTTCGAACAAGGGCTGGGAGGTTTCAGCCCGCTATAACGATTCTTGGAAAGATTTTACTTTCGGCATAGGCTTTAACCTATCGGATGTGCGCAATAAAATTGTAGATATGCGTGGACAGACGTCCGGAACACTCTTGCGGCAGCAGGAAGGTTATGCTATTAATTCTATTTTTGGTTATCAAGCCGACGGCCTTTACCAGTCACAAGAAGAGATAGATAACGGACCTACCCAGATCGGGGAGCTTAAAGTTGGCGACATCCGATACCGCGACATCGCGGGCGCTTTCGATGATGCTGGAAACCCAATACCTGATGGTCGTATTACCGATGACGACAAGGTCATTATCGGTAGCACGATACCTCGCTATACCTATGGGGCTAATCTCGATTTCGGATGGAAAGGTCTCCGTTTCAGCGCGTTTTTTCAAGGTGTTGCAAAAGCCGATGGTTATCTTAATTCCCACTATGTTATCCCTGCAGTGAATTCCAGCGCGGTAAAAGAATGGCAACTGGATTACTGGACCGAAGAGAATCGCGATGCTTCCTTACCAAGGCTGTCCATTACTTCAAGCAATAATACCCAAAACTCTACTTTCTGGATGCGCAGCAGCGCGTATCTTCGTTTGAAGAACGTACATCTGGGGTACGAGTTGCCTAAGCAATTCTTTGCCAATAGCAAACTTGGAGGCATCTATCTATACGCCAACGGACAAAACCTCTTTACTAGCAGCAACTTCTATGAGGGTTACGATCCAGAAATTAATTACGACGCAGGACAGGCTGCAGGCGTTTCTCTCGGCGGAGGAGCTTATTACCCGCAAGTTAAGGTATATACGTTTGGTGTAGACATTAAATTCTAAGAACAATGATCAAAACAATAAAACATTTCACGATAAGCAGTCTTTTATATGGACTTTTATTCACCTCATGTGATTTAGATAGATTACCGATGGAGGGGCCTTCTACCGGTAATTTTCCGGCCAACGAACAAGAAGCTATTTTAGGCTTGAACGGAGCCTATCAATCTATTTCTACGTTGGATGCTGCCAACACGCCGATATGGCACGTTATGGACAATATCACCGATGTCGGTTATGCGCGCCCCGGAAACAACTATACCTCTCCGATCACCAGTTCCGTGACCACGGACAATGCGCTGGCCACCAAGCCCTGGCAGTATCACTACCGCACCATCGCCCGGGTACACCTCGTGCTGGATAACCTTTCCAATCTGGAAACATCCATGGACGAAGGCAGCTACCTACAGCTAGCAGCCGAGTTACGTTTTGTACGGGCATACTGTTACTCGCAACTCATTGAACTGTACGGCAACGTTCCTCTTCTCCGGCATGCGGTAGGGCTGGATAATGCCGATGTTCCGCGTACGCCCAAAGCAGAAATACAGCAGTTTATTATCGACGAGATGAGCGAAATCGCCGAGCATCTGCCTGTCAACCAATCGGCATACGGTCATGTTCGAGCTAGCCGTATCGCCGCCTATATGCTTAAAGCGCGTGTGGCATTATATGCAAAACGCTATGCAGAAGCTGCCGAAGCCGCAAAAAAGGGGCTGGAATATGCCGAGGGCACCCATGACCTTACACCGTTCAACGCAACGATCGATGTTGCGGGAAAAGATCATCGAGCCGGGGAACCAGATGTCAGTAATATTTTCGGACACGAAGGATACGCAAATAGTACCGAGTGGATATGGGTCGCCGAATATAGTATTGCTGCCGGTAATACGCACAATCGCCAGTATTATGGCGCGTCGCGGTTGGGAAAGGGTGTTTGTTACTGGGGGCCAACCCAAAATTTTATCGATTCTTTTCAGGCTCTTGACGGACTTCCAATCGACGAATCACCGTTATACGATGCTCAGCATCCGTTCGAAAACAGAGACGCCCGCCTCGATCTCTATTGCGTACGTCCAGCATCACGATTTATGGGATATCAATTTCAACCACAAACGGAGCATCGCACTGTGCTTAATTATTGGCCAGTAAACAACGGAAGTTCGTCAGAACCAAGTTCAGTAACAAATACGGATGCCACCAATGCTTATCGCTCCTTTAGCGGTTATCTGTGGCGCAAACATCTCGATCTAAATGATTTTAATAGCACATCCGTAAGCGGCGAGTCCGAACTGAACGTAGGCATCTTCCGGTTAGCAGAACTGTTCTTGATTTACGCCGAAGCAAAGATCGAAGCCAACGAGCTTGATGGCTCTGTTTACAACGCTATCAACAAGATCCGCCAACGCGCATATATGCCACCGCTTACCGAGGGGCTTACTCAGCAACAACTACGTTCGGCGCTTCGCTACGAACGCAAGATCGAGCTTGCGAATGATGGTTTACGATGGTATGATCTACGTCGATGGGGAATTGCAAACGACGTTATGAATGGTTATCTATACCTGAACCGGGCAGGAAACGAGTGGTCTACAAACACGCTACAATACATCGACGAGAACCATAATCCAGTGTATAATCACAACGAAGCCACAAAACACTTCACCACACAGACCGTTATCTACAAAGAAAATAAAGATGAGTATTGGCCGATTCCTGCGACCGAAATGGACGCCAATAAGCAATTAATACAAAATCCAGGTTACTAATATGAAAAAAACAACATTCCTTATGATTGCCCTGCTCTACGTCACTCAAGTGGCGGTAGCGCAGCGCCCCATCCTAGAGAATCCGAAATCGTGGTCCATGATTGTGCTTCCCGATATACAGAACTACTCAAAATGGGAACGTAATCAACCTATCCTAGATTTAATGACCGCGTGGATTGCCGAAAATATTGACAGCTTGAACATACAGATGGTACTTTGTGTGGGCGACCTCGTCGAACAAAATGACCTCATCAACCAAGGCCATGACGGGAACCAAACCGGCAGACAACAATGGGAAATGGTATCCCGTTCATTCGGACGGCTTGACAACAAGGTACCTTACATACTGGCCACCGGCAACCACGATTATAATGTCGATAAACAGGGTATCCGCCACAGCCGATATAACGAATACATCACTATCGAAAAAAACTGGCTTAACCGAAAAGCGATTGTACAGAATGCGACTAACGAACATGGTGAACCCACACTGGAGAACAGTGCATTCGAGATTAAACAGCTTCATGGGCAGGATTATCTATTCTTAAACATCGAATTTGCGCCACGGGACACGATCGTAACCTGGGCACACCGCGTGGCCAGCCTTCCGCAATACAAAAACCACCGGATCATACTGCTGACACACGCGTACCTCAACAACAAGGATCAACGAACAAGCAAACATCCGAAATGGTTTACTTACGAGCCCTATGCCATTGATCGGGTTGTCCAAAAGTCGCCGATGATCCCACTTCCAGATGCTAATCACGGCGAACAAATATGGGAAAAACTGGTTAATCCTTCCAGTAACATCGAGATGGTCATCTCTGGGCACATCTCTGGCGAAGGCTATCGCATGGACCGGAATAAACAAGGCAAAGCAGTCCATCAGATGCTATTCGATACACAGTCTGAAGGCGGCGGACATCGCAATGGTAATGGAGGGGATGGTTGGATCCGTATTCTCGAATTCTTCCCCGACAACAAGACCGTTAAAGTTAAAACGTTTTCGCCGCTATTCGGCGCATCTCCAAAAACGCAATCACTAGCGTGGAAAAACGACGAAAGGAATGAATATACATTATCGTTCGATTAGTTTAAAATTCGCGAAGATAAAAAAAGCAGGCTAACAAGGCCTGCTTTTTTGATATACTATTAAATCTCCTATTCAGCGGGAAGGTTGAGCACTTGATATATCCTTTTTGCGATGTCGGCATTATCCAGAAAGCCTTGAAAAAGCTCTGCTCCGGGCCCGTAAGCCATCAACGGCACCGGAATACCGGTATGATCCGTAGTAGCGAAATCGCCCAATACGTGTCCTTTATCTTTATCCGCATCTAGGAGCACCAATCCTCCGGTTTCATGATCCGATGTGACGATAACCAAAGTCTCTCCGTCCTCGTCGGCATATTGGAGCGCCTGTCCCACCAAACGGTCGAAGCTCAAATATTCGGATACCGTAAACGGCATAGAATTGCTATGCCCGCCACCATCTATTTTCGCACCTTCTACCATCAGGAAAAAGCCATTGTTACCACGATTCCTAAGGTAGTCTATGCTCGGAGAGAATGCGTCTTCGATCATTCTATAACCAGTCCGTAAACTGTTCTGATCCGCATCCAGTTTATTCCATTCCCGATTAGCACTGTCTGCTGCAAACGCTAATAAACGCTCACTATCTACGCTATCCATCCCGGCCACACCGTGGCGAACTTCGAACCCTTTTTCTTCAAGCCCCTTCCATAGCGCACTATCTGCTTTAGTAAACACCGGATGGAATCCGCCGACGATAAGCGATAATTTGCTATCCAACAAATTGTGTGCTATGCTATCGGACATGTTTCGTTCGTCCACGTGTGCGTAGAACGCGGAGGGCGTAGCGCCCGTAACACGGTCGTTTGAAATGATACCGCTCACAATATGCTTTTCATATAGACGATCGGGGATGTTTGATACAGCCTTTCCTAAGGTATCCACGCCGATAAATCGATTTTTTGTTTTTACCCCGGTTGCCAAAGCACTTCCTCCCGCAGCAGAATCCGTATGGTAGTTATCCGTAGAGCCAGTGAACAGGTAACCTGTATATGGCATATTCAAGACATTCAATTGCCCCTTGTTAGCCATCGCAGCCGCCCAAACCTGCGACATGCCTGCCCCATCACTGATTAACAGGATAACGTTCTTTGGTCGTTCAGGGAACGTGTTTTCTTCCCGGCGGAGCAAGTAAGGCTCGTAGAAATCATCGTTCATATAGCTATTTTTGGGGTACGCCTGCATAAACGCCGCCGCCGCCATCGGTTGATCCGTATTAATGTAATCAATACCCATTTTTATCCATTCATACCAAGTTGTCTTCGTGTCAGGTGCTGCCCAGAATCTGATTTTTTTTCCAAGGCGATGCACCGAATCCACCGTCGTCTTTACCTTACGGTAATCAGGATGAGTCAGCCGGCCCAGCCCATTCCATTCAGAGAATAGCGGAAATGGTGCGCTAAAGAGTCCTATCCTTTCCAGCTGTGCAGCCGTATACGCTTTGTCCAACTCGCCATCGAAAAAGAAAATTTCATCATACAGATGAAAATTTTCCGGCGCTGGTCGGTTTCCGCTGACAACTATTTTTACGGCCTTGGGGTTATGCTTGCTATCAAACAGATCTCTGTAGGGCTTGATTTTCTCGCTCAGCACTTTCAACACCGCTTGGCCGTCCGTTTTAGGATCGATCAAGAGTTGCAACTGTCCCTTTTCTGGGTAAAGGTAGCCATCTTCACTACCCGCAAATGCCTTTAAGATAGGCTGCAAATACAACTTGTCGAAGGTACGGTCCGCAGCAATTTCCTCGTATTCATGTGCCACAAAAAGCTCACCGTCTTTTAAAAAGAGATCGACTTCAATCGACCCAAAGCCCAGGCCATATGCCTGTGCGAAAGGATGATTCCTGGTATAATCATTATGGGAGTGCAAATTCTGCAGGTACCCTGTGGGCCTCACCTGCGCAAGTGCAGGCACCGTCAACCAAATCGCAGTGCCGACAATTGCCGAAAGAAATGTCTTTTTCATCTATTTAAATTTTGTTTTGACTACGGCTGAAACCACACCTTGACATTGTGAGTCGGCATTTTTCCATCCATGTGTTGTTCTACCCATTCGATTAAACTTGGGTTATTCTGTTCGTTGTCGGAGTACACATACCGGACCGGTATCGCTGCCAAAACAGAAGGCCCCGGTTTTATTTCAGGAACACCGGTACGACGCCACGACGCCCAACCCTCAAAACCATTCAGGAAGCTATCAATAAAATACTGTTCCGCAATCATAGTCAGCCCCTTTTCGGGTTGATATTGATTTACACTGTTTGCCCAGTAGGCATCGCGCTGGCCCTCGCTAATATAGGGATTTTGGGTTTGCGTTTGACTTCCTACTTGCTCCCATTTGCCGAAGGAGGCATTAACAGCTTCTCGATAAATTTCCGCTGCCTGTCCCGCAACGCCCATATTTCTTTGGATTGCTTCCGCTTTTAATAGCAACAGTTCGCTGTATGTCATTAGAAAAGCCCGGTTGTCCCGTCGGATGCGACGACCCACCACAGAAAAGTCGCCCTCCTTTAGTCCAGTACTTTTATACAGTTCTTCTTGTTCTGCCGAGCTCAAACCCGCAGTCTGTCCGCGGTATTGCAGTTCTTTGTCAGCATCGCCAGCATTATCCAAAAACGAATTTCTGGTCGGGGCAGCATAAATGAAGAGGCGTGGATCACCACCTTTTTTCAATAATCCGATCATCACGTCACTTACCCGGGCATTATCCGAAAAGTCAACGCCACTGCCGTCTGATGACGGGTTTTGAATAAACCACGGATAATAATCACTGGAATTATTATACACCAACGTAGCGCCGTCCTCGACGTCGGAGAATACCGGATAACGATCCGGGTTATTGAATATTTGGGCAACCTGCTGTGAAACGTCCTTCTTTGCAGACTGTCTCATCAGGATCCGTATCTTTAACGCGTTTGCAAATTTGCGCCACTTCTGCAGGTCGCCGTTGTACAGGATATCCCGGCTAACGGAAACTCCTGCGGGAAGTTCAGCTAACAACGTATTCGCAGCTTCCAAATCTTCCAGCATCCGTTGATAAACCTCTTCTTGCGCCTGAAACTTTGGAAATTCCAACCCGTCGACGTTTCCCATTCCTGCCTCATCATAAGGGATATCGCCAAATGCGTCTGTTACCAGCGAAAGAATATACACTTTATTAATGTGTCCCAAGGCCATATATTCCGGTTGGTTGTTCTGCTCCGCCAGCAGTTTCATCTGATTAACGTCCTTGATTAATCGTACAGCGCCGTTCCATTCTTCTCGCCAGTTTGCTCCCGTGAGGTTAAAACGACCGTCACTTTCGCTTGTGCCACCTGGATACGCCAGGTGCTGTACATACTGTCCTGCTCTACGGCCACTTCCCACCATGGTATTCGCTCCACCGCTGATGACAGGCGGAAGCAACATTTCCACCGGCACGACAGCTGGATTATTGGGATCAATGTTAATTTCTTCGAAATCGTTGCATGATTGAAAAGTTACCACAGCAACGGCTAAACAAGTTAAATATTTTTTCATTACAATAAATTATTTTTTACCACACGCAATTAAAAACTCACGTTCACCGACATTCCAAAATTTCGCATCGACGGCAATGACATCGCCTCCACACCCACAAACTGACCGTCGTAAGCCGAGACTTCCGGGTCGATATGCGGTACATCAGACCAAAGCATTAAGTTTCTTCCGATAAATGATACAGAAGCCCCTTTTATCGCTGTTCGCTGTAACATACTTTGGGGTAATCTGTAGCTTATTTTCAGTTCTCTTAACTTTAGATAAGATGCGTCGAAGGTAGCTATCCGGTCGTTGTTATAATACTCTCTCCAATAATCCCGCACTGGAATACCAACAGCGTTGGGCTGTCCCGTGTCGATATCTATCCCTTCACCGATAATCGTTCCGGCACCATTTTCATCCCGGAACGGAAGCGACTCCGGAAGACTGCCTGCTCGTATACCTTCAATGTAAGTCCTGGAATGCACCACCCCCCCTTTTTGGCCTGCAAACAAGAAGCTGAGATTCCAATTTTTATACTTAAAATCATTGGCGATGCTGCCAATCCATTTCGGGTTAACATTACCTAGATACCCCCAGTCGCCATTTTCTTCTTGGGGGAGACCATTACGATGCGTTAACTGACCACTGTCATTGTAAATCAGATAATCTCCGTAAAGCGAGCCCGAAGAGCCATCGCCTTTCGTGTTTTCAGTCCGGAGTTCCAAGGAAGCCCAGCGTTCCAACTGGCGGATGCGGGAAATACCGCGGTCTTCCGCAAGAGAAACCACCTTATTTCTATTGAAGGAATAGTTTATAAAAATATCCCAAGAAAAATTGGTGGTCCGTACAGGCGTACCGCTCAACATAAGTTCTAGTCCATGGTTCGTCATCTCGCCCACGTTCATAAGTTTAGTATCGTAACCAGCAGACGGGTTAAGTGTTACAGGAATAATCAGGTCCGTTGTCCTACTTTTGTAGTAGGTCAGATCTAGTCCTAGACGATTGCTAAATAATCTCGAATCAAATCCAAATTCGTAGGAAACCACTTTCTCGGGCCGAATGTTCTCATTAGGATAGTTGTTATTATGAATAGCTACCGTCTCTCCTCCCCAGCCTTGGGTCACCAAGAAATTCGGCGATGTCCGGTATGGCTCTAAATCCCTTCTCACCGAAGAGGCGGCCCCCCTCAATTTCAGCATATTGATTTTCTCGCCAGTCCAGCCCAACAGGTCAGAAGCGATGACACTCAATGATGCCGACGGGTAGAAATACGAATTATTGGCCTTTGGCAAAGCACTCGACCAATCGTTGCGTCCTGTTAAATCCAGGTAAACCACATCCTTGTACCCTATTTGGGTAGTTCCATAGATCGAATTGATCTGTTTCTCCTGATAGGTGTTTCCAGCCAACAACGGTTCTCCGTTATTCGTCAGGTTGTAGACGTTCGGAATTGCCAAACGAGGGGCGATAGCGCCCAGACGTTTCGAAACCTGGGTCATCAAGTTGCCCCCTAACGAAGCATCGAAAGAGAAATCCGAGTTTAAGTTTGGACTATAGCTCAGGAGCATGTCGTGGTTGGTCTCGATAAAATAAACATCATCCTCCTGATAGTATCCGTTTTTATATTGACTGGATGAGGTGGCATGTCGCATCGTACGTTTATCGTTATAGAAATCCCGACCCGACCGCAGCATCAGCTTCAGGTCAGGACGAATGTCGTACGTAGCTTTTACATTGCCGTATACACGATCTCTGTTATTCCCGTTAAGATTTTCGTGAGCGACAAAATAAGGATTATTCCAAATGGTGCCGTTCATGTTAAAAATGGGAGAATGCTGTTCCGTCTTGCCGCTTTCGGGCCGCCAGTAATCTCGCAACGATCTAATATCTAGGTTGCGGGGCATGTATAAAAACATCCGCATAACAGATTCGTCGTTCTTAGCACCATAACTAGCTCGGTTATCGCTTCCACTGTTTACCCAGTTCATCGCTACATCTAACCTTAAATTAGGAAGGATCTGATACCCTGCGTTCACACCCAGTGAATTTCGGCTCAGGTCCGTATTGGGGACCATTCCTGACTGTGACAAGTTTGTATACGAAAAGCGATAGTTGAGCTTATCGTTACTATTCGATATTGACAAACTGTTTGTAAACGTTTTAGCAGTTTGTAAAAAATCTCTCAACTGATTCGGCTGTGCTACAAATGGCGTTGCGATGCGTTCCCCGGTCTCCGGGTCGATAGGCGAATCCCATTGCTTTATTAATTGTCCATTTAGAGCAGGCCCCCAGTTCTCCATTACGTTGTCGTACTTATTGGCTTCCGTTCCCATGCCATCTACATACTCGTAAACACCATAACGTCCCTGGCCATATTCGTACTGATAATCTGGAAGTTTCAAGGGCGTTCCGAAATCCACATGTGAGTTAAAATTAATTCCCATTCCTTTGGCACCCCTCCCCGATTTCGTCGTGATCAACACCACCCCGTTCGAAGCACGTGAACCATACAATGCCGCTGCATTTGGTCCTTTGAGCACCGAAATGCTTTCGATGTCATTCGGATCGATTTCTCCAGCGGCATTTCCATAGTCTACCTCACCTTCCCCTCCTGTAAAGTTGGGATTATTGAAGTCTTGTCGCCCGGTGAAGGCACGCGTAGATTGTTCGTTGTTATTACTTATGGGAATACCATCGACGACAAATAGCGGCGAATTGTTATAGTTGTAGCCACTAACAAAGTTCTGCCCTCTAATCTGGATATTTGACGAGGCGCCAATACCGCCGGAAGAGTTAGTAATCTGCACTCCGGCCACGCGGCCACTCAACGTATTCACAAGGTTAGTCTCATGCGCCTCCTGTATCATATCGCCGTCTACCTGCTGTACAGAAAATCCGACAGATTTCGATGCGCGGGTAATACCTAACGCCGTGACGACCACTTCCTCTAGCTCCGACGACTGCTCTGCCAGCCGGACCAGTAAAGAATTCTTGTCGTCTGCGCTGACCAAAAAATCCAGTTCTTCATGGCTTTGATAACCGACAAGCGAAAAAACGATCGTGTAGCGTTGCCCCACTTGCAGATTGTTCAATAGGAAGACGCCGTTATGATCCGATGCAGTGGTCTTCGTATTTCCATATCCTTTCGTTGACACGGAAACTCCGTTCAAGGGATTCCCTCCCTCATCGAGCACACGCCCTTTTACTTGCCCGATTTGCTGGGCCTGCAGCTCATCCACCCCAAAGAACAGATAAGCTAAGCATAGCCAAGATAAATAAAGAAAAACGCTGTTTTTTTTCATGTGTATTGATATTGTTTGGAATTATTTATTATTCAATTACTTTATTGCTAGTTGTGTCGGGTGTCTGATGATGTACAGTTGTATCCTTTAAAAGGATAAGCACTTCGTCCTCATCCCCACTACCCCGTTGTAGGTCATTAACCAAGCATATAGTAGACAATATGGTTTCCAAGTCGTCATCCGCCGAAAACTCGCCCGTAAACGTTAAGTTCCTTGGCACCGCTGGATCTATTCGGATAGCTTTATCAAATTTTATCGCGATCTGGCGGAGCACTTCTGCCAGATCCTGTCGATCAAATCGGAGATTTTGTCGTTGATCACTGCTGGCTATACGCTGGTCTGCGTTAGCCGGTTGCATAGTTGGTTTAGGCGCCGCTACGGGATTCGTTAATACGGTATTACTCGCCTCATCGATATACAACATTTCTCCAACCGCTAGATAAGTGTCCTGTATAGACATCCGAGCTTCCTTCGAGGAGCGAATTACTACCTTTCCCGAAAGCAAGTGTACTGTCGTCTTATCGAGGTTTCTGCCGTCAACAATAAATTCTGTACCGAGTGCCGTCGTTGTAAATCCATTGGCCATTACCTCAAAAGGTAACGTACTGTCGCGCACCACCACAAATTTTCCTTCGCCCCTCAGTTGTATACTGCGGTTACGGATACCATAACTTTTATCGTAACAGATCGTACTATGTGGCGAGAGTAATACGGCAGACCCGTCGCTCAATAGGTAGGTTAATGAATCTTGCTGTGTGTTAACAACATAGGTTTCCGGCGGAGCAGCTTCCGCGTATACGGTTTCGGGTACGATCTCGGTGTTCTTTTGCTTATAAAAGATCCCAAAGATACCGATGAGCACAACCACCGCGGCGGCGCTCACCCATTTATACGGGTACATCCTTTTTACCGGCGTTTGCATGCCGGCTTTGTTACGGATTGCTTGCAATAGTTCGGCTGACTGCTTCGCGCTGAGCAACTCCGGGTTTTCGCTGGCGTCGACAAGTTCTCTTTTTAGTTGCCGCTGTAAGGCTGGCTGTTGGTTGTCTAATTTATCGAGCAGCTCTTTTGCTTCGGCCTTCGTTAGCCGACCCTTCCAGAAAGCCTGGATACTCTTTCGCGTTTTGTTTCCCATCATATATAAATACGATGGGTCGCATCAGGAGGCAATGGTCTAGCTAGTTAAGAAATTATTACTAAAACGTAAAAACAAAGGCAACCGGCGCTGCCGTTTATTACATATAGATGCAGGCGGACAGAAGCAGTAAGACCCCATTTTCGTAGGCATACGGATTACTCCCGGCCACATATTGCTTAATACTTTTGTTTGCTTGTTTAAGATACTCAGATACAGAATTGACCGATAAATCCAACATCTCCGCTACGCGTTCTTTTGAATACCCTTCATAGCGGCACAGTCGAAAAACCTCCTTCTTACGAGGAGATAATTGATCGATAGCCTCTTCCAGTATGCGTAACTGTTCCGTTATGATGTCGTCTTGCTCCTGTACATCTTCGATATTCACGTAGAGTTTATCATAGTCTTCAACAAAATCAATGTGCTCCCTCAGCTTTCTTTTGAGAAAGTCCATAGACTTATTGAAACTAACGACGAACAACCAGTTCTCCAGCGGCCTATTTCTATCGATTTTATATCTATTTTGCCACAAACTCAGAAAAACATCCTGCAAAATTTCTTGTGCGTGCTCGGGCGAGTGTACAATTTTAAGAATGTTAGCATATATTTTTTGGTGGTGGCTATGGTATATCGAAGTGAAAGAAGATTCACTGCCATGGTTTAGCTGGATAATAGCTTCCGTTTCATCTATCTGTAAATAACATTCCATCTCTTTTGTCTCCATCCGGGATCTTTTAGCAAGATTTTCGAGCATGGCAAAAATATTCTTTTCAGATTTCGACTGATAGCTTATTCATATTATATTATTGTTAAATCGGTATAAGGTTTATGGAATAGATTTGTGTTGTTAAATTTCACCAGCAGCACGAAGAATCTGTTCGGCTTCGCTGTCTTCATATTTTAGGATCAACCTCCCCAACCTGTCCTTCAAGGCGTCCAGTACGGAACTGTAATCCGGATCATCAATAATATTCGATAATTCGTTTGGATCCTGCTGTAAATCGAAAAGCTCCCAATTGTTCAATTCACCATAAAATCTAACCAATTTATATCGGTCTGTACGAATACCGAAATGAGGATGAACACGATGAGGTTGTGGGAACTCGTAATAGTGATAATATCCAGCATCTCGCCATTGTATACTATCTCGACTGTTGATCAGCAAAGGTAAAAATGAGTTACCTTGGACGTCATCGGGAATGCCTGCACCGGCCAAATCTAACATAGTTGGTGCCCAATCAATATTCAGCACAAGATCTTGAAGTTCTGATCCTGGTTTTACAACTCCGGGATATCGGAGGACAAAAGGCGTTTTCAACGATTCTTCGTAAATAAAGCGTTTGTCAAACCATCCATGCTCCCCTAAATAAAACCCCTGATCCGAAGCATATATAACTACAGTGTTATCGGCTAAACCACTTTCATCCAAATAATCTAATAATTCACCTATATTTCGGTCTAACGATCGTGCGGTAGAAAGATAATCTTTTAGATAGCGTTGATACTTCCACTCGACCAATTCCTTCCCTTGTAATTTCTTATCTTTAAATTCCCTCGATATTCCCCCATAGTAATCCGACAACGCCTTTGCTTGTTCAGACGTATATCGGCCTTTGAATACCTGTTCTACCTTCAAGTCCTGTCGTAATACCATGGTTTTGTCAATGGTCATGTCTTGATCCTTAGCAGCTGCTCTACCCGTATAATCGTCGTAAAACGTCTCCGGAATAGGAAAATCTATGCTATCAAAAGCACCTAGATCTCGGATGTCAGGCATCCATTCGCGATGCGTAGCTTTGTGGCCTACGACCAAAAAGAAAGGTTTATCGGCATCTTGCTGGTCAATAAAGTCCCTAGCGAAAGAGGTGATGATATCTGTTACATAACCTTCATGCCTCACAGTGTCGCCGTTGTGATGGATAAAATCCGGATTATAGTAATGTCCTTGCCCGGGTAGTATCTTAAAATAATTCAACGCTTGGGTAGGCAATGTTCCCAAATGCCACTTACCAACCCAAGCCGTATTATAACCGGCCTGTTGCAACTCCCTCGTGAAAAGCGTCTGGTTCAGATCAAAACTATTTTCGTTTGCCTTAAAACCGTTTTTATGACTGTACTTTCCAGTCAGTAAGGTCGCCCGACTAGGTCCACAGATACTGTTTGTCACCAGTTGATTTCTGAGGATCACCCCTTCGTTGGCCAACCGATCAATATTCGGCGTTTGCGTCAGCGTACTTCCATACGCGCTGATCGCCTGGTACGCATGATCATCCGAAAAAATGAATATGATATTCGGTCGTTTCCGTTTAACCAAATCCAACTGTTGACCGAAGGTATTTAACGACACACTCAATAATAATCCAGTAAAAATGCAGCTAATTATTTTTCTGTTCATAATCGTAAAAGCAAAGTTTTAAGTCCTATTTACACAGCTCGTCCCAAAAACTCCCGGCCATGTTCTTTTTTTTAGGATATGGTCTCATAAAGTAACGTTATCCCCAAACGAAGATAATGATATTTTAGATTGATATCCCCCGACATTTCGGTAGTTTCAACAATGTTATTACTTTTGTTGATAACACTGCATACATTTTGAGTTATTTTTTCTAGCACATGCGCGCCCATAGCTTTCGTTTATGTTTCCTAAAATTAGGATGTTTCCTGTTGTGTATATATGTACAGACCGCCGTTGGACAACATCAGAGCATAGCGGAATCTATTGACAGTGCAGACCTGTTGCTCCGGAAAGGCCTAGTTGAGGAAAGTAAATCGATCTATAACAGCGTGCTGTCTCGAGCTAAAATCGATAATATGCCAGATACCTTACAATTAAAAGCGCATCTCGGTATTGCCCGTGCCCGACATATGAATCAACAATTAGACAGCTCGCTGCAATCTTACCTAAAAGCATTGCAGCTGGCTAAGTCGACCAGAACGCCATCATTCCAGGCAGACGCATACATGGGAATAGGTGTACTACAAGCACATGCCAAAAACTTTCCTAAGGCAATACAATACTTAAAACAAGCCGATAGCCTCGAAACAGCACCTTCGGTTAAGAAGCTACAGATCAGAGTCAATTTAGCCAATTCCCTTACGGATGCCGACAGGGATAAAGAAGCTCTTCCATATTTACAAGCCTCACTACAAACCGCCCGTATCCTAAATCAAGAACCAGTACAAGCCATTGTTCATACCAACCTTGGCAACCTGTTTATTAAAGCGAGAGATTGGCAGGCGGCCATTAACCATAGTATGGAGAGTATTCGAATTAGCGAAAAATTGCAGCAGCCTCCCTCCGTCGTGGCCCATAACAACTTGGGATATGCACTGACACAGTCCGGAGCGCTAGACGAGGGTAAGAAGGCCTATTTACGGGCGCTTGCCGCCGCTCAAGGCACACAACGGCAACAGGTACTCAAAAATCTAAAGGAACTTTTACTATTGCAGAATGATCACCGCGCAGCCTTGCAATACTTCGAGAAATACGACCAACTCAAGGACTCATTACAGCAGCAAGAAGTAGCGCAGCGAATTGCCGAGATAACAGAGACTTATGAAAGTGCAGAAAAAACCCGGCAGATCCAGTCACTGCAGCTGGAAAACAAGACCAAGAGACAACAGCTCATCCTCGTTATCATTGGAAGCGTATTCCTTATCCTGTTGATCGGTCTAGCGACTTACCTTTATCTTAAAACCGAACAGGCAAAGCGAGAACTAAGCCACACAAAGACAAGAAATCGGTTGTTGCTCGCGCAGTTGAATCCCCATTTTATATTCAATTCGCTGCAGCATGTGCAACACTACCTCTACAAAAATGACAAAGAAACCTCCATGGCATATTTAAGCCACTTCGCGCGTCTCATCCGATCGACCCTAACACATTCGGATAGCGATTGGATTTCTCTTGAGGAAGAGATCGAGTTATTGAGAAATTATCTTTATCTACAACGTTTGGCCTCGCACAAACCTTTTCACTATAATTTGCATGTCGATCCCGAAGTAGATTTTTCCATCATACAGCTTCCGCCGATGCTCCTTCAACCCGTTGTCGAGAATGCGATTAATCATGGTGTCACCGATCAGACCGACGCCAATATCGAGATCAGTATCCATTTAGCACAGCAAAAACTGGTCATCAGTATATCCGATAACGGAAAGGGCATATCGACGACCCTACCAGACCGTTCCAACAATCTACACAAATCCATGGGCTCGCAGCTCGTTAACAAAAGAATCAGCGAAATCAACAAACAGTTCCCTAAATTCATACATTTACATATAGAAGAAGCAAATCTTGATAAAACCTACCCTGGTACATGCGTTCAATTTACATTTGATTTCAGACAAATCTCAACACATTAACGATGAAACCGAACATGACCTGTCTGCTTCTAGAAGATGATTACTTCACCATGGCGATGATGAAAGATATTATCTCGAATATGTATCCGAAAATCAACATGATTCCCTGCTATCAGATTGCAGAGGCTGAGCGGCACCTTCTTTCTACGAAAATTGACTTTTGCATCTTGGACATCAATCTTCCGGATGGGAATTCTTTTGACTGGCTACAACGTGTTTCCGACGGAACGTCCCATCCGTTCCGGATCATCTTTATAACCGCCTATTCGGCGTTTGCCGCCAAAGCATTCCGCTTCAATGCGTTAGATTTTGTGGTCAAACCCTTTTCGCCGGCAGACCTCCAAACCGCAATCGACCGTGTGCTGCAATCGATCAACGATGAATTTCGAAAAATTGAACTAGAACAGGCATTGCAAAACCTAGGTCAGAAAGATATTGTGGCACAGCGCCTAGTGCTCAAAAGCCAAAAAACAATCCATATTTTATCTCTTGGTGAGATTCTATACCTGTCCGCAGACAACAACTATTGCAACTTTCATTTAACCGATGGCAGAATACTCCTGATTTCGTATCCATTAAAATACTACCATGACAGGCTAAATGACTTCGGTTTCGTACGTATTCACCAAAGCTACCTGGTGAACCAGCTATATATCACATCATTCACAAAGAAGACCAACCAACTCGTTATGCGAAATCAGGAAACTTTACCCGTAGCACAAAGCCGCCGCGCAGAAATCATCAGGTACCTAGGTCGGCCCTAGGAGGTATAAATCCTCAAAACCTACGGGCGAATCCTCAAGTACTATCCACCGCAGTCGCTTTTCTTTCTAGATAACCCTACATTAGCTACCCTAAAGAAAAATGTATGAAAAAGGTTGCTATTTTAATCGCTATGTTAGGTATTACACTAGTTAGCCACGCACAACTTTTGAAGAAGGTACAGCGTAAGATGGAAAATAAGATTGAAAAGTCGGTTGACGACCTCTTAAATAGTAAAGATCAGGGACAACAACCAAAAGCCGGAAATAGCGAGATAGCAAACACTTCCGGAACATTTGAAATACTGACTAAATCGGAGCCGTTCTTACCGGGTAACATCCTCATCTTCGAAGATCGTCTAGATGATGATATTCCTGGCCGTATGGCAAAATATTGGCAAACGAACAGTACCGGCTCCGTAGTAGAAATAAGCGGTGCTAACGGAAAATGGCTAAAATTAGCTGACCAGGCTTCGTACCAGCTAGACACTTTATTACAGCTACCTCAAAAGTTCACGCTTGAGTTTGATTTGCTGACACGCGCAAATCAAGCCTCTGATTTGCGGTCAATAGATTTTGGATTTTCCAAGAACAACAGTACACGAAAGTATATCTACGGAACGTCGAACGAAACAAATGTGTACACCAGTTTACAATACTATTACGAAACCATCAATACAACCAGTAATAATAACAATAATAATAGCAGGATTGAGTTTCCACTGAGTAATTATGCTAACGCAATCATGCATGTATCGGTGTCCGTTGACGGAAACCGTATGCAAGTCTATATCGACGAACATAAAGTGCTAGACGCCACCGTATTGGACCCTAGCGCACCCAAGCACTTTTTCATATCCACGGAAAAATACCGAAATAATGCTGTCGCCCTGATTAGTAATTTGCGTATTTATGGATTTTAAAATCGATAAGCAATACTTCCGAGAATATTCCGCGACATCATAGGATTTACCGTAGACCATCCTTTATAATACGTTCTATCAGTCAAATTATTAGCTTTCACTGCCAGCTCATAATTCCTATAGGTATAAGATAGACTCGCATTGACCAATGTATAAGCAGGAATTGTAAACGCACCCGTGGGTACGCTATTGGTGACCAAATTCTCACTCGCGTGGTTAACTCCCGCGCCGATACCAACGCCGTTCAAAAAGCCTCGGTGTGCGGTGTAGCTAGCCCAAACATTGAACAAGTTCTTGGGTCCGGCTTCCGTTGGACGCAGGCTATTTACATTCGCATCAGCTTTGGTCAATTTACTGCTATTGTTGCTATAGCTAAGAATGATATCCAATCCTTCCATCGGAGCGGCGGTCAAATCAAATTCAACACCCCGGCTCAACCTCGTACCGTCCTGTACCGTAATGTTATAGAATTGCCCGTCACGTTCAATAGATTCTGGCCTTGTTATATTACTAACGGAAATATCATAGTAGCTTGCAGTCAGCACCATAAGGTTATTAAATAGATTCAGCTTAACACCGGCTTCCCATTGTTCCGCCTGTTGAGGCTTAAAGTCGCCCGAAATGTCTGGCAGCGGTTGTACGATAGGTGCTACATTCTTAAATCCGTTCTGATAATTTCCGAAGAATGACATCCGATCTTTCACAAACTCATATACGAGCCCGACCCTAGGCGAAAACGCCGTCTGGCTGTATGCCCCGCGTGTGGTGTCGGCATCAAAATCATAGGTTCCCTTATTATCAAAATAATCCATACGCAACGCTAAGTGTACATGCAGCGATGGTGTTACATCTAGCACATTGGACACATATGCTCCCAAAACCCCATTGCGGCTACGGTTATTTGTTTCCGCACCATTGAGGCCGTCTCAAAAATAACTGAGGCGGCTTTTTCATTTTTGGAGGTTTCCCAATATTTTTATCGAAGGTTTTCTGTTTTTCTGATTCTGTAATGGTTTTGGGAAGACCGGAAGGCATGTTCTGTT
>NZ_PVBQ01000016.1 GCF_002980525.1 Sphingobacterium haloxyli
AGGGATCAGAACGCTGATATACAACAGGATAGATGAATAAAATATCAACAAAAAATAGAAATAATGTGGAGAATAGTAGAAAATAAAAAAAGGCTGCTCAAAAATTACTTTTGAGACAGCCTCTTTTTTTTCAAGCTGTTTATGAATATCTTATTATTCGGCAACGATTTTACCCTGCATTACACCGAAATGCCCTGGAAAACTACATATGAATGTGTATACGCCCTTTTCTAATGTAAACGTAATTTTGTCCTCTTCACCTGGTCCTAGTAGTTTCGTGTGCGCCACGACAGAGCTTAACGATGTTTTAGGAATATAGTCATTGTCAGCAGCAGCAACAGCCTCTGAGCCAAATGTCGCTACGTCCACTCCTGAAGCCAATACCACGAAATTATGCCCCATCGATTCCTTAGGCAATTCACCTACATTTTTTAGCGTCAATTCAACTTCTTCGCCAGCTTTCACGCGTAACAGCTCTTTATCAAACTTCATTTGGTCGTTACCTTCGACGACAATTTTATTTGATAATTCTACGTTTTCGATACCGGGAACGGTTTCTGTTGCGGCACCGTCCGAGCTGGTTGTAGCCGTTTCTTCTGTTGTAGCTGAATTGTTTTTATTTTCAGAACCGCCACATGCCGCGAACGACAATGCGATAGCAATCGCTGGAAAAACAAATAATTTTCTCATTTTATGTAAATTAAAATAGTTTAACGTATGCTCTTTGAACAAAAATAGAAAATAAAATGATATCTTTAAGAAGTTACTTAAAAATGAATATCTTATGGGTTCTGAAATTAGTTTAATTTTAATAGTGGTAGGGGGAGTTATAGCCTTTTTCCTGCTACTGTATCTATTGCCGGTAAACCTTTGGTTCACGGCTCAACTTTCCAATGTGAGAATCAGTCTTTTGAATCTGGTGTTGATGCGCTTACGGAGAGTACCGCCGGCGTTGGTGTCGAATGCAATGATTATATCGTCAAAAGCGGGGCTCCGTATCTCTAGCAATGAAATCGAAACGCATTATCTTGCCGGAGGCAATGTAAATAAAGTGATCAAAGCACTCATCTCTGCGGATAAAGCAAATATTCCGCTCGATTTTAAATTGGCAACTGCGATTGATCTTGCAGGGCGGGATGTTTTTGACGCGGTCCAGCTGTCCGTGAATCCGAATGTTATCAACACACCGCCGGTAGCGGCAGTGGCTAAAGATGGTATACAGTTGATTGCGAAGGCAAGAGTAACGGTGCGCGCCAATATTAACCAGCTGGTCGGTGGTGCGGGCGAAGAAACGATCCTTGCCCGTGTGGGAGAAGGTATTGTCTCGACGATAGGTTCGGCATTGAATCATAAGGAGGTACTGGAAAGCCCGGACCGGATATCTAAAACGGTCTTATCCAAAGGTCTCGATTCGGGAACCGCGTTTGAGATTCTTTCCATTGATATCGCCGATATTAATATTGGGGAAAACGTTGGTGCGAAATTACAAACAGATCAGGCAGAAGCCGATTTGAAAGTGGCAAATGCAAGGGCGGAGGAACGTCGTGCTATGGCTGTTGCTACCGAACAGGAAATGCGTGCTAAAGCCCAGGAGGCAAGAGCGAAAGTAATAGAAGCAGAGTCGCAAGTGCCATTAGCTATGGCGGAAGCTTTTCGTAGTGGCAATCTGGGTATAATGGATTACTATAAAATGCAGAATATACAGGCTGATACAGATATGCGCTCGTCTATTTCCAAACCTACATCGGGTGACAAAGGAAAATCGTAGACGAAAGGATAACATTAACGTTGTTCATAAAACAAAACCCTGGCGATGGGCGCCAGGGTTTGCTACTAACCAATTATAAACCTAAATTATGAAAAGACAATTTTTATGCTGTAATCATTTATAGCGCTCTTGCTTATTGATTACGATACAAAAGTACGTCGAAAATTGATATTTGTCAAGCGTATTCCAAGGTTAGTTGTGTTTGCAATCAATATGTGACAAATTTTTGATGATATGGCGTATTTAAATAAGATTTTGACTTTTATCGATTAGTTACTTTATGATTTTACAACGTTTTGTTCACATCAAGGTTCTTTTTTTGGATATTGATGGCGTGCTTACAGACGGCTCAGTACTTGTTACCGAGCAAGGTGAGCAACTGAGACGGTTCTCCGTTAAAGATGGCTATGCTATTCAATTGGCAATAAAACACGGGCTTCGGATCGCCGTGATCAGTGGAGGGAAGTCGCAGGGTGTGATACACCGTCTTCGTGGTCTTGGCGTAGAAGACGTTTTTCTCGGTGTAGTAGATAAATTGACATTAATGCAAGAAATTATTCGGCGTTACGATGTCGCATTATCGGAAGTAGGTTTTATGGGAGACGATATGCCGGATCTGGAATGCTTGAAACTAGTAGGACTGGCGATGTGTCCGCAAGACGCGGTGGAGGAGATAAAAGCTGTAGCACATTATGTCTCTCCAAAGCTTGGTGGCGGAGGTTGCGTTCGAGACGTAATTGAAAAAATCTTAAAATTGCAAAATAAATGGTATGACGACGATAATATAAAAAGTATTTAGATGTTAATCCAGAAGTTCAAAGATATACCTATAGTTTTAGGTTCGCAATCACCCCGCCGGAAAGAACTCCTGCAAAAGATGGGTTTTGATTTTCAGGTTATTGTCAAGGAGACAGATGAGCATTTTGATGCACGGCAATCTCCTCACGAAATAGTAGAGTATATTGCTGTTCATAAAATGCGAGGTTTTGACAGTACTACATTTTACGACACATTGGTTATTACGGCAGATACGGTGGTCGTACACAAAGACAAAATCTTGGGGAAACCTCGTGAGAAAAAAGAAGCATTTCAGATGTTGAGTAGATTACAAGGAGACCGCCACGAAGTGTTTACCGCCGTAGCATTGCAATACCATGGCCGTGTAAAAAGCTTTGTAGAGACTACCGCTGTCGAATTCTATCCCTTATCCGAAGAAGAAATCGACTATTATATTAAAAACTATAACCCTTTTGATAAGGCTGGCTCATATGGTATTCAAGAATGGATTGGATATACGGGAATAAAAACTATTACCGGTTCATATGACAATGTGGTGGGATTACCGACGGCACGGCTATATCAAGAGCTGAAAAAATTATAGGGGCAAAAAAGTTGCCCCTATGGTATATTATTTAATAGTATATCGTACCCCCGTGTAAAACATTCGACCTGTTATCGGACCCCATAACAAGTTCGTGTCGAAATGGCTGCCAAATGGCTCTTCAAATGCTAGAATCGGATTATTTTGATAAAAGTTTGTTAAATTTTCTCCACCAAGATATATGGTAAAGTTTTTTTCTGCCCCGAAGCTTTTGCTAATTTGCGCATTCATAGTTACGTAGGCGTCGGAATAAGCTCCCAATTGATATTCAATCGGATTATCGACAGTAGACGGCAGACGTTTTTTGCCAACCATGTTTAGCGTGTAGTCAAAACTCCATCCACTGTGTAAATTGTAAGCCATGTTGACGAATCCTCTATGCTTAGCTGTCAATGGTTTTTGTAGACGCCCGTTTCTATAATCTGTTTGCACATCTAATAATCTATATGCCATCTTTGTTTCGAAGTGTTGTGCTGGCATAAACCTAAATTCAGCTTGTAAACTATTGGAGTAGGACTTGCCGTCCAAATTGTAGAATGATACTGTTCTCGGGTTCTCCCAATCTATCACCACCTGATTAGTGAAATTGTTATGGAAAAGCTCGAGGGATACACCTGATTCTCTGCCGAATAATCGGAAGTCCTGATCAAAAGTAAAGCCGGTATTCCAAGATACTTCGGGTTCTAGTCCGTAGGCAGTACCGTCACTGGTGCCGAGATTTTCGTAGTCTATTGCGCGGCTGGATGCAAATATGCCCAGGTTTTCTGCAAAAACGTTAGCTGTACGTTGTCCTCTTCCGGAGCTTAAGCGTAACGTAGTTGTACTAGTGGGCGCGTAACGAAGTACTGCTCTTGGTGTTGTAAACCAGCCGTAAATACTATTGTAATCTTGGCGGAGACCCAGGACGGCATCGAACTTCTCCGTAGGAGCATAAGTATATTCTAGAAATGCCCCCGAGACGGTTTCTGTCCGATGAAAATCGTGTTGTAAGATATTTTCATTGTATTTGTCGTATGATACTGAGAGTCCAGCCCTGTATTTATGTTGCACGTTACCTATAACATCTTGGTATAGTAGGTTCGCATACCCGCTATTTTGTTTATTGTCATAGGTCGTTAAGCCGAAAAAACTATTCTGACGGAAATGTGATCCGGCGAGTTGCAAGCCGATACTGCGTAGTTTGTTGCTTGGAAAGACGTAACCAATCTTAGCAAAACCTTCTATGCGGTCAATATCGAATCCCAACCCATACCGATCGGTCGTCAGCTTATCGCTATTTTTGTTAAAATCGATTTCGCCTCCTGTACGATCGTCGCTCAAATACTTAATGCCAAACTGCGCGATTAGGCCCTTGCCGTCTTCGTAATGCCATCTGTTTACACCCGAAAACGTATTACCTACCGGCATGTCTCTAAAACCATTGTTACTAAAATTCATGTTCTTGTTGTACATGAAATTGTCGTGTAACAAAAGGCCGACAGACCATTTGTCGTTTAGTCTTTGTGCAAGGTTTAAATTGACATCCGTACGCCCCATATTGTTAGCATATGCATTAAAATAAAGTCGGTCTGTATCGTGTGGTTTTTTTAATTCCACATTAATCTGCCCCGACATGCTTTCGAAGCCATTCGCCACCGACCCCATACCTTTACTGATGTGTATAGCTTCTATCCATGGCCCGGCCATACTATTTAAACCCAATGGTGCAGCAAATCCCCGCGGACCCGGAAGATTCTCGACTGTTAGCTGCGTGTAAATACCGCTTAAGCCTAATAATTGTACTTGCTTAGCGCCCGTTATGGCGTCACTTGCGACTACGTCCACCGATGCATTGGTTTCAAAACTCTCACTGAGATCGCAACAAGCTGCTTTGAATAGTTCCCTTGCCGTTATTGTTTCTACACGGTTGGCATTCATTTTATCCACATAAGCTGTACGTTGTCTTCTGGAAACGACTACTTCGCCTAAGACATTGTCCTTCGCATGGATGACCAATATCTCGTGCAGATTCTTTACTTCGACGGTGTCGGGCTGCATCCCCGCGTAGGTAATTACCAGATGTCTGTAGCCTTTCTCATGTTTGATGTCAAAAACGCCTTCTACGTTGCTTTGTTTTTGCGTCGCCTTATTTTCAAGCCAATGCACGTTGACACCCGCGATAGGTGCGAGATCGCCCCGGTTATTTTCCTGGACCACCACGCCCCGAACAACGTGTTCATGGTCATGGTTCTGATGGTCGTCATTATATTCGTTATGGCTTTTTTCCTCTCCAAGACGATCATATAAACAACATTCGTGAAGCGCTTCATACACTTCTTGTTTTGCGCGTACTTCATCGGTGTCATGTCCCGCGTCAGCAATCGACTGCTTAATATCATTGGAGGACGTAACGTTCGAATTGAAGTTTACTGTTGCCATGCCGTCTTGGACATTCCAGGAGGCATTAGAAACACCTGTTATTTTCGCTGCTTTCTCAATCCGTTGTTTACACATGGCGCAATTTCCTGCCACTTCAAAAGTGATGGTGCTATCTTGCTGGGCAAAACTGATTGTATATATATTGATAAAAAATAAGGTGATAAGTCCTTTATATATTCGCTTCATTGTTATTCGTCATTTGATTGTTTGTTAAAACGTTAATATGCAAATACGCTGATTTGCGGCTGCGATAGAGGGAATTTCTAAAAATTCGTAGATTAAGGCTTTTGAAAACAATAAAACCTGGATTTACTTGCGTAAATGAGGATTTTAGTTTTTTTTCAAGTAACGCGCAGATGTGGATTTTTAGAAGTCCCGAAAAATCAAATTCGGAAATTACAGTGGAGAAGATAAGTCGGTGTAGACCGTTTTGCCACTGAGAACTGACTAGGTCCGGTGCTTGCTTTTTGTGTGTCAAAATGCGACTGAAAAACCACTATCCAAATAATAGAAAGCGTCGCTGGTGATAATGTCAAGAAACTAAAAGCAGCAGGTGCACTTTCAACCTTTTCTTGACCTTTTTTTAGATCAATTTTGATGTCTTTACAACAGTCATCACCCTTCGTATTACAGGCATGGGATGAAGAAGCTTCTTTTTCATGTCCATGATCCACGCAAATAGGACAGCTTTGATGATGTTCGTCAGCGTTATCCTGTAGCATAATTAACGATCCCCCATGGCATTGGTGCATGTAGATAGTCGCTCCCGTACATGTCAACATGTAAAAGAATAAAACTATGCTCGATAAGAATGCTCTCATTATAACAAAGATAGAAAAGATTTTTATCTCTGGAAAATTGTGTTCAAAAACAGATTGATGATATTGCAAATTTAGCCCGTCCTAAGACCGGAGTTAAGGACAGGCCAAACGCTTTATTCGAGCTATTGCGTTTTGATCCCTTTAATAAAAGATTCGATCTTATTCATGTAATCGTCATCCGATAATAGTCGAACAAATGCACTGCCAATAATCGCACCCTTTGCATAAGTGGTTGCTTTTCGAAATGTTTCGCGGTCCGAGATGCCGAAACCGATCACAAGGGGATTCTTCAAGTCCATATTCTTCAAACGTCGAAAATACTGTTCCGCTTGCACTCCGACTTCTAGATTTTTACCTGTGGTGGCATTGGATGATAGAAGATAAATAAAGCTATGAGAGAGATTGTCTATTTTTCGGATCCTTTCTTCGGATGTCTGCGGCGTGACCAAGAAAATGTTGTTAATGCCATATTTTTTAAACGTATCTTGATATAGCTCCTCATATTCATATATGGGCAAATCCGGGATAATGGCACCATTCACGCCCACCGCTTGGCAAGATTTGCAAAAGTTCTCTACGCCGTATTGTAGAACGGTGTTAAAGTATCCCATCAGAAAAACAGGAATAGATACGTGTGATCTTAAGTCCTGCAGTTGTTGAAAAAGACGTTGCAGCGTCATGCCATTCCTTAAGGCGACCTCGGAACTATGTTGAATAACTGGTCCATCGGCTATCGGATCGGAATAGGGAAAACCAATTTCGAGGAAATCTGCACCTGCGCTTTCCAACTTCTTTGCAATAGCAATTGTACTATCTAAATTCGGATAACCAGCCGTATAGTAGATGGATAGTAATCCATTTGATTCGTCGCTTTTAAATATATCTTGTGTGTGCATAGTGTTTAAAATCCAAAATATTTCATATAGTTATCCAAATCCTTATCACCACGGCCCGATAAACAAATCACGACGTTCTCATTACCATGAAACGTCATTTTTTCTAGATAAGCTAAGGCGTGTGAGCTTTCGATCGCGGGTATGATACCTTCCAATTTTGTGAGCAATAACCCAGCTTGCATCGCTTCATCATCTGTAATACTAACATATTTTCCGCGCCCACTTTTATATAACCACGCATGCTGGGGTCCTATGCCCGGATAATCCAATCCGGCGGATATGGAGTAAGGCTCAACAACTTGCCCATCTTCTGTTTGCATCAGGATAGAACGGCTTCCGTGCAACACACCTTCTTTGCCTAAAGCGGTTGTGGCTGCTGACTCACCACTCTTTACCCCGTGTCCGGCAGCTTCTACGGCAATAAGCTGGACTTCTTCATCTTCCAGAAAATGGTAGAACATTCCTGCTGCGTTAGAACCACCGCCTACACAGGCAAGAACGTAATCCGGCGAACTATTACCCGTTTTTTCGGTGAGCTGTTTCTTTGTTTCTTCGGATATAATAGATTGAAAGCGAGCGACTAAGTCGGGATAAGGATGTGGGCCTACAACCGAGCCAATAATATAATGTGTGTCTATAGGATTATTTATCCAATCGCGTAATGCTTCGTTGGTAGCGTCTTTCAGCGTTTTGCTCCCCGATTGTGCAGCAACTACCGTGGCACCCATCATTTTCATGCGTGCGACGTTAGGAGCTTGGCGCTGGATATCGATTTCACCCATATACACTACGCATTCTAATCCCTTTAGGGCGCATACAGTAGCCGTTGCGACACCGTGTTGACCGGCGCCTGTTTCCGCTATGATCCTTTTTTTGCCTAAGCGCTCAGCGAGGAGTATCTGTCCGATCGTATTGTTGATTTTATGCGCTCCGGTATGGTTTAGGTCTTCTCGCTTGAGAAAGATATTCGCACCATAACGTGCTGATAAGCGTTTGGCGAGATATAACGGGGAGGGGCGTCCTACGTAATCCTTCAGCAGTTCCTGGAATTCTTGCAGAAAGCTCTCTTCCTGCATAATGTCCATGTACTTTTGTTGGAGTTCTTCCACATTAGGATATAGCATTTCGGGAATGTAAGCACCCCCGAATGGGCCATAATATCCTTTTTTATTTACGTGATATTTACTCATGTCTGATTATTTTCAATGCTTCTTTTAATTTTTCAAGGTTTTTTAATCCCGGCCTGATCTCAAATCTGGAGTTGATGTCTAAACCAATCAGGCGTTCATCTTTGATGGCTAATGCGTTTGGAATATTTGTAAGGTCGAGTCCGCCACTCAGAAAATAGGGGGTTTCATAAGGATAACTTTCTAATAGTCCCCAGTCAAAAGGGCGGCCTGTTCCACCGTGTTGGGGGCTGCTGGTATCAAACAGGAAATAATCGACAATCCCCACGTAAGGCGCTAAGGCTTCCCAAGATGTATCGGTATCTACCCCAAAAGCCTTGATGATTTCAATATGCTCTTTTTTTAGTTGTTCACAGAACGCAGGTGATTCTTGTCCGTGCAATTGCACAGTTTGCAGCCCCTGTGCGATTTTTTCATTTATACATGCCTTCTCGGCATTTACGAATACGCCTACTTTTTTTATTGAAGTTGGAATGGAAACACTGGGAAGTTCTAGTGTATAGCGAGTGGATTTTTCATAAAAGATAAATCCCATATAGTCGATAGGGAGCAAGGCGAGTGCTTGAATGTTTGTCGGTTCGCGCATACCGCATACTTTTATTTTTAACTCCTTCATATCACGTAGAGATCAACTTTTGAAAACGATATAATGCTTTTTTACCTAATAAGGATGACTCTGCTTCATAATAGCAGTCGCCGAACGTCTTTTCTGGATGTATCGTTTTTATGGCGAAAGCGGCATTGGTCAATACAACGTTATTCTGTTTCTCATCTCCTTCTCCGCTAATTATGCGATGGAATATAGCAGCTGCGTCTTCCACGGTGTTTCCTCCGGCGAGATCGGTCGAAGCTACCGGGGAAAAACCGAGCTCTTCTACGGTGATGTATTTCTCGCCTTGATTATCGATAATTTTAAAATCGCCCGTCAGCGATATTTCATCGTAACCGTCGAGCGCATGGATAATGCTGTACTGTTTGGATGTTTCTTGATATAAATAATGGTATAACCGGGCAAGTTCCAAGCTAAAAACACCCACCGCTTGGAACTTAGGATTTGTAGGATTAGTAAGGGGGCCTAGCATGTTGAAGAATGTTTTGACACCCAATGCACGTCGAATCGGTGCAACTGTTTTCATAGCTGGGTGAAAAAGCGGAGCATGCAAAAAGCAGATATGCGCTTCATCCAACTGGCGCTGAAGCTTATCACGATCATTCGTAAATGAATAGCCTAGATGTTCCATTACATTGGAGGAACCGCAGCCTGAAGAGACCCCTACGTTGCCGTGTTTCGCCACATGATAGCCTGCTCCCGCCACAACGAAGGATGCCAACGTGGAAATATTAAAGGTGTTTTTACCATCACCACCGGTACCACATAAATCAATCAAATCATATCCGGGAAATTCTACCTTTTGACAGAGGTCGTACATGGCATTGCGAAAGCCGCTAAGTTCCTCTACGCGGATACTTCGCATACCGTATGTCGTCATGAACGCCGCTACTTGATGTGAGTCATACTTACCCATCGCGATATTGGTAAGAATACTGTAGGCTTCTTCGGTTGTGAATGTTTTATACTCAAATAAATGAGCTAGTATTTCTTTCATATTATGCAGGACAAAAGTCTATAAAAAAAGGCTTGCCTAATTTAGGCAAGCCCACTATCCTTTGATGTAAAAATTTCAAGCAATAGGTTTTTGCCACAACGTTATCTGTTGTGCCACCACCAAGCTCTATTTACATTACTAAATTTCATTTTTAACACTATCTAATAGCAAATGTCTAATATTTGTTAATCAAATGCAAGGAAAATTGTGAAAAATTATTCAAAAAAGCGTTTACGATCTTCTTTAATAAGTCACAAAATGTGCTTTGTTGCCTTTCGATACGAGCGTAAAAGATGCAATTTTATCCTGTGCGATGTATACAGCGAGCATTTGACGCTTCCGATACCACAAGAAATACATCTTATCGGTGGGTTTTCCTTCTGGATCAATGTCGCGTGTTTCCCGTTTTGGTAAGGACTGAAAAGGAATATACGCTATTTCATCGAGATTCTTTGGTTGGAGATTAATACGTATTTCCTCTATACTAGCCTCCAGATAGTCGTATCCTTCATCTGTGTCTGTTTGCTCCAATAATACATGCCTGCTTAAGATTAGGTCCGGTCGTTGGGTCTCATCCGCTATATCAGCGATGAAATCTTTAATAAGAGCGATATCATGTTGGGCCGTCGTTTCCGTAGATTGTGCTGTAATGAGCTGAACAGAACAGAAAAGAAGAAAAAAAACTGGTAATATTTTTTGCATAAAAAGCGTGCTTTTTAAGTAAGACCGCTTTTCAAAGAGAAGGATTAATACCTTCTCCTTTTTAATACTCGTCTTCGTTAAAGAAGAAATCGTCTTTTGTAGGATAGTCCGGCCAAATCTCTTCAATATTCTCGTAAGGCTCTCCATCATCCTCCAGGGCTTGGAGATTTTCGATGACCTCAACTGGAGCCCCCGAACGAATGCCATAGTCAATTAACTCATCTTTAGTTGCTGGCCATGGCGCGTCTTCCAAATGTGAAGCAAGTTCTAGTGTCCAATACATATATCTACTATTTTAGTGAATCCCTTTTTTTCGCAAAAATAACATTATTATCCACTAAATCAAGTCAAACGATTGTTATTAATTGCGTTTCAATGTAATTGATTGTAATACAGTAAAATAAAATTATATATTTTCAAAATCAGAACCCTTTTTTTTAAGTGCATCAAGCCGAGGGTGTATAGATTTGATGTCTGGATTCGGATAGTCATCCTCAATAAGCCCGTCGCGCATGCGGACAATGCGATGTGCATGTTGTGCAATATCCTCTTCATGGGTTACCAAGATAATCGTGTTGCCTCTTGCATGTATGTCTTCTACGAGTCCCATGATTTCGATGGAGGTTTTGGTGTCCAGGTTCCCTGTGGGTTCGTCAGCCAGAATGATGGAAGGATCATTGATGAGCGCACGTGCTACAGCTACCCGTTGCCGCTGTCCACCGGATAATTCGTTGGGTTTGTGGTCGACGCGATTTCCCAACCCCACATTTTCTAAAGCATGTAGTGCCTTTTCTTCCCGTGCCTTTTTATTATAGCCTGCATAAATCAAGGGAAGAGCCACATTTTCCAACGCTGAATTTTTAGGTAAGAGATTGAAGGTCTGAAAGACAAAGCCGATTTCTTTGTTACGGACCTCCGCCAACTCGTCCTCACTCATCTCAGAAACGTTAATGTTATTCAATATATACTGTCCTTTAGTCGGTGTATCCAGACAGCCTAAAATATTCATCAACGTGGATTTACCAGAACCCGATGGCCCCATTAGCGCTACAAATTCACCCTTTTTTATATTGAGCGATACCGATTTGAGGGCATGTATTCTTTCTGCTCCGATGACGTATTCTCTTCCAATATCTTCTATTTGAATTAAATAATGTTCTTCCATGCGTTTCGCGTTAAGTGGGCTTAAGATACAATTTATTTGTTATAGATTTTCCATGCTTCCCGCATTTTGTGGTATACCTCGGCCTCCAAGGAGCTGAACGCCTCACTACCTTCCGCGTTGGGCGCAATAGGAGCTAGCACGCTCACATGGATGACGCCAGGTTTTGTGCCGTAGGTTTTTCCGTCATCCCATAATATTTGCCAAGCATCCTGAATGACAATGGGAAGAATGGAGGTCTGATTTTCACTGGCCATTCGGAAAGCACCGGATTTGAAGTGGTGCAAGTCCGGAGGATAATTATCGTCAATTTTTCCCTCTGGGAAAATAGCCAATGACTTACCCTCCCGAAGAAGTTCAAGAGCCCTCTTATAAGCTTTAAAGGCCGATATTTTACTGTCCCGCTTGAGGGGAATATCAATGGTCTGGAAGAATATACGAGTGATTGGATTATTTAAGAGTTCTATTTTTCCCATAAAGGAAAAAGGATATTTACACAGGTAGTTTAAAATAGTGATATCGAGAAAAGAAGTGTGATTGGCACATAAGACATAGTTTTTGGACCAGTCAATAGGCGTTTCGTATTTTACCTGGACACGTATACCGACGGCATAGATTCCCGCCAAACTTATCCATCTCCGAAAGAATACAAGTTTTCGATAATGTTTTTTAGGATTTCGGGCGTAAAAATATAGAAATGGATAGCCCAAACAAAAGAAAAATAGGACCGCAGCAAAATAGGCGTAAAGATGGATCTTTCTTAAGAATCGGACCATATTTAAAAGGTAGAGACGCTGTATATGGCGTCTCTACAATTATAAGCTATTATTTGTTTAATTCAGCATAATATTTGAAGAATAATGGAATGGTTTCGATGCCCTTCAGATAGTTTTCTATGCCATATTTTTCGTTTGGCGAGTGCAAATTATCACTATCCAAGCCAAAACCTAATAACACTGTTTTTACATTGAGCTCTTTTTCAAATAATGCGACAATTGGAATGGAACCACCACCACGGGTTGGAATGGGTTTTTTATTGAAAGATTCTTCCAATGCCATTTCCGCCGCTCGGTACGCTATGCTGTCTGTCGGGGTGACCACCGGCTCGCCACCATGATGCGGTTTTACCTTCACGTTTACATAAGCCGGTGCGATAGCTTCAAAATGTTTTTTGAACAGGTCGGTGATCTTTTCGGAATTTTGATTAGGAACCAATCGCATGGATATTTTAGCATAAGCTTTCGAAGGTAATACGGTTTTTGCACCTTCGCCGATATAGCCGCCCCATATACCGTTTACCTCCAGCGTAGGACGGATTCCGGCGCGCTCGATGGTCGTATAACCCTTTTCTCCCCACACCTCGTCAATACCTAAATCTGTTTTGTATTCCTCGATATCGAAAGGTGCTTTGTTCAATGCGTCTCTTTCTTCTTTGCTTAATTCTACCACATCGTCATAAAACCCGGGAATAGCAATGTGATTGTTGTCGTCGTGCAATGAAGCTATTAGCTTAGCGAGAACCGTTGCGGGATTCGCTACCGCTCCCCCGTATACACCGGAATGCAGATCGCGGCTAGGGCCCGTTACTTCTACTTCTACGTAGGAAAGTCCGCGTAATCCGGTTTCGATTGACGGCTGTTCAAGGCTGATCATCGAGGTGTCAGAAATGACAATAACATCGTTCTTTAAACGGTCTTTGTTGGCTTTAACGAAGTCGCCTAAATGCGCGGAACCTACTTCCTCTTCGCCTTCGATCATAAATTTAATGTTACAGGTCAAAGCGTTATTTTTCATCATGTATTCAAATGCCTTGACATGCATATAGAACTGCCCCTTATCATCTGCAGCCCCTCTGGCGTAGATTTTCCCATTCCGGACAGTCGGTTCAAAGGGAGGTGTATCCCACAATTCCAATGGATCGGCTGGTTGTACGTCATAGTGGCCGTATACCAAAACCGTCGGAAGAGAAGGATCTACTATTTTCTCTCCGTACACGATGGGGTTCCCGGCGGTAGGACAAACTTCCACTTTATCAGCGCCTGCTTGTTTCAACTTATCGGCCACGAAGCTCGCCGTTTTTACGATGTCTTCTTTGTATTTGGGATCGGCACTTATGGATGGGAAACGTAATAATGCGAATAATTCTTCTAAAAATCTATCCTTATTGGATTGGACATATTCTTTTATTGTTTGCATAATTTTGTGTTTTTACAAAGGTACCAATTATAATTTTCATTAAAATAAATTGTTTTATCTCCTTTTGTTTATGGTAATTTATGCAGGTTTTATTTTTTTTATCGCTGAAGAGGTATCTTAAAGATGTTAAGAAAATGCTAAATTTTTAGAATAAAGAAAAATTGTCATATAATTATGATATTTTCGTAGATGTGTTAAACTTTTGAATTTTAGCTACCAATTTAATGAAAAGATTATCCATATCGCTTTTTGTATTCTTGCTTCTGGCTTGTGCCACGCATTTACGAGCACAGACCAACATTAGGGGTAAGGTACTGGATGAAAGTGACCAAACCTCGCTTGGCAATGCTACCATTATGTTATTGCAGGCAAAAGACTCTATCCTTGTGGATCACACAAGAGCCGGTGATAATGGCGTATTTGAATTACACAAGCCAGATACTATTCCGTATTTGCTAATTATCAGCTATCCAAAATACGGCGATTATTTTAAACATATTGATGAAGATGCTGACGTGAATTTAGGGGATGTGAAATTGACGAGTGTGAGCCATCTAATTGAAGAGGTTATCGTAACCGGTAGGATCCCCGTTGTTATAAAAGGAGATACGACGGAATATGACGCTTCGAGTTTTGTCGTAGAAAAAAATGCTAAAGTAGAGGATCTACTAAAAGTTCTACCCGGTATTTCGGTGGATGCGGATGGAAAAATAACCGCTCAAGGGAAAACTGTAGAGAAAGTACTGGTGGATGGGGAGGAATTTTTCGGCGATGATCCGACACTCGTGACACGCAACATCCGTTCAGATATGGTAGACAAAGTGCAACTATATGAGAAGAAATCGGAAGAAACTGAACGGACGGGTGTGGACGACGGAGAACGCATACAGACCATCAATGTGAAATTAAAAGAGGATGCGAAAAAAGGGATGTTTGGAAAGGTTGAAGGTGCAGGAGGAACGGATGATTTCTATTTGGGAAAGCTTGCACTTAACAAATTTAACGGTAGCCAAAAAATAGGAGCTTACCTCATGGGGGCAAATGATGGCAATTTAAGCTTGAACTGGCAGGAAGCCGAAAAATTTGGCATGTCAACTATGGAGTCGGGAATGACCGACGATGGAGGAATGTATTTTATTTCATCTGGTGATAGTTTTGATTATTGGGATGGCAAGGGTAGACCGCAAGCACTAAGTACGGGCGTCAGTTTTCTGGACGCGTGGAAAGAGAATAAGCATAAGCTGAACGGGAGTTATAAATATGGTATGATTCAAAATGATGTGGGAGAGAGTTCTATATCTAGAAATAGTTTGCCGGATAATGAGGAGTTGAATACGGTCAGTACATCCAATAGAGAAACCGATGCGCGTAGACACCGTTTTAATACGAAATATGACTGGAAAATAGACTCGTTGACCACGCTTACACTCAATCTATCAGCAAATAAAGGCAGATCAGAATCGAATAGCCATACCACAGCTTCGTCTAGAAACCAGGACGGTGAAGCTATAAACGAGAACGAACGCACGGAAAGCTCCATATCCGATAATACAGATTTTAGCTACCGCGGTTATCTTACTCGACGATTCAAAAAAATCGGACGTTCGGCATCTTTTCGGTTTGGAGGCAATATCAGTGATAATAACGGATCCGGCTTTTTGAACTCGATCCTTAACACGTATGATGAAGATGGAAATGTATTGACTGATCCTATTGACCAGCGAAAAGAAATGAATCGTCAATCGAACAGTATAACCACTTCCTTAACGTATACCGAGCCGATTACCTCCAAATTGAACTCTTCGGTTGGGTATGAATACAATATGTCCAAGGCACATGCTATCAATACCTCTTATAACAATGATGGCAATGGCAATTATACGGATTTTGATGAGGAATTCAGTAGCGATTTTAATTTCAATACGGTAAGAAACGCGGTGAATGTCGCTTTTAATTATAAACTGGAAAAGTTTGAAGTCAATTTTACGAACAATTTTAGGAACGACGATATGTTCCAACAAAATAATTATGAAGACCTCAACGCTAGCCGAGATTTTTTTACGTATAATCCGTCGGCAAGATTGCGTTATAATTTAAGTAGCAATAAAAGGATTGGTTTCCACTATAACCATTCGAATACGCTGCCTTCGCTTTCGCAGATTCAGCCGCTTCGCCAGAACCAGGATCCATTAAATATAGTCGTGGGGAATCAAGATCTGACTCCGGCACGTAACGACCGATATAACATTTATTACAGCAATTATAATATGATGAAGGGCACCAATTTATATGTCGACGTGGAATGGCGACAAACTAAAAACGCAATTCAACAAAATGTGATGATTGAAAACGGCGTGCGGACATTATTTTATGAAAATCTAGATGGATATGTAGCTAATAATGGCCGCATTTGGCTGGGTGGAGGCTTCGACGTCAGTAAGAAAATGCAGTTGAAAGCACGTATTTCAGGGAACGGAAGTTACAATAATTTTTATAATTATATCAATTCACAGCTGAATGAGAACACAAACTATGACTATTCTTTTGGACTGAATCTTTCCAAGAATACAACGAAAAATATTGATTTTAATGTTGGTTTCCACCCGGGATGGCGATTAATGGAAACCTCCTTACAACCTGAATTAAATAGCTCTGGGTTTGTTTATCGCACCAATGTTTGGTACTCATGGAAATTGCCGTGGAAGCTTAGTCTTTACGGAGATATGTCTTATAATTACGAAGCACCGACGAAAGCGCTAAACGAGAAGTTTGAGCTCTTGTTGTTTAGGCCCGGAATATCCAAGAAGTTCTTAAAAGATGAAAGCCTAGTAGTAGACGTCTATGTTAATGATATTTTTAACCAGAATAGGGGATTCAGAAGATTTCAGTCGGGCAGTATGATTTCGCAAAACACCTATAACACAATATCGCGGTATTTTATGCTGAAGGTTAGTTGGGACTTTACATCCATGAAAGGAGGAAAAGAATAATGAGAAACGCAATCTTATTGATGACCATTACCGCAATTGTTCTGATCGCTGGACAGACAACGGCGCAACATGCATATTTCCCTACGGAAGGAACTATAACATACGATAAGACGGTGCATGTTAAGAACCTGTTGAAAAGACATATTTCCACGTTAAAGGATGATAATTTTGGTAAGACGTATTATCAGGAGCTGATGGATAGGGTTTCCGAAACAGCTGTTTTGAAAAAGAAAGTCTCGTTTCGTGGAAGCGAAATGAGTATGGAAAGTGTGGCCGAAACCCATGATCCTATCCTTTCAAATCTTTTGAGGTCAGGCTTGCTGGATTACCAGCAGACGCTCTATCAAGATCTTTCAAAATCTATTTCAAAATCCACCTTTGAAATAGGAGGGTCTCCGGTTCTTATCCAGGACTCACTGCTTCACGTTAAATGGAAGATTACAAATGAATACCGTAATATTGCAGGATATGATTGCCGAAGAGCAAACGGTGTAACCTTGGATTCCGTGTATGTAGTGGCTTTCTATACCGATCAAATTCCGTTGTCTGCCGGACCGGGTACGGTACATGGGCTTCCTGGAATGATTTTGGGATTGGTTGTGCCAGAACAGCATTTCAATATCTACGCTACAGATGTGAAGTTTGGGGCTCCGAATATAAAAACTGTTACTGGTCGGAAAAGGGATCAGCCCATGACAAGAAAAGAAGCACACGGTCGGTTGAAAGACATTTTAGGACGCTGGATGACTGACCAACAATTTAACTTGTTATTAGCAGCGATGTTTCTTTAGAGAAGCGAAAATGTCCTCGAAAAAAAATCCCGATTGTGTATACCAATCGGGATTCTATAAACGAAAAGCCAAAAGACTATTTTCCTGCGTTTTTCTTCTCCGTAACTTCGTTACGGATTTCCTGCGCTAAGGTTTTGATTTCTTGTAAACCTTTACGTACACGTGTCCCTGCAGCAGAATTACCATTGTTGAAGAACTTATCTGCATCCCCTTCGATAGATGCTACCAATTCTTTTAGTTTGTTGTAGTTTTCCATTTTTTTTAAAATAATTTAGTTTCTATGAATATTATATTTAAGCTGATTAAAAATACAAGCTAAATATACAAAAACAACGCTGTAAAGTGCAATTTTTGTATTAAAAATCAAAAAATAAATTTCGTTTGACGGTATTATTCTACAATTTTTAGCTCGTCGATGATATTTTGTGCTCCCGCAAATTTATCGATGATGAACAACACATAACGGATATCGACCGATATAGTGCGTTGTAGCACAGGGTCAAAAATAACATCTCCCGCCATGGCTTCTATGTTGCCATCGAAGGCCAAGCCGATTAGCTCGCCATTGCCATTTAACACTGGAGACCCGGAGTTTCCACCCGTAATATCCTGATCACTTAAGAAATTTACCGGCATATAACCGTCTTTATCGGCATAGCGTCCATAGTCTTTCGCTTCATACAGGTCTATCAGGCGCTGTGGTAAATCAAATTCCTCATCACCCGGTTGGTACTTTGCGATCGTACCTTTTAAGGTCGTATAGTTATTAATTTTCGCATCGTTGCGGGAATCCTTAGGTAAAGCTCGGATGGTTCCGTAAGTCAACCGCAATGTGGAGTTCGCATCCGGATAGTACTTTTTCTTCGGATTAGCCTCTAATGTCCCAGCTATGTATTTACGATAAGCCGACTGGAATTTATCCTCTAGTGCTTCTATTTCTGGCGTTCTTTCGCGGTATTTGTCCATCAAAGAAACGGAAATCAGGTATAGCGGATCTTTTTCTATTGCATCTTCTGATGGGTTGATCAAGAACGATTTTAATTTGTCAACTGAAGCAAAAACACTTTGGTCGAAAGCTGTTTGGATATCGGTTTTGAAATTACCGTTATTTTTAGATGCAAGTTCTTGAATATATGGGGCGATATTACCTGCTTTTGCGGCATAGAGATTTAGTTCGTCAGACAATACATCTATTTCCAGTGGGAGATAGAGGTTCTCAAACGTTTCTGCAATCCCGCTTTCCAGACGTGGGAGCATATCTGCACGGCCTTTTTCATTAGCAGCGGCATACGCTTTTAAAGCATTCCCCAAGCTGTACGGGAGCGGAGCGAATGTCGAAGAACGAAGCATGCCGATCAAGTAGTTGTCGTGCCTTGCTTTCTCGTTGGTCGCGGCATAATATGCATTGATGTCGGCGAGTACGGTACTGTATTTCTCTCGGTTCGCTTTTTTCTTCGCCCATTTTTGGAATTTTCTTTCTTGCTTACGTTTGGTTTCTGCCGTACGATGTTTGGTCAACGCGTCAATCATTCCTTGGCGGTTTTTCCAATAATTCGCAACACCTGAATAGGTCGAAGCATAATTTAGTTTTACCGCTTGATCATTGTCCATGTGCTTCTTCATAGCGTCCATCCCTACTTTGGAGGCCTCTACCCACGCGGGGTATGCATACTCCACATTTTGATCAATCCCGGCAGCAGGCATCCAACGGTTTGTACGTCCAGGATAGCCTAAAATCATCGAGAAATCACCTTCTTGGACGCCCCCGATACTGATAGGTAAGAAGTGCTTCGGTACTAATGGCACATTGTCTTCCGAATAGGCTGCGGGGTTACCGTCTTTATCTGCGTACACGCGGAAGATAGAAAAATCGCCCGTATGTCTTGGCCACTCCCAATTGTCTGTGTCTCCACCGAATTTACCAATGCTATTGGGAGGTGTTCCCACTAAACGTACATCCGTGTAATCTTGGTAAACGAAGTAATAGTATTCGTTTCCGTTGTAAAACGATTTTACGGAGACGACATACTTACCGTTTTCGCTATTTTCCTGTTCAATTTTAGCAATCTCTTGGTTAACGATTTTTTCCCGTTCTTTTTCGTTCATATTATCATTTACCAAGCTCAATATCCGTTTGGTAACATCATCCATGCGTACAAAGAAGCGAACGTAAAGTGATTTTGGTTTCAATTCTTCATCCAGCGATTTCGCCCAAAATCCATTTGTTAAATAATCATTCTCCGGAGTGGAGAGTTCGGCGATGGCTCCATAACCACAGTGGTGATTTGTGAACACTAGCCCTTTTCCCGAAACGATTTCTGCTGTACAACCTCCGTTAAACTGTACAATGGCATCTTTAAGGGAGGAATTATTGATACTGTAGATTTCTTCAGCGGTCAATTTCAGCCCTTTTTTCTGCATATCCGCCTCATTCAGGCGTTTTAAATGCATTAAAAACCACATCCCCTCATCGGCGAAAGTGGTCATACTCACTGTAATAAGGAGTATACAAATCCAAATTTTTTTCATATTCAACCAATTTTTGATATGCAAATTTGATTTAATTCCTTATTAAATCAAAATAATAGTGCTTTTCCTTATCTTTGTTGGATGGCATCATTTGAAGATTTTAAGCTCAACCGACAACTGCAAAATGCAGTTACGGAGGCGGGCTATACTGTTCCTACGGAAATTCAACAAAAGGCGATTACGCCGATTCTTGCAGGGCAAGATGTCATGGGCATTGCGCAGACAGGTACGGGAAAGACAGCCGCTTTTGTGTTGCCAATGTTAATGAAATTGAAATATGCGCAAGGGGATTCCCCCAGAGCGTTGATTTTGTCGCCAACCCGTGAGCTAGCGATGCAGATTGAAGAGCATATCCGTCTGTTTTCTGCCTATCTCGACCTGCGTACCGTGCTGTTATACGGAGGGTTAGGCCCCAAAACGCAAAAAGAACAGTTAGCAAAAGGATGCGATATCATCGTAGCAACCCCCGGACGTTTCTTAGATCTCTATCTGGAGGGAGACATTATTACCAAATCGCTGAAATTCTTGGTGATGGACGAGGCTGACAAGATGATGGATATGGGTTTTATCGGTAAAATCCATCGCATATTGGAAGTTGTACCCCGAAAAAGACAAAACCTCCTTTTTTCTGCTACGATGAGCGAACTCGTCCGTAAAATAGCGGGCGATTTCCTGGCCTTCCCCACGGTAATAGAAGTGACCGAGCAGGCGACCCCTGCACAAACGGTAACACAAGCACTTTACGAAGTGCCTAACCTGAAGACAAAGCTTAACCTCCTGCAGCATCTTTTACAAGATGATGAATCATTCCATCGAATTATCGTCTTCTGTAAAACGAAAACAGTAGCGGACAATGTTTTCCATTATCTGGAACGAAAATATGGGCAAGAGCAAGTTCGGGTTATTCATGCTAATAAAGGGCAGAACACACGCATAAACTCAATTAATGCTTTCAAAGAGGGGAATATCCGCATTTTGGTCGCGACAGATGTAGCTGCACGCGGTTTGGATGTCTCTAATGTCAGTCATGTATTTAATTTCGATGTGCCCATTGTGATAGAAGATTATGTACATCGAATTGGACGAACAGGACGGGCATTCCATGAGGGCGACGCGATAACGTTTTGTAATCCGGCAGAAAAATATTACATCAACAAAATTGAAAAGCTCATCCGGCAGAAAATCCCATTGCATCCAATTCCTGACGAGGTTTTTGTCGAAAAAACAGATTATCAGGAAAGCCAGGCTATAGCGCGCGAAATCGACAATCAGAAGCGGAAAGAGAACCCAGATTTTAAAGGTGCTTTTCACGAAAAGAAGCACGCGATGAAGGAAAATTCAAGGGCAAAAAAGCCTGCGAAAGGAAAAACGGCCAACCGTAAAGGTAAACCAGCTAAGTTTAGAAAAAAATAATTCCAATGAAGCTCACCCCCTTGAATATTACGTTGGCCTGTGTGCTAGTTTGGGTTATTTCGGAAATGAATTTGGACACGGAAATGACATTCTCATGGGGCTGGCTAATTACACTATGTGTAATTTTGTCGTTGATAGATTTGGGGTTTCGTATGATTTTCAAGGATTTGAAAAAATTGTGGTTTGCCCAAATTGCGTTTATACTGGTAGTGAGCATCTTGATGGTGGTTATACGGGTGCTATGAAAGGCGGAGCATTCAGGGAACACCATTGGAAGCATACACGAATGAATAATAATTTACAAATGAAACAAGCAGAAATAAAACTAAACGTCACATTAGACGAACAGAACATCCCGGAGCGTATTGATTGGTCCTCGACGGACGGAGAAACCGCCGAAGAGATGCCGTCAAAGGCTATGTTCTTGGCGCTTTGGGACGCCCAATATAAAAATTCTTTGCGTATTGACCTATGGACAAAGGATATGCCTTATGATGAAATGAAGCGGTTCTTTTATGAAACACTGCAAACCCTGGGAGACACATTCCTGCGTGCATCGGGTGGCGACCCTATGGCGGATAAGGTGATTGGAGATCTGCGAGACTATTGCGCACATTTTGCGGAAAAAATGGAAGTGTTGGAGGACGAAAAATGAACTATTTCTTAGTGAAATCCGAACCGTTTAAATATAGTTGGGAACAATTCAATAAAGACGGAGAAACATTTTGGGATGGGGTGCGTAACTATCAGGCGCGAAACAATCTCAAAGCAATGAAGAAAGATGACCTGGTCTTGTTTTATCATAGTAACGAAGGGAAAGAAGTAGTAGGGGTAGCCAAAGTTGTTAAGGAATTTTACCAAGACCCCACTACAGATGATGAACGCTGGGTGGTCGTTGATCTAGCGCCCGTTGAGGCGTTCAAAACGCCCGTAACGTTAGAAATGGTAAAAGCCGACCCGCTCTTAGAAGATATCGCATTGGTGCGTCAGGGACGGCTTTCCGTAATGCCGCTGAAGCCGGCGGAATTTGACCGCATCGTGGAGCTGGGAAGTGAATAACGTTGTCTCTGAGCGCGGAACAGAAAGTGAACAACTAATGTGTTGATGCGGAATTGATCAGTTGCTTAAGACTTTTCGCATCTTTGATTTGCATCTTCCCCGCTAGAATCAACCGTAGTTCCCGACGTTGCAATGCCTCGTCGAATAGTCTGATTTCGTCCTCAGATTCTGGAATCAATTCGGCCACTTTTCTAGGCTTGGTGTTTTCATCAATAGCAACGAATGTATAATAAGCTTCATTAGTTTTTACACGCGTACCTTCGGGTAGGTTGTGTGCAAAGATTTCCATGCGTACTTCCATGGACGAACTAAACGCGCGTGACACCTTTGCTTGTATAGTAACTACTTCGCCCAGTTTGATGGAGCGCTTAAAGGAAACATTATCCACCGATACGGTTACGACGGGACTGTTGGAATGTTTTTGAGCTGCCATAGCGGAACAAATATCCATCCAGTACAGCAACCGGCCTCCCATCAAGTTACCAAAGGTATTCGTGTCATTAGGAAGGACGAGCTCGTTCATTTCCGTATAAGATTCTTTTGCGAATTTTGTTTTCATGTACTGTCGTGGTTATTATCTATTATAAAAACTAAGCTGTTGTTCTATCTGCTTTAGCGATTGGGTAAATGGGGTAGGAGAGTAGCGCAATTCCGCTTTTGCCTTGTCAAGGATAAATCCTGTTTTCTGAGGACGATTGTTTTCCTGTCCAATATCAACTGCTTGGATAGGGTTGACGAGAGACTTGTCTAATTTCCAATAGTCCGCTACTCGATAGACGATATCCAATATAGACATCATTTCGTCGCCTGAGATGTGATATATACCCCGTGCTTCCGTTTCCATTGCTGCAATACAAGCGCCAGCTAAATCGTCTACGAAGGTAGGCATTCGCCATTGGTCGCTTACGACATTGATGCGGTTGTTATTTTCTAACTGTGCTTTCGCCCATAAAACTAGATTGGAACGCTTGGTGTCTCCGTTTATGCCGTACACTAAAATAGTCCGTAGGATAGCAGCGCGACAATCCGTAGATAGCAAATGCGTTTCTGATACCGACTTGCTTTTTCCATAGGCATTGCAAGGATTAGTCCCGTCGGTTTCTTTATAGGGTCCCTCTTTTCCATCAAATACAAAATCGGTCGATAAGTGAACAAGATGCTTATCATATCGCGCACAGTATTGCCCCAATTTATAGACGGCTTCTATATTTATCTTTTCACATAGTGCAGCGTCGTTTTCGCAAGCCTCGACGCTACTCATTGCGGCAGTATGGATGATAAAATCCGGCTGAACTTCTTCCAATAAAGACTGAAGAGAAACATCATCGGTTAAGTTACATGGAATATAGGTGTAGCCCTTTTGGATAAAATTCCTGTTTTCACGTTGAGAAGTAGCTACTATACGATAACGTGGTTCATCGATTAGTCTTTCGATTAACTTCTGTCCGAGAAACCCGTTGGCACCCGTAATAAGAATCGTTTGCTTTAATTGGTCCATTGGAAATCCATTTTATCTTGTTTCATGGAATTGTCGATGACATCGATCTCTAGTTTTAAGATCGATTCTAGCGCATGGTAATCAATTTTTTCTGGATCGTCACCCGGTTTATGGTAGTCTTCGTGTCCTCCGGTGTGGAAAAACAAAACGGGAATATCTTTCCTATAAAAAGACGTCTGATCAGAACCGCCGTTTCCATCACGACTAAGATTAAATTTGATGTCGCTCGTTATCGTTTTAAAAATAGCCGGAAATTCCGAACTGGTTCCGTAGCCGATAACAGCAACTCCATTATCGGGATTATATCGACCAATCATATCCATATTCAACATCCAGTGAATGTCTTCCAATGGAATCGTAGGATGCTCCGTAAAATACCGAGAGCCAACCAATCCAAGCTCTTCCGCTCCGAAAGCAATAAACAATAAATTGAAGGCTTCTTTGGTGTCATTATCGCTGTAATGACGGGCAAGCTCTAATAACCCAGCAACGCCTGACGCGTTGTCATCAGCTCCATTATGTATTTCGCCGACACCGAGCGAGTCCCTTGAGCCACCTTGACGTCCGTCTCCTAAATGATCGTAATGAGCGCCTATAACGATGGTATATGGAGCATCATTGTCAATGTAGCCAATAACGTTGTCCGCTTGGCGGATACTGTCTTTCACCACGACACGGCGTACCCGTGCTTCGAATGACTGACGGTAACCCTTTTCGCCCTTTGGAACCAACCCGTATTTCTTGAAATGTCTTTCGACATATTTTGCAGCTTTTTTTGCCTGTTTAGAGCCCGTGCCACGACCCTTCATTTTGTCGTCGGCTAAATAATAGATATGCTTTTTAAGATTTTCTTGATTAATCTGCGCAAAAGCAGACTGGAAAGGAATAAATAATAGAAAATATAACGCTATTAAGTAAAAAGAAAATGGGGACTTGTTCTTCATGTCCCAAAGATAGTTAATCTTCCAAAACTTCGCTGTTCACGCTTTCTTTTTCCTCGTGCTCCTCTTTGAAATAACGTTTCTGGAAAATCAAAATAAGGAATACGCCGACGGAGATGGCGGAGTCTGCGATATTAAATACCGGTCGGAAAAATAGGAAATGTTCTCCTCCCCAAATAGGAAACCAATCAGGAAAATTTCCCTCGATCAGCGGGAAGTAAAGCATATCCACAACTTTCCCGTGAAACAAAGAGGAGTATCCTCCGCCTTCTGGAAATAAAACAGCTTTCTCGTAGAATGTGCTCTCGCTAAATATAGTGCCGTAAAACGTAGAATCAATAATATTGCCCAAAGCACCGGCAAATATCAATGCCACATTTAGAATAAAGCCTCGATGGTATTTGTTTTTAACCATGTAATGCAGCCCATATCCTATACCAATCACGGCGACGATTCGGAATAGCGTGAGGAAAAGTTTCCCGAACTCTCCACCAAATTCCATACCATAGGCCATTCCGTTATTCTCAATAAAATGAATGAGGAACTTGTTGCCAATGATATTGAAATCTTGCCCGATGGTCATATTGAGTTTCACCCAAAACTTCGATACTTGGTCGATAAACAAGATAACGGCAATCAGTAAGAGTGGTCGGTTATAGCCTTTCATAATTAGATAAAAGTGGAGACGTTTAAAAGTTGTATTTTGAACATCTCCATTTTATTTTTCTTTTAATTGTTAATACTGTTTGTTTTTTGCTTCAATGCTCAAGGTCGTATGCGGTACTGCTTTTAAACGTTCCTTTTGGATTAGCTTACCCGTTTCGCGGCAGATACCATACGTTTTGTTCTCGATACGTACCAAAGCAGCCTCTAAATTGTCAATAAACTTTTTTTGACGAGCTGCGAGCTGGTTTGTCTGTTCTTTTTCTAATGTGGCTGAACCATCTTCCAAGGTTTTATACGTTCCAGCGGTATCATCTGTTCCATTAGCATTGCTGCTGCTCAGCGTTGAAGTTAAAGCTGCGAGCTCTTCTTTTGCGATGCGAAGCTTTTCAAGAATAATATCTTTAAATTCTCGAAGTTCAGCATCACTGTAGCGTGTTTTTTCTGTACTCATTCTAATAATTAAATTTTATCAACAATTACTCTTAACTCCTTACCATCAATTTCGATAGTATCTCCAGACTCCAATGATGCCTCTGTAAAATCAACAGAGTTTGCCAGAATTTCGGTGCAAATATACGATAAATTATCTTCTACAGCTTGTTGTATTTCAGTATTTTGAGTTAATACAACATTAATTCTATCGGTGACCTCGAAACCCTTCTCCTTCCGCAGATTTTGGATACGGTTAATCAGTTCCCTAGATAGCCCTTCTTTTTTAAGTTCCGGTGTAATATGAATATCTAATGCTACGGTTAATTTCCCAAGATTTGCAACCTGCCAACCAGCGACATCCTCGGCTATAATCTCCACATCTTCCGGTGTGATATGGTAGGGTGTGCCTGTTAATTCCAAGGTCCCCTGGTTTTCTAATTCTACAATTTGCTCGTCACGTAGGGACTGGATGGCGGCTACTACCATTTTCATATCTTTCCCTACTTTTGCGCCAAGAACTTTAAAATTGGGCTTTATTTTCTTTTTGATTATGCCCGCGGTGTCCGTAATGAACGATACTTCCTTAATATTTGTTTCCGAAAGGATAAGCTCCTTGACTTTTTCGACTTTTTCCTGAAAGGTATTATTCAATACCGGGACTAAAATCTTATTTAGCGGTTGGCGAACGTTGATACCCGTTTTCTTTCGTAAAGATAACGTCAATGACGAAATATCCTGTGCTAGCGCCATACGTTCCTCTAGATCTTTATCTACTAGATCCGCATGATAAGCAGGGAAATCTGCCAAGTGTACCGATTCAGCGGATTCTTTTTCAGCACCTGCATTTAAATCGAGGTACAAACGGTCGGAGAAGAATGGTGAAATAGGAGACATTAACTTCGCTACGGTATCCAAACAGGTGTAGAGCGTTTGGTATGCCGAAATTTTATCGTCGGTATATTCACCTTTCCAAAAACGGCGACGACATAAGCGTACATACCAGTTACTTAAATGCTCGTCGACAAAATTTTGTATAGCACGCGCAGCTTTAGTGGGTTCAAAGTCAGCGTAGTGTTCATCCACTTCTTTGGTTAAGCTGTTCAGTAAAGAAATAACCCAGCGATCAATTTCCGGACGCTTTTCGATAGCGATGTCTGGTTCACTGTAGTTAAAATTGTCGATATTGGCATACAACGCAAAGAAAGCATAGGTATTATATAGGGTGCCGAAAAATTTGCGACGGACCTCATCCAGACCTTCTTCATTGAATTTGAGGTTGTCCCAAGGTGCTGCATTGCTGATCATATACCAACGGGTTGCATCAGCGCTGTATTTATCGATGGTAATGAAGGGATCAACAGCATTGCCTAAACGCTTGGACATTTTATTTCCGTTTTTGTCTAGTACCAAGCCATTAGATACCACGTTCTTAAAAGCTACCGATCCACGAATCATGGTGGAAATTGCGTGAAGAGTAAAGAACCACCCGCGTGTTTGGTCGACCCCCTCAGCAATAAAATCAGCCGGAAAAGCGTGCTCGTAGCCGTCGTTGAACGGATATTCTTCGCCCCGAGCTAGCTTGTCATGATCGATTCCCCACTGTGCATAAGGCATTGCTCCAGAATCAAACCATACATCAATTAAGTCCGGTTCACGGAACATTTTTTGGCCGTTGTCAGAAACTAAGACAATATCGTCTACATATGGGCGATGCAGATCTAACGTGTCCGTTCCGAATTTATCCAGATAAGATTGATTTACAGCTTTCTCCTCTGTGTTGAGTACATCCGACAGTATAGCTTGCTCGAGCAATGTTTTTAACTCTGGCAATGAACCTATACAGATTTCTTCATTTTCGTCCACTGAACGCCATATCGGAAGGGGTGTGCCCCAATAACGAGAGCGGGAAAGATTCCAGTCTACCAAATTTTCCAGCCAGTTTCCGAAGCGCCCGGAGCCGGTAGCTTCTGGTTTCCAATTGATGGTTTGGTTTAGTGCAACCAGTTTTTCCTTTACGGCTGTCGTTCGGATAAACCAACTATCTAGCGGATAATACAGCACCGGCTTATCGGTACGCCAACAGTGTGGATAGGTGTGTTCATACTTCTTGACATCAAAAGCCTTGTTTTCTTCTTTGAGCTTGATAGCTATAAGGACATCCGTCGGGCGAAAAGCTGGATCTGCACGCTCTTCTGTAGAATAGTACTCTTCTTTAACAAAACGGCCTGCGAAATCGGTTATCTCTTTGATGAAACGACCCGTACGATCGACGGTAGGCATATCTTTGCCATTTTCGTCTCGTACCAAAATTGCCGGAACGTCATTCTCTTTACACACACGAAAGTCATCCGCTCCATAGGTCGGTGAAGCATGCACAATACCGGTACCGTCCTCTGTGGTCACGAAATCCCCTGGAATGACCCGGAAAGCTTTTTCGATCAACTCTTCACTGGTTATATAAGGCATTAGTTGTTGATAGCGTAAGCCTACCAACGCATCACCTTTAAATTCCGCAGCTATTTCCCACGGTACAATTTTATCACCTACACTATAATCTTGGAACGGCGCTTGTTGCCCCTCCGTTTTAAAGTGCTTGCCGATAAGATTTTTAGCCAAAATAACAGATACTGGCAGACCTGTGTACTGATTGAAGGTTTTTATCTTGACGTAATCAATGTTTTTACCAACGACCAAAGCTGTGTTGCTGGGCAACGTCCACGGCGTCGTCGTCCATGCGATAAAGGCCACATCTTCATCCTCAGATTCTACCAAGGTAGCCATGAGTGGATGTACCTGTGCTTTGTCTAACCGGAATTCAGCAACAATGGTAGTATCTTTTACATCTTTGTAGGTTCCCGGTTGGTTTAATTCATGCGAACTTAGTCCGGTTCCCGCCGCAGGAGAATAAGGTTGTATCGTATAACCTTTGTATAAAAGACCTTTGTTGTAAAGTTCTTTCAGTAGATACCAGAGGGTCTCGATGTATTCGTTTTGATACGTGATATAGGGATCACCGAGGTCGACCCAGTAGCCCATTTTTTGCGTGAGGTCATTCCACACGTCGGTATATTTCATTACCTCTTTCCGACAAGCCTCATTATAAGCTTCGACGCTGATTTTTTTACCAATATCTTCTTTAGTGATGTTCAATGTTTTTTCAACGGCCAACTCAATAGGCAAGCCATGTGTATCCCATCCACCTTTACGCTTCACCTGGAAACCTTTTAAAGTTTTATAGCGGCAAAAGATATCCTTGATTGAGCGCGCCATTACATGGTGGATGCCCGGCATACCGTTCGCGGAGGGAGGACCCTCGTAAAACGTATAGGGTTTGTTGGCCGGACGATTTGATATACTTTTTTCAAAGATATTATTCGATTCCCACCGTTTTAGTATTTCTCTACCTATTTCAGGCAGGTTTAACTGCTTATATTCCTTATACATCCGAAATTGCGATTGTTTTTTAAAGGTCGCTAATTTAGTGATTTTAAATTGAAAATAGTAGTACTTGGTTTGGTTTGTGTCCTGACCGAGGAAACGTCCGGGCACCAGCTAACGGTTGTTTCTGCTGGGAGGTTAAGCGATGTTTTTTAAAAGTAAGGCGGGCGAGATTGGCCCGCCACCTTAATTATGCTGAAAATGAACTTCCGCAGCCGCATGTACTTGAGGCGTTTGGGTTGTTGAATGTGAAACCGCGGGCCTCCAAACCACTTTTGAAGTCTATTTCCATACCTGCCAAATAGAGCCCGTGGGACTTATTCATGAAAACGCGCATTCCTGCTATCATATATTCGTTGTCGCCGTCTTTCTTTTGGTCAAATCCCAGTATGTAGCTCATCCCGGAACAGCCTCCGCCCTCTACGCCAACACGCAAGCCGAAATCTGCGCCGATTTCCTGTTGGTCGATCAACTTTTTCAGTTCCGCTACAGCTCCTTCAGTCAAGGTTACGGGAGCCGTATTTGTTATAGTTTCTGTACTCATTACGTGTCGTTTAATGTATGTCGTTGTTACAAATTTACATCTTTCTTTAAAGAAGCTTTTGGAAGCTGACCATTTTTGACAATAATACAACATTCCTAAATTTTTTGTGGATTTATATTATCTTTGCATCAAAATATAGAAGTTTTTTATAATACTCCTTAATAATAACATAATGGAAAGAGATCAGGTCATTTTTAACCTAATAGCAGATGAGCTAAAGCGCCAAGAAGAAGGCATCGAATTGATCGCTTCTGAGAACTTTGTAAGCAAACAAGTGATGGAAGCCGCTGGTTCGGTTTTAACGAACAAATATGCGGAAGGCTTGCCTGGGAAACGCTACTACGGAGGTTGTGAAGTGGTTGACGAAGTTGAAGCGATTGCCATTGATCGTGCAAAAAAGCTATTTGGTGCAACATGGGTAAACGTACAGCCTCACTCTGGAGCGCAAGCTAATGCGGCGGTTTTCTTAGCCACATTAAAACCGGGTGATAAAATTTTAGGACTTGATCTATCGCACGGAGGGCATTTAACACACGGGTCGCCGGCAAATCTTTCGGGTAAAATTTACCAACCATTATTTTATGGAGTAAAAGAAGATACGGGTCTTATTGACTACGAACAGCTGGAAGAGACGGCGCTGCGCGAAAAACCTAAAATGATCATATGTGGTGCTTCCGCTTATTCTCGCGATTGGGATTACGCCCGTATCCGTAAGGTGGCTGATGAAATTGGAGCATTGGTATTGGCGGATATTTCACATCCTGCCGGATTGATTGCAAAAGGTTTGTTGAACGATCCGCTTCCGCATTGCCATATTGTAACTACAACTACACATAAAACATTACGTGGTCCTCGTGGCGGTATGATTATGGTGGGAGAAGATTTTGAAAATCCTTGGGGCATTAAAACACCGAAAGGAGAGATCCGTACGATGACCCAGTTGCTGGATTTGGCTGTATTTCCAGGTACACAAGGAGGACCTTTGGAACATACGATCGCAGCTAAAGCGATAGCATATGGCGAAGCATTGAGCGATGATTACTTGACATACGCTAAACAAGTGCAGAAGAATGCACAGGCATTGGCTCAATTCTTTGTAGACCGTGATTACAAGATCATTTCCGGTGGTACAGACAACCATTTGATGTTAGTTGACCTACGTAACAAGGATATTTCGGGTAAAGATGCCGAAGCGGTGTTAGGCAAAGCTGGTATCACAACGAATAAAAACATGGTACCATTTGATACTCGATCTCCTTTTGTAACCTCGGGTGTACGTTTCGGAACGGCAGCTGTTACCACACGTGGTATTAAGGAGAACGAAATTATCCAAATTGGTGAATTGATTGATGAAGCTTTGGCCAACAGAGCGAATGAGGCTGCCTTAGAAGCTATCCACGGTAAAGTGAAAACTTTGATGGCACAGTTCCCATTATATAGATAGTAACTAGTATTATTAAATTATATAAAGGTGGGCACATACTGCTCACCTTTTTTTATGGTATCTACAGCATAAAGCGGCTAATAAATAAACCATTCTATACATTTATTTGTTGTATACAGAAATGCAGAACATGTGTGAATAAATGTTAAAAAACAATTGTTTAATTTGAATCATCGTTATTTTTCATTTGCTTTGAGGTATGATTATACAAACGGAAGGACGCCTATAAAACACTTTACTCTTTAAAATAAATTCAAACATAAATCTGGTGATTTACTATGAAAACGTTAAAAGATAAGAGTGACCTTGAGTTGATTCAGGCATACGTATCAGGGGATGAGTCGGGGATAGAGGTACTACTGAATAGGTATAAGACGAAAATATATACATCTATCTATCTACAAGTGAAAGACGAATATCTCGCGGAAGATATTTTTCAAGAAACCTTTATAAAGGTAATCAAAACACTAAAATCCGGACGTTATAACGACGAAGGTAAATTTTTGCCTTGGGTAGTTCGTATTGCTCAAAATATGGTGATTGACCATTTTCGGAAAGAAAAACGTAGCCCCACGGTGGTGAGCAGCGAGGGATATGATATTTTTGGCGTGTTGGAGTTTGCTGACGATAACGCCGAGTCGAAATTAATGACTAATCAACGCGATGTGGATTTGCGAAAGATTATTCAAAAGTTACCTGACGACCAAAAAGAGGTTCTAATTATGCGACATTTTTGTGATATGAGCTTCAAAGAAATTGCTGAAATAACCGATGTGAGTATCAATACGGCACTTGGTCGGATGCGCTATGCACTCAACAATTTACGGAAAATGATCGAGGAACATAATATGCTATTGAATATGGGTTAAAAACCCATATTCTCGACTTCTTCAGCAGTTTCTTCGACTTTTGCTTTCAGCCCTGCCTTAAAGGCCAGGACCGCCGTTGCTAGTTCCTCCGAAGAAGTTGCTAAAATTTGGGTCGCCAAAATTCCTGCATTCTTTGCGGCATTCAATGCGACGGTTGCCACCGGAATTCCATTAGGCATTTGTAATATAGAAAGCACCGAATCCCAACCGTCAATAGAATTGGAGGATTTTACCGGAACACCGATTACAGGTAAATGGGTTATTGAAGCAACCATTCCCGGTAGATGCGCGGCACCGCCGGCTCCTGCGATAATAACTTTCAGTCCGCGTGTTGCGGCTGATTTCGCGTATTCGTACATACGTTCGGGTGTACGATGGGCTGAAACAATGGACACTTCAAAAGTCACTCCCAACTCTTTCAATACTTCGATGGCATCCTGCATCACGGGAAGATCGGATTTGCTACCCATGATTATACCTACTTGTGCAATATTTTCTCGGTTCATCTTTTTAAGCCTTTACCTTTAATGTTTTTTGTACCCAACGTGCATTTTTTATCGCTAAATCACGGTCGTCATTCACAATGCACACATGACCCATCTTGCGAAAAGGTTTTGTATACTTCTTTCCATATAAATGAACAAATATGCCTTCAACGGCAAGTACGTCCTCCACGCCCTCGTATCTAGCAAGCCCCTCATACCTTGGTTCACCTAATAGGTTTATCATTACTGCATTCGTTCTCGCCGTCGTAGCGCCCAGTGGTAAATTGAAAATCGCACGCAAATGTTGTGCGAATTGAGAGGTGATATTTCCCTCAATCGTATGATGCCCACTATTGTGTGGGCGAGGAGCAAGCTCATTTACTAAAATCTCGCCTTCTTTTGTAAGAAACATTTCGACTGCCAAGAGTCCGACAATTTGTAGGTCCTCTGCTATCTTTTTAGCAATTTCATCAGCTTGCGTCTGGATCTCAAAAGGTAATGTCGATGGAGATATCAAAAACTCCACCAAATTCGCATCTGGATTAAACTCCATCTCTACCAACGGAAAGGTCGATACGTCGCCTTTATCGTTCCTGGCAACAATTACGGCAATTTCTTTTTCGAAATCAACTAACTCTTCTACTAAAGAAGGCTCTTCAAAGGCCTGTTCTATTGCTGATGGATTATTGATCTTTTTTACGCCCTTACCATCGTAGCCATCCTTGCGGAGCTTCTGAATATACGGTAAAGGGATAGCCGTTTCATATAAATTTTCTTTGTTAGAAATTAGCTGAAAAGCTGCGGTAGGAATATCGTTCTGTTTAAAAAATTGTTTTTGTAAACCTTTGTCTTGAATCAATCGAATGATTCGGGACTGTGGATATACAATAACACCTTCGCCCTCCAACTTCTCTAAAGCATCTACATTTACTTTTTCGATTTCGATGGTGATCATGTCTAAATCTTTACCAAAATTATAGACTGTATCAAAATCATTTAAGGAACCGCATTCAAAACGGTTACACAATTTACGGCACGGTGCATTTTTATCAGGATCCAATATATGCACGTTTACGTTATAATTGATAGCTTCTTGTATGAGCATGCGGCCCAACTGGCCTCCGCCAAGAATACCTAATTGCAACTCGCCATAAAAATCTTTTGCCATAGTGTTTTTAAAAATATATTAAGCTTGTTCAGAAAAATATTGATCTTGTAATATATTTTCTGTCTGTATTTTCTTTTGAAGTTCTAAAAATGCACCGATTAGTGCTTCTGGTCTCGGTGGGCACCCCTGTACATATACATCTACAGGAATAATCTTGTCTACACCTTTTACCACGTGATAGCCGTGTTGCCAATACGGACCGCCGCAATTTGAACAGGAACCCATCGATATGACATATTTGGGGTCTGGCATTTGTTCGTAGAGTTTTTTTATCCTATCGGCCATCTTGAAGGTCACGGTGCCCGCAATGATCATTACATCCGATTGCCTAGGAGATGGACGCGGAAACACGCCTAAGCGATCTAGGTCATAGGTCGAAGCCATAGCGCCCATCATCTCGATCGCACAACAAGCGATCCCGAAACTCACCGGCCACATAGACGATAACCTTGCCCAATTCAGCAAATCGTCCATCTTAGCGATGATTACCCCTCCATTTTGTGCTGCATCCATGTTTTAATCAATTTGACTTCTTGAATTTTGGCCGAAATGCCAACCCTCCACTGCGAGCCACTTTTACACCTGTATCAGCAGTATCCTCAAGAACTGCTGCCTTATAGTCACGGACGTGATATTGTTTGTTATTCAATTGCTCGTAGGCCGTAGCTGGAATACCTACAGAAACACGAGGTTCTACATGTGCGGGTTTAATCCACGAAATGTCACCCCGTTTCCATACATATACCAATCCCACGACTAGGATACCCAAAAACATACCCATTTCCACTAAGGTAAACCATCCCCAACGCCCATCGGCAGCGACCAATTCCCTACTCCCGAAAACCGTTGCCCAAGGAAATACGAAAATCAGTTCCACATCAAATAGTAGGAAGACCAAAGCAATGACATAAAACCGTGGGTTTATCTGTATCCAGGCGTTTCCAGTGGCCTCTTCACCACATTCGTATGTACTTAGTTTTTCAGGATTTGGTTTCTTTGGCGATAGTATTTTTGCCAACAAAATGGTTGCGCACACCAAAAGGATACCTACTATCGCTATTAATAGTATCTTTCCATATTCCGAGAGCTGCGCGGGGTCATCCATAAGGCAAAATTACAAAATATTATTTTAAAAAGGTTTTCCAGGCATTTTGGGCATATTACGCATCATCTTCGCTGCCATAGCCGGATTAGACATTTGTTTCATGACCTTACGCATGTCTGCAAACTGCTTCATGAGCTTATTCACCTCGTTAATATCTGTTCCTGAACCTTTCGCTATACGCATGCGGCGTTTTGTGTCAATCGCATCTGGATTTTCTCTTTCAAAAGGCGTCATAGAGTCGATAATTGCTTCGATCGGTTTGAAAGCATCGTCCTCTATTTCTACATCTTTAATGGCTTTGCCGACTCCGGGGATCATTCCCATCAAGTCCTTCATATTACCCATTTTCTTAATTTGTTGAATCTGGGACTTGAAATCGTTGAAGTCAAATTTATTTTTCCGGATTTTCTTTTGTAGCTCTGCCGCTTCTTTCTCATCAAACTGCTGTTGTGCACGTTCAACCAAAGAAACTACGTCTCCCATCCCCAAGATACGAGAGGCCATGCGGTCTGGGTGGAATACATCTAGCGCTTCCATTTTCTCGCCGGTACCAATAAACTTAATCGGTTTATTGACTACGGATTTGATGGATAACGCTGCACCTCCACGTGTGTCACCGTCCAATTTCGTCAGCACTACCCCCGTGAAATCCAGACGATCGTTGAACGCTTTAGCCGTATTGACAGCATCCTGTCCCGTCATAGCATCCACCACAAACAGGATTTCATGCGGTTGAGTTGCCTCTTTCACTGCCGTTATTTCGGTCATCAAAGCTTCGTCGATGGCCAACCGTCCGGCTGTATCAATAATAACTATGTTATTTCCATTGCGTTTGGCTTCCGCTACACCTTCCATAGCAATAGCTATAGGGTCGGTGGAGTCGCGATTGACATAGACAGGAACGTTCACTTGTTCACCCAATACTTGCAATTGGTCAATCGCAGCCGGACGATAAACGTCTCCTGCAACTAACAGCGGCTTCTTACCCTTTTTGTCACGAAGATAGTTAGCCAGCTTGCCGGAGAATGTGGTTTTACCCGCACCGTTCAAACCCGCGATCAGTATAATCGTAGGGTTGTGTGTTATATCCAGATCGGTGACTGTTCCTCCCATAAGGGAAGTCAGTTCATCGTTCATGATTTTAGTCAGCAATTGCCCCGGCGAAATACTGGTGAGTACATTCTGACCTAACGCTTTTTGCTTGACCTCGTCGGTAAATGTTTTGGCTGTTTTATAATTCACATCGGCATCTAACAATGCCTTGCGAATTTCTTTCATCGTCTCCGCGACGTTTATTTCAGTGATACTTCCTTGCCCTTTTAATACTTTAAAGGCTCTATCCAGTTTATCCTGTAAATTCTGAAACATGTTTTATTTCTCGTCTTAAAATGTGCTAAGTGCCAAAGTTACAAAATAGTGTCGAATTTTATTTCATCATTCAACGGGGAATCCATTAAACAATAAAAAATGCGACGGAGTCAGTCGCATTTTTTATTATGTGTATATCCATCTTATCATTAATCTCTTCTAGCGAAGAGGATATAAGCATAGTACAATAATGTTACCAGTGCTGACAAAGCTGCCACCACATAAGTCATTGCGGCCCATTTCAACGCGTCTTTCGCGCCATCGTGTTCATCTCGGCTGTGTGTAACATTAGCTGACTCCAGCCATTTCAGTGCTCTGCCCGATGCGTCGAACTCTACCGGTAAGGTCACGAAGGCAAATAGTGTCGTCAAGAAAAGCGCTCCCACACCAACTGCTAAGATCCATGGATTCCCGCTAAAGGCCATTAACAAAACACCACCTATCAATACCCAAGAAGTTAGGCGAGAAGCTATACTCACAACAGGTACCATCGCCGAACGAAACTGTAACCAGGAATAGGCAGTCGCATGTTGTACGGCGTGACCACTTTCGTGCGCCGCAACGGCAGCAGCAGCTACGCTACGGCCATGGTATACTTCGTTGCTGAGGTTCACCGTCTTATTTGCCGGATTGTAGTGGTCGGACAGACCGCCCTCGTTAGCTACAAGAACCTTCACGTCGTAGATCCCATTTTCATGGAGCATTTTCTGAGCAATTTCAGCGCCGGAAAGTCCCGAACTCAAGGGGGTTTCTGAATATTTTTTAAACTTGTTCTTAAACCTCGATTGCACAATCCAACTGATAACCGCAATCCCAATAAATATAATCCAATACATAGTCGTTATTTCTTTTAACTTTTTTGCTGTTTCTCTTTCTCCTGCAAACCATATTCCATTCGTTATGATTTGGCTTGAAGATAACAAAAACGATTCATTTTGTCAGTTTAAAATAGAAAATTTGATATTAAGCTGTCAATATTGCCTATTATCAATTTTATCGACGAATCCCTAACAAGTATTCCACGATACTGTTGGTTGTACTGTCACCAAAGGAAAATTGTATGTTTTGCTGATTTTTGAACGTTATATTGGTCGTCAGCTTATCCGCGCTTCCTTATTGACAAGTTCCCGACAGCAGCTAAATGTGTTGCCTCCATGGAGTTGAACCCCAAGAAATTCGCTATTTGAAATGCAGTTATCATGAAATCACTCTATTATTTTCCAATATCCACTTTTCGTAGAGCCAATCCTTTCTATTAACTTAGCTTGACGCAACTTTGCCAATTGGTATTCGACCCCCCTAACGGAGAGCTGGGTTTTTTCAGCGAGTTCGTCTCTCCTGATGTGCGGATTGTCCTTTATATAAGAGAGTACTAAAGCAGAGGTTCCTTTTGCAGTTTCTCCCACAGTTTCTCCCACAGTTTCTCCCACAGTTTCTATATTATGCGCATAGGCAATGACCCTAAACCCATGTTGGAAGTTTTCAAAAACAGGCTGTTTCATGGTTGGATAGGTGGAAATCTCTTGACGGATGCGCAAAAAGCCGCTTCCATACTTTTCGATATCCCCTGTTAGATAAAAAGCCTCCGCTATCAGCTTATTCCGGGCGTAGGCACGATAATTGTCTTTTTCTAGATCTTGCGTGGTAAGGTCTCCCATAAGTTTTCCCGGATTGAAAAATGATACGTAATTATCGAATAGCTTTATCTGTATATCAATTGGACTTCTGTAGTTTCTATAGATCAGACTTTATATAAATGTTTACATAATGGTGTATTTAAGGCTATCTCACGTAAATCAGTCTTCGCCATTGCCGTCGATTTTCAATTGCTCTTCAATTTCTTCTATTGTTGGAAGACTGCTCTTTAGTTCATCGGGCAATATTTCGGTTATTTCAAATCCGCTAACACCCATTGGCTTGTTTATATCTTGTAGAGCATATTCAACCTCAAGGTTATTTTTATCTCGGCAGAGTAATATACCGATAGTCGGATTTTCGGTTGGACGCTTGAGTGTCTTGTCAACCAGTGTCAGATAGAAATTAAGTTTTCCAGCATATTCTGGCTGAAAATCTTTGTTCTTTAATTCAACGACCACATAACATTGCATAGGGATATGGTAAAACAATAAATCGATGAAATACTCTTTATCACTTAATTCCAGTCGATATTGTCTGCCGATGAATGCAAATCCTTTGCCTAACTCAAGCAAGAACCGTAGTATGTTTTGTGTCAACTGTTCTTCAATGTCTTTTTCCTTACTTCTTGCTGTCATGTTGACAAAGTCGAAAATATAAGGATCTTTGAGTGTTTGTTGTGCGAGTTCGGATTTAGTATCGGGTAGTGTTGTTGTGAAATTTGTAATTGCCTTTCCTGTCCGTTCGTACAATTTGGATTTTATTTGTAGTGCTAATATGTCTCTGCTCCAGCCATTTTCTATCGTCTGTTGAACATAGAATAAAGCTTCGATAATACTCTTTGATCTGCTGAATATCAGTATATTGTGTCCCCAAGGGACTTTGTCCAACATATTGTTGGATAATTTGTCCAACGAATCGTTGGACTTTTCTGTGTCCTGATAAAATATATAAAATTGGCGGGCATAAAAGAGGTTACTTCGAGACAATCCCTTCATATCTGGAAACTCTGATTTTAATTCTTTCGCTACAAGGTCAATCAAGTTATCTCCCCATTTGACTTGTTTCTCACTGATCATTTGACCAAGTTCCCAATAGAACCTTATAAGTTCTGAGTTGGCTGCCAAAGCAGCCTTGATCTGAGAAGAACGAACTTTCGCCTTGACCTCAGTAATCCAATCTTTATATTCAGCAGTAATTTCCATATACGTCACTAATTATTCTTTCTGTAAAGGTTATATCTCTATGGTCAGAATGACTATTCTTCTTTTATCTTCCAATAATGCGTAAGATAACATAACGAACTGAAAAGATCGCTATGTAGCAAACAAAGATAAAAATTAAACGTGAGTGATGAAAAGCTGGAGCATATCCTCTTAGACATTGCTTTCGGTCGAAAGCTTACGGCTGAGAAGACTTAGGAATCTGTTTGCGAATCTTCTTTTAATGGTCTAATCTTTATAATAAACCCAAACCAACCTTTCTAAAACAGCACCTTTTTTATTTCTATATTGTCTTTTTTGTCTATTCAAAAATTTATTTTCATATAGGCTTTTCAAAATTTGGCTTAGTTCTTTACTTGTGAATTTCCTATTTGCTTCTTTAGTCTTATTTTTAACTTCCCACACGTATCTTTCCTCATTAAAAAAGTTTGAGGATATAACAAGTTGTTTGACGAAATAGGACTTTTTTCTTTCATCTCGGGTGTCAATAAAATAGTCAGGAACAGATGAGTATTCTTTGTAGAAACGCAAGATATTTGAATTTTGTCTGATAGATAATGGTATTTCATAGTTTACATGGAGTATTTTCCACCCATCAAAGCCTATTTTTTCACCTATTTGATTCGCTACTTCCATTGTAAGTCTACGATTACCATTAAGTATAGCATATAGGTGACTTGAAGAGACACTAGTCAGCATTTCGAAGCCAGATACCTCCAGACCTAAGATTTCCATTATTAATTGAATCCTATTTCCAATAATGTTTCCTTCGTGATTTCCCATATTCAAAATCACGAATTATTTTGTCTTAAAAATTATTCAATTAATTTGCATTATTAATCCTGCTTATTTATATTTGCCTATACATTCACATATTTAGATGATGTGATGTATCGTGTTTTTGCACTAAGAAGCTTTGCTCGACAGACCTAGGAAATCTTAAAGCATGTAAAGCTGCGGTGAGAAAATGCCCACTATTTGTATATTTGTCATATCAAATGTGGGCTCTCTCCGTACACATGCTTAGAAACTTCGGTTTCTACCTCTCCTAGGGGGTGTCGAGCGTACGGAGAGAGCCTGCATAATATAACTTCCTCTAAGCTTTTTAGGTATGATAAACTTAAAAGGCAATGAAAACCTCAAAAAAACAACAGTACAAGAACATTATCAGAAACCCCGAATAACCGGAGTATCTAAAGCCGTAAACCAAGAGTGCGATGGTGCAAAACCATATACTAACACCAATATGAAGACCGTCAAAATTCGCATTCCTATCAAATCAATTTTACTAATTGTGTGGCCTAGGTACAGCTTAGGCACAGTGATGAGCTAGCAAAGGAAAAAATCGCCGAAGCGCCTTAGTCCACACCTTAAACAACCTCGAAAACCGAGTGAAACGAGCTCTTTCATTCCTTTTAAGGTTTAATTAATCCATGAAAAATGAAACATTTTTACAAGGGTGGGAGAGGACTGGCCTTTAGCCAACGCGAAGGAGGAGCTAGTTTCCGAAAAGAAAAACCACCTCGATTATCAAAAATTTTAACCCATCCAGTAGGAGGCGAATCATTTGGATTGCCTTCGGCAACCGTTCGGCCGGTTGTCGACGTTTCTTCGAGAAATCCTCGGAATTTATTCGACACTTGTTCGGGTGCTGTTCGGGAAGTGTTCGAGTGCTGTTCGGGTAGTACCCGAAGAACAGCCGAAGCTCACCCGAAGGAGTCCCGAAGGTGTCCCGAACCAGTCCCGAAGCGGACTCGAAGCGCTCCCGAAGGACACCCGAACAGCACCCGAAGAAACAGGTGGTTTTTTTACCGTTTTTTAGGCGCGCTTAAAGCGAGGATCAAGTATAGATGCAGTAAGGATGTAGTACTATTTACGCAACTTTTGCGTAAGATAGCTGAGGTACCGTTAATGTACCACGAGTGTACCGTTAGTGTACGGGGAGTGTACCGAAAAGGTACTGGAGATCTACTAAGAAGCTACTGGAGATCCACTACTGACCTACTAAACGCATGTACCTCTGGCGTAGATCAGCGGCACAGTAAAAGTGGGAGAGTGGTAAGGTTAGAGGCAATGAAGAACAAATCAATGCCTTTTGTGTTGGCATTGATTTGTTTCATGTTGTTTAATCTATCAGAAGCCTGGGCGCAGTCCGCGGAAACGCGGGCTGCTGAAGGGCAAATTGAGATTAAGCCTTTACAAATAGGGGATACCATACCGGAGGAGTTACGGCATTTGCCTTTACAGGTCGTGAACCATCCCGATAGTAAGGGCACGATTACACTGGATGACTATAGGAATAAAAAGCTGATTATACTGGATTTTTGGGCTACATGGTGCGGAAGCTGCCTAAGATCGTTTCCTAAAGTCTCCGCTCTACAAAGACAGTTCGACGATAAAGTGCAGTTCTTGATGGTGAATTGCGTGCAAAGTGGTGATACTGAAGCAAAGATAAAAAACACATTCGAATCGCTTGAACTGGATAGCAACCTTCCGTTTATAAACCACGATTCTATTTTCCAACATCTATTTCCTCATAGATTACTGCCACATTATATATGGTTAAATGGAGAGGGAAAGCTATTGGCCAGTTCCAGTTCAGCGGAACTAACTAAAGATAATATGGAAAAGATATTACATGGAAAGCAGGTCAGCTTTCATCAGAAACGGGATAATCTGGAATTCGACAAGAGTAAGTCGTTAATGGAACAACTGGATAAAATAGGAGTAGATAAGCTGAAATCCTCTTCGCTGTTGACGGCTTATATAGAGGGAATAGGGACAGGATACGGATTCGATAGTGTAGGAAGGAAACAACGGATGTATTATTTAAACACACCTTTGAACTTTCTCTATCAATATGCGTTTGCCGATATACTAGAAGATGTAAATGTCAGCCGCTTTATTTTCGATGCGTCAGTTGATAACACATTTATACACCAATATAAATCTCCTGCAAATTATAGCAGTAAATATTGTTACGAACTTATATTCGATTCCGACTCGATCGACTTACTCAAAACGGTGATGCGTTCAGACTTGGTGCATACATTTGGAGTCATGGTAAAGCGTCAAACGCGCGAAGAACAGGTATGCCAACTCACGGATGTTTCTGAAAAACTAGGCCAAACTTCTGAAAAAGCAGTATCCGTAGGATATTTGGTTCGAATGTTAAACAAGATTTCCGAAGTTCCCATTATTGTTGATAATGAACTTGCACGGAAACGGATAACATTTAAACTGCCAGACCCTGCTGACAAGCTTGACTTAGAAACAATCCAGCGCTTTTTAGAAAACAGCGGCCTATCCCATAAGTTGAGTGTTCAGCCAATCCCATACGTTTTTTTTCATAAAGTAAAACTCCAAAATTCTTACAACGATGTCTCTTTATAATATGATAGATCAAGCAAAGAAAATAGGTTTTTTTGCTTACGTAATCGGATTGTTAACAACAATGGATGATGCTATGGCGCAGTCAATCCTGAAAGGACAGGTAACCGACGGAAAAGGACAAGGGGTCATAGTAACGTTGAGGATTGCTAATACGAACCTTCCGGTGTCCTCCTCTAACGATGACGGTAGCTTTGAACTACAAGTGGATTCTACTAAAGGAGCATTGATTATTACAGGAACGGGTATTGAAACGTTACATTACCCATTCGATAATATTGGGCCTCATTTCATTGAGGTAAAACGGCTTTCCTATCTAATAGAAAATATTGAGGTAAACACCGGCTATCAAAGTATTCCCAAAGAAAGGGCAACGGGTTCCTTTGAAGTGCTAAATGCAGACGAAATTGCTTTACAGGTAGGGACAAATATACTGGAACGTCTAGATGGCATGGTTTCCGGCGTGACCTTCAATAGTTCCACGGATCGACGAAAACACAATCTTAGCGTACGCGGAGTAAGTACTATTAACGGTCCGCTGGATCCGCTTATCATAGTCGATAATTTCCCCTATGAAGGAGACATCGAAAACATTCACCCTGATGATGTGGAAAATATAACCATAATGAAGGACGCGGCAGCAGCATCCATATGGGGTACACGGGCTGGGAATGGCGTTATTGTGATTACCACCAAAAAAGGAAGAGCGAACCAAGGTACTAAAGTCGAACTGCATGCGATATCACAAATAACGCAAAAAACTGACCTTTGGAAAATTCCTGCCTTATCACCTGCTGAATATATCGAAGCGGAAGAATTCTTTTATAAGCAGGGAGCTTATAATACCGACCTCTTATGGAGCGATATTCTAAAGACACCAATAACCCCTGCCGTGAATATATTCCACGACCGCGCTAGAGGTCTCCTTTCAAGTCAGGATTCCGTGCGCATGATCGATGTTCTAAAGGCTTCCGATAGCAGGAACCAATATAACAGGTACTTTTACGAGCCGGCGCGGATGCAACAGTATTCTGCCAACATCCGCGGTGGAGAAAAGAAAATGACGTATGCTTTTTCACTGGGCTATCAGAACCGGGAAAGCGAGCTGGGGAATGAGGATGTGAAAATAAACCTTCGGACACAGCATAACTATACGGTTAACGAAAAAATCAAGCTTGATGTGGGTGCTTATTATACTTACGCCAAATCGGGAGGGAAGCAACGTCCGGCGTTTAACAGCGTCAAGGTAAATGGAAAAAATGTACCATATCTATCATTTGCCGATGAGGCAGGAAACGCACTTCCCGTCTATAGCTACCTGAGGCAAGATTATATAGACACTGTGGGACAGGGGATGCTACTTGATTGGAATTATTATCCTTTAAACGACTACAGGTATTCCTCCAATAAAGATACAAGAGAGGATATTATGGCCAACATCGGATTTCATTACCGGATGTTCCCATTCCTCAAATTTACCGCCATGTATCAATATCAAAGACAGCGAGGAGAAAGCGAACTGCATGATGAAGTCGGATCATACAAAATGCGGAATCTTATCAACCAGTACAGTCAGATTGATTATGATAAGGGGACGGTTAAAAGAATAGTTCCCTTGGGAGGAATGTTTAGCCGAAGTACGAGTTCCCTATGGACACAAAACGCAAGGTTTCAAGCTGATTTTAATAAAAAATGGGACCGGCATGAGGTTGTTGCGCTTGTAGGCAGCGAAATTAGACAGACTAATGAAAACTATGTGCCGCAGCAACCCGTTTACGGATATAATCCAGATCCATATCAGTCACAGCAGGTAGATTTCGTCAATGCCTACCCGACTTTGGTTACCGGAGAAATGCGGGTATTAGGGGGCAATGCAAATGAGTATCTACAGGTAAACAGATTCGTTTCGTTTTTTGGAAATGTGGCCTATACCTTCAATCAGCGTTACACAGCTAGTTTCAGTACGCGTAAGGATGCTTCAAATATTTTTGGCTTAAAGGCAAATGACAAGTGGAACCCCTTATGGTCAGCAGGTCTATCTTGGCATGTGCATGAGGAGGAATTCTTTGATGTACCGTGGATGGACAGACTTTCCCTTCGTAGTACTTTCGGTTATAGTGGAAATCTTGATCCCACAAAAACGTCCCAATCAATAATATCCTATGCGAATCCAAATGGTATAACGACATTGCTTCCACATGCTGTAATCTCCGAGGTGCCAAATAATCAACTTCGCTGGGAGAAGGTAGGGATGTTGAATATCGGACTTGATTTCGCTATCGCGAAAGGGAGGTTGTCGGGTTCTCTGGAATTCTATAGGAAGAAAGGTACGGACTTATACGCACCTACACTTTATGACTATACGGTGCGTGGAAATTATACTACTGTAATCATGAATAGTGCCGACATGATCGGAAAGGGGATTGATTTAAGACTGACGTCGGTAAATCTCAACCGGGCATTAGGCTGGAGGACAACTTATATTTTTAATATCGTTAGGAACCGTACAGCTGCCTATCATATAACAGAGGCTTCCAGACTAGGCAGTCTCATTGGGAACGGGACTTCCATTACACCCGTAGTTGGCAGACCTCTTTATTCTTTGGCAAGTTATCGTTGGGGTGGGCTTGATGGGGAAGGTAATCCTCAAGGTTATCTTGAGGATGATATAAGTGTAGACTATCAAAAAATATTCAATGAAGTAAGTGTTCAGGGGATTGATAAAAATGTGGTCTATCACGGTTCTTCAACACCGGTTTATCAAGGGAGTTTGTCGAATTCCTTTTCCTATAGAGGATTTTCTCTGACAGCATTGCTTTCTTATCGATTGGGATATTACTATCGAAGATCAACGGTCGCTTATAGCCAACTGCTGACACAAGGTGTAGGTCACCCCGATTACGCAAAGAGATGGAAGAATCTAGGAGATGAAGAACTCACAACGGTTCCATCGATGACCTATCCGTTGAACGAAAACAGGGAAAGGTTTTATAGATACTCGACACCGACCGTTTCAAGAGGAGATCATATTTATCTTGAATTTATAAATGTCGATTATAGAATTCCAACGTCAAGGTGGAGGCAGGGGTGGCCCGTAATCAATGTGTTTGTTAACATAAGCGATTTGGGACATTTATGGAGAAAGGATCGTACGGAGGTGTTGGACAACAGGATGTCATTTTCGGTAGGTGGACGAATTAATCTCTAAGCAACAAATTAAGATGAAAATGAAAAATAGATTGTATAATAAAAAAATGATTGTTGCTATAACTATTGCTACAATTATGGTTTTTATGGCTGGTTGTGATAGTTTTTTAGACCTCAAGTCATCGAATAACTACGCGACGGTTTCAACAATCGAAGATGTTGAAGCCATTCTTAATAATACACAGATTATGAACTTCAGAAGTCCTTGTCTCGGGGAAGCGTCTGCCGATGATATTTATATTCCCGATCAAGTATACGATCGGATAACAAAAAATTCATCAAGGGATACTTACATTTGGAAAGAGACGGATTATGGGCAGGCTTCGAGCCCTTGGGGAACAACCTACGAAACCGTTTTTTATGCGAATGTCTGTCTGGAGGCACTGGAGAAAATGTCCGCTGAAGAGAAACAGGAAGTTAGATGGGCCAGAGCTAGAGCTGCTGCCTTGGTCTTTCGGTCGAATGCATTCCTTCAGGGAATATGGATCTGGGGGAAAGCGTATGATGAATCAACAGCGGGCAATGATCTGGGTATGGTTATAAAAACAAATCCTGACGTCAATGAACCTTCGGTAAGGAAAAGTGTGAAGGATACATACCAACAGATAATTGGGGATTTAAATGATGCGATAAAATATTTGCCGAACATAGCCGAGGTACCGGTCACTCCTTCAAAAGCCGCTGCTTATGGGCTGCTCGCAAGAACATATTTATCAATGAGGCAATATGAAACCGCAGGCCTCTATGCGGATTCCTGTCTGCAGCTTAATAACGAATTAATGAATTTTAACACAGATATAAACATACCTGCTCCTACAAGCTCGGTAAATCCATTTAACATATTTAATAAGGAAGTTATATTTTCAACGGTTATCGGTAGTTTTTATTTCGCTGTAAGTCCAACATATGCTGTTATAGACACAATGTTGATCTATTCTTACGACGATACGGATCTAAGACGTAGAGTTTTCTTTAGGAACACCGCTAATGGAGCGGCTATGAGAGGAAACTATTCACAGAGTAGTTCCCAATATTTTACTGGAATATCAACGGCAGAGATGATGTTAGTTAGGGCTGAATGTATGGTTCGGGAGAATTTTGTCCGTGAGGGCTTGGAATTAATAGATTGGCTACGCACTCATCGGTATAGCAATGGAATAAGACCTGCCCTAAATATGGAAATGACCCAGCAAGAGGCATTGGATATGGTTTTAGTGGAAAGGAGGAAGGAGTTAGTGATGCGTAGTTTACGATGGATGGACGTAAAGCGCTTGAACAAGGAAGGTCGAAATATTCTTCTGAAAAGATATGTTAATGGAGAGGAATATCTATTGTTGCCTAATGAAAGCAAGTATGCTCGGCCATTACCAACTGATGTGATAGCATTAAGCGGTATGCTCCAGAATTAAAAAGGGAACTTTTGATAAAAGGCCAAAACAGTTTTTTTGCTGCTGTAATTAAAAATGGAGAAGTATTGTTCTGTTGTACAATGCTTCTCCATTTTCCTACTCTAGCCCTAATCCTGATTATAGATCTGATTAGGTACTATCGGTTGTGTAGGAGAAGTTCCGGCAGCATTCGGTGACGGAACTAAATTTACTCCATCGGGACTCAATGCCGTTGGCAATTCAGGTAGCATATCGGTATTAATATGCGTTTCTCCATCCATTTCCTGAAGGAAGCTCGACTTTACCTGTATTTTACAGGCTCGATCTTGACCGCTGCAGCCGCTGGCGTCATTCGTGGCTTCCCATTTTGATGGATCACCCTCTTCTCCGGGAGCTCCTACAAATTCGAAATAAGTGTCCGTAAGAACTACTTTTTCAATTTCTTTCTCGACAGCCTTATTAAAAGCCACCGCTACAAACGCGACACCTAGTATCGCTGTAAGTAGAATCACGATTTTTTTCATGACATAATTTTTTATCTGCACCCCGGTTTTGCCTCACAGTGATGCGGTCGAGGAATCCTGTTTGTTGGTCTATCGGCTTCCTTGAAGCCAAAAGACCTAGCTACCCGTGAAGGGTGCAAACTTACGTGGGTAATAAAATCGCTTAACGACTCTCTGCTGGGCTAAGACAATCCGACAAGGGGGCAGTTGCAGAAAGAGAATTGCGCTCACTAATGGAACCGCCATGGATATCCGCAAGAACAGGGCGTACAGTCTAATCTGTATATACAGCTGCAGTTCTCCAATGCTGTGGAGGAAATCTGTTGTTCTCGTTTTTGCTGTGCCTTTACTGTTCATTGCATCCATTTTTTTACCCTCATCCATTTGCCTACTGTTCAGCGGAGCGGCCTTGGCTCCCCCTGCCCATTGGGCTTTTTTGCACTTTATCGCTGTACCCGCGTCCCTTTGTCCACCACATCCGATCACCCTATCTACGTACCGGCGGATAACAGTAGCTGGTCTCACTGCCTGTGGCTACCTCGTGGAGGACTTTACCATCGGGAGGATGGTTCCGAACCCCGGTACGTTCCGTATATCGTTAGTTTACATACTTTATCGTATCCTCAAAAGCAAAGAAAATAAGGCTTTCGTTTCTTTCCGTATTTTTTGGCCGATAGCTATGATTTGAAATGAAAAAATGTGAATTGCCGCGATTTGATTTGTTTTTCTGATCGGATTTTTATATAATTATCATACCTAAAAGAAATATTAAACACGACAAATTATGAAAGGGCTACTTTATGGCGGATACATCGTTAGAAAAACAGCAGGAAGAAACACAACCTGACAAGGTTGAAACACGCAGATGGTGGAGCCGTCTCGGTGTTTCCTGTGCTGTCGCTTTTATGATGCCTTTAGTGGGGCATCGCATTGGCGAGGGCTGGAAGCTGGGGCAACATGTCGTCGCGAAACCGGATTATTTCATTGATGTATTTTGGTCATTGGTGCTGATTGTGATGGTTGTGGAGTGGATTTATGGGTGTACAAAATACTTTGATGGGAAAGAACGCTGGAAAAACAATTTCCATATACGCATGTATGTTATTACAGTGATGATCATCGCGTCTGCGATGTTTTTTATGGAGTGTTATGACCGTATGTATATCCAAATAACCGACCGCAGCCTCCTGCGGATGAAGCGAAATGTATTCCAGGTGCCGTATTCGTTGATACTTCCTATTGTCTGTGGGCTTTGTTGCGCACTGTTATCTTTGAAAGATGAGTATTACGCATCGTTAGAAAAAGTTAAAACGAGAGAAAACGAAAATGGAGAGGAGGGAGATGAACCAACAGCGATGGAAAACAAGATCTCAGATAATCCGTTAATTGCTGTCGTAGATGGTCAGAAGGTTTTTCTAAAAGATATTGCAGTGAAACTCATTACCCATCAGGATGGCATAAATAAAGTTTATAATTCGCCAGAACAATACTACGAGAACAATCTGTCGTTGAAAAAGCTCCATGAGCATCTAGATGATTTCCAGTATAGAAAGGTTAACCGCAACTGTGTTATTAGCCGTTCGATTATCGTGGGCTATCATCCCAATGCAGATAAGGGTATTACACTCCAGCTGTCGGAAGGATACCCAGCCGATGTGTTTGTTTCGAAGACCGAGGTGGAGTCTTTTTTAGCTTGGCTGGAGAAGGAAAAAGAGTAATCCCACATCGTTTAATTCTTATCACCGTTAACTCTGGATTGAGCTGAAGTGCCAAATCCGGACATTTCGGTCATATCCGGACATTTACTACCATTTCGGCCTTTTCCGGCCATTTCGGACAAAGAGATTTGGAGGAAGATTTATGTTTGTGCTGTTCATTCATCCACTCGCGAGGAGACGAACAAGAAGACAAGGTAACGGGAACGTCCAACGGAAAGAGCTCGCCGACGGAGCAGTGAACCCTACCGACAAACATTTTTTAAATTTTTAAACGTAAGTATTATGGCAATTAAATTCAATGTACAGGAAATCAGCAACCCGCAGGATGCGGCTGCCCCTAAGAAGTTCTATGCACGTCCGGTAAGAAGCGGTGAGATCACTTTGGAAGATCTGGCTTCCGACATCTCCCATGCTTCGTCCGTCACGGAATCGGATGTTATGGCGGTATTGTACAGCTTGGTACGGGAAATCCCGCGTAACATCTCGCAAGGCTACATCGTCCGTTTGGGCAGTCTGGGTTCCTTCCGCTTAGGGACGGGCAGTATTGGCAGTGACACGGCAGAAGACGTGACTGCTGCCAATATCCACCGCAAACGTGTGCTGTTCCAGAACGGCATGCGAATCAAGAAGGCTATAGCGGATTTAACTTTCAGGAAAAGCGAGTAATTCTCATTTTATAGTTTAATGGTTGAGCCGGCGTCTTAGGATGCCGGCTTTTTTGTGCATAAATGTCTCGAAATGACCGCGGTCATTTAAAAAATTGGACGTTTGATCGCTCCAAATGAAAGTTTGTTTTGCACAAACTAGGGTGGTCACTTCCTAAAAACAGACTTTCATTTGGAAAAGTTGCCACGGTCAATTTAGCGAGCGTTCTGTACTCTCAAAAAAAGTCTGATATAAAATTTATTTTATATTGAGTTAATCTGCGGTTTCTTTAGGATTAATCTTTATTCACGTCTATCGTGGCCTTTTACGATTATGATATCTCTCCAACATACGTTTGGTAAACGCGTTATCAATTTGCCAATCCTCTCCGGGACCCCATTCGATCACTTCTCCGTTGAGGAAATACACCCATATAGGGCGTGGTTCAAAGGTATCCGTATATGAGTTGCGTTCAATAGGCATATACTCGTATACCTCGAGTGGCCCGTCTTCCGTAACTTGCGCCATGACGACCATGTTGGGTTTTCCGATTCGTTTAACAACTGTTTCCTTTGGCATTCCCAAACTGATCAAACTCATATCTCCATGTCTCAATGCAGCACATGATCCCAAGAATAATAAAATACTAGCGGCTAAAAAAGTGAATAGTTTATACATAGATTTTTGATTTATTGATAATCTGACTGAGATTAACGGTAAAAGATTAATGATTGGTTGAAATGTTTTTTATATTTACTCCTATTCTAGTCCTGATTTGTATGTTAAAAAAGATTTGCTTTTTGGTGATGTCCGCACTGTTGTTTGGAAGTTGTTCTGACAAGGATGATAATGTAGTATTGCCAGACGATGAAATCGATCCAGAACCAGAAGAAGAAATCCACGTGTTACCCCTAATATTGACAACTGATAAGAGTGAGGGACATATTTATGAGCAGGTGGGGTTTAGCTTAGAGGACAGTACTTATACGGGGCCTAATGGAGGATTTGCTATTTTGTTACGTTATGCTGACGCTTTGGATTCTTTGATATGGCAGGTAGAAGGAAATGAAGATGGGGTACATCTTCTAGAAAAAAATGGTACGATTAATTCTCAATTCAGGATCGAATGGAGTCACTATTTTTATTTGCCGGGAAACTATAAGACGTTTTTGTACGGTTATAAGGACGGACAGCTTGTTGTGCAGGATTCTGCTGTAACGGAGATTTTTGCAGATGGTGATTTTTTAAATATTAATTGGGATCGATCGGACGAAAATCTCAACAAGATGATTGGGTATACGAACAACGGGATGGAAGACTATTCATTTCAGATATTAACCCGTTTACGAGATGATGTATTATCCTCCCGGCTTAGCGTGAGATTTGATTCGTTTGATTATAGAAGACCTAATGCGGAGATTGGAGATCGGGAAGTGGAACTGCTTGATTCTTATATTACGGAATTGTATGGAGAAGCAAAATATCATATAACAGATGGACCCGTCCATGACGAGTTATTGAAGCTTTTCAAATCAAAGCTCAAAGAAGAGCAGGTGCTAACAATTTGGCGTTCAGAAAAATCTAATATTGCCCTTATTAAGGGTGAAGACACGGATGTGAATGGCTTTGGACACGAAATACACGCCGAACCGATATGATCGAATAACTACAGCGTAAGCGCGCTTGTTTTGGTGTATTCGTCTATATAAGCCTCCACTTCTTGTTTTTTCTCAGCATCTTCAATTAGATCAAAGATCGGTAATAGATTTTCTAAGCCGTTAATGTAAACGAATCGAGCGTTATCCTCACTTATCGTTTTCGCCCATTCTGTTCTGTCAACTTTAGGTTTTGAAATGGAGGTCTTGTCTACGAAAATTTTCGATGGATCACCGCCAATCGCTTCGAAAGCTATTGTCGGATTAGTAACGTCCTTGAACGCTGTGGAGTCTATTGGATCAAGGAAGCCGGAGAATAATCCAAAACAATCGTTTAAAGCTACTCGAAAGCTGCTTTCTACTGCATTACGTCGCTCCGTTCCCGTATATTCGGCTCGGTAATCTAAACTAAACTTTGCTCCTGTAAACAAAGAAAGTAAGACGTGGGTGCCATATTTTTTGACAAGTTCCGCTGGTTCCAATGATTTACTGTCCGCTTGAAAGTCTGTGGTTAAATAGGGTATTAGTTGACTATTCCTGCCATATAGTGTGAGACGTCTGTATTTTATATACGAATCATACAGACCATAGATGTATTGATCTTCCTGTGGATCTGTATCGGGGAACGGATGTGTGATATTTCCTTTAAAATAGCCGATATTCGGTGTGCCCTCTGCTAACCATTTAGTAAAATTTTCCGCATCAGTTGCATATATAGATTTGAAACTCGAATTAAGTACACGAAGTACATCGAAACTACCGGAATTATCCTGCGCAAATGACGGGGTATTAATTACCGGTTCTTTAATGGAAGTCTTATGTGAATGCTTGCCAGTTACATCATAGCCGAATCCCAAGAAGTTGTAATCTCCATATCCTTCCTCATCTGTAGTATTTTTGTTGTCAGATAGATTCTTGATCAAAAACTTGAGCTCGGTCGGTGTGTTTGTTTCTGGTTCTGTAGTTTCAGGATTCGTTGTTTTGGGATCGTTCAATGTATTTTTCTCGCAGGAGGTTAGTGCAATAACAACTGTTAGCGCTAAGGGGAATATTGACTTGGTCTTTGATGTGTGCATTTGCTCAAGAATAATGGAATGTTTGCATTTAAGCGCCAAGATAAAGCATTTATTTTAATTCATGTTTCTTTTTCTTAATAAATGGAGCTGGTATGTCGATTTTCATGAAGAATCTATTGTATTCACAGAAGGTCGTCATCGAAACTCCAGACAATTTGGGGCGCATTATCTGGAGAGCCATCGTCGACGATCAGGAGTTCAAAGCGGGGACGTGTCTACGTTTATACATAAGTGCTCGTAGACCTTCTTATGATCTGCGAATTCCTAGCAAATATTTCAATGATTGTTTGAACGCTTTTCGAATTTGTTTGGCGGTAACGTATCGCGGGTTGAACACTGGTGTGTGAAGAAAATAGGGCAGTGTGGCGGATTTTCCTTTTTCCATCGTAATGGCATACCAATTGTTGAAAAAGATACGTTCCAGTTCTTCTACTGGATATTGCTTATGATTTCTGTTTTGCAGGATAATTTCCCGATAAAGTGTGTAGTACTCTTTCAATGAGTATTTACTTCCGAGTACCGGAGTGAGTAATATATCGGATTCGGTATCACAGGCATTAGGCAACAATCTGTTTAGTTGGTACAACAGGATGGCGGTGTGTTGTGCTTCAAGTATATCTTTCTTTTGGATGGAAATATTATTGTCATGTAGCCTGTACTCTACGAGATATTCGGGAATATTATCGACCTCCTGTTCCAATGCTATTCTGGAGAGAAGACCATAATCTTCGGCGGCAAAGTAAGATGGATACCCACCCACCTCCAAGAAAGCGGACATACGCAACATAACAGTAGAATGTACGAAGGAGTTATAGAACAATAGGCCAGCATGTAACTTTTCTGTACCGCATATCGGGAGCATCTCTTGACCCGTCCGCTGCCCCAGCTTATCGATAACGTAGGCGTATCCGCCTAAAACAGCTAATTTGGACCGGCTTAAAAAGTGTTGCAATTGTATTTCCAACCTATTTGGGAATGCGATATCATCACTGTCGAGTACTGCCAAAAACTCTCCTTTGGCCTTTTGTAGTGCCACGTTTCGTGTAAAGGCGAGCCCTTTGTTTCTTTCATTTTCAATCAAGCGGATTCTTGGATCCTGAAAACTTCGGACTATTTCGGTTGTATTATCGGTAGATCCATCGTTTACGATCAATAATTCAAAATCAGTGAAGGTTTGGTTAAGTACACTTTGAATCGCTTCCGAAATAAATGAGGCAGCGTTATAGGCCGCCATGAATACAGTAATTTTAGGCATAATATATCATGCAATGCGACGCTCCATTCATACTCTTCAATTAATAATTGACAAAAATTTGTGTAGCTAAAATAAGGTTATTTTGTGTCAGTTTTTTATTTAGGAATAAAAAAAAATTGATCGACATTTAAAAGAAAAATGGCACTGTTTGGTGGGGCTCTAGGACTACGGACGGATTCCCAGTATATATCGGAGCGATTGTTTGAATGCTTTTCGGATATGTTTAGCTGTGGCGTGGGACCGATTGAATACGGGAGTTCGTAAGAGAAGAGGGAGTGTCTTGGATTTCCCTTTCTCCATTACAATCATATACCAATTGTTGTAAAGGATTTGCTCCAGCTCCAGGGTGGGGTATTGTTTTCGTTTACGGTTTTGAAGAATGATTTCTCTGTAGAGTGCGTAATATTCTTGAGGTGAATATTTGCTGCCGATAACCGGCGCACGGAGTATATCTGGATCGATATGATCCGTATTAGGAAGTAATTTGTCTAGCTGATAAAATAGGATGGCCCGTAGCTGTGTTTCGGCGAGATGTCTTTTCCGATCGGTGATATTGCTGTCGTGTATGCGATATTCACCGAGATATTCGGGAATGTTGTCCACTTCGTATTTTAATGCTATCCGCGAAAACAACCCATAGTCTTGGGCAACGGGGTGATTGGGATATCCCCCCATCTCTCTAAAAGCGGCCGTGCGCATCATGACAGTAGAGTGGACGAACGAGTTGTAGAACAAGAGCCCGGCATGAAGTTTTTCAGACTCGCAGATCGGCACCATCTTTTGGTCTGTGCGATTACCCTCCTCATCTATAATATAGGCACAAGCTCCCAATACCGCTAATTTAGATCGGTCTAGAAAGTGTTGAAGTTGTGTTTCCAACCTGTTCGGAAAAGCAATGTCATCACTGTCGAGCACTGCCATGAATTCTCCTTTAGCTTCTGAGAGCGCGACATTTCGGGTGAAAGGAAGCCCTTTGTTTTCGCCATTTTCAATCAACCGAATCCGGGGATCATCATAACTTCGTACAATTTGGGTCGTATTGTCCGTAGAACCATCGTCTACGATCAATAACTCAAAATGCGGATAAGATTGCCTAAGCACGCTTTCAATCGACGTGGCAATGTAAGGAGCTGCATTGTAAGCAGCCATAAAAACGGTGATTTTATTTTTATTCTCGTTGGACATGTTTACGCAATCATTGGCGTTATATGGCTGCGTGATGGATATCGGAGACCCATTTCATTGCGTATGCAATAGTCCTATCGGATAAACAGCTTATATAACGCTTTTCACTATGGTTGACTTTAGGGAAGAAGCCCCGAACAGCCAATATATGATCTGCATCGTACGATGTACGATCGTAATGAACGTCTAATATAGGTTATTTTTCTTAAAAGAGCGTAAAGTAGAGGGAAAAAGATGTCAATGCAATTGTCGAATCTACTTTCTCTTGGACGGAAGTGATTGTGCCGGTAGGCCTTTAGTTATTTAGCGTGGCAGCTTCTAAAAGGTGACAAAACTATCTAAAATAAGCCCCCGACCATCACTGTTCTCGCGTTCGGTGTTGATCCATTTATTGGGGGATACCACGATTTTGTCGGTATTGCTATTGAGCCAAGCCCCCCACCAACTAAAACTACTATTTGCGATAATATTATGGTTGCACAAACTCATTAATTGCATATCTATATAGCTCTGCCGGTCTGTATTCCAGTCGACAAAAACTGCATCGATATGCGCGAAAGTTTCTTGGCACCAGGGAATGTCGTTGGAAAACACGACAAATAGGGGGGAAGCTACCTTTTCAAGGATATAAGCGATGGCTCTCTCGTAATAGGCCGTATCGCAGACGCTTCCGAGATGGGTATTTACTTCATTTAAATAATCTCCTCGACGCACGTGGAGCGCTACGGTGGTATGCTGTCGAATATGACGGAGAAGCTCCTTGTTTTTCGAGTCGTTAAGAACTGGGAAGCGGAAATGCTCGCGAAGCTCCTGCGCAACCATGTTGACATAATCAACATCTTGCCAATACCCCCAATAGTAACGGTTTTGTGTATCGCTAAAGATTGCCTTGTCATAAGCAAACGACATGGTTTCTTCCATATAGGCGTGTTTGGTACGGTATAATCGCCTTAGCTTACGCCATATCCATTTTCGGTTGTGTGGAAGATAGAGATTTAGTTCAAACTTGGACACGGTATCTAACTCGATACCGAAAATGCTGTTCAGTTCAAAGCCATTGTGAAGTGGATAGGTTTCGAAATCTGTTAGATCTGCTTTGACCTTTTTAAACTTATTTTGTAGGGTAAGATAGAATGCATATTGGAACATTTGGTTTCCAAGCCCCCCTAAGAATTTGACAATTTTCATCTGAATTATATCCGTAAGACTGGTTACGTTTGCTAGGGGTAAAGATACTGTTTTCGTGAGCTTTTCCAAAATGCAGATTGGTCACATTGTGTAAACGTGTACACATCCAAGCTGATCAGAACGTTTAGCTAAATGCCTCATGCCGGCTTTAGAGAAAATTCAATATCGTTGGAAAGGAAGTTGCATAAAACCAATGGAAGAAAGTGCTTAGAACGACACCTTTCGTTCTAATGGACCACCATCGGTAGTCGGAATCACTAATCAGCATAACATTTCGTCTCTGCTGCTATGTCTTTTCAGGGCGAGAACAAGGGATTGAATGAAGATAGTTGACGTGTCTGCCTTTGATAGTCATTATTGGTTTACATATTCATATATCCATTTTTTACAAAAATGTAAACGGATCCAAATTCACAGATACAATGAGGACATCCTTTTTGGACGTCCTCAAATAAGGATGAATAATGGAAATAAAGAGTTTAAGGTATTACATACCCAGCAATTCGTTCATATACGTATCCCGTAATATTTCCTTTATATTTAGTGTAAAAGTGATCCTTCCCGTTATAGTATCTGTGCAATGGTACAGCACCAGCGACTTGTTCTTTATATAAATAACCTTCTATACCCTCGTATTTGTACCCTACATAATTACCTAGCTCATGGACATAATAGTGATCATAACCATTATAATATCGGTGGAAGGGGACGGTATTAGGAACTTGCGACCTGTAAAGATGACCTTCGTTTGTTTCGAAGACATATCCCGAGAGCAGCTCATCTTGAGGTCGTGTAGTGTAAAGGTGCTCTAATCCATTATAGTAGCGTCGAAGCGGTAACAGTAAGGAGGAACAATCTCTTAAATAATAATCACCATTAATCATTGTTTTATAGATGCCGTGATTCTTGGCATTCCTAAGTCTGTAAGCAATAATCTCTCCTCTGGAATCTGAGGTAAGGTTACCACTGTTTATTACATAATCCTTGAAACCTTCAATTCCGTTGATAGTTTTTACAGCTTCATTTGAAGAACCGCCAATTACGGTTCCACTGATTCTTAGATCTTCCATAACCTTTCTTTGATCTTGACTTAGGTCTGTGCCGCCTCCAATTTTCCAATAAGAAAAAGAAGCAGACAGAGATTTGTGCACGCTAGCCGAATCATAAGAACTTTCTAGCAAAAGATATGCGCTTCTTCCATAGTCTATCGACGATATGTATATAGGAGCAACCGGACCTTGGAAATCGGCAGGTTTGGTGAATAAATTGCCATCTGATGGAATATCAATATCGGCAGAAAAAAATTTCTGAAACATCTTTAATAGATAATAGTTTTTTGTTGAAGTTGTACTTTCCTTGAAGTTTGCAAAGGAATTGAAAATGCTACCGAACTTTAAATTCGCTCCAACACTCATTTCTATTTCTGATTTTGATCTAGCCTGGGTTAATTCAAACGTGAAGTTTGCTGGTTGTTGTCCGTTAATCGTGGCGTTGGTTATATCCTGCATCGCTATTCTAAAATTTGATAACGTAGGTGTAATGGTTTTAGCTATGACACCTGTCGATCCTTGTATGGAAACTGAAAAAGTAACAGGTTTCATTTGATGAGTAGAAGGTAAAAAGAACGGAGCGTACGCACCTTCTTGGATTGATTCTCCATTTAAGAGTGATCCGATATACATTATTTCAGACGTTGGATCCAATAGGGCCAGCTTATCAAATGTCGCCGATTGCGTTCGTTTTTCAACGGTACAACCTGCTGTACTGGTTTGAGTTGATATATTTACAGACGATACATTTTCTGAATGTGCGTTCGATAAATCTTGTTTGGGCTCTTTATAATAGCGAAATTCATTCTTACTGTTGTCGATGGGTAACTGGTTCTCTATTTTCTTATTATCAATTGGAAGCGTTTCCTTATTACAAGAGGACATGAAAAATAAAATCGGTAGCGTAAATAAAAAATACTTTTTTAACATTATAAAATATAGTTTGGTATGGTTGCAAAACTAATCTTTTTTTTCAAAATCACCATTATCTCAAATAATATATGATGGGTTTAGGCTGAGCCCTATTGGCTTTACTAATTGCATTAATGAGTTTTTTTATTAAGTTAGCATATTAATAATAAATGATAGAGTTCCTTTGATGAAAAAGAAAATCCTACTTCTCGTTCCTGATGATTATAGATTGTATGTGTTGATAGAGAGGAATTTAAAGCAACTGGGCTTTGAGGTCACCACAATCCTTCATAACTCCGTTAAGTTTAGATATAAAAACATCTCACAACGATTGTCTAACCTATTCCGAAAAGTATTAGACGGCAACACAAATTATAAGAAAAAACTAAAGGAGATTCATACAGCGGAATGTTTGGTTAAAGAAATTGATATGTATGATCAATTTGATTATTGTTTGGTAATGCGGGCCGATTTTTTTCATGAAGATGTATTGCTCAAAGCCAAGGAGAAATCTAATTTCATAGTTTCTTACCATTATGATGGTCTAGGACGAAACCCTTCTATTTATGATCGGATACCGTTATTTGACCGATTCTATGTATTTGATGAGGAAGATTTAATATCGGACGGAAAAGTAAAAACCTGTCTTTCCCATAATTTTTATTTTGACGATGATGGAGGAGAAGGTAGAGATCCAGTCTATGATTTATACTTTCTAGGTTTTTATAATGAAACCAGAGAAGAGCTGTTATTGAGATTTTTTGACTTGGCTAAGCGTTGTTTGGGAAACGTTAAGTTTCAGATTGTGTTTCTGCCCAAAGACGTGGATCGCATGCCTGAGTATGAGCGGCGAGGTATTGAATGTCTGATTGATTTAGTTCCTTTTGAGGAGTATTTACAAAGAGTCGAACAGGCGAAGGTCATTGTAGATTTTGTTATTAGTGACCATAAAGGTCTTTCCTTTCGAATCTTTGAAGGACTAAAATATCAGAAAAAGATTATTACAACGAACGCAAGCGTTGTTAAATACGATTTTTATACGCCTAAAAATTTCTATGTGCTGAATTACGATACGCTTAATGAAACAGAACTTTTAAAATTCGTCAATAATCCTTTTAATCCTATTGACGACTCCGTACGACTGAGATATAGTTTTTCCCATTGGATAAAAGAGGTGCTAAATATAAAATAGATATTTTTCTAGTAGGCTGAGGGGGAATCTAAATTTCCCTCATCATCAAATTTCCAAGAATTGGAAGTTGAGGAGGTTTTCATGTAATGTATTTGCTCGTCCGTTAGATTTTTGGGGTTTAGATACCAGCCTATATGTTTTGACGTGAAATTTCCCCCTAACCGTATTGCTCGATAGAAGTTACGTTGTCTAACTTTAAATTTAGTGGGATAGAAGGGCTTGTACAATGCAAACGTCGTATCGACGTCGGCTAGGAATACATCTTTTTCTAACTCTTTTTCCCAGAATTTTCGTTCCCAGCTAACGACTTTCTCTTTCAAAGGATAATAGTCGGGAATGGTATCTATATCTAAGGCCAGACCTACTTTGACGATTTTCTTATTGTACTTATCCATTTTCTTTATCATCATTTTGATAAAATTGGCAGGTAAATTGGGATTCGGCAGGATATCGGCATCCGTGATAAAATAATACCCCTGTCCATACTTTTTTTGAAGGTCTTCATTCTCAAAAAATACCATGTGTCCGTGATTTTTGTTCATTAGTTCGACACTGACTCTAGGCTGAATTTTTTTGTAATATTCCAATAGGGGTGGGTAATCTGACTTATTGTCGATAATAACAATATTGTCCACTTTTCTTTCTAAAAGGAAGTCTACTAACTTTTTTAAATTGTCAAGCTGATTATAATTAATAATAATGACAGGGATACTGTTGGGGTTTTTCCGCTGTTTTAGTACGGATGAATTAAATCGTATTGTAAACTGATATAGAAGGGAACGAAAAAAACTTTTTGCCATTTTAATATTTTTCTATTGAAAATTATTATCCATCTGGATGATGAATGAACATTTTCCCAAAGTTAAAAAATAAATCATAATAATTTCTTATAACGCTCTTGGAAGCTCTATCGATGTATAAGGAGCCAGATTAAGCATATACGCTATCCAATTGGAGAAGCTGTATTTTTGTTTGACGGTGTCATTTAGAGGTTTGTATGGGGTTGCTATAAATTTTGAAAGTTCTTGTATACTTTGTCCGGTCCAAATTAAAAAGTTCTCTGGATGATAAAAGTCATAGTTGACCACGTCAGCATTGGTTGTAATTACTTTTTTATTATACCCTATTCCTTCAAAAATCCTAAAGGACAATCCGCTATGTACGGGATTTTGTATGTCTATAAGGACGTTCGCTTTAAAAACATCTCGTAGATTTTCTTCATAGGAGAGGACTTCGGAAGTTGGTGTTAAGCTTTTTGATGTCACAAGTTCCATAACCCGATTCCTATCCGAAACAATTTTTATATTCTTATCTACTTTCAATATCTCCAGTTTTGTATTGATGTCACTTAGGATATCAATGCGACCTTCCAAATAACTACCAAGATAATGTGCATAGTTTCGAATGCTGGAAACAGGAGGGATTATATAATCGAAGTAAAAATTGGTGGTCGGAAGTGTGCCCTTTCTTGATAAATCACGAGCATCAAATACAAAAAATCTATCCATTAAAGACATGTACTGCTGTATCTCTGGATATCTACCTAGACCATCCCATTGATAGCCCACAAATTCCTTGCATTTTTTCTTTGCTGACTCTATAAACTCGAAAGGGTAAAGGTCTGGACGGATAACGAGACCGTAATCCATATTTCCTATGGAATTCAGGTCATTAAGTAGTTGCTCTTTGTGTTGCTCGAGAATAAGTTTCCGCTTAAAGCCTCTGTCACCTAAAAAAGTTTTTCTCCAAAAATTATGGAGTCGTTGCCCGGTGTTCTTATATTGAAAGTTTTTGGCATCTAATGGAGTGATCATATGAACTTCAAATCCCAAGAATTTCAAGTTTTTCTCAAAAGCACTTGGGAATACAACTTCATCAGGGGCAATAAAGAGTATACTTTTCTGCCTAAACATTTTTGTCGGTTAAAATAGACTGTTCCCTTACCTCTTAAACCCTCGAAGCACCCATTTCACACTCATAAATTGACGTATCGATCGTGCTTCTGAATCGTGATACAATCCGACGTATCTTCGGGTTGTTCATAACGTTATCCGGAGATTTCTCGTCAAAGAAAGAAAGCACATGTTTCAATTTTTCCTTGCCGACAAATACACCCAAGGACATCCGTTCGCGAACAACATTTTTGTATTTGCGTTTTTTCTTACGGCTTTCATACTTCAGTTGAAACTCCGTTTTAGAGACGATCTGATGAGCAGGGAAATGTTGTCCGATATAACGCTCATATTCGGCGTGGAAGGAGCCAATAAAGCCATGTTCTGTATTCCAAGGCTTCAATTCGCCTACAAAGTGAAAGATTTTCGGCTGAAATTCTGCTAATAAAGGTATAGTTGTGTCGATAAGCTGGTAATTATATAAAAAAGATAAAGATCCAATTTCGTCATATAGCACAGTGTTAATCAATGTCTGATCGTGCCGTAGAAGTTTTTGTCTGTTTTTTCGTGCGTAGGCCATCATCTTCTCCAAGTAGCCTATTTTAAGCAGACGCTTGGTATTAAATAGAATCACGCCGGCGTTCCTGTATTGATGCTTTAAAGCGATATAGCGGTTTAGATACGCATTATGGAAGTTAAAGCCCGACTTACGCTCGATCTCCGATATATCGATAGCCATCATGAGTCCTTTACCTTCTTGATTGCTGTCCAGAATCTGTGAAATACATGGGGCACTTACATAAACATCAGCATCCAGATATAAGATTTGCTCGTATTCGTCTTTAAAAAGAGCCGGTAAAAATATTTTATGGTAAGTTGCCGAAGAAAGCCGACCGACCGGAAGCCCATCGATTACGGAGAAATCAACGGTACAATAGCGGATATTCTCTTGGGTAGATACCGGAATCTTTTCGGTATCGGGCAGACAGATTACAATGTCGAAATCACGCGCTGTCTCTTTTTCCAGAATCTGACTTGCAACGAAAGAGGCATATGGCAGATAGGCGCTGTCCACGCATAGTGCAACAGCTCTTTTGTTTTTTGCCGGTTGTGTACTGTGTTTAAGCGTTGGTAAAAAATTTATCATTTATTAATGTTTAGTCCGTATCTCAGCCCCCGAATATGTTGAAGTGCTAAAGTTGCAAAATATATGCCACCTATTTGTTACGTTGTCGCTGTACTTCTAGCATCTTCGCATACTTCATATAAGAGAAGAACGATTGGATTAACGAAAACGTTACACCATCAATACCATGAAAAATACCTTTTTTTAAAAAATAGGCTTTAAAGAACGCTGTAACGCCATGGAGCACAGGAGAAAGTGCATTCACTTTTTTTCCTTTTTTGATAAATTCTTCTACTTGCCAATCGGTATACTGGTTTTTTTTGGCAATCAACTGGTGGAAACTATCCCATGCATAATGTAATAAGTGCATGTCGGATTTTTTCAGGTTAGTAGCAATAATACGTTGGTGTACCAGATGGGAGGAAGGGCTAGCTGTGTTTCTGTTAAAAAAACGACAAGCATAATCCGGATACCAATCTGCAAAATTTATCTCTTTGTTTTTTAGAAAGTTCCTTCGTTTGAAGCTATAAGCATCATAAGGAAGCTGGAGGTATTCCTTTTTCTCAAAGAACGGATAGCAATCGTGGTCCAGAAACTCGTCGGTATCTACATTTAGTATCCACTCGTTTTTACAGAATTGCAGCCCGAAGGTACGTTGCGGTCCGTCGCCTAGAAAAGACTGGGAAATAACGGTTGCTCCTAGCGATGTGGCGATTTCGACGGTTTTATCCTGGCTATGAGAATCGATAATGATAACCTCATCACAGACCTTCTGTAAACCCTTGATGCATTTTTCAATATGTTTTTCTTCGTTGAAGGTAATAACCAGTCCGCTTACGCCCATATCAATAATTTTTTCTTTTAGGCATTGGTGAATGCTACGCATTTTACCTAAGTTTGGGCAAAGATAAATAAATTAGAAAGCAAAACGATGATTCCTAAAATAATTCATTTTTGTTGGTATGGGGGAGGGGACTATAGTGAAACCATTCAAAAGTGTATTACATCGTGGGAAAGGCATTTGCCTGATTATGATGTTGTTAGATGGGATGAATCCAATACGCCTTTCGACAGCATGCCTTTTCTAAAAGTGTTGTATAAACAGAAGCGATGGGCATTTATCGCGGATTACATGCGTTTATATGCTATTTTTAAGTACGGAGGCATCTATTTCGATACGGATGTAGAAGTAATAAAAACATTTGATCATTTACTCGGAGAAAGAGCCTTTATCGGTTTCCAAACGGAGATAGGGGTGTCGAAGTTTCCTTTTAACACGGCGATTATTGGATCTGAAAAAGGTAGTAGCTTTGTCGAACTTTGCTTACAGGAAACCGAGAAGTTACAACGTATGAAGTATCACCCTATGGCAGCTCCTGTCGTATCAAGTGAAATCCTGATGAAGAGGTATGGGGTAGAAACCTATGAAACCCATCGATTAGAAGATGTGCTTGTACTTACAAAGGATTACTTTTATCCCTTTTCGTGGATGGAGACGTATGATGAAAGTTGTATTACTCCGAATACAATTGCTATCCATTGGTGGGAGGATTCCTGGGGGAACAAAAAGAAGAATATGACTTATTATTGGCGATCGCTGTCCAGAAAAATAGAACGTACACCGTTGATTCTAGCCTCCCGATTGGCCTATACCTTTGGAAATAGGAAGAATTTCTTTTTGTATCTTCTCCACGACCATCCGCGGAGTCACTAACTCGATCGCTTCGACACCTTTACAAATACATGATTTATTTCCATATATGGAACTTGGACGGTTTGGGTGTTCTACTTGGATACAATCGTCTTTCGATTGCCCATAGCCTAAGAAGCCCGCATAAGGGTGTGTCGCTCCCCAGATAGACAGACAACGTGTACCTACTAGTGAAGCCATGTGCATGCCGGAAGAGTCCATGCTGATCATTAAGTCTAAATGACTGATGAGGTCAAGCTCGCGTTTTACGCCCAACTGGCCAATCGTATTGTGTACATGTGGATATTGTTCGTCCCACCTTGTTGACTGTTCTAGTTCTTGTTTTCCGCCACCAAAGATGAAAAATGTATATGCTGAGGCTGGGAATGTTCTGAAAATGACATCCCAATGGTTCACATTCCAGACTTTGTAAGGATGCTGCGCAAAGGGCGCAATACCGATTTTGATCGTTTTTGTTGTCAGTAAAGATGAATAGGTATCGGGTACGGGACGTGCTTCTCTTTGTAGTTGATGGCTTAATTTCAATGAAAACCCGAGCATTCTAAAGACGTCGGCATAACGTTCAACAGTGGGGCGTAGGGGCTTGAAAACTTTATGTCTTTTTCTTATTAGCTCTTTTTTTCGATGGCGTGCTTTATCGAGAATGGCTAGACGATAACCAGCAGTTTTAAAGAACAAGGTGAGAATCCGCGAACGAATGTTGTTATGCAGGTCGGCTACGTAATCAATATCGTACTTTTTCAGCTCGTTAAAAAGCCGCCATAGCCCTTTGGCTCCTTTGTGTTGTTCATCTGGAAATATAGGGTGGAAAGTAAGGTTAGGAATACCTTCAAAAAAGGCGGCAAACTGTGGTCGACTTACCATCACGAGCTGTATCCGCTTATGTTGCGCGCTGAGCTCTCGTAAAACAGAGGCCACCATCGCCACATCCCCCATCGCTGAGAAGCGAATAACCAATACGCGGGCTGTCTCCATCTTTCTTATTGTTTTTTTCCGTAGAGTACCGGATTCAAGGATGGATCGTTATACATCTTCATCTGCTTATAGACTTTCATGTATTTATCTCCAGACGCTATATCGGTAAGTAATTCATCAATGCTTTGTGACAGGTCTTTACGTTGCTCAAGCAATATAGTTAATTTAGACTGACAAGATGCAATATGTGCTTGGCCAACATCGGTTCGTTTGGTTTCCTGCTCCATGTGATATATCTTCAGCGCCAAAATAGACAACCTATCGATAGCCCAAGCAGGGCTTTCGGTATTGATTCGTGCATGTTCTTTCGCATTCACATCATGGAACTGCTGTAAATAGTAACTATCGATATATTCTACCGTATCCGTACGTACTTGATTTTGTTTATCGATACGGCGCTTCCAGCTCAGCCCGTCTTCAGGTGCAATATCCGGATTGCGAACGAAATCTTCCATGTGCCACTGCACAGTGTCAATCCAGCACTTTAGATACAATAGATGTTCTAGCGACTGACTGTCGTATGGGTTCTCCATAGGATGGTCAATATTATCGTAGCGATGATAATCCTCAATGGCGCGTTGAAATATGTTGTTGGCAATTGCACTGATCATGAAGGCAAAGATAATGTTTTCTTCATACTTTTTTTCTCTCAAAAAAAGTATGCAAAAAAAGTCGTCGCTTCAAATCTTTGAGAAGAGGGGTAGTACTAAGGATGAATTTCTACATACCTCAAAAATTTGGATGCGACATTGGAGGTTAAGGAGGGGATTGTGCAATTGCGTAAACAAAACGGTTAATAAACAATTGCGACTGGGCGGATTAAATTGGCCTTATATTGTTTTGCGACCATTTTTCAATAGGCTATTCCGTTAAAAACAGTATAATGTCTGAGCGAAGCGAGTTTTATAATGTTTAGGAATAGACAAAGAAAAATAGCAAAACTATATTCAGCCTTGATTTTTGCTTCTTTTTATCAAGAAAAAGAAGTTGATAAATAGGACATTAACCAATTAGGAAATAGCCCAAATAGAATAACCAATACCGTTAGAATATACGCTATGATAAGCAAAACACTGATTTGTTTTTTGGCTGTTACGGGCTGATCGCTGTCCCGCAAGAAGGCGTACAGCGGAATCTTGAAATAGAAAAACAGCGAGATAACCGACGTTAATGCGCCGACAATAAGCATTAAGAGAACACCTGTATCGCCTGATGATTGAAAGACGGAAAATGTGGAGGTGAACACCATCAGCTTTGCTACAAAACCTACTGTTGGCGGTATGCCGATAAGCGAGACAGCAACCAAGGTAAATGCCGTAAATAATAACGGCATCTTTTTGCCTAGACCTGCGTAGGAAAGGAGGGAAGTAGAGCCTGTTTGTTGCTCAATCTGGTCGATAAAGATAAAACTAGCTAAATTCATGACGACGTATGCTACAATGTAGAATAGCAAGTAGCTGAAAGCATCTTGATAAGCAAATACGGCCATAAGAAGCAAGCCGGTATGTCCGATAGATGAATATGCCATCATCCGTTTAACGTCCTGCTGTCGAAGTGCAGCGAGATTACCGACGAGCATCGTAACGATAGCCACTCCAACGATAAACCAAGTGCTTAGTTCTGAAAAATAGAATGCTGTGGATGACCAGGATTGGTAAAGGCGCGCAAATAAGACAATTGCCCCAACTTTTGGTATAGTGGATAAAAAAGCGGTAATCGCGGTAGGTGCGCCTTGGTAGACATCCGGGCTCCATACATGAAAAGGGACAAAGCTAAGCTTAAATCCGATCCCGACAAATATAAAAAGTAAAGCCAAGGTGATAATAGCTTCGGGCCCATCCATTAGTCCCTGTAGTTGCGCGGCCGACTGGAAGTCCAGATTGCCCGTTAATCCATAGATGAGTGAAAGACCATAGAGCATCACGGCGGCACATACCGACCCAAAAAGAACATACTTCATTGCGGCTTCTGATTGGACTTTATTTTGCGAAAAATAACCCACTAAAATATACGAAGCGATAGATACCATTTCTATACCGATGAAAGCCATTAACCAGTTGCTCGTACAGGTCAATACATGCATGCCTAAGGTAGCGGCCAACAAGATGCTGTATACATCACCATTATTGCCCGGGTGGCGTTGTTGTAGAAAGACGGCGATGACCAGTGTACTGCAAATAATCACCAGGCGGGCATAGGTACTCAGTGGATCGACTAACCACATACCCGAAAATCCGGTTCCCGTATTAGGAAGTTGATCAATGAGGTAGTACATTGAAAATGCCAACGTAACCATACAACCAATAAAAGTGCTATTTTTCCAACGTTTTTCGATAAAAAGAGCCACGAAGATACATACGATAAAACCGATAATCAACGTCAGTTCCGGTTTGAAAAGCGGTACAGAAGCTATAATTTGATCGAGTATGTTGGGGATAGAGATGTTCACGGTCTTATTAAATCAATTAATTGTATTACCGAAGCGTTGAGGTTGCCAAACACAAGGGAGGGCATAATACCGAGCAGCAATGCCAGCGCAACTGTAGGGAACAAGATAACCTGTTCGCGGGTATTCAGATCGGTCAATGCTTCTTGCCAGGCTTGTCCGCCTTGTAGTCGTGTTTGACCGAAAAACATACGCTGTAATGTCCATAAGAAATATGCCGCACTTAATAGAATACCAATAGAGCCACCCACTGCCATCCAACGCGGTACGCCAGTTGACATGCTTTCGGCATTGAACGCGCCTATGATGACGAAAGCTTCGCCAATGAAAGCAGAAAAACCGGGCAGACCTAATGAGGCAAAAAATGCTATAGCCACATAAGCGGTGTATTTAGGCATCAGTAAGGCGAGGCCGCGGAAGTTATAGATATAGCGGTCGTGTACGCGGTCGTATAGCACGCCGACCAGGAAAAACAATGCCGCGCTGAGGAATCCGTGAGAAACCATTTGGAACATGGCGCCTGAGAGTCCTTCCGCAGTGAGCGAGGCGATTCCCAATAGTACAAATCCCATATGGGATACGGAGGAATAGGCAATCATGCGTTTTAGGTCTTTTTGTGCCAAAGCGTTAAGTGCACCGTACAATATCGATATGACCCCGATCAGTGCGAGCCACCAGTTGGTGCTGGCGGCTATATCGGGAAAGATGCTGTAACAGACCCGAATGATACCATATCCACCGACCTTTAGCAATACACCCGCAAGAATGATGGAAACGGGCGTAGGTGCCTCCACGTGTGCGTCTGGTAGCCAGGTGTGCAACGGCACAATCGGTACTTTGATAGCAAACGCAAAAAACAAAATAATAAAGCCGATCAAACGAGCGGGTATACCAAAGACTTCATGGTAGTTGGCTATATACGCAAAGAAAGAACCATCGACATAGTTGGCGGGGTTCATCATGTGCAACATGTTGAACGTATGAGCTCCCGTTGCTGGGTTGATGACCGAGAAATAAAGCCCAACGATCACCAAAAGCATGAGTACTGATCCTAATAAGGTATAAATAAAGAACTTGATGGCGGCATATTCACGCCGCTCTCCGCCCCATATTCCAATGAGGAAATAAAGCGGAAGCAGCATCACCTCATAGAATACATAGAACAAGAAAAAGTCCAATGCAGAAAAAACACCCATCACCGCCATATTCAATATCATCAACAAGGCGAAATAACCTTTGGGGCCTTTATCGATGTTCCATGAAGCGCCAACGCTCATCAGCATTACGAGTGTGCTTAATACGATAAGGGGGAGCGAGATACCATCTATACCGATGAAGTAATCTATTTCTAGTTTTCCAATATTACCTAAGTCCATCCGTATCCATGCTAGCTGCTCGACATACTGGTAAGCATCCACTTGTTGGATACCGCCCAACGTCGCATCGAAATTTCCGTACAGATAAAGCGATATACCGAATTGCACAAGGGTGAAACTTAAAGCAATGTATTTATATGTCGCTTTCGCCGATGACGGTATGGCTAGGATCAGTAACGTAGCAACTAATGGTAAAAATATCAATATGGATAACAAGCCCATTTTTATGTAATTATCAGATAAAGTATTCCCAAAATAACAACCGTCAGCGCGAAGCCCAGATACCCCTGTAACTGCCCATTCTGAACATGCCGGACAAGGTGACCGATATAGTACGCCATCTGGGCAAACGAATTGACCAGTCCGTCGACGATATATTTGTCAAACCAATAAATGGCTGCAGAAAGCCGACGTACAAACCAGGAAAAAAGCTTGGTGGTTCCGTCTACCGCGTAACGATCAAAAATATATAGCATACGGCTAAGTTTTAGTGTTCCTTTTACGAATATACGTTCGTTAAATTCGTTCAAATAACCTTGTTTATTCGCAAAGTGTACCAGCCTGTTGTTCTCGGAAAGGGGATATTTCGCCTTTGCATACCAGTGCCATCCGACAAGCCATGCCAAGATAGCTCCTCCTGTTAAAACGGCGGGGATGAATAAATGCGCTTGTGCAAGCGTAGGATACGCGGTGTCAGCGTCCAATGTCTGCATAATCCAGGAACTATGATAATCCGCTAATGACAATCCGAAAAGTGGGAATAGACTAGCTGCAGCAAGGAAAAACATCGGGATAAGCATTGCGCCAGGCGCTTCGTGGAGTGCAAAGCCTCCTTGAACATGTGAATCGTATTTAAAAGAACCGAAAAATGCCTTGAAAATAAGCCGTCCGATGTAGAAGGCCGTAAGTATGCTGACGATAATCAATACGATTGGAATCAATACGTAAACACCACCAAAATGAATAGCCCACTCGTATGCAGTAATCACGATACTGTCCTTGGAAAGATACCCCGATGTAAATGGGAATCCAGCAAGGGATAAAGAAGCAATGGCCATGCAGAAAAAGGTTTTGGGCATAAAACGTCTCAGACCGCCCAGGTGACGTAAATCTTGCGGATCGATGTTCAGCCTTGCCTTTGTCTTTAAATGGGCCATTTCGTGTATGATAGCACCCGCACTCAAGAAGAGCAAACATTTAAAGAAAGCATGCGTGGTAAGGTGGAACATGGCTGCATCCCAGGAGCCGATGCCGACGCCGACCATCATAAAGCCCAACTGGGAAATGGTCGAAAAGGCCAGCACCTTTTTTATATCATATTGTCCCAAAGCAAAAAGAGCTGCTGTGAGGGCAGTGAGCGTGCCGATAATAACAATAATGAGCAAAACCGTTTCATTAAAAAGTGGAAAAACGGTGCATAGTAAAAATACGCCTGCTGCTACCATCGTTGCGGCATGGATAAGGGATGATACAGAAGTAGGTCCTTCCATCGCATCGGGTAACCACACGTGCAGGGGAAATTGGGCCGATTTAGCCATAGCACCCAAGAAAAATGCTAACCCCGCGAAAGTAACCCATGGGGCGTTCTTATCAATAGATGAGATAAGGCCGATATTAATGTCTTTAAAGAAACCTGTTTGGTTAAACAACGCAGAAAGATCTAGCGTGCCACAATGAGCATAAACGAGGGCTATCCCGATTAGAAAACCAAGATCTCCGATTCTATTAATTATAAACGCTTTTTTATTGGCCTGTGCTGCAGTTTCTCTAGTAAACCAAAAACCTATCAGCAAGTAGGAGGCGAAGCCCACTAGTTCCCAGAAAATATAAAGTTGCAACAGATTGAGGGATACCGTGAGCCCTAACATGGCGAAACAGAATAGGCTTAGGTACATCCAATAACGGTGTATTCCGGTATCACCCTTCATATAGGCGCGCGAGTAAATATGTACAGGTAACGCAATAACACAGACAACCAGTTGCATCAACGCGGTGAGGTTATTTACAAGTATACCTACATGGAGTGTATGATCTCCAATAGTGAACCATTCCCATTTTTGTTGAAGCGATGTGTTATTCCACACAGGTAAGAATACACCGAATAGACTGATGATGGTACTTCCTAAGATAGCTATTAAAGCCATATTGCCTGAAATCGCTTTTTTACCAAGCATGGCCTGCAGAACGAAAGCCAACAAAGGAAACGAGATCACGAGGATGCTGGCAATAATGGGCGATATGGGGACAAATGTGTTCACGCTTAATCTTTCAATTCGTGGATGTCTTGAGGATTGATGGTCTTAAAATGCCGATACACATTTAAGATAATGGCTAACCCCACAGCGACGGACGCGGCTGCAAGAACGATCGCGAACAACGCAAATACTTGACCGCCATAATTTATCTTATCGTATTTTCCGAACGCTACAAAGTTCAGTATAGCAGCGTTAATCATGAGTTCGATACCCACCAAAATCATAATTGTGTTGCGTTTAGCAAGTACTGCATACAAACCGATACAAAAAATGCACGCGCTGACGACTAAAAAATGGGTGAGGCTTATCATGTGTTGTCCCCCTTTCGCGATACGTGCGCAGCCCCGATAAGTGCCAACATTAGGAAAACAGATATAATTTCAAAAGGTAGTACGTACTGGGTCATGAACTTGAAACCCAATGCTTTGATATTGTTATCTGTGGACAGGATGATTGACCCTTTGGCCTCGGATTGTGTAATCCATTGCGGCATGTGGTGCGACCAGCTGATATAACTGTATATCATCACCCCGAGAAAAGCGAAGGCTAGAACTAGTGCCTGCCAACTAGGCAATGAAATAAACCGCTTGGATGCAGATTGCAAATCGGTAAGCAATTCTTTATTGGACAGCATAAAAGCAAATATTAAGAGAATAAGCACTCCACCTACATATACTAAAATCTGGGTTATGGCGATAAAATCTGCTAATGCGAAAAGGTAAAGCCCGGCCATGGCGAAAAGCACGATGAAAAGCAGAAACAGCGCACGGGCGGTATTGCGTATGTTGACTAACAAAAGAGCAGAAACAATGGCCATGCAAGCGAAAGCGTAGAATAATAAGGATTCCATTATTGTTTTTTCTTAGCCGCCTCCTTATCAGCTTGAAAGCGTGTCCACTCTTCTTTTCGTTCCGCTATCTCTTCATCTGTCATATCGGAGAAACCGTAGATCAGATCCGTTAGTTTTGATGTGCTGCGGTCATACTGGTCGGTCATAGTGATACACTCTGTAGGGCATACGACTGTACATAGACCACAGTACATGCATTTTGCCATGTCGATATCAAATTTCTCAGGGTATAGCCGTTTGACGCTACCATCTGACGTTTTCCCGATGACACCTACTGATTTGATCGCCTGGATATCGATACAATCTACCGGACATGCTTTTGCACATAAATCGCAGACAATACAATCTTCAATGTCAACTTGCAATTGATAACGTGCAACTTCGGGAATAGGCATTTTTTCCTTTGGGTACTGTACAGTGGTTACACCTTTTTGTTGGCTGAAGTAGTTTTCGTCACGAATATCGAACGTATTACGGGATTTGCGCGCACCAAAGAGGTGTTTAACCGTTAAAAATAAACCTTTAACGGCAGTCATAAATCCTTGTATGGTTGTTTTTAATACCAAAGCTCTCTTCCGTTTACAACATAACTAATATTCGCCATAATCCTGATATAGCGAGACAAACGAACGCTAGCGGGATTAGAATTTTCCAACATAATGTCATCAGTTGGTCGGCCCGAAAACGAGGTAGTGTCCAACGAATCCACATCTGTATACCGACGATTGTCAGTGATTTTAACAGGGTCCATACAATTCCCCAACCTAACCCCGTTGTCCAGTCGGCAAGACGTAAACTCCCGACGTTGGGTAACGGACTGTTCCATCCGCCTAAGAAAATCACCACGCCCAATATCGCCACTAGGAACATCATCGCGTATTCTGCTAGAAACAGAAAAGCAAATTTAATTCCGCCGTATTCCGTATGGAAGCCACCAATAAGCTCTGATTCTGCTTCTGGAATATCAAAAGGAGCACGATTACATTCCGCAAGCGACGCGATAAAGAAAATGGCATAAACAATCAGGAGATGAGGAGCTTGAAAAATATGCCAGGCGAAAATTCCACCGATATCGGTTACGTTCCAAAATCCCATAAAATAGATTTGCTCGGGTGATGCAATTCCTTGCAGGTAGGCTATGTCATTAAGGTTTAATGTCTGCGTAATCATGACCGCCGCGATAAGTGAAAGTCCTACAGGTAGTTCGTAGGATACCATTTGTGCAATGGCGCGGATAGATCCCAACAGCGAATATTTGTTGTTAGAACCCCAGCCGGCCATCAAAATACCTATAGCATCAATCGCTACAATAGCCATGATGAAAAAGAGCCCTGTGTTGGTGTTCGCCGGGATGAAATCAGGCGCCCACGGGATGACACTAAAGCCGATGAATACGGCGACAAATATCACGATTGGGGCAACTGCAAACAATATCTTATCGGCCGCCGATGGCGTGATAAACTCTTTTTGGAGCAGTTTTAAAATGTCTGCCAACGTTTGCATAAGACCATATTTTCCTGTTTCCATTGGACCTAAACGGTCTTGTACAAAGCCTGCGATTTTACGCTCCGCATATACGGCAAACAGCGTGAACCCCGCAATGAAAGCAAAGATTGCAACAGGCACAATAATATGGACAATGAAATCGGCCAATTTGTCTTTTTAGAATAGTTCTTAATTAGATGCAAACATACGGAAAACGTAGCAAAACGCCATAATATTTGAAAAAAAATATACTAAAATAGTAGATTTTATTTCAGGCCATTAAATGGTAACCTTGTAGCGCCCTTCTCAAACCTTTCGTTTAAAGGGTTGTTTAATGAAAGAACAACGAATACTTTTCGTATACTTACAAATAACTACATACAAATGAAAAAGAATAACTTTATTTATGTCGGCCTCTTGTTTATGATTTTGTTGGCAGGTTGTGCGGTCCGGAAACCGGCCAGTAACAATGTATCGGCGTTGGTAGGAAAGAAATGGCAATTGGTTGAACTGAACGGCAGTGCCGTTCCGGCGACAGTAAATGGGAAAATGCCTTATTTGGAATTGGATGAAAAAAGCGGTCGTTATGGAGCGAGCGGAGGTTGTAACGGTGTAGGAGGTGAGTATAGCCTAAAGAAGAACAACGGAATTTCATTCTCGCGCGGTATGTCGACAATGATGGCATGCGAAGATATGAGCATCGAGAACGGGCTACGTACGTTATTTGATGAAGCAGATACCTATAAAGTAATGGAGGACACAATGACGCTATCGAAAGGGAGAGATGGAGAAGCATTGGCTAAGTTTGCATTAGTTGCGGATCAATCGGATAAGTTGACCGGCACTTGGGAGCTGGACTATATTATGGAGCCGGAAACCGATTTTAATACTTTATATGCCGCTCGGAAACCAACAATTACGTTTGATCTGGCAAATAATAAAGTGAATGGCAACAGCAGCTGTAATAATTTTTCGGGAACGGTGAATGTCGATGGTCATGCTATTTCATTTGGCCCACTGATGTCGACGAAAATGGCCTGTCCAGGAAATGGCGAGTCAGTGTTCTTTAAAAATATCGAGCGTGTGACGTCGTTTGACGCACAGGATTCCACACTGACCATGATTATGGACGATATCGTGGTGATGCGTTGGCACAAGAAACAATGACAATAAACAAAAAAGACACGATTATAAATCGTGTCTTTTTTGTTTATCTGTTTATCGCTTATCGAAATTGGCGTAATCGCGTTTCGTCTCGCCGACATACACTTGGCGTGGACGCCCGATAGGTTCTTTATTGTCGCGCATCTCTTTCCATTGTGCAATCCATCCCGGAAGCCGGCCTAAGGCAAACAATACGGTAAACATGTCTGACTCGAAACCTAAAGCACGATAAATAATACCTGAATAGAAATCAACGTTAGGATATAGTTTTCTATCGATGAAGTATTGGTCGTTGAGTGCGGCTTCTTCTAACTTTTTCGCGATATCCAATACAGGGTCTTGGACGCCCAGTCTTTCTAAAATATCGTCGCAAGCTTTTTTGATGATTTTAGCACGGGGGTCGAAGTTTTTATAGACACGGTGTCCAAATCCCATCAAGCGGAATGGATCATTTTTGTCTTTCGCTTTTGCAAGGTATTTCTCAGCATCACCACCATCATTTTTAATGGCTTCCAACATTTCGATAACCGCTTGGTTTGCGCCTCCGTGTAGCGGCCCCCATAATGCGTTGATACCTGCTGAAATGGAAGCATATAAATTAGCGTTGGATGAGCCCACTATGCGGACGGTAGATGTAGAGCAATTCTGCTCATGATCCGCGTGCAAGATCAATAATTTATGCATTGCGCTAATAACGACGGGATCAAAATTAGTTTCGCCCGTCACTTCTCCGAAAATCATATTCAGGAAGTTTTCAATGTAGCCATAGTTGTTTTTAGGATAAACCACGGGCTGACCCAGTGATTTTTTCTGTATCCATGAAACAATAGTCGGCATCTTTGCTATTAGATTGATAATTGTCTTGTTGTCTTCTTCTTCTGTAGCGTTCGGATTTAATGATTCAGGATAAAAGGCAGATAACGCACCTACCAAACAGGACAACTGGCCCATAGGGTGAGATTTGGAAGGAAAACCGACGAAGAAATTCTTCATATCTTCGTGTATCATCATCTGCTTTCTGATATCGGAACGAAATTTTTCTAGAACGTCTTTGGTAGGAAGCTCTCCGTATATCAATAAGTAAGCCACTTCAAGAAAAGTAGACTTTTCTGCTAACTGTTCGATAGGATAACCGCGATAATGCAGAATGCCCTGCTCCCCATCTAAAAAGGTAATTGCACTTTTGGTGGCTCCTGTATTTTTAAATCCCGGGTCCAATGTGATGTATCCTGATTGATCTCGCAGCTTGGAGATATCTATCGCTTTCTCGTTTTCAGTACCAATAATAATTGGCAATTCGTAAGATTTTCCGCCTAAATTTATTGTTGCTTTATCCGACATATGTTATTAATCTAAAATAATCTACTTTCTACAAATGTATAAAAATCGACGATAAAATCTAATAGCGAGGCAATTTAAATGACAAAGAATTGTAAGTCTATATATTATTTTTTTGTTAAAACATTTGTTTTGTCTACGAATCTTTCGTAACATTGTGAAAGATTAGTATTTTGATTATGGAAAAGTTAACGATCCAAGAAGAAGAAGCGATGTTGTCGATCTGGCAGCTAAACGGTGGATTTGTGAAAGAAGTATTGGACAATTTAAAGGGAGAAAAGCCTCCTTATACCACCTTGGCATCGACTATTAGGAATCTAGAACGTAAGGGGTACGTGAAAGCTGTCAAGTATGCCAACGCAAAGCGCTATGAGCCTATCATTTCGGAAGAGCAGTATAAAGGAAAATTTATGCACGGATTCGTAGGAGATTATTTTCGAAATTCCTACAAGGAAATGGTTTCTTTTTTTGTGAAAGAGGAGAAGCTTTCCGCAGCTGAATTAGAAGAAATCATGGACATGATAAAGAAAAATAAATCTTAGCTTATGTATTCCCTACTCGCCTATATCATTCAGGTGAATATCTTATTAGCTGTTGTATATATAGGGTATTCCGTCTTATTGAAAAGATTGACGTTTTATCGTCTAAATAGGGGATACTTTCTTGTGGGTGGCTTTTTCTCGTTCGCATATCCTTTTTTAGATATAAAATCCCTTTTTCGAGACCATATAGAACCGGTAGGGGAATTGATGGCGTATCTGCCCGGTTTCTATATGCGTCAAGTAGAAGAGTCCGTTTATACGTTGGAGAACGCGATATATAGTGGTATTGCGGTCGTTGGATTGTGGTTTGTTACCCGGTTGTGTATACAATTGCTGAGCTTATTGCGTATTCATCTCCATTCACGGAAAGCTATATGGAAAACATACTGGTATCAACATGTGCTATTTCCCATTGTTCCTTTTTCGTTTTTAAACAAGATTTACCTCCATAAGGAACAACATCAAGAATCGGAACTCTATGGCATTTTTGAACATGAGAATATCCATGTGAAAGGCCTTCATAGCATAGATATATTAATGTTTGAAATTTTACTGATACTGTGTTGGTATAATCCCTTCGTTTGGTTTATGCGCAGAGCCGTACGTCAAAATTTGGAATATTTGACAGATCAACAAGTGCTGAATAAGGGGGTGGATCGGAAAACCTACCAGTATTCACTGCTGAACGTATCGAAACAAGGTGCTTCGTTGGGCGTGAGCAGCCAATTTAATTTTAAATTTTTAAAAAAGCGCATTATGATGATGAACAAGAAAAAATCGTCGAAACTCGAATTGAGCAAATATGCTTTCCTGCTACCGATCTTCATTTTCTCGGCAGGAGCATTTACGATCAGCAAGGCTGATGTGAAGATTACAGAAGCGGCGGAAGTGGTTAGGGAAAAACGATTAGATTCTTTCAAAGCTGAAGAAAAAAATGAAAGGTATGATCACGATCAGGAGTCGTTGGAAGGTGTGGTTGTCGGCCCAGATATGACAAAGTCTGAACAAGAGGCCTTGTCAAGCAAGGAAAGTAAACTGGACGTTAAGGGACTCCAGAGAGAGCCGTTGTATATCGTCGACGGTAAACAGATGCTGTCTGGCTTTGATTTAGACGCGTTGAATCCGGATGATATTGAGAGCGTAAGTGTATGGAAGAACAGTGCGGAAGCTATAGTGAAATATGGCAATGAAGCTGCACACGGAGTTGTTGAAATTACTACTATAGCGAAAGCTAGGCAGGACGCTGTTCGGAAAAAAGAACAGTCGCAGAAGGAAATGACCGATACTTTAAGTGGTACTGTTGGAGATAATGACAGGACAACTTCAGCGGAGGTGGTCAATAGTATTGGTCATTTTAGGGTACAGGGAGTAAAAAAGAACCCGTTGGATACGACAAAACAGCCGTTATTGTTATCGAGGGGACTGAAATCGGGTACTGTGCCCTTGTACGTAATAGATGATGAAGTGCAGTCAAAAGGCAAAACCGCATTGGACGCCTTGGATCCTAATGAAATAGAATCCATCACAGTATTGAAAGATAAATCGGCAATCTCAGTATATGGTGATAAAGGAAAAAACGGAGTATTAGTCATTGCGACTAAAAGTGGTGGAAATACGCAAGGAGATGCTCCTGTCATCACCGTAAAAGGATATAGGGACCCTGATAGCAAAGCGGTGACAGTCGATACGATGGGAGCTACCGCGGATGCAAATCGAAGAGGAAGACGTGTATGGGGTTTTGTTGCACCCAAGCCATTGAAGAATCCAGCCTATATGGTAGACGGCGAGCTGGTTTCCAAAAAAGTGTATGCAAAGATAAAGGAAGAGGATAAAACAAGTATCGTTACCCTAACAGAAGAGCAGGCCAAAGATTATTTAAAGGCGCATAACAAAAAAGGCAGCTTGAGTGAACACGACGGGTTGGTCAAGGTAACAACCCGGTAAACCGGAACATCCCAAGCCGGTGGATCTTCCTTACTTCGTATTCAGATTCGTCATCGTCAATTCGATGCCGATATGGACAAAACTCTGTATCATTTTCACAGCATGGTCAATGAGTGCGGGCAATTCCTTTTGCTCGTCGGCATCAAAAGGACTCAATACATAATCCACTTGACGGCCTTTGGGGAAATTGTCGCCGATACCAAAACGCAGACGAGGGTAGTTTTGCCCACCGCAAGTAGCTTCTATAGAACGGAGCCCATTGTGACCTGCGGCGGAGCCTTTGGGCTTGATGCGTAGAGAACCGAATGGAATCGCTAGGTCGTCTACCACAACCAGTACGTGCTCTATCGGAACTTTCAGCTCCTGCATCCAATAGTTTACAGCCTTGCCGCTTAAATTCATAAAAGTGGTAGGCTTGATCATGTATACGTTTCTGCCTTTTAATTTAAATTCTGTATAGTAAGCAAGCTTCATTAACGACCAGGTTGCTCCGGCTTGATTTGCCGCTTCGTCTGCTACCATGAACCCGATGTTATGACGCGTGTCCGTATATTCCCTGCCTATGTTGCCTAATCCGACAATTAAATAATTCATGGACGCAAAGATAAAGATTAGATATTAGACAAATAAAAAAGCATCGCTTATGCGATGCTTTTTTATTTGTCTAAATGCTGGGTACTATTTCTTAGCTCCTTTTGCTGCTTTTGCTGCTTCCTGCTCTGCTTGACGCAATGCACGAGACATTACTACAGATACGATGGTATCGTCAGCATTGTTAAGAACTTTCGCATTTTCCAAGGATACTTGTCTTACGCGATAAGATTTACCAACCTCTAAGGATTCCATAGGAACCTCAATTTCTTGAGGAAGGTCGTTTGGTAACGCTTTTACGCGAAGGCTACGTAGTTTCTGAACAAGTTTACCCCCCATTTTAACACCGGGAGAATCTCCTGTTAATTTGATAGGAATGTTTACGGAAACTTGCTTGTCGTCAAACAATTCTAAGAAATCCACGTGTGTTACCAGGTCGGTAAGCGGGTGGAACTGTGCGTCTTGAACAATGGCGCGTGTTTTTTTGCCGTCGATATCTAATTCTACGAATACTACGTCAGCAGTATAAAGAACAGATTTCAAATCAGCTGCGGATACAGCTAGGTGGGTTTGTTCTTTGCCACCATAAAGAACTGCAGGAATCTTTCCTTCGTAACGCAATTCTTTTGCATCTCTTTTCCCTACGTTCTGTCTAACAGAACCGCTAATAGCAATTGATTTCATCTAATTTTTTTAATTTTTAATGGTTGATGAGAGCTCCCCGATAAATCGGGATCGGTTTCATCTTTTAATTATCTAATTTGAGGTGCAAAAATACGGTATTTTTTTTGATTAGCAAATTTATTTCAGAACCTCTTTAACCCATTGTAATTTAACTCTTTTGTTTTAAGAAACATTTGGCTAACTTTGCGGCAAAGCTGAGTTAATCTTGGCGTTTTTTGTCCGATAGTATAAGGGTAGTACAAATGATTTTGGTTCATTTAGTCCTGGTTCGAATCCAGGTCGGACAACTTTTTGATTTTCTTTTTCTATTGGAAATATTAGTAATCCAACAAACATATAAAACACGCATAAGAAATGCCTTTGCAATTTAACACGGTGAAGCTGTTCGCAGGGTCTGGGACAGTGGAATTAGCGGAAAAAATCTCTACATCTTATGGGAAGCCGCTCGGCGACATGACCTTATCCAAGTTCAGTGATGGAGAAATGCAGCCTTTTTACAATGAATCAGTACGCGGAAGCGACGTATTCTTAATCCAATCCACGAACCAACCAACCGATAATCTTTTAGAGCTTTTGTTCATGATTGATGCCGCAAAGCGCGCTTCTGCTCATTATATCACGGTAGTTGTTCCCTATTTCGGTTATGCTCGTCAAGACAGAAAGGATAAACCTCGTGTAGCCATTGGTGCAAAGTTAATTGCAAACCTTATCATGGCCGCCGGCGCGCATCGTATCATGACTATGGACTTGCATGCTGCACAGATACAAGGATTCTTTGATATTCCGGTGGATCATCTTGACGGTTCCATTATATTTGTGCCTTATATAAAATCGTTGAATTTGCCAAACCTCACCATTGCGTCTCCGGATATGGGGGGGTCTTATCGTGCTCGGACATTTGCTAAATTCTTCAATGCTGAGGTTATTATTTGTGACAAACGTCGTAAACGTGCCAATGAAATCGAATCGATGTCGATTATCGGAGAGGTGAAGGATCAGGACGTAGTGTTGATTGACGATATATGTGATACAGCTGGTACGTTATCAAAAGCGGCTGCATTAATTATGGAAAATGGCGCTCGTTCGGTAAGGGCGGTGTGTACGCATGCGGTATTATCAGGGAAAGCGTATGATACAATTGAGAACTCGGTCCTAACAGAAATGATTGTCAGTGACACCATTCGACTTAATCCAGAGAAGCAAAAAAGTTGCAGTAAAATTAAGGTGTTATCTACGGCTGATTTATTTGCAGGCGCGATTAAAAACGTAAACGAACACGGGTCAATTTCCGACTTGTTTGAAATCAAATAATAATAGGCGTCGATATAATTCTGTTTGCTAAAAAATCAAGGGCCGGCACTTCGCCGGCCCTTGATTTTGGTACGCCTGGGGATAGTGCGGGTAAGTTGTTGTCATCGCGAATTAGAAGCTTATTTTGAGGTTATGGAATGCCGCAATGTTTACTTCCTGCGATATGCGGTGCCGTTTGACTACAAAACCCCTGAAATTCGCTATTTCCATACAGTGTCATAAGTGGTATTTTTGCTGCGTACTTACAATTTACGACGATGTACCGATTCATTTTGTCGCTGTTGCACTTCTTGGCTACGTAACCTGATTGCTAGCGACTGCGCTGCACCCGTTGTTCACCATCAGGCGGCTGATACGGCCCATATGCGGGTATCTGCCGGGGAAAGCTTGGATATTAAAAAATAGGAAGAAACCACATATGCATACACAGCGGTCTTATACCTTCTATTTCATAAACGTACGTTACACCTACGCCATCCTCATCACGTTGTTTGCGGGACTTTTGGTGCTCGTTCCTGTTGCGCTATTCCTGGAGCATTACCGTGTGGATACAAGATACGCCGGCATATGTCTTATTTTCGGAGTGGCTGTTTGGTTTGGGAGCATCGTTTATTTTGCCGTAAAACAGACCCGCGCAAGGAATGAAAGAGAGGAAATCACTTTTGTGACAGGTGGGTTCAGCTCCCGGATATTTGGCCAGATACGTTTTGATGATATCGATCATTATAAAATCCGGAAGGGTCTCTCCCGTCTGAACTTTGACAAACCAGCGCCTTCGCTGTTGCTATCCACTAAAGCCGGTAAAAGATATCGCTTCGATTTACACGTGAAGGAATACGAGCAGGAAATCCCAATTTACATGGCATTTCTGGATACGTTTGTCAGCCATATGGATGCCTGGCAACAGCATGGAAGCGTTACAGATGCTGGTCGGATTCCGGAGATTGGCACAAGGTCCGAGATCGATGCCCCAACTCTGCACGATATACTTGTTTCGCGGACCGTGCCCGCCAATAACAAAAAGGGAGTCGCCGCAGCCATCCATACCGAAGCGCGGGAAGAGCTGGAAGCGGCTCGTAAACGGCAGAATCGGGCAAGGAACATCGTGATTCCGGTGTCGCTGGTCTTATCAATGTTCATTTTTGCCAGAACCTATATTCCCGATATTGTCAAAAAACTTAACCCGGATCCTATCGAAAGGCTACAGCAAAATGCGTTGACACAATACAGCGAACAACAGGAAGCGCTCAGGCGCACCATTGCGGATGACGGGAATGTGTACCTATTCAGCAATGATGCTTCAGCCGATCTGAAACCGGTACTGATACCCAATAGCGATGCAAGTGCGACAACCGACCTTCCTTTGCTTGCCATGACGGAAACTACCCGTGCGGCACGGGATTTTATCCGCGACAAAGACTCACTCGGTTACCGCATATACCTTTGGCGTGACTCCCTCCAATTTCCACAGATCCAGTATCATCCCCGCGCAGCCGCACGCGAATCCAAGAAACTCTATTTTTTCCTGTATGACGAACGGGCCGAACTATCGTCGTTTTTCAGAATCGGGATGACCCGGGAGAAGCCACGTACGCCGTTCACCCTGATGTGGATGCTGGAGTACGAGCAGCCGGAGGAATTGCCCGAAAAAATGGTCGGGAGTACCGGCTATACCAATTTGACCGATTTGAGCTGGTTTTTGGAACGCTTTTCGGGTATTAGCTTTTACGTGGCCTCGTCGCAATTCCACGGGCTTACACAGTCGGGCTTTGCCCAAGCTGCCGAAATCGTCCGAACGGCGTTGTATGAAAAAGGTGTGGACACCAGCGGATTCGTTCAGCGCGAATTTCAAACGGGTTTGATCGAGCAACAAAATAATAGGTAAAACCCGGTTTTTAGGGATTGTAGTACATGACATTAGCCGTTGGTTTTGTGTCCGCTTCTGGTTTTGCTTTCCGAGGGAAGGCAAGCGCAAAAAAAAGCGGTTATTTGGATGGACTATTTAAGCGAACGCTGTGAAACAAATTTGTTGTTTATGTATATGGCTTATTCAGTAGATTAGGATAAAAAAGAAAAAAGGCAACTAACTCTTGTTAATTGCCTCTTTTTCAAAGTAGCGGGGATCAGACTCGAACTGATGACCTTCGGGTTATGAGCCCGACGAGCTACCAACTGCTCCACCCCGCAATGTTTCTTTTTTTTAGCTTAGCCTCGCGCTTTGCTTATTCTGTTAGTAGCGGGGATCAGACTCGAACTGATGACCTTCGGGTTATGAGCCCGACGAGCTACCAACTGCTCCACCCCGCAATGTTTTTGGTGCCACAAAGATAGCGTTTTTTATGCTTAAACCAAAATGAAATCTGCTTTTTTAAAAAGATTAATAGGGAGAATTGGATAATGTTCTAATATTCTGTATTTTCACTTTATCAATTATAATGAATTGTGATGAAAGGAAGATTACCACTAACCGTTGTAATGCTCTATTTATCCGTTCAGCAGTATTATTTATCCGCTCTGCATTGGGGTGGGAATATGGCTTTGACGTGTAAAATGAGAATTTTTCTGCCGGACAGTCTGGCGGACAACACACCGTATTGGATCATATGGTTCGACACTCCCTATTGGTTTATTTTTAATGCTCATGCTCTATGCGGTTTATTTTCGTATTTATTTTAACCGCAGCTATTTTATCGGGGTATAGTACGCTGGTAAAAAGCCAAACATGGGACGAAAACCAAGTCGTAGAACAAATTGTGGAACAGCTTGTGGAGGAATTGGACGAAGAAATCGAAGTTGATGAATTTCTTGAGCTTCTTCGCTATTATAGTACACGACCAATTGATCTAAACAAAACGGACGAACGGGAACTTGCTACGCTCTTATTTTTGTCGCCTATGCAGATTGCGAGTCTTTTGGCACATCGCAAACAGGCAGGAAAATTTCTTTCGGTTCTTGAGCTGCAGGGGATTGATCATTTTGATCTGCCTACCATTGAGCGATTAAGCCCGTTCGTCACGGTATCTACTACATTTCCACTCAAAGGATTAACCTGGCGGACGCTTTTTGATGATAGTGAGCAACAGCTGATGTTGCGTTACGGTACCGTATTCCAGCGGCAACAAGGTTACCTGATTACAGACAGTACCCGATCACGTTATCTGGGGGATGCAAATCGGTATATGCTACGTTACCGTTTCAATTTCCGTAATCGCTTACGCTTGGCGATCAATATGGAGAAAGATGCAGGGGAGCCTTTTTTTCGAGAGAAGCAACGCTATGGCTTTGATCATTATGGCGTCAGCCTGTATGTAAAAGACTTAGGTGTGTTTAAGGAAGTATTGTTAGGCAATTACGCGTTGCAGATCGGGCAAGGGCTTGTGATGTGGAATGGTCTGAGCTTCGGTAAAGGAGCAATGATTACGAGCAGTGCCAGGCAAGGCGCAGGGCTACGGAGCTATACTTCTATGAATGAGCATAACTATCTTTCTGGTTTCGCCACACGGTTATCTTTTGATAACTGGGAAATTACGCCTTTTGTCTCCTGGCGAAAATTATCGGGAAACCGTTCAATCACAGAAGACAACAGTTATATCATCAGCTCCATTTCGACATCCGGATTACATCGTACACCCAATGAGCTCCGTAACCGTCGTGCTATTAATCAAGGAGTCATTGGACTAGATCTAACCTATCGTTATAAACGCCTCAAGGTAGGTGCCATAGGTATCTATACCCAATACGATGGCACCATTGTACACGACGGTGCGCCTCGTCATGCGTATTCGTTCGAGGGGGACCGATTGACCAATATTGGTGTAAACTACCAATATACATTTAAAAACACGTATCTATTTGGCGAAACCGCCCATGAGTATGGACGGGGATGGGCCACACTCAATGGTTTGATCACCAGTTTGCATCCGAAAATATCAGTATTCGCCAATTATCGAAATTATCAACGGAACTACCATGCAGTTTTCGCGCAAGCGTTGGGAGAAGGGAGCTCGGTGGTCAACGAGGAAGGTATTTATGCCGGATTCATGTTTCATCCCAATAGAAAGATAGAATGGATAAACTATATAGACATGTTCCGTTTTCCATGGTTGCGTTATCGGGTTGATGAACCTAGTGAGGGAATGGATGTTCTATCTCAATTTACATATACTTGGTACAAGGTAGGCCGTGTCTCGCTTCGTTATCGTCATCGGCTAAAGCGAGAGAACAATAGTGAGAGACCTCCAAATAGGGCAGTCGTGGACGTGTTGAAAGACCAGTTACGCCTAGCCTTTCAATATAAGTTGTCCAAACAATGGGAGATCCGGAACCGGGCAGAAGCTGTGCGGTATGAGAAGCAGGGAAGAATTGATTTTGGATGGCTTGCCTTTCAAGATGTATTCTGGAAACCGGCTCGCCTGCCTCTACAGGCAAATATACGTTTTGCCGTGTTTTCTACCGATTCGTATGATGCAAGGCTGTACGCATACGAGAACGATGTGTTGTACGCGAGCGCATTCCCGATGTATAATGGGAAGGGAGGTCGTTCTTATATCAACCTACGATATCGCGTCGGCCGAAAAGTAGATTTCTGGCTGCGTTATAGTCAAAATCACTATTTAGATGTTGAAACTGTAGGTTCGGGATTAGATCGAAGCGACGGGCCTCGTCGGTCAGATATCAAAGTGCAATTCCGATATCGATGGTAGGACAATCTGTTTATTTGGTTTTACGAAAAACACCGTTTGCTAAAGTTTTTTTGTTTTTCGGAACAGGCATTGTTTGCGGTTATTATATAACGCTATCGATTTTGCTTTTTCAGATCGTTTGTGGTTGTATCATGATCATGTTCCTGCTTTTGGTGTGCAGTGAAGCATATAATAAGCGATGGCGGCGAGCTGTCTTTCCACCGGTTTTTTACCTCATGTTGTTCTTCCTAGGTGTATTTTGGATCGGACGGCAACTCCCTGCACACCAGTCACGACACTTTATGTTCGCAGACGCGGAATATTTGATAGGGGTCGTTAGAGACGAGCCTGTACTTGGCGAATCTGGTGTCCGCTTTCCCGTGGAGGTCCGTTATGCTGTGAAGACGGGCGAAGCTCGCTTGGCGACAGGACAGATTATGCTAAGTATTGCTCGGAAGAACGATGAGCCTGATTTAACACTATCTTATGGCGATGAATTGTTGTTTCGTAATAGCGTCGTGGAAGTACGTGCGCCGCATAACCCTAACCAATTCAATTATAAAAGGTATCTGGCGCATAAAAACATGTATCATCAGGCCTATATACAACCTGCAGATGTGCGGGTTATTGGAAGTCAGAAAGGAAATAGTATGGTGGCGCAAGCGTTGGCCATACGTCAATATTTCGTCCGTAAATTTGAAGGCTTTATAACAGATAGAGAAGCGCTGGAGATTTGCTCGGCGCTGATTCTAGGTTATCGGGCCAATTTTCAGGCGGAGACATTAACTGCCTTTATTAATACCGGTACGGTGCACGTTCTAAGTGTTTCTGGATTGCACGTAGGCATGGTATTTTTCCTGTTGAATTTTTTGCTAGCCTTTGTAGATCGGTATCCCCATGGTAGGCCCATTCGGTTCACGCTGATTCTTATCTCGATCTGGGGTTATGTTTTGTTGACTGGAATGGCACCATCCGTGCTACGTGCAGGAGTGATGATTTCTTTTCTGTTAATAGCCGGATGGAGTCAACGGTCTAACCAAAATCTCAATTCGCTTTTCGCATCGGCCTGCTGCTTACTTCTGTTCGACCCCTTTGCAATTTTCGAAATAGGTTTTCAATTGTCCTATTTGGCTGTTTTTGGATTATTTACAATCTATCCGCTGCTTAATAGGGCATTTCCCGTAAACAGTAAATGGATGCGTGCCATATGGCAAGTTATATTAGTTTCGGTCAGCGCTCAATTCTTTACAATGCCTTTAACACTGTATTACTTCCACCAGTTTCCTAATTATTTTCTGCTCGGAAATCTTTTTGTCCCGCTACCCACCGCCGTGTTGATGTATGGAGGCATAATTTTAGCAATATGTCCTTTTCCGTTCGTCAGTAGTTATCTCGGAACAGCGCTCACCTATTTGTGTCACATACTTTTAGGGGGGCTTAAAGCTATTGAAAGATTGCCTCTTGCGACGGCGCAGGGTGTAAGCTTGTCGGAAGCACAACTTGTCGTATTCTTTTTGGTTATTATGTTTTTGCTTGTCACTTGGTATACCCAATGGAAGCAATTTTTGTGGTGTACGCTCATCTTGGTAGCTATTTTAATATCCTCTGTGGCCGTTAACTCCATACGATATATGTCTTACAATGGAATAAAAATATATAACGTGGGGCGTGATGTTGCTATTGCGGTGATAGACCGCGGTAAGGTTGCGTTGATCTCCACGTTGGATAGTGTGGAGCATCCACGGTTAGCTAAGCAGGTTCTGCCAGATCTCAATCATTATATACGAGCGGAAAACATCGTTTTCTACCAACTGAAATTAAGAAAGGAACAACAAATGAAGATTCGAACTTCGGTGGGTATATTGGGCGTTATAAACGGCGCTCCAGTAGATAAAAAGCCAATTATGTGCGATATTTTATTGTGGCGTAATATGTCATCTTATCATACAGTAGATATTGGATACTTCAACGGTGTTGGACTTTTGATAGTTGATGGATCGAATACATCGGAGATTTTACCGGAGGTGGAAGAAAACGCGGATGCTTTGGGATTGCCGTATTATGTCTTGAAAAATAATTTTGCTTATGTTTGGGAGAAGAAGTAATGGAAAATAAAAGCCTAGGTATATTAAAGCAATATTGGGGGCATGAGGCCTTTCGTCCGCTGCAGGAAGATATTATAAATGCCGTGTTACAAGGTCGTGACACCTTGGCGTTAATGCCTACAGGCGGCGGGAAATCGATTTGTTTTCAAGTGCCGGCGCTTCAAATGGCGGGTATATGTATCGTGGTGAGCCCCCTAATCGCTTTGATGAAAGATCAGGTCCAGAACCTGAGAAAAAGAGGCATTGAAGCCGTCGCTATTTTTTCGGGCATGTCGCATAGAGAGGTTGATGTTGCATTGGATAATTGTGTATATGGACGAATAAAGTTTCTTTATCTCGCCCCGGAACGTCTGTATAGTGATTTGGTAAAAGAACGGATACGCTATATGAAAGTAAGTCTTTTCGCCATCGACGAGGCGCATTGTATTTCACAATGGGGGTATGATTTTCGTCCGGCTTATTTAGAGTTAGCGAAGTTGCGGGAGATTCATCCCAGCACATCCTTTTTGGCATTGACGGCTACAGCCACGCCGCGCGTCGTCGGGGACATCCAAGAAAAGCTGGGGTTCGCAGTCGGAGGACAGATTTTTCGAAAGAGTTTCCGTAGGGAAAATTTAGCCTACATGGTCTTAGCGGAAGAAGATAAAATGGGACGTATGTTGCGCATGATACACAAGATCGGGGGAGCGGGCGTGATTTATGTTCGGAATCGACGAGAGACACAAGAAGTAGCACAGTATTTAGTTAATCACGGCATCCCTGCGGACTTTTACCATGCCGGACTTGATGCACAAACCCGTTCGCAAAAGCAGGATAGATGGATGGAAAACCGGGTACGTGTCATTGTGGCTACCAACGCGTTTGGCATGGGAATAGATAAGTCGGATGTACGGTTTGTATTGCATTTGGATATTCCCGATTCATTGGAAGCCTATTACCAAGAAGCAGGCCGGGCTGGCCGCGATGGAAAAAAAGCATTTCCGGTGTTGATGTATCAACAAGCTGATCGCGAAAAATTGTGGGAGAATTTTATATCGAGCTTTCCACCGGTACCTTTTATACAGCAGGTTTACCATCACTTAGGAAATTATTTCCAAATTGCTTATGGTGCGGGAAAAGGGCTTTTTTTTGATTTTGATGTAGTCGATTTTTGTAAACGCTATAGAATTGATATTTTTCCGACGTTGAGCGCCTTGAAGTTCTTGGAAAGGGATGGATGGATTGCTTTATCTGAAGCCGTCTTTATCCCATCTCGATTTAAATTTGAAATCGATTACCAAGAGTTGTATAAATTTCAGGTACAGTCAGCGAAGTATGATCTGCTTATTAAGCTTATTTTGCGTACCACAGGGGGCGTATTTGATTTTTACATAGCGCTGAACGAGTATGAGCTGGCGAAAAAACTTAAAGTTTCTTATGATACGGTGGTGAATTTGTTGCGAGGACTTCAGCAACTAGAAGTGGCTTCTTATCTGCCCAAGACGGATGCCCCGCAACTAGAATTTCGTCAAGCACGTGTCGATTATAAACACCTTTTTATCGATACGTCCTTTATTGAAGAGAGAAAGGATATTAAAGAGCAACAAATAAAAGCTATTTATGCGTATCTCGACGCGAAGGATTGCCGAAGTATAGCGTTGCAGACCTATTTTGGGGAAAAGGAGGAAACGTTTTGTGGTATTTGTGATTTATGTCTGGTACGCCAACATCGGCATGAAATACACGAGAAATTACAGGAAGAGATAAAGACGGTGTTGCTGGCAGGCGAAAGAGATGTGAAGCAGCTTGGTAATGAGCTCACAATCGGCGACGACGACACAAAGCTGCACATGATCCGTTTGCTTCTAGATAAACAACAGATTATCTTACGTGATGGTTTGTATTATTGGAATAGTGAATTTTAGGCCAGGAATGAACCTGGCCCTAAATTATGACTTGATCAAGCTTAGCCATGCTTCCGCCATGAGATTCGCACCCGCCAGGGAGGTATGTACACCATCTGTTGTCCAATAGTCACCGGCACCATGGCTTGCGGCTTTGTCAAACACCGATTGATACGGCAGAAAGGTTGCATTGTACTCTTTTGCTATTTCTTTCGCTGCTTGTTGATAACCTAGAAAGTCAGGATACCAAGCATCCGTGACGTGTTTTACGTCTTTTACTCCGAATGGTTCGCCGATAATCAATTTAACTTGTGGGAGATGTTTTAAAGTCGTATCCAAGAGTTGCTGATATTGTTGCTTATATTGCTGCGGTGTGTTTTGAGCACCTCTGTCGATGGTACGCCAAAAATCGTTTACACCGATAAGGATGCTTAATACCGTTGGGCGGAGTTGAAGAGTATCGGTATCCCATCGGCCGATAAGGTCTGGAACTCTATTTCCACTGATGCCCCGATTATAAACCTGAATGTTTTTATCGGCATAGGTATTCAGTAGCGTCGCACCAGCCATCATCGCATACCCATGACCGAAGGCGCTGGTATCGTTCGGATTTAAGTTGTCTCGCTTGCGCCCCGCATCGGTAATAGAATCGCCTTGAAATAGGATGACATCATCTTGCTGTATGCGTAACTTGTTTCCTTTCGCTACGTTGTTTTCTGCTCCAAATAGCGTCGTTGTGCCTATAGTGGCCGCCCCTAAGGTAAGGAGGCTTTTTGCTAAGAATTTTCGTCTGGTTTCCATATAAAGTGAAGGTTTATGGAAACCAAGTTAGGTTTTTCAGACGAATTTTTCAATACCTTGTTGTATTATTTCGCAAGCATGTTTTATTTCGTCTTCCGATATCGTAAGTGGCGGGGCCACGCGTAAGGCTGTTTCACAGTGCAGATACCAGTCGATCATCACGCCGTGTTCCGCACAAAAGCTACTCACCTGATACACCTGTTCAAAGGTTTCCAATTGGATACACATCATCAATCCCATTCCTCTAATTTCTTTTATTTTAGGATTGCTCAACTCCGCACGGAACAAAGCGGCCTTTGCTTCCACTGTATCTAACAGTTTTTCGTTTTGGATGACCTGCAACGAAGCTAATGCAGCAGCACAGCTTACTGGATGTCCCCCAAAAGTAGTAATATGCCCCAGCATCGGGTTGTCTTTGATGACATCCATGATCTCTTTTCGCGCGACAAATGCACCCAGCGGCATGCCGCCTCCGATACCCTTTGCTAACATCAAGACATCTGGGACGATCCCGAAATGCTCAAAAGCAAACAGCTTTCCGGTTCTTCCGAAACCAGTTTGTATTTCATCAAAAATCAGAATTGCACCCGTCTCGTCACATTTTCTGCGAAGGGCCCGCATAAATTCAATAGATGGAACACGCACGCCTGCCTCTCCCTGAATGGCTTCCACAATAACCGCCGCGGTTTGCTTTGTGATGCTATCTAAACTACCGATGTTGTTGAACTGGATAAATTCTATTTCGGGGAGTAGGGGGGCGTATGCTTTCTGATACGCGGGGTTACCGATTAAACTTAAAGCTCCCTGAGTGCTGCCATGATAGGCTTTTTCAGCCGCGATAATTTGCCGACGGCCTGTGTACTTTTTTGCAATTTTCATGGAACCCTCAACGGCCTCTGCACCGCTGTTTGTGAGGTAGACGGAGCCAAACGAGGGAGGAAGGGTTGCTAGTAATTCGGTGGCAAACTGTACTTGCGGTGCTTGTACAAACTCGCCGTACACCGTGACATGGAGATATTTCTCCAATTGCCTTTGGATAGCCATTAACACTTCAGGATGCCGGTGTCCGATGTTACTTACGTTAAAACCGGATACAAGATCCAAATAACGTTCTCCGTTAGCTCCGTATAAATAGACCCCCTCAGCCTTTACGATTTCAAATAGTCGGGGGGAGGAGGAGGTTTGGGCAGTGTTTTTAAGAAAAAGTTCTCTGTTGCTAATCATTTTTTAGTGACAAAGTAATCAGTAACTGATAACCAGCGAGGAGTATTCAACACGGAGTGGCTGATCGCTTGCTCTCGCTAGGCTGTTATGAGTAGTTGTGTTATTCAAATCACCGGTTTCTTCTTTGCAGTTCTTTGTAGAGCAATTCGCGGAAGCTTTGTTCGACTTCGAAGAACTGCGAAGCCCTAGCTGAACCGATTACTTCAGCAAACTTTTTTCGATATTCTTTTTTAATCTCTAGCTCTTTGGCATCGTAAGAGAGTACATCCCGCTTTTCCGATCTATTTGATCTATTATTGGATCTGTTAAAAGAGTTTACTCCCCTCGGAGAAGGGCTTTCGGTATTTTCTTTTTTCTGCGATCGAATAGTCCATACGTCTTTGCTGTATTGATTGTATATTGGAAAGAAACGCTGTGCCTCATTAGGCGTTAAGTTAAGTTCTTTCGTGATATAAGCAATTTTTTCACTCTCGATTGCTGCAAATCGTTTGGAATCCCGAGGCTGTGCACTTGCTGATAATATACAGCATATAACTGCACTGATCGTGACAAATAAATGTTTAAAACGTAACATTATAACGCATAATTTAAATAGTCTTCAATGTCATTTTCCTTTACATGCGTACAAACCCCTTCAACATCATGGGAATGATCTATACATTCCATGATATAAAGAATATCATGACTATCATTCAAAGCACTTAGATAATGAATAATCTCGTCGTCGGGAATAGAAGACAGATGTGACTCACTGAAACTTTCTTCAGTTTCAACGTTTATACTATTGTAGGAAGCAACTCCAATCACTAAAGCCACACAAGCTGCTGCCACATACCGAATCCATTTATTGGAATTCAGCCTTCGCACCGTTGTTTTTTGTCTTTCTTTGCTTACTGTCTGTACAAGAATCTTTTCTTCCAGTATCCCAGCATAATCTTCAGGAATCGTAAAGCCCTCAGTAGATATTCGGTCTTTTAGCTTATCTTCAAATACTGTAGCTTGAATGTGCTCAGAAAGGTTCTCAAAATAGCCTGCCGGAACATCGAATGCTTCTTGTTTTGCAACGGCCTCTATGCGCGTCTGAGAAAGGATCTTATCCGATAAACTTTCAAAGTATCCTGAAGGAACATTCCATTCTCTACGTCTAACATCATTATACTGTTCCATTTTGATGTGGAACTGTATGTTGTCTGTTAACTGTGAAAAGTAGGATTCGGGTACCACAAAGGGATTTATACGTAATGATCCCGGTAGGTTTAAACCATCCATTCCATCGTAATATGTATTATCTTCCTTCATAGTCACTTGTTTAGAGTCGAAAAGCCTGTTAGGGTTTAATCGTGTGATGTAAAAAAGTGCTCTATTTTTTTAACTGCCAGATGATAAGAGGCCTTTAATGCTCCGACACTGGTGCCTAGAATCTCCGATATCTCATCGTATTTGAGATCCTCGAAATATTTCATATTAAATACCAATCGCTGTTTATCAGGAAGGGTTAAAAGTGCCTGTTGCAATTTCATTTGAGCTTGGTCACCGTTAAAATAGCTTCCTTCTGTCAACGTTTCTGCTAGATAAGCAGAGCTGTCGTCGTCCAGCGACATGCTCTGCTTTTGTTTTTTTCTATTCAGAAAAGTGATACATTCGTTCGTAGCTATACGATATAACCACGTATAAAGTTGGGAATCTTCTCGAAATTTTTCAAGGTTTCGCCAAACTTTGATGAATATATCCTGCACGACGTCATCCGCATCGTCATGGTCAATAACCATCCGGCGAACGTGCCAATATATTTTTTGTTGGTATTTTTTGAGCAAATAGCCGAACGCCTCTTCGCGTGTGCTTTCATCAGCAAATTTTGATATAATTAAGGCGTCTTCCATTTGTTCTCTGCAACTATTTTCTAGTGATTACCTTTCTTGCTGCTGCTACAATAGAAGCTGCATTAAGCCCGTACTTCTCCATCAGTTGTGCCGGCTTTCCCGATTCGCCGAAGCTATCATTCACCGCAACAAATTCTTGGGGAGTGGGCCTCTTCGTCGCTAAAAGCTGCGCCACGCTATCGCCCAGACCACCTAAGCGGTTGTGTTCTTCGGCGGTGACCACACAGCCCGTTTTGCTAACCGAATTCAGGACGGCTTCCTCATCCAGAGGTTTAATGGTGTGAATGTTGATAATTTCTGCATTAATGCCCAGCTTCTCCAATTCTTCACCTGCCTGGATTGCTTCCCAAACCAAATGTCCTGTGGCGATGATTGTCACGTCTGTACCTTCGTTTAGCATGACTGCCTTTCCGATTTCAAAGACTTGGTCGGAAGGTGTGAAATTAGGTACGACCGGACGTCCAAAACGTAGGTAAGCGGGTCCCTCGTGACTGACCAGGGCCAGCGTGGCCGCTTTCGTCTGGTTAAAATCGCATGGGTTGATAACCGTCATGCCAGGAAGCATCTTCATCAATCCTATATCTTCGAGGATCTGGTGCGTTGCGCCGTCTTCCCCCAGCGTCAGCCCGGCATGTGAAGCACATATTTTTACATTTTTATCCGAGTAGGCTATGGACTGTCTGATCTGGTCGTATACACGGCCTGTAGAAAAGTTAGCAAACGTACCTGTAAAAGGAATCTTGCCACCTATGGTCAAGCCAGCAGCGATGCCCATCATATTGGCTTCCGCGATCCCGATCTGGAAGAAACGTTCTGGAAACTCCTTAATGAAGTCGTTCATTTTTAATGATCCGATCAGGTCGGCACAGAGTGCCACCACCCTGTCATTCTGTCTCCCTGCCTCTAATAGACCAGCACCGAAGCCGGAACGGGTGTCTTTCGATTCTGTATAAGTATATTTTTTCATTTCTTAGTATCGTCTCCTGTCTAACATCTAATTAATAATCTCCCAAGGTTTCAGCATTCTGTGCCAATGCAGACGCCAGTTGTTCGTCATTAGGGGCAATACCGTGCCATTTGTGCGATCCCATCATGAAGTCTACACCTTTACCCATTTCCGTATGTAGCAGTATCATGACAGGCTTACCCTTTCCGGTGCGTGATTTGGCTTCGTCTAAACCTTGTACAATCGCTGCCATGTCATTTCCCTGCTCCACCTCCATCACGTCCCAGCCGAATGCTTCCCACTTCGCGCGGAGGTTTCCTAAGGACAGAACGTCCTCTGTCGCCCCGTCGATCTGCGCACCGTTGTAATCGATTGCGGCAATAATATTGTCCATTTTGTTGTGCGGAGCATACATCGCGGCTTCCCAAACTTGCCCTTCCTGTAGCTCACCGTCGCCCATCATTACGTAAACTAATTTATTGTCTTGGTTCAATTTCTTCGCCTGCGCAGCACCGATAGCAACGGATAGACCTTGTCCTAGCGAGCCCGAAGCGATACGGATGCCAGGCAGCCCTTCGTGTGTGGTTGGGTGGCCCTGGAGACGTGAATCAATTTTTCTGAACGTAGCAAGTTCACTCACAGGAAAATATCCGGCACGGGCCAGTGTACTATAGAAAACCGGAGAAATGTGTCCGTTTGACAAGAAAAATAAATCTTCTCCGATGCCGTCCATATTGAAGGAAGGATCATTTTTCATCGCGTAAAAGTACAACGCTACAAAATAATCCGTACAACCAAGCGAACCTCCCGGGTGACCCGACTGGCAAGCATGTACCATACGAACGATGTCACGTCTTACCTGTGAAGCAATCTGTTCTAGTTTGTTGATATCTGCACTCATTTTTGAAATATATTGTTTCGGTTATTTTGGCTATAAAGTTAATGATTTTTAGTAGAGTAGCTGATAAAAACCGTAACTAAAAAAGGGAAGATCATACAATCTTCCCTTTTTTCTGTTTTTTTATTTTGGGCTACAGTGCTTCGGCAACTACTTCTTCTACTTCTGGTACCATTCTTTTCAACAAGCCCTCAATGCCGGCTTTTAAAGTAATGGTAGATGAAGGGCAACCACTACATGAACCTCTCAGTTCTACGGTAACCACGCCGTTGTCAAATGATCTGTAAGCAATCGCCCCCCCGTCCTGTTCTACAGCTGGGCGAACGTAGTCGTGCAAAACCTGCTGAATTTTTACTTCGATGTCCGTCCCTTCGAAGTTTACCTCCTCGGAGTGTTCGATTGGTTTAACCGCTAGTTCTGATTCCACCGCACCTTTTACAAAGTCTTTTAACAAAGGCTCGATATCAGACCATTCGACTCCTTCGCTTTTCGTAACGGTTACGAAATTACTCGCAAAAAAGACGCCCTCTACAAAGTTGAATTTGAACAGCTCTCTGGCAAAATCGGATTCTTGTGCTCTTTCCCGATCGGGATAATCTAAACTACCGTTAATCAATAATTTATTGACTAAAAACTTCATGGTAGAAGGATTAGGAGTCGATTCTGTATATACGTTAATTGTTGCCATATTTTTTGTAATCTTCTAGTAGTTGACAAATATACGCCAAAAATATGCCAATACAGGTCATTTTGACGTCAAAGCTTATCGTACGATGCCGGTATAATTGCTGGGAGAAATTGCCTTGATCTCTTCCTTAATTTCGGCGCTTACATTCAGGCTATCCACAAAAGCGGCAATCGTTTCTTGCGTGATATGCGTATTAGTACGCGTTAAATCTTTTAGTGCTTCGTAAGGTTTAGGATATCCCTCTCTTCGCAATATTGTTTGAATAGCTTCTGCTACTACTGCCCAATTGTTTTCTAAATCTGCTTCGAGAGCAGATTCATTAAGAATGAGCTTCCTCAGTCCTCTAAGGGTGGATTTGATCGCGATCATGGTATGCGCAAATGGAACACCTATAGTCCGTAAAACGGTCGAATCAGTCAAATCGCGCTGTAAACGTGAAATAGGAAGCTTTGCTGCCAGATGTTCAAACAAAGCATTGGCAATACCTAAATTTCCCTCTGCATTTTCAAAATCTATCGGATTCACTTTGTGCGGCATGGCCGATGACCCGATTTGCCCTGCTGTAATTTTTTGCTTGAAATATTCCATGGAAATGTATGTCCACATATCCCGACACAGATCGATGAGGATAGTATTGACGCGTTTGAAGGCATCGCAACTTGCAGCAAAATTATCATAATGTTCAATTTGGGTAGTGGTTTGGGAACGGGAGAGACCGAGCTTTTCATTTACAAAATGATTGCCGAAGGCTACCCAATCCGTGGCAGGGTAAGCTACATGGTGCGCATTGAAGTTACCCGTAGCACCACCAAATTTTGCAGAGAAGGGAACTTGTTGTACCGACTCCAATTGCTTCTCTATGCGTTCGACAAATACCTTAACTTCTTTTCCCAAGCGAGTAGGAGAGGCGGGTTGTCCATGTGTCCTCGCCAGCATAGATACATCCTCCCACTGTTCAGCAAGTGATTTTAGTTCTTCTATCAGCTCCTGAATGTTGGGGAGATATGTTTCGCGCAGCGCTTCTTTCCAGGAATATGGAATAGCGGTGTTGTTTATATCCTGTGAAGTCAATCCGAAATGGATGAATTCGAGCGAGTCGTGCAAACCTAGTTTCTCAAACTCATTCTTTAGAAAATACTCGACTGCCTTAACATCATGGTTAGTTACTTTCTCAGTCTCCTTAATCCATTGCGCGTCTTCCAACGAGAAGTTCTCGTAAATTTGGCGGAGGCGATCGTTGAGTGAACCGTCAAAATGTGCCAGTTGCGGAATTCCGGATTCACACAATGCTATGAAATATTCTACTTCCACTAAGACGCGGTATTTAATCAAGGCAAATTCCGAGAAAAAGTCTGCGAGTTCCTTTGTGTTGTTATGGTAACGTCCGTCGATAGGAGAGACGGCAGTTAGCGATGATAAGCTCATGATCACGAAAATAAAAGTTAAAATTAGATACCTGCCTTCCAGGGCGCGATATAACTACGGAACAAAAATAAGAAAAACTCGAAAACAAACGCTTTCAAAAAAAGAAAACCCACACAGTTGTGTGGGTTTTGACTTATTTTTTTAAATCGATCGGATTACTGAACGTTTTCCAAAGAGTCAACGATAGAATCGCCTTCTGATCTAACTGAGTCAGCAACATTTTCCAATGAGTCAGCTAATTGCTCAGTTGAGTTTTCAATTCCTTCAGTTACTGTTTCAGTAGCATCTTCGTTTTGAGTTTGCTGACCGCCACAAGAAGCGAATCCAATTGTTAAAGCTAGACCTAAAAATCCGAATTTGAATAAATTTTTCATTTTTAATTTTCTATTTTATTGAAACAAATTTGTTTATTACACTTTAATACCGGCAATCATAAAAGGTAACCCGCCTTTTTATAAAAAAATATATATAAAAACGAATCACGTTTTGTATATTCCCTGTTCTAAAGCCGGCGCAAATATAGTAGTGTTTTGCTGAAAAACAATAATAAAAAACATTTTTCATAAAAAAAATGTTACAAATTAGGAGAGTAACCCCAAATAACGGAACATGATAAAAAAACTGAAAAATATGCTTCAATTATTGAAGCACGTAAATTTAGAGCAGCTGGATGCATTGTCCAAGAAAGTCGATATTCCGGCGCTCATGGACGGAATGTCGAAAATGAGTGAAGAACAGCTGAAAGGAATGGCAAAGTTGTTGACGAGCGATAGAAAGAAACGGGCTGCCCCGGAAATCGATGCTGATTTTTATGACATAGAAGCTAAGTTATCTGCCGATGACCGCAGTCTCCAATTAAAGGTGAGGGATTTTTTAGAACGGGAAATCAAACCTATCGTAAATAAATATTGGTTGCATGACGAATTCCCCTTTGAAATTATCCCCAAGTTGGCCGAGTTGAACGTATGCGGATATGTTTATAAGGGATATGGCTGCGCGGGAGGCACTTCGCTGATGGATGGCATAATAGCCGCGGAATTTGGAAGAATAGATCCTTCTATTGCGACATTTCTTGGTGTACAAAGCGGCTTGGCAATGGGATCTATTTATATGTGCGGTTCCGAAGAGCAAAAAAATGAATGGTTGCCCCAAATGCAGCGATTAGAGAAAATCGGTGCGTTCGGATTAACGGAACCAGAAGTGGGGTCCGCAACGGCAGGAGGTTTGACCACGACTTGTCGTAAGACAGCGGAAGGTTGGGTACTAAACGGGCAGAAGAAATGGATTGGAAATTCTACGTTCTCCGATATCACCATCATTTGGGCCCGTGATGTAGATGATAATCAGGTAAAAGGCTTCATCGTACGTAAGGATAACCCGGGGTTTATGGTGGAGAAGATAAAGGGTAAGATGGCGTTGCGTATCGTGCAAAACGGACTGATAACGTTGACAGACTGCCTGGTGCAAGAGTCTGACCGTTTGCCACACGCAAATAGTTTTAAGGATACCGCCAAGGTGTTGCAGATGACACGTGCAGGGGTAGCTTGGATGGCGGTTGGCTGTGCCCGAGGTGCTTATGAAAATGCGCTGGATTATACGTTAAAACGTAAACAGTTCGGGAAGCCTATAGCTTCATTTCAGTTGATTCAAAATCACTTGGTAGAGATGCTTTCCAACCTGACGGCTATGCAAACGCTCGCTTTTCGACTATCAGAATTGCAAGATGAAGGAAAACTAAAGGACGAGCATGCTTCGTTGGCTAAAGTCTTTTGCACATTGCGTACACGAGACATTGTGTCAAGGGCACGTGAAGTGATGGGGGGCAACGGAATCTTGTTAGAATACAATGTTGCTCGTTTCCTGGCTGATGCGGAAGCTATTTATTCTTATGAAGGTACGAAGGAGATAAATTCACTGATTGTTGGAAGGAGCATTACAGGAATAAGCGCGTTTGTATAAGAAGTAGAATATACAAATAAAAATGAGGCTGTCTCAAAAGTAATTTTTGAGCAGCCTTTTTTTATTTTCTACTATTCTCCACATTATTTCTATTTTTTGTTGATATTTTATTCATCTATCCTGTTGTATATCAGCGTTCTGATCCCTATCT
>NZ_PVBQ01000017.1 GCF_002980525.1 Sphingobacterium haloxyli
GCTCAGGCCGCTCTGCTGCCAGTCTGCTATCATAGCAAACATCTGGACTCTTTTTTCTTCTTTGCTCATCCAGCAAAGCTAGAAACAACATAAGATTATTCATAGACGTGGCTCACAGGGCGGATACTACAGTATTTGGGTAGTATGATAAGTTATCCAACACTTGAACAAAAGGTAAGGGCTTTTCAGAGAGAACTTGACGAAGCATTATCAAATGTTAAAACTGTAAGAAATCAAGCTTTTGACGAGTTGCTAATTAAGAAAGGTGAACTTAGGTCAAAGAATGATTATTTAATAAAACAACTTCGTGCTTTAGAGCAAATTGATGTTTTAAGAAAAGAACTTGCAGGTCTTAAAATCAAAATAGAATCTTTGAAATCAAATATCTATTCAAAAGAAAAAGAGCAACGGAACCGTTTGCAGAATGCCTTTCAAGTAATCCAGTCTTTAACCTTGCGTTTGTTGCATAGTGACTTAGGAAGACAAGCTGAATTTAGCACCAGTAAAAAAGTTGAATTAGACTTTGAGAAAAACACTTTTTCATTAGACGGTGAAAACAATTTTTCAGAAAGCTCGAATGTGTATTTAAAAAATAGTGTTCGCTTTGCTATATTTTTCGCATCGCTAGAAAAGGACTTTTTCAGACTTCCTAGGTTCATACTTTGCGATAATATTGAAGACAAGGGTATGCAGCCAGACAGAAGTCAGAGTTTTCAAAAGGAAATTGTGCAATTATCGGCTGAATCAGAAGTAAGACACCAAATTATTATAACTACTTCAATGATTTCCCCAGACCTTGACAATACTGAATTATGTGTAGGGGACTTTTACTCCGAGACAAACAAAACTCTAAAGATTGAATAAATGAAAGCAGCACTTCACAGTCATACACATTGCCAAGTCGTCCAAGTCGTCCAATATCGCTGTCAGCTTAAGAGAGGATAACTTTATAAAAACTTCGAATTTGAACGTAATTGTCCTTGATAACATCAAAAAATCGTATTTTACCGAGATGATATAGTAATTGCCTATAACGGAGGTCACCGGTCCAAAAAAACGGCTCTTATATTGAAATATACTAAATTGATTATCAAGATACAACCTATAGTATGTATTATATTTTTGGAGTAACGATTCAAAAGAAAAGCATGAATTAATAGCTAAGCTATTACCAATTCATCCAATGTTTTGTAAGCACCATTGTTTCATTATAAGGCTTGTTTTTGTCAGGAATTGGGCCAACTTCAATGATGACAGTAACAGCTTTTCTTTATTTTTAGGTGTATTTTGTACAATAGTTTGTAGTAACAACATCGTATGGATACAATCAAAGAATTTAATATTAATCCTGTAGGTGTAATTTCCAAAGAATTCTTAAATCACGGCGTTCACACGTTTCATGAAGCATGTTTATTTGTGATAAATTTACCATATAAGAGAAATACAGATAAGGAAAACCCAAAGGCCATTTTTATTGATAAGTGTGGAACGTGTAGTACGAAGCATGCACTGTTAAAGCAGCTTCGCATGGAGCATGATATGGATGATATTAAGCTAGTGATAGGTGTTTTTGAAATGAACGGTATAAATACCCCTCAAATTCTAGATACATTGACAAAATACGAATTGGAGTTCATACCAGAAGCACATACCTACCTAAAGTATCAAAACGAGTGTTTTGATTTTACAAAAGCAGGCTCTTCACCAACAGACTTCATGGACTACTTAATGTTTGAAAAAGAAATTTTACCAAAACAAATCAATAAATATAAAGTACCTCCGAAATGAAGCCGTTTTTTTGGACCGATGACTTCCGAAATAATCGGACCAGTATTCCGAATTAGCTGGACCGGTGACCTCTGTTATAGACAATAACTACTCCTTTAAATATTTCGTCAAAGTCGGCTTTTAAATTGTCTGGTGTCATTGCTAATCTCTGTTGTTATGCTTATATAAATGATAGACTAGGAAGGCAGCGTATTTCGTTCATTAAGCGTCTCTTGTTAAGCTTTTTAAATAATTGATAAAGGCTGAACAAGAGACGAGCATGAATTTGGCTTCGTCAAATGAAACAGTGTTTTATTGTCTCCCAATATTTTCTTACAATATGCCACCAGTGCCGATACAGATTCTTGTATAGAATTCCTATAATCAGGAGGGGTACGATTCGACAAAAAGTTTAGGGTTAATCTGAGACAAATTACACACCATCTTAAAAGTTATATGGATTACTTTTCAAAATATGTTGATGCAAAGTCAGCAAACTGTCTTTACACCAATCATCTGCAAGATTAAAATCATTTCTACGAGTAATTTTCCCTAAAGGTGATTCTAAGAAAAATGTAGAAAGAGGCCTTATATTATTTGTAAAATAAGCTCTTTCCCAATAAATATCCCTGCATGAAGTAATCACAATCTCGGTGTCCGGATGAAGTTCGAGTTTTTCAATTAATTCATCCATCCTATATTGGTCGTCAGTCGGCGAATGAATGATTATCTTTTTTCCTTTTAATATGATAACTATCGAAAAATCCAAATATTTTCCTGTTGGAGCTGGGAGAAAGCTTGGTAATGGATTGCCATCAATATCTGTTGCGATTACACCACTAGTTAACCATTCGGCTATTTTATTGATTGCAGTTGTTTTACCTGTACTTGGTGCTCCTGAAATAACTAAAAACTTCATAATAATGATAATAGGTTTGTTTTATTACTCTTTATTCAACTGATTATAAATTCTTTTCATAATAAATTCTTTCACTAAACCTCCAAAAGCTTTATCTTCTAATATCTTTTCAAAAATCTCCTGGTTCTGATCCATTCTACCAATGAGCTTCTCGATAAATTTATCATCAAAAGCATATTTGAAAGTATCCAGCTTATTTGCTCTTGCCTGCAATTTCAGTGTTTCATCTTCCAAGAGTTCTGCTTCTATCTGGTCGAAAAACAACTTATCCGCTTCTTCGAATTCGGTTCCGAAACGGTCATTGAGCAAGTGAATAATTTCCGACAGTAAAGCTTCTTCTTCCTTTTGTCTTTTTAGACCCGCTTCTGTGATACCGCTTAATTCGCCATCTTCATTTTTTATAAGTTCAATGGCTCCTTCTTTTATTTTTTGAAGTCTGTAATACTCCAAAGCAATTTCGTCATCTAATTGGATAACTTCTGACAAATCTCTTTTCGGTAAACGGGTCTGTAATAACTTCGCATAAGAGTAAAATTTTTCGGAATCCACGTCTGTAAAGGGCATGATCTGGGATAAGAAAGCATATAGATTCGTCCAGGTTCTTAATCCTTTTTTAAACTCATCCTGATGCTCTTCGTCCAACCCTTTGAACCTGTCTACTGAATTATCCGTAAAAGCATACAAATATTTTTGGTCTTTTGAATTATTCATTTTCGTAGCTGGGTTAAAATAAACCTGAGCAAAAGCATCTATTTCAGTCTCCCAATACACCTGAAACTGGTCTAATCTCTGTTTTAAATCAAACAAGTGGTTAATGTCCGGATCTTCAGTAACAGACGTGATTTCATAATATGGTTGGAAAGAATCCAGAATGATTTGCCGGTCGTTGACAAAATCCAGCACAAAGGTATCTTCTTTACCCGGACAGGTTCTATTCAGACGGGATAAGGTTTGAACCGCTTTTACACCGGACAGTTTTTTATCTACATACATTGTGTGCAATAAAGGCTGGTCAAAACCAGTTTGATATTTATCGGCTACAATCAGGATTTTATATTCTTCGGTATCAAAAATTTCGGGCAACTCTCTTTCACCATAACCTGTTAATTCAGGTTCTGAAACGCCATCCGGATAATTAGCGTCCTTTACCTCGCCCGAAAAAGCAACCAATACTTTGATTTCATTTTCATAACCTTTTTCCTGTATATATTTTTTAAATTCTTCAAAGTAACGCTTAGCGTGCAGTCGAGAACCACATACCAGCATTGCTTTTGCTTTTCCTCCGATTTTTTTGGCAACGATTTCCCGGAAATGTTCGATAATTACTTCTGTCTTTTGAGCCAGGTTATGGGGATGCAGGGAAACATATTTACCGATTGCTTTGGCTGCTTTGCCTTTGTTGAATTTCGGATCATCCTCTATGGCTTTTGTTAAGCTGAAATAGAGTTCGTAAGAGGTATAATTCTGTAATACGTCCAGGATAAACCCTTCTTCAATTGCCTGTCGCATCGAGTATAAGTGGAAAGGTTTTGGTTTTCCTTCCTCATCTTTATCTCCAAACACCTGCAATGTTTTATACTTAGGTGTGGCAGTAAAGGCAAAGAAAGAAATATTAGGTTGCTTCCCACGGCTTTGCGCGGAAGCTTCTATCTGTTCCCTCACAAAATCATTCCCATCGTAGTCATCTTCTACTTCTTGATGAGCGGCATCTTCCAACGATTTTGCGGCCAATACCTCCTTCAATTTTTTACTGGCTTCACCACCTTGAGAACTATGAGCTTCATCAATAATAACCGCATATTTACGTTCTGGTAATTCTCCTACTTTATCCACCACATAAGGAAATTTCTGTAAGGTGGTAATGATAATATTAGTACCGTAGCCCAATGCTGACGCTAACTGGTTACTGTCTTTATCTATTTTTTGTACTACTCCGGTTTTATGTTCGAACTGGTAAATGGTATTTTGCAGTTGGTTATCCAGTACCCGGCGATCTGTGACGACAATGACCGAATCAAACATACGCTCGTCAATTTGGTTGTGTAAGCTGGATAAACGATACGCCAGCCAGGCTATCGAATTACTTTTTCCCGAACCCGCCGAATGCTGTATCAAGTAGTTTTTTCCAACACCTAGTTCCATTACTTTATTGCTGATTGCCCTTACTGCATCTAATTGATGGTAACGAGGAAATATCAGGCGTTCTTTCCTGTAAATTCTGCCTTCTGATATGATTTCTTCAGTTTGTAAATGCACAAATCGCTGAATAATCTCCAGCCAGCTGTCTTTTGCCAGAATATTTTCCCACAAATAAGCTGTTCTGTAACTATTAGGATTAGGTGGATTACCTTTTCCTTTATTATATCCTTTATTGAATGGGAGCCAATAGGTCTTGCCGCCGTCCAGACGGGTTGTCATAAATACTTCGTCCTGATCAACAGCAAAATGTACCAAAGCCCGTTTCTTGAACGCAAATAATATTTCGCGGTTATCTCTTGTAGTACTGTATTGCTTTAAAGCATTACTGACGTTTTGACCAGTAAACTGATTTTTGAGCTCTAATGTCGCTACTGGGATACCATTTAACGATAATAGAACATCTACCGAATTTTTATTGTCTTTACTATAGTAAATCTGGCGGTAAACTTTTAGGCTATTTTGATTATACAAATCCACTGCATCAGGATTCAGACCAGACGCCGGTTGGAAATACGCCATCTGGAAGCGAACGCCATAATCTGTAAAGCCATTACGCAATACATCCAAACTGCCACGTAAATCCATTTCTTTGTACAAGCGTTGCAATACCCGGTTTTCTACATCAGCACCGTGTACGCTTTCTATTTTAGTCCAGCGGCTAGGTTGTGATGCTTTCAGGAAACGGATAATTTCGTGACGAAAGAAGCCCAGCTCTTTGCTATAGGTAGATGCATCACCTAAGGCATAACCTCCGTTTTCTATAAGCGATTGCACCAATGCAGATTCAAATGTATGTTCTGTAGTTATGCTCATTATTCTTCCGTATTACTAGTTTCTTCCTGCATTTGCTGCTGGATAAAGATTTTATAGGCCACGTCCTTAAAAATTCTCACCAACGTATATTTTTCGTGTTTGCTTAAAACCTCTTTTAAAGTAAACTTTTCACCGGAGTAGCAGTCTCTTATAAAATCGTAATTGATTCCATAAAGGGCTTCCGTAGGCTCATCTATAAAAGCAGGAAGCTCTTCACCGATCACTTCACAAGTATCGGGATCAAGGAACTTTACAGCAGGATTATTTTCAAAATTCACATCTTTTCCTAAAAATGTCTTTTTACCTTGTATAGATGGCCAATACACACCATAAAATTCTGATATGCCCGGTGGGTGTATTTTCGCTAATTGGATCGCTCCGTCAATGGAATTATAAGTAGTATCTCTGATCATTCGCAGAAGAACCTGAAAAGGCTCCATATCAAAACTTTTTGCCAGAACTTTCTTTCCGGTGGAAACTTCATCTGTCAAAAACTCCTCAGCTTTTTCTATCTCATCTCCTATGAACCCAAAGAACATATTTTCTTCATTAATCTGGAAAGGTAGAAAGGCTTCGGTTTCGTGGCTGTATTTTATTTTCCAGACTTTGAAACCGTTCTTCTTCCACGACCAGCCTCCGAACATAAATTCAAAATCGCCTAAAGCGTCTTCAAAAGATTGTGGTTCATAGCCTTTTATCGAATTACACAAAGTCGTAAATAAACGAGTAATGTAATCCAGGACATCTGTAATGTCTGTATGCGGATTGGCCAGGTCTTCATCGAATTTAATGGATGATATCAAATTCAAAATAAGAGGATAGGTACGGGTCGTTTCTCCGGCAAAGCAAATCAAACAATCTCTCCGAGGTAATTCAAATAGTTTTACTCCGGAATGCCACCTTTCACCCCCACTTAGGCAGCTATCCGTAGCAAATACCAGTTCATCCAAACCGTAGTTGTTTTTTCTTATCCAGGCAGTACAGAGTGTCATAATTAATCTATTACTTTTATTTTTCCCGTCACCACTTCACTAATTAAAGCAGTACGGTATTCGGTTAATAGTTCTATTAGTTTTTGCGTTTTGGCTATTTTGGCATCAATACGGGTACATTCGGTTTCGATATGGTAAACGATGGATTGTTGTTCTTCTAATGAATATTGAAAAAATGGAGTATTATAAAATGCACCGTGATTCAAATCTGGAATTGTAGTTGTCCCAGCCATTAACAATAAATACTCTTTAATCCTACCACTTTTCAAAAAATAAAAAAGAAACATTTTATCAACCAATTCTCTGTTAAAGTCTATTAAAAAGAAATTATTATGAAATACTCCCTCTACACCAGTTATTGGTTCTCCAGTTGCTCCAGTTCTAGCCATCAAAATATCATCTTTATTACAAATCACATTCGGAGAAGGTTTTTCAATGTATTCTTTTGCTTGATCTGGGTTATTGATAGATCGGATTGTTATGTACTCGAAAGAATTATCGACCTTAGAAAGAAATCTTTTCTCAATAGAAATTTGTAACCCTTGTCTGACAGTGCAGATATTCTTCATTCTTTTCACTTCCCAATGCTCCGGTATTTGGCCTAACCACTCAATACCGCTATCTTTCATTTTTACTTTGGGGTCAATGCCTTTGGTAACTGCCTGATTAATGATTGTGATTTTTTCTTCTTCATAGAGTTCCAGTAAACGTTTTTTATCAGCAATGAGGGCATCTATTTCATCAGTTTTGCGGTCAAGGTAAAAGGCAATGGCAGTTTGTTCTTCTTGAGGTGGCAAAGTAACTCTAAGATCATTTACTTTATCAATTTTAAGGTTAATCCTTGTGAACCCATTTGCACCAGTTAAAAGATTATGACGTAATGGTTTGCTAAATAATTGGTAATTCAAAAACTCAGGAACAATATTTTCGTCCGAAATTCTAAACCCTTTACAAAAACTATTTAGGTAAGTTTCTTCTAAATCTGATGTAAGAACAGCAGATTTTCCTACATCTTCATAATTTTCTGAGCTCATTAGAAAAAACAAATCTCCCTTCTGAACTTTATTTTGGCTTTCATTCTCTGAAATTACGACTGTTTGAAGATTGTCTACATCAATTTTTAAATTATTGGCAATATTGGTAAATGGAATAAAAGACTTATTTTCTGAGTTTGATAGTTGGTTAAAATCATTTGCACTCTTCCCAGAAAGACCACCATATAGATAGCCTAAAAACCGCATACGTTTTTCTTCCCAATGACTTGGAATTTCTCCAACCCACTCGATACCGGATTCTTTATATGTGTCGTATGACTTCATTATTCTAAAGTTATTTTTTCGGTTTCCAATGTCTTTTCTTCCAAAGCCAAAATATCTGCTTTAATTTCAGTTAATGATCTCAATGGCTTAAATTCATAGAAATACTTGGTAAAATTGATTTCATAACCAATTTTGGTCTTGCTTTCATCTATCCAGGCTTCTGACAGATGCGGTTTTACTTCGGTTTTGAAATACTCATCAATTGCCTGTTGAACCAGCTTACCCTCTTTGTTCTTTTTCAGGAAAGGAATGTTTTCATAATCCCGCAAGGAGGTATCCGGTTTGGGTTTTCCTTTTGTTTTTACGACTTTACCATCTTCTTTTAACGGTTGTTCTACCGTTACCCGCCAATAGCCGAAAAACTCATTCGGATAAATCTTTACAAATTCATTTTCCCTAAAATCACCATACAATTGGGTAATTAAGCCTATGCCTTTTGTATTGCCATTCTCTGCAATCTTTTTACGTTTATTGCCCAAACTTCTGTCCATCTTCTGCCAGAATCGATTGAATTCTAACTTACCTTCTTTGAGCAACTCTTCGTCCTTTACACCTGTAGCGTTTACGAGTTGTATTTTTCCTTTACGTTCTTCGCTTTTATGATTGGTCACGATCCATACATATGTGCTGATACCTGTATTGTAAAACAGTTGATCTGGCAGGGCAATAATCGCCTCCAGCCAATCATTTTCAATGATCCATTTACGGATATTGCTTTCACCACTTTCCGCTGCTCCAGTAAATAATGGTGAACCATTAAATACAATACCGACACGACTCCCCGTACTTTTCATTTTACAGATCATATGTTGCAGGAACAACAAAGAACCGTCATTAATACGGGGCAATCCTGCTCCAAAGCGTCCGCTCATTCCTTTTTTCTCCGCTTCGGTTTTGATGGTTTTTTCTGCTTTTTTCCAGTCCACACCAAATGGCGGATTGGACAGCATGTAATCAAATTTCTCACTTTCCAATCCATCCACTGTAAAAGTATTTCCAAACTTGATATTGCTTGGATTCTGCCCTTTAATCAGCATATCCGATTTACAGATTGCATACGATTCGGGGTTTATTTCCTGTCCAAATACTTTCAGTTCAGCCTTGGGGTTTAATTCTTTTACATATTCTTCTCCAATAGAAAGCATACCTCCTGTTCCGCAAGCTGGATCGTATAAGGTTTTTACAATTCCTTCTTTGGTCAGTATTTCTCGATCTTCATTAAATAGTACATTCACCATTAACCGAATCACCTCTCTTGGTGTAAAGTGCTCTCCGGCTGTTTCATTGGACTGCTCCGCAAATTTTCGAATCAATTCTTCAAACACATACCCCATTTCCATTGACTCCATATCGGATAGATCAATTTTTTTAAACTCTGATACCACTCGGAACAATATATCCGCTTTATCCATCCGGTCGATCTGGTCATCAAAATTGAAGTATTCAATAATTTCCCGGGCTCCTGCTGAAAAACCATTGATGTAATTTCTCAGGTTAAGAGCAATACTATTGGGGTCAGCTACCAATTTTTTAAAATCAAACTGACTTTTATTATGAAAGTTAAATCCGGCAATCTTGTTTAGGGCTATATCTTTAGCATTATCCTTCAAGGAAGCAATTTTGGGTAAATAGTCTAATACTTTTTGCTTGGTAGGAGCCAATACGCAATCTAACCGTCTCAAAGCAGTCATAGGTAGAATGACTTTTCCATAATCGGACTGCTTGTAATCTCCTCTTAGCAAATCTGCTACTTTCCAAATGAGGTCTGCTTTCTCTCTAAACTTTTTCATTTATTAATTTTCTTAAAATGTTTTTTTAGTCCGGTTATTGTGCGAATTTAATGTTATTAATGGTACATACAATGTAATTCTGAGAGTTTTTATAGCTTGTTCTACTTTGCAATAAAACCCTAATTCCATCCCTTTACGCAAACAAAGACTTAACTCTTGACTTTATAGGTGTATAAGTTATGATTCTCTGCGCGGTACTTAGAGAATTGCTTAGATCAATCCATTATTCTTTCAAATTAAATAGCCTGCTTCACCAAGCTCATAATATACTCTAAATCTTCTGTGTTCCGCACCGCTATTTGATAATAGCCACTCCCCCATTTCGTTTTATCCGCCATCATCACCCCTAAATTTCTTAAATCCAAGAAATCATAATATTGGGTGTTGATATAGAGTTTTAGCTCTTGGGATTGTATAACTACATCGAGTATAATCCGCTTTTCTTTTTCGAAACTAATGTATAGCTTCTTTGCCATCACGGCGATATCATCTGCTAGATTTAATATGCCGGTTTTATAAGCTTCATACAATTCCTTAACGGAATCGGACTTTCCCTGTAGATGATCATCTTCTGTATACACCTTTACTTCGCTGGTAACCTTTTCCAGTTCGGAATCAGCAGATGCTTGAATTGTCTTTATAGTGGGTGCTGCTTTGGATTTCTTGATGGGATTGACCACGATGATACCGCCTTCGTATTGCTTGATCTCCCATAGCTCAATAGGCAGATCCTTAAAGTTGGATGCTTGCTTTTGGAAGTCTGTAAAGGATGGCGACACGAAAATGACCTTGGACTGCGACCAATCTACATCTGACCGCTTGAGGTTTTCTTGTTGCGATTCGTTGTATTCTACAATAAACTCAGCTTTGTTCTCCAGCATCAGGTTTAGGTAGGACACTCCTTGGTCTACGACGGAAAAGTTTCGCTCCCGTTTGTACTCGATAATGACAAAGGACTGGCTATCCGCATCGTAGGCCAACGTATCAAAACGCTGGGCTTTGATGGTGAACTCAGACTTGACTAAATTCAATCCTGTGATCGCTTCGAGATTAGCCTCGAAAAGCTTTTGCATATCTTTCTCTAGCGTACAGGGCTTTTCTTTTAGGGTATTCAGCTTGTTTTCTTCTTGGTTGAATAATTGCATAGGCTAAGATAGTAATTTTGTGTCATTAAGACTTCTATGGAAAAACAGCTGTGCTAAAATGGCAACGTTTATCTTTAAAACTCCCATCATCCGACAAGTTTACAGCAGTAGTAAATTACTTTCCAATATGCAAATTGAAAAACGGAATATCCACCAATACAGAAGCATTAAACCGCCAAGTATCTATATGCCTACTGTGTTGATCTACACTATTATATTCTCTTTTGGCAGGATTATACGTACCGTGAACTCCCAAGGTAAAGGGGCTTTTCCCCACATTATAAAACAGCCCTAATCCCGGTGCAAGAAACTGTTCAAATCTCACATCGGTATCGGTGGATACCTCGTCAGAAAGATTCTGGTTGACCAAACTTCCGATATCGAGCACGCTCGCAAAAATACTCCAAGAGCCTTTTTTCGCCATATTTTTAAACGACAATGTAAATCCTATAGGAGCTGTCAACCCGTAATTAAGACCAGTGGATTTAATATCGGCACCCTTTAGTCCCTCAGCGCCAATAGTAGCCCCTACATAACCATTGATGGTCACACTGATTTTATTAGCACGCTTGATGGCCGCGCTCCCTATCGGCAAAACGGCAGCTTGGATAAGGTCTTGAACCTCTCCGCCATCTTTCACCATAGTCAGGTCAATGAGAAAGCTAAGAAGCCTAAAAGATTCGCTGTCGCTGATAAAGATTTCGGGGTAAATATCCGTGCTGATACTTAGCAATTGGGGGAAAATAAAACTGTATTGTTTTTCGGTAATGGTATTGGAAAGGTCTAAGGTTTTAGTTAGGATTTTTCCCATAGTCGGAAGATCGACATGGGTTCCTATATTGGAATATTTTACTTTTAAAATAGGTTCATATATATAAAAAACTTGAAGTAAATAGTCCTTAAGTAAATCGAAGGATGGTGTTTTACTCTGCCTTAACGAGTTAAAACTATCTTCGAGCTTCCGAAAAAGTGCGGGAAAATTCTCCGCGTAATTATCGACATAAACCTGTAAACCAATATCACTTCCTGCCGATTCTAACTGTTGGTAGAGCAATGCTTTGAAAAAAAGGTTTACATCTTTATCTTTCAAACTATCTGCTGAAATCCAGATACGGTCAGATGGCTGTACATCACGAAAAGCATAGTTTAAGAGTTGGACAGTCACCAACTCACTATGCTCGGTTTTATAACGGTCTACTAATATATCTATGGCCTGAGATGGATTTGACTGTCGACCAAATTCCTGTAAAAGGGTATAATAAAACTCCGTTTCGTCCAACATGAACAAAAGATGGCGGTTTGTGTTCGGGATTTTCTGGCGTATAGACTCGAATGAGTTTTGTGGAAGATCTTGAAGGTCTAACTCGGCATGATAACGTAGCTGGTTGAGATCAGACGCATAATAAACTCCCGTGCGATTAAGATTTTTGATGTATTTATAACTATGTTGGAACAAGACTTCCAACTCCTTGTGGTTCTCTATCTTAGTCAGTAAAAGCCCTACGCTATAACTTGTTAACTCATCTTTGAATCGTTGCGCCATAAAACTCGCCGTGCCCTGTAACATAGCCCCCTGCCAACTATAACTGCTTATTGTCGACAATAAGCTTTTTGATGTAGGTGGTAATATATATGGGCCGGGATCAACAACCTGCTCGTCACCTGTACCAATAGAGTTGTGAATCTCTGAATTTATAGTACGATAAATAGCAATACACTCACTCTGAAGAAACGGGTTCTTACAAAGAGACTCCTTAGTAAATTCGATATTATACTTTCGCAGTGTATTGATGAAATTCTTCTTATCTTCTGTATACTCCTCCCATCTGCCGGATGCGCGGGAAGCCTTTTTATATAATTTTGCAAGGTAGGCGGCATCTCTGTATGTCGGCAGTTTAGTGAGTACGGAATCTTGTGCTTCGGCAGGCAGCACAATGAGGGATAATAGGAAAAAAAATAGTATCTTTTTCATAGTCAATAATGGTTTTAGTAGTTTTATTTTCTCATAGAAGTTATCTTCTAATCATATCCCCAATATTACGACGAATACTTTACATAAAAAACTGCAACTGCAACCAAAAGTGAATTTTTTTTATGCTACTAATTTCTCCTTTTTCCAACAGCATCTCCTGTATTTGCATGGGTGTTTTGTAACTTCCATTATAGACGCAAAGCCCGCCATGTTTCCAGTCCGGCAGTTTTACGTTCGCACTTCCAGTTCAGGAACACGTATACCTCAGTCGATACCCTCGATAGCTTCTCGTTTACTTTTTTTTCTGATAAGATCGTTGATAAAGAATTTCCGCCCTTTATTGGAGAAACATCTGTCCAGTGCTTCGTAGCGGATAATTGCGTGCTTATTGGTGGCCATTGATCAATTTTGTTGGTCTATATTACGAATATACGTCTTTTGTGTGTACTGTATGTGCACAGTTAATGACCAACCTGTGTACGTACAGTGTATACTGTGTGTTTTACTTTGTGACAAGTTTAATCATCCGTCCATAGCTTTCCTTACGGGAACCCGTATGGTTGGGTCTTTACTTTCCGGATTATTAATTTTATCCCTCAGTGCTTGCAACAGTTACAGATACGGCACCGAGGGATCTGCCGAAAAAAGCAATCTGACCATGGGGGTGGTCAAAAGCAAAATTGTCAAAGGAGAGACAACGCAGGATGAAATCCTTAAACTATTCGGCTCGCCTAACCTGGTGTCGAAGAACAAATCCAACCGCGAGGTATGGAGTTACAACAAAATGTCTGTCGAGAATAAGGCTGGTTCAACTGATTTTTTTGCGGGGCAGCGTGCCAGCCAAAGTACCAGTAGTAAATCTTTTGATCTGATCATCACTTTCGATGAAAACGATGTTGTTGCCGATTATTCTGTCGTATCTACTGCTTATTAACCTTAATCTATATACCAAAATGAAGAAAATTATTACATGTTTATGTGCTGTAGCGCTATTAAGCTCGTGCGCTACGCAAATGATCACTAAATCGCCGGCTGAAGTGAAGATGATGACGACCAAACAGTTTGAATCTGACCAAGATTTGGTATTCAAATCCGCTATCAGCTTACTGCAGTCCGAGAGCTACATCGTAGACCGTGCCGACAAGGAAACGGGATTGATCAACGCCAGCAAACGTATAGAGAACAAAAATGCCAATATGCAACGGGCGTTATGGGGCAGCTCGAAAGACGCGAACACCTCCAAAGCGATGTTTTATGTCGAGGGCATAAATGAAGCGGTAACGGAAGTAAAGATTACGTTGTATGAAGGTGCTGAGTCCAGCCGCAGTGGTTACTGGGGCCAGGTGAATAAGGACAAAGGAACAGATGATTTACGAGCCTCAGGTTTATCAGGCTTGGTTTCAAAGCTTACAAGCTGAGATTGAGCGAAGAAAGGCGCTGGGAAGATAATTTGGGGTAAAAGCCTTTCACTTGTTGGATAGAAATAATCGAAAAGAACTTCTAATCTAAAGCCACTCTAACGGATGGCTTTATTCGTACGGATCTAATCCGGCCCTTTCGACGGTGTACTCCACGCCGTCCTCTTTGGTTAAAAGTTTAGCCATACGATGGGCTTCGTATTCACTTGTAAATACCATCGGATCGCAGTTTTCTGCTCTGACGATGAAACAGACTTTTGTCGCGGTTAATATTATGCTCATATCGTAAAAACAAAAAAAATTAAATTATTTCACCGCCTCATAAAACGCTACAAGTCGGAGATAAGCCGGGCACTTCTCGCAGGTCACATCCGCAATTCGCGCATTTGCCTCTGAACTTGTCTCACAGCTGTTGACGTTGCTGTTTTGTTAGTTTCATTTTTATTATAGATTTATTGGATGAAAAAATTTAATTGGAATGGGCGCGACATTGAGTTTGTGGTGTTATCAGCATTCTCCTTGTTCTGTGCCATATTTTGGATAGCAATTAAGCTGGGTTAGTTTAGTTAAAAAGTTGTCCAGCAAATAGGGAGTATCATAGTATAATCACTTCACGAACTGTTGTTTTAACAATTCTCCGGTGTTCGGGTCAATAGTGCATAAAGTACTTCCGATCCAAGCCAGCAACTGATTTTCATTCAATTTAATTTCCAAGTAATACCCAAACATCTCACTATCTGGCAAATCAGCAATCCATACAATATTTCCGTTTGAACCTATTGCTAATAAGTTCTTCAATAACTCCCAAGTAATCATATTTTGATTAACGTCCAATAACAAAATTTTTATTTCTTTAAAAGAAATTGTCGTTATAATATTTCTTCCGTTCCAATTTTTTAGAGCATACTCGCTTAACTTCATTTTAAAAGGGTTGTATTAGCTAACAATCTGATTGTTTTATTTCCTCCGTTCCTCCTTCCACCCCGCCGATGGCAAATTGGCTTCAAAGGATAAGCAGACCAGCACATAAGCAGCACTGTCTAGTGATCGGTGATGCCTTAAAGAACATCAGGGAAGAGGATTTGATCGGCGCTGTTTGGGTATAATAAACCCCACATCTTGTGATGTAGGGTTTACCTAATTATATAAACTAAATTCAAAAATTTAACTATTTGCTATTGCTAATTTAAGAATTTATTTTTTCAAATCAAAATTTTACCGTGACTTCTATCGGCTCTTAACACGGTAGCCTACGGAAATGATGACATCGAGGTTGTAGAAGTTCGTTTACGCATCACGATACCCGATATAGATCCACCGAAATGATTTCATCAATGGTCAGACCATAATACCTTGCTATCTTGACCAGCAGGCCTATAGGCGGCTCGGCCATACCATACTCATACTTGGAATAGCGTGTACGGGTGATACCCAGCTCGTCGGCCAGCTGTTGCTGTGATCGCCCCCACTTAGCACGCAGATACTTCATATTGTCAGCCAGATACAACATTGTTCTAAATTTGAACAACAAACATACTAATATTTTTAGTATTTCAATATAGCTTTGTATAAAATTTAACAGGGAGGGAATAGCATGGAACGCGCAATAGTACACATGGATCTGGACACGTTTTTCGTGTCCTGCGAGCGCTTGAACAACGACAAGCTGAAGGGAATACCGATCATCGTCGGTGGTGGCGAACGTGGTGTGGTAGCCTCCTGCTCCTATGAGGCACGCTACTATGGTGTGCACTCGGCCATGCCGATCAAGATGGCGTTGCGGCTCTGCCCGGAGGCCAAAGTAATGAAGGGCGATATGGAACGATATTCCAAGCTTTCACATATGGTGACGGAGGTGATCGAAGAAAAAGCACCGGTGGTAGAGAAGGCAAGCATTGATGAGCACTACCTCGACATCACGGGTATGGACCGGTTTTTTGGCGCCTATAAGTGGACGGAGGAACTTTCCCAAGCCATTACCCACCATACGGGTTTACCGATCAGCTTTGCGCTCTCGGTAAACAAGACCGTGGCCAAGATTGGTACAGGCGAAGCAAAGCCTCTCGGTAAAAAGGAGATCAGCGCAGGGATGGTACGCCCATTTCTGAACCCGCTATCGATCAAAAAGATACCCATGGTGGGCGATGCTACCTTCCAGCTGCTCTCGCGTATAGGCATCCGGCAGATACATACGCTAGCGGATATGCCGATGGAAGTATTGCAGCAGATGATCGGCAAGAATGGTGTCGATCTCTGGAAAAAAGCCAATGGTATAGACTATACGCCTGTAGAACCGTACACCGAACGCAAATCGATTTCGACCGAGCATACGTTTGGCCAGGATACGATCGACTTGGCCAAGCTGCGCAGCGTAATCAGCGGTATGGTGGAAAAACTCGCCTATCAGCTGCGCAGCGAGCAGTGGCTGACCTCTACCGTGGTGGTGAAAATACGCTATGCTAATTTCGACACAGAGACCAAGCAGTGCCGCATCCCGTATACTTCGGCGGACCATACGCTGTCGCGCTGCGTGATGGAGCTATTCGACAAACTGTACAACAGGCGCATGCGCATCCGGCTGATCGGTGTGCGGCTGACGAATCTGGTGCGGGGCAGTCTGCAGATCGACATCTTTGAGGATACGCAGGAAATGGTGGCGCTCTACCAGGCGATGGACCGCATCAAAAACCGCTTTGGCGTGGATAAAGTGGGCCGGGCGTCGGGATTCAGGGGGTTACGTAGGGAGGAGGTCTGAGCATGTACCTGAACTGCCACTCCTACCACAGCCTGCGCTACGGAACGCTTCCGCTGGAAACACTGGTGCAGCAGGCGCTTGCCTGTGGGGTAACTTCGCTGGCCCTGACGGACATCAATACCGTGACGGGTATCTATGATTTTGCCAAAATATGCCGCAAGGAAGGGATAAAGCCTGTGGTGGGCATGGAATTTCGCGAAGGAAACCGGCTGCGCTACATCGGCCTGGCGAAAACGCAACGGGGTATCGGCGAGCTATGCCGCCTGCTCACGGCGCGCAACTGCGAGGGTACGCCCCTGCCCGATCAGGCTCCGGCTTTTGGCGACGCGATCATAATCTATCCGCTTTCCAACGTGCCGCAGCAGCTAGGCGAGGATGAATATATCGGCATCCGCCCCAGCGAACTGAACCTGCTGGTACAGGAAAAGTGGAAAAGGTTGTTGCCACGTATGGTGGCGCTAAACCCCGTCACGGTATCGGGCAAGCGGGAGCATAACCTGCACCGTATCTTACGGGCTATTGACCTGAACGTAGTGCTGTCCCGGTTGTCGGAAGAGGATTGCTGCCGGGTGGATGAATATATGCGGCCTGCCGGGGAGCTGCTGGAAATATACGGGGATTACCCGCAGATCGTGGCCAATACGGCACGGATAATGGAAGCTTGTAATTTTGAATTTGATTTCGCCACGCCCAAGAACAAAAGGCATTATACGGGAAACCGGGAGGGTGATATTAAGCTGCTGACGGGCTTGGCTTACGCGGGCTTGAAAAAGCGCTATGGGGAGAAAAACCGGCCTGCCCGCGAACGGGTGGACAAGGAGCTACGGGTAATCGATGAGCTGGGATTCAGTGGTTATTTCTTGATTACGTGGGATATCGTGCGCTACAGCAACAGCATGGGCTTTATGCACGTGGGCCGGGGCAGCGGGGCGAACAGCATTGTGGCATATTGTCTGGGCATTACGGATATATGCCCGTTGGAGCTCGATCTGTATTTTGAGCGCTTCCTGAACCTGAACCGCAAGACGCCGCCTGATTTTGATATCGACTGGAGCTGGCAGGAACGGGACGTGATATTACAATATATCTTTGACCGCTATGGAAAGGAGCATGTGGCGTTCTGCGGTACGAACGTAGAATTTAAGTACCGCTCGATATTCCGGGAGGTGGGCAAGGTATTTGGCCTGCCGAAGGAGGAGCTGGATGGGCTGGCCACCCAGCCGATGGAGTTGCACGATGACAACGCGGTGGTGGTGGCTGTACATAAGTATGGTAAGATGCTCGAAAAGTTTCCGAACCAGCGGAGTATGCATGCTTGTGGGATCCTGATATCGGAGGCGCCGATAACGGATTACACCGCACTGGAAATGCCACCCAAGGGTTTCCGCATCGTGCAGTTTGATATGCACGTGGCGGAGGACATCGGTTTTGAGAAGTTCGATATCTTGAGCCAGCGGGGTTTGGGTAGTATCAATGACGCGGTGAAGCTGATCAGGAAAAACCGGGGGATACAGGTGGATATACGGGATACGACGCTCTCCAAGGGTGAAAAGCGGTGTAACGAGTTTTTGGGCCTAGGCCAGACCATCGGTTGCTTCTACATCGAGTCGCCGGCGATGCGTGGGCTGCTGCGCCGCTTGAAGTGCGACAACTATCCTACGCTGGTGGCGGCTTCCTCCATCATCCGCCCGGGGGTGGCGCAATCGGGCATGATGAAGGAGTATATATTCCGGCATAACTACCCGGATCGTTTTGAATATTTCCACGAGGTTTTCGAGGAGCATCTGGGCGATACGTATGGCATTATGGTGTACCAGGAGGATGTGATCAAGGTCGCGATGCATTTTGGTGGTCTGTCGGCGGCCGATGGGGATATCCTGCGGCGGGCGATGAGCGGAAAGGGCCGGTCGCTCTCGGCCTTGCAACGGGTGAAGGATAACTTTTTTGCGTCTTGCGCACGCCTTGGGCATTCGGAGGAGCTGAGCCGCGAGGTGTACCGGCAGATCGAATCGTTCGCGGGCTATTCGTTCTGTAAGGCGCATTCGGCTTCTTATGCGGTGGAGAGTTACCAGAGTCTTTACTTGAAAGTGCATTATCCGCTGGAATTTATGGTGGCGGTGATCAATAACCAGGGCGGTTTCTACCGTACGGAGGTGTATGTGCATGAGGCGCGCATGTCGGGCGCGCATATCTTAAATCCTTGTATCAATAAAAGTGGGTATGAGACTACCTTATACGGAACGGATGTGTACCTAGGCTTGATGCTCCTGCAGGGGCTGGAGGGCAGGCTGGCGGAGGGTATTGTAGAAGAGCGTGAGCGCAACGGTGATTTTGTGTCGCTGGAGGATTTTGTGCGCCGTATACCGATCGGCATCGAAGGGGTGCAGCTGCTCATTTTTATCGGGGCTTTCCGTTTTACGGGCAAACCGAAAAGTGAACTGCTGGTGCAGGCGAGGCTGCTACTCGTGAATTTTAAGCCGGAGCAGCGCATGCCGCTCTTGTTGCAGGAACCGGCCAAGGAATGGTCGCTCCCCAAGCTGGAGCGCTCTTACTTCGAGGATGCTTTTGATGAGATCGAACTGCTGGGCTTTCCGGTTTCCTGCTCGCCTTTTGATCTGCTGCAAACAGCCTTCCGGGGGGATGTGATGGCGGCTGATCTGGTGAACTGCCACAAGAAGGAGGTCCGTATGCTGGCTTATCTGATTTCACGGAAGCATGTCCCGACAAAACGGGGCGTGATGTACTTTGGGACGTGGATCGATGTGAACGGTGATTATTTTGATACAGCGCATTTTCCGGACTGCTTGGAGCGCTATCCTTTCAGGGGCGGTGGCTGCTACTTATTGCTCGGCACGGTGGAGGTGGATTACCACTTCCCTACCTTGACGATCCACAAGATGGCTAAGTTGCCTTTTATCCCGGATCCGCGGTACAGCCACGACCGCGATAACCAGTACAAGATTCATCAGCAGATCCGTGAGGATGTGAGCATGACGCATCGCAAGCCTTATCCGCAGGCGCACGAGATTGGGCTGCCGAGGCGGAAGATGGGGTGACTTTTTGTCTTATTTCTATACTTTATAATTGTTCCCCCAAATCATTATTTTTGATAAATTTTGAGTTTTAAATTTGTTCGATAGCGTGTCTAGTTTGACGGGAAATTCTTTCAGTTCGTTAATCAGTTTTATAAAAGCTTTTTTTGTATCCGTGTAATCAAGTATAATCTCTCGTTTTCAATTGGCTCTAAGTTTTCTTGTTACCAAGGAGCTTGCTTGGTAGCTATATGTTCTCGCCCATTCTTTTCGGGCGAATTTTATGTACTGTCCATAGACTTATAAATATTGTAATAAAACTCCAAAAAACGTTGCTTTTATTCGGTTTATTATCTAGTTTTAGAAAACGTTATACAAGTAAACAGTAAGATTACTGTTTGGATAAATTTTAAACCTAATCAAAATTAATATTATGGAATACAAGGTAGTACCAGTTGTCGCATTGATAGACCACAAAAGCGCACCTCTAATCATGTTGCCGAACAGTTGGAAAAACTAATAAACCAAGTTGCCAAAGAAGGCTGGAACTATGTAAGACTGGAAAGTGTAACTACCCAGGTGAACGTTTGAATCAATCATCATCAATTTATATTAACTTTAAATAAATGAAAATCACAATCTTAATCTGTCTCCTATGGAATTGTGTGGCATTCGGATTTGGGCAGGAATGGCCAACCAGCGAATTTATTTCCAAATATAATTATCAGCCGGTAAGAGGTAATTTTCCAAATAATAGTCCAGACGAAAATAATAAGCTTATTCCACCAATGTATCCGGATGGTGTGGAAGGGATTAATACAATGATAAAAAAAGAAATAATATATCCTGACACAAAAAAAGCACCAAAAAATAAGGGAAAGGTGTTACTGGAGTATGTAATAGGAACTGATGGCTATGTAACGGAGATCAAGGTACTTGAAAGTGCCGGTAAACTTTATGACGCAGAAGCTAAACGTGTATTGCAAAAAATGGAAAGATGGATTCCAGCCTCTATGAAAGAGAGAAATGTACGAATACGTTATACTCATCCGGTAATATTTAAGTAACTTTCTGCATTTTATATCTGTTCACTTTTGCAAAATGGTAGGTCTTTAATCTCGATTTTCTCTTTTTTGAACTGTCACACTTAAAGTACAAAGTTTGGATCATAATTAAAAAAGCCACTCCAACGGGTGGCTTTATTTATCTTCGACAAATTCAGCTTCGTTGAGAACCTTTACAAATGGATGTAGTATCTTTTGAAAATCAATATCTCCGTTTTCTTTTAAATATTTTGTAGGATCCCCTTCGTACTGAAATTCAAAATCAATTTTAATGGTCATTTGTTTATTTGAACCTGTTCCTACTACATTTCCGTCAAAATTTGTGGATTTTCTTCTAAATTTAGCCATGATCAAATTTAATAAAAAGACACTTTGACATATCCTTCTTCCATAAATAATAAGTTTCTAAAACAATAATCTGTACTCACAAACACTACAATTCATCTGCATAGTCCTCACTGGTTTTGTATCCCTGTTCAGGATGATTATGGGTATACGGAAAACGCTTTTCCAGTTTTCCTTCTGAAATCATCTTAGGAAATATCTTGTTTTTCAGATAATCTACAGATTTTCCGATAATCTTTGCAACCTCATCCATCTTTACATAATCTTGCTTGCACGCGCGCATGATCGCTTGCTCGAGATCGGATTTTGATAAACGGTTTACTTTCTTTGATATGGAGGTGTCAACCTTTGAGGTGTCAACCTTTGAGGTGTCAACCTTAGTTGAATATTCTCCACCCTCTACCCCGCTATCATACTTACTGTCAGGACGTTTCGAAAAGGTGTCAACCCTTGTAGAAGTATAAACATTTTTTGCAAAGCCGGGTTTCTACATTCACTCACACCGCCGGAATAATATTGGTGCAGCGACACCAATAAAGTTCCTGGGTTGGAGAATGCAAACTTTCTGTGTCAAGCTCGATGGTAATATTGCCGCTCAACGAGTAGTCTGTGTGAACCAATGCATTGACAAATGCTTCCCGTAAGGCAGTATGTGTAGGCGTTTCGTCTACTCGTTCATCTTTATCCAATTGGAAAGGTTTAGGCAAGGTGGAAGACAGCTTGGGCCAGACCTTCAGATAGAACTGCAATAAGTTACATTCCCAAGTACCGTCGGGATAGATTCGATCTGTCCACCTTATCTTTTCGTCAGTGGTGAGATGTTCTCTGAAATCGGGGAAATAATCCGGCAGGGCATCCTGATCTTTTATGCTATCTTCCTTGCCAAACATCAAAAGCCCAGCTAAGGTAACTCCCTCTATCTTTGTTTTTCGATCCGTCCTATAGGCCCCGAGTTTCTTCAACAATTCTATATCCTCCAATGCGTGCCATGGGTGATTTGACTGAGAAGAAGAAAACAATTGCCTAAATTGCTTTATGGTTCTTGGATCTAAATCTTCAATGGTATAATGCTCTAAGATAAGACTATCTCTTTTGAGCTCCGCACTGGAGTCAGCTAGCATACGTTTCACTTCATCGTCCGTACAGCGGCAGTCTCCCTCGTGATTGCGCTTGTAGGTATTTCCGAGAGGATTTCTAGTGAGGTAAACAGGTCTTTCAGTTCTAGAAGCAAATGGCACACGGATAGCCAACAAATTACGCCCTTTACTCTTAACAACGCGCAGATCATCATTATTTAAGAGATTACGACTGATAGTATTCGGGTTATTACAGTCATCCCAAAAATGTTTATTGTAAGAAAGGATTTGCTCGTCCAAAAGGCCTTCTATCTCTAGGATGCCTTTTTTTTCTTTGACGCCGATGACTATAATTCCAGTATTGGTATTGGCAAATGCAGAATATGTTTTCCAAAGTTCTTTTGGAAAACCATTTTACCCAGACTTGTATTCTACCTCAAAGTATTCATCGGGAAGAAATTCGTCATTGACCAGAGAAAAAACAGAAAATTCATCGTCCTCAAAAAGATTTAGTTGCTTGTCTTTCATCATCAATCCCTAATTATTAATAAAAGCAATAAGTGAAATAAATGCTTTGCTATCCGGATCATATGCTACGGTATCAAAACGTTGACCTTTAATAATGAACTCCGATTTGATCAATTGAAGTCCGGTAATAGTTTTAAGACTAGATTCGAAAAGCAGTTGCATATCTTTCTTGAGCTTAAAAGGCTTCTCCTTTAAGGTAGATAATGTGTTTTTCGCTTGGGTGAATAATTGCATAGGCTAATATACATAATCTGGTTGATTCATGCTATGATTTGACGGCTAAGAAAATCGTTTAATTGTCTCACCTGCGGCAAAGCTACGCAATGCGTCTTATTAAATACTCTGTTACGCACATTGACTTTATCCTTGAAATGACGCGCAATATTCTGGGTAATTTCTTCAAAATTGTCCCTTCCATCCTCTTTCTGATGATAAAAGATCTTGATGCCGGCACAATTATCGTGTTCGAAGATCATATTGAGCAACGTACGATCCGACAGTCCACACGAATGCCCCCATATGTAAATGTGATTTGGGAATACCACGGCGCATACCTTTGGTATTCTCGTCCGCATTCCAAGGCCGTATATAATCACCATTGCGAAACTGAGATTCCAGATTGTACTCGTAAACGGTACAACCCATCTGTTCGGCCTGCATACGGATAAAGCTGGATGAGCCAATCTCGCCTTTTCGCACGGCTTGATAATCGTCGATGAAGAAAACGCATATGCGGCCTGGCATCCTACTTAATATGACGGACTATTTAAGTACAATATGTATCTAAATTAGGTCTTATCTCGTTACAAAAGGTAATCTTAAGTCCATTAAATAGATGGTTTCTATCCAAATTTATTTTAATTTATTTTCTTTTGTTTCCATTATCCTGTAAATTTGTATAAATGAGCGTAATAAAGGATATATCGCAAATCTTTCCCAAACATTTATTTTGGGATGTCGATCCAAAGAATTTAGATATTCAGGATGACAAGGATTTTATTATCCCTAGGGCGCTAATGGCCACAACGGAAGAAACTTTTGTGAAAGATATCCAACCCTTGGAGCAGCTTTACAGTAAAATGCAAATTGTTAGAGAATTGCGAAAAACAAAAGAGCGTATTAGTAATGAGGTCTGTAAACTTGTTGCTCGTCGTTATCATGTTAGGCAATTTTTACGTTATCAATAATGTCTGCTGTTTCTCCAATTCTATTAGAGACCATTCGTGAATTACAATCTTTAGAAAGTTTCGATGGCTCTGCTCTGGGTGGTGGCACGAACTTAGCTATCCGATACCATCATCGGATATCCACTGACATCGATATCTTTTTCCCTCATATCATCGGAAAAGCAGGTTATGAAAGAGTCAAGGAGGAAGTCCAGAAATTGTATGGTGCACGTGTGTTTGGCCTACAATTTCCCTGTGATATAGACGACCAGTATATTTTCCTTCGTTTTTTTATTATATGCGATGGAGAAACGATTAAGGTAGAGGTGCTTCAAAACATGAAAATGCTCGATAGTATAGAGGATATAGATGGTATTAAATTTATATCGGAACTGGATATAGCATTATTTAAGATGATGTCGGCCGCAAACCGAGCTACTCAAAAAGACATTTATGATCTTGACCTTCTTTCGGAAAAATTCCCATTGACATACCTTTTTGATCAGCTTGAAAGAAAACGTTCTCTATTTTCAGCAGAGTATCATCGTACTATTTTTGATCTCGACGGAGAGACAAATCCATTAGATCATCCTTTAACTTTATTGAAGTTTGACGAGGGAAATATACAAGGTAGTAAATCAAGGCCTCACCATTCACAAAATAGAGTTGATATTGTAAAAGGTCAGAAAGGTTGGCCCATTGCTCGATCGAGTTGGCGAAAAAAGGTTCGCGCTCTTTTTGATCAATTAAATATAACATTTCCAGGCCCCTCCTCTTCGGATGTGGAATAAAGAAAAATCAAATCACCTCCTCACCCTACTCCTGAAATACCGCTCCGTCTCATGCCCATAGATAACCACATCGATCCGTTTGGCGCTAAGGGGGAGTTTATACTCGACCATAACGCCCTGTTCGCTCAGGTTCTGGCGTTCGAGTATATCGGAAAGGCGGAACAGCGAGTTGCGCCACGACATGACTTCGTTCTGCGAGGGATTGTATCCGAATTGCAGCAAGAATTGCTCGCGGAGTATATCGGCCAGTTTATTTTGGATATTTAATTGTATAAACTCGGTTGGTGACCCGGCGTATAGTTTCATAATTCGTCGTATTTTTTTGCGGTGCCTTTCGCTTTATCAACCGGGTATTTCTCGTTGTTGCGTTTTATCTTGTCTTCGATGATCTGCTGGATATCGAGTCCATGCTTGTCGGCCAGTAAAAGGGCGTACATCAGCACATCCGCCAGTTCTTCTTTCAGCTTTTCGGGATCGGCTTCTTCGTTGCCTTTCCAAAGAAATAGTTCCAGCAGCTCGGAGGCTTCTATACTGAGGGCTACGGCGAGGTCTTTGGAATTGTGGAACTGCTGCCAGTCGCGGGCGTCGCGAAAGTTCCTGATCTGCTGCAAGAGTTGTTCGATATCTGTCATGGTGTGCTTCAAAAACGGCTTGATGGCTAAATTTACGAATTTTGTGGGAGTATTGGGGGAGAAATGGAATTATTGTTGACTGTACCAATCAGCGCAAACGGATTTTCATTCTGCATCAGGTGTAAATATTGGATATATTAGTGGGGAGGGTTTTAAAGTGGTATAAGAGCATAATCGCGGTGCACCACGGCATTCCAAATCGCCTCACGAACTGCTATCACAGGGCACCGCCAGCGGCTATTGGTATACGCCCCCTCAACCACGACCGATTTATTTATATGCTTCAAAATGAGATTGTACGCTTGCTCCGCCTGCGCAGCGAGATTGCTTTCGATCGTCTTTTGGTCTATAAAACACACAGATCAATCTATTTTCGTACCGCCCTTGCCTACCCCCATAAAAAGCGGTAAAAACAAGAGCGTAGCGACGGTAGATATGGTCAATCCTCCCATCGTGCCGACAGCAAGCGGAAACCAAAAGGCCTCTTTGCCGTCGCCGATCAAAAAAGGAACGAACCCCAGTATTGTTGATAAGACTGTCAACAATATTGGCCTTATCTTCGCTTGGCAGGCCTTGAGATATGCGCGTAACGGCGATAGCCCCGACCGGACGCTAACCAGATGACTGTATTCTTCGACAATGTAAATATTCGCATTTATAGTCAATGCCGCCAAAAGAATAAAGGAAGCATATCCGCCCTGGTCGAACTCGATGGAAAAAAAATAAAAAGACAGGAATATCCCGATGAAAGAGATCGGGATAACAAATACGATATATAAAGGCTTTCTAAAGGAATTGAATAAAACAGAACAAACGAGATAGATAACGATAAAAACATAGATCAACAAGAAATAATCCTGTTTCTTGTTATTCCCTCCATACCTAGGGTTAGCATCTTTTATTGTATAACCTAATGGCAGCCCTTCGGCAAACTCTTCTATATTGTGTTCCTGCACCTTTCTTCCTTGCTCATGTGCTCCGATGTATTCGTATTGTAGGCATAAACGAAATTGCTGATTAACCTTTCCCACTTCCTTTGGCATCTGCATTTTGTCGATACTCGCCAGTTCAGATAATTTGTAATCATGATCGTTGATATGGATGGGGATATGCAGCATATCCCAAATAGCATAATCGTCTGCTTGCTTCGCATGTAAAAACACACGATCTATACTGCCCTCAGGAGTAGGGAGGTTTCCGGCGTTTATTCTATTTCCAAGTACCGTGTTCAATTGTTCATAAAGCTGATAGGGTTGTATATTTTCCTCGATCAGCCGATCTTTTTTAAGGATAAATGCAAATTCTTCATAATCATCTTTGAACCAGCTGAATTCCGCATTGACAAATACCTCGCGGATACGTCGGTGTTCCAACAATTTTTGTTTGAATTGTTCGGCCCAGTGCAATAATTCGTCATAATTATATCCGAACATTTCCACCCGATAAGATCCGGCCCCCTCTCGAACATCATTACTAAATCCATCACCAAGCCCATAAACACCCCAACTGCCTCCCCCGAGCTCCAAAGACTTGGTAATGAGCCGAGATTTCAACAGGTATGGAAAACCACCATTGGCATGTTCTTCTACAAACTGAATACTGATACTGGCTTGTTGGGCACTGTGTATATCCGTTTGAAATTGCCTAACTTCCGGAAATTGACTGATGTAGCTTTCCATCTGCTGTACCAATCCATTCATCTCTTCTATGGTCGAATTACTCGGCAATGAAGCATTCACTTGTAAGCTTGTTTCTTCTCGATCGGTAAAATAAGTACCGTGCTTTACTTTCTGGACAAACAAACGCAATGTTCCCCCGAATGTATAGTTGACATAGGGTGCTACCGTTTCCTTATAGAACGCACTACCTAGTGTACCGTTATACCAGCTCGCCCATTTTGTATCTTTTTCTATTTTTTCGGGGAGAAGAAATACCGGCAAACCGAAAGCCAAAATCAGTAACGCAATGACGATAGCCCGCCAACGATACAAAAACCGGCATAAAACCCCGTAATACCGATAAAAATAAATCGAAAACCTTAGTCTCTTCCGACGGCGTATTATGGGTTGGTCGCCAGCCTTTTGCTTGGGTCGCTCTAATTTAAGTTTATCCAACAATGCGGGCACCAAAAACAAGGCAATAAACAACGAGATCCCCAGATTGACCATCATCACCATCGCGAAATCAAACAGGTTCAATCGGACACGCTCATCCATCAGAAAAACAACAGTTAATGTACCTATTGTCGTCACCGTAGCCGCCATAATAGACATAAATGCCCGAAGATTATTTTTACGGGTGATATGCTCGGCCATGACGATGGTATTGTCTATAATCAGGGTGAGAGAAATGGTAATCCCGGCTAAAGAGTACAGCTGGATTTCCAGTTCCAATAAATAATATAATATTGCCGCTATGGTCAAATTGCTGAACAGCGATATGACCGTGAGCAACACATACTTTAAATTACGGTAGGTCAATAACATAAACGATAGCAAAATGGCTAACGTCAAACTTGTTCTAAAATAAATCTTGTCGAGTTCTTTTTGGATAAACTCCGTTGCATCATAGTTGAGGTGTAATTCATATCCGGCGGGCAACATTTTTCTGACATCGTTAAGCTCCTGTTTTATCTTTTTTCCCAATGCCAATTGGTTGCTCCATTCATCTGCCACAATGGTTAGGTAGATCGAATTCAATCCATTTATACGAAAATAGCTTTGTGCCTGTTCCTCAACACGATTCACGCGCAGCAGTTTTTCCAAGGGGATGATCGTCCCGTCTCCTCTGCGAACACCGATGTGCATAAAAGCATCGGATATGGATGTATGTGCTGAACGTGCTGTGATCTGTATCCACTCCTTCTTTCGGGAAGGTGTTTCGACCATCGCCATATCGAGAAATTCAACCTGGGTGACTTCCGACAATGTTCGCTGTATTTCCCGCACGGTCACATCATATTTCCTTAAGACATCGGCATCATATTCCAAACGCCACACCATCGGCACAGCTCCCCGCACGTCCACTTGATAGACCCCTTCGATCAGTGCGAGTTGGGACTTTATACTTTTCTCTGCAAAGTCCTGTATTTCGTAGGGAGCCGCTGGCGCGTTAATGGTATAGGCCAATATCGACTTATTGGCATTTTTATCTGCCTTGCTCTGCGAAATGGAGGGGTAGGAAACATTTTCGGGCAGCATACTCCACGTCTGCCGGATAATGGTTGATATCTCAAAGCGGGCGACATCGATATCTGTATGTTTGTTAAACTCGACTTGTATACGCCCCCACCCGTTCCCGGATTTCGAGCTGATCTTCTTTATACCATCTATACGGTTCAGCATAGCCTCTAATCGCGACGTAGCTTCGAGCTCTACCGTTCTGGGCGAGCTGCCATACATGGAGAAGTGCACGCCAATATTCGGCAATGTCTGTGATGGCGCTAGTTTAATGGGTAGTAGCGGCACTAAAGCCAGTCCAATCAACGACAGGCAGGCAAATACCAAGATAACGGAGAAGGATGATATTGTTTGCTGTTTCCCCATCTGTTTACATGTGCATGTTATCAAAAATGTAGGACAGCGATTCGCCTGAATTAAAATCGTATAAGGTTAGTTTCCGGATTCTGAAATAGCATGTCCAGTAGTTTTTCAGCGCGGCAATATAGTTTTTCTGTGCATCTTTCTGCCGATTGAGGGATAACGTTAAGCTATTGATATCTGATTTACCAATGATAAATCGTTGCTTTGTAGCTTGAAAAGCGGCTAACCCCAGTTCTAACGCCTCTTCGGCACTGTTTATCATATCTTGCTGTACGCCAAAATCGCTGACCGTAACCATAATATCCTGTTCCAAACTTTGCTCGCGCTGCTGCGTGGATATCTTCGCTATATTAAGATTATTACGCGCCATATTGACTTTACCTTTTCTAACGCCCCAATCTAGGATAGGGATTGTTAGGCCGATACTCACAAGGTTCTGTTGCAGGGGGTTTCTGTAAGCCCCGGCAAAGGTCGGATCGACTTGATTGAAACCGGCACTTGCAGATAAACTAGCTTGAAAGGCGGCCTCCCGCTGCGTACGTTCTACTTCTCTTTCTGCCTCCATGATTTCTTGACGGTTAGCCAAATAGTCTGGGTTGTTTTTTGCGGCCAGCAATAATGCCTGTTCGACGGGAATATTGATATGCATTGGCCGTTCGGGCAAAACGACGGCTAGCTCCTCACGTTTATCCATATTCAGATAATTACTCAGGCTAAATGTCGCCCTCTGTAGCTCAATTTCGCTGTTCTTCAACGTATTTCGGGCGTTTACGGCATCCAATTTTAAGGTCAGCATATCGGCCTGCGATATAGCAGCAATCTTAAGCCGTTCTTGCCCCATAAGGAACAAGGTATCCGAAGAGTTGACGTTGTCCCTGGCCATTTCAAACTCAGCCTGCGCCATGGCCAACCCAAAAAAAAGCTCGATTACTGCCTCCGCTATCTCTTCCCGTTCGTATAAGTATTGCTTTTTTGCCTTTTCGTATTTCAATGGTTCCACCTTTTTTTCCCATTTAAAGGAATTAAAGCCCATCAAATTCTGAACATACCCGATCCGTAAGGGGACACTGGAATACTGCGAAAAACCTCCCTCGCTAAAATTTCGAAAGTACCCTATTTCCGAATCAATAAAAAAAGTACCTCCGGTCCAATCTAGATTCTGATTAATAGAAATATTCCCGGATGTATAAAAGGATTGCTGTACACGGTAAACATCAATATTATTGTCTGGATCGTAGCGCTTGGTGAACTCTCTATTGTATTGTACAGGCACAAGATTCAGATTCAGCGAAGGCAGTCGACCGGCCTTAAACGACCGGTATTGCCAGTAATTCGCGAGATAAAGATTTTTCACTCTAAACGACTGTAACGAACTATCACTAGCCATATCAATACTCTCTTGGAGTGTCAGCTGTCGAGTCTTGTTGGCCTGTGCCCTCGCCGCATCATACCATCCTACAACGATCAAAAGAATAAAAAGATACTTCCCCATATGTTTATATTTTTACGGCTTTCTTACGGTAAACAAACCAATACACCAATGGCACTACAAAAAGACTGATTGGTGTTCCTATCAACATGCCGCCAATGGTTGCTACGGCTAATGGTTTTTCCAGCTCTGATCCCATATCGTTGCTGAACAATAGCGGGAGCATACACACAATGGTTGTCATACTGGTCATTAGGATGGCATTGAGCCTCCTGCGTCCCGCTTCATGAATCGCCACCATTAAATCTCCACCTTGCTTGCGGAGCTGGTTCATGATATCCAATTTCAGAATGCTGTCATTGATGATGATGCCACTGGTCACGATGATACCGATAGCCGACATCAGGTTAAGACTATACCCGAAAACCATCAACAAACCCAAAGCCGCCGCTATGGCTATCGGGATTTCCATTAACACAATCAAGGGCTGGACAAAGCTTTCAAACTGTGCCGCCAGGATAAAATACATCAACATAATCGATACCAACAGAATGACCAGCAACTCATCCAGCATCTTTTGGTTGAAAAAAAATGCGCCTGAAAAGCCTATATCCCGCTCATTGTTTGGTCGGACCTGGTCCTGCAACTTTTTCCATGTTTCTTCTGGATGCGCCACATCGTACAATTCAAAGGGTATGAACTCACCGTTACGACCGGCTGTGATGTATTTCATCCCCTCTGTCATTTCGATGTTGACAAACTCCTTTAACGGTACGTTACGAGCTGGATCTTCCCGTTGTGATCCCGGTATATAGAGTAGCGTGTTTTGGATCGTTTCGCGCACGTCGGAACACTCCTTCCCCAGTACAACAGGAAGGTACTGCTGATAGGACCGGAGTGTGGTAATCTCTTCTTCCTTAAAGCCCGTTTTCAACGATTGGTTGACCAAATGGTAGGGTACATTATACAGCAGTAGTTTTTCGTGGTCGATCTGAATGTCCATCTGCTTCTGGAACGGCACACTTCGGGAGGGATACCCGGTTGAAGCATGGATACGGCTTTGCCAGGCGATAATAGAATCCTGCCCCGGCATATCGACCTGATTTCTGGGGTAATATTCGAGGCGAAGATCCGGTTCGGCAGTTGCAAAAATCCGCTCAAAGATGCTTCCCGTCGGCATAAAGGCCAAAATCGCTTGTGGAAAATCTTGCTCCAGATAACGCGTGATGCTATCCTGAAGCCCGTTGATGGCTGCCTGCTCGGCTGCCTGCATGTATATTTCACTTTCGGATACGGTATGTTCGCGTTCACTGTTCAATAAAAATTGTTGCTGTCCGATAAGCGCAGAAGTGACCGTTACCTGAGATTGTATGTGTTCTATAAGCGCTTTCGACCGTTTCTGATTTTCTTCCAGATGGATATTTTCATTCCATTCTATCTTCACCAGGAGTTCATGTTGGCTTATCTCGGGCATTTTTTCCTTCGGGATAATAAAAAATAGCCATACGCTTAACGGGAATATTGCCAATATCAACAACACCGTGATTGCCTTATGCGAAAATACCCAGTCTGCTATACGATGGTATATCCGCTCGGGGGCGGGCTTATTTCTCCTCCCCTGACCGCTTACGCTTACCGGTTTAGGTGATCGTCGTCCCGGTATCCGCACACCATAGATGAGTTTGTACAGTACCGGGAGCAACAATATCCCCGTAAGATAAGAAACCAGCAACCCTACAGTCACGGAAAAAGCCTGATCAAAAAATAATGCTCCCGCAATACCGCTCATAAAAATTAAGGGCACAAAGACGGCAATCGTCGTAAACGATGAACTGAGCATCGGCAGGATGACCTCGTTTGTCCCCTTGATGCAGGCCTCATCAATGCCCGAACCGCTTAAACGATACTGGCCGATATTGTCGGTAACGATTATGGAATTATCGATCATCATGCCCAGCGCCAGTATCAGACCTGTTAAGGAAACAATGTTCAGCGAAATATTACAGAGATAAAAAAACAAGAGACTGATGATCAGGGAAACGAACATACTGATGCCAATGATCAACGGGGAGCGTACGTCTCGCATAAAAAAGATAGACACCAAACAGACAAAAACAAAGGCAAGAATGAGATTTTGCTGTAAATTAACAATCGTATAATCCAATAATTCCGTTTGGTTTTGGGTCGTCGAAAATTGTATCTCCGGATAGGTGCGTTTGAGGCTTCCTATTGTACTTTCCAAAGCTTCCTGCAGATTGGACATGTTTTCATTGTCTTGCTTGATAATGCCCATACTAACGGCCCGATGACCATTGTATAACGCAACTCCTTTCTCCTGCTGGGACACCACCTCCATGTCTGCGATATCCTGCAATTGAAAAATCCGCCCATTCTTCCGGATATAGAGCTCTTGGATATCCTCAAGTGTACGCACTACGGAAGAAAAATTAATGTTATAGGCATAATGCCCATCCTTAACTTGCGTTGCTCCGGGTTCTATATTGTTGTCCTCTAGTGCTGATGAAATATCCGATAGTGTAATCCCGGTAATTTCCAACATCTGTTGTTTTGGTGTAACCAGAATCTGCTTGTCTGCTATTCCTGTGATATCGACCATGGCTACCTCCGGCAGTTGCTCTATCCGCTTTTTGATAACCGTATTGGCCAATTCGCTCATCACCAAGAAACCTTGTTCGTCATCCTTCCTATTTCCCAGCTTTTCTTCGTTTAAGGTGAGGTGGAGAAAAAACACGGGGATGTCGGTCGCACTTGCTTTAACCACGCGTGGACGTTCGATCTCTCGGGGAATATGGTTCATGGCTGCATCAATCTTTTCATTTACCTCAATAAAGGCCAAATCGGTATTCTGACCATAGGAAAAATTCAACCGAATGATGGCATGTCCGTTATGTGCTTCACTGTGGATATCACGGATATGGGATACTTGCAGCAACTGTCGCCGTATAGGGGACACCATCGTATTCTCGAGTGCCTGTGCCGACATATTCTTGCCGGATATCTGCACCGTGATTTCCGGGATGGGGATATTTGGCAACAGCGAGATGGGGATATGCAGATAGGTGATCACGCCCAGTATAAAGAACGCCAGAAAGGCCATAAATACGGCTATCGGTCGATTGATGAGGTATTTGATCATATGTACATACTTTAATGGGCCACCTTTACAGGCGTTTCATGCGCCAGATTAAGATTCCCCTCATAGATCACGCTGTCACCTGCATGCAATCCCTCTGTGATCACATAGCCTTTGGAATTCTCTAGACCTGTCTGTACATAATTCCAGTGTGCCTGATTATCTTTGGCCGTAAAAACGACCTTTCTATTGTTCCGCAATACCAGCGCCCCTTTTGGCACGATTAATTGTTTTCCTGCAGAACGCTCTACACGTACCCGGATATTCATACCCTCGTACAAGTCTTTCGATGTACCGCGGATACGAGCCTTCACCGTGACCATTCCATTTTCATCGACTAGCGGATTAATTTCATCTATTACGGCGGATGCATGATAGTTTTGAAGGGAAAAAGGAGATAATTCCACGCGATCACCTTGCCGGATCAGCGGAAGTTCGCTTTCCAACACCGTAAACCGGGCGTCCATGGCTTCATTGGCGATAACCGTACAAAAAGGTTCGTTGCTAGGTGGTTTATTATATTTCTTTGCGGACAGATTCGCAATTACACCATCATAAGGCGCATATAGTACCGTATGTGACAGGCTATAGTCCGCTAGCTCGTATTGGATCATACTATGCTCATAATTACTTTTTATCTTGGCAATCTTCATGATCTCTTGCGGAACCTTTAAGGAGTCTGCCAACATAAATCCTTGACTGATGAGCACGTCCTGCAATTCCAGTTTTGCTTTTTCTAGATTATCCGAGGCTTGTTTGAGGGCGTTCTCTAATTTAAATTGCGCCAGCTGTGCAATTTTCTGCCCCTTCTCGACACGCTGTCCGTTTTTGACGAAAATATCTTCAACGATATGTGCTTCCTCAAAATATAGATCGGCTTTTTGCGCGGCCACAACAATACCGTTCGAAATCAGCTCATGCTTAAATTCTTGTTCCTCTAGCCGGAAAGCTTTAATCTCTGCTGTTTCACTCGGCAACAACGCCTGCACATGTTCGTCATCTTCCCGTGACGTTTCATTGCCGCTCCTGCAAGCGCTTCCCAGTAGCGCTGTAAGCGCGCACAAACTCCAAAGGTGTGCCCGAAACCTCGTCATACTTTTGCATATCGGTAACGGTTTATTGCTCAATCGATACATGATGATTTACTAATTCTTTATTGTCCTCTTCGATACGCTTTCGCATTGCTGCTTTCATCTCTTCAACCGCAGGCGAATTTATTTTCACTTCTTTATTGACAACCTCTACCGCCATGTTATACGCTTTTTCATGTTCTCCCATTTCGTCATATAATTTCACCAGCAAATAATACGGATAAAGGCGGTTAGGTACCTGATTTGCTGCGTAGCGATAGTGTGCCTCTGCTTGGCTATATTTTTCCTGTCGCTGTCTATTACGGCCGATCAATATCCGAAACATTGGATCCGCACTGATGGCCGTGCCATCAAAAAGCACATGGATGCTTTCTTCATATGCTCCTGTCATGTACAGACTGCGCCCGTATTCAAAAAGAAAATGTGGTTGATCGCGCATAAAAGGATATATAACGCTGTAATCTTCGACTACGTGTTCATACATTCCTGCTTGGTAATGTAGCTGGCTCTGCCCCCAGGTTTTATGTGCGGTATACACTGGGTGTCGTTGATAAATAGTTCGGACGGAGTACATCGTTGCTAAAAGAAGAACTGCTATGACCGCATACCTATTCCATTGTCTACGAACCTCCAAGGCGATGGGATTCGCGGCTAGATCGATTGTGATATAACGCGTCGATATACAGCTTGCCAGAAAGAAAATAAATACAATCAAAAAAGGAATCAAACTAAAGGGGTAGGAAAATAGGGCAAAGACCAAGAGAGACGCCAGTCCGCCGACCGCCATGAATCGGCGATGGCGGATACCGGTTATGAAAGCAAACGCGAGGGTGAGCAAAAACAGCGCCAATGGAACGTACCCCTGCTCTGCCGCAATTTGTGCAAATTCGTTAAAAGCGTATTCGGGCTCCCCCGCCAACCATTCTTCCCTTGCTGTCCCTCTTCCAGATTCGAAATACACTTTCTGTGCGTTTCCATAACCTCCGCTGAAACGTCCCAATCCTTCTCCAAACCAAGTTCTTGAGGCCATTTCCATGCTCAACTTCCAGATCAACGCACGCCCATCCGCAGAATCCTTTTTCAAATGATAGAGACCAGCAACTGCTACGCAGATGATGGTTAGAAACACGATTGTCTGTCCTATTTTCCTTCCAATGGTGCGTCGCTTTTCTTTTTTTTGTTTGATAAAACACCGATAGTATCCCCCAAGCACGGCTGCGCATCCTATGGTCGCTGCCATCCAAGCGGCTCTGCTCATCGTAGTCGGTAGGATCAATAGGATTACGATGCAGGTTAACAGTCCGACAGCCCAGCGGATTTTTAATAAAATAGTGCTGCGTTGTCGATGCTTTGCCAGTGCTTCCTTGTCCGAACATAGATAAAAGAGAGAAACAGGCAAGATTACCGCAAGAAAGCCCGCGTAAGGACCGGGATTGAAGAAGGAGCCCGATACAGTATATAAAGCATGTCGTGCGGATGTAAAACCGTACAATTGCAATAAACCCCACAACGCTTCTATTCCCCCAACTAACATCAGGGTAAGCATTAGCATATACAGATTAATCTGATTTTGAACCAAAAAAATGCGGAAACAATAGTATAATATCCCAAGCAATACCAACGTTGCCATTTTATTGTTTATGGCTTGGAAGTATAGATAGGAAAGACCAAAAGCAATTATCAGCCAAGACAGTATAAAATAGTCGGCCGCATGGAATTTAACGCTTTGTCTGTTATTCCAAAACGATAATGCGGTGACTAACGGGATGAATGCTATTACTATATAAAAACCTATATTTTTTCCAATACCGGTATGTGTCTGCCAATCATCTGCAATAAGCGCATTTCCTATCAGTGCTATAAACGGTAGCAGGCAAACGTAATTTATCCAATGTATCCGCGGTTCCTGTATCTTCATTCCACGGGTTTAAAGGATTGTGCTTACTTGTTTCATCATAAAACAAATAAAGCAAAGCACCTCGATTTTAAGAAAGAAACGGACAACTCAATTCTGACGCAATTCTTGCGCGGATATATTGTCTAAAAAGTCCTCCCGCTTAAATTTATCCGGAAAACGTTTGACAAAATCAGACTTCCAATTACGCATCGAATAGTTATCGTCTAGTATTTTTCCTTCTGCACCGACTAGGATATAATGTGGAATTCCATTGAAACGGAATAGCTCGCGCAAAGCCAGGTAGTCGTCGTTGCTCACCCGGTATGAATTGACCATTTTTTGTTTTACTGTATATTCTTCATAGAATTGTTCACTGGTGCTCTCATCTGTCACAAAAAGAAAAGCAAAATCTGGGTGATCGGCGTATTGTTCGCGATCCATGTAATGGGTTTCAATCCTTGATCGACAAGGCGCGCACCACTCTGCCCAAAAATCGACGATCAGTACCTTACCTTTATATTCATCCGATATATTTTTAAAAACCTGTGCAGCATCGGTATCGGGCAACTCGTAACCTGCCCTTCGAATTTCGAGATAATCGGCGTAGTTCTTTATACCGTTAGCAACAATAGAATGGTCGATATGTTGGTTTTCTATAAGCTTTTTCCCTAAATCGGGGAGTTGATTAAGCATAACCGCCATGTGTCTCCCTAACGCAATGTCATTTATCAACCCTCTTTTAGTTAAACCCTCTGGCTGGGTCAATGTCGAATCAGTGAATGACGGTCGGACGCGAAACGGGTTTGCAGACTCATAATGGTTAATAAAAACTGAAAAATCGTAAGAGGCTAAATAGGCTTGATTATTAAAGTCTATCGCGGTGACAAAATCATAGTAATCGTCAGGGAGCGGCATCTTCAGTACCTGATTCGCTGTATCCTGCTTACTATAATAATCTCGATCACGAGCGTATTCAAAAAAATAACTGGCATAAACCATATCCAACTGTGCTTTAATCAGCGATGAAAGTTTCGCTTCCGCCTTGTAAGCCAACAAAACTGAATCTAAAAGTATGGACTCGGTTTTCCATTGGTTTAACCAAGTACTTTTAAATTTGGTCGGGGCCATCTTTTTCTGACGATCTAGTAATTCTTTATAATCTGGTCTACGTGAATCTATCGCAAATAGACGTTCATTGAATTTCCCTAAATCGCCTAAATATTGCATAGGATGCCGTGTGTAAATATTTTTTCCGTGATGATCCTTTTGCAAAAAATCTTCCCAATCTAATAACAATCCTAAGGTATGCCCAGGTTCGATATAAAACTCAAAGGCCTGATCATCAAAAATTATAGAGGAGATCTCAGGATAAAGTGCTTCATAGGAGAATTCAAAAGTGCCATTTTCATAAATTCGGGCCGTAACAGGCAAATCCTCGCGCGTGAAAAGATTGGAATGGTAAATCATACCGCTTGAAAAGCCCAACCCGATGTCGTAGCCCTTAATATAGCCTACAATACGTACAGAATCCTTCCTAAAAAAATCTTTGCTAGTATACGATGCCAAAACCGCAGAATTTTGGGCTTTCATCAGTTCAGTATGCACCCATTTCAACGCTTCTTTCTCTCGCTGCTCATTTGAATGTTTGATTCGCTGACTACCTTCGCTCGTTTGACCGAAAAGCGCAGTGGTGAAAATTACGGCAACAAACACGTTGAGTATCTTCGTCATTGGGTTTATCTTAATCTTCCAAAATTCCGTTCTTATCAAAACAATATCATTCAACGGGTTTAAAAAATCGCTCAAATCTATAGGTATTCGTCCCCAGATCTTTAGACTTCCAAATATAATCTACTTTGCCCACTATATGATCTTCGGGCAGCAACCCCCAATATCGAGAGTCTTTGGAGTCCATTGCGTTGTCTCCTACCATGAAATAGTAGTTCCTATCAAATTGGTACTGTCGGCTTGCATGCCCGTCCAGTGAAAATATGCCGCCATCTATTTCGATCAACTTCTTTCCGGTTTCATATTCGATTATCCGTCGGTAAAGGTTTATATTGGCGGTGTCTAGCGTTATTATGTCTCCTTTCCTCGGAATATAGATCGGTCCAAAGTCGTCAATCGTCCAACCGAGTGCTTTAAACATCTTTGGCGCATATGCCCTTGGCGACATGTACAAAGCCCGTTGCCCATCATTCGCATAAATTCCGTCACCGAACTTATTCAGTTGGCCGTTGAGATAGTAAGCGCCGTTATGTATCACTAGGGTATCTCCTGGTATCCCAACACAACGTTTGACATGATATACATTCCAATTTTTTACAATCTGTTTGGATTTGTAGTACGGATCATTAAAGACCAACACTTGATTTCTCTTTATCGCTCGATATCCGGTCAAGCGGAAAGGCCGCCCGTCCTTACTACTCCCTAGAAAATCTATTCTCGGCCCCGGAATCAGCTTGTTAACCAATATAAAATCTCCCGCAAACAGTGTAGGTTCCATAGAGAACGAAGGAATGCGAAAGGAGGCAAAGACAAGAATACGGAGAACGATCACTACCAGCATCGTTATGACGATCGCTAGCACAATTCTCCCAACATACCGACTATTGTTAATAGTCCTTTCCGTATCGTGTATATTGTGCTTTTTGCTATCTATCATGGTAACAAATAAAGCAAAGTAGTTGGGTTTCGGAAAAGAAAAGAACAATTCAATCCTTACTCAATTCTTGTGTAGTTTAATCGGGCGTTAATTTTCCTTATCTGCTCGATTTTTCAGTCACAGAAAAGAAACTCTATATGCCAAAGTACTACCAAAAATATTGCTTCTCTTGATGATATGAGAATATACGTTCTTCGACTCCACGAGAGATATTTTTCAATAAATATAACGCATTTTTAGGTCCGACAAACTCTAGTGATTTATAATCTATTCCCTTCCTTATCCCTAATGACACCCACTTGCTATCCCAATAAAATAATTCGTAGGTATCACCAGGTAAAACATCATTAGTATCATTACGAGGACAAATTCTTATTTCTTTTAATTGAAACGGATCTTTCAAATCAATCACGAAATAATTCGGTCCCTTTTCACTACTTTCGTAAAACGTATTTCTATCATTATCGAAAAGCATCTCAGCTGACTTGTTATACCCCCCCTTATTTCCTGAAACCTTCCCTTTTAATTTTGTCTCTTTTCCGCTGATTAATCCAATAAATTCAAGTTCAGCAATACTGATTTTTTGGGACGGCTCAAACTGACAAATAATATATCTTGATTCCTGCAGATTGTCCAATGGAAACCGAGTCATTTTAAGAATTAAACTGTCTAAGGTCATTATTTGGACAGAGTCAGAAAGGTCAGCTTTATTCGCGACAGAAAATCTTATACCCTGACTTCGCCTAGCGTTTGAGATATTATGAATTGACAGACGATATTTTCGGTCGAGGTTAAGTGCTATTTGTTCGTCCGAAGGAGAAAAATGGTGAGTTTCACCTTGCATATCCAACAAAAAAGGAGGGCCAGCAGGCACCATATAGTCTCCATTATAGTAGCATGGTAGGTAGACGATATTTTTCCCTACATTCTTAAATTCGGCGTAGCCGTTATTAGCGAGGCTCCAATCGACTGCTTGCCATTCGTCTGGGCTAAATACGGTTAGATACACCGTCTTTTTCTCTGAGTTGTTTAATTGTAGTCTAATTGACGCTGTCTCTAGATATTCACTTGTTACGTCTTTTAACCTATCATTCCGAAAAAAATCTGGTATCGGCTCGTCAACGTCAGCCAATGCCGCTAAACTTTTAGGGTTAACAGCGAAACCTAGTCGAAAAACTTTAGGAACGGTCTTATTGTAAATGATTTGGTTATTGGGAGAATCATATTTTTCTCCCACATAACTCGATCCGGTAATTATGTGCCGCGTGTCACGATGTATATTTTCATTCGTAATTAACTCGGTGGAATTATTTTTATCAGCTATGACAGCGTAAAAGTAATGTCGAGCGCCTACGTTACCCCAATGAGGAACTATTTCAAACGCAGTCGGAATGCCAAGAGCTCGCATAATTTCAACTCTTAATGTAGTTGCTTCGTAACATGTTCCAACTCTGCCGTTAAAGATATTTTCAAACGTCATGGGGAATAAGAAGGGGTAGCGAGCGCCTAGAACGCCGTCTTCTTTAAACCATAAGTGAATATCATCTTTTATACGTTTTGCCACTTCGTGAGGATCGGAGATTGAACCTATGGAGTCTACTAATGGTTTATATTCTTCCAAGAAGATTCTTTTGCTTTGTGGTGAATAAGCATCGGTGACCCGGTATGGCAACACATACTCTTTAAAATCTTCGAAATCAACCTTTTTTGACCAAGGAAAATTTTGTCTAGTATAGAAAGCAAACTCTATGTTTTCTTGGATCTGCTCTTGTGAAAGATACGAAACATCTTCAATTAGCCGAGAACCTCCAATAACAGAGCGTTGTTTTTCAGCTTCAAAAATACTATCCAGTCCTCTTATATAAATTTCTTTCTCAGGCTTTCTCTTACCTTCTTTTTTTTTTCCATTACGATCTAGCTCGCATTGCAGTGCAAGTTTTTTTAGAAAATCGAAATACGGTTGTCGTCCTTGGTTTTCGTCATCTTCTAGATGCTTTAGACCTCCTATATTATTTAAAATATAGCGTGCTGCCTCTAACCTCAGACTGTCATCCTTATAGTGCTCAATAACTCCCGCCTTGGTACTTTCGAAGTATCTCGTTTTATCATTTACACAGGAAATAAATAAAAAAATGGACAAAAAGATTACGCTTATCAGTGTTGATTTCATCTTATCAAAATTTAGACACATTCTACTTCCCTTTATATAGACATTCTATAAACCACGCATCCACTATAGTTTTATTATAATTCATAGCTCACGACTATAGGTTCGGGACTATGAGCGATCGCTTTAAGGTTATTTCCTTCAATACGTATATCCAATACCTTCCTATCTAACTCATAAATATGAATCAAATTTCCATCGAGGTCGAACTGATATACATACTTTCCGTAGGTAGCTATGGCGTCAGGATCGGACACCTCTCCTGCATACAGCGCAAAAACATTTTGCTCCGTAACATCCACTGATATAAATCCTTCTACACCTTTGTTATGGATATTTCTTCCATTCTTTACAGTATAATCTAACTCATCTTTTACAAATTCCCATTTCTTTACAATGGTATCTGTTTCTAAATTATAAAACTCTACTACTCCAGCGTGAAATATAACGTTAGCTAAACATTTCCTATCTGGCGACAATTGACTTTTGCCAATATTTGCCTGAGCATGCAAAACCTTAGAAAAATTTTGGTTTTCCTGTGGACGATATTCTGCTCCGTAATATATCAATTCTAAGGAATCATTCATTATTGCAAACTTCCCATCCGGGAAAAAGCCTGTAGCAACGTACCCTCTATTTGTTTTATACAATTCGTTTATTGAGTAAGATACGTTAACATTTTTATCAAGAACAGGATTGAGATTAGCTTGGTTTGTAAAAATGCTATCGGTAGCATATGAACGGTACCTTTTGGTATTAACGTCAAAAATTCCAAACAGATTCCGTCCTTGGTTAGAGAATACGTCTAGATTTGATAAAGACACCACTTCGTCTGGCCCGCCACCGGTATTTAAAAAAGAAAATAACGTCGAATCTCTAAACGAATCCACGACACTGATTAACCCATTCTCTCCAAAAAAGTCATATACGAAAAGATAATCCTTGTAAAGTTCCATATCAACAGGAAGCCCTACGAAAAAAGTTAAACTATCATTTGCTTGTATGCTCGTGTAGACGCCAGTTTCCAAGTCATTTCCTCGGCATGAGATCAACAAAAAAAACAGAAATCCCCAAAAAAGTTGTTTCATATTAAAAAATTTAAAGGGCCTCTTATATAAGTATATATAAGAGGCATGATAACGGTATAATATTATATTTTAATTAGTCCGCACATATATACCCGTGACGATCGCCATTGGTGGTGATACAAAGGTAATTTATTTTTACTTTACAGTTTCGTTGGCAATTCCCACTGTTCTCATTCAGTGCCAAGGCCTCTACATTCGCCAGGCTAAGCGCCGACAAACCATTTTCAGCTTCATTATTGATATTTACGTTAATCGCGGCAACTGCTGCAATCACAACGGCAACTATACCGCCTAATAATTTTTTTTTCATTTTTTTGATTTTTAATTGAGCTTTAAAAACAAGCTCGTTTTTACAATTCTAAGGCGTGTCCAATACGCCCTTACTGAATCTATTCTTTCAACAGCCAATCCTTTTATAGGATATTATTGCTAATTCTTATCTTTGCCTCCGTACCTCCTTTCTTTTTAAGGTGGGATAGCAGGCGGACAGGCTGCATTTTTTTTCTGAGAGGGCAGCCTGCCGCCTTACTTTTCCCAATTTTATTTCATTTGTTGGTTGTTATTGTAGTTTTATAAAGATCCCATACCTTAGGACTTAGTGTTGGGTTGCCAATGGCTACTACCTTATTTTCCACATTCAATAAAAAACATTGATATTCCATTTCTTCCGCAAACTGATTACGTTTTTTCAATGCGCCGGATTGATCTATAAACACCACCTGCTCCAATCGGTCTCGACGTAATAAATGCGCCAATTCTTTACGGTTTTTCGGTTGAAAGTAAAACGCAAATTCTACCTGCCCCGGGGCTATAGAATCCATTTCCTGCATAAAATGCTTCCATAACGTAAGATTAAGCTTACAGCTTGTACAACCAATGGAATCTGTGTAGACCAACATTTTAAAGGGCTTATTTTGGCAGGGAGGACAGAGTGTATCCGTTCCCTTATACCAGCACTCTACCTCCTCTGGAAAAATAATTTCCTTTCCCATCCGTTCCTTAACAATTTTTTCTGCAGCATTTCGCCTACTATCCTGACAACCTATAACCGTCAATAGCAGTAAAAAAACACCTATAACCCACGTTGTAAAGTTCCTCATCAATTCGCTGTAATTAGCTCTCATTTGTTTCCATTCTTAATCGAGGTTAAAAGTATACTCCACGATAGGTTGATTACTATTTACGTCCAACCCTATCAGAGCACCTCTTTCTTCGTCTATGTGAAATCCAGTGATACACCTATCCAACAGATATTGCCGCACGGGATTCCCTTTAAGATCAAATACATGCACAAAACGCCCTCCTTCCTTATGGTGTTCTGGACGCTTCCGTATATCATCGAATGAACTGCCCCAAAATAGGGCATATATATGCTCCTCGCCCACGTGTATGTCGCTATACCCCATAATACCCGACGGCACTGCATAACCTCCTCTGTTTACAAAGTGGGGTGCACCATGCTCTTGTCCTATCACTTTAATGACTCTCTCTCGCTTTATATCATAAATTTCCAGCACTTGCCCTAGCTGGGTGGCCATACCCAAAATGCCATGATGGGAGTTATAGCTAATGAAGGAACGCCATGCCTGCGCCAATACCATAGCACTCACTTTTTTAGTCGATGATGGAATTTGAAAGGCATGTCTCAAGATATCACCCCCAGAACTCACGAATGATATACGATGCTGCCCCGTATAATCTGGTACGATAAAAACCGAATCATTTAGTCTATCAAAGTCCAGCGCTCGAACAAGCTCCTTATCTAAATCTATTTGAACCGGCTGTTCGTCGATCTGTTTTGCTAGTTTGACAATTTTACTTTTATTGGCATCGAGCGCCCATACATCGCCATGTCTGTCTATCCGAATGTTTTCTGCGCTTAAAAATTCTGCTGGTGCTTCACCACGGCGAGCCAAGCTTTGTTTATGTCGCATGGTCTTGTAATCAAATGTGTGAATATAGTATACGGCCGAATGTATGTCTATTACAGCTAGGACATCATCATTCAACCGCAGTCGGAACGGGTATTTAAGATACACACTATCCTTTATAGCTTTTTCCTTCCCGTGCAATGAAATGGTTTCAGGAAATACCACGGCATCTGCGGTGGCAACGGCACTGCAAGAGGTCATGGTACAACCCAAGCCCATTAGTAAAACAACAGAAAAAATCGTTTTCATTCTACGTATAGTACTTTATCTCCGCTATAAGGACAATCGACACTCCCAAAAAACCGACAGTTTCCATTCCCTGTTTCCCCCTGCGCTAGTGCCTCGATATTTGTCAGAGCGATGCTGATCTTTTTAGGGTGGTCGTGCACATATTGTATATGCACGTTTAACCCTATTCCAATCGCGACGCAACAGATCAATACAGTTAAATACTTCTTCATAATTTTTTAATATTATTACGTTTGTTATACTTGGCGCTAAAGTAATAGCCTAAACAAAAGAAAACGATTTTTCTGGTCTCTCAATTCTGACGCAATTCTGACGTAGAGAGAACGAAACTAAAATATTCATGCCACTCATTCGATAAAATATTTTTTCATATTCACTTAAAAGCTGTAAATTCACGAATCAGACATGCAACTAAACGCAAAACACATCCGAATAATAACTATCGTAATTCTGTTCTCTATTCTCGGAGGACAGGCGATATGGGTATACAACTTATATAAAGCGCAGTACCGTTTGGTAACCCAAGTTAAAGATGAAGCGTTGCAAAACGCGATCCTACGTGAATATACTTACCGGCACGAAAAGATGGGAGGCACAATTGTCTCTAGTCCACGATTTCTGGAAAGTGATACATCTCGTTATATTACTAAGACAATACAGTTAATTGACACCTCTTTTCAAGTACAATTTGACCGGTACGATCCTTACGGCGATGTAAAACTCAGCCAATTCATCCTAAAAGATCACCTTCCCGTCAATGTCTTTATGCTAGACAGTATCTTTAACCAAGAATTTTCTCTCAGTGGTATAACAGCGGCGTCGACGTATATTGAGTATATTGACGTGAAAAACAATAAAGTACTGCAACGGTCTAATGACAAGAATAAGCCTGGAGAATATACAGCATCCGAATTAATCATCATCGATATCTTCGATACGCTGGGTATCAAGGGATATATACAAATATCAACATCCGCTATTGTAAAAACGATGACTTTCCAACTTATTCTCACGGCATTACTGATTATCATTTGCAGCTTCTTTTTGACGATTATCATCCGATCATTTTTCTTGCGGGAGAAAACAGAACGCATGCGACAGGATTCGGTCAACACGATGACGCATGAATTTAAACGCCCTATATCGGTTGCCGTAGCGCAGATTGCATTGATTCCCCATTATCTTCAAAACGGAAATACAGACAAAGTTCAACGGTATGCTCAACAAAGTCTACTGGAATTGCAGAAGCTCAATAAATACACCGAACGTATACAAAAGCTAAGCAACAATAAACGGGAAACAATCATACTAAACAAAGAACTCATTAACCTACATGATTTCTTTACTTCACTCGTTGAAAAATATGAAAACACGGAAGAGAAGTCGGTAAAAATGACCCTTTCTATAAAAGCTACAGAAACCACGATTTATGCCGATTTGCTACACTTCGCTAATATTATGGATAACCTTATTGAAAATGCTATTAAATATTCAACGGAAGATGGTGTAAAAATCGACATCCATGTTTCTGATGAAAGGAACAAGCTAAGGATAAGTGTAAAGGACGATGGTCTGGGCATCTCCGAAAAAGATCTGCCCCGTATCTTTCAGAAATTTTATCGCAGCGAAAATAAAAATATACAACAGAAAACCGGATTCGGTTTAGGGCTTACTTATGTGAAGACCTTGGTAGAAGCACACGCTGGTGACATAGAAGTTGAAAGTAAAGTAGGCCTGGGAACGAAATTTACCGTATCTTTCCCTTTACGAAACGATGCAGAATAAAATTTTAATCATAGAGGACGATAGGGAGCTTGCTCTTGCTTTGAAAGATTTTTTCGAAGAAAATGCACTGCAGGTTTGGCATGCAGCTTCGGGAGAAGAAGGTTTAACGTTATATTATACAGTAAAACCCGACCTGATTGTACTGGACGTAATGTTGCCCCTTAAATCTGGATTTGATGTGATTACAGAAATCCGGGATAAAGATATCAACCTTCCAATCATCATGATGACGGGGTCGGAGTACGACGAAAACAGCCAAGTAAAGGGCTTTACACACGGTGCGATCAACTATCTGCAAAAACCAATCCTCCCTCAAGTGCTATTAGCGCAGATCAAGAATATACTCACTGTGCCACAAGACCTTACACAATATCAGATTGGTGGGATCACTATACGCATTCACGCGCAGTACGCTGAGTTCAATACGAAGTCACGTCAGCTCAGAGAGAAGGACATCCAGTTGTTGAATTTGTTACTACAACGGAAACACCAAGTAGTATATCGACCTTTTATACTCAAACAAATCTGGAGGGATGATCATCCGGATAAAAATAATCTATTGGATGGCGCCATATCGCGGATTAGAAGTTTGCTTAAAGAATTCCCCTCCATATGTATCAAAACAGTATACGGAGAAGGGTACCGGTTAGAAGAAAAGTCGTCTTTATAAAAACTATTTCACGATCTGATAAAAGGATGGTTAACAAACAAGATAAATTTAACCGAGATTGACTATCTCGCGCATACATAATTTCCGGTCTGGGGTACTAAGCGAAACAACTGGCACAAATCGAACGTAGTATCCACCTATAATTTAGCAGTACAATCTATCTTAAAGTATCAACACACTAATAAACAACTATGAATCAAGGTGTTGATAAAAAAATATAGGACGAGGATTATGGTTCTTATTTATCAGGAACGTTAAAAAGTGTCATTACCGAGCGGAATTGAAATGTTTGAAATTCGTACCAACGCGGTCAAGGAGTTCTACACAAAGAAAAAGGGAAGAATCTGTACATCAATTCGAAACCTTAACTCTTAACTCTGCTTCACCAGACTCATAGTATACTCTAAATTTTTGGTGTCTGCTACAACAATTTCATAATCACCATTGCCCCTGTGGCATAATGCGTACTGACATCCAGCGCAGTTAGATCGGCCAACAGCTGTAGACCTACTACAGATTTTCCGGTGCCTGCACCGCCTTTGACGATGATGGCATACTTATCCTGTCCTTTAGCTTTTTGGGCCAGCGACATGACCGTATCGTACACGATCAGCTGTTCGTCCAGCAGGATATAATCTCCTTTGGCCTTTGCCCTACCAAACAGTTGAAGCTCGCCGTTGAATTTTTTTTTGTTTGATGACGTCGGAGACTTGTTTGAGCAGTTTCTTAGATGGCCGGAGTTTGCTATGCTCCACTTCTTCGAGAATGCTCATCCCCTCGCCTGCTCCAACGCGGTTGTGGATAAAGGCGGTAAGTTCGTCACGGTCGTCTGCGCCATATATCGGAAACCGCTCTACCGCATCTTGAAAGCGGCTATCGAGCAATGTCTGATCGGTAGAGATGCTATAATTGTGTCGGTAGCTACAGGCGGACAACTGAATGGGTTTCGTTTCTTGATAAAAGGCGCTGTTGTTCTCTTTGAGGTAGTAGAGATAGTTGCCGACCTGCACGCTTGGGTGAAGGACCTGACGGTTGCCCCCGCCGACCCAGGTCAGTACGTAATCGCTGTCGTAGTCCGTAAAGTTGCACTTTTCCCATTGCTTGAGCTCGATGATAACGGCCTGTTTCTGCTGTTGCTCGTCATGCCCGTAGATAACCACATCGATCCGTTTGGCGCTAAGCGGGAGTTTATACTCCACCATAACGCCCTGTTCGCTCAGGTTCTGGCGTTCGAGTATATCGGACAGGCGGAACAGCGAATTGCGCCACGACATGACTTCGTTTTGCGAGGGGTTGTATCCGAATTGCAGCAAGAATTGCTCGCGGAGTATGTCGGCCAGTTTATTTTGGATATTTAATTGTATAAACTCGGTTGCTGACCCGGCGTATAGCTTCATAATTCGTCGTATTTTTTTGCGGTGCCTTTGGCTTTTTCTACGGGATATTTTTCGTTGTTGCGTTTGATCTTGTCCTCGATGATCTGCTGGATATCGAGTCCATGCTTGTCGGCTAATAAAAGGGCGTACATCAGCACATCCGCCAGTTCTTCTTTCAGCTTTTGGGGATCGGCTTCTTCGTTGCCTTTCCAGAGGAATAGTTCCAGTAGCTCGGAGGCTTCTATACTGAGGGCTACGGCGAGATCCTTGGAATTGTGGAACTGCTGCCAGTCGCGGGCGTCGCGAAAGTTCCTGATCTGCTGCAAGAGTTGTTCGATATCTGCATGGTGTGCTTCAAAAACGGCTTGATGGCTAAATTTACGAATTTTGTGGGAGTTTCATTTACTCTTTCTTTATACTTGGTTCGCTACTTATTCGCAAGTTGTTCGGAAGAGTACCGGGATTTTACCGGGGAAGTACTGGGGATTTACCGTGTTGCGTACGGTAAATTCTCGGTAAACACTCGGTAAATCCCCATTGAATGGGCGAACAAAGTGCGAACAGTGTGCGAATACTGTTTAAGTAATGTTCGAAGAAAGGACGACCTGACAAATTAATTGAAATCGTAGTTGGAAGCTTAGGTATTAGCCAAGGTACGATCAGGGTGCTCAACGGATGGCCTGCTCCAACGCATGTGGGCTATCCATAATACGGAACTCGGCGAATCACAATCATCGAGAGGATTTGTTAAATCTTTCCTCGATCTCTTTTATCCTATCCAAAAGCTGTTCCCAATTTAAACTTTCTCCGATGATCATATGCTCTTGAATAGTTCTATAGTCAGCTCCCCATTTTTCTATTATAGTTTCGAGCGGTAGGATTTTTAACTTTCCTTTCCTATGATTGGAGTAATCCATTCCCCTTAATGGCGTTACTGTTTTGCGATGCTGAACAATAGTATCAAATAGCTCATGATCTGCAATAGCCATTTCACCAAACTCAGCGTTCATAATTTTATCTAGATCATAAAGATGCCTGGTTAATCGATCTGTTCTGATTTTATCCGGTGGTTTTGAAAACTCCTCGTGTAGTAGAAGTACCTTCTCAATAAAAGTTCGCGTTGGAATAACTACCTGAACATCAAATGACGGCTCAGTAAAATCGAGATCTTTATAATGATGGTCAAGAAACGATATCACGGATTTTGTTTCAAACGGTTCGGTTAATGATCTCGCGCCCATTTCCAACAGAACCCGTTGTTGAATATAGGCATTATCGGTCGGAACAACGGATTGGTAATATATCTCTAATGTATTTGGATCACTAGTATCATCAATATGTTCGTTATACCTAATTTCATATAATTTCTCATCAATGCCTAGCTGATTCAGTTGATTGATAAGCTCCTCACGGAATTCATTAATAATAAAACCTCCAGAGGCCCTTCTCAATTTTTTTATTTGAGATTTAGATGTCAATTGATCAAATCCTAACAGATACCGATCAATAACCAGGTCTATATCTTCCGAGAAACGATCTATCAGGTTATACGCCTTACTCAATGACGTTCCACCTTTGAAGATTATTGAATCTGAATATTTAGATCGAAAAACTGCTTTTAATATAATACATACCCACCAATCCTTTTCCACCACAAATGCTGGTAATCCTATAGAATTTTCCACTTGCTCCAAAACCTGAAGCTTTTGTTCATCGGTCAGATTTATCCACATACTTTAAGATTGATAAAGGTTATTGATTTGTTTTTGAATCCATACTGGTGCATATACTACTTGATTTTGCATCACTTTCTCATCTAACTTTTTCACGGCTTGCTTAATGGTATTTAAAAACTCTTCAGTAATCTCTTGTTGCCCTTTTTCCTTAAAAGCCTGCACGATGAGATGCAGTAACTCGTCTTTTATGGCAAAGCTTTTGGGAACAGTTCGTTTAAATTTGATGATTCTATTTCCTATTTTCACTTCACGTTGCGAGCCATCAGTAAGATACACCGCTTTTAATGGGACTTGTGTCGTAAGCCCTAGTAAATATAACGCCATCACGCCTGTTGGTGCGATGCGAGCTTTATCTCTTTTGGCAATTTCCCTTGCAATCTCTTCAAGATTGGGATATATCGTACCCAGCAGAGGATCTTTCTTTGGTTTGATATAGATACCATGAGCCAGTCTTTCAATAAAACCATCATTCTCCATACGGAAAAGCGTCAGCCGGATATTCTCCGGTGTCGCAAAATGCTTAAAGTCTTCGGCAAAAAATAATTCGCCACGCGACGATTTCGAAACCTTGTTTTCTATCTTATTTTTAGCTGTTTCCGGCATTTATAAATTCGTTAATCTGTAACAAATTTAGTAAATATTTGTTACAAGTAAAAAACCAACAGGTTTCCACGCAAGATATGCATACCAAAGATGCACTGAAAAATGGCGAAACCAATCAGCGTATTTTTCTGCTCAATGCTTGGAAAGAAACAAGTGAAATTTTTACTGATGACATCGAGGTTGTAGTATTTCACATCACGGGTCTATGTTTTATCTTATATAGCACCGTGCTGAGTGGTTGTTCGGAAATTCCGAACAACCACTTCCTCTTCGAGCTCTCCCTCTTCGAAAAATGCTTAATATATTTACTAACTCGTCACTATCTGTTAAACTATCTTCAGATAAGCGTTTATTTTTGAAGCCACGATTACGAAAAAAAGTAAATGTCTCCTTCTTCAGATCATCAACTGATACACGGGGAACAGCCGCGCCATCCCAACGGACACCTTTCTTCTGTAGTAGAAATTTATCCAAGGCTACGCAGTAGGGAATATTATCAAATTATGGGACAAATTACGATCTTTACACAATGAGCATGTCGCAAGAAATATGGGAAGAATTTATTAAAAAGTACCCACAGGCAAATAGTGGTAAACTATCTATCGAGCAGATCAATGTCTTGATGGCAAAATATTTGGAGAAACGTAATGCGTCAGCAGTCGATGATTTTGATGGACTCAGTCCGCACCAAATGCACCTCCTACTCCACTATCCTTTAGCTGAGGATAGCCCATTGAAATGGGTAGCTCCTCATTATGAAAGCGATTTGGATGCGATCCCGTTATTGGCACTATCCGACATGTTGTTGGCAGAAATACAAAAAGCGGGCGAGCTCAGACTCACAGCGAAAGGTAATCTTCCGGTGGCGGTGTGCACATTGTTGGTGAAGAAAAATTTAATCGACTGGAAGTACATGAAATACGTAAAAATACTTTCGGAGGATAATATTCCATATATATGGCCAATCAAGGAGTACCTCACTACGGAAGGCTTGATCAAGAAACGTAATAACAAGCTGTCCGTGACAAAAAAGGGGGAGAAGTATCCAAAGCTTGGTCACAGCGAAAGACTGCTGCAACTTCTTTCCTTTTTTACTGCTCGATTTAACTGGCAGAATCTTTACGGCATAGAAGATGACGGAGAAATTGGCTCCATGGGATGGGCGTTTTCGCTCTATCTGTTCAGGAAATATGGCCACGAAACGAAAAACGCGCAATTCTATGCGGATAAATGGACCCGCGCCTTTCATACGCAGTACTGGTCTGAACGGAATAATCCAGCTTACAAAGCAATCATATCCGATATTAGATATGCATATGAACACCGATTTTTCGGGTGCTTTGCTAAGTGGTTCGGTTTAGCGGAGGTTGAAGAAATTCAAATTCCGAAACAGATGATATCGCTGATGGAAGTAAAGAAGTCTGAAACGCTGGACAAGTGCTTTGGAATGAGATAGCTAATAGTACGGCATTGCTCCTGATCAATAATTCAATGTTATTGAGGAATAGACTGGTTATTGTGAGAAAATAATTAGTGTTGCTAATCTAGCTGATATTCTCCTTTGTTTAGGGCATTGACAAAAGAAGACTATTTGAGTAAAAACTCACCTTTTTCTTCTACAATCTCATTTCCCCATTTTGAAATTGCTTCCAAAACCGGAATAAAACTCCTTCCAAAATCGGTCAAGTTGTAGATTACCTTTATTGGTGGCTTTTCGCCATAAACCTTTCGGGAGACTAATCCGTCTTTTTCCAATTGTTTCAGTTGTAAGCTTAAGGTCATTTCTGTGACTGTCTGCATTTCTCTACGAAGCTCACTGTAGCGTCTATCTCCATTTTTTAAATGGTGTAATATTACAGTTTTCCATCTTCCGCCCACTAAATCCATTGTCAAACTAACCGCACAAGGATAGGTTTTGTTTTTAAATTTTACGTTTCTCATATCTTTTTTTATAGCTATCAAACTTGATAGTTATTGTAAATGCAATTTACTAAAAATACTTTTGTAGCTATAATTTTTATAGTATAACTTCTAAAGTAAAAAAAATATGGCATTAGTTATTTTAGCGCATCCGAATTTAGATAAGTCAGTAGCGAACAAAACAATCATTGAAGAATTGAGAAAAAGTAATTTGCAGTTAGAAATACGTAATCTTCATGAATTGTATCCTGATTTTAAAATTGATATTCAAGCGGAACAACAAGCTTTATTACGGCATGAAACTATTGTTTTCCAATATCCATTCTTTTGGCTGAGTATACCTGCTATTTTGAAACAATGGTTTGATACCGTGTTTGAATACCAATTTGCTTACGGTTCGAAAGGAGACAAACTAAAAAACAAAAATTTTGTTTCGAGCTTTACCATTGGTTCGCCCGAAAATGCTTACCAGACATTAGGTAAGCATAATTTCCGTGTTTATGAATTTTGCAAAAGCATTGAGCAAACTGCACATTATGCACAAATGAATTACACGGAACCACTTTATTTTTATGGTGCATCTTCAACAGGAAAATTCAATACCGAAGATGATATAAAAATTAATGCAAAAAAACATGCGAACAAACTGATTACTAAGGTACGGGAACTTGAATAATGTTCCTGTAATCTATATCGGGGAAAAAGGAGGAGCCGGGTATAATATCCCTTTATTTTGAAGTCTATTTAAACAGAATTTTTGTATTCGGTTAAATTAACACCCGACTGCTTTTTGAAAAATTTGTTCAGCTTGCATACACCGGAGTAAGCTGACCCCTCAGGTGTCCATCCGTTTTCAGATTCCGGGGCAAATTGATCCCTTATAAGATTCTGATTTTGGTTTACTTTGGGAAAAAGATATTATCCAATGGCCGGAAAACCCAGACACTTGAGTCAGATAAAACAGATGATCAGGCTGCACAAGCAGGGCTATGCGATCAAATCGATAGCACGCAGCCTAGGCATAAGCAAGAATACGGTAAAGTCATACCTGTATTACAGACCACTCATACATTATTTCCTTTTTGCCACATTTTCCTTAACAAGTTGCAGCCCCTTAGTCGGATTAAAGCTCAACAATTGTTTGGATAAATCTGTAAAATTTGGCAAAAATAGACCTTCGATTCACCAACTTTTATGTAATAGGTAAAAGGAAAAAAGGATTCGTTAATCTCACTGATCTTTTCCAGATAAATTTTTCTTGTCGTAAACAGCTTCTTTATAATCACGTGATTTTCCGACAAATAAACATCAGCATAAGAAAAACCAAACTTCAAAACCAAAGAAATCGCGGCAAGAAAAATGACCAGAAAGGCTCCGCCTTCTACTGTAAGGTTCTTTGAAACAATAATATACATACATACCCTTTTATCTATTTTTTCTTTTGCAACTCACTTTCTATAAGGTGCAAGGAAATATTTAGTGCGCTTATCCTTCGTGCCAAGAGCGTATGCTGTGAAGATTTTTCTTCCAATTTTAAAATGGCCTTATCACACTTGTTTAGCAGCGAGGTAAGAGTATTCTTGGCTTCGATGAGCTCGTGTTCGGTCGGCATACGGAATTGTTATGAATTTAAACGTAATTCTTATGTATGAAGGCAAATTTCATAAAAAAAATAGTCATTTGGTCATCTTTTTATATTTTTATAGTTGATCAATTTCTGGTTGAATATTACCCAAAAATCGGAACATCCTCGGGTGGCGCTAGTGCCAACTTGATCTTTTCAGTACAAACCAATCTGTGGGGTCACCCGCATAGTCAAAAGTTTCTTGCAAGTCAAAGCCTAATTTAGTTAACACCCTTTTTGAATTTACATTTTTCGGATCGGTTATTGCATAAATTTTATCCGCATTGAGGTTTTTAAATCCATAGTCCAATATTGCGGTTGATGCTTCGGTCGCAAAACCTTTGCCCCAATGTTTTCTCTTAAACCGATAACCTAGCTCGTAGAAGTTAACGTGATTATTCAAAGGTTCTCTAAAATATTTTATCCCTGCCCAACCAATACATTCGGTAGTTAGCTTGTCAACAACTGCCCAACGAGCAATTCCATTTTCCGCATATTGCTTTTTTAGCATTTCAATCGCTTTCGTTACTTCGTCAATAGATTTAACAGGATTGTTCTCAATATACAAATGAACCTCTGGGTCAGAGTCCATTTCAAATAAATCATTTTCGTCTGTATATTCTAACTCTCTTAAAATTAACCGTTCTGTTTCTATCAATATATTCATTAAGAATGGGTAAAGTTGTTTTTATCGACGTCTAAGTTACAAAAAAGCCAATGTGTTGGCTAATTCTCGCTTCCCTTAAGTCGATGCTTCAGCACCATTATATCCATTATCTCTGGACGGCTCATTTCTACTTTTCCTAATACCTTTATCAATTTCACAACATGGTCAGTTACCTGTGCGATGACTGGTTCTGTAGAAGGAAAAATCATACGTATAAAGTTGCGTAAGAACACAAAGCATTCCCGACCGTAGCTCTGCAAGATGCGCGGGATATCAGAACCCAACTGCTCTCCCCTTCTTCGAAAATATGGTTAATATGTTCACTAACTGTAGCTTAATAATATCAGTATAATCTTCAAACTATTTGGACCGTTGGTATTGTGCCCGCCCCTCCAGGATCCTGAAGCCCCCTTTTTACTTGCTTATTTCGCAATCGAAAACCAAGAAGTGGGAGCATCTGTAGAAATAAACACACCCATGCGATCATGCCCCAGCGTCTTAGATAGTAGTTCAGTTTGAAAGGTTGCTTTCCATAGTTTTATAATTAATTTTTGAAATTCATTACTCGTGGAGACTTTTACCCTTAATGTATTTTTGTAGATCATCTGGATGATTAGTCTCTATAATCGACACTCCTTTGTCCATAAGCCATCCCCATCCCAATTCTGGATTTTTACGCGACACATAATCATCGTGACCTGCACTGTGGTGCGACCATGTAGCAGCGATAAACGCTCGAGAGTCAGACGATACCATTTTGACTAATTTCCAAACGGGGGACGTCTCGTCCGCAATCCTAAACTGAAAGGCTTTTGGTCTAAGTTTGTCCATGTATTCCTTGACATAGCTTTCTGGTTTAATCGTTTTATCCGAGATTACCGGTACAAAGATTACTTGATCCAGATAGTCGCCAAACTGCTTTTGGGCTTCATCATATGAATAGTCCAAGACAAACATACTCTGCGATAAGGTGCCGGTCTTCTCCAATACTGGGAGTATCTTATCTATTTTTCCCTTCGATTTGTCGAGGTAGACAAAGGTCTTTCCTTTTGTTAACAACATAGTTTCTTCGAGCGTTGGGATACGCTCATCGGTTAAAATGCCAGTTGCATCCTTTAGCCGGAATCGCTTTAGTTGCACTAAATTGAATTCTCTGACTGCCCCATCGCCATCGGTCGTGCGGTTGAGCGTGGTGTCATGGAGGATAACGGGAACGCCATCTTTGGAAATTTGCACATCGGTTTCGATAATATCTACGCCTGCTTCTATACAATGGCGGAAACCTTTGAGCGAGTTTTCCGGGGCGTGGATCCAATCGCCTCGGTGGGCGGCCACCATAACCTTAGGCGTATTGTCCTCCCATGCTATGGGGTTCTCGGCGTTCGTTTTTTCTTCGTGAACACCTTTTCCACCGGGGTTACAGCTAATTAATATACAGATCATTACACCGAACAAAGCGATTATATATATTGGATTTATTTTCATATCGTCTTTTTATATGCACTGGTTTGTTGCCTTAAAATGGGAGTACCTCGCGCGACAAGTACTCCCGATTTCTTCACTAATTATAGCCTGGGTTTGGGGTTAGCTTACCACTGCTTGCATCAATCTGCGCCTGCGGTATCGGAAAGAGCAGATCATGCTCTTCCATTGTAAACGGTAGAGCAGAAACACCTTCGCTGTCATTCATCACCTGCAGTGCTTTTCCTGTGCGTAGGAGATCAAACCACCGGTGGTTTTCGAAAGCAAGTTCTAAACGACGTTCCAGTGCTATCGCTTCCCTGAATGACTGCTGATCGGGTAAACTTGTCCGGTCATATAGGCTAGCATCCGCTCTATCGCGCACGGCATTTAGGTATGTGAACGCTTCATCGTTCCCATAAGCCTGCTCGTTCAAGGCTTCGGCAACCATTAGGAGTACATCAGCATATCGGAGTACCATCGTATTGAAACCGAACGAGCCGTCGGTTCCCCTTGTATCGATCCGTTTGGCAGACCGCGCGCTATTGAATGCATAAACTATCGAAGATTCAAACCTATTGTCAAAATTTTCTTCGAATAGCCTTACGATATTGGGAGAAGGTTTGTTATTGACGTCTCCCGATTGCATCGGATCCGTAATCGTGTTACCTTCGCCGTTCGTACCGCTTTTGTATTGTACTTCGAAGATGGATTCTCTATGATTTTTGTTGGAGACTGAGAATACGTCCGCAAAATCTGGTAGCAAGCCGTAGACGTCCGAATTGATTACAGCTTCAAGTTGTGTGAGCGCGTTGCCATAGTCTTGTGTGGTCAAGTACACTTTACCAAGGAGGGTTTTTGCAGCCCCGCGTGTCGCTCTGCCTCCTTCATTTCCGTCCCAGACTTCGGGTAGCGATTCGGCTGCGCTCTGTAAGTCGCGTATGATTTGTGCGTAGACTTCTTCGGTTGAGGTACGCTCGTGCGCAAAAGCTTCGAACGCGTCTTCAATCTCATTCGTTACCAAGGGTACGTCTCCCCAAATGCGGACTAGGTTGAAGTAGGTAAGCGCTCGTATAAACTGTACCTCGCCCTTCCGCTGTGTTTTGGCCGTTTCGTCCATTTCGATGGCATCGATCCTATTTAGGACAATATTACAACGCTGAATGCCCTTGTAGCAGGAGTTCCAAGTATTGTTCAACATAAAGTTACTTGGACTGAGTGTAAAGTTATCGAACGCCGCCCTCGCGCCTCCTTCTTGGGTAGTGTTATCATTGAATGTATTGTCCGATCGTACTTCCATAAAGTGGTCGAAACCGTTTCCACCGTATTGGGCGCCGTCTTGCAGGGCATCGTACGCGGCCATTACTGCCTGCTCCATATCGGACGCCGACCGGTAGAATCCGTCAGCGCTCTGCTGTGAGATGGGCATAAGATTGATGAAGTCTTCCGAGCAGGAGCTCAGTGTGAAAGCTGCGAAAATTATCGTTATTGTATGTTTGCTTTTCATGTTCTTTCAAATTTTAAAATGTTACGTTTACGCCTAAGGAAAATGTTCTAGATGCGGGATAATTACCAAAATCTTCTCCGGCAAGAACAGCATTCCCATAACGATTCGACACTTCAGGATTATAGCCGGAATAATCTGTCCAGGTAAAAGGGTTCACGGCCGACACATAGAACCGTGCGGTCTTCATGGCTAAGCGTCCGAGTAGTTTCTCGGGAAGTGTATAACCAAAAGTGAGATTGCGGAGCCTTATGAAACTACCGTCCTCCACGTGCCAGCTGGATGGACGGGTGTGGCTTGCACTGCCCACGCCCTGTACGGGACGAGGCGCTTCGGGCGAATTATATATCGATAGGTTGTTTCCCCAGGTCTCGGCTAGATAACGATGTGTGGCGTTGAATACTTCAAATCCTGCTTTTCCCTGTATATTGAAGGCAAGATCGAATGACTTATACCGAAGGGTGTTGGCAAATCCCCAAGTAAATCTCGGATTGTTATCACCAAGGATGACACGGTCGTCCGCATTCACCCTACCATCGCCATTCGTATCGGCGTAGATAAAGTCTCCGACCGCTTGGTTCTGCCCCTCTAAATGGGGCGTGCTGTTAAATTGGTCAAGGGTTTGGAATGTACCGTCCACGCGATAACCAAAATAAGACCCAATAGGTTCTCCGACACGAACAATGAACGCAGGATCCGTCAACCCCCCGTTTTGGAGAAATTGATGTTGCCCTGGACCTAATTCCACTACTTTATTCTTGTTGGCCGAAAAATTGATGGAGCCGCTCCACCAAATATCTCGACCGATTTGCTGCTCGGTAGACAGAAGGAACTCGAAGCCTTTATTCTGGACTTTTCCAATATTCTGTAATGAGTTGGTAAATCCAGAGGTGCCTGGAACTGTTACATTCAACAGAAGGTCCTCTGTATCGGCACGATAGTAATCGGCTGTCAATGCCAATTTTCCATGAAAAAAAGCGATATCTATACCGGCGTCGAACGTCCGGGTAGTTTCCCATGAAAGATTCGCGTTTGGTGACGTATTTGGTGCAAGCCCATTTCGTATTTCGTCCCCGATCACGTAATTTGCTTCACCAAGTAGCGCAGTACCTCCATAATAGGGAATTTCGGTATTCCCCGTGGATCCGTAACTCGCGCGTAACTTAACATCAGATAACACACGCGAATCAGGAAAGAAGGACTCCTCCGACAGACGCCATCCCGCTGAAACAGAAGGAAACCAACCCCATTTGTTGTTTCTGGCAAAGCGCGATGACCCATCCCGACGTATCGATGCCATGAGCAGATACCGGTTATCATAATCATAGGTAAGCCGCCCTAAGTACGATAACAGTGTCCACTCTCGATGTTCGGAATATCCGCTGGTGGTCTGCGCGGCGTTCAGCGTCTGAATATCGTCGTTCGGAAAATTACGGCCGTCTAAGTATGTACGGCGATTGCCCTCCTGTTGGGCACTATAACCGGCCAAGAGGTTAAATTGATGGCTGCCGATCTTACGGTCATAGGTAAGTGTCGTTTCGGATAACCAGTTGCGGCTGGAGGAGTTGTTGGACCAGGCATAGTTAAAAGTTGTCGTAGGGGCTGGCTGGCTTCGCCAATTCAATACCTTCGGTCGGTAGTAGAATCGCTCCATGTAATTCAGGTCGACTCCAAAGGTGGTTCTGGCCTTCAGACCTTCCGCAAGTTCTAGTTCTGCATATGTGTTTCCCAGTAGACGGGTATGGTGCAACGAATTGCTGATCAGTTCTGCAAGTGCTACAGGATTTTCTATCGTAGCGACTGATGAAGCTCCGGATGTATTTGTGCGTATCATTTCCCCTAGCGCGAAACTTCCGTCGGGATTTCTGACGGGCAGATTGGGATGGTACATCAGCGCCGATATAACCACGCCTTCGCGCCACCACTCTCCATCCGAATTGACCATATTATTATTGGTAAACGACGGATTAAAGTTGATACCTAGTCGCAACTTCGGTGTGATCTCTGTGTCCATATTTACGCGGGCACCATAACGCTTCAGACCTGAGTTGATTATGATACCTTGCTGATCAAGGAAATTTCCCGACATATAGTAACGCGTACGGCCTGTTCCGCCAGACACGGAAAGTTCATAGTTCTGCATAGCGGCGCTGCGATAGATCTCGTCTTGCCAGTCTGTCTCGGGAAGTCCGGGGGTTCCGTTGATGTAAGGAATAAGATAGGGCGCATAACGGTCTCCGCTTCCACGTATATCCTGTGGGTCGTCAGCAGTATGTTCGGTAGGGTTTTTCGCGATCCAGGACAGGTCCCTAGCGAGTTTCGAGTAGTCTGCAAACTCATAGGCACCCATAACATCGACCTTCTTTGTCAACTGCTGTAACCCGCCGTAGGCGTGCAGATTGATCTGGGGAGCGCTGTCTTTGGTTCCTTTTTTCGTTGTGATTAATATGACACCATTGGAGCCTCGGGAACCGTAGATCGCAGCTGCTGCAGCGTCCTTAAGCACCTCGATTGATTCAATATCGTTTGGATTGATGGAACTTAAAGGGTTAACAAAATAAGACGACACAAAGTCATTCTGGGTCGAATTTCCTTGTGAAAATCGTTCGTACGAACTGGACGAAATGGGGACTCCGTCTATTACGATCAATGGCGAATTACCGCCGGTAATGGAGGATGTTCCGCGTACGGTAATGCTGACCGCCCCGCCAGGTGCACCGCTCGACTGAGAAATATCAACACCTGCTATACGACCTGCCATAGCTTGATCAAAACTGGTCACCGGTTTGTCCTTGATAGCTTCAGCTTTCAGTTGACCCACCGATCCGGTAATCTTGTCTCTCTGTTGGCGACCGTATCCAATTACTACAAGCTCATCAAGTGCCTGCACGACGGGTTCAAGCGTTACGTCAATTGCGGCTCGATTGTCGATAGTTATTTCGCGTGTATAGTATCCCATAAAGCTGACCATTAAAATTTGCGCATTGCCCGTTACTGCGAGACGATAGTGTCCCTGATCATCCGAGGATACCGCAAGGCCATTACGGTTTTTGATACTTACAGTGGCTCCCGAAATCGGTGCGCCCCGTTGATCGGTAATATTGCCGCTAATAGTGCGGGGCTGTTGTGCCTTGGTCAGAAATATGATACCGTCGCGCTCGAAGAAAACGATACCGTGCCGCCCAACGAGCGTACGTAGAATAAAACCAAGCTGTTGGTTCTTGAAGTCTGCTTTTTCTACTTGGATCGCGTCCAGCGAAAGCTGTCCGGTATAAGCGAACTCGGTAAGCGATTTGTCCTGTAGATCCTGTACTGCCTCGTGCAGGGTAACACCGGTATAGGAAACGCTTAGTCGCTTTTCCAGAACCTGCGCTCGACCAGGTGCTGCTTGGAGGCAGGTCACAACGGTGATCAGCAGGACGTTTATAACGGTAAAGATTCTCATAAAGGTATAGGTCAAAGAATGAAATTTATTCATATTTATGTATGCGTCTCAAAAAAGATAAGTTCACGTTCGCTTAATTCTTAAATATTCAATTAAACTGTTCGCTTTTTTACTATTTTTGGAGACAGGGTTTTTAAATAATACATGTTTAGATCCTTCGTTGGTCATGGCAGCAGAATAGGATTCGAAGCTTCCTGCTGTCACACCGATTCGGCAGGTACTGCACTGTGCAGTCCTGCTTTTTTCTAAAATCAATAGATAATAATCTTATTATTGCCTCCCTCTTTATATTGTTTTCCTATTAATGTGCATATGTGTTCCAATGCCTGTTTTACGGAACGGTCTTTACGAACGGTCAGGTTATAGGTTGCCCCCCAAACTTCCGGGTCTCTGGTCGTCAACGTGATACCGTAGACGTTCATAAATACCTGTGAGAGTTCCGCGAAAGTCGCGCGGTTAAGTACATAGTAGCCTTCTGTCCACGATCTCAAGTTTCCGGCAACAATATCGCGGCCTACCTGCTTTGTTGCTTTGTTATAGGTAAGCAATTCTCCGGCTCGAAGTTCAGCAATGTTCCTGTCGGGATCGCTGACTCCGACAAGACCTTCGGCAACGCCCACCCTTATATAGTCAAGCTTTTCGTATGCCTTAACGTTAAACGAGGTTCCTAGTACCTTGACATGCAATCCAGATGCGTCTACAATAAATGGTTTGGCGGTATGTCGCCTGACGGCAAAGAATGCTTCTCCGGAGAGTTTGACATTGCGTTCTTCACCATTAAAGTCTTTTGGCAATGATAATACCGAATTTGCGTTTAAAAATACTTCGGTGCTGTCGGGAAGTAGCACCTTTTTCATTTGACCAGGACCGGTAACTATGTCTGTTGTTATTCGACTTGCGACATCGGTTCCGAATAATTCTACGCCTAAGCGATGAAGCATGAATGCAATGGAGCATATCATAAGTATTGCAGCGGCAGCTCTTATCAGGAAAATACGGCTTTTTCGGCGGCTTATTTCATTCGGACGTAAAGCACGAGCAATGACGCGGTCTTCATAATCGGATCGTGCGGCAGTATCGGAAAGCCACGTGACGTCATTACGATCGTTGTCGAATGAATCATACCAGCGTTCAATTATGTAACGCTCGGCGGGAGTTGCTTCGTCTTGCCTATACCTGGATATGAGCCGTTTTAAAAATGATATCTTCACGAGTTGTTAATTTACCCTAAGGACGTGTGGGCGTTACCGAAAGTATATTTCGGAACAATTAACAAACGGTTAGTTTTTTGTTAAGAGATAGGTGAGAACAATAAGTAGTGTTCTATTGATATCTGGATACTTGTTCGCAATGGACGATCGTAACCGTCGGGCGAGTTCGGAACTATAACTTTTTACGGTCTGCTCGGCAAGTCCCATCGCCGCCGCGATTTCCTTCAGCGAGTAGTCCTCTCCGCGAAGGATAAAGATTCGCTGCATGTTTTCCGGAAGCTCAGCAACTGCTTCGGAAAGCATACGGTTTAGATCTTTGGCAGCCATAATGTCTACTATAGAATCCTGCATCTCGTCGAATCTTTCCAACAAGCGATCAACTGCCCTTCGACGCAATGTTTCCCTTCGGATATGGTCGAAAATGCGGTTTCGGAGCGATACATTTAGATAGGAAGACAAAGAGTTTTCTACATATAGGCTTTCTCGCTTTTCCCAGATATTTATCAGTAGGTCCTGCACAATATCTTCGGCATCTTCGCGGTTACCGAGGCGGTTGAACGCCAGTCCGACAAGTCGATAGCCGTGATCTCGAACGAGTTGTTCATACGCGCTGACATCGCCTGAGCGCAATGCTTCGGCTAGGGTCCTATCGGTGGCGTATCGAATAACAACTGTCATAAGAAAAAAAAGCGTTCGGTCTTTACAAAGGTAAGTAACTTACCGCTCGCGTACTTTTGTGACAGTGTTAATTGTTTATTAATTTTGAGGAGCTCGATGCTGCCTTCGTTCGCAGATAAATATTTCAAAGCCTGCAGGCTGAGACTGAGCGAAGAAAGGTGCTGAGAAGGTAATTTTGGGTAAAAGCCTTTCACTTGTTGGATAGAAATAATCGAAAAGAACTTCTAATCTAAAGCCACTCTAACGGATGGCTTTATTCGTACGGATCTAATCCGGCCCTTTCGACGGTGTACTCCACGCCGTCCTCTTTGGTTAAAAGTTTAGCCATACGATGGGCTTCGTATTCACTTGTAAATACCATCGGATCGCAGTTTTCTGCTCTGACGATGAAACAGACTTTTGTCGCGGTTAATATTATGCTCATATCGTAAAAACAAAAAAAATTAAATTATTTCACCGCCTCATAAAACGCTACAAGTCGGAGATAAGCCGGGCACTTCTCGCAGGTCACATCCGCAATTCGCGCATTTGCCTCTGAACTTGTCTCACAGCTGTTGACGTTGCTGTTTTGTTAGTTTCATTTTTATTATAGATTTATTGGATGAAAAAATTTAATTGGAATGGGCGCGACATTGAGTTTGTGGTGTTATCAGCATTCTCCTTGTTCTGTGCCATATTTTGGATAGCAATTAAGCTGGGTTAGTTTAGTTAAAAAGTTGTCCAGCAAATAGGGAGTATCATAGTATAATCACTTCACGAACTGTTGTTTTAACAATTCTCCGGTGTTCGGGTCAATAGTGCATAAAGTACCTCCGATCCAAGCCAGCAACTGATTTTCATTCAATTTAATTTCCAAGTAATACCCAAACATCTCACTATCTGGCAAATCAGCAATCCATACAATATTTCCGTTTGAATCTATTGCTAATAAGTTCTTCAATAACTCCCAAGTAATCATATTTTGATTAACGTCCAATAACAAAATTTTAATTTCTTTAAAAGAAATTGTCGTTATAATATTTCTTCCGTTCCAATTTTTTAGAGCATACTCGCTTAACTTCATTTTAAAAGGGTTGTATTAGCTAACAATCTGATTGTTTCATTTCCTCCGTTCCTCCTTCCACCCCGCCGATGGCAAATTGGCTTCCATTCTTTATCACAGTGGTATACCTGCTTCTTCTCTTTTCCTACTAACTTCAGCGAGTTCTCTTCCTCTCTCTGCTACGGCCTCATGCCGCGGATCCTCTGTTTCTGCTTGCTTTTCTCGAGCTTTGTCTTTCTTCCGAAAAAAATTGAACATCATAATTGTATTTAATTGATTTTCTAAGATAATAAAAAAGACGAGGTAATAAAATTTCGTGCTTATATATAGTTTTTGCTTGTCTTCACAAATGTGTTTATCTTTAGGAAGTTCAGAATACCAATCACCTTTATTTGTGTAAAAAAAATGAGAAAAGATTTACTCCTTGAAATAACCGAAGCCGTTGAAAAAGCGCAGCGTCAGATACGTAAAGCTCACGAAACTTGGAATAGAAATCAGAGATTCTTAGAAGAAAACTACAGCGAAACAGATGAGGAACAAAGCAAAAGTGAGAAAAAGTCGCTTAAAATAATGCAACGGCGTGAAGACCTGACTTACCGGTTCAGAAATAATATCTGCAAAGACTTGGAAAAAATGGATCTGGCTATATCGCCATTGATTGATAATCGTCACATGAAATTCTTTATAACCACCGATGCCCCTGATGATTTCTTATACGATGATAGCCTCAATTTTCTCCACGACATGGCTTCAACACCGGCACTCGCCATCGCCGAAGTAGAGACATATTACAACATAGCCCCACACGATTATTTCCCCCTTTATAGACCTCGTTATTTACTTTTTCATATTAACATTACACATGAAACTTTTTGCATGAGTCTTATGAACCCCGATAGATTAGACATTCGAAACTACAACTCAAAAACGCCATACATTGTTTTAGCAGAGTTCCCATTAGAAAACTATGATCTGGAAAAAGTCCACCGTATTCTTGTTGATTTCGTAAAAAAAGAGATAGAAGAAATAATTCAGATTTGTATACCTGACGTAAAAGACTGATGAGATTTAAATATACTGGAATATAAATATTGCCCGGCGAATGTCTGCACAACACTTTGCAATGTTCCCTCAAAGCTGTTGTCTTTCTCATTGCCGAATAATGCTGTTGCTTCTTTTTTTCCTATTAGCTGTTTCTTAAGTTCAGCAATTATTCTTTGGTTGAAGTGAGCTTCAATTGGTCACTTTTAAAGTTGGACGCAAATGTATTATAGAAGCAAATATACCATTCTTTTATACTAAAAAAATAGCAACAATAACCGTGGAAATAGTTATTGATTTGTGCATCTAAACATTGTTTCATTGAACGGAATATACTAAAATTTAAATCGTCATGAAAAAAGTCTACATTTTTAGTGGCTTAGGTGTCGACAAAAGAGTTTTTCAAAAAATAGATTTTGGAAACTTAGATATCGAATTCGTAGAGTGGATTGAACCTCGAAAGGATGAAAGAATTGAGGAGTATGCGAAAAGGATCTCACAGAAAATCATTGTTGAAAACCCGATTTTAATTGGTCTTTCTTTCGGTGGCATTATTGCCGTCGAAGTTGCAAAAACGCTAGCGATTGAAAAGCTAATTTTAATTGCTTCTGCCAAGACTCGAAACGAAATACCAATGCTGTATAGGATTTTGGGGAAACTAAAGATACATAACGTTATACCCGCATCGTTTCTTAAAAGCGCCAATTGTATTTCTAACTGGTTCTTTGGGGCTCAAATACCGAGCGACAAAATATTATTAAAACAGATCCTAGAGGAAACTGACAATAAATTTCTTTATTGGGCACTTGACAAAGTAGTGACTTGGAGGAATCTGCAAACGCCACAAAATTACGTTCATATACATGGGCTCAATGACAGAATTCTACCGATCAAAAACATAAAAACGGATTACAAAATTCAGGGTGGCGGTCATTTTATGACAGTGAACAAATCAGAAGAAGTAAGTAAATTGCTCAAGAAGAGCATTGATTGAGCTGGAAAATATCCGCTTTTGAAAGCTCTTTTTTTCCATTGTTTGTCTGGAGCAGCAACAGCGGCTGGTCCTGCTGGAGATCGTTGAGACATCGCGGAACCTCTACCATAATTGCCAGCGAGTTGCCCGTAGCCAGATGCAAAAAAGAAGTTCTGTTAATTATTTGACGCAATAAATGCGCAATCATGACGCAATTGACGCAATTAATGACGCAATTCAATTTAAGGTATAATATGCGCCGGCACCCTTAAGTCCACTTGATTGAAACAATTTTCTTTCAATCAAATCTTTTATATCTCGTGTTGCTGTTTCCCTAGAAACATTGGTCAACGTCTGATAGTCACTATTCGTTATTTTTCCCTTTTCTTTCGCAAACAAAACAGCCTTCATCTGCCGGATGTTCAAACCAAGAGATTCAAGATAGTCGGCATTATAAATATCCTTCTTGAATACCACCCAAAAATCGGAACCTTCAACAATATAGCTAGGTTCAGGAAGTCCAGCGGCTACACACAATTCCGTCATTTTACTAATACCACGGCCCCAAGACTCCACATAACCACTACGGAAAAAAGAGTTTGCTATATCCGGATTATATGGCCTAGATGAATGGCTTTTTAATAAATTACTCACCGTCCAGTTTTCCGGAAGATGCCCCTCATTCCAAATCATAAGCTTATCAGGATATACCCGAATCTGAATCGGGGTTGATCCAGAATAGTCTTTATGTGCGATCGCATTTAACAAAGCCTCCCGAACAGCCTCCTTGGGGTATTCATATGTTTCATTACGATGGATCCCATCGTAACTGATCTTACCTACATCATCCTTACCGATGAAAATAGTGCCCCCATTCGCATTTGCAAACCCACATATCCATTTCAGGTATTCGTCTCTCCAGCTCTGTTTGTATTCTATATTTTGAGATTCTGCCATTGTTAATTTGTATGGAGCAAGTTATATAAGTTGGTCTTGTTTCAAAGATAAATAATTTCCCGTATTGTGGCAAATCTGGCTGGAATTAAGAAATATTATCACACTATGGAACAGAAATACGATCTTTACACAATGAGCATGTCGCAAGAAATATGGGAAGAATTTATTAAAAAGTATCCGCAGGCAAATAGTGGTAAACTATCTATCGAGCAGATCAATGTCCTGATGGCAAAATATTTGGAGAAACGTAATGCGTCAGCAAATACGGGCCACCCTCGGGTGGCGCTAGTGCCAGCTTGATCTTTTCAGTACAAACCAATCTGTGGGGTATTCTTCTGACATCGCATTTGGAAACCTTGCTCCTTAATCGTAGTGTATCATAACTGGCTTATCTCCTCTAATCAAAGGCTATTTTTCGTACGAACCATTTATCTGACAATTTTTCCACTACTTCCCCAGCCTTAGGAAACGATTTCGGGTTGCCTGTAGAAGCATCATACTGATAAATAAACTCTACTGAACTTAGAGACTGTCTATGTTGGAAAATAAAATTAAGAGTACCTTCTATTGTGTCTCTATTCACACAATCAATACCCAGATCACGCATTTTTTCGGATAAACTATTTAAACTATCATCAATACAATATACATCTTCGTCTTCTAACTGTGTCAGTAAAACAGCAGCGAGCTGATCCAGATCATTTCGGTTTTGTTCATAATATCGCTCATAGCTATCACAGGATATTGTAGTAAATGATACTAAAACAATAATAAAAAAATTGATTCTTTCCTTGATCATCTTATGTAGCTGCATTTATAATTGTTACTCCCTTAATAATTCATCTTCGTGCATAGTAATACGGAGACCCTGCTCTATCTCACTCGGCAAGCGGATCCAACACGTTCCACCCCGTCTCAACATTATACAACCTCAACCACTCGACTTTTGTATCCAGGAAATATTACAGCTTCTGTTTTGCTATCCACTTTTTAGTAGGTTCCATCCATTCTGTCAGCGGTTTGTAGAGAAATCCGTGACCTAATCCTGTGTTTAATTCGATCTCCTCGAAAGTAGTTGTATAGTTGTCCTTATCTTTCCAATATTGATAACTTTTACCTGCTATGTCGTCAGATGCGTCGAATATCGATAAGACCTGTCCGTGAAACTTCCAATTATTGTTTTGTTCTTGATACGCATTATTGCCTGCTAAAAAAACATAATTGATAAGATGTGTATTGAACGATGAAATATGACTCGCTATTATTGCACCTTTTGAGGCGCCAACAATAGTGATATTTTTAGGTCGAACGCCTATAGCGATTAAACTATCGATTTGTTTTGACACTCTTTTCGCATAACGCTTAGGATCCGCATTGGTGTTTCTTATTTCGCAATATACGACGGCATTGATGGCTTTAAAAGCAGCCAAAATGCTATCTAACTCATACTTTCCAAAAGCTTCACTAATGGCTTCCCTACCTTGGTCTTCGATTATTTTGCCGTGTAAATAGACGATATGCTTCTGCGCTGACAGTTGTGCAGAGGCTTTTTGACCGACCAGGCTAAACATGAGTATCAAAAAGCAAAACTTCAGTTTTTTCATAATATATCCTCTACTTCTTCTTAAGTGGTTGCTAATTATTTTTCGATCTTAATAATGCGCCGTTAAGATACGGTTTATCTGCTTATAGTGAAATACAGTTTCGGATGAAGTTTATCATCGACACTATTGGCCACTACAACGAAAATTCTGTTATTGTAATTAATGGTTGCAAGTCCATCGGATCAAGGGTGTTGGCCATGTCGCTTTATTTTTTTTCAAGCGGCGAGGTAGTTTCTTGATCTCTTATAGTGGCACGAAACGTAGAGGTTTCCTTAAACCAGATCTAGAAAGCGGAAAAAACAGTTATTTTTTTTGGTTCTCAGTATGGGTTAACGCATCACTCAGTTGCCTATATAATGCTTCACCGTCGCTAGGACGCTTCGCTTCGGCGGTAACCAACTGACCTAATCTATCAAAAATGGCATACGTTGGATAAGTGCGGGGGACATTTTCCGTATGGAGCAGGTCTACCCATATGGGCTCTATTGCCTTGTTGTTTTTCCGCAAATGAAAGCCGGTAACTGTATTGAGCCTGATAAACTGTTCCCATTTTTGATGATCTTGATCACTGTCCATAGCGAGATAAAGAAAAACAATGTCTTTTCGATCTCCAAATCTTTCTTTTAGGGCTTGTGTATGCTGCGTGATTTCCGCGACACATGGCCCGCACCATGTCCCCCAAAAATCTAAGTATACCACCTTACCATGAAACGGTTTCAAAAGCGTTCCTATGGAAACTATGTCATTCGTCTTTTCTAAAAAAATAATATCGGGATGATCAGTGTTTGCTAACAATAGCGCGTTGAGTCTATCGAGTTCCTGATTACACACCATTAAAAAAGAACTGTTGGGGAAATGATTTGTTAACTCCTCACGTATCGTCTCTGCGACAAGCAAGTTCTTTTTATCGATACTGGACAACAACTGATTAGCCAAGTATCTTTCATGAGCATAAGGTGGCAAATAGTTTTTTGACAGCAGGAGGGCTAAATAAGTTTCCCCGTAATCTTTGATTAAGCGCTGAAGGGAGTCAATCGATAACCCAGTGGCATCTGCAAATACTTCAGGGCCACTGAACTTCCGCAATTCATGTATTGCTAAATTGTGGAGATATTGGTTGGCCATGGGAATATGTATCAACGACAACTCATCCGGCAAGGGTGTCAACGTCACCGTGGTATCTGCAATAATCTTCCAAGCCTCGTCGTTTCCTATCTTGTAGAAAATGCTGTTAGAGAGATCGAACAATCCATTGGAATAATAATACAAAATAGCTCTCTGGCGGACGGTATCGTCGACTGTATTCATTAATGAATCTCTTTCTTGTAATATGCGGGGTAAAAAAACGTTGATCAACGAATCCTTATTCCATTTATGATACCCATCAACAAATATACGGTTGAGAAGCAACTTTTCATCTTGCCAACTACCTTCTTTAACAACGGGCTCCTGCGTCAAGAGATGAGGCAAAGCTGGATGGTCTTGTCCGTAAATATGAGTAATAAACAGATGTAACGCAATAATCAATATAGCTTTCATAAAATTTTGAATGTAGCGGCGGTTCCTTTCGCTTTATCAACCGGGTATTTCTCGTTGTTGCGTTTTATCTTGTCTTCGATGATCTGCTTGATATCGAGCCCATGCTTGTCGGCCAGCAAAAGGGTGTACATCAGCACATCCGCCAGTTCTTCTTTGAGCTTTTGGGGATCGGCTTCTTCGTTGCCTTTCCAAAGAAAGAGTTCCAGCAGCTCGGAGGCTTCTATACTGAGGGCTACGGAGAGGTCCTTGGAATTGTGGAACTGCTGCCAGTCGCGGGCGTCGCGAAAGTTCCTGATTTGCTGCAAGAGTTGTTCGATATCTGTCATGGTGTGCTTCAAAAACGACTTGATGGCTAAATTTACGAATTTTATACGGAAGACGATAAACGAAAGACAAATCATAAAGAACATTATTTATTTCTTTGGTAAAAGAAATTATTTTATGGACACTTAACAATAGGTTTACGTTGGGAGTTTAACTTCGTCATCCGCGTGATGTTCCAAGCGCCTTCGGTTCTACAGAACAGAGGATAAATATTGTAAACATGAAAGTATATCAAAAACTCCTTTTAGTATTCGTATTCCTATACTTACCTAATCCTACTACAGCACAAACGGACCCAGATAAAATAAAAAAGGTCGAAAATGACTTCAATTTTTTATTATATTTCAAAAGAGAATACGAACGGTATGACGCCGCCTTAAAATACCCCAACATACCTAAGACTAGAAGAGATTCGCTGCAGGTTAAAAAAGATTCATGTTATAATAAGTACGTACAAAAAGCAAAGTCGATTCGCGAAAATGCCGATTTCTATTTACCGGTAATAAATGAAGCGATCAAGAACGGCCGCGTGGAATCTGATCAACCTGAAAGAGTTTTGTACAATCATGTGAATACATTGCTGCCTTTCGACGGTGAACTCAACTCTGTAAGCAGATTAGAGCTCCATAAGCTCGTAAAGCAATACATTATCGAAGCAGATACCCTATTGCCGGCGAAAACCGAAGCCTACCGAAAAGTTGGACACGATGTCGGATCTTATAAACTAATTAGGGAATAAACTGCGTGCAGATCTGCTTGGAAAAGTAGAAAACGAAAGAGGACTTTATATCCATGCTTTATAGCTTCCTTCTTACATTCCCTAAAAAAACGCTGGCTGAAAGTCGTGGGCCATACCGGACATTTGTTTACTGTAGTATCCATATGTCTTCACTTGCTCTGTAAGAAAATCCGTGATGCCGGCCGTATTTGTCTACGTAATAAATATGCGCATCACCCCCTAGCTCATCCGTCGTATAGGGTATTCTAATTTTTCTATAATCGTGCGAAACTTCAATTACCCCCATGTACTTTTCCATCCTGGAAAAATGCTAATATTTCTAGTGATCACAAATAGTATTTTTAAATGTTACATTTGCCGCATGACTGTAGAAGAACTAAAGACCGCCTTACTAGGCAAGCAATTCAGCCAGCCGGTTGTGTTAGCTGATCACATGGTAGTACAAGACATTGACCAGTTTTTACGGATTCGATTTATCGAATGCGATTTGTGGAAAAAGGAATAACGAAATTTCATGAAGCTACGAGGTAGGTTTTGAAAAGCTTTTGTTGTCGGTTATTGTTTTACTATTTTTAGCTGTATAATTAGATGGCACTTATGTACGTCCACATACTAGAAGAGCACCTAGAAAAAGGTGGTTTTTAAAGTGGCACAATTCAAACCGTAATATCCAGTTTCAACTTATTTTCCCTAATTTCGTTAAGGTTGGTGAAGTGTTTGTAATGTTTTGGCAAAATTATGGCAGAAGCGGTTTAACTTTTTTATTGAAATAGAAGCATTTGGAAAGGAATAAAAAAATATTTTCCCGGTTTTTAAAGACAAGGTTATTGCAATCTTTTCGGCTCCTAAAGGAAATTGGAGCCGTAAGAGTTTGTCTGTTGCTTTTAATAAGTTTACACGTACTCATTTTAATTCCCAAAATATTTTTGTTTGCACCTTGGTTCGGAATGGCAGCAAACACCTGTCTTTTGCTATATCTTCATAAAAATCGAGGGGATTTAAAGTTCCTTAAAAATTCGTTTAGGCCTTTTGCAGATTCTTTAATCGGTTTCGAATATATGGTATTGTCGTTGCCTGCTTTCGTCCTTTTTGCCATACATAAGGATTTTCTATGCATGTTAACGACTGCCATTTTGGTGCCAATTATTGTAAAAGTCAACTTTAGGTTTTTTGACAAAAAACGCTTGTTGCAAAATATTAGTATTGTACCTAACGTGGCATTTGAATTAAAATCTGGTATACGGTCAACCATTTTTGCTTCTTCCCTTTGTGTTTTGATAGGAACCGCGTTCGGAGCGAATATCATTATATCTGTAATAGCAATTTTTATATTGACTATTATTTTTGCGACATACAATATAAGTTGCGAATCTAGACTTATGGTAGAGGTCTTTAGACTTTCACCGCATCAATATCTGCTCTATAAAATCTGGAGGCAAACAGTGTTTTCGTTATGTTGCCTCGCTCCGATTAATCTCACTTTCATGTATTTTCATGGAAGCTATTGGTATATACTATTGTTTGTTAATGCCATTAGCCTTATTGTTCAGACTTTAAGCATTTGTTTTAAGTACGCTATGTACATTCCTAATCAAACACTTCGCTTGAACAGGTTTCTTTTATGGGGTGCTATTGGCTGTTTTTTTATAGTTTATTTTGCACCTATTCCAGTTGCGCTATTGGTGATATACTACAATAGAGCAATAAATAACCTAAACGCTTATCTATATGTTAAAAGTTGAAAACTTGATTGCAGGTTATTACAAGAGCACCCCCGTTTTGGAGGGAGTGAATATGGATTTACCAAATGGTCAGGTTCATGGAATAGTGGGTGCGAACGGCTCTGGAAAGACTACCCTGTTACAATGTATTCATGGCACAATAAAAAAGGTGCAAGGAGAAATCTTATATAATGGGATGCCCATTAAAAGAGAAGACGTGTCTTTTTTAGAAACTGATAATTATTTCTATAAAAGGATAACTGGTAAAGAATATTTACAGCTTTTTGGGGCTTTTAACAAGGATTTTGATGTCTTAGGTTGGAATGCCCTTTTCTCGTTGCCATTAGACAAAATGGTTGATGACTATTCTACTGGTATGAAGAAAAAAATAGCTTTTTTAAGCGTCTTATCTTTTAATACGCCAATTGTCATCCTCGACGAGCCTTTTAATGGTATTGATATGGAAACTGTACAACTAATCAAGGTGATTATAAAAAAACTGAGAGCAAGCGGCCTTACGGTGGTTGTTACTTCGCATATTTTGGAGTCATTGTTGAATATCTGCGATACTATTAGTTACGTAAAAGGAAAGAAAATTGAAGCCACCTTTTATCCGCCAGACTTTGCATCAATCGAAAGTCGAGTGTTTGATATAGACTCCAATGGAGGTGGAGTTATTGTAGATAAATTATTAAAATTAAAATAGTAATGTCTTTGAATCAATGTCCTTATTGCGAGTCCTCCGGTACCGCTTCCCAAATAAAAAACGTATATGCCACTTGGCAAATTTATGTTTCGGTGTTTTTATTCCCTATAGGCCTAATTTCTCTGGTTCTTGGTAAAAAGTCGAAAAGATGCTATAACTGTGGCGGAAAATGGTCGACTAACTAATGTATTTTCATTTCCCAACGTTGTGTTATGTGATAGATGAATAAGGTAGGAAGGGAAAGTATTCCTCCAGATCCGGCGTTCAGAATAGCAATAATTTAAAAGGAGATTAAAAGGGAGTTGGAAATGCGGGGGAAAGATGTGACGAAATAAATATTGACAAAACAAACCATATGTCTTCGCTTGCTCTGTAAGAAAATCCGTGATGCCGGCCGTATTTGTCTACGTAATAAATATGCACATCACCTCCTAGCCCATCCATCGTATGCGGTATTCTAATTTTTCTATAATCGTGCGAAACTTCATTATCAGCCGGTAAGAGATACAGTTTCTACCAAAATCGCTTATTATGGAAAAACAAATTAGATATAAGTTTGGCATAAAAACTCCTTTTTTGTCAAACCTATATAATGGGCAGCTTTCTGCCCTATTGTTTGGGCTACTTTGACTCCTATATAGTAATTGGGTTTTCTACCTTCAATCAACTTTTTGGTCTTCAGATGCTTCTCTTCCGATGGTGTCAATGCGCGTTTCTTCTGCACCTTATCCAACATGATGATTTCACACTTCTCCATATCATCGACTTTATCTGGAAATATCAACCACTTACCGAATTTAAGAAGAGGCACCGCAATGTGTTCGTACTGAAAAAGGCAACCTTTCCCGGCAGTAAGGTATTGCGGGTGCCGATACCTTTTAGGACTATTACGGCATCAAAAATAAGTTTTGACGGCAAACCGGAATTGTTCCATAAATATTTCCTTGAAAACACTGATGTTGTTCTGCTCATAAAAGATCAGCATTGCTTTTTTGTATTCGATGGAATCAATCGTCCTAAAGGAAATCGGGCAATACTGATTGGCAATCAGAATGGCATTGCTGACAATTCGCGCTGTTCGTTTGTTTCCATCATTGAATGCCTGAATGTAGGATAACAACACCAGTGCCAACAGGGATTGTTCAAATATGTTCTTCTTGTTGTTGATTAGGTGGCACATATCTTCAAGGGCTTCTCTTATCTGGTGCTCGTTGTCCAAAGGTTTGTAATTTGTACCGGAAATACCTACCCGACGTTGCCTGAGATTGCGTTCAACTGGAAGATCCTTGACCAAAATACTATGAATATCTTCTATTCTTGCTATGGTCAAGGGTACAACATAATCGGGATTATCAATGATGAAGTTCAATGCTTCTTTATGATTTAAGAGCATAGTGGCATCGTCTTTCGGTTTTCCAGCAGCAGTTTCCTTATCCTTCAGCAAACGTTCTGTTTCCAGCAAGGAATAGGTATTGCCCTCGATCTGTGATGATTTCCAGCTCAAATCGATGGCAAGCCTTTCCATTTCCTTATTGTACACATCCTGGCTCATGTGCGCTACGTTTCGTCGAAATTCGTCCTGCAATTGCTGTAAATTGCTTGCTTCATCTACAGTAAAAATATCGGCGTTGGCCAGCACTTCCCTGATCAACTGAAAATTAAATACTTCCTGTATATCGCGTTCGTCAATCTCTTTTTCAAAATAGGCGTCCATATCAATGTATCCTAACAGTTGATTGGCTGGACTTACCCGATAACGGGTTGCACGGCGTTGTCCCTCGGATATGATCTGACCGCTTTCCAATAAGTTAGCAATAACCCGCTTTACGGTTGCATAAGACCCTTTGCCGATACCTTTGTGGATTTCAGGAGATGAACTCGTTGGATTCTCCTGTAGGAATTTAATAATGTCGTTACCTATCTCTGCCATGATGAAGCTCATTATATGCTTTTATAAGCTCAAAGTTACGTATAAATGAGCTTATTTGTTAATTTTTTTGAGCCTATATATCAATAATGAGCTCTTTCTTAAGTATTATAAGCTTAAATAACCCGTTTTGTGAGCTTAAATAGTGCAAGCGGTGAGCCTATAAGCTCATGTTACAAACTTGTGCTGCATCAACCATCTGTCTAGCATGAGATTGTTATGTCGGTTTTTAATCAACAGAGATTAAGACGGGTTCCCTAGCTAATTAGTGCACATGGACCTGGATACGTTTTCGTGTCCTGCGAGCGCCTGAACAACGACAAACTACTTGCTGCTCGGCACGGTGGAGGTGGACTACCACTTCCCTACCCTCACGATCCACAAGATGGCCAAGCTGCCGTTTTTATCCCGGATCCGCGGTACAACCATGACCGCGACAGCCAGTACAAGATTCATCAGCAGATCCGTGAGGATGTGAGCATGACGAACCGGGCGCCTTACCCGCAGGCGCACGAGATCGGGCTGCCGAGGCGGAAGATGAGGTGAAGACGCCTTGTATCGTCAGTTGGACGAAAACTCTTACGAGGTGATACGCTCCTATTCTAATCTTTCACTTTCGTTTAATTCCTCCATCTCCTCTCTTAATTTCCTTATTTGATCTTGGATGAGTCTGTGCCGGGATCGCGAAAATAATAAAACACCCGCAATGACAATCACCATCGGAAGAGTAGTCAATTCCTTTACTCGTAGTTTCTTTTGTTCATAGGTCAAAAACAACATGTTAATATGCTTTACGGGCTTGGAAAAATCTAGCTTACCCAATAGCTTAAACGACCAGCTCATTGAAATATTTGGTCAATGCTTGGAAAGAAACAAGTGAAATTTTTACTGATCAAGAAAGAGCTGCATTGGCAATCACCGAAGAAGTAACTTTAATTCAACAAAATGGATTGACCGATGAACTTATGAATTTGCCTCGCGGTTTTTTAGCGAGAACCAAATTGCTGAAATCATTATGGCGGTAGTTACCATCAACGCTTGGAACAGAATTGCCCTCAGTGGACATTTTCAACCCGGACAAGCCTTTGCGTAAAGTGGTGCAACATTAAATCAAGGGATTGAGCGGTAGTATAGGTAGTATAAATTGAACTGTCACAAATTTAATTTACACTACCCCACAATGGCGTCTCTTCAACATATTGCAAACTCCGTTCCTCTTCAATGATTGTAGATATCTTTCCAAGGACTACGCAGTTCGATTTGCACTACCGTACTAGGGTTAGAGTTTAACATTATACTTTTGTGCTAAACGCTCTTTTTCCTCGTCCGTTAGACTCACCTGGTTTAACAATGCTCTGCATTCTTCCTCTCGTATCGTATCGTTAATATTGCTCGCTAGGTCTATTCGAATAAGTAATGCTTCCGCGATATCCACGTGCGCTTCGTTTTCGATATTTTGCAACGCGGCATCCAAAGTTTTAACGGATGCTTTTTCATCTTCTTTGTAGTCCCTAAACACTATGGACTTCGCAATGGATTTCTGTAAAGGACTTTGGTTTTCGTCAAATGCCTTTTCATACGTTTCATCGTGTTCTTTTCCATATTTGATGAAGATAATAGAATTACCCGAAACATCTGTTAATGTAAATCGGGCTGTTCCTGGTTTCATTCTGGAAATTCTGGGTATTCCCGAATGTGGAACTCTGCCCAGATTTTGTTTAAACCTTTGGGTAAAATTCTTATAAACTTTTTCTAAATCGGATACCATAACAAGGCAACCGCTATATAGATTGTTTGCTGCCGTCATCCCTTTTACCTTGCCAAAATGTAACTCGTACCCGCCTTTTTCAACGATACCGTATTGATAAGGCCGGGTCATTTTATAGGTAGTTGTATAACCCATCATTTCCCAGAAGGTAACGGTTTCTTCTATGGCTACACATGGCAATTGCGGTACCGTCAGCCAATCTTTTTGATGCTCTAAATGCTCCATTCTTTATTGAAATTTGTTTGAAGCAAATCTAAACACATCAGAACATAGAACCATGTTTATATACTTTTTTGTATATAAAGGACATTAACTGTCTTTTGTTATTCTACTATTCGGTTACTGAGTTTAACCAATGCCAACTTCTTCCATTAGAGCGGTGCCGTATTCGGTTAATTGGTCAATGACAGGTAAGGCTTTTTCCGCTTTTTCGGTTAACTGATATTCTACGCGAGGCGGTTTTTCTACAAATGTGTTTCGCGTAATCATATTTTTATTTTCCAATTCCCGTAGCTGCGTAAACAGCATTTTATCTGAAATGTGTGGTATAGTTTTTTTCAAATCGGCGTAACGTAATGCACCATTCCTAAGGCTGATTAATATTGGCATTTTCCAAGTACCACCGATATGTGCCATTGCAAACTCAATAGGATTATAATAAACTCTGTTATCGTGCAAAAATTCTTTCATGGTGTTCTCTCACAAAAATCGCAGGTTTTAACGTTTTTAATTTCCGAACCGCTTTTCCGCTGTGTTTATGCTTCAAAACGGCTTGATGGCTAAATTTACGACTTTTGTGGACGTATGGGGAGGAGAAATGGAATTATTGTTGATTATACCGAATCGGCGCAAACACATTTTCATTTTGCATCGAGTGTAAATATTGGATATATTAGTGGGGTGGTTTTAGACATATTCTTTATAGTAGGTATCGCTTTATTATCAGTAACTGCGATAGACGCGTTGGGTGCTATAGCTTCCAGAAAGTTTAGGTTCAACTATGGTTACTTCACTGTTTTGTCGTTCATCACATATTTCTTCACAGGATACTTCTTATCTTTCGTCACCTCGCTAAGTTCGGTTTTACTTTTGTGTGGGATGATCGGAATATTTGATGGAACAATCGGCTTTAAAATTGCAAAGAGATTAAAACCGTACGCGGGAAAGGTAAATTATGATGAAATTAAACATGATTATTCCGTCGTACTAATAATTTTCTTCTTAGCTATAATGGTAGGAGCGCTGGGTTATGCTTGTACCTTTTTAGTCGGTTTAAAATAAGTAACCTTGATGATAAAGGAAAAGAGAGATTAAGACAAATTCTTGGCGGATCACTACGCGACACATTATACACGATATTATTAGGACTAGATGGTGACGCAAGTATCGGCGATAACCAAACATGCTATAAACTTTTCGACGAAAACGACAATGAATTGACCGGTGGAGAAATTGACGTTGCTGCTTATGAATATTTTCACAATAACAAGTTTCAGATTGACAAAGGGGAAGCTGACTTTATAGCTACGCTAACATATTTTACGAAAGAACAAGGTGGAAGACAGACGCCAGCGTTTTCAGGCTATCACCCACAAGTAAAATTTGAATTTTCAGAAATGCAGACTTCAGGACAGCAGACCTTTATTGATAGAACTACTGTTTATCCTGGAGACACGGTTGAAGCTGAAATCAAAATTATAGCTATCGAACATTTCGCTGGACTACTTAATGATAAAATGAAATTTGACTTTCGGGAAGGTTCAAGAATTATTGGGACAGGTCAGATTAAACATATTATAAACAACCAACTTAGATGCAAACAGTAAGCTATTTTCTAAAGACCAAGCATAGTAATGATAGGTTTGTCGTTGAGATGAGAACGTTTGAACTAAAATGGTTTATTATTACGAACAATTTGGCGCGTGTGAATTTGACATGAAGATATACGTACGAAAGCCGACAAAAAATGAGATTAGAAACCTGCAGACAGCATGACTGAAAGCCAAATATTCTTTATATTGGGGGATGCAACTTGGAGTCATAAATTATAATCTCTTTACTTCACTCTCAACCAGTTCTCCCTCTTTGAAGATATTGAGTACATGTTCATCAATCGTCGATTTAGATTAAATTCCGACATGCCACACGAATCTGCTTTGACAACAAATCTTTTGTCAATCATTTTGGCAATAAAATCATTGTCAAGTGGCATTACTCTACTGTCTTATAATAAGTAAGCTTTCGAACGCATAGCTTCCTGAACCTATCTGTTCCTGCTTTCCATTCGGCAGTATAACGGTTGCTGTCGTATTAACCGGAATCTGTACGCGCAGCCTGAAACGGTTGCCCGCGATTTCCCAAGACGACCTCAGTAATCCATAGCTCGTCATCAGCTCTGCTTTTGCGTGGTTCAGCTTCCCTCCCGGCTGAGGCCTGATGATGATTTTCTTATAGCCGGGTGTTGCTCCGTCGGGCAAGATTCCGGCAATACTCCGGTACATCCAATCGCCGATTGCTCCATAAGCATAGTGGTTAAATGAATTCATAGTTGCTGTTTGGAAGCTGCCATCCGGCTTGATGCCATCCCACCGTTCCCATATGGTCGTCGCACCCATTTTCACCGGATACAACCAGGAGGGGTAGCTCTCCTGCAAGAGAAGATCATACGCGACGTCCGTATAGCCAAACCGACTTAATACATGGCACAGATAGGGCGTACCCAAAAAACCCGTGGTCAGGTGGTTGTCATAGCTCCTGATGTTCTCGACGAGGCGGCCGGCAGCCTGTTCCCGCAGGTGCTCCGGCAACATGTCAAAATTTAAAGCCAATACATAGGCCGTTTGCGTTCCCGACACGAGCCTTCCATTGGCGCTTAAATACTCTTTTACAAAAGCATCTTTAATATCCTGCAGCAAACCGGAATAGGCTTCGACGTCTTCCGTTTTGCCCAATATTTTAGCGGTATTGATCAGTAGCTGGGTCGAATGGGCGTAAAAGGTCTGGGCAATCAGATATTTGTCTGTCACAGCGGCCCTCCCATCCGTGTCATCATCTGGACGATAAAACAGCCAGTCGCCGAAATGCCGCCCGCTATTCCATAGGTTGTTTTTGGATATCCCCTTGATATAGTCGACCCATTTTTTCACACTCTCGTACTGCTCTTCGAGTATCCGTTTATCACCGTAGGCCATATACATCTCCCACGGGACGATGGTCGATGCATCGGACCAGCCGCTGGAACCGGCTTCCCAGTCTGCAATGACATTCGGGATCACATGAGGAATCTTACCATCGGCCTGCTGCTCAGCCTTTAGGTCTTTTAGCCATTTGGTGAAAAATCTGGACACATCCATATTGTAAGCAGCAGTCCGGTAAAAAACCTGCGCATCACCCGTCCACCCTAACCTTTCGTCTCTTTGAGGGCAATCTGTTGGCACATCCAGGAAATTACCTTTCTGCCCCCAGAAAATATTATGCTGCAGCTGGTTTAACATCGGGTTGGACGTACTGAATGTTCCTGTTTGTTTCATTTCCGAATGGAGCACAATTGCCGTCAGGCCTGCCGTGTCCACGGCCCCTGGATATCCCTCGAGTTTTAGGTAACGGAACCCCTGAAAACTAAAATGTGGCTCAAAAACCTGCTCCGTTCCGTTTAGAATATACTTGTTTTGTGCTTTTGCGGTTCGTAGGTTTTCCGTATAGAAATTACCGGCTTTATCCAAAACCTCGGCATGACTTAGGATTACCGCCCTACCCGATGGCCCTTTCACTTTCATCCGTACCCAGCCTGTCAGGTTCTGACCGAAGTCGACAACCGTATCTCCGGCAGGGGTAATCATCAATTTCAGCGGCTTCAACCTTTCCTGCATGCGTACAGCAGGGCCTTCCATAGCCACCAGCTCCGACTTACCGTCAGGTAGGACAGTCACCGGCAGCCATGAAGCATCCTCTTGGTACCCGGTATTATCCCAACCCGTTTTTTCCAGTCTGGAATCATAAGTCTCCCCATGATAAATATCGGAACATAAGATCGGGCCGTAGCTGCTTTTCCAGCTATCGTCTGTTTGGATGACGTCTTTGCTACCGTCGGCATACGTTACCAACAGCTGCATCAGCAGGGCACGGGTCTTCCCATAATAGCTCCGTTGATTTCCAAAGCCGATATGTCCCTTATACCAGCCATCGCCTATCGTCACGCCGATGACATTTTCACCCATTTTCACCTGCTTACTTACGTCGTATACCTGGTATTGCAAGCGTCCCTTATTGTAGCTGGTCCATCCCGGCGCGAAATAATCGTCGCCGATGCGGCCGCCATTCAGCGCTGCTTCGTACAAACCTTTTGCCGTGATATACACAAAGGCTTGCTTCACTTTCTTGTTGATTTTAAACTGTTTCCTTAATAGCGGGCTTCGCAGAGAAGTGTCCTGCCCATGCACGGAAATCCATTGCGCCGTCCAATCTTCATGCTTCAGTCCTATCTGAAACAGCTTCACAGTGCTCCACGGCGATGTATTTCCGTGGTTATCGGTTACCCGTACCTGCCAATAGTAGCGCGTCGCGGACTTCAGCTCCGGACCGTCATACGGAATATGCACCGACTGATCACTGTTCTGTTTATCTTTCCAGATCAGATCTTTTCCGGAGGTCAGCCTTTTCTCGTCTAAAGCGACGCGGATTTCGTAGGATTCCTGCGTCGTGTTTTTGACATTACTGTTCAGCTTCCAGCTAAATCGGGGCCGCGCAGTCTCCAGACTCAACGGATCATCCTGATATTCCGTCCAGAGATCGTATAGGCTTATTTTTTGTGCAAAACTCGGCGTGTAAAAGATAACGAGCAATGCTATCAACGCGCATATGCTCCCCGGCTTAACTGGTTGGTTATATGATCTTTGTGTCATATCCCAAATATATTTAGAATTTTACAAAAAAACTAAGTCGATTAATCATGACATCATTAATTAGCGTGTCAAAATCGTACTCAGGATAGGTAATGTAAGATAAATGATATCCAGTTAGAAAGAATCACTCAATTATTTGAGAAAATGATTGCGGAGGAAGATACTGAATATGAGCACAAAGATGATGTGATGAGACTACTACCTTATACGGAACGGATGTGTACCTAGGGCTGATGCTCCTGCAGGGACTGAAGGGCAGGCTGGCAGAGGGTGCTTTCTTTCGCTAAAGGAAGTCCCGTTTCCAAATTCGTAAACCGACATTTCAATGCGATCATGATCTACTACATCGCCTCGCTACTTACTAATTTTTTTTGGAATTTCCCTAACTTCGACGCTTCCGCCATATGCGAGAACTGGAATCGATTTAGCAAGTTCCAATGCATGTTCCATATCTTCTGCTTGAATAACAACATTGCTTACAACTTTAAGATTGTCGGCAAAAACTATTTCTTTTCTTACCTCTTTTTTTGCTCCCGAAACGGTATAGCTCTCACCCGGAAAAGCAAAACTTAAAACGTAAACACCTGTATCTTTCCATTCTTCCACAAGTTTATCCCATTGAGGGTTTACCAATTTCGCTTTTTCGGAATTGTAGGTTTCAGGGACTCGTACCAGTAAACTAAAATGCTTCATTGTAATGGTTTCCTTTCGTGTTATCATTGTATCTGCTTGTGAAAACGCTATTTGACTAAAAAGAACAGCTAACTCAAACAAAAACGTAATTTTAAAAACTATCATAATCATTTATTTCGACAGTGCAAAATTGGTCAAATTAATACCACAACGTAGGGACTGGCGGTTCTACTACTCGGACAAATCGTGCATCAGCTTTGAGCGATATTCCTGTGGCGAAATGCCGATGATTTTTTTAAACAACCTGCCGAAATAAGAGGGGTCGCTAAAGTTCAAATGGTAGGCAATGCGAGATATAGGCTCGGAAAAATCCTGTAAATATTTTTGGGACTGTATAATGACAAACTCCTGTGTAAACTGTTTGGCTGACTTATTCCAAACCTTCTGGATACAACGGTTTAAGTAGTTTGATGAAATACGAAGCTGTTTGGCATAATCGTTTATGCTGTAACCATCTGAATAATGCTTATACACGAGAGCCCGGAACGAAATGGCAATATCATACTGCCTTGACAGCCCATTTTTCAGTTCCGAAGATTTTAAAAGTTTCAGTAATAGAGATTGGAAAAGGTACAGTGCAATTTGTTCATCAGGCATTGAGGTTCCCAATTCCTGCATTATCAGTTTGCTAGTTTGCTCGACAAATTTAAAGTCGTTGCTGTGCAAATGAATGATTGGGGAAGTGGTAAACAACTTGAAAAAATAAAGTTGGTCTTTGAACTGCTGTAGAACTTTGTCATCAAAAATAATATAGTAGCCTTTAATGTTGTGAGTTTTCCGCAACAGTGACGTTACTTCGCCTTGCATTACTAATAATGCTTGATTTTCTGATACTTTTTTTATCAGGTTGCCCACCTGCTGCTCAAAACTTCCAGTTGTAGGCAAGATGATAAAATTAAAATTTGCTTTTAAGAGCGGTGTCGGCGTGGCAATGCTTCCAGACGACAAATCTTCTAATGTATAAATCTGAAGAGGAGTTCCCAAATACCGAAACTTATCAGGAAAATCGCTGATATAGGTTTTTGTAAATTCTTTGAATGTGATTTCGGTATTTTTCACTTTTCAGTTGCTTTTGGATATTGATATCTTCGACTAACTAATCTGCTGTAAGAGTTGTTCGATATCTGTCATGGTGTGCTTCAAAAACGGCTTGATGGTTAAATTTACGAATTTTGTGGGAGTTTCATTTACTCTTTCTTTATACTTGGTTCGCTACTTATTCGCAAGTTGTTCGGAAGAGTACCGGGATTTTACCGGAAAAGTACCGGCGATTCACCGTGTTGAGTACGGTAAATTCTCGGTAAACACTCAGTAAATTCCCGTTGAATGGGCGAACAAAGTCCGAACATTGTGCGAATACTGTTTAAGCAATGCTAGAAGAAAGGACGACCTGACAAATTAATTTAAATGGTAGTTGGAAGCTTAGTCGATATATCCTCTTTCTCTGGCAATATCATTATAGTCTAAAACTTCAATCAACTGCCCATGACGATATAACTCGACCAGTTGGCTGCCTTCATTTTTTGAAACAGAATCGCCAAGTTGAAATTTAGATTCCCACGAACGTTCAATGCCCAATTGTTGGTCCTTATTCACAATCGTCATCACATTATGGTTATTCTTTTGCCGGTATATGGATTCGATAGTGCCGTGAAAACCTCGTTTCATTCTGTCTTCAAAAAAGAACTGACCTGGAGTGCTGTTCGTGGATTCCCAAATGATAAATACTACTAGAATAATAAGGGAGATAGCAGCGTCAAAAGAACGATGGTGGTGTCTTTTTTATTCAGCCGAATTACAGGGATTTTCATCGTATTATATTGTAAATTTTTCTATAACTATAACGTCATCGCTTCGCAGTTGTCTAAGCATATCTCGATCTAATTCAAACAAATAAAGTGTATCGATATTGGCAAATACATGACTAGGTTCTGTTTCGTGTTACGGTGTTAAATAGTCAAAAAGGTAACCACGCCACCAAGCAAGGAAATCAATAAAAAGATAGCAATCAACGCACGTCCGATTTCGCCAAACCGATCTTTCCAAGTTTCCTTATATGAAGTTATTTTCTTGGCAAGAATAGTAGGCTATTGCGTTAAAAGCTTCAAAACCCGTTTGCCAGCTTCAGTAATTTTATACCGTTGGTTAGGGTGTGTTTTTTCTCCCGGATAATCTTGGCTTACCCACCCCAAATTAATCAAAGGATCCAAGTACTTTGCTCTGTTTCTACTTTGGTTGGTCAGGTCCATGGCATCAAACAAATCCTGTCTAGTCATATGATGAGAAAGTATAGATAACATTTCCTGAACTCGATCATGAATACTTTCCTTTAATATAGTATGTACAGATTTTCCAGCTCCGTTACTAGCTCCGTTACTAGCTCCGTTACTAAATTTGATTAAATCATCTAAGGTATTAAATTCCAGTACAGTAGCTCCGTTACTAACTCTGTTACTAATTCCTTGGTGAGCAGGTAGAATAGCTAAAAAGTAGTTCCGGTCTTGATCAGTTTCAAAGATAGGATCCGGAGAACCATTTTTCTCCATAGCATCATAAACAGCAGGGAATCCAGTGCCTCTACCTTCCGTCAGCTCTAGTTCTTTTAGAAAATCTCCGATCCGTCGATTACGATATTCTCTAGCAACAATTCTGCGTTGGGTGCGTACAACTTGCGCATCTACAGGGGGAACAGGCCCAGGGTAGCTTAATACTTCAATCTTATCCGGCCAGACCTGTACTTCAATAGGACTTCCCAAATCATAACTTTTATGATAAACAGCATTGGACAACACTTCTTCCTTTTCAATTGATAAAAGATCGCTATTATAGAAAGAGGAAACGACCGCTTGCAGTTTGGAAAAAGATGTTAATTTTGATGAGCATCGTTCTTGTTGAAGTGATGTTGTTTGTTAGGGGGCCAATATACGATTGGTATACTGTTTACCTCGGCGTATCCATTGGCATGGGGATATTAATTTCGTTACTAGCATATCTGCTAATCGACAGATATGTAGAAATTCGCCCGAGTAAAGAAAAGTCGTAACATCTATGTCCCATGAGATAAGGATACAATATTTTTCGTAAAGTGTTATTTAACCTGATCGCTGCCTTTGCAATATTACCATTTTTGATGTTGCTGGATAAAATTTGGGATCATCTGTTTGGAGGACTTTATTATTTTGAGAACAACCTACACCACACTTAATTTTTCGTTAACTGACGTCATTTATACTCATGAATATTTTTATGGCTTTCTTTCTTTATTATTCAATTGATGCCGTCGCAAATCCCAAGAATCTCGAAATCAGCGATAAAGAGGTGCTTTAAGATAGTGCGTCGCTTGCATTTCGATTAAAAACTTCTCGTCCTGTATCACCTATCCATATGTGGCTATAGTTCATTGTATTTTTTGGCGGTGCCTTTTGCTTTTTCAACTGGATATTTCTCGTTGTTGCGCTTGATCTTGTCATCGATGATCTGTTTGATATCGAGTCCATGCTTGTCGGCCAGTAAAAGGGCATACATCAGTACATCTGCCAGTTCTTCTTTTAGCTTTTCGGGATGGGCTTCTTCGTTGCCTTTCCACGGAAATGGTTGCTGTAGCTCGGAGGTTTCTATACTGAGGGCTACGGCGAGGTCTTTGGAATTGTGGAACTGCTGCCAGTCGCGGCATCGCGAAAGTTCCTGATCTGCTGCAAGAGTTGTTCGATATCTGTCATGGTGTGCTTCAAAAACGGCTTGATGGCTAAATTTACGAATTTTGTGGGAGTATTGGGGGGGGGGGAGAAATGTAAATGGCGACATTTTAGCAATAGTTCTATTGTTAAATAGGTTGACAATGAAATTATTGTCTACGGTATGCTATCAGATAGCAGATAGCTTCGCTAATATACATTCCTCGGTATATGGTCCTTCTCCTAATCTTACTACTAATCTTCTCCTAATCCTTCTCCTAAAATCAGCTTACTAATTCCCAAGAAGAATGTTTGAAAGATCCTTTGTTGATAATTTTATTATGCTTTCTAAGCTCCATTATCAAATTCTCTACTTTCTTTTTCTTCTGCCCATCCGTCATCCAATCAGGCAACTTATTCCATAGCAACTCATCAATTTCTGCTCGAGACATAGTACGATGCTGTGATAATGAAATCGTACGCTTGTTCCAAATGGAGAAATATTGTATTATAAAAGATTTTTGGTAGCTTTATACAGTACAATTATCTGTAAAATAACCAACGCAACTAACTAATGTATGTCTATAAAAATTCCAAAACCCTGCACTGAGAAATGGAGTAATATGCCTCCTTCTGAACGAGGACGACATTGTTCTGTCTGCCAAACGGAAGTAGTCGATTTTACGAATTGGGATACAGAAGATATCGTGAGATACATCCAGAATGCCAACAAAAAGATCTGTGGCAGAATAACCCCTGTACCCTTCCCGGATAGACATTACGCCAATTGGCTTTGGAAAAGCAAAAAATATATCAGAGTAGCTGCCGGTTTAATTCTTTCAACTGTGATAGGGATCAAATCTGCACAGGCAACGTTCAAGCATAACGAAAGTATTATCGACATTAATTACGTAATTCAGATTGACTCTATAACTATCAAAGGGGTTGTCACAGATAAACAGAATAATCCTCTGATGGACGTGCCTATCTCAATAAATAAGCAATTCCTCTCATCTACAAATGCTAACGGACATTTCGCCCTAAAATTTGCAAAAGAGAACAGAGAGGAAGTTTCGCTATTTTTTCAATACATTGGCTATAAAAGCAAAACGATAAGAATAAAGCTAAAAAAAGAAACAATTCGTCCGCTTAAAGTGATATTAGACGAAGATATCGTTTACATAGGAGAAGTTATTGTTAAACGACCTAATATGTGGCAACGATTTTTTCATTTTTTTAAAAAGATATGATCCACAATTAGTTAACCATGAAAAAGCTCATTCTAATTCTAATCGCGTTTACTGCAACACATTCATTTGCCCAAACAGCGAAAAATGTGTTCTCAAGGAAATCCACGCCTGTTACAATCAATAAAAATACTGACACTTCTTTACGCGTGATCATCGTTGACAAAGAGAAACAGGTACAGCAGCTCGCCTACTTTGTCAATGATAGATTTGTTAAGAATCTTGGTTCTATTAACCCTAAACAAATGGAAAGCATAGATGTCATCAAACGAGATACCGTGATCGGAACGCAAACATATGAGGGTCAGATCCATATAAAGACTAAAGCAAACTATACTCCTAAATTTATTTCCTTAGCAGAACTGAAAGATAAATATACAAGCTTTAAAGAAATGCCTGTAGTATTTATGCTGGACGCAGAGGTGATCAATTCTGATGAAGAAAGTTATTTTGTAGATGAAAATAACCTGTTAACGATAATCATCGACAAACTGAAAACAAATAAAGACAATGTCGAGATAGGATTAATAAAATTATTGACAAAATCCAAAGAGAACATTGATAAAAGAAATAACATTATGATCCGTGGCGAAGGGATAGTGGCGGAATAAAAAACACAAATTTACTTTATAAACTATCTTTACAAAAGGAATTGAGCGAAAAATGGTGGGGCAAGAAAATAGTTGGCGGTAATTTTTTAAAGAAACGACAATGGCGGATTGGTATAGGCGAAAAAGTTGGACTAGAGCAGATGAAGAAGAATATTTCGTCAGGCTTGGCCGTGCACGAAAGAACGGAAGGCCACAATATTTAAGAGTACAAGCAGTCGAACTTATTGAAACTAAAGATAAAAATTTATTGTCGGTAGCAGAGGTACTTTTATACAAAATTCTGACAGACTATCCAGACGACAGGATTGAAAAAAGTCAAACCTATAACTCATTAGGAGAGATATATAGGTTAAAAGGAGACTATGAAACTGCACTGATGTATTTTCAGAAGTCACTTGACTTTGAAAGAGAATTTCCTAATGTTATTACTAGCGCTTACTTGAACTTCTCTGAAACAGTTGTTCTTGCAGAGAGAACCGACTTGTACGGTTCAGTTGAGAAATTATTGACAGAAAAAATAGGACACGACACTTTAACGTTCCCGGGTCAAAACTATATAATGTATTCTGTTATGGCGATAATTTTTGAGTTTAAAGGTAACTTGAAGCAAGCGAAGGCATTTGCGAATTTAGCTGATAAAAATGCTACGACAGAGATAAATTCACTCTGGGATCCACAAAAGAAAAAATATGGAACTGTAAAAGAAAGGAAAAAATGGTTAGACAAGCTTGCTGGACAGAACAAAAACCGCGGTTAAGGATAATTTTAAAAAAATGGCAAAATACGATAATGCTAAAAAACCATTATACCGAAAGGTAAATACGAGAGCGAGAGGTGTCCATCATAACTTTGGCGGTGACTTTAAATATTCAAAAAATAAAAAAGGTGAAACTCCGGAACAGATTAGGGGTACTATGTTCGGCAAAAAAAATCGTGGCCTCGACTATACACCACTATTTAGATTTTTGCTATCAAAAGTTGGTTCAAACTGGAATGAGGTGTTTAGCGAAGCTAAGTCTAGGCTAGATAAAACAGAACCAATATTTTGGATAGTGGCTTTAAATTCAAACAATAAAAAGGATTATGTGAGAATTGGTGAATCATCATATTTTTCAGGAATGTATGTAGATGACTCAGAAAACTTACAGCTATCGAATCCAAACTTAAAGGCAAATGATTTAACCCCTTTTTGTAGTTGCTGCACCCATACACTGAATGGAGAAGTGTTCTAATGGGAAATCTGCCAAAACTGATTACAAATTGAAACGATATCAATATAAAGAACCAGGAAGAATTCAAAATCGAAAACGAAGGAATTTTACTTACGGATTTTTCTAATACGAAATATAAAATTGGTTTTGATGGAAAACTAATTTCGGATACTTAGATTCTATATCTTCCGACCGAATATAAGTAAATGATGGTTTAACCCTCCAATATGCGAATCAAATCCTCATTGATATAAAAAACTTCTCGTCCGTCTTTCGCTGATGTGAGTATTCGTGCGGCGACCAGTTCATTGAAATATTTGGTCAATGTTGTTCTGGAGGTTATTTGCAGGACATCACTGATCAACTTTGGTTTGATGTAGGGTTGGCTGAACAGTAGCTCATTTACTTCTTTGTTATACCATTTGATGGTTGATTTACCATATTCCAACGTGGTTTCCATTTGATCCAGTATGCTGTTAATAAGCTGATTGGTCAATAGTGCTGTTTTTTCAACGGCGTCTAGCATATAGAGTATCCATGGCTTCCAAGTTCCGCGCTGCGTAACGGTGCCTAAATTATAATAGTAATCATCTTTATGAACGATGATGTATTTGGAAAGATACAAGACGGGTTGATCTAAGAGGCCTTTATTCACTAAATAGAGTAAGTTTAATATCCGTCCTGTACGACCATTCCCATCGGGAAAAGGATGTATGGCTTCAAATTGGTAATGTGCTATACACATTTTAAGTAATGGATCTGTGTCGGATAGCCTGTCATCATTTAAGTAGTCCAGTAGGTTCTCCATCAATCGTTCAATCAAACCGGTGCCTCTTGGAGGTGTATAGATGATTTCCCCCGATCTAAATTCACTCTGCCCACGTTGGATTACCGTCAATGTATGAGGCGGTCGTATGCTACCTGATGTATTTTTGATTTGCCGGAAAATGGCAATTATACTGTCCAAGTCGATACCATCCTTTTCCTTTATACGTTTATACCCCTCCCAAAGCGCTTCCCTATACCGCAAAACTTCCTTCGTCGCAGGATTTGCGTTTTTTTCTTGGATAGTATCCGAAACGGCTTTATAAAGTTCGTCTTCTGTCGTAAAAATATTTTCGATAGCTGATGATGCCTTAGCTTCTTGAAGAGCAATAGTATTGATCAACATATAGGGATTGGGCAAACGTTGGATATTACTGTTTACTCCTGCCAATGCTCTTGATGCCGTGACCATTTTTTTTAGAATGTCTACATCCTCACCAATATTTTCGGGAGGCAGTAACGGAAGATCGTTGAAAGGTTTCGTTCTATCGTATACCATATATGTTCAAATCTAGCCCAATATTGGACATATACACAAAGTAATGAAAGAAAATGGACATATTTATGGTATTTGTTCACTTTGTTTAAAAAAATGAACATATATGGATTACTTGTTCATTAGAATGAGTGTGATGCAGGCGCCATAGCAGACGCGTTAGGTGCCACTTCTTATCTTTCGTCACCTTGCTAAGTTCGGTTTTACTTTGTGCGGGATGATCGGAATATTTGATGGAACAATCGGCTTTAAATTTGTTGCGCCTTTTTAATCGGTTTAGAATGAGTAAATTTACTTCATGGACACAAGCTTATCCCCTATTATTACAGTCGAAGAGCTTCTGCTTATAAAAAGCAGAGAAAATCTGGTCATCATCGATGCCTCGAACGCCAAAGATGCCTATGCAGACTT
>NZ_PVBQ01000018.1 GCF_002980525.1 Sphingobacterium haloxyli
CCTCAAATATCAGGTCCTCCGGCACTTCCAGCAGCGTATCGTCCTCCGATTCAGCAGAACCGTCTACAAATTCTATATCATCAAACGAGATTAAGCTATCTTGCTGTGCAAATGACGAATGACATAGGGAAAACGCTAAAAGTTGTAGGACTATAAAATGCTTAAATAATGAACGCATAGCTTATTAGATAAGTCGCTAAAATAAAAAAAAGGCAGTAAACTTACCGCCTTATCATTCCTTGTTCCAAGAATACTACTTAATTGTGACGGTAAAGGCATGCTCATCCGGAGGTAAACATCTTTCTGAATCACAAACCATAAATTCCACTACGCCTTTTACGACGGGTTGGCCATTCTTTAACTTCACTTTCTGTTGGAAAACAACTTCTTTGGTGTAATATGGGACGTCCATACCGAAGTCTTTTTCGAATTTTGATTTTGGCGCCGGAGCCGCAACTTTGCCGTTCAAGCTGTAGTTATTCGAAGGCGAAAATGTAAACGCTGTTGAAATGGGTCCACCATCAGGAACCTGCAGACCATATATATGCCAACCGTTGTCGATATTTGCCTTGATAAACACAACAGCTTCTTTGTCATTGAGTTTTTTCGAAGCAACGCTCCACTTCACTGGGTTCAATATCTGAGCGTCAACGTTAGCCATGATAAACAACATGGCGACAATTAATAAACTTAATTTTTTCATTCTAATAAGTTACTTTTTAGTGCTAATTATAAGACTCCTTCCATCCTGTAAGGTTTAATTTTACCCGATGCGAACGAAAATATGCCCAAATATAGGCAGCGTATAAGCGATATACAAGTAAATTATATGTTATAATTAGGTGTTATTGCTTGAAGCTAACTTCTTTAAGATCAAACAGTCGCTCCTGACCATCGAACAATATGCGTAATTTACCGTTGCTGTCGACACCTTGGAGGATGCCTAAAAGGGTGTCTCCGGCAATTTCATAATATGCGGGAACTCCCTTTCTAAATAGACAGCTGTTGTAAGCAGTCAATAACTGCTGTGTATCATTTAGATCGGTATTTTCATATAAGGTCATTATTGCCAAAAGAAGAGATAATGCATAATCTTCAAGCGATTGTAGCGGCACCTCCGGTTTCTCGATGTACAACGAGGTCGCTTTATGTTGGATCGCTATGGGGAAAGCATGTTGTTTTATGTTTACACCGATGCCGATTACGCTCGAATGAATACGCGGACCAGATAACTGGTTTTCGATTAATACACCGCATAGCTTTTTGCCGCCGACATAAATATCATTGGGCCATTTAATTTGTGCATTGGGAAGCAATGTTGATAGCCAACGTTGGATGCCCAGACAAACAAGCATATTTAAATTAAACGATTGATGTATAAAGAAGTCTTTTGGATGTAAGGAAAAACTCAAGTTTAATGTCTCCGCAGGTTTACTAAACCAGGAATTCCCCCGTTGGCCTTTTCCTGCTACCTGATGGATTGCCATAATGGCAGTTGCTTCGGGAAGTGGCTTAATATTTGACAAAAGTTCCTTTAAATAATCGTTGGTAGACGTTACCTCTTCTAATACAATTAAATTTTGTCTAAGGTAAAGTCGGGAAAATGTATTATTTTGCAAGGGAAAAATATTTAAACACATAAATATCGTTCAAAACTAGTGTTTTTTAATGAATAAAGATAAAAAAAAGGATTTGTCAGGAAAACTTGCCGAAGTGGTTATACACGGGATGCAAGAGAAAAAAGGCAATGATATTGTGCGGATGGATATGAGAAACGTAAATGCCACCCTATCCGATTATTTCGTTATCTGCCACGCGGATTCCGCAACACAAATCAATGCGATAGCAAACAGCGTAGAAGAGGAGGTTTACAAGACCTTCGGGCAAGAACCTTGGCGAAAGGAAGGTCATAATAACGGTGAATGGATTTTGTTGGATTTTGTAGATGTCGTCGTCCATGTTTTTAAAACGGAAAAAAGAAGCCATTATGGCATAGAGGATTTATGGGGGGATGCTCAGGTAGAATCCTATCAAAGTGCGTAAAGATTTAGAAATAAAGAGAAATAGATATAATAGATTGTAATGAAGAAAATTCCAAGTAAAAAAGTAACTCCTGTTCCACCCAAATTTAACATGATGTGGTTATGGATATTGATTATCCTCGGATTCTTTGGGTTGCAGTACTTTTTTAGTAGCGATAGTACCGAAGAAATTACCTATTCAAAGTTTGAAAAAGAGATATTGTTAGCTGGCGATGTCGAAAAGCTGGTTGCCGTTAAGAGCAATGATTTGGTGGAGGTTGAAGTATATATTAAAAAAGATAAACTTAAAGAGGATAAGTATAAAGACGTAGCTCCTAGTCCCAATGCGCTGTTGTTGTCGCCAGAAGTAGGACCTCAATATACGTTTACGGAGCCGTCTGATGTGATTCTGAATGAGAAGTTGAAAAATTCACAGGCAGGATTACCAGAAGATCAAGCTCGTATCGAGCCTCATTACGAAAATAGATCTAATCCGTGGGCGGGTTGGTTCGTCTCGTTTATGCTTCCGTTATTAATTATTGTTGCGATATGGATGTTGTTGATGCGTCGTATGGGAGGTGGTGCTGGTGCCGGCGGTGGTGCAATTTTCAATATTGGAAAATCTAAAGCCCAACTTTTTGATAAAGAATCCCAAATAAACATCACGTTCAACGATGTTGCCGGGCTTGAAGAGGCAAAGACGGAGGTCATGGAAATTGTGGATTTCCTTAAGAATCCAAAAAAATATACAGATTTAGGAGGTAAGATCCCAAAGGGAGCTTTACTTGTAGGCCCTCCTGGTACGGGTAAAACGTTGTTAGCAAAAGCTGTGGCTGGAGAGGCTCAAGTACCGTTCTTCTCCTTGTCGGGATCGGACTTTGTGGAAATGTTCGTAGGTGTAGGGGCGTCTCGTGTACGGGATTTATTCAAACAGGCTAAAGAGAAAGCACCTTGTATTATATTTATCGACGAAATTGACGCAATAGGGCGCGCCCGTGGCAAAAATTCGGTTATGGGTGGGAATGACGAGCGAGAAAACACATTAAACCAATTGTTGGTAGAAATGGACGGTTTCGGTACGAATTTAGGGGTTATTTTATTAGCTGCTACGAACCGGTTAGATGTATTGGATCAGGCGTTGTTGCGCCCGGGACGGTTTGACCGCCAGATTTCTATCGACAAACCGGATTTGATTGGTCGTGAACATATATTTAACGTACACTTAAAACCCTTGAAGCTTTCGGAGGAAGTGGACGCTAAAAAACTTTCAGCGCAAACACCTGGTTTTGCGGGAGCAGAGATTGCGAACGTATGTAATGAAGCAGCATTGATTGCTGCGCGAAAAAATAAAGCCTCTATTTCGATGCAGGATTTCCAAGATGCAATTGATAGGGTTATCGGAGGACTTGAAAAGAAAAACAAGATTATATCTCCTGAAGAGAAGAAAATCGTAGCTTACCACGAAGCAGGGCATGCGATTACTGGCTGGTTCTTGGAGTTTGCTGATCCCTTGGTTAAGGTTTCAATCGTTCCGCGTGGTGTGGCTGCGTTAGGATACGCACAATACCTGCCTAAAGAGCAATTTTTATATACTACAGAGCAGTTGCTAGATAGCATGTGTATGACAATGGGGGGACGAGTAGCAGAAGATATTACTTTCGGTCGAATCAGCACCGGTGCACAAAATGATTTGGAAAGGATCACAAAACTTGCTTATGCGATGGTGTCCGTGTATGGTATGAACAACAAAGTGGGCAATGTGTCTTTTCGCGATAGTTCTGGTGAAGCACAGTTCCAGAAGCCATATTCTGATCAAACGGCAGAGTTAATTGATCAGGAGGTAAGGAATTTAATCGCTGCGGTATACGAGCGGACTAAACAGCTTTTATTAGAGAAGCAAGAGGGTCTTGTTAAAATCGCAGAGAAGCTGTTGGAGAAAGAAATTCTGTTTCAGAGTGATTTGGAACAAATTTTGGGAAAACGTCCGTTTGAAAACCGTACTACTTATGACGAATTTGTAAATGGTGGAGCTGACGGAGGTGGCGTTCCCCAAACTGATTTACCGTTGGAACTGCCGCAGGACAGCAATAACAACGACACAAAGTCAGAAGGGTAAGGGCGCATCGCTTGTCCCAGTAATGAGTGAAGCCTGAAAATCTTAAGCTTCACTCGTAAGGGTTATATACATGAACATTCGAAATACCACAGCTAAAGAGCGAATGCTAAAAAAGATTCGTCAGGCTTTGCTGCAGAAACGAGAGAATCCACATATTGACTTTGAGGACTCCCCGCTTTATAAAGATGAGGAGGAGTCCTTGGATGTCACATTTGCACGGGAATTTACACAAGTTGCCGGTAATTTTGTGTATTGTGATGGCGAAATTTCGCTTATTGAAAACTTGATACTCTTAGCCGAAAAGCTACAGATCAAAAAGATTTTGGCTTGGGAACTTGAGATACAAGAGTTGTTAGGGCAGTATGGCTTCCCAATTTATACTTCCGATCAACAACTTGATGTCGCGGATGCAGGAATTACTACTTGCGAAGCCCTTATTGCCCGTAATGGAAGCATCATGGTATCCAACGGAAATGAAGCTGGCCGCCGCCTGAGCATCTATCCCCCCATTCACATTGTGATAGCAAAAACCTCTCAATTGGTGATGGATATTAAACATGGATTAAGACGCATGAGCGAGAAATATGGAGATAAGCTTCCTTCCATGATTTCAACGATTACCGGGCCTAGCCGAACAGCCGATATCGAGAAAATGTTGGTGCTGGGTGCACACGGCCCCAAAGAATTATACGTCTTTTTGATAGAAGACAGATTTTAACCCACAAATTTTTATGCTATATTACCTTTATGCAACTCCTGTTGCTTCCGTAATTTTCGTTTTGACGATAGGATTGAGTTTATATGTTTTTTCTAATCCCCAATGGTATACGAAATTGATGCTCCATCCGTATACATTGCATAGAGATAAGTCAAAATGGTACATGGTTTTTACGAGCGGCTTGATTCACAAAGATTGGATGCATCTTATTTTTAATATGATGACGTTCTATTATTTTGGGTTTGGTCTCGAGAATATGTTTGTCCAGTTCAGTGGCGTACTTGGTCACGTGCTTTTCGCGGCCCTGTATGTTGTTAGTTTAATTCTTAGCGATATACCGACCTTGATTCGACAGAAAAATAATCCGAGTTATTATAGTTTGGGTGCATCGGGCGCTATTTGCGCCGTCCTTTTTAGTTTTATCATGTTTCAACCCAAAGCGATGCTTGGACTCTTCATGGTGATTCCCATACCGGCGTACTTGTTTGCTTTTCTTTTTCTGGGGTATTGTATCTGGGCGTCAAAAAAAGCATACGATAATATCAATCACGATGCTCATTTATTTGGAGCGCTTGCAGGGCTAGGGCTGACGATTTTGCTTTACCCTTGGTCTATTAGTCATCTTCTCAGCCAATTTTTGTAGATCGCTCTAGCCCGTCCAGTTTTCTCGATCCAAACTTCTAAAATGAATAGCCTCCGCTAAATGGTGGTTTTCAATTTGTTTGGAACCCTCCATATCCGCTATAGTGCGCGATACCTTTAATATGCGGTCATACGCTCGAGCAGAGAGTCCAAGACGGTCCATAGCCGCCTGTAAAAGCTGTTTACCCGAGCTACTGATCAGGCAGACTTGGCGTACGACACGGGTATTCATCTGCGCATTGTTGTGGATATCAGGAAAATCTGCAAAGCGTTTCGTTTGGACATCACGTGCCTGTATAACCCGCCCCCGTATGACTTCACTTTTCTCGGTGTTTTTCGCAGCGGAAAGTTTGTTAAATTCAACGGGTGTAACCTCCACATGTAGATCTATACGATCCAGTAGCGGGCCGGAAATTTTGCTAAGGTAACGATGTACGGTAGGGCTTCCGCAAATACATTCCTTTTCTGGATGGTTATAATAACCACAAGGGCACGGATTCATAGCCGCTATCAACATAAAACTCGCGGGGTAATCAACGGAAAACTTCGCTCGCGAAATCGTGATATTGCGAGACTCTAACGGTTGCCGCATTACTTCTAGCACAGACCTTTTAAATTCTGGAAGCTCGTCCAAAAACAATACCCCGTTGTGGGCAAGGGAAACTTCTCCAGGCTGTGGCGACGAGCCACCCCCAACGAGAGCGACGTCGGAAGTTGTATGGTGAGGAGCTCGGAAAGGACGAACCGTCATAAGTGAAGAAAGCGCACGGAGTTGACCGGCCACGGAGTGGATTTTGGTAGTTTCAAGCGATTCATCTAAATGAAGTGGAGGAAGAATGGTCGGAAGGCGTTTGGCAAGCATCGTTTTGCCGGCTCCCGGGGGACCGATCAAGATGACGTTGTGTCCCCCTGCGGCAGCAATTTCTAGCGCCCTTTTTATATTCTCCTGTCCTTTTACATCCGCAAAATCTACGTCATAGTTATTTATATGATGCATAAATTCATGTCCGATATCCATTCGGATGCGTTCTAGTGTTTGCTGTTTGTTAAAGAAGTAAATAAGGTCCTGCAAGTTATTCGCGGCCAAGACCTCCATATCTTGAACTGCGGCGGCCTCCAGAGCATTGGCTGATGGCAGTATAATGCCTCTGAATCCATCTTGTTTAGCCTGTAGGGTAACGGGCAAGGCTCCCTTGATGGGCTGGACCTTACCATCCAGCGACAGCTCTCCCAACATGATATAATCCTTTAAGGAGGATGCCTGTATTTGATCTGACGCTGCCAGGATACCTAATGCAATAGATAAGTCATAGCCGGAGCCTTCTTTACGTATAGCTGCCGGTGCCAAATTGACGACTATTTTTTGACGAGGCATACGGTATCCCGAAGCTGTAATTGCGCTTTCGATACGGTGGAGACTTTCTTTAATCGCACTATCCGGCAACCCTACAATATGATAATGCATGCCAGGACAAACAAGTGTTTCTACAGTTACAGTGGTTGCGTTTATGCCGTATACGGCACTACTAAAGGTTTTGACGAGCATAGCTAATGTTAAAATGGTTACCCTAAAATACGAAAAAAATCGATAAATAATATAAAATAGTCGGAGATATGTTACTTTTTAGCAAGATTTACGTTTTCTTTTTTGAAAGGCAGCCGAAGCCCAAAATACTTTTGTATTTTTAAAACGATTAGAAAGATTATTTGTTAATTGTATAACTTAATTAAATCTTCAACCCGATAAATGGAGAATTATTTAAAAGGCAAAAATATGAATGAGAATAGTAAAGTAGTAGCTGCATTATTAGCAGGGTTAGCAGCGGGAGCAGTCGTAGGATTATTATTTGCTCCTGATAAAGGATCAGAGACAAGAGATAAGATTAATGAGTCATTATCTGATTTGGGTGACGCCATCAAAGAGCGTGCGGAGGAACAATTTGACCAGCTTAGCGAGCTTAAAGATAAAGTACTAGGTTTGGTAAAATCCAAAGTTTCTGAAGCTGAAGCCATGGTGGATGACGAAATAATAGAACACGCCTAATATGGTGCAGTGGAGACACAATATCCTAAAGTCTCTGCTGCGTACTTAAAAAAATACACATTCGATGGAAGAGGAAAAATTTTCGCTAAGTGGTACCTTTCAAAAAGGGAAAGAATATGTAGATACGCAAATTAAGCTATTGCAACTGAAAGGTTTAGCTAAAGGGTCGCGGATAGCCGGCTCCTTGGCGCTAGATGTCGTAAAGATTGTATTTAGTTTGTTCATCGTTTTTTTCTGCTCCTTGGCGTTAGGTTTTTATCTTGGCGAAGTATTGGATAGCAATGCACTCGGGTTTTTGTTAACGGGCGTTATCTTTTTTGTGCTGGTATTGCTCATTCGTGCGTTTGAACCGGGGTTGGAAAGAATATTTATGAATTTTACTATTCGTAAGGTGGCAGACAAATGGCAAGGAGAAGAGGATGAAGACACCATTGAAGAGAAAATCAAATCAAACGTAAATGAAGAATTCACAGAAAATAAATAATTTACATGATTTACGAGCAGAAATTACTCGGCTTAACTTAAGACGGCGGGAACAAGAGGCGTACTTGACGGATCAATATGCGCTGTTAAAGGTAAAAGTGGGTACCCCTTTTCGGTTTTTTAGACAGATAACTTCTCAGATTCCGGGCGTAGGCATGTTAAAAGATTTTACTTCAGGGGTGGGTAAAGCTGTGCAACGTAAAGATGCCGATTGGTTGACAAGGACCTTGCAATTGGCCGCACCGATTGTGCTAAATTCGACTTTTCTTCGAAAAGCTGGCTGGTTTAAAAAGGCTTTGGTCTTGCTGGCTTCGGAAACAGCTGCGGGGCAGGTTAATCAGGATAAGATAAGTGGATTGATTAATAAGGTTACCTCCTTTATAAAGCCCAAAAAGAAGAAAAAGAAAGAAAAGTTAGAAGAAGATACAATAGAAAAAATAGCCGTTATGGAACAGCAAGTTGCTATTCTAGAAGACGAACGTTTTACGGATAAAATTTAATAATTAAAATTTCTTTTTTTGAAAATCTTCATAAGCCAAGACTATTCCCTCGCGCAAGGATGTCTTGTGTCGCCATCCTAATGTGTGTAATTTACTGACATCCATTAATTTGCGAGGAGTGCCATCGGGTTTGCTTGTATCGAATCGGAGTTCGCCATTGTATCCTACAATTTCGCGTATGAGATAAGCAAGATCGTGGATGCTGATATCCTCACCTACGCCGACATTGATAAATTGTTCCTCGTCATAGTTTTGCATTAAAAAAACACAGGCCTCGCCTAAGTCGTCTGCGTATAGAAATTCCCGAAGTGGCGAGCCAGTCCCCCAGATACGCACTTCGCTCAGTCCTGCTATCTTCGCTTCGTGGAAACGGCGGATTAGCGCGGGTAATACATGAGAGTTTTGCGGATGGTAGTTGTCATTAACGCCATATAGATTAGTAGGCATTGCCGAGATGAAATTACATCCATATTGTGAACGGTACGCTTCACACATTTTAATTCCAGCGATCTTTGCAATGGCATAAGGCTCGTTGGTAGGTTCCAATGTACCCGTCAGTAAATAATCCTCTTGGAGAGGCTGTGGAGCAAGTTTCGGATAAATACAGCTAGAGCCTAGGAACAACAGTTTTTTGACCTTCTGAATATAAGCTTGATGAATCACATTTGTTTGGATCATGAGATTCTCGTAAAGAAAATCGGCGCGATAGGTGTTGTTTGCTACAATGCCGCCGACTTTTGCAGCCGCCAGGAATACGTATTCCGGTTGTTCTTCGGCGAAAAAATCCGCGACCTCCGATTGATTACGCAAATCAAGTTCTTTTGAGGTGCGTTTGACAAGGTGCCGGTACCCTTCTTTTTCTAATGCCCTGACAATCGCCGAGCCCACCATTCCACGATGACCTGCAACAAATATTTTAGCTTCTTTTTCCATTGATTCCTACAAATATAAGATTATTTTTGCGGACAAATTTTTCAGAATGGGTAAAGATAAGTTACGGAAATTTGCCGAAGTGGCTACCTTTAAAAACGTTGTGCAGTTAGATGCCGGAAAGGACTATAAGGGAGAATGGGCGGCTAAGTTCTTTGGGAATAATAATCCTGTTGTATTGGAGCTCGCCTGTGGTAAGGGAGAATATACTGTCAACCTGGCGAAAATGTTTCCTCATATCAATTTTATCGGCGTCGACTACAAAGGAAACCGAATATGGCGAGGAGCAAAAACAGCTTTGGAAGAAGGGATTGACAACGTTGGGTTTTTGCGGATTCAGATTGAAACTGTATTGGAGCATTTTGCAGAAAATGAAGTGACGGAGATTTGGATTACTTTTCCTGATCCTCAGCCGCAAGAGAGTCGGGAGAAGAAACGGCTGACTAACCCCAAGTTTCTAGAAAAATATAAAACGATTCTGAACGACAATGGCGTCATGCATCTAAAGACAGATAACGACGGCTTTTATGCCTATACATTGGAACAGATTGCACTGTTGAAGCTTCCGAAAATAAAAGAAACCACGGATTTGTACCACTCTAATTTAGTTGACGATGTACTTTCCATCAAAACGTATTATGAGCGGAAGTACCTTGCAGACAATAAAAATATCAATTATGTACAGTGGCGGTTTTAAGTGTTATCGGTCCCTAAACGTATAATAATAGTCCTTAATGACAACCTCAATAAACTCTTCAGGACGCATTTGAGGTTTCACGTCTAGCAGCTCTACTAGTTTATTGCTTAACGCCAAAATGATATTGTAATCTTTACGTTCGTATCCCTTTTTGTATATATCTTTAATGGTATTGGCATCTTTGTCTGATAACCGCATTACCTGAGGGAAGGTCACCGTATATTCTTGTGTAATCTCGGCAAATAAAGTTTGTTGCAGTACCATGTTTTGTTTCGTGCTGATGACGCTCGTGTCGGCTGCGATATCACCGATCCGTTGCGCATGTTTGGTGGCGATGATGCTGCTAATCCCAAGGGCCCCTGCGCATAAAAAGATATCCACGATAGAACATACCCAGCGGATAAAATATTGGTATACCGATGCGCGTGTGCCGTCTATTTTCACGACTTTAATACGCATAATCATTTTTCCGATGGTTTGTCCGTTAAAGAATGTCTCCATAAGAAAAGGGTAAAAAAATGCAGGTAGCAAAATAAGCATATAGACACCGGCAGTCAACCAAGGATCGTTTGTGCTAAAAAGACCGAAGCGAGATACGGTGTAATAGACCATTATAGCATAACACATAATTATGAAATAGTCGATCGCAAAGGCAATGATACGGGAACCGAGCGAAGCTAAATTATATTCGAATTTGACATTTTGAGGCGTATTTATAAATAGTTTATGCATATTTCCTATATTAGCTTCGAGTAGACGCTACGTTTTAGTTTCTCCTCATTACTTTGTTTATTTTACTTAAAGATAGAGAATTAGAAAGACATAATGAGAGAAGCATCCTTTATTGAACGAAATAAAGAAAAATGGATCTTAATTGAAAATAATTTGAGAAATAAAATCAATGTAGATCCCGATGTCCTGGCTTCCGATTATATCGAATTGACGAACGACTTGGCGTATGCACAGACATTTTATCCGCGGTCAAAGACAAAAGATTATTTGAATGAACTGGCCATATTGGCCCATCAGCAGTTGTATCGTGATCAAAAATCATCAGAAAACCAGTTCAAGCGTTTTGTACAACAGGAGATTCCAGAGGCAATATGGCAACTGCGCCGTCCAATGCTTTATTCCTTACTCATTTTCTGCCTAGCGATAGCCATTGGATTTATTTCAGCTCATTACGATTTGGATTTCGTACGTTTAATCTTAGGCGATTATTACGTAGACATGAGCATAGCTAACATCGAGGAGGGAAACCCAGCTGGTGTTTATCAGGGAGGAAGTGAGATCGGTTCCGCCTTGGCCATTACGATTAACAATGTCAGGGTCGCTTTCCTGGCATTTGTACTAGGCGTATTTTACAGCATAGGGACAGGCTATATCTTATTCAGCAACGGTATCATGGTAGCCGCTTTTCACCATCTGTTTTTTCGGTATGGCGTCATGGAGGAAGCCATGTCCGCTATTTGGATTCATGGAGCTATTGAATTATCAGTAATTGTCATTGCCGGGGGCTGTGGACTCGCTATTGGAAATAGTCTACTGTTCCCAAAATCCTATACAAGACTCGAATCGTTCAAACGGGCGATGAAAACTGCCTCCAAGGTGTTAATAAGCACTATTCCGTTCTTTATTGTAGCGGGTTTTCTGGAGGGGTTTGTGACAAGACATTATCAAATTTCAATTTGGTTGTGTATTAGTATTATTCTAGCCTCATTTATGGCTATTATCTATTTCTATATAATCAGACCTTATCAACTGGCAAGAATTAACGGATGGAAATAGATTTTGAATTTCGGAAAGAACGCAAACTAGGTGAAATTGTCCAAGATTTCATCAACCTCTTGCGGCTGGTGCTCGGGCATTTCTTTCAAACGATTTTGAAACTTGCTATTATTCCGTTATGCATCATGTTGATTCTCATCTATTACGGGACGACTAAAATAAATTTAACAGCAAGCCAAAGTTGGACAGAATCACTGGATCTTATATTCGTAGCATTTGCTACGTTATTTTCGCTGCTGGTCGTGAGTATGGTATTCTTTGGGCTAGCCATTGAATATTTTGTCTTGCTAAAGAACAAGAGGGGAACTGATTTTGATTCCAATGATGTTTGGCAGGCTTTTGTAGCGAATCTAGGCAAATATTTTAAATTTTTGATAGTAAGTATCTTGGCTTTCGTTATTTTATTTATTCCTGTTATGTTCGCTATGATTGTTCTGATGTTTATTCCGCTGGTAGGAAGTTTTGCGGTCGGAATTTTGGGAGCGTTTATAGGTGTTTGGTTCTTCTGTGCGTTCTTGTTCTATCGGGAGGGATATATGCCAGCCAGTAATGCCATGCAACAAAGCTTTTCCATCTTAAAGAAAAAAATCATCGATTATAGTGTCTCCGCGTATGTGGTCAGCTTGGTGTTCCAGACACTTCTGGTTATGCTCACCTTAATACCGTCTCTTATTATCGGTATTATCGCTTATAATACCATTGGTTTTGACACTACATTTTTTGATAGTATTGCCGGACGCCTGTTTACATCTATCGGTGCTACTTTATTGGTTTTACTCTATATCGTGTATTATATGTTTACGGTTTTGGTGTCTGGGATTATTTATGAGACAGCGAAAGAAGTAACCTATGGTGAAGACGTGTACGAAAAGATACAGCATCTGGGAAAGGAGGAAGATGGGTTGTAGATTATTTCTTGTTATGTTCGTACTAGGGTTCTTATCTGTTTCATACGCGCAAGTTGAGGACACGATAGAATCCTTATCTCCTCCCTTGACCGAAGACAGTATATCCATGAAAGCACCGGAACATGCGCCGCAGGATTGGATAGATTATATGCAGGATGGTTATTACGACACTGTTCCACGTATGAATCAAATTCCGCAGGTGGATACAGCGACATATACTAAATTGATCGAGCGTTATCAGGATGAGGAATTTGATTATGATAAGAATAGTCCAAACCGTATTGGTCTATTCAAGAAAATACTGGATAGGCTAGGACGGATGTTGAACAATCTTTTTCCGTCGAGGGAGTATTTCCAGTTTGCTGATGTAGTGTATAAATTACTAGCTGTTGCAGCTTTGGTCCTTTTTGTATGGATTATCTATCGGGTATTATTTTCAAGTAAGCGTTTATTGATAAAAGATAAGGATGATGACGATGCATCCGACGAGGTAAAATTTGTAGAGAAAAATCTCTTGGAGATCGATCTCGCAGACTATATTGATAAAGCCCAAAAAGAGCATGATTTTGCTTTGGCTATTCGTTATCTCAACCTGCTGAATATACAATTATTGGCGAAGCGGGAACTGATTCATTGGAAATATACCAAAACACATGTAGAGCTTATAGAAGAGATAGAGCACGAAGAATTGAAACGTGATTTTACGCGAAATGTAAATATATATAATCGCGTGTGGTATGGGAACATGCCTGTAGATCAAGCTAAATACGAGGAATTTGCCTCTTATTTCTTAACTTTTCAATCAAAATGGCGATGAAGAACTCGGGTAAATTTGGTCTTATGTTGCTCGGTATCACGGTATTGATTATTGCGTTTATTGATTTAGCAAGCGATAAGCAGATCGATTGGTCAAAAACTTATGACCAACGGGACAAAATTCCTTATGGTTTATATGTAACCCGGGAAGAATTGCCCGAAATTATGGAAAATCAGGTACAGGTAGAAGACTTCACCTCTACAAACTATGATTTTCTGAAGGCATTTTTATCGGAGAAAGAACAAAGTAGTTTGGTTTATATCGTAAACGGATTCTACGAAGGAAAGGAGGTAACGGGCGAGCTACTGAAATTTGTAGAAAGGGGAGGAGAAGTTTTTATTTCTGCTAATGGCTTTCCACTTTATTTACTTGATACGCTGGGGATAAAGCAACAATATCATTATCCCCACAATTTTAATGAGGTCATTAATGTGGAGGATCGTCCCTACTCATTGGCGGATGGTAAGACAGCCCATTATAAGGATTTGGACTATCCCGGGTTGTTCTGCGATTTGGATACGGTTAATACGCGTATAATCGGTCATTATGCGGTAGAAGATAGGGAGATACCTAATTTTATCGAGTTAAGAAGAGGAAAAGGCCGCTTTTTATTGCATCTGGAACCGCTGATGTTTACCAATTACTACATGTTAAAGGAGGAGAACTTTATATACGGAGCGGCTGTGTTGAAATTACTTTCCAATAAGGAGATATACTGGTTCGATAGTACATTTAAAGGAACACAGGAGGCAAAGACACCCCTGCGTGTATTGTTGCAAAATGATGGATTGCGCCAGGCCTGGTATATTTTACTTTTTGGGCTTATCCTATTTTTATTGTTTAAAAGTAAGCGGGAACAACGGGCGGTTCATGTCGTGGACCCAGAACCAAATCTATCTAAGGAATTTGCGCGTACGATAGCCACTTTATATTATGAGAGCGGAAATCCGGGCAACCTTATACAAAAGAAAGTAGAATACTTTTTGTATGAGATCCGAACGCATTTTCAATTGGATATTCTGCAATTGGAAGATGAGCTTTTTGCGAGACAATTGTCGCTGAAAACCGGTGTTCCGTTGGACGAGTGTAAAAACTTGGTCGAGCTCCTTCTAAGATATCGAAAAGTGCGTACGGCTACCGATGCCGAATTGGTAGCGCTAAATAAAAGAATAGAAGATTTTAAACATAAAGCACACATGCTATGAGCGAACTAGGAAATAAATATGAACCCACTTTTGAGAACAGAATAGACCTAACCGAGCTGAAAGATAAGATGGGGGCGGTGAAGCAGGAGGTTAAAAAGGTCATTATAGGTCAAGACGAAGTCGTTCATAAACTGTTGATTGCTATACTGGCCACAGGCCATTCGTTGATAGAAGGGATGCCAGGTGTGGCGAAAACATTGACAGCAAAGTTGCTAGCCAAAGCGGTCAAAGGTCAATTTAAACGCATACAGTTTACACCTGATTTGATGCCTTCGGATGTAACAGGATCGTCGGTGCTAGACCTGAAGACCAATGAGTTTGAATTTAAGAAGGGACCGATTTTCGGTCATATTGTCTTGATAGACGAAATAAACCGCGCCCCGGCAAAAACGCAATCATCGTTGTTCGAGTGTATGTCTGAAAGGCAGGTGACGGTGGACGGCATCACCTATCCCGTGCCAACGCCGTTTGTGGTTTTTGCTACGCAGAATCCGATAGAGCACGAAGGAACCTATCGTTTGCCCGAAGCGCAATTGGACCGTTTCCTGTTCAAAATTAATATTGATTATCCGACGATAGAGCAAGAGTTGGATATCTTGCGTGAGCATCACGCGCAAAAAGCGAACAATAAGGAAGATTTGGTACAGCCCGTGTTAGCTATCGACGAATTGATCGGTTTTCAACAGTTGATAAAATCTGTATATGTACACGAAGATGTCTTGACTTACATTGCACAGGTGGTCTATCATACGCGTTCTAATCCAAATCTCACACTCGGAGCCTCGCCACGCGCTTCGATCGCGCTGTTGGAGGCCTCAAAAGCTGGTGCAGCGCTCCAAGGAAGGGACTTTATTACGCCGGACGATGTCAAGTATGTAGCACCCGCTATACTAGGACATCGCGTGCTACTGACTCCAGAAAAGGAGATGGAAGGGTTTACAAGTGATTATATCATCAAACAGATTGTAGACAGTATCGAAATCCCGAGGTAATGCGTTTTATCCGTAGTCTGTATGTACGCAACAAGTTCTTCTATGCGCTACTTCTATTAGCGACATGCTTTGTTTTGTCTTTTTTTATCAAATTGTTTTTTCCTTTCGTAATTGCACTCCTTTGGTTATTTGTGGCGGCGTGTATATGGGATATCATGTTTCTCTACTATGGAAAGAATAAGGTCATTATACAGCGAAATTATCCAGAGAAACTATCAAACGGGGATGAGAATGACATGGAGATTCAGTTGACCAGTAATTATCCGGCCAAGGTTTATATTCGTCTATTGGAAGAATTTCCAACACAGCTGCAACTACGAAACGTGGAATTGACGTCAGCGATTTTGCCGCGGGAAATCAAATCGATCCACTATCAGATCCGTCCGACTTCTCGGGGTATTCATGCGTTCGGAAGATGCCATGCCTTAGTGCACAGGCTCGGTTTATTTACAAGAAAGTTTACATTGACTGAGCCCCTCGAACTAGCCTGCTACCCCTCGTTTATCCAGATGCGGAAATATCAATTATTAGCAACTACAGATAGATTAGTGGACTTGGGAATTAAGCGTATCCGAAAAATTGGTGCTACGTTGGAATTTGACCATATACGGGAATATGTTAGAGGTGATGAATATCGTCATCTCAACTGGAAAGCAACAGCCAAGCATAAAAAATTATTGGTTAATCAATATCAAGAAGAGAAATCACAACCCATCTATGCGCTCATTGACACTGGTCGGGTCATGCGCATGCCTTTCAACGGGTTGACGCTCCTCGATTATGCCATTAACTCGACCTTGGTGTTGACGAATGCAGCTATCCTGAAACAAGACCGCGCTGGCATGCTAACCTTTTCCAAAACGGTGTTCAACCACATTCCTGCGGAGAAACGCAATAATCAAATGCAACTGATCTCCGAGAAACTCTACAATATCACAACCGCTTTCGAAGAATCCGAGTTTGGTAATCTGTATGCTTTCTGTAACAAACACATCAATAAACGGTCGTTCCTGATGTTGTATACTAATTTTGAAACGATAGACGCTTTGTCACGACAAATGGCTTATTTACGTATGTTATCCAGGACGCATATTGTAGTCGTAGTCGTGTTCAAGAATACGGAGTTGATCGATATGGCAAAAGAAGAAGGAAAAAAAACGATTGATGTGTATAACCAAATCATTGCACAGAAATTTGTACACGAAAAACAGCTTGTTATTCAGGAATTACATAGACAGGGAATCCAAACCATCTATACGTCTCCCGAGAACTTAACCATCAACGCCATCAACAAATATCTGGAAATTAAAGCGCGAGGGCTGTTGTAAGCTATAAGCTATATGTCGCAGAGCATTTAGCTGTTTCTTCTATTTTGCAGGAAACCAACCGAACGGGATAATCTTTTAATTGTTGCGGGCCGATATGTTCTACCAAATATTTTGCGATGTTTTCGGCTGTGGGATTGAAAGGAACAATCACAAGGCTTTCGCCGGAAACTTCCTGCAATTGAGGCAATAACTCATCTTTCTCCCAGACTAAAAATTTATGATCAAAATGGTCTTCCAACCACTGGCAAAGAGCCGTTTTGATAACAGAGAAATCAACAACCCGACCTATTTCATCTAATTGATCGGCCGTCACTGTAAAATGTATACGATAGTTGTGACCGTGTAACAGCCGGCATTTTCCTTCATGTCCAACGACACGGTGTCCACAGGATATGTCATGGTATCTTTCTACAAGCATCATCATACAAAGATAATATTTACAACAACTCCATTTGGAATAAATCAGCAATATGGACTTTGAGCTTGCTTTTCACTTCTTCCATATCCAGTTTGCGGCCGAGCTCGCGTTCCAATGAAGTTACGTCTTTATCGTCTATGCCACAAGGAATTATATTTGCGAAATAGCTGAGGTCTGCGTTCACGTTGAAAGCAAATCCATGCATGGTTACCCACCGGGAGGCGCGGACACCCATCGCACAGATTTTACGCGCTTTGTCATTGTCGGCATCTATCCATACACCGGTAAATCCTTCATAGCGACCGGCCTCAATACCGTATTCCGCACAGGTTCGGATAATGGCTTCTTCCAATGTACGCAGATATAAATGTATATCGGTGAAAAAGTTATCTAAATCCAGAATAGGGTAGCCGACAATTTGTCCAGGACCATGGTAAGTGATATCTCCGCCGCGATTAATTTTATAAAAAGTTGCGTTTTTCTCTTTCAGTCCGGCTTCATCCAGCAGTAAATATTCCTCGTGACCGCTCTTGCCCAAAGTATATACATGGGGGTGCTCCGTGAAGATGAGGTGGTTGGGCGTGGAGCCGGTGGTACCATTTATGCGGTTCTCGTTCTTGACAGCTACCGTTCTGGTAAATATCTCTTCTTGGCGATCCCATGCGTCCTGATAATCGACCAGCCCCCAATCCAAAAATTGAACCTGTTTGTTCATGGTTAATACAGCAAATTATTATACGGGTAGCGTGCCGTATGCATTTTGGATATGATTTCGTATAACTTCTGTTTGAATTCCTCGACATTGGTTTTCTCCGTAGCAGACAGAAAAATCGCTGGATCGGAGTTTTTTGCCATCCAAGAGTTTCGGAAATCTTCAAGCGTTACCTTAATTTCTTCGCCGTCCTCGTCGACCTCTACGGGCGCTTTATAAGCATCGATCTTATTGAAGACCGTAATAACGGGTTTGTCCAGGGCGTCGATATCCTTTAGCGTTTCATTTACTGCGGCGATATGGTCTTCAAAGTTAGGGTGCGAAATATCCACTACATGGATAAGTACATCCGCTTCGCGAACCTCGTCCAACGTAGATTTAAAAGATTCTACTAAGTGGTGTGGCAGTTTGCGTATAAATCCTACCGTATCCGAAAGCAGGAAAGGCAGGTTGTCAATTACCACTTTCCGTACCGTTGTGTCCAGTGTTGCAAAAAGCTTATTTTCCATCAATACGTCTGATTTGGAAATCATATTCAGTATGGTGGATTTTCCGACATTGGTATAGCCCACAAGCGCTACACGTATGAGCTCACCCCGATTCTTACGTTGAGTTTCATTTTGTTTATCGATTACCTTTAGCCGCTCTTTTAGTAGCGATATTTTGTTGAGGATAATCCGTCTATCTGTTTCAATCTGGGACTCACCCGGACCACGCATTCCAATACCCCCGCGCTGACGCTCTAAGTGGGTCCACATACGGGTTAGCCGTGGCAACAAATATTGCAGTTGCGCCAATTCTACCTGTGTTTTTGCCTGTGCGGTTTGCGCATGCTTGGCGAAGATATCCAGGATGAGGTTAGAGCGGTCCAAGATTTTACGTTTGAGCTCGCGTTCTATGTTGCGGAGTTGTGAAGGCGACAGTTCATCGTCAAACACAATCATATCAATCTCTTCTGCATCTGCATACTGTCGGATTTCTTCCAGCTTACCTGATCCTACAAATGTGGCATGTTCCGGATTTGTTAATTTTTGCGTGAATACACCTTGTACCTCGCCCCCAGCTGTTTGTACGAGAAACTCCAATTCTTGAAGGTAATCCTTTGCGTTTTGTTCCGAAATGTCAGGTGTTATCACCGAAACGAGTAAAGCTCTTTCTGGCTTAAGTGCGGTATCGTATATTTTTGTTTTTCCCATGTATTATCAATTCTCTATTAGCTTGTGTATAAAGAACAAGCTTACAAAGATAATGGTTTTTGTTCTAACGTAAGGGGCTACCCTTCGATACGGATGAGCTCTTCGTAATTATCATGGAGTTTATGGATCAACCGGCGGTACAGGATTCGATAATAATGTTTCATCAAATAAGTAGTTATTAAAATAATAGGAGTGGAAACAATAATAACCAGTAAGGTCACCAGAATGCCTTCTCCTATCGATTTGTGGGCAAAGGCTCTAATAATATGTTGCAATCCTGACCATAGGGTATAACCGATAACAAAGTAGATGTTGAATTTGATATAATAATCTACCGCTTGACGGGTTTTCAAGATTGTTTCCAAAAGTGTTCTAGTGTTCGTGTTATTTCTTATCTTTCTATAATGCTTGAAGAAAATGTAGATAAAGAAAAAGATAGTAGCCCTAAAAATAATACCCAGTAGCAGCGAGGTGTATTGTTCGAAAGAAGACGTCTGCTTTTCCTCTATAGGCAATAAAAAAGCCAGTCCTACGCCAACGGACAGCTCAAGAATGCTGATGACAAAAATCCATTTGATAATGGAAGAAGATCGTCGGTGAATCATCTGCTGTAATTCCATTTTGTTAAGTTTTGGGAAACTGTCGTTCCTGTTCCAATGCTGTTTTAATAAATCCAATCCGTCCATTATAACCCTCCTTGTCTATTTAGTATGTTTTTTAGTTTTGTTTTTATCCGGTTCATTTTTACCCGCGCATTTCCTTCGCTGATGCCGAGGGTGATCGCGATTTCCTCATAATCCTTGTTCTCCAGGTACATATATACAAGCGCCTTTTCAATATCATTGAGCTGTCGGACAGAAGTGTAGAGTACCTTGAGGCGCTCTTCATGTTCTGGATTGTACTCTTCCTGACGTAGCTGATACAGGGAGGTGTCCCATTCTACAGTGACTATGTTTTTCTTGTTGTGTCGGTATAAGGAGATAGCGGTATTCAAACAGACCCGATAGGCCCAGGTCGAAAATTTAGAATCGCCTTTGAACTTCGGAAAAGATTGCCATAACTGGATGGTCATTTCTTGGAAAAGATCCTTATGTGTTTCATTGTCCTCCGTGTAGAGGGAGCATATTTTATGGAGTATATTCTGGTGTTCCTCCAAGAGACTGACAAAACAGTGTTCCAATTTTTCGGTCATGATATCTTATATGTCGAAAATGCGAGGAATATGTTACAGAAATACGACGATTTTTTGAGAACATCATATCGCTTGACTGCTTTCACAATGGCGAAAGCGACCGTGACCAGCGGGGAAGGTATGCAATAGGTATCTTTCGTTACTTATTTTTTAGCGTCTGGAGCTCACTTTCCAAAATAGTCAGTTGCTTTTCAAGCGAAGATATCGTTTTTTCCTGTGATGATATGACGAGTTTAAGCGCATCGATCAGCGTATATTCAATTTCGTTCACGATCACCGGTTCATTATATATTTCTTCCGCGTCGCGAAGTAAGGAGCCATCATTGCGATACATGGTACCTTCTCCGACAATTAGCCAAGTTGGATTGATGTCTGGATATTTAGATAAAATAGTAACCACGGTATCCGAATTTAACCCCGTGTTCTTTTGTGCGCCTTTGAAATTGGCATAAGAAAGCCCTAAATTCTTGAAAAAGTCTGTTTTTCTGATCTTTTTGCTCTCTGCTATCTGCAATACCCGCTCTTTAATATTAGACATTTTTTTGGCTAAGATTTTTAAAAAGACAATTTATTGTCTTATATTTGATTCGTTAAGTATATAAAAGTATCTGAAACACCTTTTGTAAACTGATTTATGATGAAAAATACGCAAAAGAAACTAAAAGCCAAACATTTTCGCTACTTAAGCGAGGAGTACGTAAAGAACCCCGACCGTTTTCTGAGAGAAATTGTCCATCAATGGGGATTGAATTGGTCTGGTAATTTCAATTATCTGATCAATAGTTCCCTTTATCCACCCATGCGAACAAGTACCACTTTTGAATATGGATTTATGTTTAATCACCTTGCACAGATGATTGAAGTTGGGTTTGTTATTTTGAGAAAATATATGCTAAAACCTATGGCGAAAGCGGATGTATTTCAATACAATTGTCAAGAAGTATTTGACGCTGAAATAGAAGACAGTAGCGCTTTTCCTGCAAAGTCTCTGTGTGCGTTTTATGGGTTTAAATCATGCAAAGAATGGTTTGCTGTGCTAGACGATCTTCTTCAACGTCGGGATTCTACCGAAGATAATATGAAAGAACTCCCTTTAGATTACGATTACATCGCCATTCGGGAGTTTCTTGTCAAGTTACCCTTAGTATTAGGTGAGATATACAAGAGAGGAGGGTTGTAATTTTGTTCAATCGATACTAAAGTCCGGCAGGAGTACCGCGCCAGATTTCAAATTTCAGTACCCTGCGGACTTTAGTACTCTGTTTTCAAAATTGTAGTGTCAACCTGGTGCGTTATTGGTTCTTCATGACGTCCTCGATGCGGTTCTCAAGAACAGCTCTATGCCATTCATCCATTATCTGTCTCGCGACCTGGTCTTTGTTCTCCATATCATTCAATACAGCTTCCGTAATTCGGTCGAAAAAAGACGAATATCGCTCCAATAATTCTTCGCTTTCCAGTCGAGGCAGAATACACTCCACCATAAAGGTATTCGCCCAACGGTCGGGATTCATCGGGTTGGCAATGAAATACGGAATACATACATTATCTATAAATTTTTGCAGTACGTCGTGCGGCTCCAGGTCAAATATTTCACAGGCTTGTAGGAAATCGGGTTTGAAATCCAATTTACTTGTCTTATTCTCCATCATAGTATTGGTTTATTTTTTCTTCAAAAATTTCTTCTAATCTTGTGCGGTAAACAGCTCTCCTTCGATCTAAATCTTGGATAAAAAAATAGCGGACATCAAACTCCTGCAAGTCTAAGATAAAATCTTTGAAACCTAATGTATTGATATGGTCTCTATCTATTAACTTACCGTAACCGTGCTGTACCCGTATATAAAATCCGAGTGCAGCGTTATATACTATTTTATCCAGGTGTTGGCGAGCATATAGGTCCGCCAGCGAAATGCACCGCATTAAAGCATTAACATAGACCGTAGGTGAAAATTGATGGAGCATGCATACCAATAAGAAGTCTTTCGTGAGCGTCAGCTTTGTCTCTTCATCTAGATACAAGTGAGGCTTGTACTTGATGTGGGGAGAACAGACTCGATAGAGTTTATCTGTTATTTTTCTGCCCTTGTCGCGTTTCATCGATTTGCTGTAGCTTCTGTTCATCGAGAGTTTTACCAAGCTCTGAATGTGGGGGACGGCAGCATTCGCGTGTTGTCCCAACTTTTGTTTACCTTTTAAATCCGGTTGCGCTTTTGCTATTTTATTGTCTGACTGCACAAACGCTTTCGTGGCGAGATCATATTCGCTCTCATCATGCATAAACAGATGTGCAAACGTAACGTGGCGCATAATAAGCTGTAAGAAGTCTGCAACCCGAATGCCAAAAGCTTCACATGCAATCCGGAAATCCATAGGTACATCCAGAAATTCGGTTTCAATTTTATTCATAGCGTATTAAATTGTTGTTTGGTAAAGGTGATTGCATCCGCTATAGATACACCGGGATGCAGTACATATTTATATCCATAGCTTCTTCTTTTCGTCCTTTTAATTGGCGCCTTTCCTTTTCTTCCCCAAAGCTTATCGAGTTCTGCTTGGAGATAACGCGGTTTTATACGCATCTGTAAGATGGATTCTACATGATTGTGCAGATCGCTTGGCAGGATTGGTTTGTTAAATATTCCTTCTTTTATCAGCAAGCGTAGCACTTCCCGGCAGCCTTCTATCTCCATATTAACCGAATTGGTAAATTGATCGGCGTAGCCAGAATGCTCTTCTACCAGTTGAAAAACCGTCACGGTTTCTCGTTCATTGACATATCGCTCCATACGGTGGTATATCGCCGTTTCGTCCTGCCAGGTACACATCTCATGTTCAATCTCTTCGCGAACCTGCCCTTCATGTAGCAGAAAGTTCGGGTGTCGAAACACTTGACGTAAACTTCCGTAGAGATCCATACTGAAATCTATGGATGTAAGGGATTCTATATTCGAAATAAAATGATCATCTTGCCCTATAAGAAATGTGAGCTCGTCGCTGGTATAGCCGCGGCTGATACGGTTCAGCATCATACAGTAGATGAATCCGCAGTATAGTGGAGAGCAAGTTATACGCGTCTTTCGAACACCATTCGCATCATGTAATTCTTCCATTTTTTTAGGATTTTAAAAAGCATACCTGCCTAGGCACCTTGGGCTTCGAAGGATCTGCCCAGCAGGTAGCTTTCTGTTTGTTCAGTTTTTTAATAAAGTCCAACAGGAATACCGTACCAGGTACCGCGAGAATATAGCCTCCTGTGGACTTTTTTTGAATAGCTTTTTAACTATTCTCCTGTGCAACTTCTATCGCCGAAGGTGACACCGAATCCCTCTCGGTTACGCTGATGGCTTGCTTTTTAATTTTTTCAATAGCACCACAGCAGAGCCGATCAAACAGATCAGCCAATTTCTCCGCCTGCAGGCGACAAAGGTCTGGTGTTACTTCTTCCAAAGAATCCAGTATATCTGGATTCCACCAAAGTGTTTTAGGATGAAGTATGAGGTGCAACATTTGGCCTTGAATCTCACTTTTATCCAACAAATAATCCGATAGCTGTCCGCCAACTACACGTGTCCAATCCAGCAGCTCGATAAGGCTCTGCGTTTTGGGTATATGCCCGACGGCTATCCGTAAAAAGCTATGTGCGCCGATTTCCAAGAGATTGCGTAACATCAAAAGGCCCGTGTCAGCAAAGAGCGGATGTGCATTCTTTGTCGTGCAGACCAAGTTATCTATCACTAATTTCCCCTGTTTCCAAGTTTTCTCCGCGCGTTCCCATTCCTGTTGCCAATCGATATTCCCTAATGCAAAAGTAGGATCAAAAGTCGATTTCCTCCGCAGGACGTGCCCCTTTGTCCATGCCGCGTGCATAAATCTGTTTCCTTCAGCCAAGCCTTTTTCCACATACTTGAGATCCAGGAAGACCAGCATCGCGCTCGCTACGCCCACTTGCATGGTTTTAAAGGTAAAAGGCCCCGTATTCTTCATCAGCACGACCATATAAAGCTCCACCTTCACGCCCGCTCGCTCCTCGCCGCCTTCCAAGCGGAATGGGCTACTCCAAGAAAAACCACCGGTATGGTAATTCAATAGACTGATCTGTTCGGGGTTGTGGTTGCTACGAATCTTATCCAACAGCGCATGGACGTCGTCCTTGTATTGTTGTAACCAGGGGAAGCCCGAAAAATCCTCGCATCTTATGTGTGTCGTACCACCGGCATCTGCCATTACAGGTTTTACGTTCTTCTTTTCCGCGGCTAATTGCCCCTGCTGTTCTACCTGTTCCAAACGAGTTTGCTGTTCGGCCTTCAACGCATCCAAGAAGAACTGATAGAGCATCTCTATTGCTTTCGAGATTTCACAGCACTTGTCATATAGATAAGAAGCATCGAAAGCGGTTATCTCCAAATCTCTATTTTGCTTCACGGCGTGATAGCCCTTATCAAGCAGCCGAAAGGTTTCCATCTCGATAAAAGCTTCGCTCAACAAGACCTCTTTGAATGCAGGTATATGAGGACTCAGTGTTCTCATTCTATTCTCCAGGTTGTGCTGATTATTAGCATTGCCCTGTATCATAGCCTGTGGTAAACGCAGAAAAGATTCTAAGCTCTGATGCACCATAAAGGTAGCTTTCAAATAATTGCCATGCTCAGCAAACTTCAATGCTCCATCCCGAAATTCCTCCCCTTCCTTTTTCATCTTCATCTGCCACTGACCAGCCAATTCAATAACGCCACCAATCTCATGAACAGTAAGCGATTTTGTGGCCTTACGAGGTGAACGGTAAATTTCATGCTGTGGCAGCGAAGCGTAAGCATAGTAAAGTCCTCCATGGCGAACTTTGTTACGCCATTCACCAAACGGAATCAGTTCAAAAGATAATCCCTCCATATCGATAAGGCAAAGCTCAATGACGGGTTTCATCACCTTCGGAGAAACACCATCCTCCGGTTTCATGACTAAAATCAGGTGCTGTTGTTCTTTGCCCAAAAAGGAGTAAGAGAAAAGAAAAATTCGATCCAGATCTATCCGTTGGATCAGCCGTTCTACTAAAAGCTGTTTATCTATTGCCATAATTTGATTTATAAAAATTACTAATTGTATAGTTTGTCTATACAAATGTATGAATTAACTTTCAATAATAAAATTATTTGTACATTTTTTCTATACGTTCAGTAGTTTTAGGCAAACCATTTGATAGATATCATGACAGCGTTAGGAGAATTTTTAGCAAAGCGATCCGTAAATAAATCGATGGTAGCCAGGCGGACAGGGCTGAGTAAAGCCCGTATAAATGAACTTTCATTAAATACCTCGTCACATTTAAGGGCAGAAGAATTATATCTTATTGCAAAAGCAATTGACGCGGAACCTTGTGAGGTTCTCAATAAGTTATATGGTCACCTACAACTTGTCAGCGAAGAAGAATAATGTATCAAGAAATCTTATCCCACGAAATGCCGGGCGATCGCTGATTAATATAATGTGTCAGTAGCATGTTTTTTTCAGCGGACAGAGAGGGATCTTCCTTGAAGATCTCGATAACACTATTACGCGCCTCCATGAGAATAGCCTGATCGGATGCAAGATTCGCAATTTTCATTTCAAGCACTCCGGACTGCTGCGTGCCGGAGATATCACCGGGTCCACGGAGCTGTAAGTCGACCTCTGCTATTTCAAAACCGTCTGAAGTGCGTACCATCGTCTCTAACCTCGTCTTCCCTTCTTTGCTCAGCTTATGCGTTGTCAACAAGATACAGAACGATTGCTCGGCACCCCGACCTACACGTCCGCGAAGCTGATGCAGCTGCGATAATCCGAAACGTTCTGCGTTTTCAATGATCATCACGGAGGCATTAGGCACGTTGACACCGACCTCAATAACAGTCGTAGCAACCATAATTTGTGTTTCACCTTTTACAAAACGCTGCATTTCAAAATCCTTGTCCTTGACGGGCATCTTACCATGCACAATGCTGATTTTGTACTGTGGCAAGGGAAACTCGCGCTGCAGGTTCTCCAAACCTGCTTCGAGATATAGCAGATCCATCTTTTCACTTTCCTTGATTAACGGATACACCACATAAATCTGTCGGCCTTTGGCAATTTCGTCGCGCATAAAGCCGAAGACCCGTAAGCGTTGATTCTCGTAAAAATGTACGGTTTTTATAGGTTTACGACCCGCGGGAAGCTCGTCGATAACAGAGATATCAAGATCGCCATACATGGTCATGGCCAGCGTTCGGGGGATAGGCGTTGCGGTCATAACCAACATGTGCGGCGGTATAACATTCTTACGCCATAACTTTGCCCGTTGTTCTACGCCGAAGCGGTGTTGTTCGTCGATGACCACAAAACCGATGTTCTTAAACTTCACCTTATCTTCAATGAGCGCGTGTGTTCCGATGAGGATGTCCAACGTTCCGTCTTCCAATTGTTGATGTATCAATCGTCTCTCCCGGATTGGCGTTGAGCCCGTTAACAGCTTAACCGTACAAAGCTCGTCACCGAGCAATGCATGGATTCCAGCGAAATGCTGTTGTGCGAGAATCTCGGTCGGTGCCATCATACAAGCCTGATAGCCGTTGTCGATGGCTATTAGCATGGACATTAATGCCACCACCGTTTTACCTGACCCTACATCTCCCTGTACAAGCCGGTTCATTTGTGCGCCCGTGTTTGTGTCTTGCCGAATTTCCTTAATGACCCGTTTTTGGGCACTGGTTAGCGGAAAAGGGAGCCGTTCATTAAAAAAAATATTGAACTTATCGCCCACCTTGTCAAACCGATGGCCTTTATATTTCTGCGTATTTAACTGCTTGTTGCGTAATAACCGGAGTTGAATAAAAAACAATTCTTCAAATTTCAGTCGTCGGATGGCAGCGTTTAAATCTGGTGTGTTTTGCGGAAAATGAATGGATAGCATCGCCTTGGCATAATCCACTAATTGATGCTTTTCCAGCAAATAAGAAGGAAGCGGTTCTTGCAATGTGCTGAAAACCGTCTCTAAAGCTGCTTGTTGCAATCGCTGTATGCCTCTGGTATCAAGATTAAATTTTTTGAGTTTTTCGGTGGACGAATATACCGGCTGCATGGTTAGGTTACCAATTTTCTTTTCCTGTGCATTAAACAATTCCATCTCCGGATGTGTGATGGAAATCTGCCCGTTAAATTCGGAGGGTTTGCCATAAATGATGTAGGCCGATCCTACTTTCAAGCTTTTTTTAAGCCAAGTGATGCTTTGAAACCACACGAGTTCGATGCTTCCGGTCTCGTCTCGGAACTGGCCGACCAGCCTTCTCGCTCTTTTTTCTCCAACCTCCTGCATCGAGATAAGACGTCCCAAAACCTGTGCACCGATCATATCGGGGTGCAATTGGCGGATCTTGTGAAATTGCGTGCGGTCGATATACCGAAAGGGGTAATAGGATAGTAAATCACCAATAGTAAAAATCTGTAGCTCTTTTTTGAGCACATCCGCCTTTTGCGGACCTACACCTTTTAGGTATTCTATCGGGGTTATTGCAGATAAATTAGCCATTCCTAAGAACGGCTAATTTACGAAATATTATTTATTCAGTTACCACTGATGGGGTCGTCTCCATATGGAAAAACTCGGGCTTACCGTCTACACAGCGGACGCCTGTGGGAGATGTCACATACATACAGTCGGAAATAGCACTATATTTCTTATTGTATTCAGCTTCCAGTTGCGTATATTCTTTAATTAGATCAAGCAGTTCGCCTGATTCGTCAGCGGCCTCCGGATAAGGGACATATTCCTGTGGTCCGCCACAAGCTTTGCTCCCCAGTGCCTGTGGACGCCAATCTTCCGCATTTTCACAAGGTACCGCATTTATCAGGTCTAATATTTCCTGTCGCATTTCGGCCAGTCTTTCTCGGTCAGCGTCCTGATTGCTGGTTTCAGACTTTTCGCAAGCTATTACAATCCCGAGCGTCATCAATATCATTAAAAATCTTTTCATAGCATGAAACATATTTAGTTTATCACATTATAAAAAAGAACGTACATTTTATAGAATATGCTACGTTCTTGTTCTCTTGATTAAAAGATAAAAACAATTTTTATACCATAGCGGATTGTTGTAGTAGCAGTTTTACCGCACTTTCGTTATAAACTTATTTAATGTACCCCAATTAAAAAGAACAATGGCAAATAGAATGAAGATATAGGCTAGGTATTTATGTGGTGCGACTGTCTCTTGGAAATAGGTAACTGCTAAAGTGAATGCAATTAATGGATTCACATAGAGGAGAACCCCTGTAGTAGAGGACGATATGCGTGTTAGCGCATACATGCTGAAAAATAATGGGATAATAGTGAAAACAACGGCTATTGTCAGTATGCTGAACCAAAAAAAAGGATCTTTAGGAAAAGTATGTTGATTCATAAAAAGCTTCGGAATAACGAATATAGAACAGAGGGTTAGTTGAACGGCTAACATATTCAGCTTGTCGAACCCCTGCGACGCGCGTTGAACAATTAAATACAGGGCGTATAACGAAGCAATACTCATCGACCAAAGTACATCGATAAACGAACCGGTCGCTAGCGTAACTGCACTAATCAACGCTATACCAAGAGCGATCCTTTTTAACGAGCTTAGCTGTTCTTTTAGGATAAAGAAAGCAGCAATGGCGGTAATAAGCGGGCAGACGAGATAGGCAAATGCCGCAGATTGTACACTGATATGGTTGACGGCATATATGTACGTGAACCAGTTGCCAAAAATCAATGCCGAAGCCAATATACTGAGTCCAATCGTTTGGTTCTGCCGCCGGCGCGGCAATTTTTTAAAGACTACCGTGTCTCGTCTTAAAAACTTCCTTCGGAAGAGAAAGATAAATAACCATAATATGATGAGCGCAACCAGAATACGATAATATAAAATATCTTCCGCGGAATATTCCTTTACCCATCGTACCGAAATGGCCATGAACCCCCATATTAAAGGAGCGAAAAAAGCCGCAAGAAAATATTTCTTACGACTTTCCGTCTTCTCTGATTGTTGTTCCACGTGCTAAGCTTTCCAGGCAATAACGGATATTTCTACGTTAACGTTTTTAGGAAGTGTCTTAACTGCTACAGTTTCCCGTGCAGGCTGACTTTCCGTAAAATATTGTGCATATACCTCGTTGATGGTAGCGAAATCATCCATACTAGAAATGAAGATGCTAGCTTTTACGACATCGTTTAGTGTATACCCAGCATGCGTCAAGATCGCTTGCACGTTTTTCAGCACCTGATGGGTCTCATCGGCTACACCACTATCGATTAATTCCATCGTTTCGGGAATCAGCGGGATTTGTCCGGAAACGTATAATGTATTGCCGGCTTGAATCGCTTGGTTGTAAGGGCCGATTGCTGCAGGAGCATTCTCCGTATTAAGTATCTGTTTTTGTGACATGGTACGTTATTTTGAAAAAAATATTTTATAGATAATGGCCAAGATAAAAACCGAAATAGCAATGATATTCATGATGCGCATAGCTTTCCTGTTAAATCGGGAGGATTTAGAAAGCTGCGGTTTTGTTTCTTTTAGCTGCATAACAGGGCTAATTTACAATGGAAAATCTAGAAAATCAAAAGTGGGCGTATTAATCCATTTTAAACTTTGTGTAAGTTTACATCTTCGATACCTTAGCATCAAAGATATTCAAATGGAAAAAAAAGAAATTGCATTGGTGAACGGGCATATTTTCAACGGAGAGCATGATTTTTCGAATCATGCCCTGGTTATGCGAGGAGCTGAAATCGTCGGAATATGTCCGATATCCACCGTGCCAGTAGAAGCAGAGCGAATCGACGTACAAGGCGCAAACATCTGTCCAGGTCTTGTTGACTTACAGATATATGGTGCCGGGGATGATCTTTTTTCAGCCGAATTGACAACAGAAAGTATCGCTCGGATTGAACGCCGACTCCTTGCGCAGGGATGTACTTCTTTTGTGTTGGCATTAGCGACGAATACCATGGAGGTATTTAAAGACGCGATACGCGTATTTAATAGTTATCAACCTCTATCTGCTTTAGGGTTGCATCTGGAAGGCCCATTTCTCAGTCCGCTAAAAAGAGGCGCGCATCCTGCGGAACTCATCGTATCGCCATCTGTCGAGATGATAGCGGATTTGCTGGAGGCTGATGGAGGAGCGGTCATCATGATGACGATTGCCCCGGAGCAATTTGATGCAGAAAGTATAGACTTGCTTCTTCAACGGTCGATACTGCTGAGTGCGGGACATAGTGCCGCCAGTTTTGAGCAGGGCATAAAAGGCTTTGATAACGGTATAAAAGCGGCAACCCATCTTTGGAATGCGATGTCGCCCTTCCATCATCGCGACATCGGTCTCCCCGGAGCTGTCTTTCGACGTCCCGAAGTTTTGGCGTCGATTATCGTAGATGGTGTACACGTGGATTTTCAAGCTGTTAAAATCGCGAAAGAATTGATGGGTAAACGCTTGTTTTTGATTACAGATGCGGTAGCCGCCTGTAACAAGGGGATTTATCAGCACGTCCTCGACGGTAATCATTATACCTTGCCGGACGGGACACTTAGCGGGTCTGCCCTTTCCCTACTCGGTGCCATACGTAATTGTGTACAGCATGTCGGCATACCATTGGAAGAGGCCATTCGTATGGCAACCTGTTATCCGGCAAATTTAATTGGACGATCCGATATAGGTAATCTTGATGCGGGATCATTAGCAAACGTTTTGGTGTTTGATACTGATTTTGATATTCATTCCGTGTATTGCAAAGGTGAAAAGGTTGTGGTTTAACATTTACATATATATAAAAACATTAGTTTTGTACCGTATGAAATGGAGACCTATAAAAAATACAGCAATAGTCACGTTGATTTTGTCCACCGTACTGTTTTCTTGTGCTTCCCGCAAGAACAAGGGCGCCACGAAGGAATTGAAGTCACCCGCGGTAGAAATCGTTGTCGCAGAGAGCGACGAGGCGAAGTCTGCGAAAAAAGAGGAAGCAGCTGCTGTCTTAGCAGAAGCAAAACCTGTTCCAGCACAAAAGCCTGTCATTGAAGAAAAAAAGCCTGTAGTAGAAGTTCCTTTGCGTGTCGATCTGCCAAACGTCGATCGGGAATTTAGAGGAGCTTGGATTGCGACAGTCGCCAATATAAATTGGCCAACAAAAGGAAATTACTCGACCGAAGCACAAAAACGCGAAGCCATACAGCTGTTGGATTTGTTAAAAGAGAACAATTTTAATGCGGTGATTTTTCAAGTGCGACCCTCTGCAGACGCACTGTATGACAGCCGACATGAACCATGGTCTTACTTTCTGACAGGGGAGATTGGCAAACGTCCGAATCCCTATTATGATCCTCTAACTTTTTGGGTAGAGGAAGCACACAAACGTGGACTGGAACTTCACGTATGGCTAAACCCCTATCGTGCACATCACTCAACGGGTGGAACGGTAACTGGCGAATCGATGGTGCGCAAAGCGTCCGACATAGTCGTTCGTCTAAAAAATGGTATGTATTGGTTTGATCCGGCAAATCCGAAAACGCAAGACCATGCTGCCAACGTCGTGTTGGACATCGTAAAACGCTATGATATCGACGGCGTACATTTTGATGATTATTTTTATCCGTATGCGAGCTATAATGGAGGAGCAGATTTCCCTGATGACACTTCGTGGAACACCTATCGCAGGTCGGGAGGAACATTGTCGCGGGCGGATTGGCGCAGGGATAATGTGAATCGGTTTATAGAGCGTGTATACAAAGAAATAAAAGCTGAAAAGAATTTCGTGAAGTTTGGCTTAAGTCCTTTCGGAATATGGAAGCCTGGCTATCCTGCGGGTGTAACAGGATCTTCCCAGTATGACGAACTGTATGCAGATGCCAAGCTGTGGTTGAATAAAGGATGGATCGATTATTTTGCACCACAATTATATTGGCCTATTGATCCTCCTCGACAGAGTTTTACGGCGCTTTTACGATGGTGGGAGTCGGAAAATACGCATAAGCGGCATCTTTGGCCGGGGTTGAATACTGTTGCCGTGAGGGCACCAAACCGAACACAAGAAATTGTTAAACAGATCGAAGAGACTCGGAAGCTGATCCCCAACAGCGTGGGCGCTATACATTGGAGTATTGCCGGATTGACGAATTCTCCTAGCATGGTGCAGGCGGTGAAATCCGGTCCATATAACAAACAAGCTCTAATTCCGCGATCGCCATGGCTCAGTGCCAATCCGTTGTTGACGCCAAGTTTATTGCTGACAGAAGAAGCTAGCAGTATATTTGCTAAGTGGCTTCACAAACAGCCTAATGAAGTTTTCCAGTGGGTTGTCTATGCGCAATATGGAGATGTATGGGAATACGAGATATTGGACGGACAGCAAACGGAGAAAAGTTTTCCGAAGACTAAAAATGGAAAACTGTTGAAAACTGTGGCTGTAAAAGCTATTGATCGCTTGAGTAATGAAAGCGATTATATAGCTAAAAACGTCATATAAAAAAGAAGGTTTTTCTTATTCAATTTTTCGTCTTCTTTTTCCCCGTGAAAAAGAAGCAAAACCGGAACGAAGTGGAGCTCACCGAAGGTAAACCTCGTCGCTTCAGATGTTTGAGATAGTGGATAGTACTAATGATGAATTTCTACATGTCTCAAACATCTGCGATGCGACAATGAAAGTTAAGGAGGGGACAATAGATCTGCATAGCCCCTCCTTAACCTAATAATCCCACATATAAAATTTTGAACTTGTAGAAGTTTTATAGATGCACAATCTCTCCATTCAAAATTTTAAAGTGGGGAGTTTTTTTGTTTCTTTTTTTGCGGAAAAAAAAGAAAGGCCAGTCGCGGCCTGAGCGACATGAAAAATGTATAATTTAAATGTTCTTTTAATTGTCACATTTCTTGTTTATGTTTGTTATGAAAACAAAAACGCATAAATATGAAAAGATACGGTTATTTATTACTGTTTATGTCAGTAACCTTTGCCGCATGCGGAGGAAACACGCAAAACAGCAAAGAAAATACAGAGACCGACACGTTGTCAGAAAAAAGTCGGGTCATCCCTGCAGCAGATCAACTCGAAGCCTATTTGCCTTTGTTAGAAGGAAAGAAGGTCGGCTTGATGGGCAACCAGACTTCAATAGTAGGAGAAGATAAAGAACACTTGGTAGACGTATTGCTTCGGGAAAATGTCGACCTAAAATTTGCATTCGCGCCTGAGCATGGATTTCGCGGTGATATTGAACGCGGAGAAAAAGTGGATAATACAGTTGACAAAAAGACGGGACTTACCCTGCACACGTTGTATGGAGAAAATGCGAAAGCAGACTCTATCGTGGGATCAGTGGATGTCATGATTTTCGATTTGCAGGATGTTGGGGCCCGATTTTATACTTATGTAGCATCCATGCATCGGGTGATGCAGCTTTGCGCAGACCAAGGCAAAAAAGTAATCGTGCTAGATAGACCAAATCCAAATGGAGATCAAGTGGACGGTCCAGTACGAAAAGACGATAAGTTTAAGGCGAACATCAGCTACCATAAAATAGCCATGATTCATGGACTGACTGTAGGTGAGTTGGCGAAGATGATCAATGGAGAAGGATGGCTGGATGGTGGGGCGCAGTGTGATTTGGAAGTGATTCCCGTCAAGAACTGGGATCATATTACGCCGTATGAGTTGCCTGTGGTTCCATCGCCTAGTTTACCAAACTATACATCGGTTAGACTGTACATGTCGCTCTGCCTTTTCGAAGGAACCGATATCAGTATAGGTCGGGGCACAGATTGGCCCTTCCAAGTAATTGGTTATCCAGATCCGGTATTTGGCGAATTTACCTTTACGCCGGGCACGCGGCCGGGAATGGCAGCACATGTGGAACAACAGGGGAACTTGTGCTACGGAATTGATCTCCGCGATGTGGATGCTGCTAAGGAAACGTTTACTTTGAAGTACCTGTTGGATTTTTATAATAAAATGCCCGATAAAAGCAAATTTTTCGCTCGTCCGGAGTTTTTTGACAAACTCGCCGGAACAGACGAGCTACGGAAACAAATTATCGCTGGGAAAACAGAAAACGAAATACGCAACAGTTGGGCAGAAGAGTTGAAAGCTTATAAGGAAATGCGAAAAAAATACTTGCTCTACCCCGACTTCGAATAATCTTTACAATCTAAAACACGCCTTGTGCGTGTTTTTTTGTTTTTAAATAAAAACACTGTAGAATACGCGAAAATAATTTGCTTTTTTGAGATTCTTACCTAACTTAGTGCAGGTTTTAGCGTTTTTTATTCTTCGACAAAGGGTAAACGTGCACTGAGTCCTAATATGTATAAACAAATCATTATGAAAACAAACTGGCTAGCTATGAGAAAATCTTTACTATTTTCTGTTTCATTAGCAGCATTCTTACTCACCGGGATGTCCGTCGTGTTTGGCGGTTCGATAAAGGGGAAGGGCCTATATGTGTCTTTGCCGGAAAACGAGGTGATGACAGGCGTGTCTGCAAAACAAAATACAGTGCGGGGTGTGGTCAGCGATGCTGACGGACCTTTGGTGGGCGTGACTGTGGCTGTGGTCGGGGGGCAAACAGCTACGAGCACAGACGAGAAAGGTTCTTACTCGATCAATGCACCTGTAGGAGCGTCCTTACGCTTTACTTTCTTGGGGTATCTTGCGAAAGACGTCGTGGTCTCGAGTAACACATTGGACGTGACGCTCGATGCGGACGACACGGCTTTAGATGAAGTGGTTGTGGTCGGGTATGGTTCCCAAAAACGTTCCAATATCACGGGCGCGGTATCGACTGTTGATGTCGAGAAGACTTTTGAAACGCGTCCAATTACAGATGTGGGCAGGGCTTTGCAGGGTGCAGTTTCGGGTTTGTCGGTTTCTACGCCGAGTGGAGATCTTGGAGGAGATCCCACTATTCGATTGCGTGGCGTAAGCGGATCGTTAGAAACACAAGGGGGCGCGTCGCCATTGATATTGGTCGATGGCGTAGAAGTGCCAAGTTTATCCATGATTAATCCAACAGATATTGAAACCATGTCGGTAATCAAAGATGCATCTGCAGCTATTTATGGTTCTAGGGCCGCATGGGGTGTTATTTTGATCAAAACGAAATCTGGGCAGCGTAATACGAAAACATCCATCAACTATTCCAATAACATTGCGCTTCAAAAGCCGACGACGACGCCGGTTATCGCTGGAGGTGCGGAGGGTGCAAGAGCGGGGCTGCTCGCGCAACAGCGGACGAACCCGTCGTTAACTGGGTACAACAATTTAGGTACCCGTTACGATGACTATGCCATTGAGAAGATGGAAGAATGGGAGCGGCTATATGGGGGGCAAAATCTAGGTTTGGAAATGGTGGAAGGACGAGATTATGAGGTTAAAGATGGATTTCTTTATTTCCACCGGCCATGGGATGCAGAAAGTATGTTTATGCGCGACTTTACACCGCAACAAAACCATAATCTGAGCATTACCGGCGGATCGGACAAAGTAAACTACAATGCCGGATTTGGATTGGTCTCCCAATCGGGTATATTGAAAGAAAACCCGGATAAATACAATCGCTATAATTTTAATCTCGGAATAAATGCGGACATCAATGACTGGCTGACAGGTTTTGCAAAAGTATTATATTCGGCTTCGGATGTAACAAAACCTTATTCTTTCAACGGTGATGTTTACGAACCGATCTTCTATATGTATCGTTGGCCACGAAATTTCCCTTACGGAACGATTGACGGACTGCCCATGCGAAATGCGATTACCGATGTGCAACAGGCAAATATGAATGTCAGAACGCTGAACATGACCCGTATTTCATTTGGGGGACAAGCAACCATCATGGAGGGTTTAACCTTGGATGCCGACTATACCTATTCACAGTACCTCAACCGGTTTGATATCAATGGTGGTAGCGTAACGGGTTGGGACTTTTGGAACAAAACAGCTTTTGATTATGTAACCTATACCGGTGCGACGCACGACCGGGCCAGGAAAGAACGTAGCATGAGTACCCGGCATGTCGCGAATATGTATGCGACCTACGACAAAAGTTTTGACGATGTACACAACTTTAAGTTTATGGCAGGGGCGAATGCCGAGCTAGCGGAATCGGACAACATTTGGGGGCAGCGGCTCGGGCTTCTTGACCAAAGTTACCCGCAGTTGGGTTTGGCCACGGGCGACCAGACGACAAGTTCGGGCGCATCGCATTGGTCCACGCTCGGCTTTTTCGGACGTATCAATTACGATTACCAAAATAAATATCTTTTCGAAGTACTGGCTCGGTATGATGGTTCCTCTCGATTCAATAAAGAAAACGTTTGGGGCTTTTTCCCTGCTATGTCTGCCGGCTACGTGCTTTCTCAGGAAGAGTTTATGGATTGGTCAAAACCCTATCTGGATTTCTTAAAAGTACGAGCTTCCTGGGGCAGTGTCGGGAATCAGACCGTGCCGCCGGGATTATACCTTTCCACATTAAGCCAAGCACGAACCGATTGGGTGATAGATGGGGTTAATGAGAATACGATGGCGACACCTACTATTGTATCCCAAAATTTAACATGGGAGACTGTGACCACACAAGAGATCGGGATCGATGCGGCATTTTTCCAAAATAAGTTTAATGTAACGTTCAATCGCTTCAGAAGAACCGTGTCTGATCTGATTACCGGAGGCGTGGTTCTACCATCGAGCTTTGGAGCACTTTCTCCTTTACGTAATTTTGGCGAAATGCAGACCAACGGTTGGGAATTGGAGTTGGCCTATAACCACAGCTTCAGCAACGGTTTGAATATGCGACTGGCAGGTCAGCTGTCTGATTTCAAAGAGACGATTACCAAGTTCGATGGACAAGCTCAAATAAATGCCAATGGTACATCCTCTAACTACGCCGGAAAAATGATCGGTGAGATCTGGGGTTACGAAACAGATCGACTTTTCCAAATCGACGACTTCATTGCAAATCCAGATGGAACATATACGTTAAAGGATGGGATTCCTTCACAATCTTTTTACGAGACGACTACGTTTCAATTTGGTCCGGGAGATATCAAATATAGAGACTTGAATGGAGATGGCGTGATCGGTGTGGGTGATGGTACGGTGGAAAATCCAGGCGACCGGAGAATCATCGGTAATTCCAACCCGAGGTACCAGTATGGTTTCCGCGCAGACTTCGATTATAAAGGATTTGATTTAGGCTTCTTCTTGCAAGGAGTCGGCTCACGCGACATTTGGGCAGGAGGAGATTTTGTTGTGCCTGGTTGGCGACCTGCCGAAGCTTGGTATACCCACCAAATGGACTATTGGACACCGGAAAATACGGGCGCGTTCTATTATCGGCCCACTGACCAGAGGCAGAGTAATACAACGTTGAACCATATGCCGCAAACCAGATATCTATTGGATATGTCGTATCTGCGGTTGAAAAATCTAACATTTGGGTATACGTTACCGTCATCGGTGATGGATAAGGCGAAAATTTCGAAATTAAGGGTATTCTTCTCCGGCGAGAACCTGTTGGAATTTGATAATTTAGACGTTCCGGTTGACCCGGAAATAGATTATACCGTAGAAGGAAGAGATGATTCCAATGCTTTTGGTCGATCAGGCAATGATCTAAATACATTCGGTCGCTCCTACCCGTACCGCAGAACATTTTCATTAGGGCTTCAATTAACTTTTTAGAGATGAAACTACTTAAATATATAGCCATAGCAGGTATTTTATCGACGACATCCTGCTCTAAAGATTTTTTGGGCGATGATTTTTTAACGAAAGATCCGCTAGATCAATTGACGGATCCAGCGTTCTGGTCGTCCGAAAACAACATCCGGACCTATACCTTTGGTTTTTATAACTCCTATTTCAAAGGATATGGTAGTGGTTTTGGTAGGGGAACCTTGTATGACGGGCAGTTTATCAACGATGATTTTATATCGATAAGCCCGAATGAGATTGTTGTGGACGAGTTTGTAATCAATGTGCCGACTTCGGGCGGGGGCTGGTCGCCAGTTCTACCTGCAAACCAAATCCCCACGGGCGTAAGTTCTTATTATTCGCGTATACGTAAGGCCAATCACTTTATCAATAGTGTGCCGATTGCGGAGCTCGCTGAAGAAGTCCAGAACCATTGGCTGGGTGTAGGGCGATTCTTCCGTGGTTTAGAATATGCGAATTTTGTCAATGCTTTCGGTGATGTGCCATATATTGATCGGGTTTTGACCGAAGATGATCCTGACTTGTATCGGCCGCGGGACTCCAGGGTTTATGTCATGGACAGGGTGCTGGAAGATTTTAGATTTGCCGCCGAACATGTACGCGCCAGCGACGGACCGACGCAGCAGGCAGTGAACAAATATGTGGTGTTGGCTTTTATGTCACGGGTATTTCTATTTGAAGGAACCTGGTTGAAATACCACGCTATCGATGAAGCGAAAGCAACAGAGTACTTAGAGGTTGCAAAATGGGCTGCGGATGAGATCATCAACAGTGGTGCTTTCTCGGTTTCCAACGACTATCGTGGCTTGTTTGCTTCGGAGTCACTTAAAGGAAATAGGGAGGTTATACTGTTCAAAGAATATGCGGAAGGAATTTTGTCGCACAGCGCGATGTCGTATAATAACCTAGAACCACAGGCGGGGATGTCCAAAAATGCAATAGATAGCTATCTATTGTCAGACGGACTGCCTATCGGCTTGTCGCCGCTTTACGAAAACGACCGGACGGTAGCTAATGCGCTGCGTGATCGTGACGGGCGTTTACAACAGACTATAGCACCGCAACTGCGCATGATGAATGTGGTGAGCAACTTTGCCCTCTCGGGATACGCCGTACAGAAATTTCTGAACGAAAGCCTCAGGAATCAAACCGTGGGAACAGGTTCCTTGAATATTACCGACGCGCCTATTATCCGTTACGGCGAGGTACTTATGAATTACGCTGAGGCTGCAGCTGAGTTGGGAACGCTGACGCAGAGCGACCTCGATAGAACGGTCAACGTCCTTCGGAATAGAAACGGAGTGGATTTGCCACGCCTAGAGGTGAATGGTGGTCGTCCCGCTGTAAACGGAACACCGTATGATGACCCTGCGCGCGACCCGAGTGTTCCGAGTCTTCTCTGGGAAATTAGAAGGGAGCGCAGGTCCGAATTGATATTCGAAGGCCTTCGGCTGAACGATTTACGCCGATGGAGAAAGCTCGAATACGCCGACACAGAGAAAAACCCGACAAACAATAGAGGAGCTTATATCGTAAAAGCAAATTACACATCTGAACAGTTGAACGGCATTACGATAGACGGCGCTAATGAAGGGTATATCATACCGTCTGCCTCTATTCAAAGAACAGTAGATGTTAAATTGTATCTTGACCCGATTCCGCTGGATCAGATTTCGCTGTATGAAAGTAATGGGGTTGAGTTAAAGCAAAATCCCGGATGGAACGCGGATAAGTAAAACTTGAGTTTCAGGTCGAGTAAGAGTGCTCTCCAGATAGTATTGATGAAGACACGCCTTTGTGCGTGTTTTTTTTATTTTTAGCACAATCACTGAAAAAAATGCAGAAAAGTTTGTTTTTTTAATGTTGTTATTTATATCAGTGCTGGTTTTAGCGTTTCTTGTTTGTATTATGATAAAATATGCAAGAAGAAAACCTTTATGAAGTAATCTATTATTAAATAAACTAACTAACTAGCTATGAGAAAATCTTTACTATTTTCTGTTGCTTTTGGGTTGATTGCGGCGACGGGATCCATTGCAAGGGAAGGGTTCTCGACTGTGAGAGTGACTCCTTTATTGCTGGACAACGTGGTTCAAAACATCATTAAGGGAAAGGTCACAGGTGCTGATGGAGCAATTAGTGGAGCTACCGTAAGTATAGTAGGTGGAACAACCTCTGTGTCTACGGATGACAACGGAAATTTTTCAATCAACGCTCCAATGGGCACAACGCTGCGTTTCAGCTATGTAGGGTATCAGCCCAAGGACATTGTGGTTTCCAGCAATTCCATTAATGTGACCCTGCAAGTGGAGGATAACCCACTGGAAGAAGTCGTGGTTGTGGGATATGGTGCGCAGAAGCGCGAACATTTGACAGGCGCTGTCAGTAATGTGAGTATGGATAGGGTAGTAGGTGACAGGCCTATTCCCGATCTGGCTCGGGGATTACAAGGAACGATCCCTGGGTTAAATATCCAGGTGCCAAGTGGAGAAGTAGGATCTGATGCTATTATGAAAATTAGGGGACAGGTCGGATCTCCTAATGGAGGTAGTAATCCGCTGATTTTAGTGGATAATGTCGAGATACCGAGTATCCAATATGTTAACCCACACGATATTGAATCGATTACGGTGTTGAAAGATGCGGCATCCAGTGCTATATATGGGGCGAAAGCTGCTTTTGGTGTGATTTTGATCACAACAAAAAAAGGGGGAACAACAGATAAGACAAACTTTACGTATTCTAATAACCTAATTGTACAGTCTCCTTTTAAGAAAATCGATGTTGCGGGTATTGATGGGTTAGAATATACACTGGACGCACATGAGAACATGAAACAGGCAGGACCTGCTGGAGGTTTTTGGCGAATTGACAGAAACAGTTTTGAGAAAATAAAAGAATGGCAGGAGAAATGGGGAGATGTAGTCAATTATGACGACCCTGTAGTTTACGGCCGTGATTGGTCGTGGGATGGAACGCAGAAATTTGGTTACCGGATCTACGATCCTGTGGAGACAATGGTTAAAGATAATGCGTTTTCGAATATTCATAATTTAGGGATGAATGGCCGATCAGGGAAGACTAATTATAATCTAAGTGTAGGTTATATGGGGCAGGAAGGAATGATGAAACCTGCACCACATGATGATTTCCGACGTCTTACCGGAACATTAACTTTGTCACATGAAGTCAATGATTTTTTGACTTTACGAGGAGGAGCGCGATATTCCGATAGCAGAAAGCGTAATCCATTTTCATTGAATTCAGGAGGGTTTGGGGCGGATCCTTGGTTGTACCTATATCGTTGGAGTCGCTTATTCCCAGTAGGTGTGCAGGAGAATGGGGAAGACATAATTGACCCAGCCTTTTCTGCCAGAAATTCGCATGATCAGATTCATGCCAAACGGTTTTTGAATCTCAATTTTGGAACGACGATAAATGTCATGAAAAATTGGGATATTGTTGCAGACTATGCATATAACACAGAAAGTACAAACCTCAGTCAATCTCTGCCATATGTACAGGCAAAAACGACGTGGTATGGCGTGCAAGAATTACGTGATGAGAATGGCAATCGTATACACGTGGACGAAAATGGTGTTCCTGTAGAGAGTGGCGGTATGCCAGCCTGGCAATTCCCCTTGACCGACCACACAACTAAGGAGCAAACATATGTTTATCGGGATTCGTACTTATATAAACGTCATACGGTAAATGCACTGACTAATTATAATCTAGATAAGGGTGATCACGCGTTGAAATTCATGTTGGGAACGAATATTGTTGCCTATGCATGGGAAGGCCATTGGTCGCAACGATCAAATCTAATCAATAACGAAAACCCGCAGCTGAATTGGGGTGTAGGTACCGAGACTTCTGGAGGTGGAGCAAACTGGGATTCGCAGGTCGGTTTCTTCGGACGCGTAAATTATGCCTATAAAAATAAATATTTGGTTGAAGCCAATCTGAGATACGACGGCTCTTCAAAATTTCCGAAGCACCTTCGGTGGCGTTGGTTTCCAGGTGTTTCAGCCGGATGGGTTGTTTCGGAGGAAAGCTTTATGGAGCCACTCAAACCGGTATTGAGTTTTGCGAAATTAAGAGCATCGTATGGCGTCATTGGAGACCAGTCTGTTCCCAACTCTATTTATGTCCCAACGATGGGGATTGCGAAAAACTCGTGGTTGAACGCTGGAGGTGAGCAGTTTTTCCAGTTGGGAACACCGGGCGCGGTTTCAAGAGATATTACTTGGCAAGATATTGAACACCTGAATGTAGGGTTAGATTTTCGATTTTTTAATAATAAGTTAGGTTTGACGGCAGAATGGTTTCAGCGCTATACGAAGAACATGATTGTGGGAGGCGACTTCTTGCCGGCCACATTTGGAACTGGTGTCCCTGCGGGAAATTATGGAAACCTGCGTACACGGGGTTGGGAAATTGCAGCTGATTTTAACCATCGATTTGATAATGGACTGGGACTTACATTCCATGCCAACGTCGCGGATGCCGTTACCTTTATTACAAAAGGTGCAGACTGGCAATTGCCATGGGAAGATCGCAGTTTAGGTACAACGTACTCTACCGGTCGTCGATATGGTGATGTATTTGGGTTTGTAACAGACAGACTTTTTCAGGCGGAGGATTTTGTGTACGATGACAATGGGAATTTTGTACAGACAGATATCGTCTGGCAAGGGACCAGTAAACGGACGAATATGCTAGCAGGCGATAACCCAGTCTACCAAACATACTTTGAAGATGGCAATCAGATTTTATTGATCAGTCCTGGCGATGTAAAGTTTGTGGATATCAATGGGGATGGTTATATCGATGCTGGAAACTCGACGAATGGAAATTCAGGTGATCGTGTTGTTATAGGTAACATTACACCGCGTTATGACTTTGGGTTTCGCGTAGGTGCCGATTGGAAAGGGTTTGATCTATCTGTTTTTCTACAAGGAGTTGGCAAGCGTAGTATCTGGGGGGATGGTCAGTTGGCGATTCCGGGTTATTTTTCCAAAGAGGGTGCAATGCCACAGGCTATCGCAGGTGACTATTGGAAATCAGATCGGACGGATGCTTTTTATCCAAGAGCGTGGAACATGAATGGATCCAACTCTAATTACGTTATGCGTCCACAGTCTAAATATATGTTGGACATGTCCTACTTGAAAATCAAAAACATCACGGTAGGTTACAATCTACCTACATCGATGTTGAACAAGGCTAATATAGCTAGTGCTCGTATTTATGTGTCTTTAGAGAATTTTATCACATTTGATAATTTAAGAGGACTTCCGATTGATCCGGAAGCTATTTCAGGGCATTCGATGTTAAGAGAAGGTGGGAATTATAACTTGGGTCGGACAGGTACGTCGAATCCACCGTTTAAATCTGCTTCCATGGGAGTATCTATAGGTTTTTAATCTTAAAAGGGAAAAGAAATGAAAATTGTAACTAAAATATTATTAGTCATCGGGGTTCTGGCGTTTTCCGCGTGTGATAAATTCTTAGATAGACCGCCGCTGACTTCAGAAAACGATGATACAGCTTGGGATTCTGAAGAAAAACTACGCTTATATGCCAATAAATACTATACCAGTTTTTTTACTGGGTATAATACCGGAACGAGTACAGGTGGTGCTCCGCTAGTAGGCTATACGAATAGTGACGACATGGTTATACAGGGCAACCAGCCAAATTTTACACGGGCGGTTCCAAACAGCGGGATATGGAGCTACACGACTATTCGTTCGTTAAATCTCATGTTAGACCGTATTGAAACCCGTATGGGAGATGTGCTGGAAGAGGAAGATAAAGCACATTGGATAGGGATAGGTCGATTCTTCCGTGGCTTTGAATACGCTGACCTTGTCAGATCTTATGGAGATGTGCCTTACTACGGTCATGTCGTATCTGATACAGACCCGGATGATCTGTATAAACCTAGGACCCCGCGAAACGAAGTTATGAATGCTGTTTACGATGATTGGCGCTATGCATTAGACAACGTTAGATTAACGGATGGTGATAGAGCGCTCACAGTTGATCGTTATGTGGTGGCTGGTTTTGTATCCAGATTGGCTTTGTATGAAGGTACATGGCAAAAGTATTATTATAATAATAATGAGCAGGCTAAGAAGTTTCTAGAGTTGGCTGTGGAAGCAGCACAAATGGTCATGTCCAGTGGACGGTACAATATCGTGACCGACTATAAATCTCTCTTTGCCTCGGATGAGCTTCGAGGTAACCAAGACATGGTGTTATATCGTAATTACGACGCCGCAGTGGGTATCACGCATTCTATTGCTTCTTACGGAAATTTAGCAGAATCGACGAATAATGGACCCTCTACGGATCTGATTAAAGCCTATTTATGTGCGGATGGTAGACCTTGGCAGGAATCAGGTTTGAATGGTGCGGATGAATTTCATTTAGATAATTTGATTAAAACACGTGACTCCCGATTTGAAGCCACTTTTTATTCTAAGCCTGAACCCTTAAATAGAGGGAGCTTATATTACATTACGAAGTTTTTGCCAAGAGAGGTAGAAAAGCTAGTGAAAGAAGATGGGGGGGCTATGCCGGCCGAATTTACAGGCAGTAGAAACGAAACGGACGCGCCCGTATTACGTTATGCCGAAATGTTGTTAAATTGGATTGAAGCAAAAGCGGAATTGGCTGAGATTGGTGGTGCGCCCGTCACACAAGATGAAATCGATCGGTCAATAAATAAAATCCGCGATAGACCATTAGCTCCCGAAGCGGAAGCCAAAGGTGTGCAGAAAACGGCTCATTTGCAGCTTGCTGCTATTTCATCTGATCCAGATCGGGATCAGGATGTTTCTCCATTGTTGTGGGAAATCAGAAGGGAGCGTCGAATGGAATTTGCTTTTGAGACATCAAGATTATTGGATTTGAGAAGATGGGGTAAAGTTGAGTATATGGATAACGACTTGAATAGCGATTTGCTTTCTGGAGGATGGGTGAATTTTCCCCAACAACTTCCTACTCAGCTAAGTGGAGGTAATATCGATCTGTTGGCCGTGGTGGATTTAGATGGTAATGAAATAATTTATAATGGTGCTAATGGGGATGAAATGATCGGGTTTTATAGAAGAACAAGCAATGGTCCGCGTTTACCATTTCTGAATCAGCCAAATATCAATCCGTATTTAACTCCTATTGGGCGACAGCAGATTGATGAATACGCCATACGCGGTTATGTGTTAGAGCAGACAGAGGGATGGCCGGAGAACTAATATGTTTTTATATGCAAAAATGAATTTATCATGAAAAGAACAGATATATGGTGTAAAGGGGGCTTATTAATACTTTTCGTATGCCTACTTGGAATGACAGCTTGCGAAGATGATTTGCCGGGAGCAATAGACTCGTCTGCCAACTATACCGTTTTAGAATCGGTCCGGATAATAAATACGGGTGAAAATGGAGATGTAGTGGTAGAGGGAATGGTAGATGAAGAAACAAAGCGGGTTTCGTTTCCGAGAATTGATACTTTAACCAACTTTGGAAACTTAACATTTGAAGTTGAGGTGTCCGATGGTGCGAGATTAGAAAAAGAAATATTTGACGTGAAGTTTGAAGAAGGAGAGTCGGAAACCACTATCGTCTTGAAAGTGGTGCATGAGCCTCGTTTCCGAGAATATTTAGCAACGTTAAGATTGAAAGTTCCAGTTTATGGAGCTGATTTTACCAAACCAGCGGTGTATGATTACTCCGCAAATGAAATGGGGAATCCCACGTATGAGGCGTTTACGGGAATGGTGACACGAGGTACAGGTTTTGATGGAGAACATGTTTTGATTGTCAGTCGGGGAGGTACAGGTGTGCACTTATTGGATGTAGACGACCTTAAAAACAATACGATTAACCGGATACCTGTTAATACCGCCGGTATGAATGCGGGAACTTTTCTTTGGAATATGGGGGCGCAGGTCAATGGTCATACGTATGTAGTTAACCTTTCGACGAGCGCGGCTCAACCAGTTAGATTATATCATTGGACAAATCCATCTCAGGAACCGGAAGTGATTGCAAATATTCTCCCGTCCAACCTGTCTGGGGCGGGTGCACGACATGGTGATAATTTCTCGATTAGTTTGGATGATCAGGGCAATGGCTACGCTTACTGGATTAGTATGGGAACGGAGGTTATTCGTATACAGATTCAAAATTATACAGATGTTGTCGATCAACGAGTAATCAATACAGCTGTGGCGTATGGGCAATGGTCGTCGTATTTACAAGCAGCAAATAGCGAGTTTAGTCTCGTAACGGGGCTAGACAAGCCAATTGCAGTTGTTAGTTCTTCAGGATCAGTTTCTTACACCATGCCGGCAGCGGCGCTACCTACAAATGCTACTGATGCTCGAGTTATTGATTTCAACGGGGAGCGTTACTTGTTAGTCGTAACTGTGCCGCGCACGGGCGACCAAGTGGGCATGTTGCAAGTATATAATATTACGGTCGGTCGGGATATTGTTGCTGCGTTGACTAGTTTTTCCCAACGTACCAATAAAGAGCCGGTATATCAATACTTAATCAATGGTGTAACGAATATTGCTCCGGCATCGCAAACCGGTTTTCACATTGTGAAAGATGGAGAAGGAAACGATGAGAAGCTCATGCTTTATGGAGCGGTGACAGATGGGGGCTTTGCCATCATTGAGTTCCCGGTAAATATAGAAGAAGATTAAGCTGATCCATCCGGGAGTTAGAGTGACTCCTGGATGGATTATTAGAAAAATAAATTTAAAAGATTGGTCGAATGATAAAGCATATCACAAAATTAATGTTGGGTTTATCCTTGATATTCTCTATCTACAGCTGTTCCAAAGACTCACCCGGAGATACGCCGGAACCCGAACCACCGGGGCCGGACCCAAATGGACTGGTTTATCCCGCTAAAGAAATGCGCGCCGTGTGGCTGACGACAGCTTGGGGATTAGATTGGCCGTTGGGTGATTATACCGTTGCTGGTCAGCGACAAAAGTATCTCGCTTACTTGGATAAATTTAAGGAAATGAATGTCAATACGATATTCTTTCAGGTAAGGGCAATGGGTGATGCCTATTATGCTTCAGATTACGAGCCTTGGGCAACCTCTATTACAGGTACAAGAGGAAAAGACCCCGGTTACGATATTCTAACGTTTCTAATTGAAGAAGCACATGCCCGGGACATTGAATTTCATGCTTGGATGAACCCTTATCGGATTGCCACACGAGCGAATAACGGTACAGCTTATCCACCTTTGCATAGTTCAATAAATGCAAGTTGGGTGGTGAGTCACGAAAAAATCCAGATATACAATCCCGCTAGGGAGGAGGTAAGAAAACGTATAGCGGATATTGTGAAGGAGCTGATCAGTAAATACGATGTAGATGGAGTGCATTTAGATGATTATTTTTATCCAGACCCGTCCTCCGCCGGTGTCATGGTTTCCGATCAAGCTGATTACGAAACTTACGGATCGGGTTTCAGCACGATCCAGGCGTGGCGCCGTGCAAATGTAGACAAGGCGATAGAAGGTATTCATAATGCCATTGTAGCCACAAAACCAGGGGTCGTGTTTTCCATATCTCCCGCGGCGGGCAAAGATTATAATTACAACACCCTTTATGCCGATGTTGCAAAATGGTGCCAACAAGGATGGTTGGATCTGTTGATACCACAACTTTATCAAGAGATAGGAAATAACTACAATGATTTCCAGACCAACTTAGGTATATGGACACAATTTGCTTATGACGTCCCTGTCGTTATCGGCCATGGGTTTTATAAATTTGGCGATTCTGCACAACCTGCGGCCTTCCAGTCAACAACCGAATTGGAAAAGCAGATAGACATGGCAAAAAAGAACAAAAAGATAGTGGGAAGCGCGATGTACAGTGCAAAATATGTATTAGATAATAAAATCGGTATTACCGATAAATTAAGCTCGCTGTACGAAAAACCTGGTGTGATGCCGTTTCTTGGTCGCTCGAACGATGCGGCACCCACTTCAGCAGCTAACGTACGTATAGAAGGAAATCGGTTAAAATGGAGTACGTCTGGGAATGTAAAGTCTGTTGTTTATTATTTTCCGGTAGTTGCTTCAGGTGCCGATAGAAAGGGGGAAGTGCTAGCCATTACCGAAGAGCATACAATAGCAGTCGATAAAAAGGGTGGTTATTCGGTTGCAACATTAGGTGTTGACCACCAAGAATCGAAACCGTCTGATCTAGTCGAAAAGAATTAAGAGAAGAATACCTATATTGGTAGGTATAAACGCACGACAATTTGAAAAAGTTCCTATTTTGTTTAATCAGCATATTGTGCCTTGTTGCCCTTGTTTACGGCCAACAACCCTTCAAGTTCGCACAGGTAACCGACACCCATGTGGGAGGATCAACTGGTGCCGAGGATTTAAGGCGCACCGTTCGGGACCTTAACCAGCAAAGTGATATTGATTTTGTTATCCTGTCGGGAGACGTAACCGAATTCGGTTCGGACGAAGAGCTCGCCTTGGCAAAGCAGATTTTGGATAGCCTGTCTTTACCCCTATACGTATTACCTGGCAACCACGACAGCAACTGGTCAGAAAGCGGTGCCAATTCATTTAGAAAAGTATTTGGCGATGAAACTTTTTTCTTTCGCCATAAAGGCTATCTGTTTATGGGGACAACATCGGGGCCTAATATGCGCATGAGCCCGGGGCAGATACCCCGGGAGAACTTGGTGTGGATGGACTCGGTATTCAGAGCAAATCCGGACAAAGAGACCCCATTGATCTTTATTAACCATTATCCGTTGGACTCATCTTTGAATAACTGGTACGAAGCGGTTGACCGTCTGAAACAAAGAAATGTGCAATTGGCCATGTGCGGACATGGGCATAACAACAGCGTGTACAATTGGGAAGGGATTCCCGGCGTCATGGGGCGCTCCAATTTGCGGGCAAAAGATTCCGTAGGCGGTTACAACATTATCTCCGTTGAAAATGGGGCGGCCACCTATACCGTGCGCAGGCCATTATGGAAAACCGAGGCAAGTTGGACGAACATACCACTAAAAAATCACCAATTTAATCAAGCTACCGCCGTCTATAAACGGCCTGATTTTTCCGTAAACGGTACGTATGCTAGCCAGGTACAAGAAGTCTGGCGATTTCAAGATGATGCAGATTTGGGAGCAGGTATGGCAAGTTATCGGAATTTGCTCATAACAGGTAATACCGCCGGACAAGTTTTTGCACTCGATGTAAACACAGGAAAGAAAGTGTGGACGTACCAAACAGGAGGCAAAGTTTATGCTACACCTGCAGTCTGGAAGAATACCGTAATTGTCGGTTCTTCAGATGGAACGATATATGGTCTGCATGCGGACACCGGTCAATTGCAATGGCAGATAAAAACAGACAAAGCGGTATTGGGCAGTGCGGTAATCGAGAAAGGGATAGCTTTTGTGGGTGGTTCTGACCGGATATTCCGAGCAATAGATGTAAAAAGAGGAAAAATCAAATGGACCTTCGATCGGCTTCAAGGATACGTCTCCGGGAAACCGACACTGTATAAGGATAAAGTGATATTTGGTGATTGGGGAAATGGATTTTATGCGCTGTCCAAGAAGACCGGCCAGTTACAATGGTCGTGGGACAATGGACATAAAAACCGCATGCTCTCAGCGGCTGCGTGCTATCCCGTAGCGACGAACAACCGTATTTTTATTGTTACCCCGGATCGCTATATGACCTGTCTGGATGCTGTAACAGGAGAAGTCATCTGGCGCGAAAAAAAAGATACCATTCGTGTTCGCGAGTCAATGGGGCTTTCGGACGATGGGTGTTATGTGTACGTGAAAACAATGGATGGCAATCTGCTTGGCATATCCACGACGGCGGATAGCATGGATATCGCTTGGCGATCAACATTACAGTTGCCATACGAGCTGGCCCCCTCTGCCATAGCGACCAACGGCAAGCAAGTATTTGTACCAAGCCATTCTGGTCTTCTCTCGGGCGTTGATGTCAAGAATGGAGAAGTTTTGTGGCAGTATAAACTTTCAAATGCTATGATAAATCCTATATTTGTTTTGAGGTCTAACCATGTAATTATCTCCACAATGGATGGTGTAATGATGAAGCTTTACCTCGACAAAGAATAAAACGCAGGTGAGGGGGATATTTTTTTAAAGTATCCGTGCGTGTTTGTGCGTGTTTTAGTTTAGAATTTGCACCTTTGTAGTGAAGAAGATTAATGATTAAAATGGTAAGAGTTACGGAAAAGGAGTCGAACTATCAAGACTTAGATAAAATGTCGGTCAACGAGTTATTGACCAGCATGAATAAAGAAGACAAAACAGTGCCATTGGCCGTAGAACAAGCAATTCCACAATTGGAGGCACTGGTGAAAATCACGGTCGAGAAAATGAAAAAGGGGGGAAGGTTGTTTTATATCGGAGCAGGAACCAGTGGCCGTCTAGGAATTTTGGACGCTTCGGAATGCCCGCCGACTTTTGGCGTTCCGTTTGACTGGGTAATCGGATTGATAGCTGGCGGAGACACTGCTATCCGTAAAGCTGTGGAGTTTGCGGAAGATGATATGGAACAGGCTTGGAAAGATATGGAAGAATATGATGTCGATGAAAATGATGTCATTATTGGCATCGCAGCCTCTGGGACGACACCTTATGTCATTGGTGGGTTGAGGCGCGCAAACGCCGAAGGGTTGGTGACGGGTTGTGTTGTTTGTAACAGCAGCTCGCCTATTGCGGAGGAAGCGCAATATCCGGTAGAAGTGATCGTAGGTCCTGAATTTGTTACTGGATCCACACGGTTGAAATCAGGCACCGCACAAAAACTGGTGCTCAATATGTTGAGTACTTCCGTCATGATTCAACTCGGACGGGTAAAAGGGAACAAAATGGTCGATATGCAATTGTCTAATATTAAATTGGTGGCCCGGGGAGTACGGATGGTCATGGAAGAGACAGGTCTGGACCAAGAGGCTGCTTCGGCATTGTTGGAGCGGTACGGCAATGTGCGCAAAGCGATTGAAAGTTACCAATCTTTAAAATCTTAAAAACCACCCATGTCGCCAATCACACTCTTGATATTTTTGTTTGTGTACTTCGGTATATTGCTGGGCGTATCTTATTTTACATCCCGCAAAACTTCCGATAATGCTACGTTCTTCGTGGCGAACAAAAACTCTAAATGGTATATGGTCGCTTTTGGGATGATAGGGACCGCCTTATCAGGCGTGACATTTATCTCCGTGCCAGGAGCCGTGGGTATTTCAAACTTTAGTTATTTTCAGTTTGTGTTGGGGAATGCACTAGGTTTTTTGGTAATTGCCTATGTGTTATTACCGCTTTACTATCGGATGAATCTTACTTCTATTTATACTTATTTGGAGGACAGATTAGGACATAAAAGCTACAAGACGGGAGCAATGATCTTTTTGATATCCCGAACTATCGGTTCAGCCTTCCGATTATATCTGGTAGCCATCATTCTACAAAAATTTATTTTTGATGCGTGGAACGTACCGTTTGGGGTAACTGTAGCAGGCTGTCTGATACTGATATGGTTATACACGAACAAAGGCGGGCTTAAAACCATAATTATCACCGATATGCTCCAAACATTCTGTTTGTTATTGGCGGTAATTCTTTCTATTTATTTTATGGCCGACGGCCTAGGGATTTCTTTGCTGGAAGCTTTCGAGCGGGTAAAAGTGAGTTCTTATTCCCAGATTGTGGTGTGGGAAGATTTATTGGGAGACCGAAATCATTTTTGGAAGCACATCATTGGTGGTGCATTTGTAACAATTGCCATGACGGGGCTTGACCAAGATCTTATGCAGAAGAACTTAAGCATGAAGACGATTGGTGAAGCGCAGAAAAATATGCTTACGTTTACGGGAATATTTGTTGTGATCAATTTATTTTTCCTGGCCGTCGGTGCGTTGCTTTATATTTATGTGGCAGAAAAAGGGATTGATATTAGCATGTTCCGCACACCCGATTACCTCTATCCGGAGATAGCGCTAAACCATCTGTCTTTAGCAGCAGGGGTCATTTTTATGATGGGACTAACTGCTGCAACCTTCGCAACGACCGATTCTGCGCTGACGGCATTGACAACATCATATTGCGTGGATTTTCTAGGATTTAATAAAACTACAGATCCGAACGCAAAAGCACTAGTGCGTAAACGGAACATCGTGCACCTGGCGTTTAGTATCGTGATGTTACTGGTAATCTTAATATTCCGTTTATTAAACGATGATTCCGTAGTCACAGCTATTTTTACAGCGGCAAGTTATACGTATGGTCCCCTGTTAGGTTTATTTGCCTTTGGTATCCTCACCCGAAATAAGGTAAAGGATAGCTTGGTGCCTTACTTCTGTATCCTATCGCCGATTTTATGGTATTTGTTAAATACGTACTACGTTATTCCGCATACGAGCTACCGTATAGGCTTTGAATTGATTGTTTATAACGGATTGACGATATTCCTCATGTTGTGGGCTACTTCGCCTGGTAAAGTGAAATAAATTTTAATTTTGATTCCAAATCAACTATCTTTGAGCCATTCAAACAACTTCGCTCAGGGAAATTAGCTCAGCTGGTTTAGAGCACTACCTCGACAAGGTAGGGGTCACTGGTTCGAACCCAGTATTTCCCACAAAAAAGAGAGACTTTAAAGTCTCTCTTTTTTGTTTTTCACTTTTTGTTTTTTACTTTATACCTTTAGACCTATATGTATCATTTAATAGAAGAAACCGTAACCACCATTCGTCGAAAAATAGGGGATTTCTCCCCAGAGTTTGGTATTATTTTAGGGACAGGCCTCGGTAAGTTGGTCGAAGAAATAGACGTACAATTCCAGATGATGTATTCCAATATCCCTAATTTCCCTATTTCGACCGTCGAATTTCATAGCGGAAAGTTGATTTTTGGCATGCTGAATGGACGTCGGATAGTCGCCATGCAAGGGCGGTTTCATTATTACGAAGGGTATGACATGCAGACGATAACATTTCCTGTGCGGGTTATGAAAGCTTTAGGTATCCAAAAGCTATTTGTATCTAATGCATCGGGATCACTTAGTTCGGATATTCTGAAAGGCGACATCGGTGTTATAGAAGACCATATCAATTTACTTCCTGACAACCCACTTCGTGGGCTTAATGATGATGATTTAGGGCCTCGTTTTCCGGATATGAGTGAACCATATAACAAGGACATGATACAGCAAGCATTGGAGATTGCAGACCGTTTAAAGTACAGAGCGCATAAAGTTATCTACGTATCAACCCCCGGTCCTAATTTGGAAACAAAAGCCGAGTACCGCTATATGCGTATTATCGGGGGCGATATTGTGGGCATGAGTACTGTGCCGGAAGTTATTGTAGCAAATCACATGAGCTTACCAGTTTTTGCTATTTCGGTTGTGACGGACGAAGGATTTCATGCCGAACTACAACCTGTTTCCTTCGCAGAAATAGTACGCGTGGCAGCCGAAGCAGAGCCAAAAATGACAATGATTCTAAAAGAATTGATAGCATTGCAATAAATGCAGCCGTATAGGCATAAATAATTACACAGATGAAACCTGCATGAATTGCCCATTCAAAAAAGGATATCAATAATTCATGCAAGCTTCATTGCCAAAAAAATAAATTATTCCAATGAAAATTTTAGCTTATTTTTGCGATTAAACTTAGAACAAACTGGTATTGATGGACAGGTACTTGAAGCAGGTTTTCGTTTTAATTTCTTTTATCCTCCTAGCGACGACGTATGTTTCCGCACAGGTGGAGGAGGAGTTTAGCAGTGCGTTGGATTCGGCTCGTGCCAAGGAGGACAATAAGAAGGACTCTGTTGTGTTTACGGCAAAATATGTACGCTATGCTACGCTCGATATGCTAAAGCAGAGTACGCGTACTGTACAGATTGATACCACGCACGTTAATTTTCAGTATTATAACAAACAGAACGTTCCATGGAATCCTACGATTAATCTGGGGTCTTATGGTTTGGCTTCCCGCGACCTGTTGTTCAACCCGAACAAAACGATAGGTTTCCAGCCGGGGTTCCATGCATTGGAAAGATATTTGATAAAATCTGATTCTATTCAATATTTTCGTGCACGAGCACGCTATTCTGAATTGTATGCTGTAGGTTTCTTTTTCAACGATCAGGTTTTTCGCGCCCGAATAGCACAAAACATTAATCCGCAATGGAACGTCGGTGCGGAATATTACGCCACCAATACGGATGGTTACTATGTGAATCAAGATTATAATGACCGGAAGGCGTCGGTGTTTACTTGGTATGAGTCGAAAAGTCTGCGTTACAACTTGTTGATGAATGCCACATTCAATAACTTAAGCTCGCCAGAAAATGGATCGGTTGTAGACCGGAATGTGTACATGCAGGATGTGTTTAAAGATACTTCCAGTATGTCCAACATGGGCTATCCGGTGAGGCTGAGTGGACGGCAGGCGAATCGTCCTCATCATAAATGGAAAGACAACGGTGTCTTTCTGCGGCAATCTTACTATTTAGGCAGATTAGACACCCTAAACCGGGGAACTCCGGAGATGGAGGTGCGTCCTACGAATACTGTTGCACATAACTCATCTTTTCGCCAAAGGAGATTCACGTTCTTCAAAAATGAAGAAGACTTGGAAGGAGCATTCCCTTATGGGGACTTCGCGCGAGTAGAAGACACCACAACGATTACGAATATAACCAACGAATTTACCTACAGCTTTTATTTGCGGGGAAAGGGTGTGTTTAAAAATGAAGCGAAGCTCGATCTAGGTTTTCAAAACGACCTAATCTGGTATAAAGATAGTTTGACAAGCGAATTCTTTCAAAACAGTATGCTAAAGGGTGCCTTGAGCTATCAGTTTAGTGATCGGATCCAGTTACAGGCTAATGTGAACCAAATCGCTGTCGGACGTAATGCAGGGGACTTTCTTTATGAAGCTAATGCAGATATTTTGTTGAGCGAAAATGTGGGTAGGGTGCGTATCGGAGCCTATTCACAAAATAAATCGCCCGAAATGGTGTTTAACTTAATGAACTATACCTATCATCAATGGGACCATAGCTGGGACAAAACCACGACACAAAACCTATCCTTTGCCTATATGAACAACAAGCTCGGTTTTCACGGCAAGGCAGAATATTTTCTAATGGATAAGTACCTCTACTTTCGGGAAGTTGATAATCCGGATAATGATGAGCTGTTCCTGAGACAAATAACACCCGGGCAATCGGGCAATATGAACCTGTTGAAAGTCTCCGTCGGTCAGAAGTTTCGTTTGGGCCGCTTTCATTTTGACAATCTTGCCGTGTATCAGAAAACAGATGCACAAGATATACTGGCAATCCCTGAATTATACACCTGGCATAGTTTCTATTACGCAAACAAGCTGTATAACGTAATGGACTTTCGGTTAGGGACGGATGTACGGTTTAACACCCCTTTCCGCTCGCCATCATACGCTATTAATGTGGGGCAATTCTACAATGATAACGTAGGGATAGAATATTCTACCTACCCCATCGTCGATTTTTGGTTTACCGGCAATATCGACCGCGTAAACTTGTTCATCTCCTATAACTTTGCTAACCAGTTTGTCTATCCTAAGGGGTATTACACGGTACGTCGTTACCCGATGCAGGATGCGAATTTACGATTTGGAGTATCCTGGAAGTTTTATGATTGATCGTTAGCTCTTTTCTCCTTCTAAGTATCCTTTGCTCCCGAACCATCCTCGGGGGATTCCCACATGACGATATTATGATAACGCGTTAGGGGTAAGTATATATTTATCACCGTCGTAGCCATTTTTTTCATCCGTAATTATATTTTTTAAAAAATTTTTGTTTTCTAAAAAAAAGCGATATGTTTGTTTTGTATTAACATAGTGCGTTAAGTTGTGTGTACTCTTAATGCCTTGTGTGTATATGAATTATAAACTTTCGGTATTTTTAATTAAATAGCTTAAACATATTTGTATCCTGGATAGTGCGTAAACCTATTTAAACTATAAAATTGTTGTTATGAACAAAAAGTATTTAACCAAACTGCTGTTTGGATTTCTCCTGCTGATATACTGTCTTTCTGTTTTTAGTGCAAAAGCGCAAATCCGCACCGTTACGGGGAAGGCTTTGGACGCCGATATGTTAACTCCTTTGCAGGGTGTAACCATTAAAGTTGCGGGCGGTGGCCAGGCAGCGAGTACGAATAATTTGGGAGAATATTCGATAGAAGCAAAGACGGGCGATTTGTTACGGTTTAATTTCTTGGGTTACGACCCTGTTGAAATTGTTGTTGGAAAAGAAAGTGCTTACGATGTAAAGTTAATTAGATCTACCGAGAGTCTGGATTCTGTAGTTGTTGTGGGCTATGGTACACAGCGAAAAAGAGACATAACAGGCTCGGTAACTAGTTTATCTCCACAAGACCTACAACCGGGACCTGCGGCTAGTTTCGATCAAATGATGCAGGGAAAAGTAGCCGGAGCGCAAATTACCCAGACGACAGGGGCTCCGGGAGGGAATGTAAATATCGTTATTCGGGGGATTAATTCGATTACGGGTGGTAACCAGCCTTTATATGTAATTGACGGTTATGCCATTGGTGCCGGTGGAAGTGGGTCGGATGTGTCTAGTTTTAATGGAAATTCCTATTCATCAGAAGGAATGGCCAATAACACCGCCTCTAAAATTAATCCGTTGAGTAGTATCAATCCTTCTGATATTGCGTCCATTGAAATTTTAAAGGATGCGTCTGCGACTGCTATTTACGGATCGAGAGGAGCCAACGGTGTGATTATCGTTACCACGAAAAAGGGAAAAAGAGGAAGCCCTACCGTTCATTTAGAAGCGGCGGGAGGTTTTCAAAACGTGGCCAATAAGTTGAAAATGATGAATGCGCAGGAGTTTGCAGAATTTCATGCGGAGGGACGAGACAACGCGTGGGTTTATGCGGGAGGGAATGCGTCAGATCCGAATGATGTAAGAACGGGGGGGACGCGGGTACGCCCGGAGTTTCGTAATCCCGAATCATTAACGACGAATATAGATTGGCAGGATCAGATTTTTAGAACGGCCCCACTGCAGAATTATCAACTTTCGACGACGGGCGGAGGTGAGTCGGTAGATTATATGGTTTCTTTAGGCTATTATAATCAACAAGGGATAATCAAAAAGTCCGATTTCAATAAATATAATATGCGTTCCAATATAGATATTAGGTTATCTAATCGGTTGTCTCTTGGTGTATCCTTGGCGGGTTCCTATACGCATGGGAATTTTGCACGTGCCGAAGGGCATTTGGGGACAAGAGGGTTAATTGCTGCTGCTCTGGCAAATTCGCCTGCGATGCCTATTTACCAAGCCGATGGTTCCTATAGTTCAGAATTATTGGATCCATTAGGTGTACCGGTCGAGAATCCCTATTTAATCCTTGATGAATTCAGTGATAAGCGGAATTCCGCGAATATTTTTACCAATAATTATCTTCAGTATAATCTTTTAGACGGATTGTCGATAAAAACGTCCATAGGGGTGAATTATGTGACTGGGTCGACCCGCCTCTGGAAATCATCGCAGATTGGTGAGTGGGGTGCTAAAACGAGCCCGGCAACTGCAGGTGCCCACAACAGTGCTTTATTAAATTGGTTAAATGAAAATACGGTGAACTATACGACGAACTTTGGAGAGGATCATAAAATAGATGCCGTTGTAGGGTTTACAGCGCAGAAAGAAAGCTTAAATATGCTACAGGCTGGGGCGATGGATTTTCCGACGGATTTGATTCCTTATTTAGCCGGTGGAAATGTGAATGCTGGAACGAATTATATCACAGAATGGGCGATGTTGTCGTGGCTAGCCCGGGTTAACTACAGTTTTATGGGGAAATGGTTATTAACGGGTACTGTACGCCGGGATGGAAGTTCGAGATTCGGGATTAACAATCGTTGGGGTACCTTCCCTTCCGCGTCTTTAGGATACAGGTTATCAGATGAAGAGTTTATGAAATCGTTGTCGTTTATAGATGATCTGAAGCTGCGGGCGAGTTACGGCGCGTCGGGTAATAATTTAATAGGAAATTATGCCCATATCGGGCTGTTAGGTATTGTTCCTTATGTCGGTAATGGGCAACCATTGCTTGGTGTGACACCGCAAACCCTCGCCAATGAAAACCTAACGTGGGAGCGATCTTTACAGACCAACTTTGGGCTCGACCTGGCGCTATTTAATCATCGTATAGTCTTAACAGTGGATGCGTACCGCAATATGAAAAAGGATTTGTTGTTAAATACGTTACTGCCCGCAGCTACTGGGTTTGGTTCCGTGACGCAAAATATCGGTGAGCTTGAAAATAAAGGTTTGGAGATTGCATTAAATACACGGAACATAGCGAGCGGATCTTTTCAGTGGAATACCGATTTTAATGTAAGTTTCAATAGAAATAAGGTTCTGGCCTTAAATACTTCATCTGCTAGGATATTAAGTTCGGCCTACCAAGCTACACAGGTAGGTCAGCCCATTTCAAGTTTCTTTTTGTTGGAAGCGACAGGCGTATTCAAAGACTGGGATGAAGTGCATGCTAGCCCTTTGCAGCATCCGAACACGCAACCGGGCGATCTTAAATTTAATGATGCTAACGGTGATGGACGGACTACAGACGATGATAAAACCTTCGTTGGCACGCCGTGGCCAAAATATACTTTTGGATTCAATAATCAGTTTACCTATAAAAGCCTTTCTTTGGGTGTGAGCTTAACGGGATCGTATGGTCAGAAAATGTATTTTCAAGGCGCAGAGATTATTATGAATTCAGCAGGTGTTCAAAATCAACTGGCGTTGGTCAATGATCGCTGGAGGTCGGAAGAAAATCCTGGTAATGGATTTGTGCCGAGAGCGATACGGAATGATTATGCTAGAGGGATTGGTATTAATTCCAGATATCTGTTCGAAGCCTCATTTGTCCGTATCCGGAATGTCAATTTAGCATATAAGTTGCCGTCCAATATATTCCGTTCCAAATTGCCCGCGATCGATATGTTTGCTGATGTCTCAAATGTGTATACATTTACGGATTACCCCGGTTATGATCCTGAAGGTAGTTCGACGGGAGATAATATTGCTGCGAGTGGTATAGATTATTTTTCATATCCATTACCTCGAACCTTTACATTAGGCATTAGAATGAATATCCGTTAACCCAATAATCTTACTGAAATGAAAAAATATATTGTTTGTGTTGCATTGTCTCTGCTTTTTTTGAGCTCCTGCAACAATTTTCTAGCGCTTTCACCCGAACATCAAATCAATGAAAATAATTTCTATAAAACGGAAGCTGATTTCGAAAATGCGCTGGTCGGCGTATATGCATCTTTTAGGGAGATATATACGCATGAGATTTTCTATCTTGCCGAATTGACTTCGGATAATGCTGAGGTATCTATATCTTCCTCTTCCGTTGCCGAAATGGAGTTTGACGAGATGAATATAACACCGTCCAATACGATTGTTCAAGGGTTTTGGACAAAGGTTTTATTTACGATCGCGCGAGCAAACATCCTACTTGTACGGCTAGAGCAGTCTGACTTAAGTATGGAAAGCAAAGCAAGAATTGCGAGCGAAACAAAATTTATCCGTGCATACAGTTATTTTTTGATGGTCCAAATTTTTGGACGATCTCCTATCACACACGGAGAATTTCGGAGTCCAGAAGATATAGCCAATGCCGACTTGACCTTGAAGTCTCTGGAAGACGTATATACTGAGATCATCAAAGATTTGAAAGAGGCCGAAGAATTAGCAGTTGATGATTCCCAAGAAGATAAAGGAAGGGTTTCTTTGGGCGCCATACAAGGATTGTTAGGCAAAGTCTATTTAACACGTCACCAGTATACGGAGGCAATACATACGTTGGGGAGTTTAATTGAAAGAAACGTATATAGTTTAGAACCGGATTACAAAACTCTTTTTAGTCCTGGAAATGGTAATACAAGGGAGTCCCTCTTCGAATTAAAATTTATCTCTGGTTTTAACCAAGGGAACGAGTACTCGGTATTATTCACCCCAGCTTCAACAGGATTATTAGCTAATAATCAACAGGGCTCCGGACGAATTACGCCGTCTCTAGATCTTATGGATGCCTACGAAGAAGGCGATGCTAGGAAGCAGGCTTCCGTAGGTGATACGATCCGACCTAATGGAGTGAAAGAATATAGCCGGCACGGGTTGAAGTTTGTGGATCTAAATGCAGAAAACCCGAGGGATGGTTCCGTTAATTTTACCGTTTTACGCTATGCCGATGTCCTCCTCATGTATGCTGAAGCATTGAATGAAGATGATGATGTAAATGGAGCACAGGCTTATCTCAATATGGTCCGTTCCCGCGCAGATTTGGAAGAGCTGGAAATCAGTACTAAAGAAGATATGCGTGAATCCATAGCGAAGGAAAGAAGACTGGAATTGGCGTATGAGGCGCATCGTTGGTTCGATTTGTTGCGGACGGGAAAAACCCAGGAAACCATGAATGCATTTTTTGTGGGCAAGGGCTTAAATTTTACCGTGCAAAACCATGAATTGATATTTCCTATTCCACGTAGAGAGATCGATATCAACCCAGAATTAGGGCAAAATGAAGGCTACTAACTTGTATAACACGTTAACCTATGAGATTATAAATAAGTTTATTACACCAAATATAGCTAAATGATGAAGAAAATAATATCATTAATAAGTTGCAAACTGATGCTTTGTGGTCTGTTGTGCAACAGTTTGGCGTATGCCCAGCAAACGTCAGGTTCAATTCCAATTTCCGGAAAAGTCGTCAATCAACAAAATGAAGTATTGGCAGGAGTAAGTGTTTCTGTGAAAGATCAGAATACCGCTACGAAAACTGATGCAGCAGGCTTATTTTCCCTGTCCGTAGATAGCGAGGAGGCTGTTTTAGTATTTTCTTCATTGGGGTATGATAGACTCGAAATAAAGGTAGGGGAGCAACGTTTTTTTAATATTATCCTAGCGACCAAATCTACCGCACTGGATGATGTGGTGGTCATCGGTTACGGAGAAACTACCCGGCGAGATGTGACGGGATCAGTCGGCTCTGTTAATATGAAAGACCTCGCTCAGGCACCTGTTAAATCCTTTGATGAAGCCTTGGCCGGTCGGGTGGCAGGTGTAACCGTAACGGCTAGTGACGGACAACCTGGATCAAATACCAACATCGTCATACGTGGCTCAGGTTCTATCACGCAAAACACCGCACCGCTTTACGTGGTTGATGGATTCCCTTTAGAAGATGCCAATAGTAACAGTATCAACCCAGGAGATATTGAATCTATTGAAATACTCAAAGATGCGTCAGCAACCGCAATATATGGAGCGCGAGGTGCAAACGGTGTGATTATGATCACGACGAAAAAAGGGGTAGCTGGAAAACCGGTGGTAAATTATAATGCATACGGTGGTTTCGCCGAAAACCCGAAACCTCTTAAATTGATGGGGGCTTATGAATTCGTAAAGTATCAGTATGAACTCGAGCCTCAGTTTACGACTGATTATTATTTGGCAGGGCGTACATTGGAAAGTTATCGGGACGAACCTAGTATAGATTTGCAGGATCAGATCTATAAACAAGCATTTGTGCACAACCATGAATTGTCTGTGCGGGGCGGTAGTGGAGGTACGACCTATTCACTTTCGGGAAATTTGTTAAAAAACAATGGATTGGTCACCAATTCGGGATTTGATAGAAAACAGCTTCGATTTCAGTTTGACCAACAATTGGGTAAAAAACTTAAGATCGGAACGATCGCAAATTATAGCGCAAATAAAACCTACGGTATCATCGTCGGAGAACCTTCGATGCGCATTACATATAGTGGTTTAAGCTTGCTTGCTTCGGTGTGGGGATTTCGGCCGGTAAAAGGCCTGAATGAATCGCTTCTGGAAGATCTGTTTGATCCGACGGCTCCCGAAAATGACTTCCGTGTAAACCCCATTTTATCTACCCAAAATGAGCTTCGGGAAACTTTTGTAAATACCTTGACTTTAAATGGATATGGTGAATATTCGTTTCATCCGAATCTCGTTTTCAGATCTTCGGCTGCTTACACCAATGTGATGGTTCGGCAAGATATGTTTTTCAATTCTTTAACAGCAAACGGAAACATAAGACGTAACGAAGGTGTAAACGGTTCTATTGCTTTTCGCCCGAGAACGACTTGGGTGAATGAAAATATTCTTACCTATAAAAAGTCCTTCAAACAAGGACATACACTCAATGCTGTCGGTGGTTTTTCTTTGCAGCAATACGATAGTGGAGACTACGGTTTCCAGGGTTTGAATGTGTTAAATGAATCACTCGGGATAGACGGTTTGGATGAAGCGGGAACGAATGTTGGATTTTCATCATCTTCCAGATGGGCTTTGATGTCTTTTTTAGGGAGATTCAACTATGGATATAAAAATAAATATAGATTAACCTCTTCCTTTAGGTACGACGGCTCCTCGAAATTTGCACCGGGTAAGCGTTGGGCCTTTTTCCCGTCAGCAGCATTTGCCTGGACCGTGTCAGAAGAAGATTTTTTAAAAGACGTTTCTTTCTTGCATAATGCCAAAATAAGAACGAGTTATGGGGCTACTGGGAATAACCGGGTGTCAGATTTTCCGTACATCACCCAGTTAAGTGTTCCCAGATTTGGAGGATATTCCTTTAATAATGCCGAACCTACGCGCGGCGCACTGCTTTTGCAATATGGTAATCCTGATTTAGTTTGGGAAACCACCGTACAAGGTAACATTGGTCTAGACCTTTCCTTTTGGCATGGAAAAGTTGAATTTATAGCGGATATTTACAGAAGAAATACAAAAGATTTACTATTGGACGCTAGTCTTCCGTATGCCACGGGTCTAACGAGCAGCGCTACCAATCTAGCTACTGCCTATAAAAATATCGGAGAATTGCGTAATCAAGGTTTGGAGCTGACGCTAAATACAACCAATATCGATAACGGCAGATTGAAATGGAGTACGAATTTCAACATCAGCTTTAACCAAAATAAAATTATTGCGCTTAATGAAAATCAAACAGCTTTACTAACCCCTGTGGCATTCGACACGCATTTTAGAAATGTGTTTCCGTATATCTCTGTTGTAGGAGGCCCTTTGGCACAGATGTACGGATTGGTATGGGATGGCGTCTACCAATATCATGACTTTGATCAAGTACTGGGAAACTACGTATTAAAGGATCATATCACGACGAATGGCCAACCACGTGAGAATATCCAACCGGGGGATATCAAGTATAGAGATATAAATGGCGATTTGGTCGTCAACGAGATGGACTTTACCGTCATCGGAAGAGGATTGCCTATTCACGTGGGAGGCTTTACCAACCGTTTTGATTATAAGGATTTCGACTTGAATATATTTTTCCAATGGTCTTATGGAAACGACATCTTGAATGCGAATAGGCTGATTTTCGAGGGGAATGCACACCGATATCGCTCGTTAAATCAGTATGCGAGCTACGAAAATCGCTGGACACCTGAAAACCCAAGCAATGAACTGTTTAGGACTGGCGGACAGCGCGACACTTATTATTCAAGTCGCACGGTAGAAGATGGTTCATTCTTGCGTCTTAAAACAATCTCCCTGGGATATACCTTTCAAGATCATGTGTTAAGTCGTTTGAAGATAAACTCACTTAGATTGTATGCCTCTGCGCAAAACCTGCATACCTGGACAAGCTATTCAGGCTCAAACCCAGAGGTATCTGTGCGACACTCGGCATTGACTCCCGGGTTTGATTTCTCGGCCTACCCTTTGGCCCGGACGATAACTTTTGGTTTGACCACAACTTTTTAACGTAAATGATGATGAGATTCACTTATATTTTAATTGCACTGTTGATAGGAACATCTTCGTGCAACGATTTTCTTGATACAAAACCCACTGATTTTGTGACGCCGTCTTATAAGACGGTCAACGATTTCGAACTGGCGCTTGCAGGCGTGTACGACATCCTCGGAAACCGGACGTTTTACGGCGATGTGTGGCCATATTGGCTCAATGTAAGTACGGATATCGAATACACCAATACCGGGTCTGCCAATGCTACTGTATATATATACGGGCCGGCCGAAGCAAACGTGACTGATTTTTGGAAAGCCTTGTATACAGGTGTATATCGTGCCAATCTTATCTTGGATGTGGTAGATGGTACGGATTTGGACGATGGCTCTAAAAACAGAATAAAGGGGCAGGCCTTGTTTCTGCGGGCATATTACTATTTCATGTTAGTGAGCAATTACGGTGATATTCCTTTGTACCTGAGCGCCAAACCTTCCATCAATGAAATGGATGTGCCGAGAACGCCCATGAAGGAAGTTTATAACTTGGTTGTGACGGATATGCTGGAGGCCGAGCAATTGGTGGATGAAGTGGAGGGAGGTACTACCGAGAAGACTGTAAATTTTGGCGGAAGGATATCGCGATCCGCTGTACAAGGTGTGTTGGCGAGGGTATATCTCAAGATGGCGGGGTATCCGTTGATGGATCAGTCTAAGTATGCTGATGCTCTAAGATGGGCACTAGCAGTAAAAAATTCAGGATTACATAGCCTGAATCCCGATTATACCGATGTGTTTATTAAATATGCAAAGGATGAATACGATATACGCGAGAGTATTTGGGAAGTTGAATTTTATGGAAATACGCAGGGTGCCATGCAAGAGTATACCTACTATATAGGGGCGAGAGGGGGAATACGGACGCAGGATGCCGAGCTTGGCCGTAGTGGAGGTTTGATCAACGGTAGCGGTAAATTGTTTGATCTGTATGAGCTTGATCCTAATAGCACAGCCGTACCGCTGAAGGATTCATATGATTTAAGACGTGACTGGAACTTGGCTCCTTACACCTATGTGGGTACGCCGGGCGTAAAAACACCCAATAATGATCGATGGAGAAGGAACATGGGCAAATGGCGACGTGAATATGAGGTCGTGTCACCTAAAGATATTTCTACCTCACCTCAGAATTTTCCGATTTTACGTTACGCAGACATCTTGCTCATGGCTGCTGAAGCAGAAAATGAATTGAACGGACCGGTTAATGCGTATCCCTATATCAACGAGGTGAGAAGACGCGCATACGGGCTTCTACTGCCTCAGCCGCCTAACCCAAATGTAAATGCCGACTTATCTGGGCTATCAAAAGATGAGTTTAGACAGGCTATAAGAGATGAGCGAGCCAGGGAGTTTTGTTTCGAAGCATCGCGCCGCACAGATTTGATCAGGTGGGGAAATTTTGTAGGAGATATGAAAGCATACATCACATGGGCATTGGCCAATGGGGGGGTAGAGGGACATGTGCTCGGTTCGCGAAATGTCTCCGACAGAAACGTGTTGCTGCCTATTCCTACGTATGATATGTCTTTAAATAAAGCGTTGACACAAAACCCAGGGTATTAATTTTTTAAGACTTAATTATGAAGTATATACATCACATCCTGTCCATGGTTCTTTTTATTGGCTTGGTATCCTGTGAAAAGAATCTGCAAGTAGACCAGCCCGATTTTGAGGTGAGGTTGAGCAAGACCACCTATAAGGTAGGAGACACTATTCGGTTTGAATTTTTCGGAGCTCGCGATAACATCACTTTCTATTCCGGCTTGCCCGGTGCCGACTATAGGTTCAGAGAACGTACGCAGGTGGAAGGCGGCATTCCTAAAGCCAAGGTCATCACGCAGTATGGAGGGGGAGGGAATCAATTAGAATCACTTCGATTAATGGTGAGTAATGATTTGGAGCAACTTGCGGCGGAAGGAATTGCGCAGGCAACCTGGACAGACGTCACTTCGCAGGTTGATATCGCAACAAATCCGACAGTTGTCGAATCGGATTACTTGGATTTGTCGCCATGGGTCGATACCGCAAAGCCTTTTTTTATAGCCTTCAAATTTGTAGGGGAAAAAGATCCCGTTACTGTACCGGGAAATTGGATTGTCCGCGAATTGCAGGCTGTTACGGAGCTTCCTGATGGTTCGGAAATTCCAGTGGCCGACCGCGCAAATGCCGGTTGGAGCATTATTGATGTGCTGAACCCCGCTTCTGTATGGACCATACGGGCTACCGATGTGGTGATTATCGGTGGTGGTCGCAATACGGATCCTAGTGAAGATTGGTTGATTACGAAGCCGCTCTATTTTACAAAGGTGCCGCCGGACACAGGTATTCCTATTCAAAATATAGGTTCCAATCTTCTTTCGGATTATTCGTATACATACACGGCTCCGGGAACCTATCACGTTGCTTTTTTGGCTTCTAATGCAAGTGCCGACGACTACAAATCGGTGGTGCGGGAATTTGAAATTACCATAGAGCCTGAATGATGAAGCATGTGCATGTAAAATACGGGTCTAATATAATGTTCCTATGGGTGTTGATAATTTTTATCGGCAATGCTTATGCACAAAACAAGCACTATATCCTATTTAAATCGGGTGACAAGATTGCGTTTATCGGAAACAGCATTACCCATAACGGTGATTTTCATCATTATATTCTGCTGTATTATGCAACCCGTTTTCCAGACAAGAAAGTCACTTTTTACAATTTGGGGGTCAAAGGTGACAACGCCAATAGTTTCCTGCGCAGGATGGATGCGGATATCATCCCGCATAAAGCAGACTGGTCTATCATCATGGCGGGGATGAACGATGTCAACCGGAGTTTGTACGCACCGGAGAAACAAACTGAGCCCGATATTCAACGACGGAAGGAGAGAGCGTTGAAAGATTTTGAATTGTATTACGATTCATTTTTGACACGTTTAAAACGGACGAAAACGAATATAATCTTACAGAAACCGAGCATCTATGATCAAACCGGAGATTTGACTGCTGTTAACTTGGTGGGCGTAAATGATGCATTGGAAAGATGCGGTAAAATCATCGATAAGTTGGCAAAGAAACACAAGGTCATGGTAATTGATTACTGGACGATGATGAATGCAATCAACGCCAAGCTACAGCAAGAAGATATTAAATCTACCCTTGTCGGCCAAGATAGGGTCCATCCAGGATCCGTAGGGCATTTTGTGATGGCCTACACCTTTCTTAAGACTATAAATGCATCTAGTTACGTGTCATCACTTACGATTGATGAGGACGGTGTAGTTGATGTTAAATATGGTTCGGTCAGTAATTTAAACTGGCAGGGAGAAGAGCTGACATTTGATTATCTGGAAGAAAGGCTGCCTTTTCCCGTACCTCCCGAAGTAGAAAATGCATTGACCCTGGTCCCTTTTACAGCCGATTTTAATACACAATTACTACAGGTAAAAGATTTAAAGGAGGGTGTGTATGCGCTTACGATCGATGATATCCTTATCGGCAATTTTACACAGGAGGAATTGGTGAAAGGTATAAATTTGGCAGAGAGAAAAAATACACCTCCGTATCAACAAGCATTAAAAGTCTTTAAGGAAGCGGTAGCTTATCGTAATGTACAGCGGCAGTTGAGAGAAATTAAATTTGTAGAATTTAGTTATCTTCCCAAAGAGCTATGGGGTGGAGATCTTGAGCCGATTAAAACATTTATTTCGGAATACCTTTCTTTTTTACAGGTGTCAAAAGATGCCCGCTACGAAACATTCCATAGCCTGTTTGAGACATATTTGAAAAACAAACCCCACCAGACGGATTTGGAAAAGCAGGCGAAAGCATTACCGGAGACAATATATCAGTTTAATCAGCCGCAATCGCACCGCTTTCGGTTGGTAAAGGCTGACTTAAATATGCCGGATCGTAATGAAGCTCCTTTTGGGGTAAACTTAGCGGGCGCTGAATTTGCGCACCAGAAAACACCGGGCGTTTACAATCGTGATTATACCTATCCCACCATTGCCGAACTGGATTACTTCAAATCAAAAGGATTAACCCTTTTCCGCCTGCCATTTTTATGGGAGCGGCTACAGCATGAGTTAGACGGCCCTTTGGATGAAGCGGAATTAGCCAGAATGACTGCTTTTGTCGATGCCGCGCGGGAAAGAAACCTCTGGGTTATCTTGGATATGCATAATTATGGACGTCGATTTGTAAATGGTACTCGGGAAATTATCGGTTCAGCCAAACTGCCCATCAAACACTTCGCAGATGTCTGGGAAAAACTTGCCGAACAATTTCGCACGAAAGAAAATATCTGGGCATACGGATTGATGAACGAACCCCATGGCATGTTAGATTCGGTACCTTGGTTTAATATAGCGCAACAGGCTATTTTTAAGATCCGGGAAATGGATACGAATACGCCGATTATGGTCGGAGGCGATAGTTGGAGTTCGACATACCGTTGGCAACAAGCCAGTGGCAAACTGAAAGATTTGGTAGATCCATCCACTAACCTGATTTTTGAAGGGCATCTCTATTTTGATAAAGACGCTTCCGGAACATATAAAGGCACCTATGACGAGGAAGGAACAACGCCAGAAACAGGTATTGTTCGGGCACGCCCGTTTGTAGAATGGTTAAAAGAAAATAATTTAAAAGGTTTTGTCGGGGAATACGGGGTTCCCGATGATGATCCTCGTTGGTTGGTGACGCTTGATAATATGCTGAACTACCTCAAAGATAATGGCGTGAATGGAACATACTGGGCTGCGGGACCTTGGTGGAACACGTACAAATTAGCGATAGAGCCAAGAGATGGGATAGATCGTCCGCAGCTAAAAGTACTCTTAAAATACTTGAAAGTCAATGAGAAGTGATTTAGTAATTAGGGTGCGCGATAACGCCAAACTGGTATTTATCTCCGCTATAAAAAGAATGTTCTATTTCAATGATGTTTCCGTCCTCTGCTATGACAGCTCCATCCAGGATAAAAATAGGGAGAGGTTTGTCGTTCTCAAAGTAATTATCCGGCGTGTTGGTGTCAAATATCGTTGTCTTAAGCGTTTGCTCTATCGTTTTTATTTTGATATGATAGGTTTGCTCGTATGTTTTGAAAAAAGAAATTTCGGGCGAGACACGCTCGATTTTGGGACATTGTTTAAGGGATATATAGCGTGTTTCGTCTTTCAGGATATCGTCATCAGCATAACGAAGGATGCGAATCTTCAAAACCGGACCTTCGAGCGTCAGTTGTTTATGTTGAATCATGGTAGAAATACCCTCTTGTAATATCGTTTTTTCAATGACAATATTTTTAGGCGCGAACCCTTCTTGTGATAAACTTTCATTGAACCCCCTCCGCGTTGATTCGACCGAACCCAATGTGCGAACAATTTTGTGGTCACCGGTGCGATTAAGTACAAATGTGCCTTTGCCTTTAATTCGGCGTACCCAACCAAGTGTCTCTAAGTTTAGGAGGCTCTTCCGTGCCGTTGTGTTGCTGACTTTGAAGGTTTTGATTAGCTCATTTTCCGAAGGAACCTTATCGCCGGGCGCTAAATCGCCTTCTTTGATGCGTTTGATGATTTCTTCGCTGATGAGAATAAATTTGGGATCCATATATAATATAAAACGATTCTGCTACAAATATAAAATAATTAGTTTGTGTAACAAATGTGTTCACTATGTTTGATGATCTGCAACTTAATGCGTTAACAAGATGAAGAATAAAATAGCATGGTTAGTGTTGGTCCTGGTCTTTATTGCGACAGGATTAAATTTTTTGGATAGGCAAGTCTTGTCCATGACAATAATTAAAATCCAGGAGGAATTCCACATTACAGATGTACAATATGGTTGGATAAATACGAGTTTTCTGGTCAGTTATGCGTTAATGTTTACCATAGGGGGACGTATTATCGATACTGTCGGTGGAAAAATTGGTCTGGGACTGGCGGTATTGATCTGGTCTATCGCTTGTTTTCTGCACGGAGTTATGCAGAACTTCTACCAGTTAATTGCTTTCCGGTTTCTCTTAGGCTTCGGAGAAGGTGGGTGTTTCCCCGGAGCGGCGAAGGTCGTTTATGAATGGTTCGACGAAAAGAAAAGAGGAATGGCCAACGGTATTGCCATTGGTGGGTCAGCAATCGGTGCCGTTTTGGCGCCACCTTTAACCATCTATGTAGCCTCTAGCTTTGGTTGGAGAGCAAGCTTTATTATTCCGGCTATCGTTGGGATGATTTGGGTGGTTGGCTGGTTTCTGATTCCCTGGAAAAGATATATCGGTACGCAAAGAGAAAAGATCGTATCTCCAAGTGTTTCTTTTGCAAGCATTTTGAAAAACAAATATTTATGGGTTTTTGTCAGTATACGATTCTTGCTTGATCCGGTTTTGTATTTCTTAATGTTTTGGGTGCCTAAGTACCTAAGCGAATATCGAGGGATGTCGTTTGAACGCATCGGCGATTTGTTCTGGATTCCCTTTTTGGCGCTCGGAATTTCGAACATCTTTGGCGGTTGGATATCTGACAAATTAATACAGCGAGGTATTTCCATCAATAAAGCAAGGAAATGGGTTATGGGAATAGCGGCGGGATTGACACTCTGTGCACCTTTTATCGCGTTCGTCGGGTCTTATCAGCTTGCCATAGCCTTACTAACGTTGTTACTATTTGCACATGGATTTTGGATTACGAACTATATTACCGCTATTTCCGATATTTTCGGAAGTAAAGCGACATCGACCGTCGTAGGGCTGTCCGGCACTGCGGGTGCGTTGTCTAGTTTGTTGATAAACCCGTTTATCGGAGAAATCGTGACACGCTATTCGTATACACCGTTATGGGTCACGGCAGGGTTAATGTATCCCCTAGGTTTTCTCCTTTTTTTGGTGTTTATCCCCCGGATTAAAGCATTGTTTTAAAGGCGAAATAAAATAGTTGGATTTTTTTTGTGAAATAATCATTTAATGATTATGTTTGAAGTGAAATAACTTAGTGCGTTAAGTATAAACTATAATTATGGAAATAAAATTGGATTCAAATACGGCCTTCTATAAACCACTATCAAAGAAAGTAGGCAAGGCGCGTATCGGAGTTTTTGGTGTAGGATATGTTAAATATTGGGCACAATTTGATGGACTGCTTGCTGATATGCAGGAGAAACAAGCCGTGTTTATGAGCATGGTGGAGCAATTTGATGTCGAAGTCGTCGACTTCGGTATGGTAGATGATGCGCAATCGGCGTATGATCTTGTCCCCAGGCTCTTGGGTGCCGATCTGGATCTTATTTTTTGCGATATGCTTACTTATGCTACTTCGAGTACCTTCGGAGCAATAGTAAAGAACATCCAAGTACCATTAATCTTGGTAGCACTACAACCTGATAAGGCACTTAATTACGAACAGGCGTCTACCTATAAGCAGCTTTTTAACGATGATATTTGTTCCTTGCCTGAATTTACAGGAGTTGCCGTGCGGTTGGGGCGTCCGGTACCCGATGTTATTATCGGGACGTTATATGATGATGCAGAAGCCGTGGATGAGATTGGTAAATACTGTCGCATTGCTAATGTATTGCACAGCTTGAAGAATGCCAGGATCGGACATATTGGACACCCTATAGAAGCGATGTTGGACATGCACACCGACTCGACTATGCTGACCGCCCATTTCGGCTTGCACGTGGTGCAATGTGAATCGCATGAGATTATTCAGCAATATCAGGAGGTCGATGTGATCGATCTGGAAAGAGAAAAGGAATTTATACTGGATTTCTTTGATACCCCCGATCCGGTTTCCGATCCGATATCGGATAAGCTTAAACCTGCCGATCTGGAAGTAGCAGCAAGAGTGTCGTTAGCGTTGAAAGCTTTTGTAGCGACGAAGAAACTAGATGGCCTGGCTTATTATTATGAAGGTGCTGCACAAAGTATGGAGCAACTCGTCATGTCAAACTTGATTGTTGGAAATTCTCTTCTTACTGCAGCGGGGTTTCCAATGTGTGGAGAATCTGATCTTAAAACCTGCGTAGCGATGATGGTAATGGATCGACTGGGTATCGGCGGTAGTTTTGCAGAATTTCATCCAGTAGATTTCAACGAAAATTTTGTGTTGGTTGGTCATGATGGACCACACAATGTTACTATTGCAGAGGGTAAGCCGATATTAAGAAGCCTAAAAAAATATCATGGTAAACCGGGGTTTGGGGCAGGCGTAGAATTTAAAATTAAAGAAGGGCCGATTACCATGTTAAGCATCAGCTCTACATTTGATGGGCGGTTCAAATTCATCGTCGCGGAAGGTGAATCTGTTGCAGGACCTATACCGCCGACCGGCAATACCAATACACGTGGATTCTTTGGAGAAGATATACGTCAATTTTTGAAAAATTGGGTTGCTGAAGGGCCTACACATCATTTTGCATTGGGTATAGGGCATCATGCAGAAACCATCCTAAAGATCGGAAGATACCTTAATATAGAAACTGTTTTTGTAAAATAAAAAAATATGAAGGGCTCAAAAATTTATCTGGCATTTATACTATTTCCGCTCTACATGCTATTTGTTTCCTGGCTGGAGAAGTATCCCAAAAAGCCTGTAAAGTTTCAAAATATCACGTTGGAGACATCGTTGAAACCATTTAAGCAGAAAGATCGAGCATATATCGAGCAGGTAGCAGAACACATGTTTAGGCAATGGGCGAACTTATTGGTTCATACAGATACCGTTTCTGTTATGCTGTGGATATCCGATGGCTCAGAAATATTGGAATATACCGGAAAACTCGATCAATCGCTAGAGTGGGCGAAGTACATCGGAAATCCCAACACGAATCATGAAATAGGCGCTGGCCCGAAAGAACTTTCCCTACACGAGCGGGCGTATCTTTATATGGACAACCCGCCCGATTTTTCCTATGCAGGTCTGAAGTTGATTATCGAAATCTTGCGCGAAAAGGGCAGAAAATTAACGGGCAAGGAGATAAAAATAGGTGCGACCTTTGATCCGGGGCCTGAATTTGCTAAATCTGAATTTAAATATGTACGGCATCCTGAAATATTGGAAGGCAACGCCATGGGGCACAAATCATTTGTCAGTTGTTATGCGGTATTACATGCGGATGACGTCTCGTACGCGGCGTATCCCAACGGAATACCAGATCAAACACCATTTGGAACCTTTTTTGGTAAACAAAGCCAGCATTTCCTACAAGATTTGAACTTTGATTTTCTTTGGTTAAGCAATGGGTTCGGATTTGGTGTAGAGCCTTGGTCTTCTACCGGAGCGGTTTTTACAGGAGAAGGCTTTTTAAAAGAAAAATTGGAAGATACGCGCCAAAAGATTATTAATTTTTGGACGCTATTCAGAAAGGAGTGCCCTGATTTCGAAATCCAGACCAGAGGCTCCAATCTTTCTACTGGCATCGATCTGGCACGGGATGGGGTGGATTTGAGGGCCATATACAAGTCGGGATTCGATATCCTGCCGCCGCCAAATTCTCCTTGGGCAGCCATTGATGGTGATTTTGGACTGGAGATGGTGGGGTATATGTCCCATATTGCCGATTTGCCGGACGATCGTTATGTCTATCGGTTTTATACCCACGATCCGTGGTGGCTGAATAGCCCTTGGTTGGATAGGTATGGGCGTTTTCCGCACGATATCTACATGCCGATGTCCGTAGCTCGGATTGACGAAAAAGGCCAAGTTGGCCTTCCTACTACCTTGAACTTTTTGACGATTGATGATTCGTTCGGAAACATTCCGGATGTCGTTCCCAATGAAGTAATTCCCCATATTTTAAGAGGTCGGGAAGACTCACCCACCGCTGCCGGACCCTTGGTCTGGGTATATCCGTTTGACGAATATCACGATTGGGCAAAAAAGCAGCAGGAGCTGTTACCGGAAATATACTATGGCGATTGGTTTATCAGGCAAGCGATCAACCACGGATTGCCTTTAAACACGATCACATCGACGACCAATTTTGCGAAGTTGTTGAAATCGGATCCTGACTATTACCGAGAATCCATTATACTGACCATCGTTCCTGATGCAGGTTCCGAGCAGGAGCATGTGTTGACAACGTTTATTAAAAACGGCGGACAAGTTATGGTATATGGACCTGCGGATCGAGCCAGCGACGCTTTTAAAGACCTGTTGAACCTTAAAAATATGAGCGGATTAGAAGGCAATTTTCGCTTAACCAGCCATATCGAACTCGATAAGGTGCAGGACGATACCCCTACGAATATTAAACACAATCCGCTATTCTCAGGCGGTAGTATGCGCACCGCTATTGCCAATACGAAAGATCTCTATACGAAGCGTTTGGTACATGTTATGCAAGGAAATGAGAAGCGAGATCAAGTATGGTCGAGATCACTACCGGATTGGAAAGGCGGTAAAGTGGTGTATATCCGAGGAACAAATTCGAGTAGTTTCCAAGGAGGGATGCTTTTGCGGCCGGACAATCCAGAAGAATGGGCGATTAGTCCAAAACTGGCACGCCACGCCTTGAAAGAGTTTGATTATTTGTTTTCCTTTGAAAAAGATGATATTTCCATCAAGAGCCCCATGCTCAGTATTGCGCGCAGTCACAATGGCTTTTTCTTTTCGGGTTATGCTCCAAATACAACGGTAGTGCAAAAATTTAAATTTCCACAAGGAGCTCCCATATTACATGGGTATGATAGCAAAATAGAAAATGGTATGACCACCTATCAACTCCCGACCGCTTGGCACAATGAGGTTCGTGTTTTTGTAGAGCAAGAAGGCGGAATCGTATCATCCAAAGAGATGCATTCGGGCGAATTGGGAATCAGTAGGAGAATTCGGATAGCTGGATTGAAGAACGCGACACTTCGAATCTATCCGGAAGAGAATATCACTGCCGAAAATTTTAGAGCGTACCTCAACGCAGGCTATCCGTGGAAGAGGGGACAGCAAACGTTTGAATTGGGGGACCCGAAATACGGGTACCATTTTGTAATCAAAGATGTGACGGGGCATGTCACCGTCGCGTGGTGATTAAATGAATACACAATGCTGAAGAAAGTATTTTTTTATACATTTTGTTTCTTTATGTGCTTGGCTATCAATGCCAATGCACAAAAAGGCGCTATAGATAATCTCGCAGCACTGAAACAGGAGCTGACGAAGGTCTTTCCGCATAACCGAACGATAAATCTTGTTTTCCATGGACATTCCGTTCCATCTGGTTATTGGTCGAATCAGGAAGTGCATACGTTAGATTCTTATCCTTATATCCTACTTAGTCTGCTAAAGAAAGAATACCCAAAAGCGGTGATTAACATCATTACCACATCGATTGGTGGAGAACATGCTGAAAAAGGTGCTGCCAGGTTCACATCCGATGTATTGCCTCATCGGCCGGATGTGATATTTATTGACTACGCGCTGAATGATTTAGGATTGGGTTTGGAACGGGCGCATGTGGCCTGGGAAAAAATGATTAGGGAGGCAAAAGCACAAGACAAATCGGTTGTGCTACTCACACCGTCGCCCGATCAGCGGCAAGATATGGGAAATACGGGAAATCTGCTGAGCAAGCATGCCCAGCAAGTTAGAAAGTTAGCGGTAAAATATGGATTGCCCGTTGCTGATTCTTACACGGCGTTTGAATCCGTATTTAAAGACAAGGGAACGATAGCACCGCTCATGTCGCACGTTAACCATCCTAATCGCTTAGGGCATGAGTTGATCGCAAATGAAATTTTTAAGCTTTTAAAAAGATAAGATACCGACGAAGTACTTAGAAGAAAACTAAATTATGCAAAAGAATAATCAAAATATAGGATTTTATTTCATCGCCATCATGTTTGGGCTAATCGGTATTATGCAAGAGGCTTTGCCCCAACAAAAGTACCCGCAATTTGGTATAGACCCTTTAAAAGAGGTTATCGCGGCGATGACGATAGACGAGAAGGCTTTGATGGTGACGGGAGCAAAACGTCGGGAAGTCTATCCAACCGCCTTGCCGGGCAAAAAACAGAAAAATATTGTAGCAGTAGGTGGATATACCTATCCTTTTCTGCGTTTAGGGATACCACCCATTTATCTGTCTGATGGGCCGGCGGGTGTACGTATTGCGCCAAGACGTTCAGGTGACAGCCAAACGTATTACGCTACGGCTTTTCCAGTTGCCACATTGGTGGCTTCAGGATGGGACACCTCGCTGTCTAGGGAAATAGGGGAAGCCATGGGACACGAAGCGCTTGAATATGGCGTGGATATCTTACTGGCCCCTGCCATGAATATTCATCGGGATCCGTTAGGCGGGAGGAGTTTTGAATATTATTCCGAAGATCCTTTATTGACAGGTAAAATGGCGTCAGCATATGTGCAAGGAATACAATCCCAAGGCGTAGGAGCCTCTATAAAACATTTTGCAGCCAATAATCAGGAAACGAGCAGACGGTATATCAACACCATCGTATCCGAGCGCGCATTGCGGGAGATATATTTAGAAGGGTTTCGTATCGTGGTACAAGAAGCAAAACCTTGGACAGTCATGTCCTCTTACAATAAAATAAATGGTGTATATACGCCGCAAAGTAGAGAATTGCTCGTCGATATCCTGAGAAAAGAATGGGGATTCAATGGTTTTGTGCTAACGGACTGGTATGGGGGAGACGATCCGGTTGAACAGATGAAAGCGCATAATGATTTGCTGATGCCGGGGTTACAAGTATGGACGGATACGATTGCAGATGCATTGCGCAACGGAAATCTTAGTATGGACGTAATCGACCAAAATATAGAAAATATACTCAACGTAGCATTAAAAACAGGTACGGTAAAAGATTATCCCTATACGGAGAAGCCCGATTTTGAAAAGAGTAAGGAAGTCGCACGACGGGTAGCGCGGGAGAGTATGGTTTTGTTGAAAAATGAACAGCATACGTTGCCTATCCAAGCCGGATCTACATCAATAGGCTTGTTTGGCAATTATAGCTACAAAAATCTGCCCGGTGGAACAGGGAGCGGAGCGGTCAATTATGAGCATGCCGTGTCTGTCGCGGAAGGATTGAAGGAGGCCGGATTTAAACTAGATCCGGTTTTAGAAAAAAAATATACGAGCCATCTGGAAAAAGGAAAGCCCTTGCGGGATAAGGCAGATAGCCTCATAACGGCCATGCCCCCAAGGGATAGCATTTTAAGTGAATTAGCGTGGGATAATCATGAAATTGAAAGAAGCGCCAAGGAAACCGATATGGCCATTATCACGATTATGCGCATCTTTGGTGAGGGTGGTGACCGTCATGTCGATCATTTTAATTTAACAACCGAGGAGCTGTCATTAATCGATCGTGTATCGGATGCATACCATGCTCAACGTAAAAAAGTAGTTGTTCTACTGAACGTTGGTGGTGTTGTGGAAACGGCATCTTGGAAGGATAAAGTAGATGGTATATTGTTGACCTGGCAATCTGGCCAAGAGGGTGGGCACGCTGTTGCGGATTTAATCAGTGGTAAATTTACCCCCTCGGGAAAACTCCCCACTACATTTCCCGTACGCTATGCCGATGCTCCGTCTGCCAAAAACTTCCCTGGTACCCCTATCGGGAATCCAACAGAAGTTGTTTATGAAGAGGATATCTATATAGGTTACCGATATTATGATACATTTCGTGTTCCAACATCGTTTCCCTTTGGTTTTGGACTTTCATATACGTCCTTTACCTATACTAATTTCAAAATTGAAAAAGGAAAAGGGGGAAGTGCGACACTGCTGGTTACGGTGGAGAATACAGGTCGATATCCGGGAAAAGAGGTCGTCCAGGTATATGCAACGGCACCTTCAGGTAAATTGGAACATCCCGAAAAGGAACTGAAAGCTTTTGCGAAAACGAGATTGTTGCAACCCGGTGAGCGCGAAACGCTTCGTTTTGAGATTACCCCTCGTATGCTTTCTTCGTTTGATACGGGCGCTTCTGCTTGGGTGGCAGAAAAGGGTGTTTATGATTTGATGATAGCGGTGTCCTCCGATACTATAGTAGCAAATGGCAAATTCCGCTTAGCGAAATCGCAGATAACGGAAAAAGTAAGTAAATCGTTGATTCCGCAGGTACCGATAAATATATTGCGGCCCGTTAAACCGTAATCATAAGTATAATAAAGAGGATCAAAAAGAGAATGGCAATAATTAAACCGGTTTGGATCACTATATGTATGCTGATCGTTGTCCACGTGCAGGTGGGTAGTGCCCAACAGCTCGTTGTCGCACCATCGAAAAACTATGTACAAACGCCAGAAGGAAAACCATTTATATGGATTGGCGACACAGCATGGGAATTATTTCATAAATTAAATAGAGAAGAGGTAGATCATTATTTAACGGTGCGGATGAAACAAGGATTCACCGTTATCTATACGGTAATATTAGCGGAACATGAAGGATTGACGCTACCTAATGCCTATGGTGAAGTTCCATTGTACAGACAGGATCCGGCTAAGCCTAACCTTCGATACTTTGAACATGTGGATTATGTCATCAACAAGGTACAAAGTTTGGGACTTCGTTTAGCGATATTACCTACCTGGGGGAATAATGTTCAAAATGCAAGAGATGGTAAGCGTTCTTATATCTTCACGCCTAAAAATGCCTATCAATACGGTAACTTTCTTGGTGACCGCTATAAAGATAAACCCATTATCTGGGTACTCGGAGGAGACCGTAATGTGGATAATGATCAAGCAAGGCTTATTTGGGATAAGCTAGCGGAAGGAGTCCGGGCAGGCAGTGATGTCAAGCAATTGATAAGTTATCATCCTGCTGGAGAAAGCAGTTCTGCTTATTGGTTTCATAAATCTACTTGGCTGGATTTTAATATGTACCAAACGGGCCATGCCCGCCGATCGATACCCGGCTATCAATATGCAGAGGCACACCGTCTGTTAGATCCGCAAAAGCCGTTTCTAGACGCGGAACCGGCCTACGAAGATATTCCTATAAAGTTCTGGGAATACTTATCAAAAAGATCACCAGAGGAACTTATCGGATCGGTATTCGATACGTCGGGAATAATCATAAACAGGGATTATTTCGAGGCAGGATTTTTTACTGATAAAGACGTGCGCCAACAGGCATATTGGGGGCTTTTGTCGGGGGCAATGGGATTTAGCTACGGGAATAACGCCGTATGGCAATTTGTAGGCACAGGGAAGAAATGGGTGATTCCTAGTTTGTATACCTGGCAGGAAGCAATCACAAGGCCGGGCGCCGAACAAATAAAGCATCTTCGGTTTTTTATGGAACGTTGGGGTTTTTCAACCCGGATTCCGGATCAATCATTAATTTATGGTATTAACCGGCACGGGACATCACACATCAGGGCAGCGACGAATGCGGATAAGTCCTGTGTATGTGTCTACACGCCAGTTAATCAAGCGATTGTGTTGAATTTGTCCTTATCTGCCGACACCGTTTATAAAGTCAGTTGGTTTGACCCTCGTCATGGTGAGATACAACATGAAGAAAAAGTAGTATCAAACGGGCCTGTGGAATTCAATCCGCCAGCTGCGATGGATGATTGTCTTCTAATTTTGGAATTAAAGAAGTAGCGTTTTTCAAAGAATCAACATATGCAACGTAGAACAGCTCTAAAGCAATTATTTTTCATAGCAGGCGGAATAGTACTGTTTCCATCATGTTGGGGAAGGGCGAATAAAGCTTCTATCGCCCTACGTAAACTGCATATTAATGCGGAGCAAGAAAATCTCCTGGCCGAAATAGTGGAATCCATTATACCCGAAACCGATAGTCCGGGAGGAAGAACACTTCATCTACACCTTTTTGTACTAAAAATGATTGACGATTGCCATAGCGAAGAAGACCAGCAGGTTTTTGTTCAAGGACTGAAGGATTGGGATCAGGAGATGAACGATACTGTCGGAAAGTCTTTTTTGCTTGCTAGCTCGGATCAACGACAATCTTACCTGATGGATATCGAAAAAGATAAGGCACATCCATTGTCTGGCTTTTTTATGATGACAAAAAGAAGAGCTATACAGGGATATTTGAATTCGGCGTATGTAATGAAAAATAAGCTGATATACGAACTAGTTCCCGGACGCTATAACGGATATGCAAAAGTTTGAATAAATATAAAGGACGTAATTTAAGGAATGGCAAATATCAACATAGATAGCATAAAGGAACGGACTTTTGATGCTATTGTGATCGGATCGGGAATTAGCGGCGGATGGGCGGCCAAGGAGTTCTGTGAAAAGGGGTTACGGACACTGGTTTTAGAACGAGGACGGGATGTAAAGCATGTAAAGGACTACCCGACAACCAACATGTATCCTTATGAGTTTGAGCATCGGTTAGAAATGCCCTATGAAGATAAGCAAAAGAATCCGATTGCCAATCGCTGTTATGCTTATCGAGAAGATTCCGCACACTTTTTTGTCAAGGATGATGAGCACCCCTATATTCAAGAGAAGGAATTCGACTGGATACGGGGATATCAGGTAGGAGGAAAGTCACTGTTATGGGCTAGGCAAGTGCAACGGTGGAGCGATTTTGATTTTGAAGGCCCGGCCAGAGATGGGTTTGCTGTGGATTGGCCGATACGCTATCGTGATCTCGCCCCATGGTATGATCATGTAGAACGCTTCATTGGTGTCGCAGGCAATCGGGATGGTGTGGCTGAGCTTCCTGACGGGGACTTTTTGCCCGCTTATCCGTTAAACGCAGTAGAGAATCATTTTAAACGTGTCGTAGCATCGAAATACGATAACCGTCATGTAATAAGTGCGAGATGTGCCCATCTATCTCAACCGGCACCCATCCATTTAGAACAGGGACGTGTCCAGTGTCAAAATCGTGTTCTTTGTCAGCGAGGTTGCCCCTTTGGCGGATATTTTAGTAGCAACGCGTCTACGTTGCCCTGGGCAGAGAAAACGGGTAATATGACGCTTCGGCCGTTTTCTGTCGTGGAATCCATTATATATGATGAGCAAAAGGGCAAGGCGGTAGGGGTGCGGGTAATTGACACCAACACCAAGGAAGCAATCGATTTTTATAGCCGGGTGATTTTCGTCAATGCCTCCGCCTTGAACAGCAACCTGATTCTTCTTAACTCGATTTCAAACCGTTTTGCTAATGGATTGGGAAACGATAATGGATTGCTTGGTAAGTATATCGCATTCCACAGTTATACGGCGGTCATAACCGGCGAATACGATGGTGAGTTGGCATACCGTACCGATGGGAGAAATCCAGCCGGAGGGGGATACATACCCCGATTCCGCAATGTTTACAGACAGGAAACCGATTTCTTACGGGGCTGGGCAGCGACATTTAATGCCAGCAGGAACCCGTCTACGGATACTTCCGGTGTCGGCGTGTCGCTGAAAAATCGATTACTGCATTCAAAACTGGGAAATTGGCGGGTAGGTTCGCATATGATGGCTGAAACTATTCCTAAAGAAAGCAACAAAGTTTGGCTCGATACGGCAAAAAAGGATCAGTGGGGCGTCCCATTGCTGCATATCGATGTAGCATATGACGACAATGACTGGAAAATACGAGCAGACTATTTTGAGCAGATGACAGCGATGTTTGAGGCTGCCGGATTCCAGAACGTTAAAACGAGAAACGACGATCGCCGCCCCGGAAATGATATCCACGAGATGGGGGGAGCGCGTATGGGGCACGACCCCAAAACCTCATTGCTCAATAAATGGAACCAACTGCACAGCTGTGAAAATGTCTTTGTAACTGACGGTGCTTGTATGACATCCACTGCTACACAGAATCCCTCGTTGACCTACATGGCACTGACAGCTAGAGCTGTTGATTATGCGTTTACGTTAATGAAAAAAGGTGTTCTATAATTAAATGAGTCGGATTGTCATAACGAATCCGGCTATATAGGGAGCGCGTGTTTAAACCGTAATTGTTCTGACTGAAATAGACGCGAAATTATATAATTGGTAACTAAAGGGTTGTTATCCCATCATAAAAAATATCGAAAAATAATTTTGCAAATCAGATTTTACCCCTATATTTGCACACGCTATAAGCAACAGGCTTGGAGAATTAGCTCAGCTGGTTCAGAGCACCTGCCTTACAAGCAGGGGGTCACTGGTTCGAACCCAGTATTCTCCACATAACATATGAGAACCTCGGGAGATTAGCTCAGCTGGTTCAGAGCACCTGCCTTACAAGCAGGGGGTCACTGGTTCGAACCCAGTATCTCCCACAAAAAAAGCATCGATTTCTCGATGCTTTTTTATTATCTACACCACCCCGAGATAAACGGAATCGGATAACTTATCTGTAAATGTGTTTTTGGATCCGACGTAAACGTGAAATGGAACTTTTCCCATCATCGTGCTACCAAAAGGTTCCCATGTATAGGAGCGTGCTGATAAATCAGGCCCTGAAGTTAACAAATCGAATGTATGGGCTCCATCGTAAATGGCTGCGACAAATATTTCGTCATGGCGCCCGGCATACAACGGATCCCATTCAAAAACCAATGCGTTTCCTTCGCGTCGTACCCGCGGATTCTTCGGTGGTTGTTCTTCTCCTCGGAACAACAGTACCTTTTCGGGGTTGACATAGGGTGTATTATTGTTGTCCCCATCGTAATCCAATGCATTTTTAAATGTATAGGATTGTGCTTGCTGAAAAGAGCCGATCCGACTCCCCGGAGGAGCCAAATCCTTATATCCCCAATTGATAATTGGTTTAATTGGGCGAAGAAACTGTGAAACCGCTTTCATCCGTTGTTGATTTAGCGCAGCCAGCTTGGTCGGCTTGCGTTTAGGACGGGATGGGAGACTGCGTACGATCGCTTGGCCATTTAGTTCATAGCCTACAATATTCCCAACTCTACCGGAGAAAGGTCCGTTTATTCCACCTTTAAGAACTGCCATATGTATAACGTTTAAATGTGTAGACGAGCATGATGCCCGCCTTTATAAAGTTAACAGTTAAAGTAATTAAAACAAAATAATAAAGTAATAAAATAGTGTAATAATAGTGATTTACCTCTATAAACCCTCTATTAAACCACTATATTCACTCTTAATAATCTCTAATATTACTAGCTATTTGTGAACTACTTTATCCTCTTAAAGTGGATAAGCCGTTTCGCTTTTTGTCTCCGATAACACGAAATAAGTCTGTACGGTGTTTACTTGGGGTAGCACGGCTAACTTATGGCGTAGGAACATATGATAGGCTTCCATATCTTTCGTGGCAATACGTAACATAAAATCATATGATCCTGCCATTTGGTAGCACTCCATGACCTCGGGAAATTTGGCAACTTCTTTTTCAAACTCGTTGAGGACTTCCGCGGTATGAGCTTTTAAAAATACCTGCGAAAAAGAAATGAGGTCAATGCCTACTTTTTTACGATCTAGTATCGCAACCGTACGCTTAATATATCCATTAGCTTTAAGCTTCTTTACACGTTCATGAACGGCCGCAATAGATTTGTTAAGATGGTAGGATAGTTCTTTGTTGCTCAGAGAGGCATCTTTTTGTAAGAGGCGTAATAGCTTTTTGTCTACGCTGTCAAGTTCCATAGCCACGTTTTTCTTGATTTAAGATTCAAAAACCAAATATATCGATAATATTTATTGTTTTTGCTATATTTTCGATAAGTTTTTCCGAAGTTAACGATTGTGGTTGAATAATATCTTGTTTTGTGTCAATTTTGCGAGATAAGTATTGTATTATGGAAGAGGTAATCAGTGAATGTCTGTCGCCAAAACTGGACAGTAAGTTTAAACATTTGTGGTGCTTAGTGGGAAATACCCCGATGCTGGAATTGCACTATGTGTATCGGGGGAAGCCAGGTATGATTTACGTAAAATGTGAAAACTATAACCTGACTGGGAGTATTAAAGACCGTATGGCCTTGTATATTCTATATAAAGCATATATGAACTGTGCAATTCGCCCGGATGATATGATTGTGGAGGCGACCAGTGGGAACACGGGAATAGCTTTTTCGGCTATTGGAAAGGCTTTAGGACATCAAGTGAAAATTATTATGCCGAACTGGCTTAGTAAAGAACGTATCGATATCATCAAGAGTATGGGTGCGGATATACAGTTGATCTCTAAAGAGGAAGGTGGTTTCTTAGGTAGTATCCGCTTGAGTGAAGAGTTGGCTGCGACGGGAGGTGTATTTTTACCTCGTCAATTCGAAAATCAATATAATGCAGAAGCGCATGAATTAACAACGGGCCGGGAGATTGCTATGCAACTGCGGTCGATAGGAAAGGTAGCTGATGCCTTTGTCGCCGGGGTTGGGACTGGCGGAACAGTGATGGGGGTTGGTCGTTACCTTCGCCAGATTAATCCTGAGGTAAAAATACATCCATTAGAACCGGCGGAGAGCCCCACCTTAACAACGGGTTACAAGGTCGGTTCGCACCGTATTCAAGGGATCTCTGATGAGTTTATTCCGGCGATTGTTAAGCTCGATCAATTGAACGAGGTGATCCAAGCGTCGGATGGAGATTCTATTGTTATGGCGCAAAAGTTGGCGCAGCAGCTGGGACTGGCCGTAGGAATATCGTCGGGTGCAAATGTTATAGGTGCTATCAAGCTAAAAGAGCAATTGGGTCCAGATGCAACAGTGGTAACATTGCTCTGCGATGATAATAAAAAATATCTAAGTACGGATTTAGTGAAAGAAGAAGCTGTCCTAGAGCATTTTATTGCTCCCGAAGTGCAATTTGAAGGGTTTCATCCGATCAGCCGTCTGAAACAGCCCCTTATATAATCCAAAAGCCAAAATATATGAAAAGAGTAGGTAAGTTCTGCATATGGTTAGTCTGGATAATTCCGCTATTTGTTGGCGGACAAGAGACTGATACATTGCTGTCATCAGACAATATAGAATTTGTAGACGGTTCTGCTGAATCGGAGGACGATACGCTGCTGGAAGTGCCGGAGGACCTGATGTTTGAGA
>NZ_PVBQ01000019.1 GCF_002980525.1 Sphingobacterium haloxyli
GCATACCCCTGTTGCGCATACTCACCGATAGAGGGACGGAATATTGCGGAGCAAGGGAACATCATGAGTTCCAGCTATATCTGGCTATTGAAGATATAGAACACACTAAGACCAAAGCTAAAAGCCCACAGACAAACGGCATCTGTGAACGCTTTCACAGGACTATGCAGGATGAATTCTATGCCACAGCGTTCCGAAAGAAGATCTATGGAAGCATAGAGGAACTCCAAAAGGATCTTGATGTATGGTTGGACTACTACAACTCTGAAAGACCGCACTCGGGTAAATATTGCTACGGTAAAACACCGAAAGATACCTGGGAAGAAAGTATCTATCTTGCAAAAGAGAAATTATTACATACTCATTCCCAAAACGTTGTATCTTTGCCGATGTCGGATGAAGTAGAAACGGCACCTTATCAGAAGCATCCCTTCAACAATAACCCGACCCAACAGAATGATGAAGGGGAACGTAAATCCCCCTCCAACAACTTTTTTATAGAGAAAACAACTGAGGCAATAAAACCCGTAAAAATCTAGTAGAAAAATTGCCCAACTGTCAGATTAAGTCTTAACTTTTACACATTAGCAAAAGATTCCGCGTTAATTTCATGTGTATACAATCCGTATATAGTCACCAGATCGCTTTCGATAATATTCCGAATTGTCATTAGATCTGCTGCTTTGTACAAGTGACTTAATAATTTATTGGCTAATGTATCAAATTCATCTGATGGAGAGCCGGGGATTAAATTCCAGGAATTGATGATCCTTCTCAGTTGACTGATATGGCCATGATATTGGCTTCTTATAATCTCATTCATGAATTACAAATAATAGACATCTACTTGTCTAGCACCGAATTCGCCATCTTTTAATCTAATCGGTGCCTTTTTACTCTTTAACTTACCAACTTTTACCGCATAACGAAGTGCTTTAGAAAGTTGATCACCAACGAATGTTCTTTTAAGAGTATCTTTGCTGTAAATCTCAATGTCTCGAAGATATTGTGGTTTTTTTAAAAAGTCGTCTTTCAATAGAATTTCAAGGATAAAAGCATTTGCACTACGGTCTGTTGTTGAACTTTGAAAATATTTTAAGTTTTCTTTATTATCCTTTTTGAACTGAATAAGAATATCTGATTTTGAAATGTTTGATGGTACTTCAGAACTTAGATTAAAGATTTTCGCACCACTAAACCCTAGCTTTTTCCCAATTTTTACTGCTAAAGATTCACTTAAACTCCTCGATCCATTTAACACTCCATATATATGTGATGGTTCCCTTTCTACAAATGCTGCAAACCCCTCTACTGTTAGATCGACTATTTCCATTATCAAAAGGACTCTTTTAATGACTTCTTTGTTATAGGTTTCATGTTTAGTATTCATGAAAACAAAGACCGTATAATATTTACGCTAAAAATTATCATTAATTTACTTTTTATGTAAAATATTTTGTATATTTGCTTATGCTTTAGAAGGATTTCATAAGCATATTTGGTGTTTAAACTAGAGAGTCTTGCGGTTGCATTTCTGAAGCCGTAACGCAAGGCAGCAGTATAAACACCCACATCTTCATTGTTATGTGTATATTTGTATGCATACGGTAGATGTGGGTCTGCTGTTAGTCCGTGTTACGTAAGGCTTCAGAAACTTTTTCGCAACCACGGCTTGCAGGCCCACATGTATCAAAAGAAACTGCTAGCCATCAAGACTCGTTAATGGATAACGAGCGATGAAAACCGAAAAGAAAAAACTTTACAAAAATCTCATTTCTCCACCCGATTAGGTGGACGCGTACAGCCATTATGGCTTTCCATAGATGCGACAGCGTAAAACCGAATTATAAAACCAATATCGAAACCCGTATCGTTCGTATCATTTCCGACAATATTTTACTAACAGCGTGTGGTCTAAACTAGGTTTAGCCACAAAGGAGATATAGCGAAGAAAGAAAAAAGCAGAACCTCTGGGCCACACCCTTAAAACCTTAAAAAATGAACAATTTTTACAGGGGTGGGAGAGGACTGGCCTTTTTCAAGCACCTATTTCGCCTTTTCAAATCAAGAAATAACCGAAGCCGGACGCTGTTCAGCTTCGCGGCACCAATTTTATGTTTCATGTTGTTTAATCTATCAGAAGCCCGGACGCAGTCCCGAGATGACCTCGGGGCTGCCGAAAGGCAAACCGAGATTAAGCCATTGGAAATAGGGGATACCATCCCCGAATATATATGGCAGCTGCCATTGCGGGTTGTTAATCATCCCGCCGGAAAGGATACGATTACTTTATACGACTACCGAGATAAGAAACTGATTATTCTGGACTTTTGGGCAACATGGTGTACGAGTTGTATTAAAGCTTTTCCTAAGTTAGACACGCTTCAAAAAGATATTGGACAAAAGGAAATGCAGATCGTGTTGGTGAACAGTAAGTCGACCAGGGACAATAGCATCAGTACGAAGCAGTTCTTCCGCAATAAACGGTATCTCCCAGACCTGCTGTCGGTGACGGAAGACACAGTATTCAAAGAACTTTTCCCTCACCGGAGCATCCCACATTATGTCTGGCTCCGCGATGGGCGTCTGCTAGCGACGACGAAGGCCGAAGATCTTACTTGTGAAAATATCCAAAAGGCGATGGCAGGAGGCGCGATCAATTCTTCCCGTGTGCCGCGGATTTCATTCGATATCCGCCAGCCTTTATTTGACAACGGAAACGGCGGACAGGCACCCGTTCCCATTTATAAATCGACTTTGAGCCCTTTCATGAATGGGCTTAAAAGTGCATTTGCAATCGATGTGAACGATTTTGGACAATATACCAGATTGGTATTTACAAACAGTCCCCTGATCAATCTTTTGACCTACGCTTACCCAGCGCTTCAAGCTCTCTCTCCGTCACGCCTCATTCTGGATGTGGAAGACAAAAGTCCATTTCGACAGGAACCCTTCATGAAGTGGAAAAGTAGGCATCTCTATACCTATGAGGCCCGCTTCCCCGCAACTACTGAAGAGAAAGCGAAAGAGCTTATGCAATCCGACCTTCGCACATATTTCAAATACGATATTACAGATACGATCATGGAGATGGATTGTTTAGTTGCGAGGCCGGTCGATCCGAATGTCGGCAAGGTGCGCGATATCGCTAAGTCAACAAACCAAAACGAAGGTGAGAGCACGGATACTTATTTCCAAGACTATGCACTCGACGCTTTTTTTGAACAGATAGAGGCACTCCAGCGAATGCCTGTCGTAAATGAGACTGGCATGGAAGATCGCTCCATACTCCGGCTACCCACCGACCTATCGGATATGTCTAGGGTAAAGAGTGCTTTGCAGCGATATGATATTGAATTCTCGGTAGAAAAAAGACAGGTACCTGTTGTCATCCTTTCAGATAAAAAAAACTAAAAAATGAAAAATATATTTTTACTAACTTTCCTATTCTTTCCTTTCGTATCGATCGGCCAAACGGTAAGGGGATATGTTTTTGATAACCGAAACGAGCCTATAGCAGGTATCACCATTACTCTTAAGGAAACCGAGTCAAACACAACCACAGATAAACAAGGACGGTTCGCTATAGCAGTACCACCCGAGGGTGGGATCCTCGTCTTTAGCGGAATCGGTTACTCTACAGTTGAAGTACAGGCCGAATTCGACACAGAGTTGAAGGTCAATATGTCCAGCGAACGCAATAATTTAGACGAAGTACAAGTGATAGGGTATGGAACCACTACGCGGCGTTACAATGTTGGTTCGGTGACGACGATCAAAGCCGAAGATATAGCGAAGCAACCTGTTTCCAATCCATTAGCAGCACTTCAGGGCCGCGTCCCAGGTCTGGTCATCAGTGCGACAAGCGGCCTGCCGGGAGCTTCGTTCAATGTACAGGTCAGGGGGCAGAATACACTTTCCTCAAGTGTTCAGGGGTTGGGTGTCGCGACGCCCCTGGATAATCCACTTTATATAATTGACGGTGTTCCGTTCGCTCCGCAGAACGGGAATATAAATCAGCTTCGGTCCATCCAGTCGCCGGGCGGAGCTACGGTATTCAATAACCAATACGGCGGTTCAAGTCCGTTCAACAGTATCAACCCAGCGGATATCGAAAGTATCGAAGTCTTACGGGACGCGGATGCGACAGCCATATATGGCTCCAGAGGAGGTAATGGCGTTATACTGATCACAACGAAGCGGGGTGCAAATGGAAAAACGGAATTCACCGCCGACGTAAGTTCTGGCGTGAGCGTAATCGGAAAGACGATACCGATGATGGATACACGCGAATACCTCGCCATGCGGAGGGAAGCGCTGGCGAACGATGGTCTTGAGCCTAATCTGACGCTTTGGGATCCCGCGTACGCACCCGACCTGTTGGCTTTTGATGACGCGAAGCATACAGATTGGAAAGATTATTTTATGGGAAATACGGCAAGGAACACGATCGCGAACGCATCGATCTCCGGCGGTAACCAGTATACTAATTTTAGACTGTCAGCCGGCTTTAACAGAAATACGTATATCTTCCCTGGCGATTTTTCAGAAAACCGTACGAACTTGGCTGTCAACCTGCAGCATCGATCAGTAGACAGCAGGTTTGGTATCGATTTTTCAGCAAACTACTCCTATACCATCAACAATTCTTCGGGTTCACCAGATCTTTTGATGGCCTATCGGCTAGAGCCCAATTTCCCGGACTTGCTGGACGATCATGATAATCTTGTTTGGTCCTACAACGGGATAGATCTCGGCATGGGGATAAACGGTAATCCGATAGCATATTTAAGAAACTTGTACTCCACGGAAAACACGTTGCTGAACAGCAGCCTTCAGCTCTCCTACAAAGTGAGTAAAGCACTTCAACTTCGAGCTAGTCTCGGCTATAACACCGTGATGGGTGAAGAGTATTTCGGAAATCCGTTATCGGCACAGAATCCTCATCGGGGCCTCGAAGCAGAGGCGACCTTTGGCAATAATAATTTCGGCGCGTGGATCGCTGAACCGCAATTGGAATACAGGAAACCGGTCGGTCAGGGAACGATAAGTATCCTGATCGGTGGAACGATACAGTACAGTACGAACGACAAGACGCAGATTACCGGAATCGGTTACGCAAATGATGATCTTTTGGGATCGATAAACGGTGCGTCGGACCGCTATGTAAGCGACGGGTTCAGCGAATATCGGTATGCCGCCGTATTTGGTAGGGCTAATTACAGGTTGAAAGATAAGTATATTCTCAACCTGACCGCCAGACGGGACGGGTCGAGTCGATTTGGACCGGGAAGACAATTCGGAAATTTCGGATCGATAGGTGCCGGTTGGCTTTTTGCAGAAGAAAAATTCATCAGCGACAACCTACATTTTTTGACGTACGGTAAGCTACGGGCAAGCTATGGCGTTACAGGAAGTGACGCGATAGGCGATTACCAATATATTCCGCGTTGGGCTCCTACGACTTATCCATATAACGGTGTTGTTGGTTATAGTCCGCAGAACCATTTCAATCCAACACTTAGTTGGGCATCTACGCGAAAATGGGAAGCTGGATTAGAACTCGGAGTTTATCAAGATAGGATACTGTTGAGTTCGGCCTATTTCAGGAATCGTTCCGGAGATCAGCTCGTTAGCTATTACCTGCCTACCCAGACGGGGTTTGGTGCAGTGGTTGATAATTGGGACGCCCTAGTGCAGAACGCAGGTTTTGAGTTTGTACTGCAGACAAATAACTTACAGAATCAACACTTTGGCTGGACGTCGTCCTTTAATATCTCCCTCCCACGCAATGAGCTGATCAAGTTCCCTGATCTGGAAACCTCTCCGTACGCGACTCGATATGTCGTTGGACGGTCGCTTGGAACCATATACGGCTTTGACTTTGCCGGTGTCAATCCGGAAACGGGACTTTTCCAGTTTCGGAATGCGCAAGGTGAGCTGACGAGTACTCCTGTCAGCCCGTCGGGCACCCGATTTAACGACTTTATACCGATCGGCAATCGCGATCCTAAATTTTATGGCGGTTTGCAGAATGCCTTGCGTTACAAAGGGATACAGCTGGATTTGTTCCTTGAATTTCGGAAACAGTTAGGGACAAACTTTTTGCAGCAGGCCTATACGTTTACACCGGGACACCAGTACAATGTTCCAGCCGCACTATTGGACAGGTGGCAAAAAGAAGGAGATATGAAGGACTTACAGCGGTTTACGGCGTCATATGGAGATGCATACCGTACCGGGCAGCACTTCGTCATGTCGAGCGGTGTATATTCCGACGCATCCTATATACGACTTCGTAACCTCAATTTATCCTATACCTTTGGTTCCGCCACGGCGGCCCGTCTCGGCCTAAGTAGGTTTCGTATACATGCAGCGGCACAGAACCTTTTTACATTCAGCGGCTACCAGGGGAATGACCCGGAAACGCAGAGCCTGTACGGCGTTCCTGTATTAAAGACCTTTGTACTTGGTATAAATCTAACATTATAAATGAAGCAGTCATGAAAAAATTAAGTATACTGTACATACCGATAATTTTGGTAGCAATAGCCTCATCCTGTAAACAGCTTGTCCAGATCGATCTACCCAAAGATGAACTGACAACAGAAAAGGTTTTCTCCGATAGTACTAACGCCAATGCGGCAATCGTTGGGATATATGTGCGCATGCAGGGCGGCCTGAACCTATGCTCAGGTTCGCTATCCATCTATCCGGCATTGTCCGCGGACGAACTGTATCTAGCAAGTGCAACAGAGGAGAACGGACAGTTTTTTGCCAATGCGCTGCTGCCTATCAATAATACAGTGGGAGGGATATGGTCAACAGCGTATTCGTTCATCTATGATCAGAACGCATGTATTGAAGGAATAACGCAAAGCGACAACATTAGAGAAGACCAAAAGGCTGAGCTGGTTGCTGAAGCAAGGGTTATAAGAGCCTTTCTATATTTTAATCTGGTGAACCTCTATGGCGCTGTGCCGTTGGTACTCACAACCGATTACGATCACAGTCGGACGCTGTCGAGGATGCCCGTGGAGGTGGTGTATGATCAGATCATCTCGGATCTGCTCTATGCCAAGTCTACTTTGCCGCTGACGGTAGATCAAAATTTCCGTGCAAACAGCGATGCCGCTACAGCCCTATTGGCGCGAGTATATCTCTATAGAGGCAACTACGCGGCAGCTATCGAGCAGGCTACGGAAATAATAGAATCAGGTCGCTATACACTGGCGCCGACGCCAAACGAGGTGTTTTCCGCCCAGAGTACCGAGACGATATGGAATCTGCTGCCTGTCAATCCGGCACGCGCTACCTGGGAAGGATTCAATTTTATCCCATCATCGCCAACGCGTATTCCAACTTATGTCCTCTCGGAAGCATTGCTTGATTCATTTGATGAAGATGATCTCCGTGCGTCGCAGTGGGTCGGGCATAGTACGGTGAATGGTCAGATCTATGCCTATCCCTACAAATATAAAATGCGAACTTCAGCAGGGCAGACCAATGTTGAGCGATATGTTGTATTGCGACTGGCCGAGCAGTATCTGATCAGAAGTGAAGCCGCCGCTGAAATGGGTGATATCCAAGGTTCCACAGCTGATATCAACGTGATCAGGATCCGTGCGGGATTACTCGCTACTGCAGATGGATATGATAGGGAGTTTATACTTAATGAAATCGCAAAACAGCGAAGGCTGGAGCTGATGTGTGAGTGGGGGCACCGCTGGTACGATTTAAAGAGGACAGGTGTAGCAGATGCTGTACTCTCGAATGTCAAACCAAACTGGCGGCCATCGGCAGAACTATTCCCCATCCCGCAGACGCAGATAAACAGAAATCCATTTCTAAGCCAGAATACCGGATACTAAAAAAACAGGGGCGGTTATCGAAACCGCCCCTGCTATTAACCAGAGTTTTTAGCCAACATGATGCGCATTCTTACGCACAGGTTTACGCATCTAATCTTTTAGCGCACTTGTGGTTACTGGAGCCTGGGTTCCGTCCAGAACGAACGAACCGCCACTCGGATTCGTCTGGCTTGGATTGAACCCCGATATGCACTGATTAGTTTCGCCATCACATTCGTTCATGTCCTCCGGAGGATTAACGCTAGTGCCTAAATAGACAGCGTCAGACTGAGGGATGGGGCTACCTGGCGAATGAGAACCCGTTATCTGGAACCATCGTAGCGGTGTTTGCACCGTGATAGCCTCATCTTTCTTGTTCTCCGCGGCGTTTATCAGAAGGAAAGCGCCGAATAATAATATGATCGATGTTATACTGGCGATCATCCAGTTTGTTTTTAATGTAGCCATAAGGCAATCTTTTTTAATTATTAATCCTTGGTAAGTCCTATCGTTGCTTTGCCCTTCTTAGTACGATGCCCGGACATCACGATCACGATAGTCTGAAATGTCTTTTGGCTGACCCGCCCGCCAAACCGGATAGCCTAGATCCAGTTCTTCGATGGTTGCTTGTAAGACAAAGTTAGCCTCAGAAATAGCCGTTGTGACTGACCGTTTTCGTAAAACATACAGACAGTTTCTGAAAAGCGAACTTTTGCTTAACGTCTATTCTTTTGGGCTCTTTCCGGTAATGCGCTTGAAAAGTCGATAGAAACTGCGTTCATGCTTAAAACCCAATCTGTCCGTGACGCTCATGACGGTTTCACCAGATAACAATAATAATTTTGCCTTTTCGATAAGATAGCGTTTTTTGTATTGTGTAGGCGTCACACCGAATTGCTTTTTGAACAACAACGTCAAATTGGCTTCTCCGAGAGGCAGTACATCTGTTAATGAGGAGAGATCATAGCGCATGCCGTTTTCTTCCACCCCCAATTCAATTAAAGTTTTGGCAGTCTTGACCATATCCTCGTTTTCAGTGACGGCCTCCAGTTCTCTGTCAATTTTACGCTTCGACAGCTTAATCATTTCCTTCAGATGGAAAATGATAGCGATCTGGCTGTCCACATCGGCCTTTTTTAGTTTCTTGCAAAGTGATCGGATGTAGATCACCGTAACCGGGCCAGCCATGAAATCGCTGCTCACCAGCGGCGTAGACGATTTTTGCCGATGTGCTTCCAACAGAGGTTGAAGAAAGTCAAAATCGTGATCGGCACCGGCATCAAAAATACCCACATCAAAATAGCATACGAATAATTGGTAGGTTCCCGGCGGTACGTGAAGGTAGTAGTGCCCGCGAGGCAGATAGATGTATCGCGCTCTTCGTTTATTCAATGATGTGACTGATGCGTTTTGAGCGTTAGCAATTTGGATACTATCACTGGCCTGCATGAGATAGATGATATATAGATCGGACTGTTTCACGTTGATAGGAAGGCTCACCGCTTCATCCAATACAAGATCGAATTGCTGCAGGTAGCCCAGACGTCCTTTGAAGTCTTGAGCGATACAACTCTTCTTGTTGTTTCTGCTGTAAACGATTTCTCCTTCACGAAAGGGCAACGATGGAATTAAGCCTGCAATTTGGTCGCCACGTAGAGGCTTACCAAATACAGTTGCAGTTTCTAAAAAGAAGCTTTTTCTCATCGTTGCGATTAGGTATACGCCCGAAATATAGGGAACCAAATAGCAGATTCGTAAAAAAAGGCTGGATAGTGCGTTTTCATGGTTTTCGGCTTTTTTTGGCTAGGCTGAACAGAGCGATTTGAGGTATTTCGGTGGTGTTCAGCCCGAGGTTAAAAAGCCGAAAACCAGCTTTCCGGGGTTTCCAAGGTTTTTTTTGGATTTTACAATCATCCTATTGCATCTTTGATTTGCAGGCCGATAGATACTGTTACCGCGGGCAGTAGATGCGGAATGCAACATAAGAATATTAAAAACTTTAAATTTTAGAACACATGAAAAATTCAATGCACCACAAAGACGTCGTTTGGCGAAAAGATCCGAATCAACGTAAGGTTTTGGTATGGTCAGATTTAAGCTCGTACTTAGAGGAAAAACCAGAGCGTGGAAAGAAATGTCCTATTTATACATTTTCATAACATGATTCTTTTAAAGAAGTCCTAATCAAAAGCTATCTATGCCGCTTACTACATAGGGGCGTAGATAGCTACCCTTAAACCACAACCTTATGTATACGTTTAATTCTTGGTCGTTTGCACTGTTCAGTGCAAACCTGCACCGCTATTTGCCTAAGCTAGACTGGCCACAGCATGAGACCGTTTATATCAATTGGAAAGATCATCACCGAAAAAAGCCGCTGGACGAGCTATTAAACAAGAGGGAGATCGACGTTCAAGTTCTTGAATCGTTTCGAGACCCCGCTATTATCACCTTATTCCACTTGGGAGATCATTTGGTCTGGCCGGTGCTTCTAGCGCAAAACGGCATCCGTTTTAATGTCATCTTGGATCGCGTGGTTTACCTGGATGCGAAAGGACTGTTTGACCAGCTGTTGATAAAGTTGGGAGCATACGGGCACGCGCCGGAACTGCTCTTCAGCGACGACCGTGCATTATTGCTTAAAATTAGATCCCGTATAGCAGACGGCCAACACCTGCTATGTTTTGCCGATGGAGCATCCGGTTCGGAAACCGTTAAAAAAGATGAGCGATTGCCAATCCGCTTCTTGGAGGGAACACTGTGGTTAAAAAAGGGGATACCCTTTATTAGCCATCTATTTGATATGCCGGTGATCTCGCTTTTGCCACAGGGGATCGGCGACATCGAGCAGTTGCAATTTCATAAAACCATTTTGCCAGTTTCGTATGAGGATCGAGAGGTGTATCTACTTCGATGCTTACAACAACTATATGGAAGCTTGGAAAAAAAAATAAAAAATGAACCGCATTTGTGGGAATGTTGGGGATATCTACATCAAAATGGGATGTTGGGAAAAATCGTTGATAATCAAATTTTTAACGATATATCCGCAACTGTTCAAGTGGTGTGGGACGACAAAATGGTGACCTTTGATCGGCTGAATTACACGGTTAGAAGGGAATAGCTTATTTGTTGTGTTGACATTTATAATGTATATTGAGATTCATAATCACCTAGATCGTGCTAATGAATCCAATTGTCAGAACTATATATCGTTCCAATGTTTGGGCTTTTCCAGTTTTTGTCCTAGTCTTTTGCGCGGCGAACGGATTGTTCGTAAAAGACCGTATACCAAGCAATCAGATATTGCTGGCATCGCTTTTATTTGCAATATATTATAACTGGGTGTACTATGTTGTGCTAAACGTCTATAGGGGCGGAAGAAAGAAAAGAATAATTGCAGGAGTCGCTTTAGTTATTCTTTTACTGACTATAGAACCTACGCTGGAATTTTTGATATATACTTGTTTCCCCTCCATGGATGTTTATTTCGACAAATACATGTTAGAAAAGGATTATGTCCACGATATTTCAGAGTTTCGGCAACGTTGGATAACGGCTTTGCTAGTTATTTTTTTTGCTGTGATAATAAGGCTGGCTTTCCGTTTAAATAGAAACAAAACAATCGAAGCCGAAGAGTCAAAAAAACAGAAAGCTAAGCAGGATGAGGAAATAAAAACGTTGCACGATCGCTTGAAGGCTCGGCAGCTCAACACACACTTTATCGAGAATTTCGTGCTCATTGCGCTCCATAGAGAAAAGAAACAGAATAAAGAAAACGTGGAGATGTTGACTATGTTGACCGACCTCATGAACTACCAATTGAGTATGGATAATCAACAACAAACCACCAATTGGCAAGAAGAATGGGACCAAGTGGAAAATCTCCTACAGATGGCGTATTATAAGGATGCGAATTTTGTGTACGAATGGGCCCACGACGACGGAATAGCTGATTTGGAAATGGTTATCCCGCACGGCTTATTGTTGATGCCCTTGGAAAACGCACTAAAATACGGAAGGAACACCGCAGCATGGCCGTTACGGATGGAGTTCAGCAGAAAGGATAACCGGATATACATTAGGTATACTAACTATTTTGACCCCGTGGTGCGCGACAGAATTAAGTCTACCGGCAAGGGATTTAAGCTTATGGAGACACGGATAGCAGCTGGCGCATGGCCTATTATACTTCGTAAATCGGAAGTAGATAATCTTTTCTGGGTGGATATTGAAATAGCATGTTGAAAGATATAAACCTATCATAATGAGAAAGGAAAAATATACTGTACTAATTGTTGACGATCAGTTGGAATCCATGGGGCATATTGAAACAACATTAAGGAAACTACCGCATTTGGAGGTACAGACCGAGAGTGACCTCATGAGGGCAAGATCTACAGTGGACCAAGGTGTCGTCGATATCCTTGTCTTAGATCTGCATATGCCGGAAACGGACGGATTTACGTTTATAGGTCTTTTAGAGCATGAACCAGCCGTGATTATGTGTTCTGGTCATGAAATATCAGGCACGGAAGCTTTTGACCATGGCGTTGCAGATTGTATAAAAAAAATGGCTTCCAGAAAAAGAGTAATAGAAGCTGTGGAAAAGGCGATAAAGCGACTGTACGACCGTGAGAAAGAAAAGGAAAGTGCGAAGACAGTAATCACGCTTAGAGGGGTACAAGATAATTCACCAGAGGAAATTAATTGGAAGGAAATTCAATATGTATCCATCAAGGACGGTGTACTGACGGTATTCGACATGGAGGCCCAAAAGTCTGATTATAATTGCACTTTATTAGGGTTTTTAGCCAAGGTGCCTTCGCAGGAATTTGTGCAGACACATCGATGCTACGCTGTTCGGGTAGATACAATTTGTTACAGGGAAGGTAAAAAAGTGATATTGACCAAATGGTGTGAGGTGCCGATTGGAGATAAATATTTTGATGAAGTAGAGCGGGTAATTGACCGTTTGAAATATGAATGAAATTTGAGTATGCAATCTACCTATTATGAGAAGAACCTTAATGGCCATATGCCGTTATCTGATTCGTATTATCCGTTTGTTGCATGAATTAAAGTTTCAGATCACCCATCAGGAAACAGAAAACAGGCGCGTGCTGTGCGCTCTCCGAGACGAATACGCTGACCTAAAACAACAGCTATCGAGTCAAGTGGAGCAGGAAACCATATACCGCGATGCGGAGTATGCCATGGAATTTATCGGCATCAGCGAGAGTACCTTGGCTCGCCACCAGCGCAAGGGGCAGCTTGCTGTGGCGAAGATTGACAGAGGTAAGCGTTATTTTAGACAGCAGGATCTAGAGCGTTTCAAAAGAGAGTACTGGAACTTACCGGACTAACCTTTTTCCATACCTGCTTCACCCTTTCTTCGAACCTTATTCGCCCATTGACTGCGTTTTTTATGTGATTTTACCGTGCAATTACCGAGCGGCACACGGTAATCACACGTTGGTTACACGGTAAATCTACGGTAAATGGGCGAACACTCTCCGAACAGTGTCCGAACTGAAGGCGAATACTATTCGAATAGACCGTGAAACACATCCTGTCAGTGTCCTGTCAATCCAACGGGAAATGCCTGTCAGCACCCTGTCAACCGCCTTCTAGCTCTTGTTTTGTGCCTGTGTTGTGCTGTATGTTTGTTGCCGTAAGCCCCATATACCGGTATGCGAGAAGGCGTTACAGATGGTTTAACAATTTAATTTTTTTTAATTATGGGAACGATTAGAAGAGGAGCAAATGGAGGATTCAGCGGGAAAGCTGGATCGGTTATCGGCAGCAGCTGGAAGAGCATAGACTACATTAAAGGGCTGCCGAAAAAACGGACGAAACCGATGACGCAGGAACAGCTGGTACAGCAGGCGCGTTTTGCGGTATTGACCCGTTTCTTGATGCCGCTCACCCCGATGGTGCGCGTGGGCTACGGCCAGATCCAGTCGCATCGGGCCACGCCGATGAATGTAGCCGTGCAGCAAAATATGGACCGTGCCGTAACCGGTACGTATCCGGATTTTTCCGTCGATTATGCCGCTGTGCGTATCAGCGAAGGCCGCCTGCTCGGAGGAGGTACGGTATCTGCGACAGTAGATGCTGGTGTATTGACGGTGAACTGGAGCACGGACGTGAACGACCTGATGGATTCCAATGCGGATGATCTGGTGTATATCGTGCTTTTCCAGCCGGAGATCGATGAGTTCATGTCGACACCTACACGCCCTACAAGGGCAGACGGTGAGGTAGACATCGCTATTCCGGAGCATTTCCTTGGAGGGCAAGGCCATGTCTGGATTTTCTTTTCCGATCGGAAGGCTAAGCGCGTGTCGCGGAGTTCCTACTTGGGTGAGTTAGACCTGCAATAAAAGCAGGCAGACGAAGGGGCAGTGCAAAGCTGCCTCTTCCTTTAAACAAAGATTTATAATATAAAAAGAATAACATATGATCGTACATAATGGAATATCCGCCCCAATAGATGGACGGACATTGGCCAGGCTGCGGTTCCGATCCGCTTCAAAATTTTTGGCTCCGTTGGCGGGGTTGATAAATCAAGGTCTAGGAAGTGTGAAGAAGTCTGGCGCGACACCGATGGGAAGAGCAATGTCACATTTGTTGACTGCGGGCTTTAACGACAAGTACCCCGGATTGGAGATAGATCCCGGCAAAGTGAAACTGAGTGACGGCAATTTGGACAACCCACCGGAAGTGGAGCTGGCTCTCCATGGGGATAGGGCAACCGTTTCTTGGTCTACGGCGACGTTGAACCCCTTCAATGCCTATGATGACGACCTCGTTATTGTTTGCGCGTATAATGTCGCTGCGCGCTGCGCTGTGCTCCAGGAAGGAGAGGTACAGCGAAAAGACGCTGAAGCGATCGTTGTCCTACCGGCCGAGTTTTTAGAGGAGACCACACACCTCTATTTGCTGACGCACACCCGTGATGGGAAACGGTTTTCGCGAAACATATACCTAGGTGTACGGACGGCAGAAAATAGAATAGTTAACGAAAAGCGAAGAACATGAAAACACTTCAAACAAATACCCCCTGGCTCATCAAGGATATGGCAGGGGAGCTATCGGGAAAACACAAAATCGGGATTGTAGTCTTGCTGATGCTGGCATTGTTCCTGTTTATCGGAACGATCTTGCAGTTCATAGATCGTACCGCAGGTGTACTCGATATCGGCATCTTATCGGTATGGCTCTTTGGTCTATTAGTAGGCATGGCGGCCATCTTCTGTAGCCTCTGGTTGCAGGAAATCCTTTGGCAGCCCTTCAAGGCATTCCGTAAAGAATTCAATTACCATTTTAATCAATTGACATCATGGCAACAATGTATCATCTATTTTTCGGTATTCTTTTTATCGCTGTTTGCGGTGCTGTGGGCACTGGCCATCCTCTTATAGTGGCGAAACATGTGCCTTCATTACAAGAGAGGGCGGAGAGCACGCTACGACAAGAGGTCATCGGGATTGCCCTGCAAGAAATCGGTGTGCGGGAGGCAACGGGTAATAACGATGGGAAGCGGGTAGAAGAATATCTCCGGTATACTGGTCTGGGTAAAGGTTATGCCTGGTGTTCAGCATTCGTGAGCTGGTGTTATGGTCAAGCTGGATTAATCGAACCCCGCAATCCGTGGAGCCCGGCCTTGTTTCCAAATGCCCGGACATATTGTAGGGGCGACGCCTGTGGTCGTCCCATTACATTGACGCAGATAAAGCCAGCCGATATCTTTGGTATTTATGGTCAAAGCGTCCGACGGATAAACCACGTCGGTCTTATCAAAGATATAAAGGGCAAATACCTGCGTACGATCGAAGGCAACAGCAACAACCGGGTGGAATCTAAACGGCGACATCTGTCTACGATATATGCTGTGGCCGATTGGATAGGAGGTGGGAGATGAGAAAGCTGATGACCATACAGGCGATAGCATACTTGGCGTTATTATTAACATCATCGTGTTATACGATGCGCAAAACGACGAACAGCGCGGAGCAGCATGGGTTTGCCTATGCGCATACGGCTTTTGCTTCGGATAGCGCTATTCGGTATTGGTACTTTGCTTCCGATTCCGCCTTTGCCTACCATCCCGACAGCGGATTGCGTACGTTTTCCGGAAGGCTACTCGGTTGGGAATCCAACGTTAGCCGTAAACTGGAGCAACAAAACTTAGATAGTGTCAGCAGCTACCAACATAAAGCGAAGGAGTCGACTCGGAATAGCGCCAGCAATTGCTTGCTGCGCTATGCTATATTTTTATTGCTATTGGTGATCTTTGTTATAGCTTATCGGGTGATAAAACGATGAGAGAACTTGGGTTCTTTATCTTGCTACTTGCCGTTTTCTAGGTTGCGGAGAATTTTATAGTCGATATAGAAAGTCCCGAAAGGGATGAAACAAGCGACAAGAACTTGCCAGGTCGTTTCTTTGAATTTCCATTGTTGTTCTACGCCGGTACGCAAAGCGTTAAATACAAACAGCAAAAATAATGCACCGTGAATTGGCCCGAGAACTTTTGATACGGAAGGCTCGTTAAAATAGTACTTCAACGGAACGGCTATAAAAACCAGTACAAGCAATGAAATTCCTTCTAAGAAAGCAAGTAACCGCAGGTGTCCGATTGTCGTTGTGAAAAGCTTTTTCATATTAAAACATTCTGAAATTTGGTCTGCTGGATAATGGCGAAAAAGGCCACGGAATAGCGATAAGAATAATAATGAAGGCAATGGAAAACCAAACGAACATCGTTTTAAATTTTTCTCTGTCCGTAAGCCTTCGTTTTGCCAATGCAGATCCGATTGTTATTAAAACGACCGAAAGTAGCATGAGTACCATATGTATCAAACCGTAAAATGTCAATTCCAGCTGGTGTAAACCGGATTCTGTTTTAGCCCAGAAATAGTTCACAATCGGACTTTGTGTATAGAGAATAATGCCGATCATGAGTTGGATATGCGAAACAGTTGCGGTCCAATGGCGGAAAGCATTATCGGCCTTAGAAAACCTTTTGTCGCGGGTATAGCCAACAAATGCGCTGCAAATGGAATACACCAAAAAGGCCAACACGAGCCAACGGGTTAATGAGTGTATAATTAATAGGGTGGAGTACATGTGTACAAAGGTAATACAAAAACATACTATACGGTATGTTTTTTGGTAAAAAAATTACCCCAATCCCGCTAGGTATATTTTAAGTTGCTTTAAATAAGGTGTATATACCAGTTTATTATTTGCTAACTTTCCGAAATTCCGTATGCCCCAGTAGCCTGATGTGACAAATACGGTCACTTCTTTCGCGTTTACATCGTTGCGGACAAAACCGTTTTTCTTTCCTTCTTCAATAGCTTCGGTCATTGCTTTTTCCCATTTTTTGGTCAGTTCATTTAGGGCGGCATTAAATTCTTTGTTCCAAGGGCTCATTTCCTGCGTAAAGTTTGATGCAGGGCAACCGTATTCCACTTTCAGAAAATCATTTTTCATCAACAGATTGTCCATCAGGTTATATATTGCTTCCAATGGGTTTTGTTCATTTGCTAAAGGTTCAACGAAGCTCTTTGTCAGTGTCGGGTTTAGAATTTCGTTAATAATGGCCAGTCCCATTTCGTCTTTGGTTTTGAAATGGTAATAAAATGCACCTTTTGTAACTTGTGTCGTGGCAAGGATGTCATCAATACTCGTAGTCTGATAACCTTTAACGTAAATCAGCTCAAAAGCCTTCTGTAAAATTGTTAATCGTGTTGCCGCTGCTTTTTTCATCCGTGATTTACTGCCAAGTATTTTTACAAAGTAACAAAAAATATAGTATTGGGGCTGTTATCGATTCCAGGGAAATATCACATAAAGTTAATATCAGTAATTTGTAACGAAGTTTTAAATGTCTTAACTTGGATCGATTTTTAAGCAATAGATTTATGTCTTTAAAACCGCCGTTAACCGAAGAAGAATTCTTGTCTTTCCAGGAAGGTGATGAACATATCTTCGAATATGTCTATAATATCTATTTTGATATTATAGTTAAAAAGGTTTATCGTCTGTGCAAAGAGGTCGCTGTCGCCGAGGAAATTACCCAGGAATCCTTCGTGCAGCTTTATTTACATAAAGAGAATCTAAAAGACGCGGAAGGCATATATCCCTATCTATACGTGGTATCTAAACGATTGGCTATATCCCACTTCCGAAAAAAGGTAAATCGGGAAGAATATGAGAACTATCGTGCGTCTAGCTGGGAAGAATCGACGGATGAGAACCAGAAAAGAATAGAAGATAAGGATTTGAGTACGGTGATACAAAATGCAATCAATGAGCTTCCTCAACAGCAACGGGTAGTGTATCAGATGAATAAACTGGAAGATAAATCCTATCATGAAATAGCTAATAGTGTTGGTCTTTCGAAAAATACAGTTCGCAACCACATCGCGACCGCGACCAAAATTATACGACTCAAACTCAATAATTTCCTCTTTCTTCTTTTTTTAATAAAAATTTTATTTTCCGTATAGTACTTTTTTTGATATAGGGCGTGTATCTATATAGAAGCACAGCCAGAAAATGAGTAACGAGCCCCAATTAAAGGAGTTAATAATACGCTATCAACAAGGAAAATGTAGCGAGGAGGAAATACAACGGCTTCGCGCGATGCTTGCTGATGTCAAGGATACAGAACGCTTGGAAGAGCTGTATGATACGTTACCTGAAGGGTTTCCTGACGATAAACTATTTCAACGCAAAGCGAGTATTTATCAACAAATTTTGCAGGATAAACGCGTTCGTCGAAAGGTCGCGGATGAATCTGTGTCAACCCATAAACTTTGGTGGAAAAAACCATGGATAGCCGTTGCTGCTGCTGCATTAATTGTCATGGTGCCATTTTTATATAATAATCTTTCTTTTTTCGATACACCGGAAGATTCTGCTTCAAGCGATCTGGTGCAAAATGTCATTGTTCCGGGGGGCGACCGTGCCCGTATTATTCTTGATAATGGTTCAGAAATTAATCTAGAGGAAATTATAGGCGATACGGTCATTGTTCGAAACGGATTTTCCATCGTTAAAGACGAGAACGGTACGATTTATTATCGCTATGACGATGCACAGGCCTTGGCACAAACTGCCATTCATAATACGGTAGTGACACCCAAAGGTGGTCAATATCAAGTGGTATTGCCAGATGGTACCCGTGTTTGGTTGAACGCGGAGAGTAAACTGCGGTATCCGGTATATTTTGGGCAGGACAAACGTGTGGTAGAGCTGGAAGGAGAAGGTTATTTTGAAGTGGCTAAACAAACGACCGGTGCTAAACGCATACCGTTTATAGTAGAAACGGGTTTACAGAAACTGGAAGTGTTGGGAACGACGTTTAACATCCAAGCTTACGGGAAGAATATAAAAACAACCTTGGTGGAAGGAAAAGTACGTTTAGGTCTTGAGGCTGGAGGACAGGAAGTTTTACTGCAACCAAACGATCAGGCCACAATAAGCAATCAGACGCAGCGATTTGATGTAAAAAAGGTAGACCCTATATATGCAACGGCTTGGAAAAATGGAAATTTTGCTTTCCGCAAGGCGACCATCAAAGAAGTAATGGAAAGTGTAGCGCGGTGGTATAATGTAGAGGTGGTTTACAACGCAGCGGTCGATAACAGCCTTTTTACAGGAACAATATCGAGATTTGAGCAAATTGATAACTTGCTTGAACTTATAGAATTAACAGGGAGCGTTCGCTTCAAAATAGAAGGAAGGAGGGTCATCGTGGAAGAATAAGGTTACTTTTTTCATGAGACAAAAAAAACAGGAGCGGTCGTAACGCCCCTGGTTTCCGTCTACATGACTAAGGATTGAAAAATAACTAAGGACTAATTAATAATCAATCATATACAAATGTATGAAAAAAAAATATTCAATTCTGATGAAATTGAGTCTAGCCATTCCATTGTTATTAGCCGCCAATCTACATGTTAGCGCATTAACATTCGGACAGACATTTACCTTAAAGCAGAACAAGCTGCGAGTAGAACAATTATTAAATGAATTACAACGTCAAACGGGATACAATATTTTTTATGACGAATCTGTTGTGCCGGCAGATGCTATTCTAGACGTTTCTTATAACGGCGTTACCACACAAAGGGTATTAAAAGATGTTTCCGATAAATACCATTTGTCATACAGCATCGTTGGGAAGAACGTCGTACTCCGTCGGCGCGAGATTTCGGTTCCAACGGCGACGTTGGTTCGAGATATAGAAGAATCTGTACAGCAACGGATGATAATGGGTACCGTAGTTGATGAAAGTGGACAACCGCTAAGCGGCGTCACAGTGCGGGAGATCGGGCATGAAAACCGTAGCGCTACTGATGGCGACGGAAAATTTGTTTTGCAGCTACAAGGCACAGACGGGCTGCTGCGGTTTTCCCTAATGGGCTATCTTCCTAAGGAGCAGAGCGTGGGAGCTTCCAACAATGTGAATATTAGAATGGAGCTAGATATACAGGAAGTGGATGAAGTCGTTGTAGTGGGATACGGAACACAAAAGAAAGAGAATTTGACAGGGGCAACTACGGTGGTCGATTCCAAGTTATTGCAAAGCCGGCCTGCCGCAAACGTGTCATCGCTTTTACAAGGAACTGTTCCAAATCTGCAGGTTACCTTTGGTTCGGGAAGACCAGGTGCTCCCGGAAGATTTAATATCCGCGGCGTAAACTCGATTTCCAGCAACGCTACACCCTTGGTTATCATTGACGGATTCGAAGGGGACATCAACCGTATTAACCCCGCCGATGTGGAATCGATTACGGTACTTAAAGATGCTTCTGCCGCAGCGGTATATGGCGCACGCGCTTCATATGGTGTGATATTGGTAACCACCAAAACCGGAAGTGGAAATCGCGCGCAGATTACGTACTCCGGACAGACCTCCATTAGTGCGCAAACTACATCTACGGATTTTGAAACTCGCGGTTATTATTCAGCGGCCATAAATGACTTGTTTTTTTCTAACTATGCCGGCTCCAATTATACCCGGTATACGGACGACGACTATTACCAGCTCTGGCTGCGTCGAAACGATGAGACGGAGCATCCGGACCGACCTTGGGTAGTAGTAGATGATCGGGATGGCCGTGAAAGCTATGTATATTACGGAAATACCGATTGGTATAATCATTTGTTTGACCTGAGAAGACCGATGCAAACACATAACCTCAGTGTGAATGGTGTCTCCGAAAATATGAAATATAGCTTGTCGGGGAATTATTTTAATCAAGCGGGTGTCTTTCGTCAGAATACCGATGATCTGAAACGGTATAATTTACGGTCGCGTGTCGATTTTACCGTAAACAACTGGATGGATATTAATACAAACCTGTCTTATTTTAATTCGGCTTATGCTTATCCTGGACCAAGCGGCGTAGAAAATAGTTTTAGTTCGTCCGTAGTGCACGGGCTGGCAAGCATCGTCCCGGTGAACCCGGATGGTACGCAAGTGTATCAAACAAGTATCAGTAATTATAATCTTATGGATGGTTATGCTGCTCTGCTCGGGCAAGATTTGCATCGAAATATGGATAAGGTAAGTGAATTTTCGCCTACGATAGAAGCTGTGATCAGACCTTTTAAAGGTTTTGATATCCGGTCAAGTTACCGGTTTATTCATTACAATTACCAAACGATGAACAAGTCGGCCAATATAGCATATTCTAAATATCCGGGAGAGGTATTAAATATCACGTCAGGCATCGGAAATGACCGCTTATATGAAACCCAGGTTAATCATCAATATCAAGCGGTGAATACGTATGCTACTTATCAGAACGTATTCAATAATGACCATGATTTTAAGATAATGGCTGGATATAACTATGAAACGAAGCATTTAAAAGATATTAAAGTAGCGCGGAATGGTTTGCTGAGCGATCAGCTTACCGACTTCGAAATTGCTACCGGTGATGTGTTGGAAATCAACGGTGGACAAAATGAATATGCTTTGTTTGGTACATTTTATAGGCTTAATTATGGTTACCAAGATAAATATTTAGTAGAAGCAGCCGGACGGTACGATGGTACGTCACGTTTTGCTAAGGGACACCGATTTGGCTTCTTTCCGTCTTTCTCTGCGGCTTGGCGAGTGGACAAAGAAAGCTTCTTTGAAGCATGGGATCAAAATGTGCTGAACGGGTTGAAAATAAGAGCATCATATGGCTCGTTAGGTAACCAGCAAGTGGGATACTACGATTACTTGCAGACCATCAATGCCGGGAATGTTTCCAAAGAATATTCTTTCGGTGAAGTGATGGCTCCTTATGCGCAAGAAAGTAAACCTAACGCGAGCGATTTGACTTGGGAAACCGTAAATACGACAAACTTGGGGATTGATGTTGCCTTGTTCCAGTCGAGGTTGACGTTTACGGGAGATATCTACCAACGCGAAACCTTAAACATGCTGACAGCCGGAAGAACAATACCGGCTTACTATGGAGCGGATTTTCCGTTGGAAAATGCTTCTGATCTATTAACGAAAGGTTGGGAGGCTAGCTTGAACTGGAAAGACGGGTTTGATCTGGATGGTAAGCGTTTCAATTATTACGTTGGCGCAGGGGTTGGAGATAATATTTCTAGGGTGACCCGATTTGACAACCCGAATAAAAACCTATCCAATTTTTATGAAGGGCAACGATTAGGGCAGATTTGGGGGTACGAAGTAAATGGATTCTTTAAAACAGATGAGGAGGCTGCGAATTACGCGGTTGATCAAACATCGGTGAATACGATTATTAACACCTCGGCTATAGATCAAGGACTACATGCGGGCGATATGAAGTTTGAAGACTTAAATGGGGACAACGTTATTTCGCTTGGCGATAATACCGCAAACAATCCGGGCGACCGCCGTGTAATTGGAAATTCTTTACCACGATACAACTTCAACTTTACATTCGGCGGCGACTGGAATCATATCGACCTGTCTGTGTTTGTACAAGGAATAGGGCGGCAGCACTGGTATCCTGGTAGGGAATCCTCTTATTTCTGGGGGCCTTATTCACGTGCGTATTCGACATTTATAGGTCAGGATTTTTTAAGCCGTGTATGGAGCGAGGATAATCCGAATGCCTACTTCCCCCGCCCACGCGGATACATCGCATTGAATGATACGAACCGCTCATTGGGCGTTGCAAATAGCAAGTATTTGCAAGATTTAGCTTATATGCGCTTGAAGAATGTCACCGTTGGTTATTCATTGCCACAGAAAGTTGCGTCTAAAGCGGGGCTATCTCGCCTTCGTGTATATTTTAGCGGTGAAAACTTACTGACGTTTACGAAGCTGGAAAGTAAATATATCGATCCCGAACAGGCGGCAACAGAGAATACGTATAATAGGTCGACAAGCCACGCTAAAGTATATCCCTGGGCGAAGACATTTACGTTTGGGTTGGATATCAGTCTTTAAAATAGAGAACGATGAAGATGAATTTTAATAACATAATAATAGGGGTAGGGCTGATAGTAAGCTTGATATCCTGTGATTTGGATAAAGTACCACTAGCGACTCTTTCTCCGGAAACTTATTTCTCTAACGAAGAAGAACTTCGCTTATATAGTAATAAATTTTATGAAGATGTATTTCCAGAAGCTGATGATGTATACAACGATAGGGCAGACGTCATTATTTCCACGCCGTTAAACACAGAAATATCCGGTCAACGGACAGTGCCTGCCACCGGAGGTGGATGGGATTGGAAAGCATTAAGGAGAATTAACTATCTCTTGCAGAACTCGCATCAAACGGATGATATAGCGGTTAGAAATGAATATGATGCCTTGGCCAAGTTTTTCCGTGCTTACTTTTATTTTGAAAAACTCAAAAGGTTCGGTGATGTGCCCTGGTTTAATGAAGTTTTAGGATCGGATGATGAAAGATTATTCAAACCTAGGGATTCGAGAAGTCTCATAGCAGATTCCATTATACAAGATTTGGATTTTGCGATTGCATACTTGCCCACAGCTAAAGATGTGTATCGGGTAAATAAATGGACAGCATTAGCGTTAAAATCGCGGGTAGGTTTGTTCGAGGGCACTTTTCGAAAATATCATGGTATGGCAGATGCCGAAAAATATCTAAATGCCTGCGTAATAGCATCGGAAGAACTGATAGACAACGGTGGCTATGCACTATATACGAGTGGGAGTACCCCTTATCGAGAGCTTTTTGCAACGCCCAATGCTAGAGGTCAAGAGATCATTTTGGCGCGGCATTATAACCAAGGACTTAACTTGACACATAGTGTACAGAATGCTACAAACGCGAGCACTATGGGACGCCCCGGGTTATCGAAGAGCTTCGTTAATACCTATTTGACGACAGGAGGGCTTCGGTTCACCGATCAACCAAATTATAATACAAGAGAGTTCGTACAAGAAATGCAAAACCGCGATCCGCGTCTTGCGCAGACTATTCGCACGCCAGGCTATACTAGGATCGGTGGAGGTGCTGCCGCACCAAACCTGTCCTTTACCGTTACGGGTTATCATCTGATTAAGTACACCATGGAACAGATATATGATGCTAATGATGCTAGTATCAATGATATGCCATTATTCAGAATAGCAGAAATTTATTTGAATTTTGCGGAAGCAAAAGCAGAACTGGCTACGTTGACACAATCCGATTTAAATAAATCGGTGAATTTACTTCGCGCGAGAGTGGGAATGCCTGCGTTAAATTTAGAACAGGCCAACACAAATCCTGATCCTTATTTATTAAATGAAAATACTGGATTCCCGAATGTGCCGGAAAAAAACACACAGTATATGGGCGTTGTCCTGGAAATACGAAGAGAAAGAGGAATAGAATTGGTTATGGAAGGCCACCGGTATTACGATATCATGCGTTGGAAGGCCGGTAAATTATTTGAAAAGCCGTTCCTTGGTATGTATTTCAGCAGATTAGGCGATTTTGACCTCGATGGGAATGGGACTATTGACCTCTGTTTATATCAGGGTACGAGACCTGGATCGTCGGCGAGTCTTTTTATGGAAGTCGGCCAAGATATCGTGTTGTCAGAGGGGAATAGAGGTCATGTCGTGGCACATGGCAACATCAGTAGGAAATTTGACGAAGTAGAAGGTAGGGATTATCTATATCCGATTCCTTCGGAAGAGATCAATTTGTCGAACGGAATATTAAAACAAAATCCTAGATGGTAATTATTATGAAAAAGCATAATCTGTTTCTAGCATTATTTTTTCTAGCGTGTTTTACTACACTTGTTCCGATAAGTGGTTGTAGTAAAAAAATATTAGATAATTCGGAGTTCGGTAATCTGTTGCCTGAGCTCCAAGAACCGGAACCGCCGGTTACAAATGAAACATTAAAAGATAAGGATGGATGGGTGAGTGATACGATAGAAAACGGATTTATACATTATCAGTTTTCGAAGTATATTCAAACACAAACAGCCAACCAGTTTGTAAACGTAGTGGAACTGGATTTGTCAAACCCAGACTATGAATTGGAGTTTGTCTCCTTAGGAGATCGAGATACGCTGTCTGCCGTCGCCGAAGCCCGTGGCGCTATTGCAGCTATTAATGGGACCTATGAAGCAGATGCGAGTTTTATAAAAGCGAATGGGAACATCGCCTCGCCGGTTACATTAACCGAAGGGCATTTGCGGTTTTGGAAGCACGAGGGAGCTATTTCGTACAATGCCGGCCAGGATTTGACTATAGGCTATGGTACGAAAGATAGTTACGCACAATCTCCTTATATCAATATATTTTCTGGCGCTCCATTGCTGATTGATGATTACAGAAACGCGGGAGAAGATTTTATCGGGGATGTTACCGGGATTAACTTAAATAGCTTAGATTACGAAGATTATCGGAGGCATCAAGGCGTTAGGCATCCACGTACCGCGGTTGCCCTAACGGAAGATAATAAACTCCTATTGATTACGATTGACGGTCGCTTTAGTGAATCGGCGGGCATGACCGCTAAGGAAGCAACCCAGTTTTTGACGAATTATTTCGCACCACAATACGCACTAAATATGGATGGTGGCGGCTCTACGACCATGTTCGTCAAGGATAAAGGTTACAAAGGTGTAGTCAATTATCCTACGGATAACGGCGTTCGCAATCATTATGGGCAACGCCTATTGCGGACGTTTATATTAGTCAAAAAGAAAAGTGGTAGCAATGAACAGTTTGCAGGAGGAGATGGGACGGCGGACAATCCTTATTTGATTGCCACTGCCAATCACCTACAAAATATGCATTCGCTTAATTGGAGCAATACAGAAAGCAATCCCTACTATTTTAAGTTGACAGCGGATATTGATATGATCGGACGTAATTGGATACCTATTAATAACGCCGACCCGTATATGAAATTTCTTCATTTCGATGGAAATGGACATCTTATCAAGAACTTGACGTCTAAGGATGCTTCGTATGCCAGTTTGTTTGGTGTATTATTCGGTTCCTGTAAAGACCTCGGACTTGTTGATGTGGATATTCAATCAACTAACGGTGGCGGTGCTTTTGGTGGTTATCTCGGTCTGCGTTCACCAGATAAACCTGTTAAGGTTGGTGTCATCGAAAATTGTTTTTCTACGGGTAAGGTAACCGGAACAGATGCAGTAGGTGGAATCGCTGGTAATGTCGGAAAGGCGAATGGTGGCAAAACGAGTATTATCGTCAATAGCTTCTCCACAGCGGAAGTCATTGCAACTAACGCAGGCACAAGCAACAGCCGAGCCGGAGGTTTAGCAGGTATCGTATGGGATGGTGGAAAAGTAGATAACGGCTTCTCTGCCGGAAAAATCCTTTCTAATACAAACTCAGGTCGAGGCGCTGGAGGCCTTTTGGGTTGGACAGATGGCGATGTTAAGGGATTAATAGCTTTCAATCCAACTGTGGAAAACGTTGGGAATGGTTTGGCAGGTCGTGTTGTTACCAATATGGGCCAAGTAGCCGGCGTGATCGCACAGGGAGAAAACTGTTGGGCATCTGAGGATGTTGTCGTGATTAAAAACGGCACGCCTGTTCCCGCATCTAGCTTCGTCACGGGCATAGTTACTGTTCGGGATACACCTTACGATGGAGAAACAAAAAGTAAAACGTTTCTGAGTGATATGAACAACTATCAAAGTGTTCTCGGCTGGCAGCTTGGTCCGCAAAATCCTTGGGCTTCAACTGTAAACAGCAAAGGATATCCTATTTTGCAATGGTTGTTTTTAAGAGGCGATTATGAATCGTATTATTAGGACTCTTTAACATCCTATACACGAGGCAGCTCTAAAAAGGCTGCCTCTTTACTGTTGGTTTGGTGTTTTATCTTTAAACTTGCCGGTGAATAACCGCGTTAGGATTAATGACATTCTTATTACTTTGTCAATACTTTGATGGTCAGAATATTATTCGGAATTCTAGCTCTTAAACAGAAAAATATGTTTTGAAGTTTTGCTTCGCAACGTAAAACGCTTAGATTTGCGGCAGTTTAAATTAAAATCAATTTTATATGAAAAAATTATTACTTACTTTAACTGCAGTTGCAGGTCTTACAGTTGCTTCAAAAGCACAGGAATTTGGTTTCCAAAAAACAGATTTCATCGTAGAAGGCTTTATCAACTCTTCGAATACGGATGACAAACAAACAGAAAAAAAAGTTTCTAAATTTAACTTTAATCCGAAATTCGGATATTTCGTAAGCGATAAGATCGCTGTAGGTTTAGAGTTGGCTGTAGGTAATTCTAAAACAACAGATTATTCTGGACAACAAGATGCTTCTGTTAAGAAAAACAACTTTGGAATCGGTGCATTCGGACGTTACTATTTTCTAGAAGTAGGTTCACGTTTCAAAACCTACGCTGAACTAGGAGCGGGTTACAACCAACTTGGTGGAGAAACTGCCGACGGTAATGCAACTACCGATCTTGCCAAAACAAAGGGCTTTGGAGTGAACGCTGGTGTAGGTGCCAACTATTTTCTTACAAATAACATCGCAATTGGCTTTTCTTTCGGAGATGTTATAGCATTTAACTCTTCAAAAGTAGACGTTGACGGTGCTAAATCACAAAATGAATTCAGTACCAAAATCAACGTGTTTGATAACTTCTTTAACACAACTCACTTTGGACTAACGTTCAAGTTCTAGTGTTATCCAGTTTTTAATGGTATAGAAAAGGCAGTCCAAACGGACTGCCTTTTTTTATGTCGGTCACAGATGCTGGCGGACACATAAGCTACGTGAGATAGATTTTAAAAGAAACTTTGTTGCATTTGTGGTTTTTTATTTATTAACTTTGCAGCAAACAAAAACCATATCTATCAAACATGTCAGACCAAAGATGCTTTATCAGGTGTGCTTCCCTACTCTTGGCGCTTTGTATAGCTGCAACGTTAGCAAACGCCCAACAACGAGGGATAAATCTAAAAGGAGCCATTTATGAATTGCAGCAGGATAACCTACGTCCGCTCGGCGCCGCCTCGATCAAAGTATTACCATACAATTTACATACACATGCCAACGAACACGGAACGTTTCAGCTAGCGGATATCCCAATGGGAGCTATTCGGGTTGTGGTTAGTCACGTAGGTATGGCTGATTTGGATACAACTATTATACTGGTACGGGATCAGGAACTTCGCCTTGTGATGCGGCCCAATTCGTACAGGCTTTCTGAGGTCGATGTTACCGGACGGAGTTCGTCCACCAACGGTTCGTCCAGTACGCATATCGGACGTAATGCCATTGATCATTTGCAGGCCAATAGTTTATCGGATGTCATGTCACTTGTACCGGGTGGCTTGGTTGTTAATCCGAACCTGAACGAACCCAAACAGATCAACATCCGAAATGTGGCCAACACGACCTCCAATTTGAACGCATTCGGAACCGCCATTGTGATGAACGGTTCGCCTGTATCCAATAACGCAAACTTGCAGACGCTTACACCCGTACACGAGGCGAGATCAATGTCCGGAGGCACGCCACCCTCGGGTGGTTTTGACACGCGTAATATTCCGCTGTACAATATTGAATCTGTGGAGGTCATTCGAGGGATACCGAGCGTGAAGTATGGTGATATGACGTCTGGGGCGGTGATCGTCAATCAAAAGGCCGGTATGCATCCGCTAGCTATAGAAGGTAGCACCAATCCCAATCTATACGGCATCAACCTATCCAAGGGATTTGCACTAAACGACAAGCAGGATGCACTCAGCATCGGAGCGGATTACGCGCATAATACACATGATCCCGTACAGTCCTACCTTTTCTACGAACGTACATCCCTAAATGCGCTTTACAGTTCGAACTGGCTAAAGAACAAGCTGCGTACCCACCATGGATTGGTGGTTTTCCATGGGGGCGAAACGAGAAGGCAAAACCCAAATGATCAAACGCGACAGCTGAGGTCTTCAGCGAAAGAGTTGGGCTGGGTGTTGAACAGCTCGGGTACGTATCGGCCGCAATCATCCTCTTGGTGGCGCGAGCTGTCTTATTCGGGTAGGATTGGGGTGACGGACAAGGAGGGCTATTATCAACAGCGTTATACCGCTGCTAATGCAGCCTACGGGATGTCAACACAGGACGGGGCTATATTATCCAATATACCGGGAGGTCGGCTTTTCGACGAAGAGGGGCGGGAAATCACCCGTATCCTACCGGGAGATGAACGTCGACATGCCGTTTATCTCCCGAGCACCTATTTAGGTATGCACCAGATCGACGGCAAAGAATTCAACGCCTTTTTCTCGGCGAATACCACCTTCTTTCATCGGCTCGGCAGTTCCCATCACACGTGGTTGGCAGGAGGGGATTTTAAGCTAGACCGGAACTTTGGCGCTGGAAGAATTTTTGCAGACAGCTTGCCGCCATACCGAAACCTGAGCTACGTCAACTCTTCCTTTCGTAACTGGCCATTTGATAATATTCCTGCCCTATACCAGATCGGCGCTTTTGTAGAAGACAATATCGTTTACCATATCGGAGATCACCGTCTTAACGTGATTGCTGGTCTTCGCTATGATCGCTTTTCAAGCGTAGGCGACCGCCTCTCGCCCCGAATCAATTTCTCTGCAGACATTGTACCTAATAGGGCTGTACTCCGGTTAGGTTACGGTTCTTTGGCCAAAGCGCCAGGTTTACTCTACGCGCATCCTGAACCGGCTTATTTCGATTATATAAACATCAATGAAATGGCCAGCGGGCGTGAAGATGCGCTATTCATGACGACAACGCGCGTATTCGATACCAAGAATAACGATCTAAAAATTGCGACGAATACCAAATTGGAAGCCGGAGTGGATCTACGGCTAGGGAAGGCACAATTGCATGTAACGTTATTTCAGGAAAAGCTGCGCAATGCGTACGGTATCGGTCCTACCCTGAATACATTTCGTCCGGTAGAATACCTACAATATGAGCGTGTTCAAGCAGCTGATCCGACATTAAAGGTTGCTTCTTCCAATCCGGTATTGGCCTCCTTCAACCAACCCCATAGCAATAACCAGTTGGATAAGTGGGGGCTGGAGTTCGACTTGGACTTGGGGAGAGTAGATGCGATAAGGACAGCATTTCAGCTTTACGGTGCCCACATTCAACAGAAATCCTATTCTTCGGACTATTTTTTCTACGACGAACAGAGCGGCGCCGGAGCAGCGGATCGGACACACATTGGTTTGTATGCGCCGGAAATGACAAGCGCGCACGAAAAATCAACCGTGACCACGTTAAAGGTTGTCCATAATATTCCCACCATCGGTTTTGTCGTGACGCTAACGACCGATGCCATTTGGAACGAATCGAATTGGACGGTCTACGGCAACGATTCCATTCCTCTTAAATACATCAGTAAAATAGATGGCCAGGTACACGATTTTAATTTCAAAAATAGGGAGGAGGTTACAGAAAAGGAATTTCAGGAGATCCTTCGTCCGGTAGCGCGCCCATTGGAAGTGGTGGAAAGCTTGCCGGCCATGTTCAATTTCAACATGAACATCAGCAAAGAGATTAAGGACTTTCTGAAGATATCGTTTTTTGCAAACAACCTATTTCGGTCATATCCGGTGGCACAATCGGATCGGGTCAGTACGCGGTACTATACACGAAATATGCCTGACAATACACGGAATAGTCCCGGCCTTCCCTTCTTTTTTGGATTTAGAGTCGGTGCTAAATTTTAAAGAGTTTAATAAAGTATATATATATGAAATTAGAAAAATATAACGTGGGTAGTTTCTTCGTTGTTTTTTGTGCATGTTGCTCTATCTTTCAAGGCTGTCAGAAAATCAATGATGCACGCGAGATAGAAAATATTCAGTATGCTTCGTTACGCTTGGAGGCTATTCCGGTTATCGAGGAAGTTACATCGACCGAAGGCTTGCGATTGGTTTTGCAAAATTTTCCGGAGGGAATCCGGATCGAACGTACCATGGAGGCTGGGGCCAACTATATCGATAACATGGTGCCCGGTGTGTATAGCGTTACCGTGAGCGGGACGGTAGAGAGTGACCAGGGAAATTTTTTCCTGAATGGAAGCGCGAACAATGTGATGATCCTTCGGGAGCACGAGACGTTGGAAATCGAAGTCGACGGTGCTACGGTGGGTCCTTTCGCCTTCAGCGAAATCTTTTATTCCGGGACAGATCCTTTTTACTTTCGAAACCAGTTTTACGAAATTACCAACAATTCGGATGGAACTGCTTATGCCGATGGGTTATACTTTGCTCGACTGGTGCCTATAGCGGCTTCGACAAGTATGCCGATCTGGCCGGAAGAAGACGGTAATCGATACGTATACACTGATCGTATATGGCGTGTTCCGGGCAATGGCGCGCAGTATCCACTGCAACCGGGAGAATCCTTTACCATTGCACAGTTTGCCGCAAACCACCGTTTGCCCCAGTATAGTCCAAATTCACCCATTGACTGCTCGAAATGTGAGTTTGAGTTCAATATGAATAATCCTAATTTCCCGGACCAGCCGGCCACCGATATGCAACATATATTTTTTAACGGGAACGCTGCGATGGGTTCGTCTCCGCAATACCTGACTTCGGTATTTGGAAGTGCGTTGGTTATATTCCGCGTTCCGGAAGGAGAGACGTATGACCCCGTTGGCAATCCGGATTTACAGACCCGTGACCTGTCCACGACCGCGCCCAATTTGTACGCCAAGATACCGCGTAGCTATGTCGTTGACGCGGTGGAAGCGGTACAAAATGAAACTATGGGGACCGCAAAACGCGTACCTACTGTATTGGATGCGGGGATTACCTATGTCGATGCCACCTACAACTCATTGGGCATTCGGCGGAAAAAGCTGGGAAACAGAAACGATGGATCACCTATCTTGATGGATACCAACAACAGCACAGATGATTTCGAGCGTAAGGTGGTTCCGCACTTCAGGTACCACGGACAAGGCGTCCCCGATTGGTCATCTGCGAATTAATCACGGATTAAAAATAGAATTGAGCGACATGAGTATATACCAAAATATCACTTTCTACCTATTGGCATTACTTTCCCTTGGCTATGCTAACAGCGTAGTGGCACAGCAAGAGACGGTAGACAATATGCTGCAATGGGAAGTGGGTCAGCAATACGGCAATTGGCGTCACACAGGTAACGCTGCCGGGCTGCTAGTTGACCGACCGGCTCACTTTTCTGTGCTACAGGCTGGGTACAGTAGTCAAGCTGGAGATTTCAGAAGACCGCAGGAAGCACGAAAAAGCACACAAGCTGATGTGGGTACGCTAGGTAATATATACCTGGGTGATCTATACATACAGGGACACTTCGGTTACGCTAGACAAGATCGTCGCGATGCCGAATACAATGCATCCTTGATTGATCCGTTTCGCGGAATGCCATACATGATTGCAGACACCAATGCCAGTCATTGGGCTAACGAACATTATCACCTTGGTTTCGAGTTGGCGTTCCCGCTCAAAGACGACAGGTTACAGCTAGGATTGGCCATGGAGTACCGCTCCTCTAGTGGGGCTAAGCAACGTGATGTGCGTGCATTGAATAGGTTCTATGCGCTCGAGGTCAGCCCGGGGGTACTCTACCGGATCGCTCCAAAGTATCGGATAGGTGTCCATGTTTCTTACCGTAACCACAAGGAAGAAGCGACGAATCGAAGCGTAAACAATGAGATCGACCAAGGATATTTTTCGTTATATGGTCTTGGGCATTCGATTGCTCGGTTAGGCTACGAAAACCTAACCACAACTCGCCAGACAAACTATGAAGCAGATAGGATAGGGGTTGGATTACAATATGGATTTGAAGGTCCTTGGTCTGTGCTGCTTTCGGGGAACTACGAAGTGGGGGCTGAGAATGTACACGTCGGTTTTATGGATACCCGGCCTGAAGGGACACTTTTGCAGGACGATTGGACGGTTACACTGGCGCTACGCCGCTCACAAGAACATTGGAAGCACATTATCGATGCGAAAGGCTATTGGTCAAATGCCAGAGGTTCGGAATATATCAACGAATTCGTTCCTGGTCTCGATAGTGACGGCTATATGAATAGATACAGCAGCGTACGTTCTACATATGATAAATCTAGCATTGGAGCAAGCTACGAGCTGATTAAAATGAATGGCAGCCAATACAGCTATAGAGCTAAGGGAAGGCTGGCTTATGGTAAGACAAAGGATAGATACCTGATACCAAGCTCTACGTTTGCATTCGAAGAAATGCTGTACGGGGCAAGTTTTGAAAAGGCTTTTTCGCTCAGTAGTGCAACGACATCTCTTTTTTCCATCGGTGTATCGGTTGATTATCGACAATGCCTAAACGCAAATTACGATTATGGTGGAGCCCTTCCGAATTCCCTTCCAGTGGCCGATATGATGGCGCAGGAAACACATTATTTTGCGTCGGATTTCCTGACCATTGGCGTGCCACTCGTTTATTCGTTTGAACTTTCCACAGCTCGGGAAACCAGTCTGTTCATCAAGGCCCATGGCTTTTATCAACGAGCAGACCAAACGTTTTTCGATCATCGAAAAGGTGTGCAGGTTAGCGTAGGTGCAACATTTTAGACGCGTATTTAATCCATACAACAATTTAAAAATTATTCCAAATGACGATCATCAAACCCCTTTCCGCTCTATTATTGACACTGGTTTTATTGCTGTCTTGTAAGACGCAATATCAAAGTTTACCGCAAGCCGGCGTGGAGATTAACGACGATTATAGGCTGGCTGATTCCATATTACAGGTCGGGCTTGATAATGAGGCACTTTTTACGCTGCTCGCAGACATCAAGCCCATGAGCAGTTTGACTTCTTTTGCTTTTCCGATTGCCAATTCGGATTCTACGAAACTTGACTCCGCATTTGCTTATCTTGCGGAGATTGCTCGTATACAGCGGGCGGTCAATTCCATACACCTAGACGGTTTGGATGTGGTGTTTGTGCCTTACGCAGCAGCTTACGGCAAGAACCGCTCGCTACAGGTTAGCGTGGTTCGTACCGCGTTGCTGGATAGCCTGTTGGACGCGCAGCAGGCATTTTTTGGACAGTTTGGCATAACACGGGGTGCTAACCCGGCAATGGTCGTAACGGCCAACGAGTATGGGAAGAAATATGATCGCCTGCGCGGGTATGGATACCTGTTCGGCTACCCCGATTATGCGGTAGACTTTTTCGTCAAGGCGTTTCATACCGCTGATACTTCTGGTAAGCATGTGGAGCGAGATTTCTTCCGGATGCCCACGTTTAGCTCAGAAGAGGGGAATTTTGTTTACGCTGTGCCGAAAGGTCATCGTATCGGCGAGCTCGATTCCTTGATGCATAAACGTGCTGCAGGTCTCTTGGAAGAATACAAGCGTTGGCGTCCTCGCTACCTTAGATCCGATAGTACGCTACGATCCCAAGAATTGATTCGGGACTTTATCCGTGAACAGAATTAATACGTTCAGCCGAACATTTTTTATAGTGATCGCTGTTAGCGAAAAGTGGCGACACTCCGTTGGGTTTTGGAAAGGTATTTGCGAATAAAACTTTATTTTAAAGATTAAATAAAGGAATATGGAAGCTTTGGAATTTGAAAAACGGTATTGGAAAGCCATGGAAGACCGCGATATTGACGCTGTTAAAAATCTTACCCGCTTTCCTTGTATTATTATGGGGAAAACCGGCGTGCGAAAAGTGGATGAAACCGAATTTCACAAGAATTTCGAATCTAGCAAAAACATGCAGATGCAGGTTCTTGATATTTCGGATATCACGTCGCAAACAATCAATGAAACGACGGCTGTTATTGCTTACATCATTCAATTGGAATATGTCGTCGACGGACAGACGTCAGCATTTCGCTGTGCATGTGCATCAACATGGGTAAAGGAAAATGATCAGTGGCTTTGCGCCATGCATACAGAATCCGATTTAGAGAAATAAATCTACTTGGAAGGGGGCAGGGAGATTCGGAGTAATCTATTGATTTCTCGTTGGAGTGTTTCCTGCTCTACTTTGGATTTTGTCAAATCAATTGCGTTTGTATAGTGTTGAATTGACCTAGGAATGTCTATGCTGGAATATAAATAGCCTAATAGTCCGTGGTAGTAGTTGCTTTCCGAAAGATTTAACTTTTCCACCTCCTTGATGGCTTTTTCATTACCATAGACTTTAGAGAAAGCAAATGCTCTATTTAAGGCCGTAATGGGTGAATATTCAACAAGTATAAGTTTGTTGTATAATTGTAGGATGTGTTCCCATTTGTTATTATCGGTCGAGGTCGTATGCCAATAGGCTATACCTGCTTCCAAGTGATACGTCGAAATTTCTCCGCCATGGCAGGCTTCGACCAAATAGTAATTTCCCCTGTCGATTAGTGATTTGTCCCAGAGGCTTTTGTCCTGTTTGTCAAACAGGATAGCTTCCCCGTTAACGCCTGTTCTGGCATCCAATCTCGAACTCTGAAAGCACATCAAAGCGAGTAAAGCATTTACTTCGGGTGTATTAGTCAACTGGTTTTCAGTTAAGACCAATGTTAACCTGACGGCCTCGGAACAAAGGTCTTTTCTGATTAGTTGATTGTTGGTCGTGGAAAAGTAGCCTTCGTTGAAAAGCAAGTACAATGTTTTTAGTACAGTGTTCAGCCTTGTTTTGATATCGGCTGCGGTTAAGTCGTTAATTTGAAACTTGTCATTCCGCAATTTGGTCCGAGCTCTTTGCAACCGCTTTTTGATGGTCTCTCGATTTGTCAAAAAGGCGTTGGCTATTTCTTCTACGCTGAAACCGCATAAGATTTGAAGTGCCAAAGAAATTTGGGCTTCTATGGGGATGGCAGGGTTGCATACCGCAAAAATCATCGCTAACTGACTGTCTGCAATGATTTGATGATTAATTTCAAAATCTTTTCCTAGTTCAATTTCAGCGGGTTTTACGTCCTCCTTTATCTTGTTCTCAAAGATAGATTTATGTTTGAAATAGTCTTTGATCTTGTTTCGGGCTACTGTGTATAGCCATGCGGTCGGGTTATCGGGTACGCCGTTGATAGCCCAATGTTCAGACGCTTTCAAAAATGTATCACTGGCAATGTCTTCTGCAATTTCAATATGGGCTAAGCCAAAATGACGGCAAAGCACAGCCGTCATTTTAGCATATTCCTGTCGGAATAAATGCGGTAATAGTTCCCTATGCGATTTTGAATTAATCACGTTGTAAAACTTCCCGCACTTCAATGCTTCCACCTACTTGGTCGAAAATTGGATTACCCTTTGCCATTTCTACCGCTTCGTCGATGGTATCGGCTTTTACGACGATATAACCACTGATAAATTCTTTAATTTCGGTATAAGCACCGTCCGTAATGACATTGTTGGGTTTTACGGTTTTCGCGCTTGCTGCGAAGGGTAGCAGCGTATTGCCTTTATCTGCTAATTTGTTTTGCGAGGCGATACCTGCCAACCAATTCATCCTTTCTTGCATTTGTTCGGGAGAGGGTTTGAAATCGGAAATGTCTTTCAGTCTGAAAATTAACGCAAATTCTTTCATTGTTTAAAAATTTAAATTAAAATATACCCTAATGACGACCGAATGCATGGAATGGGGACAAATATAATGAATGAAAGAAAAATAATAGTAACTTTATTGACGACGATTGGCTAATATTGGTTATAGATGGAGAACGAAAATATAGAAAAGCACACCCATAGCGAAGAGGATCAGCATTATAAACTTCACCGTGCCGAGGTATTGTTGGCAAAGCTGCAGGAAAGCGAATCAAGATTGCAACTGGCGATCGATTCCACAAAGTTAGGGACTTGGGACTGGAACCGGGAGCGAGGCAAAGTGTATTGGTCCGCTGAATGTAAAAGAATTCTCGGTCTCCGAGCAGAAGATCATATTTCTTTCCAGGAGTTCCTGGAACGGATAGATATAGCGGATCGATCGGACGTAAAAGATAAGGTGAGGGAGATCGCTAATGGTTCCAATGAGGGGCATATCGATGTACGATATAAGGTCAGGAGGTTCGACGATGATAGTCTACGTTGGATCAGAATTCAAGGTACCGTTTTTGTCGAGAATAAGACGTTAACCCGGTTTATCGGTACAATGCTGGACATCACCGATACGATTCAGGCGGGTGAGCGGAACGCATTGCTTGCTGCAATCATCGCTTCGTCCAATGATGCCATAGTGGGTAAGACCACCGAAGGAATAATTACGAGTTGGAATAACGCCGCACAAAAGATGTTTGGATATGCTCCCGAAGAAATTATCGGCGAATCTGTTATGAAAATTATACCCGAGGACAGAAAGGAGGAAGAACATTATATCTTATCTAAATTACGGAACGGTGAAAGTGTTGAGCATTACGAAACCAGGCGACGGACGAAGGCCGGACAGCTAATAGACGTTTCGCTAACGATATCGCCTATAAAAGATGATTCGGACAACATTATCGGCATCTCTAAGATAGCGCGTGATATTACCGAACGAAAGCAGGAAGAAAAACGGAAGAATGACTTTGTCGCGATGGTAAGCCACGAACTCAAAACGCCGTTAACATCGATATTACTATATGCCCAGCTGTTGGTTAAAAAGTCCACGAAAGTAGAAGATACTTCCTTTCTGAATATGAGCACCAAAATCGAAGCGTATGTGAAAAGAATGATCTCGATGATAACGGATTATCTTGGACTCTCCCGGATTGAAGACGGGAAGATTAATATACAGAAGACGCATTTTGCGCTGAAGCCTTTAGCTGATGAGGTGATGGAGGAAGCTCGTCTGATCAGTTCGAACCATACCCTTGAAATTGTGGGACGTGAAAGCGTGGAGGTTTTTGCAGATCGCGAGAAAATGAGGCAAGTTCTGATAAACCTCGTCGGCAACGCCATAAAATATTCACCTCTGGGCGGTCCCGTCACGCTAGGTTGGGAAAGTGCATTAGACAAGCTCCGGGTTTATGTCAAGGATGAAGGTTTGGGTGTTACGCCCGAGGATCAAACCAAATTATTCCAACGCTTCTACCGTGTTAATGATGATGACCGGCAAAATATAGCGGGATTCGGAATAGGGTTATATTTGGTTTCGGAACTGTTGCGCTTGCACGGTAGCACCATTGCAGTAGATAGTAAGCTGGGCGAGGGATCCGTTTTTTATTTCCATCTAGATCCAAAAATCAGTTAATCTAAAAACCAAAAATGCCGGCATGCGTTCTTCTGATGTGTGAATGTAAAATCGCGCAACAATGGAATCTGCAACGAACATATCGAAAGCCGTGCGATGGTCGGCAAGGGCCGGGGCCATGGTTGGAATAGGCACCATGGCGGCTGTTGACGAAATCGTTTTTCATCAAATATTGGCATGGCATCATTTTTATGACGGGGCCACGGAAGCCATCGGCTTATTGGCTGACGGCTTTTTACACGCTTTTGAATTGATTCTTTTGGTAGCGGGATTTTTTATTATGCTCGACCTCCGGCGTAAGAATTGTTTCTTGCCAAAAATCGCATGGGCGAGCGCATGCTTAGGTGCAGGAGGTTTTCAGTTGTTCGATGGGCTAATCAACCATAAGGTGCTACGCCTTCATCAGATCCGTTATGTTAGTAACGTGTTGCCCTACGATATTGCTTGGAACATGGCTGGGCTGTTATTGTTAGGGGTGGGGATACTGCTGTATCGACGGTATACCAAAGAAATATACTCGGCACGATGAACGGCATCGTATGGCTGCTAGGACTTGTCTATCTCGTTCTGTTCCTGCGGATACGCTACCGTGGGAAGAATATTTCATGGTGGCACTTATTGAGTTTCGGTTTCGGTATTGCCCTGCTTTGCGTTGGTACAGCGCCTTCGATGATGCAGTGGGGGCACCAAGATATCCGGGGGCATATGGTGCAACACCTGCTGATAGCGATGTATGCACCGATATTTTTAGTACTCGGGATGCCGCTGAAGGTAACGCTACTTTCCGTTTCACCTGCCGTTGCTAGGTGGATGATGGTTATCTTAAAATCTGGCGCAGTCCGTTTTTTGTCACATCCGTTTACAGCGTTATTGCTAAATATAGGCGGGATGTATATCCTCTATTGTACGCCGCTTTATCAATTAAGCTTGGAAAGGTCTTTGATACATCACGCCGTGCACCTTCATTTCTTCCTCGCGGGATATCTTTTTGTCTGGTCATTGATTGGTTTAGAGGCGATTCCGCGTCGGCCAAATATATATGTACGACTTACTGCTATCTTCTTGAGCATTGCGCTTCATGCTTATTTATGCAAAATAATGTATATACAGCTGTTACCCGCCACGGGCTACGCAGATAGACTTTCTGGCGCGGTGACGTGCAAATCGTGGTATATGGATCCGTTAATGGACGCCGGCTACGATACGGCTTCTGCCAAGCAGGAGGCTGCTGTGATGATGTACTACGGTGGTGATATAGCAGAGTTAATTATACTCGTAATCCTGTTTATACTCTGGTTTTATCGTAAACAGCCTACTGTCCGGCGGTTAACGCTTTTTCCGAATTAGGATAACCTATTTCGCTATCGTATAAATTAGCAGCACGCTCAAAAGTGGAAACAAATTTTCTTGACGGGCGTTCCTTCCTAGGATTCTTATAGCATACAAATGGCGAAAGCAACAATCTTCTTTTGTGTTTATACATACTTGGGGTGGATCTTTACGGACAGGAACCTCATTTCCAACGATCTATTCTGCGATCTCAACTGGCAGACCCTTGGTCTGTCGTTTATGGGCCGGACGATCATTTATGGATTACCGAGAGTAAAACGTACCGCGTTTTGCGATTCGATCCAAAGACGAAGAATGTACATGTAGCTCTTGATCTCAGCACAGTACGAGAATTTCCGCGTTACGATACCTTAGACCTGGACGATAGGCCATGGCCGCAAGGCGGATTGATGGGAATGGCACTCCATCCTCAATTTGCCGATGGCAGTCCTTATGTTTACCTAGCCTATGTATATAAACACCTTTCAGGAAATGAATTTACGTCTAGATTATCGCGCTTTCGATATAATGAGCAGACTAAATTACTGCATGACGAAGAAGTGATTGATCAGGATATTCCAGGGAGCAATGACCATAATGGGGGAAGATTAGAGGTGATGCAGCATGAGGATAAATACTTTCTCTTTTATGCATTGGGTGATATGGGTGCAGGGCAGTACAGTAATGCAGCGCGCGTGAACTACGCTCAGGACCCTACACGTAAGGAAGGAAAGATATTACGATATCGTCTAGACCCAGCAGTGTCATCGGAGGGTGGACATCCGTGGATACCCATAAATAACCCGTTTCAGGGCTCGCCGGTTTTTTCTTTGGGCCACCGTAATCCACAAGGCCTCTCTTGGGGCAAATCCGATGTTTTCTCATACCTATACGCTTGCGAGCATGGACCGATGTCTGACGATGAAGTTAACCTGATTGAAGCCGGCAGGAATTATGGCCATCCGTTCATAGTAGGGTATGCTGATGGCAATTACAATGGTTTAGCAGCCGCCGTCTCGGACGACGGGGAACTGCCAGGAGAATGGAATACGATGCTTCCGTCTATTGTGGACGAAGCAGCCACGGCAAGGTTATGGGGAATGAAGTATCGCGATCCGTTATATAGTTTCAAGCCAACGGGCAATGACTCGTTACGGGTAAAGATGGAAAAAATAAGATCGGGCGAGAACCAAGATTGGCAATCTATAGCGCCGAGCAGCCTTATCTACTATAACCATCCTGGAATTCCGTCATGGCAGAATAGTTTGCTGGTAACCAGCTTAAAACATGGCGCTGTTTATCGGCTAAAACTTACTGCCGATGGAAGGAGTGTTGAAGGCATTCCCGAGAAATTATTCGCAGCGGACGTGCGCTATCGCGATATTTGTCTTTCGCCAGATGGAAGCAGAATTTATCTGATCACGGATCGGTCGGCGGTAACTTCAGGTCCGACAGCGGAAAGCCCCGATCATGTTGATCTCCGAGGGTGCCTGGTCGAATTTAGCGTTAAGTAAATATAACGTAGCGTAAACCAAAGACGTGAGTTCGTGTTCTTCTTATATAGAACGGATTGTCGATAAAGAGAAAAATACCATGAAAAACGATAACTTAAAAAAATATGCACTCATTACAGGAGGCACAGCTGGTATTGGCCTGGAACTCGCGAAGTGCTTTGCAAAAGACGCTTACAACCTGGTATTGGTAGCACGGGACGAAGCTCGGCTTGAGCGGGTGAAGCATGAGCTAGCGGCGGCGTTTGAAATTGAAGTATATACCATAGCGCAAGATTTGGCTGCGCCCGATGCAGCGAACGAGGTCTATCGCAAAGTCAGCGACCAGCATATTTTTATCGATGTATTGGTTAATGACGCCGGACAGGGCGAGTATGGGCTTTTTGCAAAAACGAACCTGGACCGCTTACTGGAGATTATTCAGCTCAATATCGTGGCAACGACCAGTTTAACCCATCTATTTCTGAAAGACATGTTGGCGCATGAACGTGGTAAGATTCTCCAACTTGGATCCATTGCCTCCGAAGTTCCGGGGCCTTGGCAGGCAGTTTACCATGCGACGAAAGCGTTTGTTCTTTCCTTTTCTGAAGCTGTTCGACAAGAGATTGCGGATAGCAATATTACCATCACTGTGCTTGAGCCGGGCGCCACAGACACGGATTTCTTCAACAAAGCAGGCATGACGGAGTCTAAGGTTATGGACCAAAAGCTAAGCGATCCCGCGAAAGTGGCGGAAGATGGCTATAACGCACTGATGGTGGGCAAGGACAAGGTAATTTCTGGTGTGAAAAATAAATTAATGATTGCTGCGAGCAACCTGATGTCTGATAGTTCGGCTACCAAACGGATGGGGAAGATGCAGGAACCAAAAAAATAAGATATTATGATAGTAGGCATGCTCACCCGAACGATTAAACTGGCTACCTTGGCTGGAGCAGCTTGGTATGTTGCGAAGAAAGTGCGCCGGCGGATGCATTCGGCCGATCTGGCTGGCCAAGTGGTTTTGATTACCGGAGGTTCTCGTGGACTCGGCCTGGCGCTGGCAAGAGAGTTGGCAGCTAGAGGAGCCCGTATAGCGATATGTGCACGGAAAGCGGAGCATCTAGAAAACACACAGCAGGAGTTCGCTGTGTATGATTATCCGATGTTCACCTGTCAGGCAGACGTTACCGTGCCGGATCAAGTAAATGAAATGATGGAAAAGGTTGTACAGCATTATGGGCGCTTGGATATGGTAATCAATAATGCCGGCACGATGCTCTTAGGACCGGACCAGGTGATGAGCATAACCGATTACAAAAATGTGATGGAAGCGAACTGTTGGTCTGCCCTGTATACGACAAAAGCCGCTACACCTTATTTCAAAGCGCAGGGCGCAGGTTACATCGTCAATATCTGTTCGATCGGCGGAAAGATTTCGGTGCCGCATATGTTACCCTATAGCGTGAGTAAATTTGCCATGGTCGGTCTTTCGCAAGGCCTGGCAAGTGAGTTGGATCGGGACAATATTGTTGTGACCACAGTAATCCCCAATTTAATGCGAACAGGTAGCCCTCGCAACATCGATATAAAAGGCAATCATCGAGCCGAATACGCATGGTTTAAACTGGCAAACGCGTTTCCTTTATTGTCGCAAGGAGCGGAGACGGCTGCCAAGCGTATTGTGGATGGGATAGCCCGTCGAGATAGAGAGATCACGCTTTCCCTTACGGCGAAACTGGCGATAGCTTTGCAGGCACTTGCGCCCGAGTTAATCAGCGCAGGTACGCGATTGGCAGGCAGGGTGATGCCTGCGAGCAACGACACGACGGTGAAAAAAGGATACGAGAGCGAGTCTGTCGTTACGCGAGGTGTAACGGGGGGTAAAAAGAATGCCGATACCCTCAAGTTCAACCAACAATGAGTTTCAAAATGTTGGCAAACTGCTTACGGCTGGTTTAAACTTCCGTCGACTTTCGGTTGATTGTCGTCGCCTGAAGCATAAAATTCTCATAGACGATATCCCGTCTGTCTTGTTGTTTGTCAATAAGCTTTATTAACAATTCCAGCGCTAGTCGAGCCATCTCTTGTGTAGGTTGTCGGATGGTGGACAAGGCCGGATTTAAGTAGTTTGCAAGATTGGTATTGGTAAAACCGATCACGGCGACATCTTGCGGAACAGACAGATCAAGTGTGGCCAATATGCCTAACACCTTAACGGATAAAGTGTCCGTGCCGCCAACAATGGCATTTGGCATGTTGTCCGTTGTTTGAAGCTTTCTGAAGACTTCTTTTAGTTCGCTATCGATGTTTTGTGTTGGATCTTGATAATCTGCGTGAATGACATATTCTTCCCGAAATGGGATGGAATAGTTATGAAGTGCGTTCTTGTAGCCTCGGATGCGGTCTTTCGTGTTACCAATATCTTTGCCACAGAGAAAAGCAATCTTCGTCCGTCCTTTCTTAATGAGCTGCTCTGTCGCACTATAGGTTTCTAGACTGTTGTGTATACCGATCTTATAAGTGTCTAAGCCGTGTTGGATGCGATCAAAGAGGATCACAGGGCAAGTATGGTGATGGATATGTTTTAGTAATTCGGTGTTAGACTTTTCGTGGGCGGGTGAAATGATGATGCCGGCTACGTGCTGACGAACGAGAAAATCTAGCGCTTCTTTTTCTATTTTCTCATTGTTTTGTGTTTGAAAAGGAATGAGCGTATAGTGGTGCGGCAAAACGGCGTTGTATAGTTCGTCAATAAATTCCAAAAAGAAGGGGCTGGAAAGAAACGGAATCACCACGCCGATGAGATTGGTCTTCCCCGTTTTGAGGTGCTTTGCAAAGGGGTTGGGCCTATAGTTGTGTCTAGCAGCATATGCCAAAACCCGCTCTTTAGTCTCCTGTTTTATTTCGTAGCTGTCATTTAAAGCGCGAGAAACGGTAGCTGGAGATAGATGGAGTGCTGCTGCAATAGATTTGATATTGACTTTACCCATGAGTTATAATTTATTGCTTTTGGCTAAATTATCGATTTATTTCCATATAATCTCATCTTCGCATTTATAGGTTTTGGCTTGGAATTTGTGTGTAGTGCGGAAATATTTAATCAGGTATGAAAAAAATTCTGGGATTTACATTGATATTGACATTCTTGCTGGCGCTTTCGTCGTGTTATTCACATAGACATCCTCACCGGAATTTGCCTCCCGGAAAGGCAAAAAAAATCTATGGAGACAAGTCGGCTAAGCGTCATGCTCCCGGGCAAAAAAAGAAGCGATACAAAAATAATAAAAGGGGAAAAGGACATTACAAGCACGATGTTTACCTCCACTTTGGCGATAGATAATTTTATTTTGTAGATTAGCGTCTTTAAAAACCTTAACTAAAGCTATGCTAAAAAAATATCTAGGATATAGCACGTTGATGTGCTTGTTAACTGCAGGTATGGTTTCGTGTAATGACGACACACCCGGACAGAAACAGGAGGAAGAAATACATAACGCTGCTACGCAGGTGGTGCCTGAAGAGGCGGAAGGACTGATTGGACGCTGGAACATTACCGTAGATAAAGATGGTAAAGAAGCTCCTTCTTGGCTGGAAGTTAAACTTTCGGGGCTTAATGTATTGGTGGGCTCCTTCGTAGCCGATGCAGGAAGTGCGCGACCTGTTTCGCATATTCAAATCAAGGACGGTAAATTTTCGTTTCAGATCCCGCCCCAATGGGAAGGAGGAGACGGTTTCTTTACGATTGAAGGGGAACTGGCCGGTGAGGGAATCAGCGGTACTATCACAACGAATAAGGGTAACACCTTTAGCTTTACAGGAGTAAAGGCGCCTTATCTCGTACGTACGGGAGAGGCACAATGGGGAGAACCTATTGAACTGTTCAATGGAAAAGACATTACGGGGTGGGAAACATCTGGCGAGAATAGCCAATGGATTGTTGAAAATGGCATCCTGATCAACAAGGAAAGTGGTGCAAACCTGATCAGCGAACAGAAATTTGAAGACTTTAAGCTGATTGCGGAATTCCGTTATACGGAAGGGGCGAATTCGGGAATATACCTCAGAGGGCGCTATGAAGTGCAGATTGAAGATTCACCGAAAGACAGACACCCGGGGTCGTTGTATTTTGGAGGTGTATACGGATTCCTGTCACCCAGCGAAATGGCGACTTTAGGACCAAACGAGTGGAATAAGTACGAAATAACGCTGCGCGGTCGGATGGTGACGATTGTTTCCAACGGGAAAACAATCATCAGCAACCAAGAAATTCCTGGCATTACAGGAGGAGCACTGGACAGCAAGGAAGGCGAACCGGGGCCGATTTATCTGCAGGGAGATCACACAGCAGTAGAATTCAGAAAAATCACGGTAATTCCGGGGAGATAGGGTAGAAACTAACGTTTAACAATCCTAAAAATCAGATCTGCCGTCAATTTTGCGGTGCGGTTATCGATATCGTAATCTGGATTTAGTTCCGCGAAATCAATGCTGACAAGTTTTGGTGAATTGATGATACGTTCAAAAACGGCCATAAAGAAAGGGTTAGGTATTATCCCGTTATAGGCTGGTGCACTGACACCCGGTGCGTAGGGGGATGCAAATACATCCATATCCACGGTAACATAGAGCTGATCTATTTCCCGTATAAACGAAGATAGTCGATCCTGTATTATTACTTGGTTGGAAACATCAAAATCCTGTGCTTCAATCCAGTTTACGCCGTAGGTCTGTGCAGTGTTGAAGAGCGCTTGTGTATTGCTTATTTGCTGTATACCAATAGGTAGGTAGTGGAAGCGCTCTTCTTGCTGTGCGATTTGATAAAACCCAGTGCCGGAAGTAGCCTTATGGTCTCTTGGTTCTCGGATGTCAAAATGCGCATCGAAGTTGATGATGCCGATCTTTTTGTCGCTGGCCTTCCGAAGTCCGAGATAATGGCCAAAAGTAACTTCATGTCCGCCTCCGAGTACGATAGGAAAACCGCCTTTCTTTAAAATGCGAGCCACTGCTTCGCCAAGTGCTTCCTGAGATGCTTCTAGCTTGTTATCATGGCAGTGAATGTCGCCCACGTCAATAATATCGGCCTGTTGTTCTTGTCGGAGGGGCAGGTTCGATAAGCTTTTTCGCAACGTTTGGGGGGCTTTTGCGGCGCCAGCTCGTCCTAAATTCCGTTTCACGCCTTCATCGCACGCATAACCAAGTAGCACATAACGGCCACTTAAATTTTCGGTTTCATCCAAATGTATAGATTTTACAACTTGGTGCCAACGGAGATGATCTCGGCCAGAACCATCTACTCTCCCGGTCCAATTAGCTGATGATGGTGGCGTGTAATAGTTTTGATAGGCGGTCGACATATCAGTTGAATAGATTATTTAATATACGGTCATCCACTTCGTTTGCTAGGGTAACCTTCAGGGAACTTGTCCGGTTCAATTCTAATTCTATGGCTTGGCGAGCTTCTTTGTTGCGTGCCCATGCACGACGTGCTATACCATTGTTAACATCGTAAAATAACATACTTTCTAGTTTTCGGTCTGCGTACGCTGACCCGTCCAAAACCATGCCGAAGCCTCCATTCATGACCTCGCCCCACCCGACACCACCACCATTGTGGATAGAAACCCATGTAGCACCACGGAAACTATCGCCTATAACATTGTGGATAGCCATATCTGCCGTGAATTTACTACCATCATAGATGTTACTCGTCTCACGATATGGAGAGTCGGTTCCACTGACATCATGATGATCGCGTCCTAAGACAACAGGAGCGGTAATTTGTCCATCCCGAATGGCTTTATTGAATGCTTTGGCGATCCGTACGCGGCCGAGGGCATCGGCATAGAGTATGCGGGCTTGTGAACCGACCACAAGCTGATTGGCTTCCGCTTGCCGTATCCATTGGATATTATCTTGCAATTGTTGTTCGATCTCCGGATAAGCGGATCCTAATAACTCTTCCAGTACCGTTAAAGCCATGTTGTCGGTTTTGCGGAGGTCATCGGCTAAACCAGAGGTACATACCCATCGGAAGGGCCCGAAGCCATAATCGAAGCACATCGGCCCTAATATATCTTGTACATAAGACGGATAGCGAAAATTAATGCCGTCTGCTGCCATCACGTCTGCACCTGCTCGACTACTCTCCAAAAGAAAGGCATTGCCATAATCGAAGAAATAGGTTCCACGGGATACGTGTTTGTTGATTGCCTCTACTTGTCGTATCAATGAACGTTGCACTGCTTCTTTAAAAACTTCGGGTTGCTGGACCAGGAGTGTATTAGATTCTTCAAATGAAAATCCTACCGGATAATAACCGCCTGCCCAAGGGTTGTGCAGCGATGTTTGGTCTGAACCAACAGACACTTGTATGTTGGCATCCCAAAAAGCTTCCCATACATCAACCACATTCCCAATGTAGGCAATTGAAATGACCTGTTGCTGTTCGACCGCTTGTCTTACGCGGCTAATGAGTTGTGCCATATCTTCGATCAGCAGGTCTACCCATCCTTGTGTATGGCGTTTACGCGCCGCAGCCGGGTTCACTTCTGCACATACGGTAATACATGCAGCGATATTTCCGGCTTTGGGTTGTGCGCCACTCATGCCGCCGAGCCCAGATGTAAGGAATATTTTGCCACGTGGACTTTCATTTGCAGGTAGCTGCTTTCGAAAGGCGTTCATGACAGTGATCGTGGTTCCGTGGACGATACCCTGTGGGCCAATATACATAAACGACCCCGCGGTCATCTGCCCGTATTGTGTCACACCAAGGGCATTGTACCGTTCCCAATCGTCCGGTTTAGCGTAATTGGGAATCATCATGCCATTGGTCACGACGACCCGCGGCGCTTCTTTAGAAGACGGAAATAACCCCATTGGATGTCCGCTGTAGACGTGAAGCGTCTGTTCGTCTGTCATTTCAGATAAATACTGCATCGTCAGTAAATACTGCGCCCAATTTTGGAAAACGGCTCCATTTCCGCCGTAGGTAATCAACTCGTGCGGATGTTGCGCCACGGCGGGATCAAGGTTGTTTTGTATCATGAGCATAATAGCCGCGGCTTGTTTGCTTTTGGCAGGATACTCCGAAAGAGGACGTGCATGCATGGCATACGGGGGGCGGAATCTGTGCATATAAATACGGCCGTAGTCTTTAAGCTCTTCTAAAAATTCGGACGCTAATTCATTGTGCCACGCAGCCGGAAAATAGCGCAGCGCATTGCGAACGGCGAGTTTCTTTTCATCTGGACGCAAGATGTCTTTACGCTTTGGCGCGTGGCTTATCGTGTCATCATATACGGCCTTGGGAGGGAGCACTGCGGGTATACCCTGGATCACTTGTTCTTGAAATGTCATGGTTGCTCTCCTTTCGTATAAATGAGTTTGCCGCTTTTCCAAACTTGTTGTGGCAAGAGGGTCCCTTGCATATAGGTGATGTTCTGGTAGTTGGCGGTTGCGTAGATATTGAAATCCGCGAGCTGTCCGCGCTGTAACTGTCCTCTATCAGCCAAGTTCAATGCTTTCGCTGCACGAGAAGTTAGCGCCGCAAATACTTCTGCATTGCTGAGCTTTTCGGCCGCCGCTAAGATAGATGCCTGTATCATGAGCTGCCCCATAGGCGCTGAGCCGGGATTCCAATCGGTTGCTATGGCTAGGATGGCCCCATGATCTAACAAGCGGCGTGCAGGGGTATACCCGCAGCCTAGTCCTAAAGATGCACCTGGCAGGGCTACGGCAACGGTATCTGATTTAGCGAGTATCTGAATCTCTTTTTCGGTGGATGCTTCCAGATGGTCGGCGCTGACCGCTCCAAATTCAACAGCAATTACGGAACCCGATGTCGTAAACTGATCGGCATGCACGGTAATATCAAATCCTTGTTCTTTGGCATTACGGAAATAGGGTCTTATTTCGGTTGCGCTAAACGCGCTTCTTTCCAAGAACGCATCGATTCTGTTGGTGAGGTTCTCTCGTCGTATGACTGGAAATAGTTCGGCCGCCATCTTTTGTAAATAGGCAGATGCATCTCCGGCGAAATCCCGAGGTTTCATATGGGCGGCAAGGCAGGTAGGCACTAGATCGACCGGAACCTGTTTTTGAGCTTGTTGTATGGCACGTAGCGTTTTCAGCTCTTGCTCGACCGAAAGACCATAGCCACTCTTGACTTCGATGGTTGTAATCCCTTGCTTGATCAAGGCATCGACCCGTTCTATAATACGTGCAGTAAGCGCTTCCATAGAAGCGTTGCGCGTATGCTGTACCGTACTCCAAATACCGCCGCCTGCTTCAGCTATTTCCAAATAAGTCGCTCCTGCATTGCGTAGCGCATAATCATTTGCGCGATTTCCGCCGAAGGCGATATGGGTATGGCAATCGATATAACTCGGCATACATACCGCCGGTGTATCGATTTCGACGAGCGTTACCGTAGGACCGTGTTTTTCTTGCAATGCAACATACGGCCCGACCTCGACGATGCGGTCGTATTCTATTACAATACCGCCGTATTCGATAATTTCCAATACGTTGTCGGCCAATGGGCCATGTAACGGTAGGTTTGTCAAAGGCAATAATTGAGTGAAAGGACCTAACAGTTTTTTCGCCATAATTAAAAGGTATTGAATTGTTCTACATGATTGCCGTAATAGGGAAGACCTTGTTTTTCGGCGACGCGCGACGCCAATGCAACAAGTTCTCCCGACTCAACTAACTCCTGGGCTTTAGACAATACGTCTTCCATAGGTTGATCGGCTTCGATATGCGGAATATATTTACGGATTTCTTGATGGATGGCTTCGATGATCGGGGTCGATTGTAAAGGCCGGTGGAAATCGAACGCTTGGGCTGCACAGATCAATTCGATGCTAAGGATACGGTTTACGTTTTGGATGACTTGGCGAAGCTTGCGCCCACTGATTGACCCCATGCTCACGTGATCTTCCTGTCCCAGCGAAGTGGGAATACTATCTGCACTAGCTGGGAAACACAAGCCTTTATTTTCACTTGCCAAAGCAGCCGTGGTGTATTGCAATATCATAAATCCGGAATTTAGCCCAGTTGATCGGAGTAGTAATTTTGGGACGCCGATCGTGTCCCCCTCAAGAGAAAGGTAGATGCGTCTATCGGATACATTTCCTATTTCGGAGATGGCTAATGTGGCGTAATCCATGGGCAGCGCGATGGGTTGTCCGTGAAAACTACCACCGCTAATAGTCAGGTTTTCGCTGATGATAACCGGGTTGTCCGTCACGGCGTTAATTTCTGTTTCGACAATATCCCTGAGGTGCGCCCAAGCTTGTCGGGATGCGCCGTGAATTTGCGGGATACAGCGGAGCGAATAGGGGTCTTGTACACGCGAACAGTTTTTATGAGATTCGACAATCTTGGACCCGTGGAGCAAATTGTAGATCGTGCTGGCAACAAATTGATTGCCCGGATGAGGGCGGAGTGCGTGCAATTCCGTATAAAACGGCTTGATGGAAGCGTTTAATCCTTCGAGCATCAAGCAGGCTATGAGATCTGCATTTGTTAATGCATTGTGTAATTCGGTTACCGCCATGACTGCGTGGGCTGCCATGAACTGGGTGCCGTTAATAAGTGCTAAGCCCTCTTTGGCGCCTAATGTAAGGGGTGAAAGTTGGTGTTCCGCCAGAGCAGAAGTTGCGTCTTTTATTTCACCATCAACCCAGACTTTTCCTAGGCCGATAAGGGGTAAGAAAAGATGGGCTAGGGGGGCAAGGTCGCCCGAAGCGCCTACAGAACCCTGTTCGGGGACAATAGGTATAATGTCGTGATCAATATGCCACAGGATGCGTTCCATTGTACGCCACTGTACGCCGGAGAAACCCTTCGCTAGTGCATGTATTTTTAGCACGAGCATCAGTTTGGACAGCAAAGGTGAAATCGGTTTACCGACACCCACTGCGTGGCTTTTCAAGATATTCTCTTGCAATTTCTGGGTGTCGCTGGCATTTATAACCGTTGTACATAGCGGGCCAAAGCCTGTATTCACACCGTATACTGTGTCGCCCGAAGCCACAATATCCTGAACATATTGCGCACTTCGTTGTACTGCTTCTTTCGTGTCGGCCGATAGAATACCTTTTTTTTCCCCCCGTGCCAAGCGCAACGCGGTGGAGCTGTTAAGATTATCGATACCGTATTTGAAGTTGTTCATACTGGTCATGTATTTGTGTTTTGTTGTCAAGAAGTAAAGCGAAATCGTTCATCTTTTCTCCTATAGAATCAAATGTAATAGATTTGAATGATATTCTGCAATTGGCTGTGTTGGAGGTAATCTAACGGATTAACAAATCGCGAAAGACAAACCAATTATTGTTTTTTTTGTTCAAAATTATATCTATATAGGTATGAAAAATCAAATATTCTACTAAAAAATTTAATTTTTATCTATTTAACAATAATGAACGTAAATCTGTTTGCACAGATTTCTTATCCTTATGAGGTCTACCGTGTAAAAGTGTTATAGGCCGATATTAACGGTCACGATATCTTCGTTGTGATAGGAGGGGTAATAGCTGGCGATAGCACCGCTCTGTTTATAATAGGCTAGTTCTTCATAAACGGCTTGGCGCAGTATACCCTTTCCTTTTCCGTGGATAAAACGGATTTCTGTATAATCCCAATAGATCGCTGCGTCAAGCATTTCCCGCATCAATTCCAGCGATTCTGCTAATAGCTCATCGGTCTCGTAACTGTCGAGATTGTTCAGAAAAGCTTCTGCATGTAAATCTACCGTCTTCGGTGGTTTCGGTAACGTCCTTGCCATGTGTCAAAAATAATGGTTATTTTAGGATTACAAACAATAAAATGTCCATTTGGTCGATCAGCAAAAATAGACCGATTACCTTAAGATGGGTAGGTGATGATTTAAAGCAATGGTTTAAAAGGCGATTGGCGGATATGTTCAAGCTTCACTTGGAACAATGCGGCCATTTTGCGTCCTCGGCTTTTTGCCTCGTCGGCAACGGGGCCCTCGAATAAATCGTTTACGGTGTTATCAAAAAGCTGTAACCAGCGTTCGAAGTGTTTTGCTTCGATCGGCAATTGTGCATGGGGAGGGAACGGTCGTCCTTGGTATGTATACTCGTCCAGTAGGATGGTCTGCCAGAATGTATACATCTTTTCCAAATGTACCGGCCAATGCCCTTCCAATTTGGCGTTGAATATCGGACCGATAAGATCGTCTTCTTGTACCCGGTGGTAAAAAGTATCGACCATCAATTTAATATCGTCTAACGTTTGTATATCTGCTTTTGCCATAATGTACTCCCTAATGACAAAGTTAAACAAGATATAGTGGAAAAAATATGACGAAACGCACAAAAGGTTGCATTGTTTGTCTGTACAATGCAACCTTTTCTGAACGCCTGCCGCTAATAATCGTATTTTTCGATTGATTTGATTTTGTTTTCTCCTTCTGTGAAGACAAGGGTAGGCTGATACGTATCGGCCTCTTCTGGGGATAGCTGGACAAAGGAAAGGATGTGTACGGTATCACCTACTTTGGCGTGAAGTGCCGCGCCGCCATTCATACAAACTTCGCCGCTGCCTCTTTTGCCCGGCAATACATACGTCATGATACGGCTGCCACTGATGGCATTGTTAATATAAACTTGTTCATATTTCTTGATGCCGGCGGCATCGAGTAAATCAGCATCTATCGTAATAGAACCGTTGTATTCTACATTTGCTTCCGTCACTTTAACGGTGTGAATTTTTGCTTTTAAAATTGTTAATTCCATTTATTTGTCTATTAATACTTTTGTTTTTTTACTGGTCGCTAAGCGGGTGTCCCTTGGCTTCGTGTTGTTATAAAATAGCTTTCATGTTCTCCTGATTGCTGTTTGCGTTGCCAATCGTCGGCTCTGCTGAAAATATGTACAGGTTATCGTTCTGTATAACGGAATAGCTGCTATACAGGAAGTTGGGTGTGAAAATATAAGGGCGATCAATTTGGAAATGTTGGGTGCATACTGTTCGTGTTTTATATTCTAGTTTTCCTGAGGCGGCATATTTATAGATGACAAATATGTTCTCATCTTGTAATTTTTCCAACCGGAACCAGGCCCCTTCTCCGATGCCGCCCATCCACTGTACGTCCTCTGGTACGGTTGAGGGACGCGTCGGTTCTTCTATCATACCGGGTGTTTGGTCGGATATCAAATTTTTTGAGCCTTTTTTGGTAAAATTATCTTTTAGCAATCCGAATTGGAATGATAAGGAATCTTTGCGTCTCATTTTTCTAGTTTGGAGCACCCCTTTTTCGTAACAGAACACTTCTCGGCTAGATACCGCATTAACCACGTTACTTGTCGGACTTGCTTTTAAGCATTCCGGATATAGTATTTTGCGACGCCTGCTGTCATCGGTGTCCATTCCTTCGGTTAGTATTTGTGCGACAAAACGGGAGCAGCTGTTGTTGTCTTTGGCAAGTGCACCATACAAAACAGGGCCTTGGGCGACCAACTTTTCTGCATAAGCTACGCACTTTGAAAAGGAAACGTGTTTGCATATCGAAAAGAACGTACGTCCGCCGCCATGTGTAGCCTCTTCTTTTTCACAAAGCTCTTCCAAGATTTCCTCAATATTCTGAACGTCTCCATTTCGCGTGATTCGCGCGGCGGTGGAAATTGCTAAGCGTGGATCGAAAAGAACGGACCTTGCCCTTCCATAACCCCGTGGTGACAAATAGCGGCCGAAATCAAAGTAACGGATCTTCCCGCTATTTCTTTCAACAAGTAATATTGCGGCATGCCCTACTTTAAAATGGAGATTTTTTACGAGGCCTATTTGTTTTAAAAATACCATCCATTTTTCATCTCCCAAAGCGGTTTTATCCGGCCAGGAAATAGGAATAGCGATATCGTTGAAAGTATACATATTCAGAAGTTAAATGAAGTGATACGGGAAGAAGTGTCGGCTTGTTGAACGCTCCCGTTATAAAGTTTGCTGATATATCGGTCACCATGATCCGGAAAAAGTAGAACAACGTTATCCGTTGCGGTAAAGTCCATCATATCTGCGTACCGATCCAGCGATGCGACCACGGCAGCACTGGAAAACCCCGTCATGATATTGGTCTGGGCATAGTATTCTTTTGCTACACGTTTTGTTTCTCGATAGTTCACTTGAAAGATATGGTCAACATAGTCGGCATCAAATGAACCAGGAACGAAGTTTCGCCCGATGCCTTCAATGGCATCGAAAGGCGCGATGTTGTTAGGCAATGTGCGGTGCCTAAGAAAATGGGCGAGTATGGACCCATAAGGTTCTACTCCCCAAACATGGATATTGGGATGTTGCTCTTTTAAAAAACGACCAACACCTGATATCGTTCCACCGGTGCCTACACCCGCTATAAAGTGGGTAATATTACCTCCGGTTTGCTTCCATATTTCGGGGGCAGTAGTTTTATAGTGTGCTCTAATATTTTGGGTATTGTAATATTGATTTGTGAAGTACGCATTTGGATGCGACGCAGCGAACGATTGTGCGCGAAACTGTGTAGAATTGAAATCGTGTAAACCGTTGGAGTTCTCGCAAATTTCAATATCGGCCCCAGCCTTTATCAGTAGATCTCTCTTTTCTTCTGAACAGCTTTGCGATACGAATATTTTAGCACGATATCCTAACTTTTTGGCTATTATAGCTATTCCTAGTCCAGTGTTACCGCTACTTGCTTCTACGAAAAGCCCACCTGGCTTAACTTTCTTTCGAGCGATGGCGTCCTGAATCATAAAAAGCGCAGGACGATCTTTCGCTGACTTTCCTGGATTGTGAAATTCCTCTTTAATAAAAATGTTGGTGTGATACCGAGTGGAGAGCGCATCACATTGCCGAAGTGGGGTATTGCCTACAAATTCGCTAATCAAAATATTTTATTTTTTAATTATGCTGTGTTCAACATCTATAACGAAAAAAAATGCATTATAGTGGGTTGGCTATAAACTATTTTTTCTACGCTACATTATATGTTGACAATGTAGTATTGAATTTGGGAAACAATTGGGAATTTATTTCCCGACAAATGTACGGTCGCTTAGCGTTTTAATAAAAGCGATAATATCTTCTTTTTCCTGTTCGCTTAGCGGTATCCTGTTGCCGTTTGCTTTTAAGATGGGATCGAGGTTATCGGCGTCTAATACACCATTGTCGAAGTAATCCAGAACAGCTTTTAAGGTCGGAAATTGGCCAAAACTGCCATAAGGTGCTGTATATTCGGCATTTCTTAATGATGGAACTCGAAAACGCATGTAATCTGCAGGGATTAATGTTACTCTGCCACGTCCTGCCTCTTCTGAGCTGGGGTTTAGCGGAAATCCAACATTTCTGAAACTTTGATCTGTAAATAGTTCAGTACTGTGGCAGCTCGCACATTTGATTTTAAACGCTTGATAACCTCTGGTTTCACTTTCTGTAAATGTCGTCCCGTCGTTTCGTTTTACTTTATCATACTTACTGTTGGCGGAAATTAACGTATATTCATACTGTGCAATACTTCGATAAATCCTGTCAGGGGTGATGCCTTCATCGCCGAACGCTTTTTGGAACAAATCTTTATAACCGTAGTCGTCCTTTATTTTTTCAATCACTTCTAAAATGGACGAGTTCATTTCTTCGTGCGTGATGATCGGGACTAATGGCTGGCTTTCTAACGTAAGCTTGTTACCATCCCAATTGTAGAACTTCATAAACGCCAAATTTTGAATGGGAGGTGTATTCCGAAGTCCTACTCTGCCATAGATACCTATAGCCTGGGCGTTATTATCGGCAAAAGCGCTAGATTGATGATGGCAACTAGCACATGAAATCGTGTTATTGCCACTGAATTTTTTCTCGTGAAATAATTTTTCACCTAGTTCTACCCCGTACTTTGTGGGCTTGTTCTGGCTTACTGCGGGGTTCAACGCGGGAAAATCTTGCGGAATCTCGAGTTGGATTTCGGGGTTGTCATGAGGTGTGGACTGTATAATATCGTCTTGGCTACAGGATAGCAATAGCAATAAAATGGAGAATACAATAAATACGGTTTTCATGTTAGTTTTCAACACTTTTAACCGAAAACATACCGGTAAGGTCGCTGGAACCGTTTCCGCCGAGGTTGTCGACAAACAGTACCATATTTTCCATTTTATTTCCGCTGTGAACAGTTGGTGTGGTAGCGTTTCCTGCTTCCAATGTTATTTCAGTGTTTCCGCTTAGTAATTTATCGAAATCTGCTTCGATGGTGATTTGAGGTGCGTTGCTCCCGACGATGGCGTTGTCCGTGAGTGTTAGCGTAATGTCCCTGTAAGCATCAACGCCTTGCACCCAAGATGAAGGATCATTCCGGTCGCCGTTCAAAGTGCTTCCTGTATGAATAGACATCGCTTTGTTATCTGTATCATAGAAACCTTCAAGTTTAGTAAATCGATACCCGGTTGCCCATTGCCAATGCATTTCAGTGTCATTCGCACCGGCTTCGTCATAAAACTTCGGGAACCTTGCTTGATCTAGATCATTTAATTCGTGCTTAACACCCAATCCGAATCTGATCTGTTTATATTCGCCTGCCGGTATGTTGGTCAATACGTAATCCAGTGTGTGTGGTTTCGCTTGATTGATAACGGTAGCTCCCTTATCCAGGTCATTAACGTTATATGGAAATTCGGCCCCGTCGGCTTTTATCAAGCGGATATTGCTTATCACGTATTTTAATTCGGAAAAGTGGTGTACTTGACCTTCTGCGGAGGTGTTAACGGTAGCCGTAGAAGACGTAGGATCGCCAAGCTGGATTGTTTTCTCTTTGAATGTGTTATTAAAATGCAGCGTTATATTATTGGCTACAGGGTTATCGTCGTTGTTACAGGATATAAAAAATGCTAGCGAACAAGCTGGTAATAGTAGATAGTTTTTTAGTTTTTTCATCGTTTTATTAATTATTTTGTTCAATTTGTTGTTTGTATTAAAATTCAATCTTCAGTGAAGTGAAAACATTCCGTCCCATTCTCGGGATATTGCCCCAATCGGCATAGGTACTGTAGTATTCGTTGAATAAATTTTCGGCACCGACCTGCAACGCGGCTTTGTAATTTCTGAAGCTGAAGCTATAGTCTGCTGCTACGTTCCATATTTTATAGGCTGGGGTATGGTCTTCGCCATATTCGGGACTGAAGTTGTCTTGTGCAAGATCGCCGTGTAAAGATGTCTGGATGCTGAATTTTTTATGCATGAAATGGAGAGACGTTTGATAGGTGAGCGGACGGATAAAGGGTAGGTTTCCATTTTTATCGTCCGTGGCTCTTGCGTAGGTGACCATTCCTTTCCAATGCAAGTGTTGCAGGAAATCGTATTTGGCATTTATTGTCGTATTGAAAAGTTTGGCGTGATCTAATGATGTGTAGCCTTTCACACCAACAGACTGATAGTTCATCGGGCTTCCTAGACTCAAAATTCGTCCGACGATATAATTTTGGATATGAAAATAGTTTACTTTGGCTTCTATGGCCATCTTCTCGTTTTTAAACCCTGCACTTGCATTGAGCTCATACGAAATTTCGTTTTTCAGATCGGGGTTTCCGATATAATCGTAGCGGTCAAAGCTGTTATAGATGTAATATCCGTATCCCTCCGAAACAGAAGGTGCCCGATGTCCATACCCTGCTCCCAAAGAAAAATCGAATTGATCGATGTTCAGTTGGTAACTGGTATGCAGTGCCGGTAACGCTCTGCTTTTCTCCTGTGGTGCTCCGGGGTAAAATATCCAATTGAATTCCACGTATTTGGAATAGTTGTAATTCCAACCTAAAGAACCGCCAAAATTTAATCGGCTCATTTCCGAAATATCCCACGCGTTGTTCATCGAAAGCCCCGCAAAGCGGGTGGTGACCCATGGCCAGGTATATGCAAACATCGTTTTCTTGCTTCGGTCTTGTGGATACATAGTCATCTCGGCAATGGATAGATTGTCGTACACGTTCAACTGGATTTCAGCGCTATAATCACCGCGTTTCAAGTTTGCAGTTGAAACTAGCCCATACGTTGTACTCCAGCCCGGCATATCCATATGAACCAGGTTTTCGGGACGTTTGGTATCATCCATGTAATGCTCAACGGCATTGAAATAGAGCTTGGTGTCCCAAGCGCGCAGGATTCCCTCTTCAAATAATTGTTTGTAAGCGGCTGAGGTGATAATCGCGCGCGAAAGCCATAGATCCATCGGCAGTGCAGGGAAGCCTACATCTTTGGCTCTGTCGTAGATAGCATCGACGCGTACGGAGGAAAGCGGACTTGTTTTATAGGCTAGGCCCAATGAGGTGTTGAATTTATTGTACTGTGAATGGTTCACTTCATCGTTGTTCCCATCAAAGTAGTTACCGGCTTTTCTGAAAGCAATACTGCCATCTGCAACAAATTTATCGCCTGAATAAGATAGATTTCCGAGGTTGAAAAACTGTTTGTTATTGGTCTCGAAACCGGTTTGATAACCGCCGTGCCATTTCCTGTCTAGACCGAATGGGGTGCTTTTCCTTTTCAAATCGATGCTCCCGGCTACAGTCGCCCCGTGCATACTTCCTTCTTGGCCGGATGTGATATCGATGGCAGAAAGGTTATTGCTTTCGACATATGAAGTGACCGGATCCATCTTATCTGTACACGCACCAAAGACGTGCATACCGTCAATTGTAATGGTAGACCGCTCGGTACTCATGTTGTTGAGCAATGGCTCCCACGCGTAAGCGCCTCGTTTTATAAAGCTGATGTTGTCCGAAGAGGCTAAGAACTCATCCACTGAAACAGCCATTTTCATGTCGGTCTCTATTTTTTTCTTCGTCTCGGCGATAACCTTTACGGCTTCAATACGGTGGATACTGTCACTCTGGGCATGTATGTGTTGAGCATTTGCACTCATTCCAAGAAAGAGTAGCCCACAGATGATATGTAGCTTCTTCATGATCTTAGAATAGAATATCAAGGTACAACTCACTTTTGACCCCCTCAATTCCTGGCGTGAAATCGGTAGGCACATTAGTCCCTTTGAGGATTTTTCCATTTTGGTTCAGCATGATGAAATTCAACGTCCAGTTTCCTGTCATGGTGTAATTGACCACGCCGCGATACAGACCGTCGTCTCGCTGCACCAAATCCTCATTGTTAGGGGAGGAATGGTTCCCCATAGAAGGCTCGGGCATCCTCGGATCTAATTGTAGCGTATAACCACTTGCCTCGGTGTATGAGAATTGCGACGGATCTGGATAATCCTTGGCGGAGGCGGCAGATTTATTGAACTTGTAAATTCCGGCTATCAATTCGTTTTCGCCCACCTTCGGTCTTTGTGGCGACACCAGAGCGATGACGTACTGCTCATCGTCTCTCGCTGTAAACGTTGTCATGTTCAGGTTTTTGTTGGTTTGCTGCTGAACGGTGATACGTTGTTTCGTCGTGTAGGTTTTATGGTTGATCGTAAAACGAATATGAAGTTCCCATGCTCCGTCCACTAAACTCTCTGATGTAAATACCGAGTATCCTGAGAAGTATTTACCGTCTGTTCTATACGCCAAATTGTATCTATGTGGACAGGAATGCTTATTCCCATCGGCTTTAGTCACAATGGGGAGCAATGTTACATCTGTTGCATTTGCTTCTTTACGGGTTTGACTATCCAATATCGTTAAACGGATTTCGTTATACCCTTTATAAAAAGTTCCATTCAGGGCTTCAACCTTGATATCATAGCCTTCGCTATGGATGGTAACAGCTTCTTTAAATTCGTCGTACTCAGGTACTACGACCTCTATTTCCGCTTCGTAATCTGTTTTTTCTTTTGTACAGGACAATAGCGCAAAGCATGTTGCCATAAGAAAAAATATTATTTTGTTCATTATTATTTATATAGATTAATCATGCACGCACAGCAATGACCTTTAGAAAAGATATGCTGCTCTTGATTTATGCTAAGAAATGGGGGCTGTATCCAAATGGCAAAAAATGCCAAATAGAGGATAAACTAGGCTCCACGAATGGGAATTAGCTAATAGGGGGGTGGAATATGGACGTATTATAATTAAATATATAATCAATCCGATAGGGTGAAAAATGGTTTGGACTGGCCACTTCCTTCGGCTGGCACATGCTGTACATGGTGCTCTCTTTATGCACATAGAGCGCGTTGTATTCGTACACCACTAAATTCTTCTTTGTTTCCTCTTTTTCTTTTTCCTTTATTTTCTGCATCAGCACGCACTGGCCGTCACAATGAAGCTGAGGTTGGTCTTTGTTTATACATTTTGCCAGATAGTCGGGTAGGTTTATCTGATATTCCACAGCCATAATGCTGCGATAGAAGGATTGCAGCGTTAAAGCGATTAATAGCATATATGTACAGAAACGTATCAAAGGTTGTGCTTGTCTTTATTGACCTGGCCAAATATACGGAAAGAATTTCCGTCTTGAAAGGATAAGTGTTTTAAAAAGTTGTGCTCACATGGCCAGTAAAATTGCTACGTAATGGCAAATGGCTGCTGCAAGTACCAATGCGTGCCATACGGCATGTGCATTCAGATTTTTCTTATAGATGTAAAACGCGATACCTAACGAATATAATCCTGCCCCCACAAAAATCAATACCAGCACCGTGGTAGGAAGGGCGTTGAAAAATCTGCTTCCGCCGGCGACCATGATCCACCCCATCAGAAAGTATATGAATGTGGAGATGATATTGAACCTGCCAGTGAACCAGATCTTGAAAAAAACACCCATGATCGTGAGGCCCCAAAGGATAGCCAGTAGCGTAATGCCGAAGGCGTCGTTTATATACACCAGAAGGAACGGCGTATAGGTGCCGGCGATAAGAAAGTAGATGCTGATGTGGTCAAACACCTCGAAAATACCTTTGACGGCTGCATCTTTTGACAGATGGAATACCGTGGAGCAGGTGAAAAGCAGCAGGAAACAAAATCCGTAAATACCCGATCCGATTACACCGGGAGTATTGCCGTGCGCCGTGGCAATACCGGTCAGCACAGGCAAACCGCTAATACCAAAAAGTATACCGACGCCGTGTATCAGTCCATTTATCAAATCCTGTCTACGGGTGTAAGTCGCCGTAGCCTGTCGTTCCCTATACATCATTACATGGGTTGAAAGTCCTTCTTACTTACTTCTATTTATTAATGGTAACAATGAGCTGTATAGGTTGGTTTATCTTTTTTGAACGTTTCCTTCGATAGCGATAGGCAGAACGGTTCTCAATCCAGGTTATTTCATCGACTATAATTTTATCCGTTGTCAGCATGCTCTTTTTCCATATATCTCGGAAAGTATTTCTTTGAGAATGGCAAATTCGCTTTTGTCAGTTAATGACTTTCGTCAACTTCAAAAGAGCAAAGCGTGAATTAAAAGTTGTCGGCTAACGCTGCGTTGATCATTAAAATGTGATGAAATGTCCCATTCGCCCCATCGCTTAACAATTTTGCTTTCTGCTATCTCAATGATTTCAATTCCAGTAATGAAGGCTATCTTATTAGTTGGCCCGTGTCCTAAAAAGGATCGTCTGTTAGTTCCCTGCGCTTTCCAACGCACAGACACACGACCTCCCTCAACATCAACTATCATATCTTCAACAGTTGTTGTCAAATCGGGGAAAGCCCGTAGCATTTCGCGGAGGCCAGCGGCGAATCCTTCTTTTGTACTTGGCCTTCCTGCCGAAGAGCAATCTTCGAAATGGTCGGCATGGATCTGATCGAACAGCGCCCAGTCGGTAGGGCTGCACCATAAGGAAATCCATTGACGAGCGATGTATTCCAATTGGTTTCGTTTTATCATTATACTTTATTTATATGTTCAGCGAAAAAATCGATCGCTAAATCGATTACTTTCTGGTGTACAGATTTTCTGTCTACCGACGGATCATCCACAAAGACCTCTGGCGTCTCTTTTTTCACCTCATCGCTAGCCTCTGGCAACATAACGTAGTGTCCTACTTCACCATCAAATTCGAAATATTCACTATGCTCTATCAACGCATGATAGTGTCTTGCATATCTCGCTACGGGTGTTACCCGGTCTGCACGACACCCTACAATGAAAACCGGATCTTTAACCAGCTTAAACATCTTTTCCATTTTTAAAGTCAAGAACATAAAACTAAATCAAAAAGCCACGCCTACACCGCCGAAAACACCTATATCACCTCGTGTATTAATGGAACAATCAATGCGTGACTGAAGCTTTAGCTTGGGAACTAACTGCTTTCGTACCCCTAAACCGAAAACACCGATTAGTCTAGGGTCATATGCCTTGAGAAAATTGGTAGCAACATCACCGGCACCAGCGAATAATACGTAACCAAATCTAGGGTCTATGTTAGTGAAATTAGAACGAAGTTCTCCCTGAACGGCAAAAGCCTGCCTATCAATGTAGAGGTTGCGCCAAACCCCTCTCAAAAGACGGTCGGCCGACAAGTACGGCAATTGGTAGAATGGAACATCACCGTTAAAAGTGCCATGATATTGTGCCTGAACCGCTAAGGTGGTTCCTTCTGTTAATATGGGTAATGAATGGTATCCCCGGTAGTCTATTTTCAAATCGCTGTACGCATAGTCGCTTCCAATCCAATCCCCAAATCTGGTAAACGAAATATCGAAATAGTTTCCGGTAGTTGGAAATATGACGTCGTTTCGGGTATCAAAACGTAATATTGGGCCAATTCCAATTGTAAAGCCGCCTTTATCGTCAGGTAAAGCCAATGATTCTGACGCTTCGAAGTCTAAGGGACTGTCATGCCGAATAAGGGCAGCAATACCTGCAAAGAAACGGTGCCCAATGGTTTTTGTAAGCACACTTTCCCATGAGAAAATGTGATTACGGTAAAGGGCACTAACGTCTTGCTTGACGTTGTTTCCCAATCCGAAAAATTGAGATCGGTTATTCATCAGATAATCAATGCGGTTAGACAAGTGCCATCCTTTTTTGCTAAAATACGCTGACGACAACGTAGCCTGTAGTTGTCCTTTGAAACCATAAGACAAGGAGGGTGTCAGTGAAGATGGCCGAAAAAAGTGGCTGTCAGTCGCTGTTGAATCCATGGGGGGAGCAAATATAAAACTCATACCGAGTCCTAACACCAAACTGGTTTCTGGTCCATAGGCAATGATCGGAATAGGCGCAATCCCAACATTTCCAGTTCTCCGTGACATAAAGGCTGAATCTGGCGGAATGCCCAATGAAGCTTCTTTACCGTGATTGCTGAACTCCCACTTTTCCGTCAAAAATGACAAACGGCCATTGCCAAGCTGATTAAATGCCCTGACATTGCTTTTCGCTAGTTGGCGCTTCTTATTATGTAAGTCCCAGACGTTCAGATTACCCAAATCGTCAAGACTAACCAATTGGTTTTCTAAACCGTATGCCAATTGCTCGATTTGCCCTTTTCCTCCTCGAATAGTATGAACCACACGATCTTTAAGCAGATCCCGGACCTCAATTACGTTCTTATGATTTACACTAGCGTAATACCGATTGTTTGTGGGGTCGTAAACTAGTTTCTTCAGCCGCGAGGTTTCCCAGTTCACTTTTTCTGTGTTCAGTGTTTCCGCGTCGATTACCCTGACTACCGATTTTGCTGCTGCCAATAGTTGCGATCCATCGGCATCCACGGCTATGCTGTTAGTCAGATCGGTGATGTACCGTTCTGCTAGTTTATGCCAATCCTTGGTATCAAAGGCCGTCAATCGCGCCCCCCAGAAAGTTTTCGAGTGAACGAAAAATGCTTTGCAGACATGACTATTGAACGCGGTGGATTCGATAGCGAACGGCAGTGTTTGCACCAACGCACCCTTACTGTTTAAGTCGTGTATATATGTTATTTTTTGCTCTTTTGTCTTGATAGAGTATATCAGGTATCTACCGTCGTCACTTAGCGTGAAGTAATACGGTTTCTCCGTATGGGTATTTGTTATTTTATAGATGGGTTCAGCTTCCACGACACTGGAGATTATGAAATGCTGACCGCTATACCACGCCGACCGACCACCGGCAGCAATCAGCAAACCAATTTCATCACCATTGGGTGCCTGTTGTGCGCTCACGTCGAACGGTACGTACATACCGAGAACGGCAAGGATGTAAGCAACTGTGGAAGTAATCCAAGATAACTTCTTAAATTCAATATTTCGTAAAGCAGAAATCAGCTGTTTATGTTCAATTCCCATGTTTATCCAAAAGTGTAACAAAATTATGAAGGAGAAAGAACAAATTAAACAGGCAAAATTGACAATTTATCCTGTTCATATTGCCTAAAACCGTTATTATTGTAAGATGAAACACGTATCAGTCATCGTTGCAGAAGATGTTATAATGGGCGCGATAGGAAATATATACCACCTTTTCCAAACGACGAATCAATTGTTGATCGAACGAAATCAACGCCCTTTATTTGATATTGATCTTGTTGGCATTTCCAATGAGGTAGTAGTTAATAATGGAATGTTTACGGTATGCCCGGAGAAATCAATTTATGATGTAAAACGTACCGACTTGGTTATCATTCCACCTTTGAAAATTGATTCGGAAACGCTGGTCAAAAACAAAGATTTTCTACCCTGGATAAAAGCTCAGCATGAACACGGTAGCTGGATAGCAAGTCTGTGTTCAGGTGTATTTTTGCTGGCGGAGACCGGCCTTTTGGATAATAAATGGTGTTCTACACATTGGAAGATAACTAATAGGTTTCGGACGGCTTATCCCAAGGTAAATGTAACTGATCAAAAAGTTATCACTGAATATAATGGTGTATTTACAAGTGGAGGTGCCAACTCATACTGGAATTTACTCCTCTATTTGGTGAGAAAGCTAACTAACAACGGGATAGCCATACAAGCCAGCAAATATTTTGAAGTTGATATTGATCGTGACAACCAAGGCATCTACTCTGTTTTTGAAGGGAATAGATATCACAACGATGCTTCTATTCACAAGGTTCAGGATTATATAGAACATCATTATAGTCAAAGTTTGACGTTAAGAGGTTTGGCGGAAATTTCCGGCCTCGGATTCCGCACTTTTCAAAGAAGATTCAGGGAAGCTACACAGCATACAGCTATTTCTTACATGCAGAAGATACGAGTTGAATCAGCAAAAAAAATATTGGAACGAGAAAATTTGCCAATCGCTGATGTGATGTTCGAGGTCGGTTATACGGACCTGGAGGCTTTCCGAAGAATTTTTAAAAGGGAAACGGGCGTTGCACCGATGCAATATCGTAAAAAATACCAGTTTTTCGAGGGACATTAGCAAATCAAAATTGAATTCTATCAACCCCTCGTCTGAAAGGAACTGTTTCGCATAAGCTCCCAGGTCTTTTGCCTTTACGGCATTCGGTTTTGGAGGTGGCACGTAACTTGTGGAAGATCAGTTTATTGTGTTTTCCTTCACAAGATTTACTCGGTCCTGGAAAAACAACCGTTTTACGACTAAAGCAATGATGATGAAATGTCTAGATTTACTGATACTTGCAATATTCCTTTTATTCAATGACAACCTTAAAGGCCAGACAGGCTTGGGGAGCGATATGTTCGATGAACTGGAGGCGAACGCATGGTATTTGCCCACTGAAGACGGGAACGCCCGGCTGTACATAACTACATTGGGAAAAGGGGATACTGTCGTGGCACTTCACGGTGGACCGGGCAATAACTTCAATTATTTGGTTGATGCTGTCCGGGGAAATACCGATTCTATCTGTTTCATGCTATTTGACCAAAGAGGTAGCCTGTACTCAAAGGTACCGGATTCCTCTGTCAGGGATCTCTCACTAGATATATTAGTGGAGGACCTGGAAACGATAAGGAGGGAGACCGGACAGAAAAAATTGACTCTTTTCGGGCATTCCTTTGGGACTCTGCTGGCTATTTCCTATTATATGAAGTACCCTCACAATGTACGCAGGATGGTTCTGTCGGCGTCGATGCCCCCTTTTACACCTGAAGGTAAAACTTTTATGGACCTGATACCTGCGATACATTCGCGATTAAAGGTGCTGCGGAGCCGCCCAGCTGTTGAAGCGGTGCTTAGGGAAGAGGGACTGTGGGAAGAGGATGGTTTGAGCAAAAAGCAGCTCTCGGACCGTTTTAAGATTACCGGGCTTGCATCTTTCAACATGATAGACCTCCGTAACTGGAGATCTATGAAGGGGGGACGGGTTTTCTTCAATTCCGCCGTAGAGGGTGCAATTGCAGGTTCCATTCCCGAAACTTACGATATACGCAGCTCGCTCGAGCGATTTCCCGTTCCCGTTTTCATTATCCAGGGAACGGAGGATTATTTGCAAGCAGACGAATGGTTACAGCTCATAGCTGAAGCCGATTGTATCACTGTCCACTTAGTGGAACATGCGTCACATTACATCTGGCTTGACCGGACGCGAGAATTCAACCGGCTCCTCCGGTCCTCGTTGAGGAGTTCCAGCCAATGGGATAGTTGATCTCAAGAAAACTGGCTTTATACTGCTTCCTGTACATCTCAAGCCATATTTATTTATAGCACTTGAAATTTTTTTGATCACTTGCTATTGCACCTTCTCCATTTACAGCGATAAATTTCGCTTTGAAAATTTCTTGAACTTTATATTCTGATAAGGAGCTTGAAAATAATCTTCGATTTGTACGGATATTAGAACAACGCTGAACCAAAAGGAACAGCGTTGACCATTTTTTTAAATATGATTAGGGTGATAATCAGTAGGAACAAGTGTCAGCATAGTCGTAAAACAACCCAAAAATTGCTCAGCAGACATGAAACATATAGGATTATCCAACGCCAGACCATAACGCTCTTCAAGGTCTCTAACCTGTTGCTTTCTGAAAAGTTTTTTTAAAACAGTTCTTGAGGGAAAATCTGAGAACTTCATCATAAAATAAAGAAAGCTAAGATATTTTTCCTTCATTACGACACCAATATTATTCATACATTTCTTTTTGCTAATTTTCACTAAGGCCGATTTTACGGTTGGTGGTGGCATGAAGCTTTCGGGATTTAATTCGTAGACGACCCTCAGTTCAAAAAAAGTGTGGTAGAAAACTATGTGCGGATTAAAATACTTTTTTCTGACAAGTTTTTGAGCAGGCTCTAATTGCATTATCACGCACCCTTGGTTAAAAAACTCAATATTAGTATACATTAGGGACTTAAGAATTTCGGAAGTTAAAGCAAAAGGTATATTGGAAACTACTTTAAAGCTTTTCTGTGGAACTAAAAACTTTCTGTAGTCCACTCCGGCGATAACAACATTTTTATTAGTCCTAAATTTTGAGCGTAATTCGGAAACTAAACGATTATCGTTCTCAATGGCTATGACATTTGTAGAATGTTTGACCAAATGTGCCGTCAAAAATCCAGAGCCGGCACCAATGTCTAAAACAATATCTTTTTTCTGCACGTCTGCCAATCGAATGGCGTCTTTTATGAGGATAGTATCAATTGTAAAGTGTTGCCCCGTAAACCTTACGGGTAAGCTACGCTTTTTCATGAAATATTTCTTTGAATAATTACTGAACTGAATAGAAATCGCAAGGAGCGACAGACATTATTATCCAACAGAAATAAATAACCGGACTACTCCAAAGAGGAATAGCAATGGTTAACCATCAGTTGATGATCCAATAATAATTATGGAGATTTTTAAGATAACTTTTAGACTGTCTATCGCTTAGATAACAGTCCACCATTTTATAAAGAAAGCGCAACAATTCACACCCATATCAAATGTTTATACAGACAAAAATATAAAAAATCTATTAAACAGATGTGAAAAATATTTTCTGCCTGTTGGTGATCGGCCAATCCCCTCTGTCTATACCTTTCACGATGTTGCCCCTCGTATGATTTCTCTTATCCTCAGAAACGGACAAAGATCAAATTTGAGAATAATCCAGAGGTTTCAGGAAGATGCGCGTGATATCGCTCATGTTGCCTTTGTACTTGTCCATAGAGATTAATTTCTTCCAATCCGAATGATTGATGAAATTTGACCAGCCCGTCTTGTTTTCGTCCAGATCCGTATTTGCGAGCATATACGTCAGACAGGGCATTTGATCTCCCGAAATGTTTTGTCCATAAAACACCATCGGCAATCCAGAATCGGCAAAAATGGCAAATTCTTCTTCAAACATTTCTAGTTTGCTTTTCAGGGCTCCTTCATTATGACTCTCATAAATTCTGAGTTCATAGATTCCCGCATCATTAGGGACAATCAGTTCTGGGAATTCTTTTGTGCTTTGGATAAGACTAGTACTTATTCTTATAAACGGTATGGCGGCTTGATCCGTAGTTAGGTAAGGAGTGGCAGCCTCCATATATTGTTCATCATCAAACAAATTCCTTTCGCTATTTTGAAAAGTGAAAATATCCTTGTGAGGTATAAGCAAATAGAGTTTTTTTGGCAAAGACTCACCAACTTCCTCGAAGACGCCAACATTTTTTGCACCTTGTCTGTTGAGTGCCGGAATTAGGGCTTTTTCAAAATACGTGTGCAATAGGTCGGCGGATCGAAAAAATTCCATTTCATATACCTTGAGTTCATATACCTGCGTCTGGGACCTAACGGAAAGCGCAGTTAACAAAACAAAAAAAAGGATAGCGTATATTTTCATAAACGGTTTATTTTTAATTATGTAAACATACAAAATCTCCCTAAAGACACAAAATCGCCCGAAACGTTGGGGCTTGATCATTTCTCAGCTTTATATTAAATTTGGTTACTGGCTACGCCGGGATCAAAACGGTGTTTAGGAATGGGTTGATCCGGATTTCTCTCCTTTGTCCCGTGAAGTCGGGGTGGCAGGATTGCTTTAGCCCCGCACACCCCGCACTCAACCCTAAAGCTCCTTCGGATCGAACCTTGGTTCTCATCACGCTACAAAAAAAGCCCTTGCTTTCGCAAGAGCTTTTTGTCGGGGTGGCAGGATTCGAACCTACGACCTCCACATCCCAAATGTGGCGCGATACCGGGCTACGCTACACCCCGAAAAGGTATCACCTTTTTTTCTGTGGCACAAATATACAGCTAATTTGACTGTTGTCAAGAGGTTTTTTTAAGTTGCTACGTAAACGATTGATAATATGGAGAATATTCTTACGTCTCTTTTGAAAACCGGCATAAAAAAGACGAGGCCGATAGGGTAGCATCGGAGGCAAGGAACGTGAAGGCAGCCATGCATGAGGGACATGGCTGCTTTTTATATTAAAGTGCTAACTATAAACTATTGCACAAAATCAGCTTCCGTTAGCGATATTTTTATAAAAAGATGTTGAGGAATAGGAACCGGAACCCCATCTTCCAGAATCGGGTCTTGTGCGTAAATCCTTACCGATCCCGTAGTATAATCATAGGAATAAGAAACACCGTCGAGGGTAGTGGGGACAGCAAAATAAGTTTCTTCATCGTCAAAGCTAATCGCTACATTAACAATTCCCTGATTCACGTAATAATCAGTTAATTCGGGAACGTTTAAATCTACATAATCGGTGTCAAGATCATCAACCTCCCATTGGCTCGCTGTTCTTTCATAGACCATGGTTATGCTAGGTACGACTGTATCGTAATATTCTTTTGTACAGCTACTCGTCACCGCTACCGTCGCTGTGCCTATAAAAATGGCTAATAGAATTTTTTTCATGTGTATCGTATTAATAGTGATCAAATTTATCTATATTCAATAAGACGTTAAAAAACGTTAATAGTTTAAAAAAATGAGCAAAAAATAAGCCAAATAAAAAAAAGCGCTATGCCGAGAGACATAGCGCTTTCTTATTTGGAACTTTCTACTGTTACTTTTTTTTGTCGTTAGGCTCCGTCACATCGGATTCAATAGAATCGCCCGATGGTTGGTCCGGATTTTGGCTGTCGACTGCGATTTCTTTTTTATCGTCGTCATAATCAATATTCAGTGCTGAGCCAGTTTTAACTTCGCCTTTCAATATTTCTTCAGCGATTGGGTCCTCCAGGTACTTTTGGATAGCCCGCTTCAATGGACGCGCTCCAAAGTTACTGTCATATCCCTTCTCGGCGATAAAGTCTTTTGCTTTATCTGTGAGTGTTATTTGGTAGCCCAAGTCTTTAATCCGGTTGAAGAGCGACTTCAATTCGATATCGATAATCTTAAAGATATGTTCTTTACTTAACGAGTTAAACACGATAACATCATCCACACGGTTCAGGAACTCAGGTGCAAACGCACGTTTGAGTGCTGTTTCGATAACTCCTCTCGAATGAGAGTCGGCTTGGCTCGCTTTTGCGGAAGTTGTAAACCCGACGCCTTGTCCGAATTCTTTCAACTGACGGGCACCAATATTCGAAGTCATGATAATGATCGTATTGCGGAAGTCTACCCGTCTACCCAAACTATCCGTCAGCTGTCCTTCATCGAGTACCTGTAGCAACAAATTGAACACATCTGGATGGGCTTTTTCAATCTCGTCGAGTAATACGACCGCATACGGCTTGCGGCGTACTTTCTCCGTCAACTGACCGCCTTCTTCATATCCTACATATCCCGGAGGCGCTCCAACCAAACGAGATACCGCGAATTTCTCCATGTATTCACTCATGTCGATTTGGATTAAGGCATCTTCTGAATCGAACATAAAACGCGCTAACTCTTTCGCCAACTCAGTTTTACCTACACCAGTTGGGCCTAGGAAAATGAACGAACCGATTGGTTTTTTAGGGTCTTTTAGCCCAGCACGCGTACGGTGTATGGCTTTTACTAGCTTTTGAACTGCGTCATCCTGGCCGATAATACGACCTTTAACGGACTCAGCCATATTCAATAATTTCTGGCTATCCGATTGGCTTACACGTTGTACAGGGATCCCTGTCATCATAGAAACCACTTCAGCTACATTGTCTTCTGCGACCGTATAACGCTTTGATTTCGTCTCTACTTCCCATGCTGCTTTTTCTTTCTCGAGTTGGTCGAGTAGTTTTTTCTCGGTATCGCGGAGTTTGGCCGCTTCTTCGTATTTTTGACTACGAACTACTTTGTTTTTTTCAACCTTAACTTCTTCGATTTTTTCCTCGATATCAAGAATGGATTGCGGAACATGGATGTTGTTCAGGTGTACACGTGAGCCGGCCTCGTCCAGCGCATCAATCGCCTTATCCGGTAAGAAACGATCGGTGATATAACGTGTTGTCAATGAGACGCAGGCTTCTACCGCTTCTGCTGTATACGTGACATTGTGATGCTCTTCGTATTTATCTTTAATACGGTTCAGAATTTCTATTGTTTCGTCGTGAGAAGCCGGTTCTACGACGACTTTCTGAAAACGACGATCTAAAGCACCGTCTTTTTCTATATATTGACGATATTCATCTAATGTAGTGGCGCCTATACATTGTATTTCGCCTCGTGCCAAAGCGGGTTTGAACATATTTGAGGCATCCAAAGAACCTGAAGCACCACCCGCGCCTACGATCGTGTGGATCTCGTCAATAAATAAGATGACATCTGGAGACTTTTCTAACTCGTTCATCACCGCCTTCATACGTTCTTCAAATTGACCGCGATATTTCGTTCCGGCCACTAAAGAGGCTAGATCAAGTGTGACAACCCGTTTATTGAATAAAACTCGAGATACCTTGCGTTGCACAATACGTAGGGCTAGACCTTCGGCGATAGCCGATTTACCAACCCCAGGTTCTCCGATTAAAATAGGGTTGTTCTTTTTACGCCGGGAAAGAATCTGCGAAACACGTTCAATTTCTTTCTCGCGTCCTACGATAGGATCTAATCGGCCTTCCTCTGCCGCCTTGGTCAAATCCCGTCCGAAATTGTCTAATACCGGCGTTTTTGATTTGATATCCGAAACTTTCTTCGGTGCTGTAAATTGCTGATCGTCGTCTGCAAAGTCGTCATCTCCGGTAGACGAGCTGGATGCTTCGTCTGTGATGGACGTTTTATTTTGCTCAACTTCGTTCTTAAATAAATCGTACGTAATGCTGTATTGCTGCAAGACTTGCGACGCAATGTTCTCTTCATCTCGCAAGATCGCTAATAGTAAGTGCTCCGTGCCAATGACATCACTTTTGAAAATCTTAGCTTCCAAATATGTTATTTTTAGGACTTTTTCAGCCTGTTTGGTCAACGGCATATTTCCGATCGGTGCACGGGACATAGACGACCCTTTTACTGCATCTTCTGTAGATTGACGGATGGATCCTATATCGACTCCAATATTTCTCAAAATCTTTATCGCCACTCCATCGCCTTCACGAATCAAGCCGAGCAAAAGATGTTCTGTGCCAATGTAATCATGGCGGAGCCTTAGCGCTTCTTCGCGACTGTAAGAAATCACATCTTTTACGCGTGGTGAAAATTTTGCTTCCATGTATTTACCTTTCCTTTATTAATGATAGGATGATATAAATGTATAAAAATAAATTATAAATCCTATGCTATGTTCTACCAGATTTATCAATAATTACGCCATAGCCCTGAAACGATCAAAATGGCAGTCTTACCCGAATTAAAAATGACTATATTTGTACAAAAATAGCATTACAATCTTATGTCTGACGAGAAAATTATTTTTTCAATGGCTGGTGTAAATAAAATATATCCGCCGCAAAAACAGGTTCTTAAAAACATCTATTTGTCGTTTTTTTACGGAGCGAAAATTGGTGTCATAGGTTTGAACGGATCGGGAAAGTCCTCCTTGCTGAAAATTATCGCTGGGTTAGATAAGTCTTATCAAGGAGAAGTTGTTTTCTCGCCCGGATATACCGTTGGCTATTTAGCGCAGGAGCCAGATCTGGACGAAGAAAAAACGGTAAAGGAAGTCGTGGAAGAAGGGGTTGCTGAAATTACAGCAGTCTTAAAAGAATATGAAGATATAAACGAAAAGTTTGGTTTGCCGGAGGTGTATGAAAATCCGGACGAAATGGATAAGTTGCTCGCTCGTCAAGGCGAACTACAGGATAAGATCGATGCTACGAATGCTTGGGAATTGGATACTAGACTGGAACGGGCAATGGACGCACTTCGTTGTCCAGAACCAGATGCAAAGATAGCCAATTTGTCAGGTGGGGAGCGAAGAAGGGTGGCACTTTGTCGCTTATTGCTTCAAGAGCCAGATGTTTTACTTCTTGATGAACCTACCAACCACTTGGATGCTGAATCAATCGACTGGTTAGAACAACATTTACAACAGTATAAGGGCACGGTTATAGCCGTTACCCACGATCGATATTTCCTAGATAATGTTGCGGGGTGGATTTTGGAATTGGACAGAGGGGAAGGAATACCGTGGAAAGGAAATTATTCTTCATGGTTGGATCAGAAAGCAAAACGTCTGGCGCAGGAGGAAAAACAAGAAACGAAACGTCAGAAAACACTTGAGCGCGAACTGGAATGGGTGCGCATGGCGCCGAAAGCAAGACATGCAAAATCTAAGGCGCGTTTGCATAACTATGAAAAATTAGCATCAGAAGAGACCAAGGATCGAGAAGAAAAACTGGAGTTGTTTATTCCGCCCGGTCCGCGATTGGGGAATACCGTTATTGAAGCTGATAATATTTCAAAAGCCTACGGTGACAGACTGTTGTTTGAAAATCTGAGCTTCTCCCTGCCACCAGCGGGTATCGTGGGGATTATCGGGCCGAATGGTGCAGGGAAAACAACCTTGTTTAGGTTGATTACAGGGCAGGAACAACCCGATACCGGAACTTTTAAGGTAGGGGAAACGGTGGTATTGGGTTATGTGGACCAAAATCACGATGACCTTGATCCGGATAAAACGGTGTGGGAGAATATAACCGAGGGTAATGATAACATCATGCTTGGGAATAGATCGCTAAATTCTCGTGCTTATGTATCCAAGTTTAATTTTAATGGAGCCGACCAACAGAAGAAAGTAGGCGTATTATCCGGCGGAGAGCGAAATCGCGCCCATTTAGCCATTACATTAAAAAAATCATCCAATGTATTGCTGCTCGATGAACCTACCAACGACATTGATGTAAACACCTTGCGCGCCTTGGAAGAAGGATTGGAGAATTTTGGTGGTTGTGCGGTTGTTATTTCGCACGATCGTTGGTTTTTGGACCGTATATGTACGCATATTTTGGCGTTTGAAGGGGATTCTCAGGTTTACTTTTTCGAAGGAAACTACACGGAATATGAAGAAAATCGTAAGAAACGTCTTGGCGACACGGGACCAAAACGTATCAAGTACAAAAAGTTGGTGAAATAGCGATGATTGATTCTGCTAAGCTTCTCGAGGCCATTATCGAAAACGCGATTGATGGGATTATTACTATTGATAACCGAGGTATCGTGGAGTCTATTAATCCGGCAGCGTCTGCGCTATTTGGATATAGGCCGAAAGAAGTGGTGGGGAACAACATTTCCATGTTAATGCCCGAACCCGATCGAAGTCAGCATGATGAGTACATTGAGCGTTATCAAAAAACCGGAATAAAGAAAATAATCGGAATTGGGAGGGAAGTTCGTGGATTAAAGAAAAATGGTGACACCTTTCCGTTTCGATTGGCCGTCAGTGAAGTACATTACCGAGAAAAAAATATCTTTACCGGTTTTATCCATGATTTAACCAAAGAACGTGCAGCCGAAGATGAGTTGAGGAAGCATGCGGATGAGCTAGAAGAAAAAGTGCGAGAGCGAACAAAGGATCTGATTAAGTTAGTTTCCGAATTGGAGAAAGCGAAATCGGACGTCAGTCTGTCATTGGAAAAGGAAAAGGAGCTCAACCAAATGAAATCACGATTTGTATCCATGGCGTCGCACGAATTTCGGACCCCACTGAGCGCCGTACAACTATCGGCATCCTTGATTGAGAAATACGCCGAGCGTCCGGATTTGCCGAATATTATGAAGCACACCAACCGTATTCGTGGAGCGGTTCAGTTACTGAATAACATTTTGAATGATTTTCTCTCTTTAGAGAAGCTAGAAGCGGGCAGGGTCGTAGTCAATAAGGCGGATATTAACTTGGTACAGCTCGCTGAGGAAATAACAGAGGAGATGCAGATGATCTGCAAAAAGAATCAACATATTGTTTACCAACACACAGGACCAGTAGGTGTATTTTATTTAGATGCGCATTTGATTAAAAGCAGTGTTATTAATTTGATATCGAATGCCATAAAATACTCCGGAGAGAATACTTTTATCGAATTCACGACTGAAATAAAAGAGGATACTTGCGTCATTTGCATTAACGATAACGGTATAGGTATTCCATTAGAGGATCAAAAAAATCTATTTGAGCCATTTTTTAGAGCACATAACACGGGAAATATACCTGGTACAGGATTGGGACTTAATATCGTTAAGCGCTATGTCGAGCTGATGGATGGGACGTTGGAATACCATTCGGCCATAAACGAAGGCGCGATGTTCAAAATGATTTTTCAGCAATAAGTAGAGGAAGAGATGTCTAAAACGATATTGATAATCGAAGATAACTTTGAAATCCGTGAAGGGACAGCCGAAATATTATCATTGACCGGCGAATATAAGGTGCTGACGGCCGTGAATGGGAAAGAAGGGGTAGACATGGCAGTTAGATGCCGTCCTGATCTTATTTTGTGCGACATTATGATGCCGGAGCTTGATGGATACGGTGTATTGTATATGTTGAACAAAAATGAGTCGACAATGGATATTCCTTTTATCTTTCTGACGGCCAAATCAGAAAGAGCCGATATACGCAAGGCGATGGAAATGGGCGCCGATGACTATTTGTCCAAACCGTTTGATGATATTGAGTTGCTAAACGCGATAGAAGGCCGTTTCCGAAAGCGGGAGAAACGTATGACTAGCCAATTGGTGATTGACGCAGCAAAAAAAGCAAACCTAAGGCTGAGTGAGGATGAGCAAAATTATCTATTGCAGGACTTAGTGAAAGAAGCCCGCGTGAAAGTCTTAAAAAAGAAACAACATATTTATGAAGAAGGGGATACACCCCACTTTATTTTTTATCTGCGGCAAGGTAAAATACGTAGTTTTCTGCTATACCAGGACGGACGCGAGTTGTCAACAGCGATCCATACAGCGGACAGTTTTTTGGGGTATGAAGCGCTTTTGCTTAACGAACAGTATAATGACAATGCCGAAGCGCTAGAAGACTGTGAAGTGGCGCTAATTCCGAAAGATCGTTTTTTTGAACTGCTCTATAACAAACCAGCCATCGCAAGTAAATTTATCACTTTGCTTTCGGGAAATATTCGGGAAAAAGAAGAACAAATGCTTGGTTTTGCGTATGATACGGTGCGAAAACGTGTAGCGAACGCATTGGTGCATGTCGCGGAAAAATCTGCATCAACTAGTGGAGACCACGAAATCATAATTCGCATTTCTCGAGATGACCTGGCTGCTTTGGCGGGGACTGCAAGTGAGACCATTAGTCGTATGTTGGCAGACTTCAAAGATGAGAAGTTAATCACAAAAATGGGCAATGCGATTGTTATCCCATCCGTAGCTAAATTAAAAACAATTCGATAAGGGCTATAAGTAAAGAATCTAGCGCGAACGCGAGATGCGATGCTGTTATAACCAATAATGTGACCAATATCATTTTCTAATTTGATGTTCTGCATCCGCGTCTTCATGTGGCCTGGCTATTTTTGTCTCAGTTACATACAGAAATGGACCACATGAAGGCTGTTGCATATAATATTAAGGAGTATGAGAAGGAATCGCTGGCGGTCGCCAACGGGAAAGCTCATGATCTGACGCTGATTTCTAATCCGTTAAATCGCAATACGATACATTATGCCTACGGCAAGGAGGTGGTTGTCGTGTCTGAAGATGATTTGATAGACGGTGAACTGCTGGGAGAACTGCGTCGTATAGGCATACGGAAGATCGTCACCCGTTCAATAACAACGGATCATATCGATTTGTGCCGCGCGTATGATTTAGGTATCCAGATTGCGAATACACCCTTTGAAGACCATACTCCTAAAGGTATTGCTGAGCAAACCATTCGAAACCTGAACTTATGGGGTGATGGGAAGTGTGTGGGCGGGGCTTGCTGCTGTGCGAAAGAATGTAAATTAGTGGACGACCAACTAGGATATGATGGAACCAAATAGTAGTTTGATCACCAAATACAATGTAGCGGCACCGCGTTATACGAGTTACCCCACCGTGCCGTTCTGGGAATCTGACGTTTTTAATCCAAAAGAATGGATCAGTCGTTTAAAAGCAACTTACACTCAATCAAAAAATGACGGACTAAGTTTATATGTCCATCTTCCGTTTTGCGAAAATTTATGTACGTATTGTGGGTGTAATACCCGGATTACCAAAAATCATGGCGTAGAGACTCATTACATTAACTATGTGCTCCGGGAATGGGAAATATACAAAGCTGCTATTGACGAAGAAATTGTTATCAGTGAGATACATTTGGGAGGGGGGACGCCTACTTTCTTCGAGCCAGCAAATCTGCAACGTCTAATTTTAGGCTTGCTAGACGATGGGATCGTAAAAGACGGGGCGTCTTTTTCATTTGAAGCTCATCCAGCAAATACCACAAAAGAGCATCTACAAACATTGTATCATCTTGGTTTCCGAAGATTAAGCTTGGGCATTCAAGACTTTGATCCGCATGTACAATATCTCATTAATCGACGTCAAACAGTAGGAGACGTACAGCGTGTCATGGATGAAGCTCGGGAAATCGGCTATACCTCTATTAATTTTGATTTGATTTATGGATTGCCCCTGCAAACACAAGTAACGGTACGCGACACTATAGAAAAGGCGTTACGCATGTCGCCCGACCGCATATCTTTTTATAGCTACGCACATGTACCGTGGATAAAACCCGGGCAGCGACGTTTTACAGAACAGGATTTACCTGTAGGAGAGGAAAAGCTTGCACTTTATATATTGGGTAAACAGATGATCGGGAGGAAAGGCTATCTGGATGTAGGCATGGATCATTTTGCGAAACCTGGGGATGAGCTTTTTAAGGCGGCTTTATCAGGAAGTTTACACCGGAATTTCATGGGATATGCGGACCGCTATACGCCCGTTTTAATTGGTTTGGGCGTATCATCCATTAGTGATGCGTGGAACGGTTTCGCACAAAACATCAAGACAGTAGAAGACTATTATAAGGTGCTAGATGAGGGGCGGTTGCCGGTAATAAAAGGACATTTGCTGCATGAGGAGGATGAGGTATTACGCCGTTATATTCTCGATATGATGTGTAAAGGAAAGGTAGAGTTGAAGGCTGATTTTTCGATCAATGATGCTATCGTAGGCCGACTACGTCCGCTAGAAGCGGATGGATTGGTGGAGTTTAACAACGATCAGATTAAAGTGACCCGAATCGGAAAATCCTTTTTAAGGAATATATGTATGGCATTTGATCAGCGGTTGCAGCTATCTAAAGAGCAAAAACAGGTATTCAGCCAAGCGATTTAACACTCGAGCCCTGAATGGCTCATCTTTAGATAACCGAGCTTTGCGAGCTCAATGAAGTTAATCACGAGCACACGAAAAAATGCTGGAGTCAGAACAAATTGTTAAGGAAGAAAAGTGTTTCCACTGCGGAGATAAGCTAGATGCGATGCCTTATGTATTGGGCAACCATAGTTTTTGTTGCTTGGGATGCCAAACCGTATATCAGGTATTGAACGAAAGTAACCTACACAGTTATTACCGCTACAATCAGCACCCTGGGAAATCTCAAAAAGAGTCAAGGCCTGATTTGAGTTATCTGGATGAACCGAATATTGTCGCTAAGCTTGTCGATTACACAGATGAGGACATGACCATGATTACTTTCTATATTCCGGTTATCCATTGCAGCTCCTGTATTTGGCTTTTGGAGCATCTTTATAAATTGCATGCCGGCGTTAAAAGTTCGCAGGTCGATTTTATGAAGAAGCAAGCAAGTATCAGGTTTAAGCATCAGGAGATTTCTTTGCGAGGGCTGGTGGAACTGCTGGTACGGATTGGGTATGAGCCTAGGATTACATCGCAGGATGTGGTAAAAGAAGGGAAAAAATTGAATCAACGTGGTCTGATAGCTAAAATTACCGTGGCGGGATTCTGTTTTGGAAATTCCATGATGATTAGCTTTCCTGATTACTTTGGGATGGCTCCGTTTGAGCAACAATATGCTAACTTTTTCGCTTATATGAATCTGGCATTTGGCATTCCAGTACTACTTTATAGTGCTTCGGATTATTTCAAATCGGCATGGTTAAGCTTGAAACAGAAGCGACTTAATCTGGATGTGCCGTTGGCGTTGGGAATTTTTGTCTTATTTTTTCGTTCGGCACTTGAGATTCTCACACAGTCCGGTCCGGGGTTTATGGATACCTTGTGCAGCTTGGTGTTTTTTATTTTAATCGGTAAGTGGGTGCAGCAACGGACATACTACCATATTTCGTTCGAGCGGGATTATCGGTCGTATTTTCCAGTTGCGGTAACTGTAATAGAAGCTGGTAACGAAAAGCCAATGCAAATTGCAGATTTAGAAGTTGGCCAACGCATCCTGGTGCGGAATAACGAGATTATTCCGGCTGATGCCATTTTATTAAAGGGGAATGCCTCTATTGATTTTAGTTTTGTAACAGGGGAATCGAACTGTATCGATAAAACACTGGGCGAAATCGTATATGCTGGTGGAAGGCAAATTGGGGAGGCGATTGAGTTAGAAGTTGTCAAACCCGTGTCGCAAAGTTATTTAACGAGATTGTGGAACAATGAGAGTTTCAAGAATCAGGAGAAGAAGTTTGATACCTTTATTGATTTTATCAGTAAATATTTCACGGTGTCGTTGGTCAGTATAGCTGTTGTCGCCTGTGGTTTTTGGTTCATCGGTGGTGATTCGTCCAAAGCTTGGGGCGCTTTTACAGCGGTGCTGATTATTGCCTGTCCCTGTGCACTAGCCTTGAGTTCGCCTTTCACACTTTCTTCCGCGCTAAGTATCTTCGACCGCAATAAATTCTATATAAAGAATACAGCTGCTATTGAACAATTATCGAAGATTGATTGTGTGGTATTCGACAAGACAGGAACGATTTCTTCTCCTAAATCGTCGCTAATGTTGTTTAAAGGGGAATTAAGTGAAGATGAATGCGGGTTAATCTCCTCGGTATGTCGAAACTCGAACCATCCCTTAAGTAGAGAGATTGTAAAATGGTTTAGTCACACGGTTATTCGGAGGGCGGATATTTTTAAAGAAGTGGGGGGTAAGGGTATGGAAGCCCGATTTGAGGCTACTGATGTAAAAATTGGATCTGCATCTTTTTTAGGCATAAAGAACGAGTATCAAGACGGTTCTATGGTGTATGTCATGATAAATGGAGTCTTGAAAGGGTATTTTACGCTCGAACAATCGTGGCGACAGGGATTGTCGATGGTAGTGGCGACATTGGACCAAGAGGGATATGACTTACACTTGACTTCCGGAGATAACGAACGACACGCTGATGCGTTGAAGCTCATTTTCCCCAATAGCTCCTGTTTATTATTTAACCAGTGCCCATCGGATAAACTACACAAAATAGATTTTTGGCAACAACAGGGAAAACAAGTTTGTATGCTGGGCGATGGGCTTAACGACGCAGGGGCATTACGGAAAGCAGATCTGGGGATAGCCGTGTCGGATGATATAAATAACTTTTCACCCGGTTGTGATGCTATTTTAGATGGGGATTCCTTTGCTAAATTGCCGTCGTTTTTCGCTTTCGCAAAAGATGCCGTTAGCGTGATACACGTAAGCTTCGCTATATCGTTGATATATAATGTAGTGGGATTAAGCTTTGCGGTACAGGGAACGATGTCTCCGCTGTTTGCAGCCATTCTAATGCCGATAAGTACGGTAACCATTATCTCGTTTACAAGTTTAATGACGCGTTGGTTCGCCATACGAAGGAAATTACTGTCTAAATAATTCGTATTACGTAATACTTACATATGAGCATTATATTTTTTTTAATTGGCTGCAGCGTTTTTATCGCTTTGGTCTTTTTAGGAGCATTTTTTTGGGCGAATAAAACCGGGCAGCACGAAGACACCTACACGCCTTCGGTCCGGATTCTTTTTGAAGATGAGGAAGAGAAGCCCAGTACATGAAAAATATCTTTCAGATTTTCAATGTATTGTATTGATGTTGGAGTAAAAAGGTACGGGACTCTTGGAGGGAATGCATAAAATTTCTACCTTTGCACCACTCCGCGAGGGAGGGCAGGTTACCCGGTGATCCCGGGTACGGAAAATTTGAAAAAACATTTTTGGTTTTCGTTAAACTTCCTTACCTTTGCCATCCCGAAAGGGTAAAAAACACAAGAGATAGATTCCGTTCCTTAGGGAGCGGTTGAGATAGCCGAAGCGCGAAGCGGAGGTGCAGAAGTTCTTTAAGATAGATGATCATGTAGCG
>NZ_PVBQ01000020.1 GCF_002980525.1 Sphingobacterium haloxyli
TACATATTAAATTTGGGGATAGGATTAAAGCCTTCGGCAACTCCTTTTAGGGTTCGCACTCGAGGCTTTCAGCCTCCGAGAACGAACCCTAAAAGGAGTGATGTGACACAGTTCAATTTACACTACCCTATTTGACACTAAATCACTTAATATTTGTCAGAAAATCTTCTAAGTCTACCTCCTTGTCCAGCCCAAATTTTTGTTTTAACCGATACTTAAACATCCGTACACTCTGAGGTTCAACATGCAGTGCCTGAGCGATTTGTTTGGTCGTCATTTTGAGATACAGGTAAGTGCAATATTTCTGATCAAGAAGGGTGAGTTTTTGAATGGCCTTATCACTCAGCCGCTTAAAAAAGTCCGGATGAAGTTTCTGTATCTGCATTTTGATGTCTTCAAAATCGGAATTCAGCAACATTTCCTCTTTGATTAATTTCTGTATATGTCCAGCCTCACCACTTTGGATCTTATATAGGTTCTTTTCATGCTGTTTCTATCTACAATCAGAACAAAGTAATGAAAAAAGCAGGTCATATGCGAATAGTACCCCGTCGAATCGGTCGGTATGAATTATTGAAAAAACACTCATTATCAGTTAATTGTACTATTTGTATATACTTTGTATATACAAATATAAATGGTGTAGATGGTTTGTTCGGGGTGTATGGATGATTGTCTGTCTGTTTATTCGGATTTTTGTTCAAACAAAATTATCAAATCATGACTCCGAAAGTACAATCTATTTTAAGCTACCTTGGCATTTTATGGCTGATCGCCTATTTTGGTGGAAAACAGGAAAGAAATGATCTGAGCAAGTATCATTTAAAACAAGGTCTTGGCCTGTGGATAATTGCTGTTATTTTTAATATCGTAATATACATCGTTGTGATGGTCGTACCTTCTCTGGCTGCAATCCTTAGTGCTGTCAGCATCATTTTTCTTATCCTGATGATATTCGGGATCATCAATGCCGCTAATGAGGTGAAAAAACCTTTGCCCGTTATCGGCAAGATGTTTGAAGACAAGTTTAATTTTATTGGCTAATAAAACACAAAAATTATGTGGATAAGAGTAGCAGACATCGGCCTTAAACAAATAGACGCAAACCAGTTGGAAAATCCGAAAAACCTTGGCACGCCAATGGTACTCGATTTATTCCAGCGGGAAACCGGAACTGCGTTTTGGATTGTTAAAAACAAGAAAGTTTTTACTCGATTTTTAGAAATACCGTCCGGAAAAACTATTCCAAAAAGAAAGTGGACGGACAAAATGAAAACTTTTGCCCAAAGCGAAATGGAAAAAATATCTCCGCAAAAAGGTCGAATTAAAGTAACCATTTTTGGTTGGCTGCTGCTTTTGTTCGCCTTTGGCACACTGGGGTATGTTGCTTACGAAGGTTTACAGGCTCCTGGAAAAGCAGCAAAATTTCAACAAAGAATGGCTGAAGCATCCACTGTTCACGAAGGTGATATTTATATGGGTCGCATAGGAGTGTACAAAGAAAAAGGAAATTCACTCGGAATGGAAGGTGGTTTTGGTTTTTTTAAAGTGGTGAAAATAAACGGAGACACCTACCAGATTGCAAAAAGCGTAGAAATGAGCAAAACCGCTAAGCCTAAAGAACAATTGAACAGTACCGATTTTGAACAGGAAACGTTTGCTGTTAAAGCAAAAGAATTGGAGGCCTATCAAAAATCATTTGTTTCGGAGGATGGGCTTGTAGAAATTTATTTCAGCGAAAAAAAATAATAAAGTATTAGCGATTTAAAATGATAGAGACATGAAATATATAGCTAAGACAATAATGCTTCTTACCGTTGTGATAAGCATATTTTCCTGCAACGGAGTTTCACCCGATAAACTAGTGGCGCAAACCTGGCTAAATGTCAACAATATCACATCACACTACTCGCCTAATTTTTTTCGCAATTTGCAGGAAATGAAATCAAAGGACAATATTACTGTAATCCGCAACAATGAAGTAGTCAAAGGTACTGCGGTAGAATACGTCAACCAATATGTAATCACTCCGCTAGTCGAAGCCCAGAAAAAAGTAGAAAAATTACCGGTAAAGGAAGACACCGAAGAAATAATAACGGCGTCGCTGGCAGTTTATCAATATGGAAAAACGGTTTTTGAAAATGAATACCTTACTATCGCTACAATGATGGACGAGGGAAAGCCCGAGGCTGAAATCTATGCCGCTATTGAAAACCTATATATTGTTCACGACCCTGTTATGGAAAAAAAGCTCGATAGGTTAGATGAGTTGGTATTCCCATATGCCAAAAAACACAACATCCAGATAAAGACTTACGGGAAGGGACTACAGTAGGGTAAATAATGCTTGCCCCACAAGTAGAACTACTTGTTCTTAACGAGGTATTCGTAGGTGTTATCGTATCGTAGGGTTACGCCAAATGCATCTTTCATCAAGTAATAATATAGCGGATAATCGTATTGGGTATTTTTGTCATCCCATTCTTGATGGAACGTATTGATCAACGTTAGAATATCCTCTTTACCATCAGCTTTTGCGACCAAGCTTTCCTTCTTGCCGCCACGATAGTATAGCAGCATCTTACTAGCCGCTACGGTTTCTTCATCTGTCTTATCTAAGCTTTCACGTCCAATCAATTTGCGAAACGCCGAATTGATACTACCTCGTACAGAATCGCTTTCTACCATGATCACATACTTTTTGCCGTATGCTACTGACGAAACCATATAAAGGGACTTATTCATCGCCTGCATAGCTTTTCGGTCATCGTCACTCATCTTATCGGCCATATCTGTAAAATCGATATTCATGTGGGTAGCTATCTCGCCATTAAAAGAAGAGGAATAGGGTTTGCGAATTACCGTAGAGTCGTTTACGGTCGCTAGCGCAAGGAACTTCTGACGATCTACATTGTCGGGCAAAATACCTTTTATAAGTGCGTAGTCGTCAAAGCTGCTCCCAGACCCTGCTGACGCCTGCGATCCTATAGCGGGTTTCGCCGCGACGATATAATCCCGCATCGCCTTGAAACTGGGAATCGCTGTTGTACTCAAGATGCCCGGGCCCTCAAAGAACAAGGCGCATTCAAAAAGCGGAAATGGGAATTTTTGTTTCTCGAGTATTACTTTATCGGTTGTATCCTGCAAATGCCACAGGCTGCCAAGGTATAAATCTTGGTTGATGTCACTTGCTGTATAATGACGTATAACAGAATTTCTTCCTTGCTTTATAGTGTACAGCTCTTGAGGTGATTCGTTCTCATTGTCATCGTCATCGTCGCCGTCTTTTTCTGGTTCTGGTTCTTCTTTCTCGGTTGGTGGTGGAGTGAGCGGTGATTTGCTACACGCGGCAAAGCATAATGTAATGGCGAAAACGTAATATATTAATTTCATTGTCGGTTGTTTTTGCGAGTTGCATGCCAAATATACAGTTTTTCAAAAATGTACGAAAATTTCTTTTTCCGGCAACAAAATCGATCAACTCGCATTCAAAAAAAACAACCTATGCAATAAGAAATTCTACCTATTTTCCGGCAGCTAAATATGTCCCGAAAGGGGTTGAAAATTCCCTCTTTTCGGGGATTTTTATTTAGCTTGCTTTGTTGTATTTTAGTCATTCAATCATATAAAGCTAATCATCTACTTTTAAACTTATAATGATGCGGCACAGTAAACATTTTTTTATAGTCCCTTTGATGCTTTTGCTTGCAACGCTTGCACAAGCACAGAATCAAGATGCTACCACATCTAGCAGAAGTCCCCTTAAATCGGGATTTGTGCTTTTACATAGATTGGGGGTCGCAAATCAAAACAGTTGGAGCGTTGATTTGGGTTTGGCATCCTTCAGTTGGTACAGGGACAGCGCCGAGAAGTTATTTGATGTTTCGTTTGGGGTGGAATCGCATTTTATAAAACCTTTTGGCATTGCACCCAAAGTTAACTTTGATATGGGATTTGAAGTAGGTAATAGTATGTATTTTATAACTGGCGGTTTAGACGCTGGGCTACTGACAGATTTTTCAAATAATTCGTTTTTTGTTACTCCAAAAGTGGGTTTTAGCGCAGCGTCGATTGTGCGGGTGTATTATGGCTATCACATTTTGCAAAAACCGACGGATTTCCCCAAAATAGGTAACCACCGCATTTCTTTGGAAATCAATATGGCGGCATTTCACAATTTTAAAATTATACAGTAATTCGTATCCGTTTGTTAACTCTTACATGAACTCCCGGGGCGCAGCCTCGGGAGTTTTTTTTGTTTCGGCATATAGGGCAATGTATCTGCTGATGCGGCCTAGCTTTCACTACGAATTTCCGTAGAGATTGGATTCACCTCCATCGATAGCAATAGTCTGTCCATTTACGTAACCATTTTCTTCACCGATAAGAAAAGCTACTAGTTTAGCCACATCTTTTGGCTGTCCCAAAGCACGGGTGGGATTACGTTGCGAATATTCGCGTTCGGCAGCTTCTGGGTTATCAGGATTTACTTGTTTGAAAGCTTCGGCGACCATGGGCGTCAATATGGCGCCTGGAGCAATGGCGTTGGTCAGTATACCATCTTTTCCGTATTCGATGGCCGCATTTTTTGTCATACCACTTACGGCGTGCTTGGTGGCTACATAGGGCGTCTGGTTTACGACGCCTCGAATACCGCCTACAGAGGCTACATTCACAATACGACCGTACTTTTGTTTTTGCATAACCGGGATAACATGTCGCATGCCAAAGTACACACCCATAAGGTTAATATCGACGACTTTACGGAACACATCAAGATCGTATTCGGCAAGCGGAGCCTGACGGCCTTCGATACCTGCGTTATTGTAGAGACCGTCTATCCTGCCAAATGTAGATTCGGCAAGCTCAATATAGGCCTTTACATCTTCTTCTTTGGATACGTCTGCGACGTGGGTTACAATTTCTACATCAGGAAATTCCGCACGGATCTCATCTGCTGCTTTTTCAAGCGCTTCTTTATTGTAATCTACCAATACTTGTTTGGCACCTCTGGCAGCAAACTCCTGGGCTGCAGCAAGACCTAGTCCCATAGCTGCTCCCGTGATAATAATTACTTTTTTATCCATCTCTTTAATGTTTAAACCAGACTACAAAGGGTGTAGTTGCTGGATGTCATATCAAATATACTGCTTCTATGTTAGTGTTTTGTTAATGTAGGGTAATAATGCCATGTCGGAATTTCGCCGATATTGACGAACTTTGCTGGGAGGTGTACAATGACGCAACACGGCGAGACATATAAAGATTTCCGGATAGCTGTTCCGACAGGCTATGAAAATGTATTTTCTCATTTCTATTTTGCCCAAAATCGGACCAATGAGACAATAACAAAAACGCTATTGCCTTCTTATCAAACGATGTTGATTTTCAGTTTTGGAAAGAAAGCACTGCTTAAATCCAAAAATAATAGGCAAGTAGAGGTGGACAAGTGCCTTGTATTGGGAACAATTAGAAGGGCTTTTGATTATTCGTTGCCGCCACAATCGACAATTTTAGTCGCCAACTTTAAAGATGATGCGTTTTATCGGTTCTTCGGTAGTAGCGCTTGGGCTAAAAATTTACTAATAAATCCCGATGAACTGCTGGACGAAAACTGCTTCACGGCATGGTGGTATGAACTTAGCAAAATGGATGATGTACACCAACAGGTAAGTTATATGCTTCATTTTTGCAGCCTCTATTTACGAGAACAAGATCCGATTGCAAAACAATTGGCAGATTGTAAGGAACAATCATTAGATCCGGTAAAAGCAGTTGCCAGTAACAACAATCAAACGGAGCGCAATATCCAGATTAAACATAAAAAACACTTTGGGTATTCTGCGAAAGAAATTAACCGATACCAACGGTTTTTAAGAGCGGTTGAATACATAGAGAGCATGACTTCCAAGATGACAAAAGAAGATTGGTTCACCATCATTAATTCGTGTGGTTATTACGACCAAAGCCACCTGATCAAGGACTTTAAACATTATCTTAACCTCAGCCCAACAAAATACCTGAAAATCCAACAGGACATATGTAATCCTATAATCTAATTTTCGTTTTCTTACAATTTTGGCAAAGTGCGATGCAATAATTTTGCTATAAAATAACAGAAAATGAAACACTTAATTATTTACGCGCATCCAGATCAACAAAGTTTGAACGGATATCTAAAACAAGTGGTGGTAGAACATCTTACTAACAACGGACACGAAGTAAAGGTTCGGGATTTATACCGGCTGAATTTTAATCCTGTTCTTTCATCGCAAGATATAGCAGGACAGCGCATGGGAAAGGTTGACGAAGATGTAAAAATGGAACAGAATTACATTGTCTGGGCCGATTGTATTACATTTATACATCCAATCTGGTGGACGGGGCTGCCGGCTATACTGAAAGGTTACATTGATCGGGTTTTCAGCTATGGTTTTGCTTATCGATATGAGCAAGGCATTCAAAAAGGCCTGCTTGGCGGCAAACAAGCCATCATTATTAATACGCATGGAAAGTCGCACGCCGAGTACAGCGATATGGGAATGGACAAAGCGCTTTCGCTTACATCGGACAAAGGTATCTACACCTATTGTGGTTTAGAGGTAAAACAACATTTTTTCTTCGATAGAGCGGATAGAGCTGATGTCGAAACTATTGGACATTGGACAGAACAAATCACATCGAAGATGGAGTAACCACCCCAAGGAACTTCTTGGATTTTACGGGATATCGTTCTGCGGGTGTGTTATTGCTGCTGACGGAAGCCAGCAGTTCAAACCATGGTGGGAAGGACTTCGATAGCAAAGTGGAAACTTTGACAAACACATCCAAAATATATTTGTTTATCATAGTATGATACTGAATTCTTCTGGTGTTCCCTTAGGCTATGTACTTAACAAAATCAAAAGGGAAGTGGCCACAGTGGCTACTGTGGGCTTGATCTTCAATGCCTTTACGTATTTTCTGGGTGATCGCCTTCCAGACATGCCTTTGGGTGTTCCGGCATTTTTAGGTACAGCAATATCGGTGTTATTGTCTTTTAAGATGAGTCAGTCGTATGAACGCTGGTGGGAGGCACGCAAAATATGGGGCGCAATTGTAAACGATTCTCGTTCGCTCGTCATACAACTTCAAAGTTATGTGGACAGCGCATACGAAGACGTGATTAGGGACGTCGCTTATAAACAGATCGCGTGGTGTTACGCCTTAGGCGATTCGCTGCGGGGGCTGAATCCATTGAGCAGACAACTGAACTTCACGTCGGTAGAAAAGGATGCGCTTCGAGATCATAAAAATGTGCCGTTGGCCATAACCCAGATGCAGGCAGCCCGTATAAAGGAAGTCGCAGACAAACAGGCAATCCCCGAATTTTACAGGGTCCAACTGGATCAGACCTTAGTGCGCCTTGTGGATTCTATGGGCAGGGCAGAACGTATAAACACGACCGTATTTCCAGTAACATATCGTTTTTTTCTGCATGCAGCTATTTATCTTTTTCTGATAACGTTATCGATTGCGATACAAGATGTTCACGCAATTTTCGAAATTCCGCTGTTGGTACTTATCGCCGCCTTGTTTTTTCTTGTCGAAAAAACCGCGTACAACTTGCAAGATCCTTTCCGCAATCGACCTAGTGATACACCTGTAACGGCCATAGCGCGCAATATCGAGATTAATATCAAGCAGTTGCTAAAAGATACAGAAATTCCTGAGCCGCTAAAACCGAAGACCTTCTTTATTCTTTAATAGCGGCAGGCTTCCGCACAACGGTGTCGAAAGCCTGCCTTGTTTATTGCTCATTAAATCAATGCAGCTTTAACCGACTCGGCTAACGGTGTGGTAGGCCGCCCAATTAGATCGGACAGGACTTTCTTATCATTAAATAGATCGCCTTTGGAGGCGCCTACATCCCAGCTGGCGATTGCTTCTGCGATACCCTGGGGTAGACCTAGCGAGGTGAGTACACCTGCGTACTCCGCTTCGGGCAGGTTATTGTACGGAATGTTTTTACCCGTTTGCTTGCTAATTTCGGCTGCAAGATCCTGTAGGGTATAAGCTTCGTCGCCGGCTAGTTCGTATACATTGCCGATATGGCCATCGCTGCTCAGTACTACTGCGGCTGCTTCTGCATAATCGGCGCGTGCGGCAGAAGAAATCTGACCTTCACCGGCACTACCGACAAAAGCGCCCGCCTGCAAGGCTCCGGGAATCGAGCCTGTATAGTTTTCGGTATACCAGCCGTTTCTTAAGATGGTGTAGGGGATGCCAGAAGCCTGAAGTAGTGCTTCGGTTTCGACATGTTCTGCTGCCAAACTCAACGTGGATGTAGCTGCATGGAGCAAGCTGGTATATACGATCCATTTAACACCGGCCTTACGTGCGGCATCGATAACACGTTGATGTTGTACTTTGCGTTGGCCTACCTCGTTTCCGGAAATGAGCAGGAGATGTTCGATACCGTTTAACCCTTCGACTAATGTCTCGGGTTTGTCGTAGTCAAACACGGTTGACGCAATACCAAGATCTGCAGCTTTCTCGGGCGAGCGCACCAAGGCGACAAGGCTTTCAGCGCCTAAGCGTTGTTTTAATTGTTCTACTACCAAACGACCTAGTTGTCCGGTAGCTCCGGTAATTCCTGTTTTCATATTGTATTCTTAAAGTTATTGTAATAAAAATTGTTACATTAATATAGAAAAAAATTTTATTCAAATTGTTGCACAAAATTTTCGAGTGTCCTGTGGGAAAGAGCTGCATACAGCAATTCGTCCGTTTCGATAAAGAGCTGCTCTAACTGGCCGTTAACTAGTTTCCCTACCGGGCATTTGGGATTGGGATTCTGATTTTTTTTTCCCAGCACGTGCGAGCTTTTTACCGCGTGATAAACATCAGCTAGGCTTATTTCACTGCTTGGTACACCCAGCATGGATCCACCTTCCTTACCTTTTTTGCTGATCACCCAGCCCCGATCCTGCAGCACGCCCAGTTCTTTACGGATAATCGCTGGGTTTATCTGGATGCTGCCTGCAATCCAATCGGAACTTAACCATTCGCCTGGCGCTTTGGCCAGGAGTGTCAAAATATGGATAGCCGTTGCAAACCTCGTGTTACTCATAGGGCAAAGATACAATAAATATTTAAATGTAATAATTATTATTACATTTTAAAACATGCGTTAAAGAGACAGACTTCCTTGCGGTAGTCTCAGACAATAGGGGACAAAATGCTAATTATGAGTTAATACCGCTGCGTTAAGCGCGTATTAACGCAATATCAGCAGGATATTAAATTATACCGAAGTAACATTTTTACCCTATTTATGTAACGATTTTCCGCACGACTTCACAGACTCCCGTATACTTTTGTACACAAACTTATTCTGTAAAGGAGGACAAAAAACGTGAAGAAATCCACCCTCGTTAATTTATTTTTATACTGCGCGCTGTTGTTGTTTTTGCCCGTATTGTTACACGCGCAACAGGATTTTCGTATCCGTGGCTTCGTTGTAGATGCAGGGACAGGAAACCCATTACCGGGGGCCTCCGTCCAGATCGAATCGACGCCGTTGGAGGTTACAACGGATTTAAACGGTCAGTTTGTTTTTGGGAGGGTTCAGGCTAAAACAATCGGACTGAAAGTCTCTTACATGGGATATAAGGAAGAGCATGTGGTCTTGACACCTGAACGGATAGCAAACGGTATCCGTATAAGTCTACAACCCATGGCTAACGTCATAGATGAGGTGTTGGTTTCGGCAAATCTGGAAGGACAACAAAAGGCCTTGAACCAGCAACGAAATGCAGATAATATCAAGAATATTATTTCCGCCGATGTGATCGGCCGTTTCCCAGATTTGAATGTCGCTGAGGCGTTACAGCGGGTTCCGGGGATCAACATACAGCGCGATAAAGGGGAGGGTTCAACCATTTCCCTGCGAGGTACGCCTGCACATTTTACAACGGTGCAGATCAATGGTGAACAATTGCCCAGTGTGCAGCAAAGTGGTTCCCGGAACGAAGCGCTTGACCTGATTCCGGCAGATCAGCTGGCGTCAATTGAGATCATTAAAGCGCCCACTCCTGATCTGGATGGTGATGCAGTGGGCGGAATTGTCAACCTGCGGACACCCACGGCAAATAAACGGAGATGGACCGGTAAGGCGGAAGGTGCGATGGGGTACAACGATATTTCTGGCGGGCTTAACGGTATCGGTAAATTACGTATCGACCGGCGCTTTTTAGCGACAGATAAAGTTCCCGAAGGGAAGATCGGCGTCATGCTGAGCGGTTCTTACTTTAGCTCCAACAATTCGGAAGACCGCTTGGATGCGGTGTGGGGTGGTGCGGATATTGTTGGCCAGGAGGGAACTTGGGTCCTTCCTCAAAACTATGGCTTTCGTAAAACTGAAAATGAGCGGAAACGTGCCGGTCTGACAGGTACTTTCGACTATAAACCGGACGGTTTTAACCACCTCGTGTTTAACTATATGTTCAACCAGCGGACCGACCACGATGTCCAAAACCGGCAGCGTTATGATTTCGACAGGAGCGGCTCAGAATGGGTCTCCCTGAATGAAGCGACAGGTGCACGCGCGCGTAGAGATATTAACCTTTGGGACGAGGATAAAAACAATCATAACCTGAGTGTGCAAGGCTATCATACCATGCGGTCGTGGCAGCTCGACTGGGCTGGATCCTATACACGTTCCTCCCGGAAATTCACGTCGACCCGGGGCGATTTTTCCTATGACGATATCGATCTGCGTGTGGCGGGCGAAAATGATATTTATAACGCGTATCCCGTCTTTGAAGCGACCCAGCCTCAGTTGGACCTCTACAATCCGCTATTGTATAATGACTTTAGGCGTTATGAGGAAGATGCTGAAAATACGACCGCAGACAACTTCGTGCTGCGTGCGGACCTGACAAAGCAGACGTGGCTATGGGGCTTTCCGTTAGCCATAAAGGTAGGCGGAAAGTACCGGACGCAGTCGAATAGCAAATTGCGCAATAATCAGGTGCTGGCGTTCTGGGATCCAAACGAGGTACTGAATCTAAATGAAGCCTTTACACGTGTAATAGGAAATAAAGAACCTGCGAATTTTCTGTTCCGTGATTATCGTTTCGGCCCGCTTATCAACGAGGAGAAGTTCACCAGCTATATACACGAAAACAGATACCTATTGACGGAAGGAAGTGATGCTTGGGATGCGGAACGATTGTCTCTGAATGACACCTATGATGCCTTTGAAGATATCTACGCAGGATATGCGATGGGGCGTTGGCAAAGGGATAGATTAATGGTGCTTGCTGGGCTACGCTTGGAGTCTAACAGTGTCCGGTACGATGCATTTGACGTATTCCGTACGGGGACGGTCGTGGAGGCCTCGCCTATATCAGGGGATAAGGATTATGTTTTTTTCTTGCCTCACCTCCATCTAAAGTATGGGTTGGACGAGTGGTCTAACCTGCGCTTTTCGGTATTGCGTAATTATGCACGACCAAATTTTGTGGATGTGGTCCCCTTTGTCAACTACGATGTGGATGCGTTGCGCCTACAGCTGGGGAATCCAGACTTGCAGCCGTCAACTGCATGGAATGTAGATGCTATGTTTGAACGTTATTTTGCAAATGCCGGTCTATTATCTGTTGGGGTGTTCTACAAAAATCTGGACCGGTTTCAGTTTACCAGCATCATTAACTCGCTTCCGGAGCCGTTTCCTGGATACCCTGAGACGCAAGGGTTCGAATTTCGGCAGGTGCAGAATGGTAAACAGGCAACGGTGGCCGGGGTGGAGGTAAATCTGTCGCGTTCGCTCGATTTTTTACCCGGCATAGCCAAAGGGCTCGCTGTCAATGCAAATTATACGTTCGCCAGCTCAAATGCGCATACGCAGGACCGATCGGATATACGTTTGCCGGGACAGGCAGAACACACGTTCAATGCTATGTTGGCATTCGATTACAAGCGGTTTACGATCCGAGGCTCAGTGAATCATAATGGTTCGTATGCGAACTCAATCGCCAGCGACGCCGACGGCGACATCATACAGCGACATCGCACACAACTGGATATGAATGCCTCTTATAGTTGGAAAAACTTTCGGTTGTTTACAGAATGGATCAACTTGTTGAATGAGCCAAGTATACGTTATCAAGGTACATCCGATTACGTTTCGCGTGTTGCGTACTTCGGTTATTCCGCTCGTGCGGGAATTGGCTATGTCATTCGGTAAATGGAGATAAGGTACTAAGATTAAAGTAAAACAAAGAAAATGAAAAATAAATCGTTGCATTTCCTGGTCGTGATACTCCATCTATTGATGACGGGTTGTGCGGATAAGGAAATTGATTTTGTCTTTCCTGAACCACTGATTTTGAGTATGACGGATGAAACGGCGCTAACGCTGGTGCAGGAGCCTGGGAAGATTATTAACGTGCCGTTGAATGTACAAGCGGCCTCTGGCCTGGAATCGCTTGTGGTTTATCTGGGGGCAGAGCGATATGATGAAGTCAGTTACACGAACAATGAACTATCGGCCTCTTATGATTTCAAGTTTAACGTCGCAGCGGACGCCTCCTTAGGGACCGTATATGATTTTGTGGTAACCCTAACGGATAAGATAGGTCGCTCGACGAGCTTTCCGATTACCGTTTCAGTCGATGCGACATATACCATAACGGTGGAAACAGTAGCCGGAAAAGAAGTGTCGGTTATTCAAGGAAAAATCAATGGAGATTTTCACTTCGCAAGAGAAAAAACATATGTGGTAGCGGGAACGCTGGCTGTCGAAGACGGGGGAACCTTGACGATCGACGCCGGCAGCACGGTCTATTTCCGGACTAGTGCTGACAACGCTGTTAATTCCCGTTTGGTTATCGCACGCGGCAGTAGGATACAGGCGACCGGTACGGCAGCGACACCAATTGTCCTGACCTCGGAGAAAGTACTGCGCGGAGAGGATCCTTCCTTCGATGATTGGGGCGGCTTGTTTTTATTCGGGGCTGCGCCGACGAATCGTGGGAGCAACGTGGTCGAAGATGGCTTTGTTTACGGCGGGTCGGCAGCAGCGGAAAGTTCTGGCCGCCTGCGCTATGTACGGATAGAGTACGCCGGTAAAGACGATTATCACGCCTTGAATTTCTTCGGTGTGGGTTCTGCTACAGGGATTGACCGTGTGCAGGTATTCCAGTGTCAGAACAATGCATTTCGTATTCGTGGCGGCCGTGTAAATCTACGGTACATTGCTGCCATTGATCACGGTGGATATGGCTTATGGGCAGACGAGGGCTGGCAAGGAAAGGGACAGTTTTGGTTGTTCCAAACAAATATTTCGGCCACCTTGGTTCCGAGAAACTTTTGGAATCAGGCGCGGTCGCTCGAACTACGGAACCATGATAGTTTCTATGATTCCAGTCCGCGAACGACCTTCCAGATAGCCAACGTGACGCTGATCGGCAATGGTGAAGGGACCACAGATGGCACTCGGCGGGGAGCGCGGGTCAGAAGGGGGGCCATAGGGCAGCTGCGTAACCTGATCGTAGCACATTTTCCGAGCGATGCGGTGCGTGTGGAGGATTTACCCGTAGAGGTGCTTGGCGGAGAGATGGTGCTGGACAATGTAAGAGCATTCCGGTCGGCAACCAATTATGCACAGGAAGCGGAATCTATATTTTTCCAATCCGGCTTATACGATGTGACGGAAGACGTGGTGAGCGGTATCACACTGGATAACTATGTGGGCTCGGTCTCTTCCGTATTCAATCCACAGCAACTGGATCCCTGGTTTATCGCAGCAGATTACATTGGCGCTGTCCAGCATGCCAACAACGACTGGACACGAGAGGGCGTGTGGTTTAAGAATAGGGATGGTAGTATTAGCGAATAATTTAACTTAAGTAATATGAAAATGACAAAAAGAAACGGCGTATTCGCCGTTGTATTGGCCGGCATGATCTGGACCTTTGCCTCCTGCTCGAAAGACGACGATACTATTCCGGCAAACATTGAAGGAAACGCGATAGAGGTTGCGCAAGCAAGTACAATAGCAAAACCAGGGACCACGGTATCGGTTGCGCTCTCGTTTGCTGACCCAGGAAACGGAACGATGCTCGTCATCCACCGTGATGAAGCCCCGCTTCGTAGCGTGCCGCTCCAGGACGGACAGACGAGTTACACCTTTGAGGATATTTTACCGGCAGACCTTGAAGAAGGCGACGTTGTCCCCTATGCTTTCTTTATAGCAGATGAAAAGAACACCATAACATCGGATGCATCGGCATTCGAAGTATCTGTGGCGCTTTACGATGAGATAACGATTGGATCCTCTCCTGTATACCAGATCGAGCTTCCAGAGGATGGTATTATCGAAACCGGGAAGGTAAAATTAGCAGCCGGCCGTAAATATTGGCTGCCCCATTCGGTGCACTTTATGAGCGGAACGGAGCTGCAGATGGAGGCAGGCGTGGAGCTGTACATGAACACCGAAACAGGAGAAACATATGATGTGGTCATTGATGAGGGAGCACGAGTGGATGTAACGGGTACGGCGACTGCTCCAGTAGTGGTGACCAGTGACAAATTGTTGCGCGATCAGGATGCAGAACCAGGTGATTGGGGGCAGTTTAATATTAAAGGTGAGGGCAATGGTAGTTCAAGTGGCCATGTCGAATATCTTCGGGTAGAATATGCGGGAGATCGTGGTTTCCGCTTGCAGGGTGTAGGTAGCGGGACAACGATCAACTACGTACAAGCTTACCGGGCGCTTGGTGAAGGTATTATGCCAACGGACGGCGATGTGCGCATGAAGTATCTTGTGGCTACCAATTGTGAAGGTGGTGGTTTTCGCTTTGGTGATGCGTATGCGGGGTATGTGCAATTCGCAATTTCACAGACCACCAGCTTTTACGATGAGGTGGAGGCGTTCACGATCCGGGAAACGGCGTCGCCAGTTATCTCGAATGTTACGGTAGTCGGTCCCGGAGAAGATGTTGATGATACGCATGGTATGCGTTTGCGTGCGAATAGCAGCGGAAAGGTGTATAACAGCATAGTAGCAGACTTTCCCAGACGCGGCTTGCGTCTCAACGATAAGGTTACCGTGACGGATCTACAAGGGTCCACCGTTTTTGCCTATTCGTATATTTTCAATGTGCCTCGCGATCCTTACCGTGATGATACCGAGAACGGTAATCCTTTCCGGGGATACTTGGATGCGGAGAATGTTTTCCAGAATCCGTTTTTCAATAATGTTACAGGTTTCGAAGATAATGATGAGGATGAACCGATTCTGGCAACGATCGATGGCATCGGCACGACAAGCTATATACCACAGACAGTCAAGAACAGTGCGTTTAATCCTGCTTCTATACATGCGTTCTTCTCGGAAGCAAATTATGTAGGCGCTGTAAGCGAGGCAGCTGCAGATTGGACGAAGGGCTGGGTCCGAGATTATGAGGGGAATATCCATCAATAGAATGTATAGATTATTTTTTGTTATATATTTATTTTTCATGGGGGGAAGCTGCTATGCCCAACCCCATGAAAAACAATTACCTCCAGACCGGCCGTTAATACGCTACAAGGCTGGTGAAATGCCGGATCGGATCTTGATGTCAATCACGGATTCGCTTGCACAGAGCAGAACAATCACCTGGCGGACGAGCAAAGCCACGCCGACCGGAACACTGGAATGGTCGGACAAAGTAAAGCAGGTTGATTTCTATCGGGAGGCCAACCGCATGGATGCCTTGAGTGAACAGTTTGTGACATACGCCGGTGATACGGTATACTACCACACGGCTACGCTCCGCGCGCTTAAGTCCGGACAACATTATGTGTACCGGGTAGGCGAAGGGGATATGTGGAGCGAATGGATCGACTTTTCGATGCCAACAGACGAGGATGCGTTTCAGTTTATTTACATGGGCGATGCGCAAAACGACATTCGCCCGCTCTGGTCCCGTGTATTTAGAAAGGCATATGCTGCAGCACCAGCGGCTGATTTTGTGATACACGTGGGCGATTTGATCAATCATTCGCAAAACGAATATGAATGGGCAGAATGGTTCCGTGCGGGCGATTTTATGCTTGCCGCGAAGCCGCAGCTCGCCGTACGTGGTAACCATGAGTATGTAAAGGACGAAAAGGGCGTGAAGCAATATAGCACGCCGAGCTGGCCGCATCAGTTTCGATATCCACCTAATGGTCCGTCGTCCTTGCCTAACGGCGCTTATTTTATCGATATCAAAAATTGCCGTTTCGTCTTCATGGATTCCAATGATGCACTGGATCTGCAGGGGCAGTGGTTGGAGCAGGTGCTAAAGAACAATACAAAGAAATGGGCTATCGTGGTTTGCCATCATCCGGTCGTTTCGGCCACGGAAGGAAGAATCAATGACGGCGTCATGACGCATTGGAAACCACTATTCGACAAATACAACGTTGACCTCGTGTTGCAAGGGCACGACCATGTGTATGCCAGAGGTCGAATCCCTAATTCGGAAGGTAATCGTATAGGACCGACTTATGTGATTTCTGTTGCAGGAAGAAAGGCATATGCGGTGGGGAATCATCCTTGGATGGAGGTAAAGATGGGTAACGTACAGACCTATCAGCTGGTCGAGATGTCTGATGAAGCCATCGTCTTTAAAACATATGCGTTGGACGGCCAGGTACAGGATGTTTTTCGCATTGTGAAGCGGGATGGCAAGCCCGTGGTAGAAGATAACTGAAAAAATCACGATAGCATAATATAACGGTAATAGTAGGTTAATTTATTGTTTACAATTTTGTAACACGCTTGTGGCGTCATTATTATCCTGCTTACTATGATGAGCTGTCTATTTCGAAATAAATGTTTTCTCTGCGTCTTCATTCTTATAAAGAGTTTCTATTTTTCTTGCTCTTACGCGCAGGATCTTAATTTTGAGACGATATCGCATAAAGACGGATTGCCGCAACGTTCTGTATTAAGCGTCTATCAGGACGGATTTGGTTTTATGTGGTTTGGCACACGCGACGGGTTGTGCCGCTATGATGGTTATGAGTTTGTCGTGTATCGACATCAAACGGGCGATCCTACGAGCATCGGGGGCAATACTATTTTTTCGATTTCCGGAGACAACGAAGGCAATATATGGATAGCAACGGACAAGGGTCTAAGTTGCTATCATCGCAATCATGACAAATTCACCACCTATACGTTAGCGCCGGGCATCTATGAATCTTCTTCGATCCATGAGGTCTTTGTGGGACGCGACGGACGTGTATGGATGGGATGCCGTTATGGTCTGTTCGAGTGGGACCGCCTCTCCGGCTTGCTGACCAAACATAGTTTTGTAGCGGACGGTATGTATCACTTAGCGCACGGGACGGTAAGTGCCATCGCCGAAGATCGTACGGGAACGCTGTGGATTGGAACTTCGAAGTTCGGACTGTTTACGTATAACCGAACAACGCGACAGGGACGTTCCATAACGAGTGAACGGGATAGGAAGCTGTTCCCATCGCGTATTGAATCGTTGGTGGTCACCGATTCTGTTATTTGGGCGGCAACCTATGGTTCGGGGCTATTTTTACTGGAGAAGAGTGGCGAAATTATTCGGCAATGGCATACCCAGGCTGCGGACGAACGGAATAGATTACACGCTGATCTTATTCGCGACCTGATGCTGGACCAGCAGCAAAGGCTTTGGGTAGGCACCTTTGAAGGCCTTTATTGTCTGGCCGGCAAGCGGATTCCGACAAAGGTGGCTTTAGGACGCTTCATAGACGGTACCGCTCAGGATCAGGAAAGTATACGTGCTATACGTTTGGACCACCTTGGCAATATCTGGGTAGGGACCTATGCGGATGGTATCAAATTATATCGGCGAGGTGATCGCCGTTTTCTGCTCAGCCGACTGTATGGCGCCGGCAGCAAGACCTCTTCCACTAGTGTTTCTGCTTTATTGGCATCGACACCGGATGCCGTGCTGATCGGAACAGAGGATGGCGTGTTATATCATGCTACAGCTGACGGTAATACCCGTCATGAATTGCCCGAAAGGGGCGCTATAAAAGCGATATACGAAGATGTAAAAGCACAGGTATGGCTTGGCGTATTTGGAAAAGGTCTGTACAGCTTTTCTGCGACCACGGGAACCTTTAAAAAATATGGGCTACCGGAATCTATCCTCGTGAACCGCAATAAAGGGCTAATTATAAATTCGATAGCGGGGGATAGCGGTGGGTTATGGATTGGAACAGATGGGGCTGGTGGGCTGCATCGTTTTGACCTGGCAACAAAGGGTTTTGTCCCGTTTGAAGGCGACAAACAGCTACAGGAGTTATTGAATCATCGGGCCGTTAAGCATGTGTTCATCGGAAAAGACGATCAGATTTTTTTGGCGACGTATGGCCACGGCTTAGTGATATACAACAGCAGGACGGGAGCAATTAGTCATAAAAATAGGTTTAGAACGGGTACGGCCGAGCTTAGAGTAGACCAGATTAACCATGTGCTAGAGGAAGTGGATGGTACCCTATGGCTGTCAAGCAATGGCCAAGGGGTGTTGGGCTGGAATCCGCGGTCGGGCGACTGTAAACATTTCCACGCGGGCAACGGCATGCTGGACAATCTCGTGTACGGTACGATCGTAGATCGATCGGCCGAGAAATGGTTTGTGTCTTTACATGGTGTTAGCCGGCTGGACAAGAACGACCGGCTGCGGCCATTTGGTTACGAGGAGGGCATGCTCCTCGAGGAAATAAATGAAGGTGCTTTTGCGCAGGACATTTCCAATAGCTTGCTGCTCGGCGGAAGTGAGGGGTGGTTACAGATGGATATGACTACGCCGCATCGCTTATCTGCACGAAACCGGCCCGTGCGGTTTACTGCTTTGCGAATTGGGAACCATCGGGTAGAACCCGGTGATAGCACGAGGGTACTGCAGACAAGTCTACAATGTACGCAGGCTATTCAACTGAGCCATCGTCATACTGATTTCGAACTGGAGTTTTCGGATTTTGGTTATTCGTCGGCGAACAGACATTCGTTTTACTATAAGCTGGAGGGGATTCACGAGGAGTGGATCCGACTAAACGGGAACCAGGTGGCATTTACAAACCTCAAAGCGGGCGACTATACACTCAAAGTCCGTTCGACCGGCGCTCATTCTTCCATAGGAGAAGCTCAGATGTCGATAGAGGTACTGGATCCGCCATGGTTGAGCTGGTGGGCGAAATGTCTTTACCTACTGTCTGTAGGGCTGATCGCAGCGCTTTTTTGGAGTCGTTATCTGCAAAGTTTGAGACTGAAGCATTCCTACCGTATCGAACAACTGGAAAAAGAGAAATGGAAGGAAATTCACGACGTAAAACTGAGTTATTTCATGGACGTGTCGCATGAATTCCGTACACCTCTTTCGTTAATATTGGCTCCGCTTGAAGAGCTGGTAGCCTCGGGAGAACAGTCCATGTGGAAGAAAAACCGGTTGGAAATTATGCACTTTAACGTGCAACGGTTACGGTTGCTGACAGAACAGATTATGCAGATCCGTGAAATTGATACCGGACAGTATGCCATCAATAAGGAGCTGGTGCCGCTGAGAAAGCATCTGGAGGAAATATTGATGAGTTTCTGGCCGATGGCCGAGAAGCAGAATATTCAGCTATTGGTCGATCTTGAAGCACTTGATGAGGTGATACTACTGCTCGATAAGGATAAGATCGAAAAAATCATTTTCAACCTGCTGCAAAATGCCTTTAAATTTACACCTCCTAAGGGAGAAATCGGGATCAGTGCTTCTTTTACGGACAACGTGCTGGCCTTGAAAGTCTGGGATACCGGTGTCGGTATCGATGAACAGGATTTGCCGCATATTTTTGATCGCTTCTATACGAAGGGAAGCCCCGGCCATGGCGTAGGAATAGGCCTGTCGTTGTCCAGATCGTTGCTGGAGATGATGGATGGCCGTATAACGGTGCATAGCGAGGTCGCGCGGGGCACATCGTTCATGTTGACCATACCCTGCGAGATGTTGGACACGGCCGCACTACGGGAGGAAGACCAAAAGCTGCCATCGGATAAATTAACTTGGAACGAGCCTGTCGAAGTCGTGGTACATAGGGAGGGAACCGGCAACGGCGCGAAGCCTGATATGGGGACAATATTATTGGTGGACGATAATGCCGTAATAGTGCACTATCTGGAAGCACAGCTCAAAACGACATATACGGTCTTGACGGCCTATGACGGCCTGCAAGGCCTTCAAAAGGCAGAGGAACTGGTGCCCGATCTGATCATTAGCGATCTGCTAATGCCTGGCTTGAATGGATACGAATTATGTGCCAGTATCAAGAGTAAACCGGAAATCTGTCATATTCCCCTGATTCTTTTAACAGCGATGGACACACACGCGGCAAAGATGGAAGGACTTGGACATGGAGCGGACGAATACCTCCCGAAGCCCTTTCATATAATGGAGTTGAAGCTAAGAATAAAGAATATAATTGATAATCAAAAACGGATTCATGCGCGTTATCGTACAGCATCTTACCTGCCTAATCCCGCGGATGTTACCGGCAACGATCATGATCGGAAGCTTTTAGACCGGGTTAACACGATCATTTCGGAAAATCTGGAAAATACCGATCTGAGTGTGGAATGGCTAGGTACCGAGGTTGGCCTGAGTAGAGTGCACCTGTTTCGGAAGATCAAATCCCTGACGGGGTTGTCTCCTTCGGAATACATCAAAAACTACAGAATGAAATATGCTTGTCAGCTTTTGACGCAGACGGATCTCCGGGTTTCTGAAGTTGCCTTTCGCGTGGGATTTCAGGACAGTCAGTATTTCGCCAAGGTATTTAAAAAGGAGATAGGGAAGAGTCCGACAGCATTCATGAATACGTGCGAAGGTGACTAATGCTTAGTTTTCCCTGCGGTAGTTACAGACGGTACCCTAGCCGTTTTTACCTACTTTTAAATTAATGGTTGTTTTATATTAGGATAATCTTAACTTTATACCAATAACTTATTATTGCGGCAGTTTCTCAAACATGAATGCAAACGACCTAGGCACACTTAATCATACAATCAGCTTGCTAAAAGAAGGCGACTTGGATGCCTTTCGTGTCTTGTATGACCGCTACTTCGAAGTTTTGACGCGACGGCTACAGACATTTTTGCACGACGATATATTGGTTCAGGAGGTCGTGCAGGACACATTTGTGCAGGTGTGGCTAAAAAGAGAAACGATAGACCCAGCCAAAGACTTTCTAGCCTGGATCAGCACTATAGCCAAGCGAAAATCCATCGACATCCTCCGCCGTCAGGTCAAACTTACGCTTGCCATGGACGAACTTAAGGCCGAGGAATCTTATGAACCTAGCGCCGAACAGGCACTGATACAACGTGAGGAGCACGAAAAGCTGTCCCGCCTGTTGGATGTACTGCCTGAGCAACAGCGGCAGGTATTGATGTTGGCCAAGCTTCATGAACTCAGCTATCAAGAGATAGCCGACAAGATGAACATCTCCAAGAATACGGTGAAAAACCACCTTGTAAAGGCTATGAAAGTCCTTAAATACCGGACGACTATTTTTTTTATATTTTTTCTTTTCTGACTAGTCCTTTTTTTTCTTCCATTCGTATTAAGGGTAACAAAACAAGTATGGATCAAAAAGAACGAATAGCAGATCTGATCATCCGGTACGGCCAGCAGCAGTTAGACGCTGCGGAGCTTCAGGAACTATCAGCCTATCTTACACAGCAAACAGACAGTGAACTATCGGCGGTGCTTGACGATCTCATGGCAGGAGAAACGTCTGGTAGAGGTAACTTGGATAAAGAGCAAGTTTTTCAGCTTATTGTCAACGACAAGCGGATGGCGTCCGATTTTCCGCAGCAGTCACGCAGGCGGATAGCGAGTTTGTGGCCAAAGCACATTCTGCGCTGGGCAGCGGCCATCGTTGTCTGCTTCGGAGTAGGTGTGGGTATCCAGCAATGGAAGGAAGGGACAACAGACAGCAACACCGCCGTCGCTGCAGCCATCCTTCCGGCGAAGCCTTCCGCCAGCCTGATGTTAGCCGACGGTACGGCCTTACCTCTTGCTGCCGGCCAGCAGGAGATTGTGCTGGAAGACGGAAGAATATTTTACGCCAGTGGCGAAAGCGTCGGCCTGCCGCAGCTGCCGGCAGGAGAAACCGTTGTCTTGGCCACGCCCATGGGCGCCACCTACAGCGTTCGGTTTGCTGACGGGACACACGTGAATCTCAATGCAGGGTCTAAAATCGGCTTTCCGCTCGTCTTTTCTGCCGAACGGCGAAAGGTGGAGCTTGACGGAGAAGCGTATTTTGACGTGCAAAAAGGAACAGCAGCAAACTGGCCGTTTGAAGTGCATTCCGGAAACCATGTAGCCCGTGTGTTAGGGACCACCTTTAACATTCAGGCCTACAGTAGTAAGAATAAATACACGACAACGCTGTACACCGGCAGCCTGGAAGTCGCGGATACAAAGCAGCCTGATAAGAAAACAAAACTCCTGCCGCGGCAGCGCCTAGTAGCCGAAAAGGAGAAGGCTCCCACGCTTACCGCACTTGCCGATACGAGGGAGACCGATTGGACACAGGGTACCTTTGTTTTCAATGACCGGCCGCTCTCCGACATTGTGGAGGAGCTTGAGCGATGGTACAACGTCGAGTTTGTATTCCAGGACAAGCTTCAGCAGGAAGTATTCACCGGTGTGGCCTCCCGACGGCAGAGTCTGCAGGAGGTTCTAGGGCTTCTCGAGCTGACCGGTACGGTCGAATTTCATGTTCAGCAGCGTAAAATTTCCATATTCAAGGGTATATAAACCTGTATCAAACTTCATAAACTTTTATTAACTCAAAATGAGACGACGATTTTCATTTCGCCGCCTGTTGTACATCCAAGCGAGGAATGGCTACAGGCTGGCAGCGTCATGCCTGCTCGCTGCAGTGTTACAGCTGGGAGGGCAAACGATGGCGCAAGAGATCAACCTGCAGAAAAAGAACTATGCGCTTAGCGACCTGCTTGAGCGGATGGAGGAGCAGAGTGGCTACAACTTCTTTTACAACAGGAAGCATGTAGAGGATAAAAACGTGTCCATACGGATTCCGCAAGGCACGGTGATAGCGATCCTTGATAGCGTGCTGCCGCCGCTGGGCCTCCATTATGAAAGGAGAGAGGATGCCATCGTGATTTCACAGCGGAAAAATCCGGCCGGACAAACAGTAAATCAGCAGGTGCTTCAAGGTAGGGTTCTGGACAGCCAGGGTCAACCTTTAAAAGGCGTAACCGTCCGCGCAACGGATGGAGGAGCTTCGACATCGACAGACGAGAACGGTGCCTTTAGCCTTAGCGGAGACGCCCCGATGGAAGTGTCCTTCCATATGGTGGGATATAACACGCTCACCCAGACACTTACAGATGAAGCCGGTCAAGCAATCACACTTACCCCGTCGAACAGCGAACTCGAGGAGGTTGTCGTCGTCGGTTATCGATCTGTGCGACGCGATCAGGTGAACGGCGCCGTATCCGTGGTGAAGATGGAAGACAAGGAAAAACAGACTATTACGCACTCATCGCAGGCTTTGTACGGGACGAGCGGTGTCTGGATTAATCAGGCGGGCGCCAAACCAGGAAGAGACGGGGCAACCATTCGCATACGGGGAGTAAACACGTTGAATAATGCTAACCCGCTCGTGCTTCTTGATGGCATTGAATATTCGCTCAACGAGATTGATCCCGCCGATATCGAAAGCATTACCGTGCTGAAAGACGCTGCCGCGGCGATCTATGGCTCGCGTTCTTCCAATGGGGTAATCCTTGTCACCTCCAAAAAGGGCGCTGCCGGAAAGACGAAGATCGATTTTAGAGCGCATACAGGTATCCAGGAAGCGAGCTTCCTTCCTGACGTGGTGGACGACCCAATATTGTATATGCAGATGCGTAACCGCGCGGAAGCTAATTCGGGAAAGACGGCGCTTTCATACTCCCAAGCGCAGATCGATGAATACCGTGCGGGACTCGGGACAGATCCGTCCGTTTATCCGGCGTCCAACTGGTTCGACATCGCCCTGGACCGCGGTATGCTGCAACAGTATAATGCGCGCGTGACGGGAGGAAGCGAGCAGATCAATTTCACTGCCGGAGCAGGATATATGGACCAGAAAGGGATTTTCATCGCCAACGACGATGCCAAACGATACTCCTTTGATATCAAAGTATCGGCACAGGCGACGCCCCGTCTGAAACTGAATGCCGGTTTTATCGGAAACCTTAGGGAATTTAATGAGGTGGGCTATGGTACGAGCACGGTAATGAGCGTGATCATGCGCGGCTTGCCCATCATGTCGGACTATAGGAGGGGCAACGTGTATGGTTCTACCTGGCTCTATACCCCGGGGCGTAACAATATCGAAAACCCACGTATGGAAGTGGAGCAGGGGTTCACCCTCCGGGATTATCAGGAAACGTTGACCAACCTCTCGCTCGAATATAAACTTCCATTGGGCATTACCTATCATAATACACTCGGCTACAGGCGTATTGATCATTTTAGTAAAGACTTTATTCCGCAGATGTATACGGTGGATCCTAAGACCGGCGATATGCGTAACTTCAATGGTTCTGCGCCCCGTGTAAAAGATTGGGATTCCTTGGACAAGCAGTTTACCTTGTCGCACCGGCTGGTTTTCGAGAACCAATGGGACGGGCATAATGTGCACGTGATGGCCGGGCAAGATTATCAGATCAACGACGGACGTCACTTTCAGGCTTATAACTGGGGTTTTTACGACAATACGTTATGGGAGCTTAATGCGCTATCGGACCAAACGAATGCACAGGCGACGGGTGGATCCGCTGTCAGCAAGCTTGCGTCGGTTTACGGCCGATTAGCATACGATTATCAAGGCAAGTACACCCTAGAAGGAAGCCTACGCTATGATGGTTCTTCTAGGTTTGCGCCGGGCAACCAGTGGTCGTTCTTTCCATCGGCATCGGTGGGTTGGACGGTTAACAAAGAGTCCTTTTTCCAATCCGAATCCATCAACTTTTTAAAGCTGAGAGCATCGGTGGGTAAGCTGGGCAACCAGGCCGTGGGTATCGGCGTTTACAATAGTACCTTCAACATAAACCCGAGTTATAACTATAGTTTTGGTGGGACAACAGTCGGCGGTGCCGCAACGGCAGCTCTGACAGACCGGAATATCCGTTGGGAGTCGACATTATCGTATAATGCCGGTGTGGATATGAGCCTCTGGAACAAATGGAGTATTACGGCCGATTATTTTTATAAACGGACTTTTGATATCCTCCGGGCTATTAATATCGCAAGCCAGGTGGGTGGGCTGACAGGGCCGACTGTAAACCTCGGGAAGGTGGACAACAAAGGCTGGGAGGTAGGGTCGTCATTTACGGATAGAAAAGGCGATCTTTCGTATTCGCTTAATGGGTCGGTATCCTATGTCAAAAACAAGGTCATCGATATAGGCGGGCAGCAGGTAATCTCCGGGCGGCATATTATTAAAGAAGGTTATGGGATCAACTCGTACTTCCTGTACGAAGCGACAGGCTATTACCAGTCGCAGCAGGAAATTGATGAGGCGACAGCCGTGTACGGAACGCGGTCTAAATTGAAACCGGGGTATATAAAGTACGCAAATCATAATGGTGATAACTACATTGATGATGCTGATAAGATTATTACGGGGAGCTCCATTCCGACCTGGACGTACGGATTCGGATTACGTGTAGGATATAAAAGTCTAACGTTGGAAAGCCAGTTCCAGGGTGTTGCGGATGTCGATGTTTATCCGACGGGTAATGTCGCCTTTCCTTTCAACAATGGAGCCAACGTGACATACGAATGGGCGAGGGATTCTTGGACGCCCAGCAACCCGAATTCAGAACTGCCGCTCCTGACGACCTATACCGACGCGGGCGAGAACTTTATCAATTCTACGTTTTGGCTGCACGATGCATCGTATCTGCGGATGAAAAACATCACCCTGGCCTACCAGGTTCCGGACAGCTGGATGTCACGTTTAGGTGTACGCAAATTATCGATTTACCTTAGTGGTCAAAATCTGTTGACGTTCAGCAAGTTCAAGCTGTGGGATCCAGAGCTGACGACGACCAAGGGAGATCTTTACGAGTATCCTAATTTAAAGACCTACAGTGCGGGAATCAATCTAAATTTTTAACAAGATCATGAAAAAGAACAAAATAGGAAAGCTTTTACTCCTGGTTGCGACGGCGTCTTTCTTGGGCTCCTGCGACCTGACCGTAGCGCCTACCGACAGGTACGACCAAGAAAGTTTCTGGCTGGGAGCTAAGACGGCCCAAGCCGGACTGGTGGGCTGTTACTCTGCTCTTTCCAACCAATATCTGTATGGCAATGCCTCGGTACTCTGGGAAGAATCGGCATCGCCAAACGCCTACAACTACGATAATAGGCTTGGATGGAATAATGTGGCATTGGGCACGCATACGACAGACATTGCACTTGTGAACGGAAGGTGGTCTGCAGCGTACACCGGCATAGGTCGATGTAATGCGCTACTTGACAATATTGACGGTAACCTGGATCTCACGGTGTTGCAGATCGCGCAGATGAAGGCAGAGGCACGCTTTCTGCGGGCGCTCTTTTACCATCTGCTGATCAGCTACTATGGAGACGTGCCCTTGATTACGGCCGAGGCCGACATTGCGCAGGGCTCCCTTCCGCGTACAAAACGGGAGGAAGTAGCCCAGTTTATTGTCCGTGAGCTCGATGAGATAGCCCCGGCTTTGCCAATACGTTATCTAGATCAAGCCGATTTTGGAAGACCTACGCGGGGGGCAGCGCTCTCGTTGAAAGCAAAAGTCCTTCTATTCGAGGCCAGCCCACTTTTCAATGCGGACGCCGACCGCGAAAAATGGCGGCAGGCGGCTGATGCGGCGAAGAGTGTCATCGATCTTGGTGTCTACAGCTTATATCCTAACTACCGCACCTTATTCTCCGCCGCTGCCGAAAACAGTTCGGAATCTATCTTTGATATCCAGTTTATCAACGAACCTAATCGCGGCAGCAGTTTCGATGTGACGATCCGGCAGTATGGCAATGCCGCACCGTTGCTCGATCTGGTGCAAAGCTACGTTATGGTGGACGGAAAGCAGCAAGACGAGTCTGCATACGGTGAATCGGATACCTACGAGAACCGCGATCCACGTTTCAAGCAGACCATCGTTTATCCAGGATCCACATTTTTAGGAGAAATTGTCCGCAATGACGGTAATAATACCAATTTTAAGGTTGTGCAAACGGGCTTCGCCTTTAAAAAATATAGTATATACGACGCGGGAGCGGCGACGACGGCCCAGATACAGATCGGAGACAACATGTCGGAGATCAACTATATGGTGCTGCGTTACGCGGATATATTGATGATGTATGCGGAAGCGAAAAACGAACTGGGCGAGCTTTCAGAGGATGTATGGAACATGACGGTGCGTTCTATACGTCAGCGGGCGGGCTTCTCGCTGCAGAGCGCGTTGGACTATCCGGGTGGCGATCCGTCGAAACTACGGGAGCTTATACGGTACGAACGCCGCATAGAGTTTGCCGGCGAAGGATACTATTACAACGACGTGCGGCGTTGGCGTACAGCCGAAAATGTGCTTAGCGGTACGATCCGTAAACATGATGGCACGCCGATCATAACACGGACGTTTGACGCGGCCCGTGACTACTGGTGGCCCATTTCAACGACACAAATGGAACTGAATCCAAATCTTAAACCTAACAATCCCGGCTGGGGACAATAAAAATAAAACAATGAAAGTAATACGATATTTTATTTTAAGCTGCATGGTGGTGTTATTATCATGCAAGGAGGACCAGGCACCTATCCTCGATTTCTCGGATCCTTTTGGTGATAGCTCGGACGAAAATGTGCCTGTGCCTGGACTATGGGAGAGTGAACGTCCTATTCTGATCAGTGAACAATCGGAGAGCCAGGTGCTGATCATCGATTCGGCAAGTAAAGGGGAACTATGGTCGTGGAAGGCTTCTGAAGCGCTAAGCGCGGCAGAGGCCGCATGGTTCCGGCAGATCGACGAAGCGAAAGCGGTATACAATCGGGAGTATGTGCTGCTGACGGCGTCGAGTGGAGGTGTTGCACTGGTTCGGATAGCTGATAAGAAGATCATGTTCTATACCAATGCCAGGGGGAATCCGCACTCGGCAGAGGTGCTGCCCGATGGAAACATCGTCGTGTCTTGCAGTACGACCTCGGATGGCGAGGGGGATGCACTCAAGCTATATAAGGTGGATTCGTTGTCGGCATATGTGCCAAAAGAGGTAAAACGCTATAACCTGACGTTTGGGCACAATGCCGTTTGGGATCTGAAACGGGCTGTCCTTTGGGCGACAGACGATCAGAATCTCTATACTTACCGCTATAATGGTGACAGCGCTGATCCCGAACTGATAAAGCAGGAAGTCTTTTACGGTCTGCCGGATAAGAGCCCGCACGATCTTTTTCCTGTATACGGAAAGGATCAGCTTTACCTCACTACGGCAACTGGAATTTATATTTTCGACATTGCATCGGAAACATTTTCAGCCCACCCGCATGGTAAAGCTAACATCAAGTCGATTTCTGACGGACCGCAGGGCTTTGGCACGCTGGTCATCGAGCCTAACATGTCTTATTGGACGGACAGGCTGACGAATATTCGTGGGGTCAGCGTCTTTTTCAAACCGGGGTATAAAATGTACAAGGCACGATGGTTCATAGATAACCCCTTCAGCTATCCTAAGGATAATCCTTATGTTCAACTAAATTAAGGCACTAAGGGATGACAATTTATTCATGTACTGATGCTTAAAGTAACTTATTAAAATGGCAAAAAACATCTTTTTATATCTGCTGCTGTCGACACTTTTAGTGGGCGCATGTCAGCGTGCTGACGATCCGCAACCCTGGCAACCGGACTTTATCAGGACGAACCTTCCCGCAACCTTGTCCATAGAAGGCGGTGTCGAGTTTGAGTTGTACATCGCCGACGCGGAGCCCGGCGTGCGATATGTTTGGACAGTGCCACAAGCACTGGAAATCGTCGAGGGCCAACAGACAAACCGGGTCGTCGTACGGGGAAGCGGTGAGGGCGGCGTTATTCCGGAAAAATCTATCGGCGTGCAGGGCGAACGCAATGGGGAAACGAGCTTTACACGTTGGTTCTACAAAGAGATCACGGTCCTGGCACCGCCACCGTCACTGGAGAACTACCGGACAAAGCGCTACGGTAGCAAGACCTGGATGATCGAAAACCTCAACGAGAGGGGCGCAGACGGCAACCTCGGCTGGGATTACAATAACGATAATAGCAAGGCTTCGACCTACGGCAGGTTGTATACCTGGCATGAAGCGATGACCGGTATATCCAAAGCCACGGAAGCTGACAATCCTTATATCTGGGGAGCGAGTGGCGTCGACGACGCGGGCAACGCTTACATTCTCGACGGCACAAGTGTGAACGCGTTCAACATGCAGGTTCAGGGAGCCTGTCCGACGGGATGGCATGTGCCTAACGTCAATGACTGGTACGATCTGCTGGTCGCCATTAAGACCGAGTATGCGTTACCAGGCAATACACTGGCGGATATCGGGTCAACCAAAGATGGCTATACCATCGGCTGGGGCCGCGAAATAGGTGTGGTCAACTCGATCACCCTGACGAACTGGGGAATCGTTGCTCCTTACGTGAAAGGTAGCAGCCCGGTGAGCAGCGGCGGGCTGTGGCAGGGAGGAACGACGTTTTATTACGGCGGCAATGCCAACTTCCCTGGCGGAGATTATCCACTATATAAAGAGTTAAGCCGTGAGATAGATTTTAACATACTGCCCGCTGGCAGGTGGAACGAAGGTTCCAAGATCTTTCAACAGGAAGGGGTTTACTCTTATCATTGGGTCGCGTTTCTAACGACGGCGGGAACGCATAATCCACTACGTGTTACGGTGGGATCGGGTAATGCCAACTTCTCGAACGGCGCCGAAACTGCCGCAAATGGGCATTCGTTGCGTTGTGTAGCAAACTACTAGCGGTTAGCGTATAGAGATCGGCTTGGAATTTCCAAGCCGATTTTTTTGTTTCCACGATTTTACAGCTTTACGCATTCTTCGGCGTGGAAAGCGCCGAAAAATTATGGATACAGATCTTTTCGATCCGGTAGGTTGTTTATTTTTACGAAAATAAAATAAGAGTTCGTTTCTTTGACGATAGTTAATTAAGTTTGCGTAACCAGTGTTTAATAAACCTGCTGCTAATAGGGCAAATACGGGATCGAAGAGTGTTTAGATAGTATTAAGTCGAGATGAATAATTTGTTATATTCTACCTAACACTGTCATTTTAATTGTGTTCCTGCTACCTTTGATAGATTGTGATATAAGTTTAACGGAGTTGATGAAAAAGACCGATATTACGTACAACATCCCAACAACGACGGACGAATTCGTTTTGGTGGATTCTTTGCATCGCGGCGAAGAAGCGGGATTGGTCGGTATTTATCGGCTTTATAATAAACAGATATTGTTTTTTGCGCAGAAATATGTCAAGAATTATCAAATTGCGGAAGAAATTGTCGCCGATGTGTTTGTGAAGCTTTGGGAGCGTCGTGCTTCGTTTTCTAGCCTGTATCGTATACGGGCATTTTTATACATCGCTACGAAGAATAAATGCCTAAATCAACTACGCGGAACAAGCCTTTGTGAATCGCTCGATGACGTGGAAAGTTACGAAGAACTATTGAGCGAAGACGCCGACGCTTTTACGAAGATTATTCGTACAGAATTGTTGAAGGCTATTTACGATGAAGTACAGAAACTGCCGGAAAAGCAGCGCGAAGTGTTCAACAAGACATTTCTGGAGGATAAAACAGCGGAAGATATCGCCAAGGAAATGAATATGGCTCCTCACGCCGTATATGCAAATAAATCAAGAGCGTTAGCGGCGTTAAGGCACAACCTGCGTCTGAAAGATGCTTTCCTTTTGTTGGCTGTCCTCTCTAGCTTGTAATACCCTGTTTTCTTTTTTTTATAATTTCATGTAAGATGTTGGCAATTGCTGTGTTTTCATAGTAAACACGCACTACATGCAAAGAATAGATGATATTGTAAATCTTCTAAAGGACTACCTCGCTGGAGACTTGGATACGCAAAGGAGGGCAGAGTTAGAACGATTGTTTACCGAATATCCACAACTGAAGGAGATTGTTGAAGAACTGGATAGTGAAGAGGAATTACGGGAAGCACTCTATGCCTACGAAGAACTTTATACCCCTGCCTTCAAAGAGAGGGAAGAACGTGTATTAAACCGTGTACTTTCTCAGATAGACCAGCAACCTCCTATAAGGAGAACACGGTTGTTATCGAGACGCTTTGCCATCTATTCTGCTGCTGCGGCCATCGCCGTACTGGTACTATTTGCCGCTATACTATGGAAACAAAAAGTTGTACAGCCGAACACCACGGAAGAAATCGTAAGCACCTTTATGCCGGGGGGTAACAAAGCTCTATTAACCTTATCTACTGGCCAGGAAGTAAATTTGAGTGATGCCTATGCAGGTATTGTAGTCGATGACCAAATAGGATATGAAGACGGTTCCGCCCTGTTCGACGAAGATAGCATGGAAGAACATATGACGCTGACGCTTTCCACACCTCGTGGGGGACAGTATCAGGTGACGCTTTCCGACGGCACAAAAGTGTGGCTAAATGCGGAAAGTAAATTACACTATCCTTATCGCTTCGCCGGTGATGCTCGGCAGGTAGAATTGGAAGGTGAGGCATATTTTGAAGTTGCCCATCGGGATAATGCACCATTTATCGTAACGACATCGAAAGAAAAGGTAGAGGTGTTGGGAACGCATTTCAACATCAATTCCTATCGCACAGATATGAATTCTACAGTGGCCCTTTTAGAGGGGAAAGTTAAGGTTTCGCTAACGGACAAAGTCTCCGCAGTGCTAAAGCCTGGTCAACAGAGCTTAGTACATAATGGCAGGATGGAAGTCCAAGCCATCGATTTGGATGAAAGTGTGGCGTGGAAAAACGGAGAGTTTATGTTCAATAACGAAACGTTGGAAAATGTGGCAAAAAAGATAGCGCGATGGTATGATTTGGAAATTGAGGTTTCTCCGAAACTAAATGATATCAAGATTTGGGGGTCTGTATCCCGCTATGATAGTTTTAAACAAGTCCTTAAATTAATCAAAATGACAGATGAGAGTATTCGGCTCGAGGTTGAAGAAAGGAGGGTGAAATTTGTGAGATAACCAGTCGTAAAGAAAGGAAAAGGTAACCGGGAAAGCTGGCACTAACCCGGTAAATGTTCCTAGCATGAAATAAGTGAGTTAAACAGATTTATACTAAAAACCAATCAAATGTAATGAAAAATTATTTGTTATCGAGTGGGCAATATCTTTTCTTTCCCACTAAAAAATACCTCTTAATTATGAAGTTGATGATGGCGTTTGTTCTCTGTGCGGTGTTCCAGCTGCAAGCAAGTAGTGTGGCTCAGACGATAACAATAGAGAAAAAAGATATGACCTTCGTAAATATCCTCCGGGAGATCAAAAAGCAGACGGGCTACACCGTAATCTGCAATACGGATATTATCGAAAATACAGCTGCGTCTAATGTCCGTTTAAGAAACGAACCCCTCAAAAAAGCGCTGGATATCATACTGACTCCGAAGAACCTGACCTACGTGGTAGAGGGAAAATCGATTGTAGTCAGAAAGGGGAATAAAGAACCAACGAAATCTGCCCTTAGGGTAGACGAGAAGCAGCAAAATAGCGTTAGGGGAAGGGTTACCGATGATGAGGGTATCCCGCTGGCGGGTGTGAATGTTGTGGTGAAGGGTCAGACAAATACTACCTCCACTGACGATCAAGGTGACTTTGTTATTGTGGTAAACAGACGGGAGACGCTCGTGTTTAGCTTGTTAGGTTACACGAAAAAGGAGCGCCTGATTGGTGATTCCAATGTAATTAATATACAGCTAGTTGAAACCCAGTCCGATATAGAAGAAGTGGTGGTGGTGGGATACGGCACACAGAAGAAGGTCAATCTGACCGGTGCAGTGAGTTCCATCAATGGCGAAGAACTTGCGAAACGTCCTGTACACCGGGCCTCCATGGCTCTACAAGGGATGGCTCCGGGAGTCACCGTTACCCAAAACTCGGGCAGGCCTGGAGGAGACCACGGTACAATCCAGATTCGAGGCATTGGAACGCTAAATGATGCGTCTCCTTTGGTATTAGTGGACGGTGTCCAAAGTAGTCTCGACGGTGTCGATCCTAACGATATCGAGAGCATCTCGGTTTTGAAAGATGCTTCTTCTGCTGCAATATATGGCTCTAGAGCTGCAAATGGTGTTATTTTGGTTACGACGAAAAGTGGCAAAGGCGATCAATTGCAGATGAATTATAATGGATATGTTGGCCGTCAGGTTTTTACGGAACTTCCCGAATTTGTTGATGGGTATACGTTTATGAGTAAACTGAATGAAGCTTATGCCAATATGGGGCGTAGTCCCGTTTACTCAGACCAGTTTTTAGACGATTATCTGCGGTATAAAAGCATAGATCCTGATAACTATCCTGACACAGACTGGCAGGACGCGGCATATACGGAACCTGGTCTTACGCAACATCATCACTTAAGTGTGAGTGGGGGAGAACGGGTAAATTTTATGGGTTCTGTTGCCTATCAGGATCAACAAGGTGTTGTTCCTAATCACAGACAACAGCGGTATTCGTTTAGACTTAACGCCAAGGCGCATATCAGAGATAATCTACAGTCTACATTCCTGATTGCGGGACGGACCGCTCCTACCGGTCAACCGAGAAGTCAACCGTTTGGTCAGATTAATCGTATTTCTCCCGTGGGATCGCCCGTTAGGTTGTCTGACGGAAGATGGGGGATCGGAACAAATGGTGCTAACCCTATTGCGATTCTGCATGATGGAGGGTATAATCGCCATAATTATGATCAGCTTCGCGCTACCCTTCAAGCAAACTATCAACCTTTTAGCGGTGCAGATTTAGAAATCCACTTTACACCGGAATTTAGAGGAACTGACCGACGTTACTTCAACCAGTCCATTGAGACATTTGTTCCGGGAATGGAGACTCCAGCTTATACATCGCCTGTTCTGAGCACGTTTCTACGGAGCAATGTTCGGACTTGGGAAAATACAGCGCGCATCATCGGTCGTTATGACAAGGAGTTTGATGAACACGCAATAGGTTTTATTGGCGGATATGAACAGATCGGTTATCGCACAGACAGCTTTGAGGCGTCTCGTGAGGGTTATCCGCTGCCCGATTATCAGGAGTTGGATGCGGGAGCTATCGATAATTGGCGAAATTCGGGTAGCGCATCCGAATGGTCATTGCGCTCTTGGTTTGCCCGCGTCAACTATAGCTATAAAGACCGCTACCTCTTGGAGGCTAATGTTCGAGTAGATGGAGCCTCGAGATTTCCAGACCGGCATAAATACGGGACATTCCCATCGTTCTCTGCTGCCTGGCGTCTTTCCGAAGAGCACTTTATGGCATCGTCAAAAAGCTGGCTTTCTGAATTAAAGATCAGAGGATCTTGGGGCGCGTTAGGGAATCAGAATATAGGCAACTACCCCTTTTCCGCGGTGATGGCCTTAGGTTCTAGCTATGCATTCAATGGGGTTCCTGTTCAAGGTGCCAATCAGCGGGAGATGGCAAACTTAGGGATTTCTTGGGAGAGTACCGAGACGACCAATATCGGGATTGATTTTGCAGTTTTAGCTAACAGGCTTTCGGGAAGCTTTGACTACTACGTTCGCAACACGACCGGTATTCTATTACGTTTGCCAGTTCCGGGTGTTATTGGGCTCTCTGAACCCTATCAGAACGCAGGCGTGGTTAGAAATAAGGGATGGGACCTCAACGTAAATTACCGGGGAGGTAATGCATTTAAGTATTCCGTTGGCATGAATCTTTCGGATGTACGTAACGAAGTCGTGGATCTCAAGGGCGCCGGTCCTATTATCAGCGGGTTTAGTGTAATTGATGAAGGCCTTCCGATTAATACCTTGTTTGGATACAGAGCACTTGGACTTTTTCGGGACCAAGAGCATGTCGATGTCCATCCCCAACAAAACTTTACCAACTATGGCCCGGGTGATATTATCTATGAAGATGTGAACGGCGACGGCGTAATTAATACGGAAGACAGAACACCTATAGGTAATGAAATCCCTCGTTACACCTTTGGACTGAATCTGAACGCCAGTTACAAAGGAGTTGACCTGAGCATTCTGCTCCAAGGAGTAGGAAAAAGAGATGCTATTTTTACAGGAGATGCCATTTGGGCAATGTATAACAATGGGAAAATGCAACAATGGCATTTAGACCATTGGACGCCGGAAAACCTTGATGCCACTTATCCACGCCTGATTGCTGAATCTACCCACAATAACTTTATGAATTCAAGCTGGTGGGTATACAGCGGAGCCTACGCTCGGCTAAAAAATGTGCAGATTGGCTATACGTTTCCACAGCACTGGTTAGGAAAACGCATGGTGAAAAGATTGCGGGTGTACGCCACGGGGGATAATATCTTGACGATTCACAAAATGCCGCAGGGATGGGATCCCGAAACCAGGAGTGGCAATGCGGCTATTTACCCGATATCTTCTACATTTTTGTTTGGTGTCAACTTAACATTTTAATGAATTATCTTATGAAACGAGTAAAAAATACGATCATAGCCCTTTTTTCATCGATTATTCTATTTACTTCATGTAATAGAGAATTTTTAGATAGATTCCCGCTGGATAGTCCTTCAAGTTCTACGTTTTTTTCGAACGAGACAGAATTGACATTGGCTGTGAATAGTGCGTACAGGAGTTTACTCTGGTTGTCTTCCCATGAGGTTCCGTATATTATGTGGCTGGACGGTTCGACAGACATGACCTGGACACGGGGAGACTATGTGGATATGCTCAGCCTACAGTCTGGAAACGTAACAACGGAGACCAGCGTATTTTATGATACTTGGAACTTTTATTACAATTCGATTATGCGCTGTAATAATATTCTGCAGCATATGCACCGTGCACAGGAAAACGTGTCGCCCGAATTTTATAACCAAACGGAGGCACAGGCTAAGTTTTTGAGAGCGTGGAATTATAGCTTTTTAATCAGTCTTTATGGGGACGTACCGTTGGTAACCACGATGTTGGAACTCGACGACGCTTACGCGGGACGAGCTGTAAAAAGCGATGTGCTAACGCTTATTTTTGATGATTTGGACTTTGCCGCGGCACACTTGCCTGTGCGATGGGATGAAGCTGATAATGGAAGAGCGACACGTGGTGCAGCCTTAACATTGAAAGCTCGGATAGCCTTATATGAAGAGGAGTACGAGATCGCCTCCCGGGCCGCAAAAGAGGTAATGGATCTAGGTGAATATAGTCTTTATGCCGATTATGAAAATCTGTTCAAACGCGCTGGTAGTGGATCTTCAGAAGCCATCTTGAGCCTTCCGTTTGTGTTGAATTTTCAAACGAGCCAAATACCACGTTATCTAGGTACGCGTACGGCACCGGGTTACGCTATCCTCGTGCCTACGCAGACAATGGTCGACACTTATCATTGTATAGATGGGCTACGCATTGATCAATCGACCTTGTACGAACCTACTAACCCTTACAAGAACAGGGATCCCCGTCTCGAACAGTCGATTCTTCGCCCGGGGGAGTGGTACAATAATTTCAAGTTTGAAACGCATCCAGACTCAACCACAACGCTTCAAAATGTAGGGGGTACCCTAAACCGGGTGAATAACTTGGAAGTGACGAATCAATATGCAACCTTTACGGGTTATCATTGGAAAAAATATTTTGATGAGACGGAGCTTCCGACCCAAGTTACGCGGTCTGAGCTTGATTTTATGTTGATGCGCTATGCGGAAGTGCTGCTGACCTACGCTGAAGCGAAGATTGAGTTGGGGGATATTGACCAGACCGTGATCGATGCAATTAATGAGGTGAGAGGTAGGCCGAGTGTGCAGATGCCGTTGGCACAAGCGAATGCTTCCCAACAAGAACTTCGAAAGCTTGTTCGCTATGAGCGTACAGTAGAACTGGCATTGGAAGGTTTCCGCTTTTTTGATATTCGTCGTTGGCGTATTGCAGAGGACGTGCTTCCGGGGAATATGTTAGGTCGTCGAACAAAAGCACATTGGTTCGATGAGGTAATCCCCACTTTCAATGCTGTCGGAAAACCGGCATACAATAATGAAAGGCAAATTTTTCAAATCCTTAGTACGAATACCTTTGATCCTGGCAAGCACTACCTCTGGCCGGTACCACAGCGGGAACTGGATCTTAACCCTACGTTGGGACAGAACCCAGGGTGGAGATAATGATGAAACTAAAATGATATGAAAACAATAAGAATTTCACATCTATTTCTGCTATTCGGTATTTTAATAATTTCCTGTTCAAAGGCTCAACAGACAGACGAGATTAAAGAGTCCACAGAAGATGGCCCCGAAATTACAGAAGTAAAACGCTATTTGCACAGGGTTATTCTCTCTTGGAGTGCGGTAAACGGAAGCTCGCGGTACGAGATTAGATATGCCAAGAATAGCAGCATGGAAAAAGCAGTCGTGCTAAAATCCGGAATGACCTTTCTTGAAGTAGGCGGGCTGGACGCCAATCAGGCCTATTATTGGCAAACGAGAGCGGAGATTAACGGCGGGTGGACAGATTGGTCGCCGGCTAAACAGGCAGGGACAGCTTCCTATGCGACTTCTGTTGCCACCTATAATATATTAGGTGCTGAACATGATGCGAATATTGAGCCAGATTTCGCCTGGCATTTACGGCGAGACGCTGTTCGAAACATTATTCTGCAACGGAATAATAACCCAGATATTATCGGGGTTCAAGAAGCTCGCGTACAGATTGGAGAGCTCGTTAATTTGTTGAAACAGGATTACCATGTTCACGTGTCAGCCCGTTCCCTTTCTCCGCAGGCTATCTTTTGGAAGCCAGAGAAGTTTGAGCTGATAGGTTTCAACGACGATATTGATATTTTCGGACCCTCGATTTCAGGATATACCAATCAACGTTACGTTACGCAGGTTCGGTTACGCGAACTGAATACCGGAACGGAGCTGTTAGTGTATAACCTACATATACCGTCAGGAAGCAATGCGGACAGACAGCAAATCAGAGGAACGGCGGCAAGAAATATCGTGGCGCATGCGAAGGCACAGATCACACGGTTTAAAATACCAGTAATCCTCCTTGGAGATTTTAATAACTATCCCGAAACCGTTATTGATGGGTTGCCTTCGTCGCCGATGGTAATAAAAGGAAACGGCTTTCAGGACGTTTTTGATATTGCTGACAATCGGGTGAACGCTGATTATGGGACGACAGTGAATCGGGTGACTTCGGGGGCTCGGAGAGGTGAAAATGGAAGCATGCGTGTTGACTATATATTTGTATACCCGTCAGACCAAATAGCTGTTACGCAGCAGGCAACGATTATTAATTTTGAGGGATCGTCATCTACTCTATTGGAACGTCCAATTCCCTCGGACCATCATCCGGTTCGGGCTGTGCTGCACCTCTCTTATTAAATACAGTAAGGAAGAGATAATATAAACAAGTAACGAATAATTAGAAAAATGAGAACTTCAATTATGATACGCGTCCTATCCCTCGGGATGATCTGCCTACTGGCATTTCACTCATGTAAGGACGAAGAAACCGATATAGTGCCTAAATTTCTGGATGTAAATATCCGTTTTAATGGTGCCGTTAAACCGCAGATGGGTAGTACGCTGTTATTGAACTTGTACTACAAAGATATGACAGGTATATCGTATGATATGGGAGTGCCAGACGAGCAATTGGAGGTGGTACTGACGGAAGACCAGATTACACAGGGTATGCGATTGACCTTTGACGGTTTTAGTGAATCGGCAGAGATTGCACAGGTTTTCGCTTTTGTAGACTTAGACGGTGATGGCGTTTTAAGCGATGGGGATTTGGCGGGATACTACAATGACAAAACACTGTCCGGGGTAGAATCTGGAGAAGAACAACCGGATAACGTTATCGCTGAATATGCGATTACGTTTAACGTGAATCAGCTCAACGGACAGATTATTGGAGAGAAGTTGACAGATATCGATGGGAACGAGTACGAAACGGTGTTTATCGGCGAACGTGAATGGATGAAAGAGAATTTGCGTGTAACGCGTTATCGCAACGGGGACGCTATTCCTACGGGTTTAAGCAATACGGAGTGGAGCAATACTACCGCTGGTGCATACGCCGTATATCCACATGCGGACGTAGATTGGATAAACAGTGAAGAAGAGATGGTGGAGTCGTACGGATTGTTGTATAACTGGTATGCTGCCGATCACCAAGCTGGAATCTGTCCTGAAGGATGGCGAGTTGCAACAGACGACGATTGGCTAAATCTTGAGATGGCGATAGGAATGGCACCAGAGGAAGCGGCGGTGGTGAATCAATGGAGAGGAGATCATGCGCATCTGTTAAAAAGTACAACAGGTTGGACAGAAGTGGAGGGTGTGGAGCGAGCAACAGATGAATTTGGCTTTAGTATGGTCCCGGCAGGATTAAGACAACCTGGAGGAACATTTGTAAATATAGGGCGGTTGAGCTATTTCTGGACCTCTACTGCTAGTACGACTACCCCTGGCAGGGCGATTAGAAGAGTAGTGCGAAATACCACGAATAATATTCAACGCGGGAATATTGATAGTAGGGAAGGGTATTGTATCCGATGTGTAAGAATCCCCTGAATAGTGGATAGTATGTACTAATCGTTTATTTTTTGATTAAAAAACTGATAGACAAATGAAGGAGAATAGAAGAGATTTTTTAAAGGCACTAGGCTTAAGTTCTGGTGCACTCCTGATGAGCCCAGTTAGTTCTGCTTTTGCGGTTCAGGGGGACAAGGCGAGCTTGCTTAAAGCACAGGATTTCAATTCATCGATGTATGCCCAACGTAAATTGGAGACGGATATTTTAATAGCAGGCGGCGGAATGTCGGGTGTTTGTGCTGCGCTTGCAGCGGCACGTAATGGGGCGAAAGTCATCTTGATTCAAGACCGTTCTCGTTTAGGTGGAAACGCGAGCAGTGAAATCCGTATGCATATCAGTGGATCGAGCCAGTTAAAGCAGGTGTGGCGGGAAACGGGTATTTTGGAAGAATTGATGTTAACGGAATCGGTTACCAATCCGCAGGCGTCTTATGAAATGCAGGATTATGTGCTATATGATAAGGTGTTTTCAGAACCTAATATCACCTTGTTATTGGATACGGCTGTTTATGAAATTTCCGCAGATGATCGGCGGATTCATACGGTTAAAGCGTTTTGTTCACAAACCGAGGAAGTTTATGAAGTTTCTGCCTCGTTTTTTACGGACTGTACCGGAGATGGTACATTGGCAGCACTTGCCGGCGCAGAATTTATGCGCGGTAGAGAAGCCAAAAAATCTTTTGGAGAGTCTTTGGGCTTAGAAAAAGCAGATGATATCACCATGGGAAACAGTCTCCTGTTTGAAGCTCGTATGCATGACCGCCCTATGCCGTTCAAAGCACCTAGTTGGGCACGTAAATATACGTTTAAAGATTTTGAACACCGCAAGATAACTTCCTATGAATATGGTTATTGGTGGATTGAGCTTGGTGGGGTGGAAGATATTGTGCATGATGGTCAGAAGATTAGAGATGATCTTATGGCTGTTGTGTTCGGAATTTGGGATTATATTAAAAATTCTGGTGATCATCCCAAGTCCGCTAATTGGGCGCTGAGCTGGTTCGGAATGATTCCTGGAAAGCGCGAAAGTCGTCGTATTACGGGAGATTATATTATGACACAACGGGATATTCAGGCTCCAGAATTATTAGAGGATCGGGTCGCCTATGGTGGATGGCCTTTAGATGATCATTTGCCGGAAGGAATGGACGATACTTCTCAAAATCCTTTTCGATCAATTCCCCTAAAAGGTCCGTACCCCATACCACTAAGATCCCTTTATAGTAAGTCTTTTGATAATTTATACATGGCAGGTCGAAATATAAGTGTGTCACACGTTGCACTTTCTTCGACTCGGGTGATGGCTACATGCGCTACGATGGGACAGGCGGTGGGGACAGCAATGGCGTACTGTCTCAAAGAAGAATTATCCCCACGTGATTTGTTCCACAATAAAGAACATTTAAAGCGTTACCAACAGATTTTACGGAGACAGGATCAGTCTTTATTAGGCATAAAGAATGAAGATGAGCAGGATCTCGCCCGCAAGGCAAAAGTATCCGCATCAGAGGAAGATTTAGATGGAGAAGCGGCGCAAGTGATTGATGGGTTTGACCGGGATGTACAGGATGGAAAAAGCCATCAATGGCGTGCCGTAATGGAAGAGAATACACCTTGGGTTGAACTGCGTTGGAGCAAAATGCAGCAAATAGGCTGTATAGAGTGCACATTTGACACAGGCTTAGACCGATTTTTACGTCTCTCGAGCGAAGCCGTTGTTCAACAAAAGCAAATCCGGGGATATCAGCCAGAAACTGTGTCTGATCTCAAAATCGAAGTGAAACGAGATAGCCAGGTCGTATATGAGACCTTTATTAAGGAGAATTATTTAAGGAAATTTGTACACCATTTTTCTGTTGTACAAGGAGATGCCGTTCGTGTCACCGTGCATAAGACGCATGGCCATCACCAGGCTCGTATTTTTGAAATTCGATGTTATGATCAGAATAGTTAGACGTCTTGCACTAGCGGTATGCCTCACCATCTGGGGAATCCTGGCTTTTTCACAGTTTCCGGTAGTAATCGATTTCGAACAAGAGCCCCATATCGAGACGACAACCGGCGTGCAAGGAAAAGCGTGGAACCTCGGAGATGTGTCTTATCGCATGGCTTTACAAAAGAAAAACCCTATTAAAGAGCAGGACCATTTTACGGTTCTGCTCTGGGTAAAAAGTGACGCACTGTCCCGGGAAGACTATGTTATTCTTTCAGAAATCGGTCAAGTGAAATACCCCGATGATGGATGGAAACCGCGTGTGATGGGAGGAAAGCTCAAAGATGCTGTCCATTATGAAGGCTGGAAGATTGGTGTCCAAAAAGATGGGGCTTGGAGTTTTAGCGCGGGTGCTGATGGATTCTATTATCAATATAATCCAACAGCATACAGACAATCTATCCGTGATGGAAAATGGCACTTGTTAGGATTTAGTTTCGACAAAGAGAACGCTGAAATAAAATTTTATTACGATGGTGAGATGAAAGCGATCTATCAGGTACCGGAGCTTAAAGCTATGTCGCGGGCAGATTCTATTGTCATAGGGAACAGCGTTGATAACGAACAGGATTTCCGGACAAAATCTTGGCATTCGTTTTACGGGGAAATAGACGATATCACTTTTTTTGACCGCGTCTTAAACCGGGAAGAAGTCAGCCAGATTTATAACAACGCATTTGCTACTATCGAACTTGACCAGATGGAGCCTGAATCTTTCTCAGACCTCAAGGTGACCGCTTTCAATATTTTCCATGGCGGACAGGAAAGAGGAATAGAGGTAGGGAAAAATCGCACGATTGAACTGTTGAAAAAAGAAAATGCAGATGCCTTTGTAATTGTGGAAACCTATGGCTCAGGGGAAAAAATAGCTGATGCATTGGGATATGAGCTTTATTTAATCAGTTCTAATTTGTCCATTGTCAGTCGCTACCCGATTAAACAGACTTTCCCTATTTACAAACCTTTTAATAGCGGAGGTGTGGAACTAGCCTTACCGAATGGCGAAAGCGTGGTCGTCGTGGGGGTGTGGCTCAGTCATTTGCCGGGATATAAACGGCCATTTTTTAAAAATCCGAACGAAGATATCCAAGCTTTCTTAGAAGGGGATAAAAATAGTAGAGGACAGCAATTACAGGCGATTTTAGAAGATATAAGGCCTATGTTGGCCCAAGCAGAATCAATCCCTGTTATAGTAGCCGGCGATTTCAATAGTGGTTCGCATCTGGATTGGACACCAGAATTTACGGACGCTCACAACGGATATATTATCCCCTTTACCTCTAGTGTAATGGCGCACGAAGTAGGTTTGGTCGACTCATATCGGCTGATCCATACGATGGATGAAAAAGACGGAATCACTTTCTCGGTCTGGGACAATAAGCTCGATTATTTAAGAGATAGAATTGATTATATTTACTTTAAAGGGAAAAAACTACAAGCAACGGAATCCAATGTATTCGGTATACATCCGAAAGGTTTTCCGTCGGATCATGCCGGAGTCAGTACAATATTCAACTGGAAAAGCGAAAAAAAATAACTCTGATATGCGGTATTGGTATAAAGTTAACGGTTTGAACTTCGCCTTTATTATATATTTCACCTTTATTTCGATACTCCAGGGCTATGCACAGGATCAAGATATAATTAAAAAGGCTTTTTTTTATAAAGTTAATGATTCGTTATCCGTGGAGGTAAAAATATCGCTTGATGATGGGCATCCAGTGACGTATTTTTCTCACTTGGAAACGGACGTCTGCTCAGATGGACTGTGTAAGCCTATAAATCTAACTATATATTGGGACTTGTTAGGAAACTTTTTGTCCTATCGTACAGATCGTTTCCGTCCCTTAACTAAATTTGATCATATTGAGATGACCGAAGACGATCACCGTCAGCTTCATAAGATATTATCCGATACAAGCTCGTTGCTTCGCGATTACCATGTGGAGGATATGATCGACGCTCATCAAAATGTATATTCTGCAAAAGCAGATGCCGTGACAAGACCTACGAGTAAGACTTTTGAAAATGTGACGGTCGAAGGTGCATTATATACAGTTTATACGTTATGGCATTTTGTCAATGGCGGAATTCGTCAAGAATTGTTAGAATATACATCCACCTTATTTTCAGAACCTTTAATTAACCATATGCTTCAGTCTGATAACAGAGACTATATAAGGTTCGCCCTCGAGCATGAGGATTTTTTACGCCAGTTTGAGACTTTTATTCCGCAGACAATAGCATTGATTACACATAGTGACGATTATATTCCACATTTTGCAGTGGCCAAATTAAAGGATTCTATTTTGATGGATACATCGTGTCAATACAAAATTATGTATCAACTGGTAAGGGCAAATCAACACGTTAAAAACCTATTGTTAACGCGATTTGAGAATATACCGTTGCATAACGCTTCAATAACAGAACTAATAATCAATATTCCAACAATGAATGTAAGCCAGTTAGAAAAAGTGGCCCAGATATTATATAATAACAAAAATAGCATTACAGAGGAACAATATAATCGTTTACGGGATGTTGCAAATACAAAAAATGACGAGTCAATGGCTGTTACTATTGAGAAGTTGTTGAAAAGGATAGAATGAATTTCGATAAATATAATAGTATCCATTCATAATCATTAGGAAGCTGTAACAAAACATAACTTATGACAAACTCAAAAAAAGTATTGATAACTATATATGCTTTGCTCTTGGTAGTGGGCGCAGCGTGTACACAGGAAAACGATAAGCGTATTGAGGGCTTCACAGAACGTCCAGATCCAACAGCAGACACCTTATCCGATTGGTCGGGGACACCCGAAGGGTTACAGGTATCCTTTGTTTCAATTGATCGGAGATACCCAAAATCGGTCCTACCCGAAATCACACCTCGGGAAACGACTAAATTAACGGGCTGGAAAGGAGAAAGGGTTTCTGCGCAGCTATTGCTATGGACAGGGGAAGAAATCGAGCATGTGGGCGTAAATTTCACGGATTTTCGTGCAGATGACGTTGTTCTCTCTGATGAGATAGCCAAAGCGAGATTTGTCCGTTATGTACTGACAGATGAATTCGGAAAAGGTTGTGGTAAACGAAAACCGGAGGATTATGCCGCCTCGTTGTCACCCGATATGCTTGACAACCTTTCCCACCTTGATCTCGAAGCAAAGAAGGTTCGTCCGGTTTGGGTTAGCGTGGAGATACCGCGCAACGCCGACGCCGGTAGTTATAGCGCCGAGGTAGAAGTTACGGGAAAGAATATCTCGTCGAAAACCTTGACAATAGAATTGGAGGTGATCGATCAGATATTGCCGGCAGCATCGGAATGGGATTTTCACCTCGACCAATGGCAACACCCGTCTGCTATAGCAAGGGTGGATAATGTTCCTCTGTGGAGCGATAAACATTTCGATGCTATGAGGCCCGTTATGCAGTTGCTGGCGGATGCAGGACAGAAGGTGATTACGGCAACGTTGAATAAAGACCCTTGGAATGTCCAAACTTTTGACCCTTACGAAGACATGATCATCTGGACAAAGCATGAAGACGGTTCCTGGAGTTATGACTATGCGATCTTTGATCGCTGGATACAGTTTATGATGGATATGGGCATCAATAAGATGATCAATTGCTATTCTATCATTCCTTGGAACAATGAAATTCATTATAAGGATGAGGCAACGGGTAAGTTCGTGAATGTCAAAGCTGATCCCGGTACGCATGTTTTCAAAGAGCTTTGGGGAAACTTTTTGATGGATTTTAGTAGCCATCTGGAAAAAAGACGTTGGCTGGATATCACAAATATCTCGATGGACGAGCGAGATCAGGAATCATTAGACGCGGCTTTTCACCTTATCGATTCGGTTGCCCCTGAACTGGGCGTCTCGTTTGCAGACAACAAGAAAACGTATCAACGTTATCCGAACAGCAGGGATATCAGTGTCTCATCTCAGGATCCTTTTTCGCCGACCGACTTGGTCGACCGTCGGAACAGGGGCCTGAACACTACTTTCTATGTATATTGTGCAACACCCTTTCCCAATCAGTTTACTTTTTCCGACCCTGCCGAATCCACGTACTTGGCTTGGTATGCTATGGCCGCTGGTTTCGATGGCTTTTTGCGATGGGCCTTTAATTCTTGGGTGGAAAACCCGTTGCATGACTCCCGATTTAGGACTTGGCCTGCCGGGGATACGTATATTGTATATCCCCAAGGGCGTAGCTCTATCCGGTATGAGCGTATGCTGGAAGGTATACAGGATTATGAAAAGGTCAGAATTATAAAAAGCATGCTGGAAAAGCAAAACGATATCTCGACGTTGGAGCGGTTAGAAACCGCTATTCAAAAGCTGAATAATGCACAACGGCGAGACGGATGGAATGAAGAACTGAATGCTGCCAAAAAAATGTTAAATGAAATAGCGCGAGTAATAGAACGAAAGCAGTAGTGCGAAATGTCGCAAAAGGTGCAGCACAGTACTGGCCAAAACCGATTTCATTTGGTATCACTCTCGACTTCGTCTTTCAATTTTTGCAGCGCTGTCTTTTCTGTCCGGATGTTAAGAAACTCCACAAGAACAGAGAAAGCCATGGCAAAATAGATATAGCCTTTGGGAATGTGCTGGTCAAACGCCTCAGCTGTTAACGAAACCCCGATAAGTAGCAGAAATGCCAATGCAAGCATTTTCACTGACGGATAATCATTAACAAATCTCGAAATTGTTGAAGCGGAAAGGAGCATAATCCCCACGGCGACGATGATTGCTGCTACCATGACGCCGATCTCATCCACCATGCCAACCGCAGTGATGACCGAATCGAGTGAGAAGACCAAGTCTAATATAATGATCTGGATGATGACGTTAGTGAAAGTGATGGGCTTGTTCCTGCTGGAAGTGGATTCGATATGGCCCTCTACCTTATGGTGAATTTCTGTTGTCGCCTTGTATATCAAGAATAGACCTCCGAAAAACAATATGAGATCCCTGCCTGAGAGGGTAAGGTACCGATACCATGATTGATTTTCTATATTAAATGTATCGCCTAGATTGAGGAAGGGTTCGGTTAGACCCATAATCCATTTGATAGAAAACAATAAGCCGAGTCGCATAACCAGTGCGAGCGACAAACCGAGTTGCCTGGCTTTCTTTTGTTGTTCTGGTGGGAGCTTACCACTCTGTATAGAGATAAATACGATATTGTCGATTCCAAGCACAATCTCTAGGAGCGTTAGCGTTAAAAAGGAAATCCAGATTTGGGGATCGGTGATCCATTCCATAACAGATGATTTTAGTTCTTAAGTAATACACCGAATGGACTAAAAATGTTTACTTGTGGATACAAATCTTTTCCATCTAAATGATTTGAAACCTTAGGCACCATCGCTACGCCATTTGCTTTTCAATAGCCTCTTTCATGATCAAAACCGATTTCTCCAATTCACTTTCTGATGAGGAGGCAAATCCGAGCCGGATCCCGTTTACACTATAATCGACATAGCGATGCGCCTTTCCGTTTGAAATGGCGAGGTTTTGGCCGAGACAGACCTGCGAGAGGTTGGGGAGGTCGATAGCCGGAGCAAACTTGGTCCATACCGCCAAACCTCCCTTGGGCTTCTCAAACGTTATCCACCTGCTAAGCTGTGTCTGCAATAACTCACAAAAGACATCCCGTCGTTGCCTGTAGGTTAGTAATGATTTACGGATATAGCGTTTTAGGGTTCCATCCTCTAGTAGATCGGCGATGGTATTGTCCATGATATGGTCGCCCTGTCGGTCTACTAAAAGCCTGATTTTGGCCAGGCGGTCGATGATGTCGGCCGCGGCGACGATGTAGCCCATCCGAAAGGCCGGCGAAAGGTTCTTGCTGAAGGATCCGCAATAAATCACACGCCCTGACTTGTCCATGCTAGCCAGTGGTAGAAAGGGGCTTTGGTCGTACTGGTAATCAAAATCGTAATCGTCTTCAACGATCAGAAACCCGTAGCGATAGGATAAGTCCAACAGTTTTAGACGCCTGTCCAGCGACAAGTAGACTGTGGTAGGATATTGATGATGCGGGGTGATGTACACCATCTTTACAGGACCTTTTCTGCAAACTTCTTCCAGCTGCTCGATATCCAATCCGTGTGCGTCGACGTCTAATCCTACACGTAGGCATCCGGCATACTTAAATATCTGCTCGGCCCTAGTCCAGGAAGGTCGTTCCATAACGACGGTGTCTCCGGCAAGTAAAAATGCATTGCTGATCAGATGGAGAGCCATGACCGTCCCATTGGTCGATAGCACGTTTTCAGGGGTAGATTGCAGCGCCCTCGTGTCATTGAGATAGACGGCCATCCGCTCTCTAAAAGCTACGCTGCCTTTCGGATCACCATAACAGCCGAACTTGGTATAATACCCGCCGCGGTTTAGCTGATTTCTGTACGTCTGGTAAAACTCACGTAACGGGCTACAGGCAGGATCGGGAAAGCCGTCGTCTAGGTGCAGCGTGGTATTGGGCATAACAGGAGGCGCCACGAGTTGATCCAAGTCGGGAAAGGTAAGAGATGGCGACGGAACTGCTGGGCAGCTGCAGGCTAGATCTGGTCTTAGGCGGCCGTCAGTTTGATAAGCCACAAAATGTCCGCTTCCCTGCAAAGGCTCAATCCATCCCTGTTGCTCTAGCTCCCAATAGGCTTTCGTCACGGTGGACCGGTTGATTTGAAGCTCGCTGGCCAGCAGACGAGTACTAGGCAATTTCTGCCCCGACTTTAATATGCCGGCCTGTATGTAATTCAGTAGTAGGCTAGCTAGCGATAGGTACATGGTTTTACCCGATTCACGGCTGAATTCATTTTTTAAATTTCCTACAAGTGGACTGTTCATTGTTTTCAAAGTGGATTACTTTATCGATCCAATTTACAATTAATTTTGCTGATCAACAATTCGAAATGACGATGTATGTACCGGCTCTATTTCGGTTTACCGATTTTGAAGAACAGCTGAATTTTATGCAGAAATATAGTTTCGCAACGGTTTTAAATTATAATGGTGAACGCATTGTGGGCAGCCACCTGCCGCTGGTGGCTACGAACGAGGGAGACGAGATGGTTCTTTTGGGACATCTTGCCAAAAGTAACGAACAGGCCGGGCTGCAGAATGGGGCCGACTGCTTGGTTGTATTTTCTGGTCCGCATGCCTATATCTCCCCCCGCTATTACGACAAAGCGGAGTCTGTGCCGACGTGGGATTACATAGCTGTACATGCTTACGGGACGTTTACGATAGAGGTAGATAAGAAGATGGCCATCATGGAGCAGACAATCTGCTATTTTGAGGAGGAATACATGGTGCAGTGGGAATCACTACCTACAGCCTATAAAGAAAAGATGATGGATCATATTGTGGTGTTCAGTATTCGCGTTCACCGGATCGAAGGACAGAAGAAACTAAGCCAGAACAAAAAGCCGGAGGAGATAGAAAGGATGAAGCGCAATTTCGCTGACGGTGCGGATCCATACGCTCAGGATCTGGCCCAATATTTAATGACCCGCGGAAGCGAAAACTTTTATCGATGAAAGAAATAGTATCGGTTAACAGGGAGAATGTCGACCTGGTTTACGGTTTGTTTAATCTTTACCGTGTATTCTACGGTAAAGAGCCGGATCTGGCTCTTGCTCAAAAGTATATCGACGACCGTGTGCAGCAGGCTGATTCGCTCATTTTCGTTGTTATGGAGAAGGGTAAACCCGTCGGGTTCACGCAGCTGTATCCAAGCTTTTCGTCTGTCCGTCTCGTTAAAAACTGGATTATTAATGATCTATACGTTGTTCAAGAATGCCGATCCCAAGGTGTCGGCACCTTGCTGCTGGAGCACGCTTTTAGAGAGGCGAAGGAGAGAGGAGCAAAGGCTGTATTAATATCCACGCAGCGAACCAACCAGCCGGCGCGGTGTCTGTACCAATATCTCGGCTTCAGGGAAAAAGAAGATTCCGCCGAATTTGTTGATTACCGGCTGGAGCTGGATCCGGCTTGAACGGATAAATTTAGCCTAGCTGCTAATAACTCATTTGTACAATTTCGTATACATCATCCGGTGTCAGGGATTTGTACTCGCCGATGCCGGTCAAGTTTCTGTTGATGAAAGTCTGTTTAATACGTGCTGCGGTATCTTGGTAATCGGTTACGTAATCGGAAAGCTTGGTGGCAATATCCATGCTGTGGAAGAAGTGTTCCATCTGCGCAATGCCTGCTTTAGCTTTTTCTTCAACCGTACCTTCGGTGACTCCCCATACACGTTCTGCATATTGCGCCAACTTTTCTTTTTTAGTCTCAAAATTATAGCGGTAATGGGATGGAGCGATAATCGCCAGGGTACGTGCATGGTCGATGCCATAATAGGCTGTCAGCTCATGCCCCATAGCGTGTATTGCCCAATCGGTTATTACCCCTTTTTGAATGAGACCGTTGAGCGCCATGGTACAGCACCACATAAAGTTTGCCGCGGCACCGTAATCAAATTCCGGTGTCATTAGTTTGGGGGCTGTTTCTTGCAGGCTGATCAGGATACTTTCGGCGATCCGTTCTTGCAGATCAGCCGCTGAAGGCGCGGTGATGTATTGCTCCAGCACGTGTGTATACGCATCGGTGATACCATTGACGATTTGCCTTCTGGGGATTGAGCGTACAACTTCGGGATCCAATATCGAAAACTGCGGAAATACACCCGGGCCGCCAGCAGCCAACTTCTCGTTTGTTTCTTTTCGGGATACCACATATCCCGAGTTCATCTCGGAACCGGTGGCTGGTAGCGTCAGAATAGTTCCGAAAGGCATACTCTGACCTTCTTCTGTCCGAATCCGAAGTTTCAGGATATCCCATGGGTCTCCCTGATAACCTACTGCAGCGGAAAGAAATTTGACGCCATCGATCACAGATCCGCCGCCGACAGCTAAGAGATAGGTTACTTTCTTCTCTTTGATAAGGGCTAAAGCCTGTAGCAGTATATCATATTCTGGATTGGCAGGAACACCCTCGAATTCATAAACGGTATGCTTATCCAGTGCGTCCTTAACTTGCTTGTAAATGCCGTTTTGCTTGATGCTCCCACTGCCGTATACCATCAATACGTTGGCATCCTGTGGGATTTCGAGCGCGACTTTAGGTATCTGGTCTTGGCCGAAAAGTATTTTTGTTGGGTTCTTATATTCGAAATTGATCATGTTTCTTGCGTAGTTTATGGTACGAATCTAAAGAATAAAACAGTTTTCTGTGTTGTTTTAATGTCAATTCCGAAACGTTCAATTTGGTGTGTCTACCTATACCTCGGGAGTTTGTATTCCCAAAAGCACGCCTTGTCGTTGGACAAATGTTAAAATACATGAAAAGGCATCTTTTAATAAAATATATAGTGACACCTCCGAACTATTCGCAACATCCACCTAAAGGGTAATATATTAAAGGTTGTCCGGTTCTATTCTTTTAGAAAAAAATGCTTATTCGTTGTGTGTGCAACTATATCAATTGACGAAGTATTTATTTTTTTGGCTTAATTTTAGATGTATTCGTAAAACATTGTTATAGAGCGATAGGGGCATGTGGTAAGTAATAAAAAAATACTAAATAACTTTCTGAAGATATAATTCAGAAAAAATATTTACTACGTTCCTGTATAAATGTTGTTTATACGACATGTGTTCTTTTTGAACACAAAATACACCTTTTTCCTATAGGAATGATCAAAGAGTACAATGAAAAAGAGCAGAAAAGACACACAAATAGAAGCTGTGAAGGCTATTCTTGCAGGAGAGTTATTGTTGGAAGAGGCCATGGAGAAATATGACGTTAGAGACAAACGGACAATTTTAAACTGGATGAAATCCATTTCGCCCTTAATCCAGAACAAGACTGAACCAGTCCCCGATGTTCACGAGTACGTGATAAAGGAAAACTCATTATTAAGAAGAGTGATCGGCCTGCAGGATCAATTGCGGGAGCTTGAAGAAAAAAACGCGCAGATCCTAGCGCAACGGAATGTCCTGATGGACAAAGTAACTCGGTTAGAGCTCAAACTACAAGTCCAAGACAACTACGAAACAACTTCGGACGCATAATTTCCATCGACGATCGTGGATGCCGTCTACTGTCGTCTTTGGCAATACGGCGTTGAACAAGGATACCATGTTCAAATTAATTCGCGACGATAGCCGCGACGCGGCTGATAATTGTTTTTAAACGCTGAGGTGAACTCCCGGGCCGCAGGCCACGGGAGTTGTTATGCAAGGTATAATAAATTTATAGCGTATAGCGTTCCATATACATTTTCCGTTTTTCGTCCGTGATACCCAGTCCGTTCCGTATGAAATTGTCCACGCCTCCGTATTGTTTATCAATCTCGTCAAATGCTGCTTCTAGATATGTTCGATCTACAGTCATGAGCGACAACAAGCCGCCGTTAGCTTGTGCATAGTTTGACAAGGTGCCCTGTGTAAGCGTTCTTTGGACTTTATCGATGGTGTAGTAATTGGTCATGGTATACTCGTTGAGAATTGTTTCCCGGTCCACCCCGAGTATGGAGAGGATCAACGCTGCCGTAAAGCCAGTTCGATCCTTGCCTGCAGTACAATGAAAAAGAACAGCATCGTCGCCATCCATCAGCTGGGGGATCAATGTTTTGAACCGATCTAATCGATCTGCTACGAATTTATGATTGACTTCGGCAAGTAGTTCCCCCGCCTCAGCAGTTGTCAGGTTTCCGCTCATGACCTTTTGCATAATCGCTTTCATCTCTTTAGAATCTGCGCCTTCCTCAAAGATGGGAAAATGGATCCATTTCGCGCTAGCAGGTAGATTATCCGGCTTTTCGTTTACTTCCAGCTGCGAACGTAGGTCATACACACTTTTGATTCCGGTGCTCTCAAAATAGGGGAAGTCGGTATCGGCAACGGAGGCGAGTGCGTCCGACCGATAGAACGCACCCCATGTGGTGTATTTGCCATTTGTCGTGCGAATACCACCTAAGTCACGGAAATTCGATGGTCCTTTCAGGGCAATGAGGCGCTCGGATACCACGACCGTATCACCGGGCGCAGCGACAATGCTGAAAAATTTGCGTTCGTCAGCCTCAGCGGATATAATGACGTTTCCAGCGGCTTCCAGTATAGGCTGATCGTAATTTATTTCCCGGGGGCTATTGCCCTCAAATATCCGATAATTGCCGGCTGGTAGTGATAGTTGATAGTATCCGTTTGCAAGCCGTACGGCTGAATATCTTTCGGCAAGCGTCGCTTCCCCTTTTATACTTTGAGCATGGAGCTGTCCTATGGAGAGGGCTGCTAGAATGGCCATTAGACTATTGTTTATCTTATTCATTTGTATGTGTGTTTGATTCTTTTTGAGAAATGTTTTTGCTGATGTGGGGTGATGTGTATTTAGAAAATCTGGTAATTGATACCGATCATACCGCGTTGTGAGTAGTGTTCTAGTTGCTCCAGACGGCGTGCATCTCCGTGATAATAACGTAGACCTTCATTGGTAAGGTTATTGATTTCGGCAAAAACGGACAGCTTGTTGTTAAATCTGTAGTTCGCGGATAAGTCCATCGTGAAATTTTTGCCATACCAACGGTAATTTTCGACGTTGCCCTGTACCAAGGCCAATGCAGCACCTCTATAATTTCCCGCCAAGCGGATCATCAATTTATTGTTTTCATAAAAAACAGCCGTATTAAAAAGGTGCTTGGACTGATTCGGAAGAACCTCTTCTGTTACTAGGCGTTGGATGTTTCCGTCTTGATCTTCTTCATAACGTGGGACTTCCATCTTCGAATCTGTAAACGTATAATTGGCATCGACGCCAAGGCCGCTCCAAAATCCGGGAAGGAAAGAAAGGCGTCTAGAAATACCCACTTCGAAACCGGCCAACCAACCATTCTCTGAATTCTCAGGTTGTGTTATACGATGCATAACGCCATCTATTGCTTGAAAAGATTGCGCGGAGTAGATAACATTTTCCAGCTTCTTGTAGAACAGACCTGCACTAGCTACACCGATATTATCAAAAAAGTATTCCGCCATGAGGTCAAAGTTGTTGGCGAATGTGGGCTTAAGATGGATGTTTCCTCTGCTTATCGAGGGTACCGTGCTCAATGGGTTGATACGCTCCGTCGGATTTAAGTCTGAAAAGTTTGCTCGCGCGAATGTCCGGGTATAGGCACCACGGATGTTGAAGTTTTCCAACGGTTTGTATTTGACATGCAGCATGGGTAGGAAAGATCCAAAGCTGCTTTTATTGGTGATCGGAGTGATTGTAGCATCATCCGCTGTCGCTTTAACTTCATAGCCGTTGTATTTTAAGGCAGTATGTTCATAACGCGCACCACCGACAATATCAAATTTGTCGTCGACTCGCCATTCAGCCATCGCGTAGCCGGCCCACACGTCTTCGTTACCGTTATAGAACGAGGGTGCTGTATCGGGGTCGTCCTGGTTACGCGCCAGATGATAATATTTTCCTTCGGTGAGCGCTTGTTCTGTAAAGAGCTGATCCAACTGTTCTAGCGATATCCCGTCGAAAAGGACGTTGCTGTAATCTGTCCCGGTCTCGCGCATGAACCCGCCGTTGAAGTTATAAGGCGTTGTTCCTAAGTCCGCTACGGTTGTGTTTCCTCCTGTATTGATGTAGATATCCATGGGGGATCCGCGCCGTAAAAATTTGGTTTTGTACTTGCCGCCAACTTTAACGGCGAGGTCCGGATTTAATTGATATCGCAGGTCTGCTTCGGCAATTTTATCACGTTCAAAACTCGGTGTCTGTAAGGCGATAAGCTGGTTTAATGTAAGATCGTCCGTTGATATGGGGGAAGCAAATACTGGCTGAAATTTTTGAAATGTGGATCCTGTGTACCCGTTAGGGGCATCCATATCGAGATAAGCTTTTCCATTGGATGCGACATTGCTGTATTGTGCATCAGTCTTGAAAGTAGCCATCTTATAGGTGTCATTTCCGGGGCCGCCAGCATAGTCAACCTTCCGGTTCTTCATATCTGTCTCATAGGAGGAAAGTTTCCAGCTTAGCAGTAATTTATCTTCCACGAAACGGTGACTTGCTCCGATTTCGCCGCCAAATAGTCCGATGCCGGTGATACCCTCTCGACGTCGTTGAGAAAATGATTCTTCACCATATAGAAAGGTGTGTTCTAAAGCGGTTTCCCTATCTTGAAAATCGGTTAAAATACCTCGGAAAAAAAGTCTGTGTGCCGGGTTGAAATTGTACTCCATACCTACATTAACACCATAGGTGGTACGTACGCCTTTATAGTCGCGTAGCTCGTAATCCTGAATGCTAAAATCATCGAAATTATAACGCGCTTCTATGTTGTCGGTTCCCCAGTTCCGCTTCCAATAGGACCCACCAATAATTAACGATAGTTTGTTGTTAAGGAAACGATCACCGTATAAAAGAGATCCACTGTATATCCCTTTTTCGGCTTGGCCATTATAACCGCCGCCAGCTGAAACCTTCATGATACGAGAAGGGGCTGAAGTGCGCGTAAGAAAATTGATGGATCCGCCGATAGCATCTCCTTCCATATCTGGCGTGATAGCTTTGGCCACCTGAACAAATTCGATCATTTCGGACGGAAATATATCCAACGGTGACGAACGTGTACCGGAGGTGTTGTCGGAGGTGCCTTCTGATGTGGGCATCCGGTTCCCATTGATCAGCGTAGAGTTCCATTGCATCGGCGTACCGCGCACACTCGCGTACCGACCCTCACCGTGGTCGCGTTCGATGGAAACTCCTTGGATCCGCTGTACAGCTTCGGCTGCATTTCGATCTGGAAGTTTACCGATAACGTCTGAAGCAATAACGTTCATAATGGCGGAGCTTGTCTTCTGGATGTTCAAGGCTTTTGCTTGTGAATTCGCGAGAGCTCCCTGGACAACAACTTGCTCAATTTCGTTTTCTCCCGAACCTCCTAATTGAATAACTCCCAGATCGACGGTTTTGCCCTCTTGGATATAAAGCTTTTTTACTAACGGGCTATACCCGATATACGAGAAGGAGAGCTCACATTCCCCGGCCGTAAAACCTGCGAGATTAAACGATCCATCTAAGGCAGAGGTGGTGGTTTTACCATCTGAGGTGCGTATGGTAGCTCCTGGAAGATGGCCATTACTATCTTTTAAGATGCCACTAACGCTCCCTCTTTCCTGCGCATGTGCCGTCAGCATGAACAGGAAGAACAACATGTTTAATACGTAATTTTTTTTCATCTTTTTTTTGCTAAAAACTGTCAGCAAAAAGAAGGAATTTGATGCTAGTGGTCGACCAAACTAATTAGGACGCACGTCCGTTGGTGTAAGCACCTCTGTAAGTAGTTGGTTGTCATTCACTTGGGTTTGTTTAAGTTATTGTTAACTTTTTATTGCTTTTAGGCTATGCTGGTGATGTTTCAGATATTCACTCGGAGATAGTCCGAGTTCCTGCTTAAAATATTTGTTAAAAGTGGACTTTGACTGAAAGCCGGATTCGTAAGCTAGTGCAAGAATGGTCTTGTTTTCTCCAATTATTTGATCGATGTGGTCTAAAAAATAATGTATACGTAGGGTATTAATATACTGGTAAAAATTTGTCTGCATCCCGTAGTTGAATACGATGGATAGCTCATGGTTGGATATGTCGAGACGGTTCGCTAGGTCGGCAGAGGCGAGATCCGCATCTAAAAATAGATTTTCTTTCCTCATCAGAGATGCTATCTCTGCTTTTTTATTTTCTAGATAGACGTTGTCGATGCTATTCTTTTGATATTTGACTGTCGACTTCGCCGGCGTGGAGGACGGATCTTCCATATTACGGGGGCGGTAATCACGTATAATCTTAAAATAGATAACTAGGCCCAGGATGATGGTCGTAGATGATAATCCTGTGTAAAGAAAGAAATGTGTCGCTGATAGATTAAAAAAGGAAAGCAGGAACAGCGTGCTTAGAAAGACTTTGTGGATAATAAAGGATATGCCTAACTGCGTATTGGGGTGCTGCATAGCGCGTTGTAGCGTATGACGATAGGTGTAAAGTAAGTAGCTGTCAAAAGCTAAACTGCTGAAGAGAACTACATCCCTGAAATGTTGTGTAATAGTTTGAGGGGCACCGATATGCATACCGTAGGGACGAGCAATTAGGTAGTAGATAAATAGCAGCAGAGAAAACAACAGTGGAATGGAGGCAATAAGTAAAGTTCTCCAGCTGGAGCTTCTTCCTGAAAGGGAGTTTTTTAGATACAAAGAGGAAAAAGGCGCAATACAGACCGTAGATGAAAAGCTGAAAAGTAAATCTTCCTCAAGGCCCATCACGATAACAAATAGCTTGGAAAGTAATCCTATAACGCCACCCGCAAGCATAATGATTAAGATTCTACTATTTTCTTCTTTCCATATCAGTTTCCAGATTGCGATGACACTGATGACAAGTTGGCTAATCAAAAACAATAAAAATGGTACCATACTGCAATAGTAAGTATCTATTGTTATGTTATGGAGAATTTTAGGTTAATTTAGGTTCTTGAAACCTTTTTGCTTTATCTCCGTTCATTTAATGTGATAGATAGTATAAGCTGTTATAATTAAGGAACGGTATGATGGAGAAAAACAGTTTGTTGCTCAACGAAGCGAATGTGCTACTGGATTTGTTGGCAAGGAGATATAACTATAAAGAAAAAACCTATGGTATTGCCGATCTGTCAGAATTCAAAGATAAAGTGTTAAACATTTCTTGGAATGATGAGAATCGTGATTACGCAGGGGAGCTTATTTATGTTTTTGTAGATGAGGGTATTGTCATAAATCTCGATAACCGCATATTTCTGCATGTTGACGAGAGGTTTGCTGCCCTGAAAGACTACTTTGAGCGAATAAATAAAGTTTCCGCGTAGTTCATGTTTGGCCTAAATTTTTGCCGTGCGCTTCCCATAGTCAACGGCTTTGCTTTAGTCTTTACCATTTTTCTCAATTATTATCTCTACGGAGTCAATGATCTCGAGTTGTAATAATTTCCGCACAACTTCACGGGCTCCTGTATACTTTTGATTACAAATTTATGACTTGCTTTATACATTCCTGCTTGCTAAAGAGCCTCTTTGTGAGTAACTTCGGGTGGTCGTCAGATTATAAAAATATTGTTCAAATAAGCATAATATGTCTAAACTATTCAGCCCGCTATCGATAAAAGGGGTTACCTTAAAAAAACAGAATCGTCGTCTCACCGATGTGTCAATATTCCGCCGTGGACGGCTTTGCTAATGACTGGCATTTAGTACATCTTGGTAGCTTCGCCGTCGGTGGAGCAGCCCTGCTTTTAGTAGAAGCAACGGGTGTTTCGCCCGAGGCTCGGATATCAGCATCCGATCTGGGGTTGTGGAAAGACGAACAGATAGAAAAGCTCGCACAAATCAACAAGTTTATAAAACAGCAAGGGGCCGTTCCAGGCATCCAGTTGGCGCATGCAGGTCGGAAAGCCAGTACGATGGTTCCGTGGGAGGGTCGCGATGAGGTGAGGCCGGAGAAAGGTGGTTGGCAGACCGTCGCTCCCTCAGCGATACCGTATGCTGATAATTACCCGAAACCCTTAGCGTTGGACGCGGATGGTATTCAAAAGGTAATTGCTGATTTTACAGCTGCGACCGAGCGTGCATTAATGGCAGGATTTGATGTCATTGAAATCCATGCATCGCATGGCTACCTCCTACATCAGTTTCTCTCGCCTTTGAGCAATCACCGTAGCGATGCGTATGGTGGTAGTTTTGAAAACCGGATACGGTTGTTACTCGAGGTACTGGATGGTGTACAGTCGGTTTTACCGCATGAAAAGCCGCTATTTGTACGTATGCCGGGCTCGGATTGGGCAGAAGGTGGATGGACGCCCGATGATGCCTCGGCAGTCGCTAGAATCTTAAAAGACAAGGGTGTAGACGTGATGGATGTGACCAGTGGCGGTGTGGTAAACTATCAGAAGATAAATGTTGGACCGGCTTATCAAACACCTTTTGCAGCAAAAGTAAAAAGGGAAACGGGCGCACTGACGTCTACCGCTGGATTGATTACGAATGCGGTACAGGCAGAATCTATCTTAGTCAATGAGGAAGCTGATTTAATTATGGTCGCTCGGGAGTTGTTAAGAGATCCTCACTTTCCGCTGAGAGCAGCCCGTGATTTGAAAGTAAATATCGACTGGCCGGCGCAGTATGAACGGGCGAAATGGTAGTTGAGAAATTGCAAACAAAATTAGATTATCGTGGTTTTTATATTTAATAAACCTTTAAACTAATTGTATGAAAACTACGCTTCCGATAGCCAATGGCCTCGCTTTAATCCTTACCATTTTTGTCAATTATTATGCTAATACAGGAATCTTTGATGGTAACACCATGGGGACCGTGTCGGATCGATACAGCAATTTTTTCACGCCGGCCGGATACGCATTTTCGATCTGGGGGCTTATTTATATAGGGCTTTTGGGTTTCGCTGGCTATACGGGGCGCAGTCTTTTTACGAAGAAAGAGCCGGATCCTATTCTGTTCAAAATAGGGTGGCTTTTTGTGCTGAGTTGCCTAGCCAATGTACTCTGGATTGTCGCATGGTTAAATGATTATATAGGACTTTCGGTAATCATTATGGTTGTGCTACTCGTGTGTCTTCTGCGGATTATAGCGGCTACACGAATGGAATTGGACCATCATCCGTTTAAAATATATCTCTTTGTGTTCTGGCCGTTCGCACTGTACGCGGGCTGGATATCTGTTGCGCTGATTGCGAATACGGCTGCTTGGCTCACAAAGATAAACTGGGATGGCTGGGGCATTTCGGCGGTGACATGGACGATCATTATGATAGCCGTTGCGGGCTTAGTAAACATTTTTATGATCGTAACGCGCAATCTTCGCGAATATGGCTTAGTTGGTATCTGGGCCCTGATCGCGATTTCCGTGGCTAATAATACAGCTGATGGGAGTAGCACCGTGGTCTATGCGTGTTATATTGTAGCACTTGCTATCCTTATTTTTATTGTACGCAACGCCCTGAAAAACCGTAGGCTTTCCAGGGGTGCGCTTCACTGATTCTACACTTATTGCTGTAAGGATCGGGGTTTGCGTCTGTGGTATCGCGCTGAAGTTCAATTTCTTATTCCAACTTAAATTCGTCCTTCAATATACCGTTCAAGTCAAATGCTTTGTATGTAAGCGAATCGTCATCAACGGTGATAATTTGATACATCTGGGTGTCGACGTAGGAGACGTCCATCCATCTTTCGGAATCGCTTTTATACATTTTCGGACCAGCTACTGATAGCACATAGACGGGACTGTCTTCTTGTTTTCCCTTTCCTCGGGCATAAGTATGATCGTGTCCTTGGAGAACAAGATCTACGCCGTATTTATCGAATAGTGGTTCGAAGCGCTGCTTAAGTACGGCATTGTCCCGGTTTTTTGCTGTGGAATAGATAGGATGGTGCATCGTAACAATTGTCCAGCGTCGTGTATTGTTTTTTAGGAGTTGTTCTAACCACTTTGCTTGATTCTCGCGGGCCGCTGCATCGTGCAGGATTACCTGGCTATTCAATGAAATGATACGTACTTGCTGATAATCGACATAGTATACCGATGCCTGCTGTCCTTCGGGGCCGTTTTTCGGCAAGAGAAATTGCGCTGGCCAATGGGGGTCGAGCACTGGTTTTTCGATCTTATCATTCCATGAATGATCATGATTTCCGGGGGTAGGCACTGCAGGGATCATGCCGTGGATAAATCCTGCTCCTTGATGCCATTCGCCCCACTCGCGGTCTGTATTAGCGCGATTGATGAGATCGCCGGCGTGCAAGATAAACCGTGCGTCCGGCGCATGTTGGAAAGCTTTACGTATAGCGCGTGACCATCTTGATTTCAGGTCGTTCTGCGCGTCACCGAGATAGATGAAAGAAAAAGATGATGAAGCCTCAGGATCCTCCGCGGTACGGAACTGCAGCCATTCGCTCCAGTGAGTACCGTCACCCACGCGGTAGGTATAGGCCGTGCCCGGATGCAGGTCTTCAAAGACCACTTGATGATAATTGTCCTGCCTTGGAGCGGGATCTACAACTTGTAAACGGTGTAGGGCAGCAGGTACTTGTTTCACTCCTTTTTCCATATCCGCGGTGCTTTCTTCTGCTTTAATCTGTGCGTAACCTTTGGAAACGGAGGAGTCGGTACGCCAGGAAATAGCTTGTCTTGTCGAAGGTTGTGCGGTAATAGATAGTGTAATTCTGTCGGGATAAACGGTTGGAAGATATTCCTGCGCGCTGGATTGCCATATCGCCATGCAAACGATAATAAGGAGGGAGAGGGATTTTTTAATGTGGATGAACGTCATGGTTGTTTTTTTAGATGAATTATAAAAGTCCTTTGTTGTCGAATAAAAACACGCGTGTGCTCTGTGAATAAGTGTTGCCTGTCGGTGTTCGGTAAACTTTGTCTACATAGTATGCGCGATACCCTTCTTTGGGCCATTTTAGTTTTACGCGCTGCATGGTAGCCGATTTCTTTCTTAGTGGGACGGGGTTCCAGGTTGCCGTCCTGAAATCTCTATCAGCAGATGAGGCTTCCCATAGAACGATATCTTCTAAAGTGTGGGGATTGGTGTTCAGACTGATTATGGATTGCCTTGCTTTATGGATCAGATTCCAGAACGTCGGCGGATGTCCTGTTTTGGAGACGACCTGCCCTACAAAGGCGCTAAGTGCATGTGTCGCCTGTACGCCGTCGCCGAGATCGTGTCCTGCGTTTGGCACATAGTGCAACTGGTTGACTCCGGGAATGCTGTCTAAATAGTTTTTGACGTTATCTACCACCCAATAGGGATCGTTGGTGCCCATCAACAAGATTTTAGGCATGTTCAATGCATGACGGTAGGCATAGGGATCTATCATGGTAATAAGATCTTTTCCTTTTTTTGAGGCAGCTTGCTGCGGGATTCCTAAGGCTACATAATCTCGAATTTCTGGACTATAGGTTCCCCAGGTGTCGATCTGATACTGGAGGCTCACGGGCATATGGAGCACATCAATCACCATGGGAGCAATAGCAGCCACACGATCGTCCACGGCAGCCGTGAGCCAGGTTGTCCAGCCTCTTTTGGAGAGGCCTGTGACAACATAGTCGTGTATATCGACCTGGCGATGCTGAAGGAAGGCCTGTGTCGCGTCCATGGCTCGCACAGCACTTTTCACCATGGGAAACAGTAAGGGCCATGAATAGTCTCCGTCCAACTGGAACTGGTGTAGGGTCATGGAGATCAGTTCGTCCTCCTTTTTTCCGCCGAAAAGTGGTTGGTTGGGTGTTTGCCTAAGTACAGCTGCGACAGTTCCCTGTTCTATAGCGACAGTTTTTGCCGCACGCAGGTGTCGGTCTTCGTTGCTCGTATGGAGTCGCGGCATACCTTGCTCATCGATAGCACCTCCGGCTATATAGAGCAGCGCAGTAGGGCTCTTGACGTTACGGGGAACGATTACTGTGAGCTGATGGTTCCACTTTATTGTCCGCCAAGATTGGGACGTTAGCAATAGTTTATAAGACACGATATCGTCTGTTACCATCGAATCACGTACTTCCCAGCGATAGGTCGTATCTGGGTGGTTGACATAGGTAGCGAGCGCATTGGCAGGGGCTGTTGTCTGGCTACATACCGACGATGATATCATCATGGCGATGACGGACAGGAAGATGTCCATCATCGGATTTCGTAGCAATTGGTTCGATTGTTTACTATGCATGTTACCAGGGTTTAGAAGTACCTTGCATTAGCCAAGGTTTGGACCACGGGCTGTTCTTACCATCTGTTCTGGAATAGCTGGTCAACTCGAGTCTTTCCATTGCTTCCGCTACATTTTTGGAATTGATGTTCAGTTCGTCCTGCATGTACAAAAAGCGGACCGGAATTGCTTGCCGTATAGCGACAGGACCGGCTTTAAGAGCGGGGTATCCCGTCCGGCGATAGTCAAACCAAGACTCGGTTGCTGCCGTCCAGCTGGCGACCCATTTTTGCTCAATCAGCTGTTCTAGTTTATTTTGAAAAGTGACCCGAGGGTGTGCGATATAGTCAGTATACGCTCCGGCCACGTTCCAGGTTTCCAGCGAGGATTTTATAGCATTTTCATAGTGTGTTTTTGCATCTCCGACGTTCCAGCCTTTGAGTGCGGCTTCAGCAAGGATAAAATGAACTTCTGCAGCCGAGAGTAGGCGTGCCTTAAGTAAGGGGTCTTTCGCCATAGAATAACGCTCATGGAGGTAGGATACATGGGGATTAAAGGATGTCTGTCCAGGCGTAGGGTTTAGGTTGTAACCTGAAGGCAAGGCGGAAACGCTTGCAGGCAGGCCTACGTAGTCGGGATCTGTGTTCACCGTGGTATTGGCAACCCGATCCGGAGACAGATGCCGTTTGCCGTTCACGATTTCGTCTGTCCCGGCAGGGAACTCGCTGCTCACGACGAGTGGCACTTCTACTTTTTTTGCCCACACGGCCAAGCGTGGATCATGTCGTTGCTGCATATATTCTACGAGGGTAGCACACATTTTCAGTCGGCGGTAATTGCTTCCGCTAGCATCGTTGACTGTGTTCGTCGGCCAGGAGTCGCTCTGGTTTGTGCCGGGAAATGCCATCGCGACGTCGTGCTCGCTGTTTAGTATAAAAGGATAGCGCTGGCGATCGCCGTAAATGCGCTCGATAGCCGCGCGGGACTCCGACGGAAGTTTTTCGGAAAGGCGCATATGGTAGCGTAACAGGAGGGAATTGGCAAACTGTCGCCACCGGGCTGGATTGCCGTTGAAGTATACATCTGCGGTAGGCAGGATGGATGTGTATGACGAAGGGTCTTTGGAAAGCAGTTCGCTTGCTCTTTCAAGATCTTCTATAACGCCTCGGTATATAGTCTCCTGGTTATCATACTTCGGTAACAGATTCTCGCTGCCACCTTGCTCAGCACGTAAGGCATCGGTGTAGGGTGCATCTCCCCACACATCGGTGATCAGCCCGAACATAAAGGCACGCATAACGAGTCCTACGCCGTAATGGAACTCAAGGCTTAGTTCTTCTGCTCGATTGATTAGAACTTGGTTGTTACGCAATACCGAATAACATCCACTCCAGTTCTGTGAACCGCTCCCCGACCAAGCGTAATCGTTATGCGCATCGTACCAAGCGTCTTTCTGTGTATGTTGCATGACCCCCGCAACCTCCTGATAGCCGAGGTTAAGGTAGGTTTTAGCACCTTCTGTTAAGACGGTCGGAAGAACGAGGTTGGGATTTACTTCCGATTCGTCGGTGCCGTTTGGGTTCTCGTTAAGCTCAGTGAGATCCTTGCATCCCTGTAATGAAATGGAGAAAAAGACCGTTAATATGGCTGCTATAATGTGAAATGTTTTCATTAGAATAAATTGTTTTAAAACGTGACTGCTAACCTTACACCTATAGGCATAGACCATGGCGTTACATTGTACCGCTCTATGCCCTGCTTGAATTGTATACCCCCGCCCTGCGTACCGGCTTCTTGCTGGAAAGCCTGCTCCGGATCGACACCGATCTTGGCTTTCGTCCAAAGAATCAGATTACGGGTGTATAAAGACACCGAAGCATTTTGCATCGCCAGACGTTTTATCCAGGCGCCGGGTAGTTTATAACCGACGGACAGTTCGCGAAGTTTGATATAGGAAGCGTCGAAAGTAGAGGCTGCCATGTAATCCCATGGATAGTTATCCGCATAAGGAAGGTATTTTGTGCCTTCTTCGCCTAGATTTTCGGTATATCCCGTGATATTGCCATCGGCATCATACTGTGCAATAACACCGGGGTTGAATACAGCGAAGTCGCCATAATTCACGCCGTCTATGACGAGCGGATAACCGCCCATTTCCGGTGTAGGCCCACCAACGATCCGGAATTTGTTTCCGTCCACGCGAACGAGATCATTGTTTATCAGGTATTCGCGTAGTTCCGCGCCTGCCATACCGCCCGGGTTGATTAGGTTGTCGAGAAAGCGCTGTGTGCGCAGGTTTGATTCCGAATAGCGATATGTCTGGGACATGAAGTCTCCTCCGAAGCGCATATCCAATGCGGCACTCAAGGTGAAGTTTTTGTAAGAAAGTGTGGTTTGAGCACCTAGTAGGAAGTCTGGATTGAAATTTCCGATCTTGTTCCGAGTGTTATTGATCCGGATCTCTTGCCAGGAACCGTTCTCATCTAGAATTGGATAACCGTAATAAGGAGAGCTGGGGTCTTCAACTACAACAAGCTTGGAGTCGTATAGATCGCCGATTTCCTCGCCGACATAGGTCCGCGCTCCGCCGCGCCCTTCCGTCCAGAATGAATAAAACTCCATGCCTTCAGTCAGTGATTTGATTGTAGTGCGGTTTCTTGACCAGTTCACAGAGATATCCCACATCCAATCGGTGGTTTTGATCGGCACACCACCGAGCACCAACTCATAGCCTTTGCTGCTTAGCTTACCAGCATTGATGTTGACCGAGTTATATCCGCTGGAACTGGGCAAGGAGGTAGGAATTATTTGGTTTTCATTATCGATGTGATAATAATTGGCTTCCAGCCGTAACCGGTTTCCCCATGCAGCGCTCTCGATCCCTAACTCATAAGCAGTAGATTTCTCGGGCTTAAGCGTTGGTGTGAGCAGGCTTCCTGATTTTGTGAGGCGTATGACATTGCCTCCCCAAGCACCTGCGTTCCCCAAAGTGTTGTATAGACTGTACGGAGCAGTGTCGTTTCCGACCTGTGCTATACCTCCGCGTAGCTTCAGCAGGTTGACCGATTTAGGCATATGCAATATGCGGTCTAGCAAAAGACTCACCGATGTGGAGGGATAGAAATAGGACCTGTTTTCCGCTGGCAATGTACTGGACCAATCGTTACGGGCTGTCAGATCAAGATAGACCATGTCTTTATAGCCGAGATTTGCAAAACCGTAGATGCTATTGACAGCTTTCTCGGCTATGCTACTGCCGTACGTGAGACCTGCAGGGGAGATGTTACCCAGTGTGTACAGTCCGGGTGTAATTAGGCCTGCACCTTGGGTGGATTGAGCTTGTGTTGTCCGGGACTGGTAATAGCGGATGTTTCCGCCTGCGGATGCTGACAGTGTAAAATCCGACAACGACTTACGATACGTAGCTAAAAAATCAATGTTTTGTTCTTGCTGACGCATGCCGATGATACCATAGGCGCCTCTGGGCTCGTTGGTGTAGCTGAAAGGCACTTTGGATTCGCGTTCTTCGTGATACATGTCGAGCGCATATCGAGCCATTAGATTAATGTCAGAAGTGATTTTCCAATCTAGCTTTGCGTTCCCGAATACGCGGTCCCGAACGAAAGCATTATTGACTTCGTATGCCAAAAAGTAGGGATTATTGTATTCTCTAGGATCTGCTGATAGTTGCTGTACTCCTTCGCTTCCGGGGACCCAGTAGTTTTGTAGGTCCAAAATATTGATGTGAGGGGATACCTTGTAAGCCCATTCCATCGGGTTAGCCCCGCGATTCGTGGCGGGACGATTATTGGAGTTATTTCTGCTGATATCCACCTGGGTGCCTAAGGTCAGGTTTTGGAATAGATTTACAGAAGAGTTTATGTTTATCGAATTGCGGAACAGATCTGAATTGGGGATAATTCCACGATTACTCATATTGGCATAAGCAACACGGTAGTCCATTCGTTGGTTGCTATTTGCGACGGCAATCGAATTGGTGGTGGTTATGCCGGTTTGCACAAAATTCCGCACATTGTTTGGATGGGAGACCAGAGGGATCGGAATGGGATTTCCGTTTTCATCCAGCGGGCTATTCCATTGCACGGCCAGATATCCCTTGTCCAATTCTGGTCCGACTCCTGCTGCGGATCCCTCTTCGATGACGAGCTTGCCTCCTGTCAACGGGTTGTCGGGCGTGAAAGGCAATACGCCTGAAGCAAAGCGAGAATGCATGTCTAGGAATTGGTAGGGTACATCGAAAACGGTATTGCTACCGACATCAATGGAAAGTTTCTCCATTCCCTTTCCGGACTTGGTGGTAATCATTACGACCCCATTTGCTGCGCGTGAACCGTACAGCGCGGAAGCGCTTGCGCCTTTGAGTATTGATATTTCAGCAATATTTTCGGGATTGATACTGGCAATGGCATTCCCGTAATCTACCCGGTTGTCACTACCGATCTCACTGATATTGTTAATGGAGTTGATGATGGGAACACCGTCGACGACGAATAATGGTTGGTTGTCGGTCAAAGAGGTGGCGCCCCGTATGACCATATTGATCGATGAACCTGTTCCACCGGTTGAGCTGATGGATACGCCGGGGATTTTGCCGGCAATTCCGGTCAGTACATTTTCGTTGTTTGTGCGACTAAGCTCATCACCACCGATTTTACCAACGGCGTATCCAAGGGAGCGTTCTTCCCGTTTTAGGCCTAGGGCCGTGACAACTACTTCACTAAGCTCGTCAGACGAGGGGACTAATTGAAAATTTGCCGTGGTAGTGGCCGTGGCTTCTACCCGTGGAATGTTGCGGCGCTGGGTAGCGAAAGCGAGGTATCCAACTTCTATCGTATAGGTTCCCGGTCGGACAACGAGCTCGAACCTGCCATCGTTGTCGGCGACTAACGTTCGGTCGAGTTCAATAATTTTTACGGTGGCACCGGCCAACGCGTTTCCGGCTTGATCGGTAACGCGTCCGGCTATTTTTCCGCTACGTTGTTTGGTTAATAGATTAACCGCGATCATCTGATCGAACGGCTCGAACTGCAAGGAGTGCTTTTGAGCCAGGTATTCGAGCAGCGAACCCAAATTGGTTATTTTAGTAACAGCATTGTCTACGACTAAATGCCGCACATTGGAGGCATAGGAAAAGGTGTACCCACTTTGCTTTTCGATCGTGTTAAATACTTGTTCCAAAGTGATGTCGCTTTTAGACAGCACGACGGGGGTATCTTTTATAGCTTGGCTTTTTCCTTCGATGGCGAGCAGCGACAGGGATGTAGAGAAACAAATAGCCAAAATTAAAGAAGCTCTCATAATGATCCAGACGGATTTATTAAATGCACTTTTTTGTGTAGTTTTGTTCATAAGTTTTGATGATTGTTGATAAGAAAACGCATTAGGACTGTTTATAGCGGAGGTACGCCAATACTTCCGCTTTGTTGTTTTTATGGGCTTTTGTTGTTCATTTTTTGAAACATGGGTTGTTGTTTATTGGATATGTATTTGATTTCCGTCGATTTCATACGATATATCGGACACGGCCTGCAAGACTTTCATTACCGTGGTAAGGGGTTCATTGCGTATTTTAATGGTTATACTTTTCTTCTTCACCTGCTCGTCGGTAAATGTAAAGTCGACTTGATAACGCCGAGAAAGGGCACTGGTAACAGTCTCGAGTGCTTCGTCGCGAAATACAAGTGTACCCTCGCGCCAAGCATGTAGTTCGTCCACATCGTCTACGTGGCCTCGGATAACCTCCTTGTTGTCTACTAGGTATCCAAACTGGTCGCCGGGATGTAAGACCTGCGCGGGCTGGCTATTACCTTTTATATAGGATTGCACACGTCCGGATACCACCGCTACGCTGCGCTTACGCTCTTCTGGATAATTGGTTACGACAAAGGAGGTGCCCAGTACTTCAATTGCTAGGCTGTCTGCGAATACCGTAAAAGGCTTCAAAGTGTCTCGTTTTACATCGAAGTAGGCTTCTCCTGTAAGACGTAGCTGTCTAGCGACCTGATTGTAGTTTTTCGGGTAAGCTATTTTAGATCGGGCATTTAGCCATATTTTGGAACTATCGGATAAGGTGATTTTAAGAATTCCCGTTCCCGGGTTTTCTGTCACGAGCCAAACATCGTCGTTGTTTTGTTTTTGGCTGTTGTTTAGTAAATAGGCAATGGTGAAAAGTGCAATCAAACTGGCTGCAATATGTAATGACCACCTCCAAATCGTATTCTTGGGATATTTTCTGGCGGAATTGGCATGAAGAATGTTCGCCCGCATACGTGCAGAAGAATGGACATCCGGGGCATAGCTATCATCTTCTTCTGTCGGTATATCGTCCAATTGATAGCCGTAGCGCGCGAGTATGCCTTCGAGCGTCGCTCTTTCGTCTTCCGATATGGTGCCCCGTAGGTATTTGTCAATCAATTCTCTCATATAATGAAGCGCCTATTAGAGGCGGTGCTTTATAGATATACCGAAGATGTGGGCCGCGACCTTTACTGTTTACAAAAACTTAATATAGGCCGATGAGCGAAAGGACGAATAGATGGGCGGCGCTTAGGTTTTCGTCAATATGTGGACGGATCTGTCGCCGGAGCTCCCGTATAGCTTTTACCATTTGGCTTTCGACAGTGTGGATAGAAATGTCGAGACGGTCGGCGATTTCTTGATAAGTTAAGTCTTCGAAACGGCTCATTTGGAATATCTGTTGACGGCGTGGGGGCAACTCGTCTATGGCTTTTCGAATAACTTCTTGAAGGTCTGCTAGCGATAGGCGTTGGTCATTTTCCGCATATTGCTGAATTTGATTGCTATAGGCCTCCGCCAAACGTTGGCTGGCCAAATTTTTTCGGTGATCGTCGACCAGTAGACCTTTAGCGATGAGGTACAATGCGCGTTCAGATTGCATCGTTTCCGACCTACCTGTAGAGACAAGTTCCCACCAGCGTATAAACGTCGCCTGGACAATTTCTTCAGCCATATAGGTGCTGCCTGTCCTTTTTAGCACGAAGGCGTACAACATGCGATGTTGTTCGGCGTATAACGTTTCAAACCGGTGTTCTAGCAGGCTTCTAGTCATGATGTTTTCTGAATCGTATGCGATACGAGTACAAATTACTGGTTTTTAGTATTAAGATAGCGTTAAATTTAGCGAAGCTTTACTAATTTTAAGATTGTTTTGTTTTTATCTAGAATAAATCTAAATTCGCATAATTTAAAATCAGTCTAAACAATTTTGATTTGTCATGCGAAAAATATTAATTGTTCTCTGCGTCCTGACTTACACCGTTTTGTACGCACAACAAAAGGCGGAAGTTACGGGTAAAGTGCTTTCAGCCGATAACGAACCTGCTATAGGAATTACGGTTAAGATAGACGGTTTCGAGAAGACGTCATTTACTGATCAAAACGGAAACTACACATTTAACGGTATCGATACGGGAAGGTATGTTTTAGCTGTTTCGGCTGTGGGGATAAAGCCGCAGTCGCGCCAGGTTTATATCCGACCGGGCGAGACCGTAGTCCCGACAATTTATCTATCGGAAAACAGATCTGCGTTGGAGGAAATAAATATTTATGGCGTATCGAATAAATACAGCAAAAAAAGCAGTCCTTACGTGGCGAAGATGCCCTTGCGCAACTTGGAAAATCCACAATCGTATGCCGTTGTTACCAAAGAGCTGTTACAGAGCCAGGTAAACACCAGTTTTGACAATGCTTTGGCGAACGTTTCTGGCGTTGATCAGCTGTGGGGGGCTACCGGCCGGCCAGGAGACGGGTCGTCCTATTACACGTTGCGCGGCTTTACATCACAGGCTGCTATGGTTAACGGGGTGGTTAGTATAGCGAGTGCGAGTCCCGATCCGGCAAATCTGGAAATGATTGAGGTAATTAAAGGGCCTTCCGGTTCTCTATATGGTGGTGCGGCGATTGGCTTTGGTGGTTTGATCAATAATGTAACAAAAAAACCACTGGATACCTTCGGCGGACGTATAAACTATATTTTTGGCTCGTTTGAACAACATCGGGTAACGGCTGATGTGTATGGTCCGCTATCAAAAGATCGCAAACTTTTGGGACGCATGAATGCGGCTTTTACCAGTACGGGTAGTTTTCAAGATGCAGGATTCAATCGGTCGTTTTTCCTCGCTCCGTCGTTGATGTACAAGGCAAATGACCGACTAGACATTCAGCTTGATGCGGAGATATACCAGAATAAAGCAACAAACCCCTTAATGGTGTTTCTAAACCGCCGTAGGGAACTTTTCGCACGCACGCCCGGGGAATTGGAGTTTGATTTTGATAAATCGTACACGGATAACGATGTCACGTTTAAGAACCCGATGGCCAATATACGTGGAAACGCAGTCTATCGGATGAACGATCAGTGGACCTCTAATACAACGGTAAGCTTCAATCAACGGGAATCGGATGGATACTTTCAATATGTGATGTTTTTGCAAGCGGATAATGACACCTTGATCGACCGTTTTGCAGGAGACCAAGACTACGTGGCAAAGGTTGTGAATGCGCAGCAGAACTTTGTGGGAGACTATAGGATAGGGGGGATGCGTAATCGTACCTTGATTGGTGTGGACTATCTGTTTCAGCAGGCGGAAACCCATAATTCACCTTACGTTCTGGTAGACCAGATAAATACTGCTTATGATGACCCTAATTATTATACGTTCAACGCGGCGAAAATGAGGCTGTCTCAAAAGTAATTTTTGAGCAGCCTTTTTTTATTTTCTACTATTCTCCACATTATTTCTATTTTTTGTTGATATTTTATTCATCTATCCTGTTGTATATCAGCGTTCTGATCCC
>NZ_PVBQ01000021.1 GCF_002980525.1 Sphingobacterium haloxyli
TGCCTATATCGGCGGTGTCTACCTCTTCCCATTCCGAACAGAGCAGTCAAGCCCGCCAGAGCCGATGGTACTGCCGTAAAAGGTGGGAGAGTAGGTCGGTGCCGATTTTTATACAAAGCCCCTTCAGTAATCTGGAGGGGCTTTCTTGTTTATAATATTTAATGCCTAACTTCCAAGAATCATATTTATATTATAATTAGCGATAAGAATCTGGCCTGTGTTAGCCTTCCTATTGAAAAGCGAAATGTCTCAGCGTATATAATCCCTTTATAGCATATGAGTTCGATGTGACAGAATACTTCCAAGAAGATCGTTTAATATGGCTTTTGATTGAGTGAAGAATCGACCTTGTCGTTATGGTGAAAAAGACGACCTGATTTCTCAGGAATGTGAAGAGGGCTTCACTATGAAATGTATAGCAGCGAGGCGATGACTTAAAAAAAGGGCTTGCGTTTTATTTACGCAAGCCCTTTCTATCTATTTTGGATGAATTTTTAGCATTATTTTGTTAGCTCTTCCGCGATAGCTACGCCGATTTCTGCGGGAGATTCTACAACACGTATACCGCATTCACGCATAATTTTCATCTTCGCAGCAGCAGTATCATCTGCTCCGCCAACAATTGCACCAGCGTGTCCCATGCGGCGTCCCGGAGGCGCTGTTTGTCCAGCAATAAAACCGACCACTGGTTTGGTACCATGTTCTTTAATCCAACGTGCTGCTTCTGCTTCCATACCGCCGCCAATTTCTCCGATCATGATGATACCCTCTGTTTCAGGGTCGTTCATTAGCAATTCTACAGCTTCTTTTGTTGTTGTGCCGATGATCGGGTCTCCACCGATACCAATTGCCGTTGTGATACCTAAACCTGCTTTTACCGTTTGGTCAACCGCTTCGTAAGTTAATGTTCCCGATTTGGAAACTACTCCAACTTTTCCTTTTTTGAAGATAAAACCAGGCATAATGCCAATTTTAGCTTCTTCCGCAGTGATGATACCCGGGCAATTTGGTCCGATCAATCTAGATTTTTTATCGCTTAAGTATGATTTTACTTGAATCATATCTTTCGTAGGGATACCCTCTGTGATACAAACAATAACTTCAATACCTGCTTGAGCTGCTTCCATAATCGCGTCAGCGGCAAATGCAGGGGGAACAAAAATGATGGAAACGTTAGCACCCGTTGTTTCTACTGCATCTTGTACCGTATTGAACACCGGACGATCCAAATGAGATTGCCCTCCTTTGCCGGGAGTAACGCCCCCAACTACGTTTGTCCCGTACTCAATCATTTGAGATGCGTGATAAGTACCTTCATTTCCGGTAAAGCCTTGTACAATTACCTTTGAATCTTTATTTACTAATACACTCATTTTTTCTGTTTTTTTGCAAAGCAAATCTACCATTTTGCAATGACTTCTAAAAATTTAAGCTTATGCTATTCGTCTTTTTTTTGTGTTCATTTTCCCAGCACCTTCTAGTATCACAAAAACTTAAATTTTTGCGCAAATTGCCATAGCACAATTCCGATAGTAACCGATACGTTTAGCGAGTGTTTAGTGCCAAATTGAGGGATCTCAATACATCCGTCGATGGCTGGCATGACCTCGTCAGAGACGCCGTGTACCTCGTTGCCGAATATCAACGCGTATTTTTTTTGTGGATTTGTTTCAAAGCTTTGTAATGGAATGCTCCCAGAAGCTTGTTCTACCGCAAGGAGCGTATAGCCCTCTTTTTTCAATTGTCCAATAGCAGTTTTCGTATCTGGATAGTATTCCCAATCAACGGACTGTGTTGCACCTAGCGCTGTCTTCTCGATTTCCCGGTGTGGAGGCGTACCCGTGATACCAGATAAAATGATGCGCTCAACCGCAAATCCATCCGCGGTGCGGAAGGTTGATCCGACATTATGCATGCTGCGTACATTGTCCAATACGACGACGATCGGAATTTTTTCTTTATTTTTGAAAGAATCGATGTCATCCCGATTTAACTCTTCCATTGATAGTTTTCGCATGAGCGAAATTAAAAAGGAAAGATTAAAAAAAGAACAATAGCATAATATTTTCGAATACATTTTGAATATTGGAAACGATATGTTATTTTTGCATTCCGAAATTGGTATAAGAAAGAAAATAAAATTAGCTAAGAGAAATGGCAAATCATAAATCAGCGCTTAAAAGAATTAGAGCAAACGCGGCAAAACGCTTAAGAAACCGTTACCAAGCAAAAACTACTCGTAACGCAATAAAAAAATTACGTAATACAACAGATGCTGAAGAAGCTAAAACGTTGTTACCGAGAGTTGTGTCTATGCTTGATCGTTTGGCTAAGAAAAACGTTATCCATAAGAATAAGGCTTCTAATAACAAATCCAAGTTAACTAAGTTGGTTAACAAATTAGGTTAATTTGTAAGCTATTCGTTAAGAATAAAAAGGGATGTATTAATTTACATCCCTTTTGTTGTTGGCTTTCGTAATAGAATTTCGCTATAGGAGCTTTTGAACAATGTCGTTGAGTTTAGTCTGGTTATTCTTATAAGGAGATAAATCGTATAATTCTACTTTTGTGAAATCGATTGGGTGACTTTCGCTTTGCAAGTAAATAAATCCTTGGTTTAAAAGTTTGCCTTCCGGTTTCTGGGCGGGATCATAATTTTCTACGTTTCCTCCTCCGATTTGTGGTTTATTGTATTCTAGCACTACTTCTCCTTCCAGTATGTGTTGGATAAGCGAGTCGCCTAATACTAAGAAATCAGCCGTTACCCATTCATCTCCATGATACGTTTTTGAAGTTGAACTGAGGCAGTGTGGTGTGTATAGCGAATCGAGAATCATTACATTCGTTCCCGGTGTGCAGAGGTTTGATGTTGTGCGTTCGTCGCTCCCATTTCCACCCAGAAGTTGCCCTTCAATGGATATGGGGAAATCCTGGTCTTTTAACATTGTGCTTGGATCCTGCCCATGAAGCATGGCTCCACTGTTGCGAAAAGCCCAGCCCTCACCTCCTTTAACCTGTTGATCAACGAAACGATATTCGATCCGGAGCAAGTAATAGCTATAGGGTGTGTTATACGCTAAGTGGCCGTATTGCTTATTGAATTCGTCGTAACTATCATAACGTACTTTCAACAAACCGTCTTCTACACGAAATGTGTTAGCATAGTTCTCGCCTACTTCATGTAGTCTGATTTTTGGCGTCCAATCGTTGATGTCGCTCCCATTGAAGAGCTGGATTGGTTGAGGTGTTCCATCGTCCGATGCTGCCGTTTTACTTTCGGCCGAAGAACAGGCAACTAAAATGGCTCCAGTTGCTAATACTGACAGAAGATTGAGTTTGATGTTCATGCGTTTGGTTTAAGGATTATAATAATAAATTTTTATTTTTGACATATTCACTGGGTCTTACCCCGATAACTTTGTTAAACGTATTGCTGAAGGTTGGCAAGCTGCTATAACCAACTTGCGTGGCTACCTCATTCACGCTCGCCTTTTCGTCCAAAAGCAGTTTTAATGCGGTGAGCATGCGAAGGATGGTGTAATATTGGATAAAGCTCATGTTTAATTCCCGTTGAAAAAGACGGGCTAATGTTCGTTCGCTAATCTCAAATTCGTTTGCTAGGTTTTTAAAGCTGATATTCTCTTCTATGCGTTGTTCCAAATAATTGACAATCGCTTTTAGTTTTTCATGTTTCGGATAGGGGAGTGCTAGAGGCAATTCGGTTTGCGAAATTTCGGGAAGGATTAACTTGAAAGCTTTCGCGATAGAGAATTTGGCGTCTTCACCAGGAAATATGTTCCCTGTCCAGCGATTGGTAAACATAATAAACTCGATCAAAAAATCATTGACAGGGTAGATGTTTACTTTGTCATAAAAATCAGTGTCGGTATCAAATTTGGGGAAATATAAGTTTCGCATCACGACCTCTGGACTGCTGGGATAAATGCTGTGTCTTATTCCACCGGGAATCCATATATAATGACGCGCGGGGAGAAAGTAAGATTTTTCGTCAGTTCTTAAAAAAACAATTCCTCCTTCGGTATAAAGAAACTGCCCTTTTATATGGCTGTGTTCCGAAATGAAGCTTTCCCCCATAAGTGCATGGTGGCAATAAATACTATCTTCGAAAGTGTCTACTTCCGTCATATAATATTTGTCTACATAAAGCGTTCTGTCCATTATTCTTTTAAGTAGGAGGCATAAATTTCTCGTTTTTTAATGATATAACCAAAAAAGTAGAAGACATACACAAATTTGCTTATCTTACATCTTGTTGACGAATAACAATAGCTTAGTATGAAAGAGGAAAGAATAAAATTCGAAAGGTTGAAAGATAAAGTAATCACCGTACAAGAAGCTGTCGATTTTTTTGAGAATGATATGGTGATTGGTGCCAGTGGATTTACGAAAGCAGGAGACAGTAAAGTTGTCTTGGAGGCCTTGGCAGAACGCGCGAAAAACGAAAATATAAAAATCACGCTAATGACCGGTGCCTCGTTAGGTCATGATACAGATGGAAAGCTTGCAGCAGCAGGAGCTTTAAAAAAGCGAATGCCGTTTCAGGTAGACCGTACGCTGCGAAATAAAATTAATGCAGGTGAAGTATTGTTTATCGACCAGCACCTTAGTGAGAGCGCAGAATTGCTACATAATAAGAACCTTCCGTCCGTTGATATCGCAATTATTGAAGTAGCTTATATCGATCGGGATGGTGGCCTTGTGCCTACCACCTCCGTCGGAAATTCAGCTACATTTGCTGAACTTGCAGAAAAAGTCATTATTGAGATCAACACGGCTATTCCAATGGAAATTTATGGTCTCCATGACATATATAAACCGGAGAACTATCCACATCGAAATGTAATACCTATTGTTGCGCCGTGGAATAAGATTGGACGCAAGACCATAGCTGTTAATCCGGATAAGATTGTTGGAATCGTTTTTACCGAGAAAAAAGACAGCCCGGCAGAAATCGCTGAGCCGGATGCGAAAACATCGGCCATAGCTACTCATATCTTAAATTTCTTTGAGAATGAGGTACAACTGGGCCACCTTAGCGACCGGCTTCTGCCGTTGCAAGCAGGTATTGGGAAAGTAGCCAACGCTGTACTGATGGGCTTCAAAAATAGTAATTTCTACGATTTAACCATGTTTTCTGAGGTATTGCAAGATAGCACATTCGACTTAATTGATAGTGGGAAGTTGTCATTTGCGTCGGCATCGTCTATTACGGTGTCTGAAGCCTGTTACGAACGGGTATTCGGCAATTTACAACGGTATCGGGATAAAATCGTACTTCGACCGCAAAACATTTCCAATACACCTGGTTTGATTCGCCGCCTAGGGGTTATTGCTATCAATACGGCAATTGAATTTGATATTTACGGAAACGTTAACTCTACACATATAGCAGGTTCAAAAATTATGAATGGTATCGGTGGTTCGGGTGATTTTGCCCGAAATGCATACCTCAGTATCTTTGTGACGCAAGCAGCTTCTAAAAATAATACGATTTCGCACGTGCTGCCTATGGTGTCGCATGTGGATCATACCGAACATGACGTTGATATCTTGGTTACGGATATTGGTCTGGCGGATTTGCGCGGACTTGCTCCGAGGGAACGCGCCCAAACAATTATCGATAATTGTGTGCACCCGGATTTTAGAGAAGAACTTCAATCCTATTTTGATAGGGCATGTGAAAGAGGGGGGCATACGCCTCACTTACTGGAAGAGGCTTTCAGCTGGCACTTACGGCTTACGGAAACCGGTACAATGAAAAAGTAGGATGCTTTGTGCGCTAAAACAAAAAGCACATCCCCGTTTGAGGATGTGCTTTTTCTACTACAACATATACTGCTTTTTATCTATTTCCAGGTAGATAAATCTGAAAGCCAAGGCTTACACCCAATCCGCTTTGTCCTCCGCCGGAATTGATATTAGCTTTGTTGTAATTGTATCCCACCGTCGTTTCTAAAGCCACCGTTTGTGTAATAAAGTGAGCATAGCCGCCAGCTACACCGAGTTCTAGCGATACATCATCCCCCCTTGAGCTACCGGCAATACCTACGTTTCCATGACCAAAGAAACGGCCGCTTGCACTAGCTCCTCCAGGAAAGTAATAACGTACAAAAGGTGCTACACCGTAAGTCCACTCGTTGTCCCCATCCTTAACTGAAGCAAAGCCTAGACTGGCCTGTGCACCGATAGCGACGCCATCCGAAACAAAATAACCAGCACGCGGCCTTAATCCTATATTAAAGGATTCTGCTTCAAAATTGTAACCTAAGCCGGCTAATTCGCCACCGACCATCCAGTTACCTTGTCTGATAGGCTCTAGACCCACGTTGGCTGATGTCTGTGGTGTGGTCTCTACACGTTGTGCTTGTGCGCTAATTGCGAAACCTCCTAGTAAGAGGCATAGAAATGTAAACTTCTTCATATTATGATCTATTACGTTAAAATTATTCTAATCTGATTTAATAACGTTCTATGATGATAATTGTTTGAAGTAATTTAATAAACAATGCAATAATTTAAAGTAGTAGTCACGTCCTCTATGAAGACGTTAATTGACAAATGGAGAGGACAGACCACGTTGTTTACCGTAATAGTCCAATGTTTTCGCTGCTTGAAATGGTCGGTCTGTACTCAATATATCAGCACCGTTTTCAATATATTCCGCGTAAACCTGTTCGCCTCTCTCTTGCGCTTGGCGATCCAAGTTTCCGATGGTGCCCAGAATGCATAGGATACCGTGCTGATGCAATAGATCGGTGAGGTTTTTGTCAGCCTGCGATGTGCCGATAAAAGCAACAAGTCTCGTATCCGGAATATCCATGTCATTTAAGCGTATCAAGTCTTCTATATTTTTGATAGAAGCCGAAATCATTAAATCTGGTGCGAGGTTATGCACTACTGCCGCTTGATTGGCACTGTAGGTAATGATTACGACATATGCTTCGGACTTTGTTTTTCTGATGGCATCTACCACGAGTTGATAAGGTACATTTCTTTTTACATCCAACGTGAAAATAACCTGTCCTATGCCCCATCGTAATGTTTCTTCCAATGTTGGAATACGATAGTTAGTTACCGTTCCTGCAGGATCTTTTAAGTGTAATTCTTTCAATTCAGCTAAAGTGTATCGACTTACTTTCCCCCCTCCCGTTGTGGTGCGGTCTAATGTTTCATCGTGCATTAAAACGAGAACAGAATCTTTTGTGAGCGCTATGTCACACTCGATAATGGCAGGCATTTTCGAGGCCACTCGTTGGAAGGTCTCGATAGCGTTCTCGGGATAGTCGATATCCGGTCCGCCCCGGTGTGCACTGATTAAAGGAACCCTGTTTTCCGAATAGGTGAGAAAACGATACAAATCCTCTATTCCTTTAAAATTAAATACCTGCCGCGTGTTGCCGGTTCCAAGCGTATTTGTTTCAGTATTGCTTCTGAAGCAGCTGCCGAAAAACAATAGCAATACGAGGGGTAAACAACAGTTAATTGCTTTTTGCATAGGTCTTAATGGATTGGGATATAGTATCTAAAGAAGAGTTTAATTGATCGATACGGATATGTGCCTGGCTGTAAAAAGGCTCTCTTTCGTTCAGTTTTTCTTCAATGAATTGTAAAAGAGCTTCATCACGTAACCCACGGAGAGCGGGACGGGAAGCGATATTTGATTGTTGTAGCCGATTATACAGTGCTTTGGGTGTGAGAAATAGATAAATAGAGATACCATTTTCCAGAATCCACTGCATGTTGTCAAAAAAACACGGACTACCACCACCAGTTGAAATAACCGCCGGTTTTCCACCTTGTTCTTTGAGTATCTGACTTTCTAGTTCGCGAAACTTCAGTTCGCCATGTTGTATAAAGTATTCGGGTATCGACATGCCAGCACGCTCTACAATCAAGTGATCTAAATCAATAAACTTTAAGTGTAGATGGCTGGCCAACTTCTTGCCTAAGGTAGTCTTCCCACTACCCATAAAGCCAATTATAAAAATGGGTTTATCCATTATTTTGCTAAATAATCTTCTTCCAATTCTCTTTTTGATGGGAACGTGATCTTTGACCATTTTTTAATTACCGTTCCGTTTTGCAGTAGCAATACGCCGGGATTAGAGCGAACCATACTTTTAAGAGGGACGGCATCGGCGTAGAACGTTTCCAGTACGAGATCCATTTCGTCTTGAAGACCTCTTGCTACTTCTGACGAACTGGTGGTTAATAATAGTGCGCGGAGGTTATAGTCTGTCGCTAAATCACGAATTGTTGTATTAATGCGATCCAGCGCGATAATGTCTGCTAAAGATAGTTTGTCTACATAAGTGCTTACCACCACAAAGTTGTAATAAGGGTTTGTTATGATCTCTTGCGTTACATCATTTCCTTCTGCATCCGATATCAACAAATCCGGGATGGGGATTTGGTAACCTTTTTTGACAAGCTTTGATGTGGGTTCACCCATAACTTCCCAGTTGTCATCTTCCCAAATGCCATCCATATATTCTTTATCAGTGACTTTTTTCAATTCTCCCGTTTGTTTATGTTTGATTTCATAGACGTATTCGTATACATCTCCTTCTTCTCCTTCGGGGAGTATCATTAGCTCCGGTATGTTATTGCCCTCCTTATAAGGAAGAAAGTCTATAAAAGGAAGGAAGTAAATGGTATAGGCACCTATCCCAAAAGATAAAAGAATGACCAACGTACTGACTAGGCGTCTTGTAGTCTGATTGGAGAGGATAGGCTTTATGCGTGTTCTGTATTTGAAGATGACAAGCACGAATGCCAATAGGATAATATCTTTGATAAACGATTGCCAGGGTGTTAGCGGGATGGCATCACCAAAACATCCGCAGGAACTCACGACTTCAAAAAAAGCAGAATAGAAAGTCAGGAAGAGAAAAAATATCGTTAATAGCAATAAACCCCAAGCTACTTTATTTTTATAGAATCCCAATAACAGGAATACCCCGAGAATGATTTCCAGGCCACAGATAAGAACGGCAAGCCAAATACTGTAGTCGTTGAGAAAATCCATGTTAAAAACCAGAAAGTACTCTTCCAATTTATAGCCGAAACCTGTTGGGTCATTCGCCTTGATAAAGCCCGAAAAAATGAAGAGTAAACCAACAAATATCCGGCTAAACCCTAATGCAATATCAATCGTGCCAGCATTCTTTTTTCGTGTGGGGTTAAAGTTCGTTTCCATGAGTCTAGTTTTGTTCGGCAAGTCCTAGTTTTATAAGTGCAAAAACGGCATAGTTGAGCATGTCTTGATAATTTGCTTTCAATCCTTCTGATACGAGTGTTTGCCCGCCATTGTCTTCAATCTGTTTGACACGATGAATTTTCATGAGAATAAGGTCTGTCAACGACGAAATACGCATATCCCGCCAAGCTTCGCCGTAGTCATGATTTTTGGCAAACATCAAATCACGCGTTTCATCTACTTTTTTGGAGTATCGCTGATCTACAATATCGTACGCCAAGTTTTCCTCTGCGTCTTCGAGCATCTCTAACTGCATCATCGCCATTACGCAATAGTTGACGATTCCGATATATTCTCCTAAAATGTCTTCCCCGACTTTCGAAACTTTTTTGACTTCCAGCGTCCTTATTCGCTGCGCTTTGATATAGATCTGATCCGTTATAGACGGCGGACGCATAATTCGCCAGGCGGTACCGTAATCTTTGGTTTTCTTTAGAAATAAATCCTTACAATGTTTTATAACAATATTGTATTCGGTAGTCGTGTCCGTCATTGTCGCTTGCCTTTTCTATTGATAGTCCTACAAATTACAAATATAATTAGAATATGTTTAAGGGACAGGTCATAAAAAGGTACAATTTGCTATTAAAGGAACCATCATGATTTATTCAAGCCATATTTGAGGGATGAATTATCGAGCTTGCAAGCTCCTGGATACTTATTTAACAGGCACTGGTTATAAATCTGATAGCTTCATCACCTTTAAAATAAAATTAAATACAGATGAAAAATAATTCCGTTCTTTGAGGTATGAAACATCAGATATAAGGACAGGACGATGAAAATATTTAAACCAGAGATACGTGAAGTACGTATTACACGTTATATCCAACCTTTTCGGGAGGGAGGATCGTTGCCTGCTTTGGTGGATGCGGACGATGGATTTAGCTACGTCATTAAGTTTCGTGGGGCGGGCCAAGGAAGGAAAGCATTGATTGCGGAGCTGATCGGAGGAGAATTATGTCGCTTTTTGGGGCTTCGCATGCCCGAATTGGTCTTTGCAGACCTCGATGAATCTTTTGCGCGTATGGAACCGGATGAAGAAATACAGGATTTATTACGTTTCTCGGTAGGGAAAAATTTAGGTGTGCATTTTTTGAACGGCGCAATTACGTTTGATCCGAACGTAGATGAGATAGGTGTAGAAGAAGCTTCCAGGATTGTATGGTTAGATGCACTGCTTATGAACGTAGATCGTACCGTACGGAATACCAATATGTTGATATGGCATAAAGAGCTGTGGCTGATAGACCACGGCGCATCACTTTATTTTCACCACACGTGGGATAACTGGAAAGAGCAGATGGAAAAACCTTTTGTACAAATAAAGGATCACGTACTACTTAAATTCGCGTCAAAGGTAGAAGAGGTGGATGCGCAGTACCGCTCTCTTTTTACAGAAGAAAATTTGTGGAACATATTGCAGATTGTGCCTGATGAATGGTTAGAAGACGAGCATAGGCAATCGAGTCCAGACGACGCCCGTCGCGTATATATATCTTTTTTGTTGGGAAGATTGGCCCATTCAGAAAACTTTATTAAACAGATACAACATGAGCGAGAGAACACTGTATGAGTATGCTATCGTACGCGTAGTCCCTCGCGTGGAACGTGATGAGTTTATTAATGTTGGCGTAGCACTCTATTGTCGGAAACAGCGATATGCACAGGTCAAGTTTTACATAAACGAAGCTAAATGTAGAATGCTTGATCCAGATATTGATTTGGAGTTAATTATGAAGCATCTGGATTCTTTTCAGCGTATCTGCACTGGAGATAATCGAGGAGGGAAACTGGCTACTTTAGAACAAGCAGAACGCTTCCGCTGGCTAACAGCAAAAAGAAGTACCATCATACAATGTTCGGTGGTGCATCCAGGTTTGTGCATTTCGGCAGAGGATACCCATCAAGAACTATTTGAAAAATTAGTATTATAGAAAGTGGAGTTTTTTTAAATTTGAAAAACACTAAACCTCACAGATAAAAAATGGAAGAATTTTATCGTCACATATATCAAAAACAAATGGAAGTCCAAGACATGCCCAGCAATGCGCGTATAGCAGATTGGGCGATGCACGTGCTCCATTTGCTGTTTCCAGAACGACAATCGTCTCATTTTCAACATGTGAATGATGTACGTAAAGCTTTTGAAGAAGCCGAAGAAGAGTTGTTGGAATTGTTGATGAAGACAAAAGCGTGCTCGCATTGTGACAACAAACTAATTGCGCGCCGTTTTCTAGAAGAGCTTCCTGCCATTTATGACGTGATGCTTACAGATGCGCAGGCGATTATGGATGGCGACCCTGCCGCACGGAGTCTGCGAGAAGTCATACGGACATATCCCGGTTTTACGGCTATATGTGTTTACCGCCTGGCACATCAACTGTGGAAATCGAACGTACCACTTATTCCTCGTATATTGACTGAACATGCCCATTCCAAAACAGGAATCGACATCCATCCGGGAGCCCAAATCGGCCGATACTTATATATTGACCACGGAACCGGGCTGGTAATAGGGGAGACTTGTATTATCGGAGACCACGTGAAGCTATATCAAGGTGTTACACTGGGGGCGTTGAGCGTAGAGAAAAACATGGTAGACACCCAACGTCATCCCATTATTGAAGATCATGTGATAATCTACGCAGGTGCGACAATTTTAGGGGGGCAAACGGTGGTCGGTCATCACTCCATTATTGGCGGAAACGTATGGCTGACTTCGAGTGTAGATCCTTATACTACGGTTTACCATCAGCCTAATTCTAAATTTATTGACTCAAAACCTATCGCATAATGGGGAAATTGATAGATACCATCGGTAATACACCCCTTGTGGAAATTACTTCTTTTCATGACAATTCCAACGTCAAGATTTTTGCTAAAATGGAGGGAAATAATCCAGCTGGTTCGGTGAAAGACAGGGCTGCATTGAATATGATCCGCTCGGCATTGGAAAGAGGAGAGATTACGAAAGAATCGAGATTGATTGAGGCCACCTCTGGTAATACCGGTATTGCCTTGGCGATGATCGCAGGTCTGTATGGCCTGGAACTGGAATTGGTTATGCCGTCTACTTCTACGCGTGAACGAACACTAACGATGGAAGCATATGGTGCGAAGGTAACGCTATTGGATAATATGGAAACCTGTCGTGATTATGCAGAAGAAAAAGCAGCTTCGGGAGATTACTTTATTTTAAATCAGTTTGCGAACCCAGATAACTATAAAGCCCATATCAAGTCGACAGGGCCGGAAATCTGGCGGGATACCGAAGGAAAGATTACACACTTTGTAAGTGCTATGGGGACAACAGGTACGATTATGGGGTGTTCGATGTTCTTAAAAAATGAAAATCCGGACATTCAGGTTGTTGGTTGTCAGCCGACAGAGGAATCTTCTATACCTGGGATTCGCCGGTGGCCAGCAGCATATTTGCCTAAAATATTCGATGCTTCGCGTGTAGATCGCGTGATTGATATTGCTCAACAAGATGCTGTTGGACGAACGCGGGAGTTAGTCAGACGAGAGGGGATTTTTGCCGGTATGAGTACTGGTGGTGCGTTTCATGCAGCGTTACAGGTAGCCAACGAGATCGATGAGGGTGTGGTTGTTTTTGTAGCCTGTGATCGCGGCGACCGTTATTTAAGCTCAGATTTGTTTGGGTAGCTTTTCAGCCCGCAGTTTGATAAGGCGGGCTGAAAGCTCCTTATTTTATTTATTATCTCTACTCCAAATTTCGTATATCGGAGCACCTTTGGAACTCAAACCGCTATGGTGCCAGGATCTGTCTTTTAATTCGCCGTCAAAGCTCAAATTAGCACCGACACGCGAATTGTCCCGCGAGAAAAATACGATATGTTCACTGTATTTACCATCAGTAAACGTATAATGTCCCCCTCCTGTACCGGAGAAAGTCTTCGCTCCTGGATCTATAGCCATCCATTGGAAATACCCATCCACCAGGAGCTTAATGGTTTTGCGGGTACCACTTTGATGTATTTGGACGAGGTCGTTGTCTTGTTTTCGTCCGGTTATTCGCCATAACCCATCCAAATCTTGCGCTTTAGCCGCTTCCTTTTTCCATACTTGTCCAGATTGTTCCTGTATACCGTTAGCATTAGCAGTCAAAGCAAAGCTTTTTGTTTGACCAATGGCGTCGGTATCAATATCATTATATTCTACCTGAACATCTAACGTCCCATCCTGATAGGTATAGGGACCGCCGAAAGTTGATACATAAGCGTCATCCTTATAGGTGGTTTGAGAAGAATATCCATCAATAAACATCCAAACGATATTTGTATCGTCCTTTTTTGTAGTATATACGCCCTTAAGATCTGGAACTGTTTGTGCGATCATCAGTGTAGTGATAAACATTAAAACAGTCGATAAAATTAATTTCCTCATGGTATGTCTATGTTGGTCCAACATAAAAGTAACAAATTATACTAAGACATGTTTTTTTCTTTCGATTTTCCGTTTCTATCACACAAAATATGCCTTTGCGGGTTAAGATGATAATGAGATTACTACAGTATTGTTTGTTGTTGACGGTTTTATCGTTATGTAACGTTAACGCAGATGCTCAACATTTCGGATTCCTACATGGTGTCGACACAACCATACAATTGTTGGACACGAGTCGGCATGCGCGTTGGGGGCAACGCTCACAAGTTCATTCACGGCCTAGCTTTGCCCGCACAGCAGAAGAGCCAAAAAGAGAAAAGAAATTTTGGAGAGCAGGTAGTGAATGGTTTTTGGCGCAAGCCTTTCCCGCTACTTTTAATCGGTTTATTACGAAAGATCCCTATTCCTACATCAGTTTTAAAAATTTCATCAACCATCAACGGTTTTCTGCCTGGGACTGGGACGACAACCAGTTTACTACCAATCATTTAGATCATCCTTATCATGGGCAGCTTTATTTTAATGCTTTCAGAAGTAATGGCTACAACTTTTATCAGTCCAGTATCGCTACGTTGGCTGGAAGTTACCTTTGGGAAACGGGTGGCGAAACGCAAGCCCCCTCGATTAACGATTTAATAAATACCACCTATGGTGGAATTATTCTGGGAGAAATGACACACCGTATTGCCCGTAATATTTTAGGAAGAGGAAGTAGGTATCCCCGTTTAAGAACTTCGAATGAAATAGGCGCATTTTTTGTTAATCCGGTGAATGGTCTAAACCGTCTGCTGGATGGTAAATGGGGTAAGGTTGACAAATACAACGCCGTCGATTCTTCCGCGATATGGACAGAAGTCAATATAGGAATGCGTCGGTTTGATGCACAGGAGGGGGATATTGTGGAAAAAGGAAAAAACGGGTCATATGGGCGGCTCAGACTATGGTATAGTAACGGTCTCCAAAATTTAAAACGCCCGTTTGATCAGTTCTATGTGAACCTGGAATTTGGCAAAGGAGACAGCACCTTTATAAATGCCGTGAATGTACATGCGCTTTTGTATGGCAATAAGTTTTTCAAGACCAAGCGTGGCGAACATTACGGGGTACTAAGCGCTAATTACGATTTTTACAATAATGACGCATTTTTTTATGGAGCACAGAACTTAATTTATAACTGGAATTCCGAGTTTCGATATAAAAAGCAGAATCGGCTCAACATGAGTTTGGGTGTGGGGGCAATTCTATTGGCAGCTGTACCGGATCCTTATTTGCTATATGGTGCAAGCCGGAATTATAATTACGGTTCGGGGGCGGGGTATCGCTACCGTGCCGAATTAAGTGTACTGAACCGGTTGCTTATCACAGGCGACTACAATGGTGGTGTCTTTTTCACCGTTAGCGGAAACGAATCGTATTATATTTTGCACGCCGCGACGCTAGAGGCCAGCTTACGCGTCATTAAGAGTTTCTCCCTAAATGTTAGCTCTGGCTATTTTGCATTGGAAGGGCATTTCGAAGATGAACAGTACGCTGATTTTAATCGAAAATTTCCATTTGGCCGGATATCGATAGGATATAACGTCCGGTTCTAGGCCCAGAAGCGACGAGGCAGTCACGGCAACGAAAACTGTAAGTGCGTTAATTCTTTCTCGAAGAGCTCGACATCCCGTACAGGTTTGAAGCCCATGTTTAAATAGAGTTTCTGTGCTTTTGGGTTTTCTTTGTCTACCAATAAACCTAACACTTCTTTTTGTCTATATACAAAAAGATCAATGGCGTAAAGCAATAAGATTTTTCCAATGCCTTTCCCCCGTGCAGCAGCTGATACTGCTAGGGTGTCAATATAAACTTCCCCAGCCTGTGTTTCATTGCCGAAGTTCAGTTCCCTATTAAAATGTGCGTTTAAATAGGAGAGGATAGGCGCACGTAACTGTTCTAGCGCATCTCCGCGATAAAGACAGATTTGTCCGATGATGCTCCCATCTTCTTCCGCGACGATGATATGTTCGTAGCTGTATTGGTTCCCAGTTTGCGCGATTTGGTGTGCCAGAAAAGTTATTGCTTTTTGCTGGTGGCGTTCACCAATAAAATAGTAAATAATATCTTCCATGGCCATCAACATGATGGGCGCTATTGCATTTGCATCAGTGGGTAGAGCTTGTCTAATCTGTAACATCTTTCAAAAAAACAATAAAGGCTACCCCAAAAAGGTAGCCTTTATTTGTGGTATTTTTAAGACAGCTTATTTGCTGTCTTTATCCAACTTTTCGAAATCTACGTAAGAGATCTCCTGTGGTTTTAACGTTACGTTTTCTTTTAGATAATCAAAAACTTTAAGGGCTTTTGCTTCTTCGAAAAGGCGGTTTGCTTGTTCTCTATCTTGTAACAACTGAAGAGCATATTGGCCCAATTGTTCATCTGTAGGCTCGTCGTTGATGTTGTACATCTTGATTTGCGCGTAGATGCGCTCTTTCGCCAAGTTAATCACTTCGTCATACTTAACTTCCAAGTTATTTGCTGTAACGATGCGGTTTTCAATGATTGTCCATCTCAAGTTGCTTAAGAAATCAGCAAAACCTTCATCCAGTTCCTCATCGGAAATATTAGGATTCGTCGCTTTCAGCCATTTTTTCAAGAATGCCTCTGGGAATTTGACATCGACTTTCTCCATACCATAAGTATACATGTCGTTACGTAACTTCTGGTCGGCATTTTGTTTAAAAAGACCTTCAACTTCTTCCTTTACTTTAGCTTCGAACTCTTCTTCTTTTGTCACATCACCCGCAGGGAATAACTTATCAAAGAATTCTTGGTTTAGGTCGGCTTCTTCCAAACGGTTGATGTTTTTAACAGTCAGCTCAAACTTTGTTACATCTAGATTTTCCGCCTCATCTTCGGTAATGCCTAAGATGCGCGCGATATCCGCTACTTTAAAGGCCTTTTTGATGTCGATTTTAACCGTATCATCCTGTTTCAACCCTGTCAAAGCCTTTTTAGTTTTCGCGTCCTCAATAATATCGGTACGTACAGAAGTTGTTTTTTCAATACCTTCTTCCTTGACTTGTTTCAACGTGGCGTATAGCACATCTCCTTCTTCAGAAACTTCCGGGTTCGTCATTTTACCGTAGCTGCGGCGAAGATTTTTAACACGCTCCGCTAAGGTAGCATCATCTGCCTTGATGTCGTAAGTTGTAAACGCTGTTTCTTTAGAGAACGGTGTTTCGAATTCAGGCGCGATACCAATTTCGTATGTAAAGGCAAACGTGTCGTTAAAATCCCAGTTATATTTCGCATCGGCATCATCCTCTACAGGAAGAGGTTGTCCCAAAACTTCCAGTTTGTTTTCGCTGATGTATTCCGAAATCTTATCGTTGACCAACTTATTGATTTCATCCAATAAGATCGATTTCCCGTATGTACGTCTGATGTGTCCCGGAGGAACCATGCCTGGACGGAAACCTGGCAGCTTAGCCTTTTTTGCTTGTTCTTTAATAGCTTTATCTACCGAAGGGTTGTAATCTTCGGGCGCTAGTTCAACCTTGATGTTCGCGTTGACGTCGTCAACTGTTTGGTGTGAAATATTCATACTCTCGTTTCGCTTTTACGCATTTTACAAAAAAAATCCTCCCGAGTTTATTAAGTTCGGGAGGACATCAAGTGCGGAAGAAGGGACTCGAACCCCCACGCCTTTCGGCGCCAGATCCTAAGTCTGGTGCGGCTACCAATTACGCCACTTCCGCAGTTATTAGGACTTTTATTGTGGCACAAAGATAGTAAGCCTCCTGTTATCTTGCAAGATTTTTTTGGATTATTTTATAAAAATAAAAAAAACATATTTTACGCTTGTATAAATGCTTTGTATTCATTTACTTTGTTTTTCAAAGTACTTTATTTGTTTGTACAGATAGTTGTTGAAGGAGATAAATAGATACATTATTATTCACATATGGATCAGCAGGATTTAATAAAAGAAATAGGGCATATCCGCTCGATGATGGAAAAATCGTCCAAGGTGTTATCTATTTCGGGACTTTCTGGAGTACTGATCGGTATTTACGCATTGCTTGGAGCCGCGGCAGGTTATGTTGTCGTATACGGTTTCGATAGTCGCTTTAATTATCGGGACCATTATGTTACCGAGCCAGCTGTTATTAATAACCTCATGGGTATCGCGCTGACCGTTTTAATTGCTTCTTTAACTACAGGTCTTTGGATGGCACGTAAAAAAGCAAAGAAGAATCGTCAGCACATTTGGAATCCATCTAGTAAAGCGATGCTACTGGCCATGGCGATTCCATTGATAGCAGGCGGACTGTTCTCGTTAGTGCTGCTTTCAAAAGGTTATTTTAGTTTAATAGGTGCAACACTTCTTATTTTTTATGGTTTATCTTTAACATCTGGAGGTATTTACACCTTTAAAGAAGTACGTTGGCTAGGCGTACTGGAGATTTTGTTAGGATTATTCGCGTTATTGTTCCCTGGCTATGGATTGTGGTTTTGGGCGGTTGGATTTGGCGTATTGCACATCATTTATGGTTTCATTGTACATAAAAGATACGAGTAGTAGTGGGTTTGGATTTTTCTCTATATGATAAGGTATTCGAAAATCGTATACGTCTACAGATCATGAGCGTACTTATGGCAAATGATTCGTACGATTTCAGTTCGCTCAAGGAAGCGTTGGAAGTGACCGATGGCAATCTGGCGTCCAATCTAAAAACGTTAGAGAAAGAGGGGTATATAAGCGTAGAGAAAAGTTTTGTTGATCGAAAGCCCAATACGCGATATGAGCGGACTGAAAAGGGTGTCAAAGCCTTTGAAAACCATTTGACAGCGTTAGAAAATTTAATAAAACAACAATATAAATAATTTTTTTACCCACAAACTTTGAAATTCAAAGTACTTTTAAAAACAAAAAAACATGGAAAATCAAAACAATCCACCCGCATTTCCACCGTCTCAACCTACCTTTTTTGAACGGTTGGCTAATTCTGTCATCTTGAAATTAGGGATTATTCTCTTTTTGGTTCTGCTCTTGCTTATTCCCATGGAGAGCGTCAAGGATTTAATAAGAGAACGTAAAAACAGGGATCAGTCCGTCAGCAACGAAATAGCCAGCAAATGGGGTGATAAACAAGTTGTTTCCGGACCTGTTATTGGAATCCCCTATACCTATTCCTATAGCGTGAACACCACCGATGAAAAGGGTAAAATTACCGTAGAAAACCATGTCGAAAAAGATTACGTCTTTCTCGTTTCGAAAAAACTCGATGTGGAATCTACAGTAGAGCCCACCTATTTGAAGCGAGGGATCTATCAAACGGTCGTTTATAACGCAACAGTGGCGTTGCGTGGCGAATTCGATGAAATAGACTTGGTCAGACTGGATTTGAATCCGGAGGATCTAGCATGGGAAAACGCAAAGGTATTTATTGGACTAAGTGACCTAAAAGGTATAAAAGCGATTCCGAAACTGAGCATGGGGCAGGATGAGGTGGAATTTGAAGTTGGTAATGCCGATGTGGCACTCTTTGAGCAGACGATGGTCGCCAATGTAGATTTATCGGATAGATCGACTAAAAACGAATTTGAGATAAATTTAGATATACGAGGATCGCGAAATCTGACTGTTTTTCCGACCAGCAACGAGACCAGCATAGTCGTTTCTGGTACATGGGATAACCCCAGCTTTAACGGCGGATTTTTACCGGAAGATCGGGCTATTTCAGAACAGGACTTTACGGCCAAATGGCGGATTCCGAGCTTCAGCCGAAAATTTCCACAGCAGTGGAAAGGGGCGCGAGGTCGTATGTACCAAATAATGAACTATGAGGTCACCGATGCAGATTATTATCCTGCTACTGCTACAACAGTGCCCTATTCCGCTTCTTCTGAACCAAATGTGCACCTATCTACAGAACAAGATATGGTACAAGTCAATTTTCTAGAGTCTGTCAATAACTACCAAAGAACCACACGCGTTGCTAAATATGGTATTTTGGTGGTGCTTTTAACGTTTACGTCGTTGTTCTTCACCGAAGTCATTAAGAAGCAACGGGTGCATATTGTCCAATATGTATTAATTGGCTGTGCTATGGTGCTGTTCTATTCACTATTATTGTCATTAAGTGAGTATATTGGGTTTAACTTTGCTTATCTGATTGCTGCGTTAGCCACGATTATTCTCATTTCATCATTTATCTTTGGTATCACAAGAGACAAAAAGATTGCGTTTATTTTCAGCGGTATCCTTTCTGCCTTCTACGTCTTTATTTACTCATTGATGCAGTTACAGGATTATTCTCTGATTGTCGGTACAATAGGTGTGTTTGTGATCCTAGCTTTATTGATGAGGCTATCCATTCGCGTGAATTGGTATCAGTTTGAGAGGAAATAACTTTCTTCTCTTCTTTTTCCCCGTGAAAAAGAAGCAAAACCGACCAACGGGAGCTCATGAACACCAAAGTAAACACAAGTTCATAAAACTCCCCACTTTAAAATTTGATGCGACCCTCTACCCCGCACTTCTCCCGCATCGAGAATAGTTTTGAATGGAGAGATAGTGCGTCAATAATATTTCTGCAATTTCAAAATTTTTATATATGGGATTACTAGGTTAATAGGGGGGAATACAATTGCATGAACCCCTCCTTAACTTTACTTGTCGCATCCAGATATTTGAGGTATGTAGAAATTCGCCCTTAGTACTATCCGTGATCTCAAATATCTGAAGCGACGACTTTTTTTGAGAGAAAAAAAGTATAAGCTATGCCGCGGCTTGAGCGACACAAAAAAATTATAAAGAAAACTCGATTTTTAAATCGAAGCTACATTTCCTATCTTGCGATGAAAAAGAACAAACTTTATGGATAAAATTTCAATTTTAGCCTGTACTATGATCGTGAGTACCTTGTCTTTCGGACAGGAGAATTCGAATATGAGAGTAAAAAGACCGGTGACAACAAATAAAGTATATCATTTGAAAAAAGAAGTGATGACCCCGGAAAAACTGTGGGAACTGGGACGTGTATCAGCAGAAGGGCTATCGGCAGATGGCAAATGGTTGGTGTACGGTGTATCCAATTATACGTTCGGCGAGAATAAATCAGAAAAAAACCTCTATGTCATTCCAATAAAAGGAGGAGAACCAGTCCAATTCACGCAGGAAGAAGGTGGTGAATCAGTAGTCCAGATAAATAACGATGGCGAAGTCATTTATCTGTTTAAAGAACAGTTATGGTCAAAACCGTTGGCCGGGGGCGAAGCGAAACAGCTAACAGATATAGAAGGTGGGTTGGCAAATGTGAAGTTATCCCCAGATGGGAAACAGATCCTCTTTAGCCGGGCCGTGCTCATTCATCCTTACCACAGTAAAGATAAATACAGCGATTTACCCAAGTCAGATGTCTATATTTATGACGATTTAGATTATAGACATTGGGATACTTTTAATGATGGTCGTTTTAGTCATCCGTTTATAGCCCCTTATGATAACGGTAAGGTGGGAGAGCCGTTGGATATTTTGGAAGGCGAACCGTTCTACAGTCCGCAAGCGCCCTTTGGGGGGGCGGACGATTTTACTTGGACGCCAGATGGCAAAGCCGTACTATATGTATGCAAGAAGAGATTTGGGAAAGAATATGCCTCCAGCACCAATACGGATATATACCGATACGATGTAGCCAGCAAAGTAACCACTAATCTTACGGAGGGCATGAACGGTTATGACACACATCCTATATATAGTCCGAACGGGCAGCAACTAGCTTGGCTTAGCATGAAAACTGACGGCTACGAAGCTGATAAAAATGATATTATCATTTTCGATAAGGCAACAACACAACGCAAAAATTTGACGGCACACTGGGACGGAACGGTTAATTCCTATATATGGAGCAAAGATGGTAGGAAGATATATTTTACAGCTCCGGTTCGTGGCACGGTACAGCTGTTTGAAGTAGAGCTGCCGAAAAGTTCTACGCAGAATACGTTGTCCAGCATAACGCAAATCAGTGAAGGTAAATTCGATATTGCGGGTATTGTCGGAGAGGTAGATGGCGGTTTAATTGTGACATCTACGACCATGACGCGCGCTGCGGAAATATATCGTTACGATTTCAAAAAGAGAGCTTTGGGAGCTATCACCAAGGTAAACGACAATATTTACAGCCATTTAGCAGAAACAGAAGTAGAAGGACGCTTTACCAAGGCCTCGGATGGTGAAGGACTATTCTCCTGGGTTATCTATCCACCAAATTTCGATCCTACTAAAAAGTATCCGACTTTGTTGTATTGCCAGGGCGGCCCGCAGGGCGCGTTGACACAAACCTATTCCTATCGTTGGAATTTCCAACTGATGGCCTCGCAAGGTTATATCGTGATTATGCCAAACCGTCGGGGAATGCCAGGCTGGGGTGTGAAATGGAACGAGGATATCTCTAAAGACTGGGGTGGCCAGGCGATTAAAGATTATCTGTCGGCGATCGACGATTTAGCGAAGGAACCGTACGTTGATAATGCGCGCATCGCTGCGGTTGGCGCGAGCTACGGCGGATATTCAGTATTTCAGCTGGCAGGTGTGCACGAAGGCCGATTTAAATCGTTTATTTCGCATTGTGGGTTGTTTGACATGACGTCTTGGTACGGAACAACAGAAGAACTATTCTTTGCGAATCACGATTTAGGTGGGCCATATTGGGATAAAAACAATGCGAAAACATATACAGATTTTAATCCCATAACGCATGTAGATAAATGGAACACACCGATCTTAATTTTCCAGGGTGGGAAAGATTACCGCGTGCCAATAGGACAGGGTTTGGCAGCTTTCCAAGCCGCCCAGCTAAAAAACATCAAAAGTCGTTTGGTTTATCTTCCAGACGAAAATCATTGGGTACTCTCGGGGCATAATGCGCTGGTATGGCAACGCGAGTTCTTTGGCTGGCTGAAGGAGACCTTATAACAGAAGGGGTTCGAGTAATAAGCTCGAACCCCTTTTGTTATGATTATTTCGTATCTTTTTTTCCGAAAATACTTAGACGGATATATTTGCCAGGCCTTTCCTCTACATCCTTAATTAAGTTATCAAGGCTTTCGGAAGCGTGGTTAAGATTATGGTAAAGTTTTTCATCATTTAATAATAAGCCGATAGACCCTTCGCCATTATTAATCTTGGTGGTAATAACTTCCACGTTTTTCATGACCTGAGTAGCGTTGTCGATCGTTGACTTGATTTCTGTCTTGGAAAGGTCATCGGACAAGCTGTCTAGATTTGTAAGAATATTGTTGATTTTGGTGTTATTTTTTTGGAAATTATTGGTAATGGACTCGAGATTTTGCATGATTCTGGCGAATCGGATTTTTTCCGACCCCATCAATCCTTCCACATCACTGGTAATCGCTTCCATGTTTCGCAACGAAATGGAAATACTGCGTAAACTGCTTTTAAAATCACGCTGAAACTCAACATCTAATGCTGTGTTCACCGCAGAAAGTACGGAGTCTAACTTGACGACGAGGTTTTCTATTTTTAGTTGCAGGGGCTCCACCTTCTCCAATAAATTTGCTTGTACGTCCGATAGGAGCGGATCGCCGCTTTTCGCCATGGTTTTACTATTGCCCAACTGGAATACAATGGCCTTGCTTCCTAAAAGGTCAGCGCTTACAATGCGGGCAACTGTATTGGAAGGGATATCATACTCACTTTTAATTTTAAAGTGCGTACGGATCTTGCCATTTTCCAAAAGTCTCATTTCCGATACACGTCCGATTTGGTAACCGCTGACGACGACAGGTTTAGAGATGGTTAAACCATCCACATTGTCATAGTCCGTGTAAAACACGTTTTCACGGGAAAACACATCATTTCCCTTCAAGAAATTATAACCTATGAACAAGAGGGTGAGCGCAACCACGGTAATAATACCGACTTTCGTTTCGTTTGATATTTTCAAAATATATCTAGCTTGGGTAAATTAAATCCATTATATGTTTAACAACAAACGAATGTAACAAATGTTTATCGTTCAGCCGCGGTTTTGTACGTTTTAATTGCATCAAATAAGTTCTGAACTATCTCTTTTTGACCCGCCGTTGACAACATATAATTTTCTTCGGTAGAGCTGCTCATAAAACCAAGCTCGGTCAGCACAGCCGGCATACCCGCGGTAGAAAGTACCGCTAGAGATTGCTCTTTAACACCCCTGTCGGGACGATTGGATGTAGAGAACTTGTCCTGCATTAGGGAAGCCAATTTGATGCTTTCCCTACGGTATTGGTTTTTCATCAATTGGAAGACAATCATGCTAGATGGATCCTTCGGGTCAAAGCCACCATAGTTTTCTTCGTAATTGTCTTCTAACAAAATCGAAGCGTTCTCCCGAATAGCAGCGTCTTGTTGTCCTAGACGATTATATCCGCACACTAACGTTTCTGTCCCCCTGGCGGGCGACCGGCGCGTTGCGGCGGCATTGCAATGAATGGAGATAAAAAGATCCGCTTTATGTTTGTTTGCCAACGCCGGCCGCTCGTACAACGGGATAAATATATCGGTCTTACGTGTGTAGACAACTTTTACTCCAGGGAGCTCATCTTCTATTTTTTTTCCTAGCTTTAAAGCCACTTGAAGGGCAATATCCTTCTCATTAGATCTCGCGCCTCTTGCGCCAGGGTCTCTTCCACCGTGACCAGGGTCAAGCACGATCATACGGACCGGTTGTCCGGCAGCTTTTGGTTCCTGCCTTGGGGGCGAGTCGGGAGAAGCGAGAGGAGTAATGGATGAAGTTGTTACCGTCAACGTAAAAATCGTAGCCACAAATAAGGTCAGCCTTTTTACATTTAAATTTCTCGTCATGTGTATTATATCCTTGTATATCCTCGTTTAAAATATGCTACAAAGGTAGTCTAAAATTTATTTTTTATTAACGTTTGTCTGTCGCGCTTTCTAAATCTTTTTTGCCTATTTTTGCCGACAGGTAGTTTTAGTAAACACAAAAATAACATTCATAATTAACATTGAAGACGCTAACTTGTTTTTTCTGTAGCATTTTGTTCTTATTTGTGGCCATCTCGGGCTCCGATGCACAAATTGCTTCGTCTTCAAGAGCCACTTTATCTAACGTTCAAGATACCTTATTAATTGTTCCTGATAGCGTAAAAAATAAGGTCGACACGACAAGAGCTACCGATTCAACAACGTTAGCAGATACCACCAGAAACCATTTAAAGGAAACACAAGGTCAAGACACCGTGATGATGGAGGATGAAAGTGGCCTGGAAACCATGGTTACTATTGTTGCTAACGATTCCTCCTGGAATGAGGTAAGTAAAAATATGCTTCACCTTTATAACGGTGCAAAAGTTAAATACCAAGACTTTGAATTGGCCGCTGACTATATCCGGTTGGATAGAAATACCAATCAGCTGTTTGCTAGCGGAGTCATAGATCATAACGGCAATTACATCGGTCGTCCGGTAGTTATATTTCCGGGAGAGAGCCCCAAATCGGTAGACTCCTTAGTATATGACTATAAAACCAGGGAGGGAAATACCTATGGTATCATGACAGAGGAAGATGGAGCTTATATCCAGGCGAGAGTAGTCCGAAAGAATTTATACGATGAACTTTCTTTGCAAACAGGGATGTATAGTACATGTAATTTACCCTATCCGCATACGCACTTCGGCATTCAGTTTACAAAAGGCCTATTGGCGAAAAATCATATTATAGTAGGACCAGCGTTTCTCGTGGTGGAAAATATTCCGATTAAATTTATAGCCATTCCTTTCGGTTTCTTTCCCAAGAACGATAAAAGGTCTTCTGGACTTCTATTCCCCTCTTTTGGAGAGGACGCGACGCGTGGTTTTTCTATCCGTGATATGGGGTGGTACCTAGCATTTAATGACTACTGGGATTCTGAGATTAGAGGAAGTCTATACTCTAAAGGCGCATGGGAAGCAAGTGTTCGTACCAACTATCTCGTCAATTATAAGTTTAGTGGCGGTTTTAACATCCGTTATGCTTCTACGCCATCGGGGGTAGAGGGCACAGATAATTATGGCGTCAATCGTGACTTTAACGTAACGTGGAACCACACGCAGCGACAAGAAGCCAATCCCGGGACTTCTTTTTCTGCTTCTGTTAATTTTGGTACCAGTTCCTATTTCCGGAATACGGGTTTTAATCAACAAAACTCGATGGAAGACCTGACGCGGAACAATATGTCGTCTTCGATTGCATATGGTAAAGTGTTTGCAGATGGGAAGGTGAATTTTACAGCCAACTTAAGTCATCGGCAAGATATGGCGTCAGGTCAGGTAGATTTGGAACTACCATCATTTAGTTTGAACGTATCCACGTTTAACCCTTTCGATTCTAAAGATCGCGTGGGCGATCAAAAATGGTATCAGCGGATTACCGTGGGATATAGTTTGCAAGGTAGAAATACGATATCTACTGCAGATTCGCTACTTTTTAAAAAAGAAGCACTAAACGATTTTACCAATGGATTTCAACATAATATACCGATCAGCTTAAGTTTAAATGCTTTCAAATATTTTCAGTTTAACACCTCCATAAACTATACAGAACGCTGGTACCTGCAAAGTGTGCGTAAAAAGTTGATCAACGAGGTCAACGGTTTTTCTGCAATGCGTGACACGGTGAGCGGTTTCGAGCGTGCTTACGACTACTCCATGTCGGCGGGTCTTTCGACAAAGGTTTATGGTATGTATCCTAAAATGGGAAAAATCGAAGCTATTCGACACGTCATTACACCATCAATTAACCTCAACTATCGCCCCGATTTCTCGGACGCTCGTTATGGTTTTTATCGAGATTTTGTAAATGATAATGGTGTGGTGGAACGTTACTCTATTTTTGAAGGTGGCATTTTTGGGGGGCCGGGTTCCGGTAAATCCATGGGTATCGGTTTTTCGGTCGATAACAATATCGAGGCCAAAGTCCGGAACAACAACGATACCACAGGCAACGAAGCGTTTCGAAAAGTGAAAATTATACAGGGTCTGACCTTCAGTGGGAACTATAATTTTATGGCAGACTCCTTAAAACTCTCTAATATTAGCTTCTCAGGGCGTACTTCGCTGTTCAAAGAAAAGATAAACTTAAACTTTAATGGTACGTTTGATCCTTACGCCTTTAACCCAGAGACGGGGCAAAAGATCAATAGGTTTGCTATCCAGGATGGAAATCTGGCGCGACTTACTAATTTCGGTTTGTCGTTTGATTACAGCCTTAACCCCAACGCCAATAAAAGCCGGAATGATAATCTCGATTCTCTCCGTAACCAAATGCCCAATATGACAGCGGAGCAGGCAAATGCGCTCGCACGTATCAGTACCGATCCCAATGCATTCGTCGATTTTAATATTCCCTGGAACTTAAATGGCTCTTTCAGTATGAATTACAATAAGGCTTGGAATCGCGAAGAAAGACGGATGATGAATAACATCACCGCGACGGTTAATATAAATGGTGATTTTAACGTTACACCGAAATGGAAAGTACAATTTAATACAGGCTATGATCTTAGGCAAAAAGCCCTCTCGCTTACGCGGTTTAGTATTTATCGTGATTTGCACTGTTGGGATATGTCAGTGGGTTGGACACCTTTTGGACAATACCAAAGTTATAATATTACCATCCGTGCTAAAGCATCGATATTGCAAGATTTGAAATTGACGAAACGCGAGAGTCATTATAGATATTGATAATCTTATCGTTCTTTTTTTCCTTAAAAAAGAACCAAAAAATTCGTGGCTTCGGATAGTTGAGATAAGGGATCGTACTAAGGATGAATTTCTACATACCTCAAATATCCGGATGCCACATTTAAGTGTTAATTGGGGGTAGTACAATTGGGGGGAGAGATTCGTTCCTGAATTTGCACATTAGACTTAAATAAAAATGAAAGCAGAAATCATTACGATAGGGGACGAGCTATTAAACGGACAGGTAGTGGATACTAATTCGGCGTGGATTGCTAGGCATCTTGGTGCGTTGCATATTCCTGTTATCCACATGACGTCGATCTCGGACAAAAGGCACGCGATAAAGCAAGCTTTGCGACAGGCTGAAGAGCGTGCCGATGTAATCATCATGACGGGTGGGTTGGGGCCTACTCGAGACGATGTCACGAAGGTATCAGTGGCTGATTATTTTGGAACGACATTGGTACATAATGAGGCTGTATTGAGACATGTGGAAGCGATTTTTCGCCGTGCGGGTAGAAAAAACATGCCTGCTATAAATATCGGACAAGCTGAGGTGCTAGCAAATGCAACTGTTTTGTTTAATGATGTGGGAACAGCGCCAGGAATGGCGATTGAACGCGATGGTAAATATTTCGCTTTTTTGCCTGGCGTACCATTTGAAATGAAGTTCCTTATGGAAAACCGCGTATTGCCCAGGTTGCGCGAGGTATATAAAAGTGATGTCTTTATTTATAACACCTACTTGTTAACGGTTGGTATCGGTGAGTCCCATTTGGCCGAACAGATCGGCGATATAGAAGACGCTTTGCCACCATATATTACATTAGCTTATCTTCCGAAAATCGGTATGGTACGTTTGCGTTTCACAGCCGGGGGAACGGATATGGAAGCTTTGACAACTTTAACTAATCGCTTTAAAGAACAGGTGGTGGAACGCGTAAAGGATCATGTTGTTTCGGTCGACAATCGTTCGTTTGAAGAAGTTTTAGTACACACTTTTACGCGTAAAGATGTTACACTTTCCACTGCTGAAAGCTGCACCGGCGGTTCCATTTCAGCACAGATTACGGCAGTTCCGGGTGCCAGCGGAATGTTTCAAGGCGCTGCAGTTGTTTATTCTGACCAGGCCAAGATGGATGTTCTAGGCGTTTTGCCCGACACATTAACACAATATGGCGCTGTCAGCGAGCCGACTGTTAAAGAAATGGCGGAAGGGGCAAGGCGTGTATTCGGGACGGATTATGCTATCGCCACAAGTGGTATTGCCGGACCCGGTGGAGGAACCGAAACAAAACCGGTTGGTACAGTCTGTATAGCCGTCTCTGGGAAATCCGAAACACGAACACAAACGTTCCATTTTAAAAACGATAGAGCGATCAATATTGAACGTACCGTTATAGCAGGATTAACGATGCTTTGGAATATATTGAAATAATATTTTATTTTTGACTCATTATAAAATATTATGTTTTGTTTAATTGAACTTGTTAGATTAAATGTTAATTTAGTAGATCATTCAATGAACTTAGGTCAATATGGGTATATATAAAGTGGTGCTTCCAAGGATGGGAGAAAGTGTTTCCGAAGCGACCATCACGAAATGGGTAAAAGGAATCGGAGATTCGGTTGAGGAGGATGATCCAATTGTGGAAATAGCGACAGACAAAGTGGATTCTGACGTTCCCGCTCCGGTTACAGGAAAGTTAGCCAAGATTTTTTTCGAAGAGAACCAAATAGCCCAAGTGGGTGAAGTGATCGCGTGGATTGAGATAGAGGGAGAAGTAGTCGACGAAACGGATGCTTCCGGGAGAGAAGAAGCAGGGTCCGAACCGCAGCCGGAAATATCCCAAGATACAGTTGAGCAGGATACGATAAAGGAAGAGTATCCAGGCGCCATTTCTGCTACGGACGAAGAAGACGTTCCCATACTGGATGTTCCAGGTGCGCAACTATTGGATCAGGAACAACGCGATAAGACGGTTCTACATTCTGGTACGCGTTTTTACTCCCCTTTAGTAAAAAATATTGCGCAGGAAGAGGGGCTTAGTCAGGCTGAGCTGGATAGCGTCCGAGGTACAGGGGCAGAAGGCAGGGTCACAAAACAGGACATACTCGATTATATCGCCAAGCGCACAACAGATTATCGGGGAATCGGATCACCAGAGGAATCTCCTAAAACGACATCAGCGCACGTACGGACGATTCCCATGGAAGAAAAAAAGCAAGAAAGGGAAGGCGTCGCGAAAGCTGTAACACCTGGTGATGAAATTGTGGAAATGGATCGCATGCGTAGACTCATCGCGGATCACATGGTGCATAGCGTTAAAACGTCGCCACACGTGGCTTCCTTCGTAGAAGCAGACGTAACCAATTTGGTCAATTGGAGAAATAAGATAAAGGATAGCTACAAAAAGCGGGAAGGCGAAAATATTACTTTTACCCCCATTTTTATTGAAGCTATCAGCAAAGCGTTACGTGACTTTCCAATGGTTAATGTATCCGTTGACGGACATCAAATCATCAAGCGGAAAAACATCAATATCGGTATGGCCGCAGCATTGCCGTCTGGCAACTTGATTGTCCCTGTTATCAGAAATGCCGACCAGTTAAGTCTTGTCGGGCTAAGCAAAACGGTTAATGATTTAGCACATCGTAGCAGGCAGAATCAGTTGAAGCCCGACGATACGCAGGGCGGAACTTTTACGTTCACTAATATTGGTGCTTTCGGCAATATAATGGGCGTGCCTATCATCAATCAACCTCAGGCCGCAATCTTGGCTGTTGGAACGATTAAGAAAAAACCAGCTGTTTTGGAAACGGAGCATGGTGATGTAATCGCTATCCGTCATATGATGTATCTGTCTATGTCTTACGATCATCGCATCATTGATGGCGCGTTGGGAGGCACTTTCCTGAAACGTGTCGCGGATTATTTAGAAAATTGGGATATAAATCGGGAGATTTAAACAATCGAAAATGGCGTGTATTGTGCACGCCATTTTTCATTACTTAACATTGTTAATAGTGTCTTGTTCGCGCAGTCTATCGATATTGTTCTTTTCGCTGTATTCTTCCGTTTTCTCCTGGAAAGATTCCAAGATTTCCCGAATCGAATCGGCGTTATCTGCGGTCCGCTGATAGATATCTGGCATTTTGGACTCGATTAATTTATCTCCCAACTCCATATTGTCGACTTCAATTTTGCCTATCTTTTCTAAAACAGCCTGCTGACTATTTCGTACGTCTTCTAGTTCTCTGACAATTTTCGCCATCAGATCGAATTTTTTCAACTTGTCCATATCACATTTTGTTTTAGTTTCTTGTAATACAACGTATTTATGGAGAATTTGTTTTCTAATTTGCCGAACCAGTAAATGCAACCAACCTACCCAAACCTATCCATTCGCTGGCGGATAATGCTCCGGTAGCGTATATACAACAATATCGAAGAGGTTAATAGCCCAAGAGAAAGCCCGTACCAAACGCCCTGCACCCCGATGTTGAAATAGATACCCATAAGGTATGCCGCAGGGATACCAACAATCCAGTACGCAACGAAAGTGATCAAGGTAGGAACATTGACGTCACCCATTCCACGCAGGACACCTAGCCCCACGACTTGTGTGCCATCAAACAGCTGAAACAGTCCTGCGATAATTAACAGTTGCGCGGAGATGCTGATAACAGTCTGATCATCACTGATTATTCTTGGTAAATATTGATTAAACACCGCAAAAATTATCGCACAGATCAACATGAATACAATAACAAGGTGATACGAAGCGGTCGCAAACTTCTTTACCCGCCTCATGTTTCTTTTTCCATAACTGTGACCCGTTTTGATCGTCGCAGCCGACGCAATTCCGCTGGCCATCATGTAGGTCATGGAAGCCAACGTAATGGCAACTTGATGACTAGCCTGTTCTAACGCCCCAATCTTTCCTGCGATGAGCGACGCCGCGGCGAAGGAGCCAACCTCAAAGACATATTGCAGGGCCATTGGAGCACCAATTTTAAAAATGCTCTTTATCCGGGAAAGTTCCGCGTGAAAAAATGAAAATGTTTTTGTATATGGACTGAACCGTTTCGAACGCAGTACATAAAAAGACATCGCCAACATCATTAACACTCGGTCAATCAAGGTAGCATACCCCACGCCTACAATACCCATGGCGGGAATGCCGAACATTCCTTTAGCCAATACCACAGATAGTATGATATTCAGTAGGTTGCCCCAAATCGTGATATTCATGGCTTGTCGGGTAAATCCAAGGCCCTCGGCAAACTGTTTGAAGGCGTTGAATGCCATCAATGGGATAATCGAAAGCATCAACACGAACAAATAGGGTTTTGCAGCTTCGACCACACGAGGGTCTTGGTCGAGATGTTCCATAGCATAGGTAGCGCCAAATTGAATGACGAAGAACAACACGAACGCTGTCACTATATTCAGCCAAAAACTGCTAGATAATAATATTCCGCAAGACGCTTCGTCCTTTTGTCCGTGTGCTTGTGCGATAAGGGGCGTAAGACCATAGGAAATGCCGAGACCAATAACCATGACAACAATAAATACTGAATGTACAAGAGATACCGCCGCCAAAGGAATTGTTCCCACAAATTTACCAACGACGATCGTATCTGCTGTTTGTACCAATGTGTGGCCCAGTTGAGAAATGATAACAGGTCCTGCAAGTGCAAAGGCACTCCAGTAAAAATGTTTATTTTGTTTGTAGTGATGATGTAACATAGTGTTTCGCGAGTGCGCCAATATTCGAGTCTGCAAATATAGTTAAGTTTTGCATTACCTCTTATTAATACTTGATGTTGCAGAGCTTTCGCTTTTAAAGATTTCGTATGTTTCAAGGTTGCCCTTTGGATACGCGTTTGCAACCTCGGGACGTGAGCGTAGCGGGTCCCAGCTTGCGGGCAGCAGGTTTAAAATTTGGTATTCATGAGCTCCTTCGGTCGGTTTTTTTACTTTTTTTGAGGTAAAAAAAGTAAAAAGACTTACCTTAGTTGCTTGTTAAGAAGATTAAAAGGAGAAGGATAAAATGAGTTTAGGATTCTTGAATATCGGTACACAGGAGATGGTGCTTATTGTCATCGTCATTTTACTGTTGTTCGGCGGGAAGAAATTACCCGAATTAGCGAGAGGATTGGGGCGCGGAATTCGTGAATTTAAAGACGCATCGGATGGCATAAAGCGGGAAATTTCCGATCAGATAAATAATTTTGAAAAAGATTTAGATGTTACGGTAGAGGATACACCTGCGACCAAAACCAAATCCCAGACAATCTCGGAAGAGATTAAACAGCAACAAAAAGAAGACAAAGATGCTGTTGACGTGGAAGAGGATGCGAAGAAAGAGTTTCCTAAGTTTACGACACCGGAGCACACAGTACAACATCATCACGGTGAGCAGCCCTCTTCAGGAGATGAACATTATACTTACGGGTACAGTGATCACTTTTCAAATGAAGGAGATACTACGGACACGACAGAGGGAGAGTCTGCGCAAACCAATAAAAAGCCTTCCGACGACGAGGAGCAGCCTAAAAATGTTTAAATTTATTAGCATATAATAACCATTCTAAAAGCTGTTGGTAACCCTACAGCTTTCCTTTTTTACATTTACTTAAATATGGCATACGAAATTATTATTTCGCAAGAACTGGGGATAAATAGCCGTCAGGTCTCCATCACTATCGGCTTATTAAACGAAGGGGCAACCGTTCCGTTTATCGCCCGTTATCGTAAGGAAATGACCGGAAGCTTAGATGAGGTACAGATTACCACCATCCGTGACCGTGTCCAGCAATTACGCGATCTGGACAAACGCAAAGAAACGGTACTAAAATCTATCACGGAACAAGGGAAATTAACATCCGAATTGGAACAGCAGATTCAAGAAGCGGAGACGATAGCCATCCTGGAGGATATTTACTTGCCGTTCAAACCGAAACGCAAAACACGGGCTTCGATGGCGAGAGAAAAAGGGTTACAGCCGTTGGCAGATAGATTGCTTTTACAAGAGAAAGACGACATATCGGTATTAGCTGCCGATTTTATCGATTCGGAGAAGGGCGTGGCATCGGAAGAAGAAGCTTTAGCAGGTGCCCGCGATATTATCGCAGAGCAGATTGCGGAAGATGCCGAGGTACGGGCAAGATCCAGGAAGATATTTTTGGATAAAGGACAGTTTGTTTCGCGTGTCGTCCCAGGAAAAGAAGAAGATGCGTTGAAGTACAAAGATTACTTTGAGTGGTCGGAACCACTTCAAAATGCACCATCTCACCGGGTGTTGGCCATGCGCCGTGGCGAGAAAGAGGAAATGCTCTATCTTGACATTGCTGTAGACGAGGAAATGGTGCTTTCGGCTATGGAGAAAATCTATATAAAAGCTAATAATGATCTTGCCGCGCAAGTACGACTCGCGTTGCAGGATGGTTATAAAAGATTGCTGAAGCCATCCATGGAAACCGAGGTGCGGGTATTAACCCGGCAAAAAGCAGATGAAGAAGCCATCCGCGTTTTTGCAGACAATGTCCGTCAATTACTGCTGGCGGCACCTTTGGGACAGAGACGATTGTTGGCAATCGATCCGGGGTTCCGTACAGGGTGTAAAACGGTCGTGTTGGATGCCCAGGGCGCACTATTGGAGAATACGACGATCTTTCCGCATAATGGCGCAGGGGGTTTAGCGGAAGCTGCAAAAACGATAGAATTGTTGGTGAAACGCTACGATGTGGAAGCGATTGCTGTTGGTAATGGTACTGCCGGTCGTGAGACAGAAGAATTTGTCCGAAAATTAGGTTTAAAAGATGTTACGGTCGTCATGGTGAATGAATCCGGCGCATCGATTTATTCCGCTTCGGATGTGGCCCGGGAAGAGTTTCCAGACTATGATGTAACGGTTCGCGGAGCGGTATCTATCGGAAGACGATTAATGGATCCGTTAGCGGAACTGGTGAAGATTGACCCTAAATCTATCGGGGTAGGCCAGTACCAGCACGATGTCGATCAAAACAAGCTGCAAAGCTCGTTGGATGATACGGTCATTTCCTGTGTGAATGCCGTAGGTGTGGAACTGAATACAGCATCTAAGCAGATTTTGGCGTATGTATCTGGACTCGGACCGTCCCTCGCACAGCAAATAGTGAATTATCGGGTGGCAAATGGGCCGTTCAAGTCGCGGAAGGAACTGAGAAAGGTTCCACGTTTGGGGGATAAAGCTTTTGAGCAAGCGGCAGGTTTCCTCCGTATCCGTCACAGCGAACATCCGTTGGATGGTTCTGCTGTACACCCTGAACGGTATGCACTGGTGGAGCAAATGGCAAAAGATCTTCAAGCCAATGTACAGGATTTACTGACAAACGAGGCATTGCGCAAGCAGATAGATTTAAAGAAATACGTTTCGGCAGAAGTCGGACTACCGACCCTAAACGATATTATAGCTGAGCTGGCCAAACCCGGACGTGACCCGCGTGAACAATTCGAAGAGTTTAAGTTTACAGACGGCGTTAACAGCGTCAGCGATTTGCGTATTGGTATGAAACTGCCTGGTATTGTAACAAATATCACCAATTTTGGGGCATTTGTCGACATCGGTGTTCACCAAGATGGTTTAGTGCATCTAAGCCAGCTAGCCAATCGCTTTGTATCTGATCCGAATGAGGTTGTTAAGGTACAACAGCATGTTATGGTGACTGTAACTGAAATAGATGAGAAACGAAATCGCATTGGCTTGTCGATGAAATCCGATGAAAAGCCCGCACCTCCACGCAAGCGTCATGATGACCAAAGGAGAGCGAAAACACCCGAAACCGATATGGCCAGTAAATTAGCCGCATTGGCAAGTAAGTTTAAATCATAATATAGAAGGGCAGACACTCGCGTCTGCCCTTTGTTGCTAATATCCCGGGTTCTGCTCTAGGATATCCGGACGGAGATTGATTTGCGCTGTAGGAATTGGATAAACAAACTGATTTTCGTTTGTTAACGTTTCATACTTTTCCATCGCTAATCCTGTTCGGCAGAAATCAAACCATGTTTCGCCTTCGAAGAGAAGTTCCCGTTCCTTTTCCTCCTGTACAAACTTGACGAAACTATCTACAGAAGTAAAATCGCCCTTATTTCTTGGTACGCCCGCCCGTGTCAATACTTGTTGAAGTGAATTGAATGCGGCATCGCTTACACTATTGTTAACCCTCGCTTCCGCTTCTGCATGAATGAGTAAGATTTCTGCCAGACGGATGATGGGCAGGTTCTGAGTTGGTGGGGTCGCGTTGGGGAATTTTCCCATATAGTAACGATCATTTGATCCCTGAAATATAGAGAAATCTTGTCTTTTATCGCCAGTCTCAAATAGTTCTCGGATAGACTCGTCTTTTACATAGAAAAGCATACTGGCATTATCATTACTTACCGATGCCAGGGTATTGGTTGTTTGATCATCAAATTGCAACTCAAAAATGGATTCAGCTGAATTTTCGGATGCCCAAATAGTACTGAAATCGTCTGCTAATTGAAAGTTTTCTGCATTAATTATTTCCGCTGCTGTACTTGCAGCTAAGGCATAATCGTTTGTAATAGATGCTTGATAAAGATAAACCTTGGCTAATAGCGCTTGTGCCGCAGCCTTTGTCGCTCTACCTTTGGTTGCTTCGGTAGTTTCGTGCGCCTCAGGAAGTTCTGTAATGCTTTCGACAAGATCTTTTACCAGTTGCTCATAGATGGCAGAAGGTTCAGACTGGGGAATAGCTATATCTTCGTCCTCCGTAGTCGCTGTTAATTTTAACGGTACACGACCAAAAGCCCGTACCAAGAAGAAATAATTCAAAGCACGAACAAATTTAGCTTCACCGATAAGTTGTGCTCTCTTTTCATCGGAAATGGTGTTTTCGGGCATTTCGGATACGCGAGCGATGATGTTATTGGCCGCGTTGATTGTAGCGTATATCCCTTGCCATACATTCGCGATCCACGGGTTGGTCGCGGTAACCTCGTGTGTTTTAAAATTTTCGTATTCTGGAAATATCGCGGCGTGGGAAACATGGCCCGCTGAAAACTCGGGTACTATAACCATCGTTTGTCCATAGGTAAACGAGCTGGTCATCGTGCGGTACATCCCTATTGCAGCGGAATTAGCATTGGTTTCCGAATTGAAATAATCGTCTTGCGTGACCTGCGCAAGTGGCTCCCGATCAAGGAAGCTCTCGCAGGATGTAAAACTAACGAGCAGTGAAGCGGACAAAAATAATTTATGTATCGTGTTCATAAGTATGTTACATTTAATAGATTAGAAAGATAAATTAACACCGGCGGTAAATATGCGTGGCTGAGGATAACTACCATAGTCATATCCGTAGATAAGCCCCGTGTTGGCGCCACCATGACTGGAGCTTACTTCCGGATCGAAGCCGCGGTATTTGGTAAATACATACGCGTTTTGCACGGTGATGTAGGCCCGAAGCCTATTTACCTTCATCCGTTCTGTCACCGCTTGTGGAAGCGTATAACCTAGTGTAATGTTACGTATACGGAAAAAAGAACCGTCCTGCACAAACCGATCGGAGATGGCGCCGTTATCGAAACTACCTGGACTCGGACGAGGCATGTCAGTAATATCACCCGGTTGACGCCAGCGATCTACCCAATCGATGAAAGCATTTGAACTGGCATTATAGCCCTCCAGTCCCGAAGCTAACGTATAGTTGAACATCTCATTGCCGTAAGTAAATTGCCCCATTACGCTAAAATCAAAGTTCTTATACTGGAAGGTGTTCGTGATACCCCCGAAGAAGTCTGGGTGCGGATTGCCGATGATCTGTCTGTCCTCGTCACTCGTCGGTGTAGTCGGTTGACCGTCTTGTCCCACGTAGTCGATCATACCGGTCTCGGGATTAACACCGATCATTTTCCAACCGTAAAAAGAACCTAAAGGTAATCCCGCCATAGCGATATTCAGACTGCCTACACCACCTAAGATTTGGTCGACTCCGTCGGGTAGTGCCAAAACCGTGTTGCGGTTGAAGGTCATGTTTAAAGACGTGGTCCATTTAAAATCGCCGATTAGGTTGCGCGTAGTCAACTCAAATTCGAATCCTTTGTTCTCAATATCACCGGAGTTAGTAAATCGGTTCACGTAGCCAGAGTTGGTCAGAATTGGCACACCAATAAGAAGGTCCGAAGTTTTCTTATGGTAATAGTCTGCTAGAAGGAAAATTCGATCATCAAATAATCCAACGTCAATTCCGACATCGGTCTGCGCCGTTGTTTCCCATTTTAAGTTTCTGTCGCCTAAAACCGATGGAATAAAACCTGGCATCCCCAAGTAGTTGTTTCCACCCGCGTAAAGGGAATAGCTAGCATAGTTGCCGATATTTTGATTACCGGTAATACCCCAACTAGCCCGCAGTTTCAAATCACTGATAACAGGAAGGTTCTGTATGAAGTCTTCCTCTGATAGACGCCATGCCGCGGCCAAAGAGGGAAACGTTGCCCATCGGTTATCGCTACCGAAACGGGATGATCCATCCGTACGCAAATTGGCTGTTAAGATATATTTCTTTTTATAATTATAATTTACACGCGTAAAAGCGGAGGCAATAGCCCACTCTTCTGGATATGCATCTGCCCGTGTGATAACACCACCTGCATTGATATGCTCGATATCATTGGAGGGGAAATTGGAACGTTGTCCATGGACAAACTCCAGTCGGGATTCCTGCACGGAGAATCCACCCAATGCATTGAGCTGGTGGTCGCCAAATAGTTTGTCAAACGTTAATGTTGTTTCGTTGATCCAAAGCTGGTCGCGTGTATTGCGTCGTGCGCCGATACCACCCTGACTAGCAAATGAGCGGATTCCATTGGGCGGCATAAAAAATGTCTCGTCGATAAAGCTGATGTCGGTTCCAAAACTTGTTTTCAATGTTAATGACGGAACAAATTGGTATTCAGCGCTTACATTTGCCAACACGCGCCAGGTCTGTGCATTGTTTACCGGTAAATTGAGCATAGCTATGGGATTTTCTCGTGACAGGCTGACCTGGTCATAAGCGTACCCTCCATTATTGTCGTACACCGGTATATTGGGAGGAGAGAAAATACCTGTTTTCGTTGGACCTTCCTTTGAATTTTCTTCCTGTATGCGGTCATTTTCCGCTCGCGTCACATTAATTGCCGTTGCAAACCTTAGTTTTTCATTGTGTTGGTGGTTCAGGTTTATTCGACCGCTGATTCTGTTAAAATCAGAGTTGAGCATGATTCCGCCTTGTCGCATATAGCCCAATGATGTGTAATATTGTGTGTTTTCACTTCCCCCGCTGGCAGAAAGTTCATAGCTTCTTGTGCCGGCCTTCCGGAACATCGCATCTTGCCAATCCGTGTTGATATGAGGATTAGCTAAAATTTGGTCTGGCATGGTAGATGTAGGATCGTCCTGTTCTCTAAAAAAATAATAATCCCGCATGTAGTCCTGGTATTGTGCAGTATTCATCATTTCATATTTGCGTTCGGATGGCATTTCCGAATACCCCTCGTACATGTTGAAATGAAATTGGCTTGTGCCGGGTTCTCCTTTTTTAGTCGTAATGAGGACGACACCGTTGGCTGCCCTAGCACCGTAAATAGAAGAGGAGGCTGCATCCTTTAGTATTTCGACAGACTGTACGTCAGCAGGGTTGAGCGACGAAAGAACATTGATACCCTGTGTACCTCCGCCGAAATTGAAATCTGAACCGCCGGTAAAGTTCGTTGTACTGTTTACCGGAATACCATCTACGACGTACAGGGGATCGGAGCTCGCATTTATCGAAGTGGTACCACGTACCCGGATGCTAAGCCCGCCCCCAGGTGAACCGGATTTCTGCGTCACCTGGACTCCGCCGGCTTTTCCTTGGATAGCTTGCGGAATACTGGGAAGCACCTCGTTTTCGATCTCATCTGCTCCTATGCTGGATACCGAACTGGCTAATGTCGCACGTTCCATCGTGCCATACCCAACAGCCACTACTTGTACAGATTCAATAGTCTTTGATTCTTCACTCAGCAACACCTCTATTTTTTCTCTGCTGTTGAGCGGTTCCTCATATTCCTTATAACCAACAGCACTAAACACCAGTATATCGCCTGTATTGGCTGGGATGCTGAACCGACCTTGTTCATCCGTTGCCGCGGAGGTCGGTTGTCCTTTTACGGATACCGTAACGCCTGTTATAGGGCCATTTTTGTCACTAACGGTACCTTGGACGACGTTTTGAGGATTCGCAGTAGAATCAGTTGATGTCATGGGTGTTGTCGGAGAAACCGGAGATGTCAGCGGTGCGGCAGTAGTATCCATAACAGTCGTATCTGTACCGGTGGTATCCCCCGTGCCGGGTACGGAATCCGTTGCGGCTGATGAATCCGCTTCCGCTATTTTTAGTATGACATGTATCTCGCTCCGGTTATTCACAGGCTCTTCGTGTCGTGCGAAATCAGTTTTGTTAAAAATCAACGTGGCATCCGGTTTCACCTCTAATGTAAATAGACCTTGCTCGTCAGATACGGTATTGAGGGTTTCTCCTTTTACGGAAACGATACCACCTGGGAGGGCTTGGCTGCGCTCGTCTTTGACAGAACCTTGAACGGTGATCATCGAGTCTTGCAAGCTAAAAAACGCTGTGGGGAATAAATTAGGGTTGTCGAATTTTTTTTTTGAAGAGAGTTGAGTATTGTTTGAAGAGAAAGCCCCATAGGGACTAAACAATAACAAGGGAATGGCATACAGGATGTGTTTCATATAAAGTAGCTATTTACGTTCGTTCATGCGTTTATTTCTGTTTCTTTGGTATAACACGCAACTAGTTTTAAAAGTTTATGATTTATAATATTTTTGTTACAATTTAGGTTAGTAACGTCATATCAGGCAGAAATAGTATTAATTTTAGATGAAATATGTAACTTGTCTATAATATGTGATTGTACATTTGTAAGTAATACAACTATGACCTACGATGAATTTATATCTTCGATCGGAAACACGGATAGCGTTCCGGATAAATTAAATGTCCAATTGCAGGCACTGTGGCATGACGCAAAAGGAAATTGGCAAATTGCACATGACTTGATTGATCATTTGGAGGACCCCGCTTCAGCACATGTACATGCTTATTTACATCGTGTAGAAGGAGATTTATGGAATGCCCGTTATTGGTACAACCGAGCTAAGCAACCCGAATATAAAGGAGGCTTGAAGGAAGAGTGGGAGCAGCTAGTTAAAATATTATTGTAGTATTTATTCTTCTTCGCGTTTTTTACGTTCATTCCACAACCATAATTTTCGCCAAAATTCGGATAACGAATTGAATTCCTGTCGATAAACGACACCTACGGCACTGATATAATCACTATAAGGCGTAAACAGGAAATTTCGGGTGTTAAGCCTGTTGTAGGCTCTCAATACGAGGTTTCCATCTTGACGTAAACGGAACGTGACCTCTGCATCGGTAGCTATCTGGTCCGAGAAGAGCATGAGGTCGTTAAGCTGGTTCTGGCTACGGTCGGTAACCCCTCCCGTAAATACCAAACGGTCGTCGAAAAACCGTAAAGAAGCGGAGGCATCGTTGAAGGAGCGTATATTAAGATCCAGAAAGTTCATGTTGAGCGATTGCGAGATGATGCTGTTCAGTTGGTTGAAGGCAATCTCGGTTCCGGCCGATAGCAAGGTGTTGTTCACTTCTCGTCCAAACTCTTGTGTCGATGCCGGCGTGAAGCTCCTTCGAACAATAAGACTAATAGCTTGTTGATTGACGTTGTTGACGTCGCTCAAATAGCCTTGGAGTTCATCTTTGATATAGGGTGTCTGTGGAAAATTAAGGTCGAAAGAAACGTCAGGTTGTGATAAAGTGCCTTTTAATATCATGTCGGCTTGGGCCAGGATGCGGTCATTGTTTTCGGCTCGACCAGCAGCATTATATAAAGGTGCAATCGACGTCCGTTGCTGATAAGTTGCGCTAAGGTTGATGATTGCTTCCGCCGGATTGCCTGCCCATCGAATGGTTCCGCCTTCTTTTAGATCAAAGAACTTGTTAAAGAAATCTTGTGCGGTAAAATGGAATTTTCCGGAAATGACATGGTAGTCACCAAACATCTCAAAGTCACCCAAACTCGATATACGCAGCGAAATATCGCCTGTACCAACGCCTGTTAAGGAGCCAATGTTGTTTTCCAAATTAATTTCAGCATCCGGGGTCACCGTAATATTCATATTCATGGTTAAACCCTGAAAAAGCCGTTTAGAGATAGACGTTTCCCGCTCGGCGGAATTCGGATTGATGAAATAGATGAAGTCGTTATCGCCTACTTTCAACGATGTATTAAAAGGAAGGGTAATAACGGTATTGGGATCTGGGCGTGCGTTAATATCCATGACCATCGCACTGGTTGGACCGTTAAAACGGAAAGTACCTGAGGCGTAGGCCGTGCCGAAAAACAGTTCATTGTCTTTTCGGGCCGTATTTAAGATCTGGAAGTTGTCCGCAGCTACATCGATCGTCAATGTTGGGTCACGCAGCATATTGAGATTGATTTCTCCGTTTGCTCTCGCGGTGGCATTTCGAACATCATTTAATAGCAAATTGTTTAAAATGATGGTATTCTTTTGGATGGCGGAATGTTGATCGGAAATATAGTATCTCGTCTGTAAATAGTTAACCAGAAAAGACGCGTCCTTGATATGGGTTGTTCCGCTGATTTTTGGTTGCCGGATCGTGCCGTTTATCGTTACCTCGCCACTCATGGTGCCATATAAGTTGGAAACAAGTGTCCGAAGGAAAGGTTGCACTATACCAAGGTCTATATTTTTGACGGTGCCTTTTAGATGGAGCGCTTCATCTTCGGAATTAACGTCATATGAACCGCTAACCGTAATGCCATCGCCGTCTACATCCAATAACTGAGAACGGAGTTGTACGAGCCCAGTTTGCGGATCAAAATCGGCGTTCAGCTGTAGATTCCCTATAGGGAGGTTGTTGTAAACAATCGGGGTAGTTGCAATGTTCGCGGACAGGGTTGGTGAGCCAAAAACCGAATAGATCTGCATCTCCCCGCTGAGGTGTCCAATTAAGTCAATACCTAACGGCCGCGTAATTCCCGATAAGGAGGCCAAGCTAAAGTCTTTAAATGCAATATCAAGCTTGTCGTCTTCATTGGAAAGGATCCCATTTAGAGTCACCTCTTGACGGTCTTTGGCAATCCGCAGGTTGTTTAGATAAAACTTGCCTTTGGAGACACGGAGATCTGCGTCTTGATTTATCGCCCATGACTCGTTATTTAAAATAATTTCCGATTGCTCAAATCGGATATTGGCTGGCTGATTATGGCCGAAATGTATATTTCCGTTTAATTTGAGATAGTTTGGACGGTTTGTTTCCGACAGAGCAACATGAAAGGTCAAGCTGTCATTTGCCAATACGTTGTTGATGGCAATTTGGTCCACGTAGGCGGAGTCAGAGAAACTAAAGCGGTCGGCCGTCACATCTAAAGAAAACGCTTGGTTGTCGGCTTTTTCCGTAAGGGCGAGATTGGTGATTTTCATGCCCTTGTATGAAACTACGGGACTAAAAGCGTCGAAGTTTGCCGTATAGTTGTCGGATGAGAAATTGGCTGTCAGGTGCGCGCCATTTTCCAGCTCCAGATCGGGGTCGAATAATGCTGATATGGGAGCAAAAGTTTTAACGTTGATATGTAGATCAAAGTTTTGTGGATTATAAGGTCGGCTTTCAAGACTGATTGCAGGAGCGTACCGCATAGCAAGGGAACGAAAATAAGCACCTATACTGGATAAATCGATTTGCCCCGACATCACACCATCAACGACATCGGATTTTAGGGTCAACTTTTTAGATCGCTCGTCTCCTTCTGATTCAAAATCTAAATAGTTCATAATAAAATCGCCTCTCGTTGTGCTGAACTGTAGATGGTCGGAGGAAATATGACCGTTTAAAGAATTTAATGAGTTTCCATGTAGCCTTGCCTGGATATTGGATTGACTCACGACGATACTGTCTCTGGGGTAGAGGTGCAACCTTTTTAGGTTTAAGTGCGCTATTGTAGAATTAAATTCATACATCGGGACTGAATCCTGCCAATTAGCCTCCCCATTAAAGGCCAAAACAGCATTTCGATCGTCAATCTCGCCGTGTGCAAATAAAACTCCGTCCAATATCTCTCCTTCAACTTCTACGTGCCGATAAGGGTATTTTTTGAAGAGAAGGTCGGACAAATGACCGTGTGTGGTTAAATGTAACGATTTCGCATCTGTTCCCTTGCCATCAAATTGAAGGTCGAATCCCGTTGTTCCGATTTCTTTGGAGCGTATGAATTTTCCCAAGTCAAAGGAAACGGCTGTAGCCTTACCGGTATATTGCAGGGTAGGTTTTATGACGACGGTACTTTCGGTAGAAAGTTCACCTAGGGCCGTTATGGCCGTTCCATCGACATCAAATAGATGATAGTATCCGCTAAGTACGCCTTGATATTCCACCGTTTCCAAAAGATGAAGTTGGTCCGGTAGGGAAAAAGAAGGTTGATTGGACAGTTCGGATACGAGCTCTTCGACATCTTTTGCGGAACTTTGTAAACTTGTCAACGCAAAGCGGAATCTCGTTTGCTCAATATCGGGTAAACCATCAATTGTGAAGTCTCCTTGCAAGCTGGTTTGCGTCCCTGTCTTTAGATGCACATCGCGTGCTTTTAGGTGTTCGATTGTTCCTGATACCGATGCATGAACCACATCTGTCGTGAACCGGACATCTTTCATATCAGGTGCAAAAAATTCAATATCGCGCGAATCGACGAATGCATCATCAAGTGTGCCTTCAATGCGTACTTTTTTGATGAAATCCGAGAAGTCTGCAAAATTATTGTAATAGAAAGCGAGATAGTCGCCTACCTTAGAGCGGTTGGTATGCAACACGAGATCGGTAAATTCCATTTTTGTGTTGGATACATAAGATTCCGCGCTGAATTCTTGGAGGTATAATCCACATTTCTCTTTGAATGTAAGATTATGCACATCCGCTTGTAGGGTGGTATCTGTATAACGGATGGTTCTAAAGTCGCCCGAAATATCGGTTAAATCCAAATTAGTAAAATCTACACCGCGGTTGTGGTGATTAAAACGATGATCGGTCAGTTTGAAATGGTTGTCGTGCAAGGTAACGCGTTGCAAATCCAATTGTATGTTGGTTGTTTTCGAAATCTTGTTTTCTTTTTTTGGTGAGAAATAATCAATCAGGAAACTAGCGTTAGTGCTGTCCTTATATATTTCGTAGTTAATAAAAGCGCTGTCTAATGTCACTTGCTGAATCCCGATCTGCTTGTTCCATAATTTTACGAGGGAAATGCGAGCGGTTGCACTTTTGGCTGATAACAGGGTTTTACCATTGCGATCGTTGATGAAAAAATTATGCAGCTCCAACGAGCGAAAGGGTGTGAAATACACGCGTTCTAACGAAATGTCCGTTTGAAGCTCTTCACTTAAGTAGTTTGCGACCTTTTTGGTAACGTAAGTCTGTATGGCAGGATAGCGTAATAAGAAAATAGCCAATACCGTTAGCAACATGATGCTAAGCAAGGTAATCGACGTTATTTTAAGTATTTTTTTGATATTTTTGTGTTCTATTTAAATATTGTACAATGGCTGTTATCCTCGGTATCGAGTCTTCCTGTGATGAAACTTCCGCCGCTATCTGTATAGACGGTGAAATTAAATCAAATATTATTGCTGGTCAAGCAATTCATGCAAAATATGGAGGTGTGGTTCCCGAATTAGCATCGCGTGCACATCAACTACATATCATCCCTACAGTGGATGAAGCCATTCAACAGGCAAAAATACACAAAAATGACGTGGATGCGGTAGCTTTTACGCGCGGCCCGGGACTTTTAGGTTCACTTTTGGTCGGGACCTCTTTTGCTAAATCTTTTGCATTGGCTCGTCAGATTCCGTTAATAGAGGTTAATCATATGCAAGCACATATCCTTGCCCATTTTATAGAGGACCCTAAGCCCAGTTTTCCTTTTCTTTGTCTTACGGTATCGGGCGGACATACACAGATTGTCCTAGTGAAAGACTATTTTGAAATGGAGCTACTTGGACAGACGCTTGATGACGCAGCCGGAGAAGCCTTCGACAAAACCGCTAAAATACTGAACTTGCCGTATCCTGGCGGACCGTTAATCGATAGATATGCACAGGAGGGAAACCCAGAGGCATATAAATTGCCCGAACCGCAGATTCCTGAATTGAATTTCAGCTTTTCCGGTCTCAAAACTGCCATTTTATATATGGTACAGGCGGAAGAAAAGAAAAATCCAAATTTTTTAACGGAGAATATAGCTGACGTATGCGCTTCGGTGCAACAGCGTATTGTTTCTATTTTGTTGAATAAGTTGAAGAAGGCGGCGAAACAAACAGGTGTACGGGATATAGCGATTGCAGGGGGGGTATCTGCCAATTCAGGGCTTCGCCAAGGCCTGTTAGCGATGGGTGAACAACACCGTTGGAACGTATTTATCCCCAAATTTGAATACTGCACCGACAACGCCGCTATGATTGCCATTGCCGGTTACCATAAATATCTGCGCAAAGAATTTGTTGGTCAAGATATCGCGCCGCTCGCGAGGATGCAGATGTAACGATAACAGTGAACCATTTATATCAGTAGAAGCTATGCCGGAGCCGGTCGGTGGTATGTCCGCATTTGTGAACTGGGTCGGAAAAAACTACGCGTATCCCGATAGAGCGTTGGAACAAGGAATTAAAGGAAGCGTAATAGCTACGTTTGTCGTGGAAACAGATGGCTCTTTAACCGATATTGCGATATTGCTAGATATTGGTTTTGGTACGGGTGATGAGGCTATCCGTGTGCTAAAAAAAGCGGCAAAATGGAAACCTGGGGTTCAAAATGGCGTTCCTGTCCGGGTGAAATATACCTTGCCTATTAAACTGAGCACGCTGTAAGGTAAACCCTTGATTTTTACCTCTCACTCATCACCCTTGCCCCTAAATCTCCCCATTTACAATTTATGGTATTTTTATTGCTAGTACTTTGAGATCGTTTCAATATACGAGCTATGAAAAGTAATATGTGCCAAGCAAATCGCGTTTTAATTCATAAATCGATATCAAAGTGTCATCTAATTACTAGAAAATTAATAAAAGTATGAGCGTAAAGAAAAAAGACAATTCAAGATGGTTACATGTTGCTATCTCTTGGGGAGCTAGTATCGTTATTGTTGGTGTTCTGTTTAAAATACTTTATATAGGAGGTTCGTTTGCCAACTATATGATCGGTATTGGATTAGCGGTAGAAGCCTTTCTATTTTTCTTGATGGGGTTCAATCCACCACCAAAAGAACCCGCATGGGAGAGGGTATATCCTGAATTGGACGAGAACTACGCTGGAGAGTTGCCACAGCATGCCGTTGTACGTAGTCAGCAGCCGACTGGACCCTCAGCGACAGAAGCATTAGACAAGATGTTCGCGGATGCGAAGATAGAGCCTGTTATGATTGAAAATCTAGGAAGAGGCTTGCGTGATTTCAGTGATAAAGTTTCGGCTATTAACCAAATATCGGATGTGTCATTCGCTGCGAATGAGTTTACGGAAAAATTAAAATATGCGAGCTCCAAATTTGACAATTTAAGTTTAGCTTTTGAAAAAGCGTCTGCAAATCTCGTATCCATGTCTAACACGAACATGGATACCGCTGGTTATCATCAGCAAGTACAAAATCTCACTAACAACCTGAAATCGTTGAACGAGATGTACGAACGGGAATTACGTGATTCGGCATCCCATCTGCAATCCATGAATCAATTCTATGAAAGCTTAAGTTATACAATGAAAAACTTCAATGAATCCCTAGATGATTCGAAGGCATTTAAAGAAGAAGTGAATAAGTTGGCGAAGAACCTAGCAGCTTTGAATACCGTGTATGGCGGTATGTTGACAGCAATGAATCAGCCACGTGTGTAGGAACATCATTTTATAACAAAAAAGGAAAAGAATGGCTTACGGAAGAGAGACTCCAAGGCAACGCATGATCAATATTTTATATTTGGTATTGCTAGCCTTACTCGCATTAAATGTACCAAACTCCATCTTAGATGCTTTTAAGAATATTAACGACAGTCTTGAAGCTTCTAAAACCAATGTAGACAACTCCGTCGAACAGTTGTTTGCTGCATTTGAGAACACAAAATTAAAAGAAGAACCAGAACGGGCAAAGCCGATCTATGAACAGGCTAAACAGGCTCGCGCTGTTGTAGATGAACTGGATCAATACATTAATGAAGTAAAGCAAGAATTTGAGAAACAAGGCGGTGGATATGATGAAGATACGGGTGATTTGGTGCGACGTGAAAACGCTGATATTGCACCCCATCTGATGATAAACGGTAAGAGAGGAGCGGAATTAAAAGACAAGATAAATAGTACCCGTGAAAAACTGTTGTCGCTATTGAGCGAAGATGATCGGAAATCCGTTTCGTTTTCATTGGAAGCGCAAGATCCGGAGAAATCCGTGAATGGCAAAAGGAAATGGGAAGAGGTTAACTTTGGAAGCGGAACGCCTTTGACGGCTGCGATGACCACGCTGACCAAAATACAGGTTGACGCACAGAATGCAGAATCCGATGTGGTGAAGCTTATTTTGGGCAAGATGGATCAAGCTGTGGTGAATTTGGATAAGTTTGCTGCGGTAGCGGTAGCGCCCACATCTTACCTTGTTCAAGGTCAACCCTACACAGCCGAAGTTTTCCTGACCGCTTCAGATTCCAAATCAGAGCCGGCGATTAGTGTAAACGGAAACACGTTAAACGTGGTGGATGGAAAAGGTGTTTATACCGTCCCTACAAACCAGGAAGGTATTTTTACTTGGACAGGAACTATTAAAGTAAAGCAGACCGATGGCACGATTAAAGAATATCGTACGCCTGAACAGACCTACCAGGTAGCCAGGCCGTCGGCCGTTGTCTCACCGGATAAAATGAATGTGCTCTATATCGGTGTCAGTAATCCGATATCAGTCTCTGCGCCCGGCACACCTACCAATAAGATCAACGTAAACATGAGTGGAGGTGGAGGCCGTATTTCTGGTTCTGGAGGAAAGTATAGCGTCACGGTTAGCTCGCCGGGAACAGCTCGCATATCGGTATCCGCCGAAGTAGCGCCCGGTAAAACACAGACGTTGAGTACAACGGAATTTAGAGTTAAGAGAATACCAGATCCAATTGCTAAGTTCGGTGGAAAAACAGGCGGCAATATGGCGACCGTTGCATTGAAAGCACAAAATGCTGTATTCGCAACATTGGACAACTTTGATTTTGATGCTAAATTCAAGGTCACTAAATTCAGTATGATTATTGCCAAACCAAGGGCAGACGCAATTGTGCTTTCGACAAATGGCGGAACGTTGAGCTCTAGTATGAAAACGGCGCTCAACGGAATTGTTCCAGGGACCAGAGTGATATTTGATAATATTATAGCGGTGGGTCCGGATGGATCTCCAAGACAATTGAATGCTGTTGCGTTGACAGCGAATTAGTGGGGAATTACAATTAATAAAAAAATGCCACTCGAACGCGAGTGGCATTTTTTTATTATACCGTATGATATATGTGCTTATTCCAAACCTTGCGTTTCTTCTGTTGTCTGCTGAGGTTCTGGGATTTGCTGAGTTTCTGTTTCTAACGGCGTCTCTTCTTCAGCTGTTGTGGGCGTCGTTGTACTTGATGGGTTGCTGGTAGACGGCGTGTTGTTTTGTTGCTGCACCGGCGGTTGGTAATTTTCAAGTTCTTCGGCGTTCACGCCCTTTGGAGTAGACCAAAGTTTTTCTTTATATGCTTCCAGCTTGTCCTCGATCTGTTGGGCGTCCTGCAACTGCTGTAAAGCATTTTCCGCATATTGTGCTTCCTGTCGCATGGCGCTAGGCGACGATTCACGAATAATCGTACTGGCAAATTTCCGTTGAACGAACAAGTCATCCATACTCATGTCATAAAGACCTCTATCGGGGTCGGAGACATCGACCTTAACAAGCGTATAACGCAATTGCGGAAAGTACAGCCAGAATGCGGGTGTTGATCCTACTGATTCTGCAAGCTCCGCAGAAGAAGAAATGTCCATCAATGGTGCCACACCGATAATGCGGGTTTCTAAACGACCGCGCTGCTTATCGAAGAATATATCTTCTTTAATTCTAAATTTGGTAACACGCTCAGGGTTAAATTCATTTAAGGCCATCTGTGCATCGATCTGATTTCCTTCTTCGTCAAAAATCGGAACCAACACGCTATCGGCGAAACGCGCGACACCTTCGCTGGCGGTCATTTTTGTTTTGAACGAATCGTCTTCCGGACTGTAAGGGGTTAATTTCCCCTCATTCATACCTTTCATGATGGCCTCAATTAAGGACGCGCCCGGGATGGCATAAATATAGTTCTCCTCGTGGGATAAATCGATGTCTCTCCACACCCGTTTGTAAAAACGGATATTTTTCATGTTCACTTTCGGATAGGAGAACGGAACCGCGTCTTCCAGATTACTTGCTTGATAGAAACCGTCCGTTACTGGAATGGTATCCATTAATATATCCTGGTTCGCCGTATCATATAAGGGAGTTGGTTGCTCATTTCCTAATAAGACGTCCTGTGTAAGTGTATCCAATGTCGTGGTGTCCCGCTGCGATAGGACGTCGACTTCTTGTTGTGCTATAGCATGGTTAAACCCACATATTAACGCAATTGTGACTAGTGCTTTCATTTCTGCTAAATTTCTTATAATTCTAGACTCCATCTTTTAATATCTTCTTGTTTTACTTTGATCGGTTGGCATTTCAAAAGCGGACATTACACACCGGAACCCGATATAGGAATGAGGCTCATATTCGACGACATAATTGCGTGTTTCACTATTTAACTGCTCACCGTTATCTTTCCACGAACCACCTCTTACCACCTTTCTTTTTAGAGCGTCACTGTCACTTTCATTAGCATCATATAACAGAACTGGATTCAAGTCATTGACGAAAGCGATAGCAGAAGGGCTATAGGCGTCCAGTGTCCATTCGGCTACGTTTCCAGCCATATTGTAAATGCCGAATGCATTCGGTGTATACGATTTTGCCGGTACCGTAAAGGTTGCTCCATCTTGCGAATATGTTCCTTCTCCCTGCTTATAGTTGACGGCTAGTTTCTTTTTGCCTTCTTTTCCGTCAATCGTCAATCGAGTTCCGGATATAGTATCACGCGGATCCAACTTCCCCTCCGCGGCATATTGCCACTGTGCTTCGGTCGGTAAACTGAATGTGAGGTGATAGCCGCTCAAATAAGAATTTTTCATGATGCTTGCCATCAATTCTTTTCCTCGCCAGTCGGTATAGGCACGCGCTTGTTTCCAAGTAACGCCAACTACGGGGTAATAATCAAACGATTCATGGGTGAAGTAATTGGCATCCATAGAGGCTAGCTGTGCATTCGGGAAATCTTTTGACCAGATATCCTCAATAGGCATCACTGGAACGGTATCCGTCACATACTCCGTTTCTTCACGTCCGTTTGATTTTAAATACGAAAAGCGATACTTAACAACTTCTTCGTTTAACGCTCTACGGGCTCCCTTCATAATAACCATCGGCGCCAATCGTTCTTGAATGGAGGGATCATTGCTTTTCCATAAAGGAGAAACACGCTTTAACCGTTTCCAATCAATTCGGCGTTGGCCGTCTTCACCGACAATATCTAAAAAGTATTGGTCATCGTTTAGATAATCTGTCACCGCAACGGAATCAGCTACCCAGTTTACAAACTGACGGTACTGTTTGTTGGTCACTTCCGTTTCGTCTATGAAAAACGCGCTCAGACTGATGTTTTTGCCTACATTTCCACTGTCCAATGAACTCTTGTAGAGAATGGTTCCTGACGGGACGTAGACCATGCCAGGAGGAGCGGGAAGTTTTCCGCCTCTAAAGGCGGATACCTTTGGCGCGCTATAAAAATTGTTCGATTTACAAGCTGCTACAACTATCAGCGATGTTACCAAAGCGATAACAATAGTTCGAGGCTGGGTTAATCTGTGTCTCAAATTCTTCTTATTCATTATTTATTAAGCTATGGATGTTCGATATTAATTACGGTTAAATAAGGCTAATTTCACACCTACAGAAAGATAGGAATACTGATCCATCTTGCTATTGATAACCCCGTCAACGTTATCCTTCGGAAGCAGGGATTGCTGATAATTGATATTTATTGCCCAACGTGGACCGTACAGTGTGCGCCCGATTGGTATGTCTAGTCCGATGTTGAGCGGGATAGCCAGCTGATGAGAATTTAAATCTTCCGAAATTTCTCCGCCGTTATTTTCGATAGATGTCCGATAACTTGCATCTATACGGTGATCGATGTTATTTTTCAGTACCCCTATACCGGCCCCTACATAGATATTGGCGAGTATCTTGCTGAATGTACTAGCCCCCAGTGTATAATAACTGTAGTTAGCTGGAAGGGATAAAAACTGGCCAAGCCTAACTTTTGCATTGGCATTTATGGCGTGATACCGATTCTCAAAATCACTATTCCATCCATAGGCGCTTAATGTCCCCTTTTCCCCCTTAACCCCGATAGAGATAAAAGGGGTTATTAATCCTTCTGCTTCTACGTAACCCGCAAATCGCGTGTCCGTGTTTCCTAAATCGGCCCAGACCATTGTGCCACCTGCTCCTGCCCCTACACTAATGGGACGCGAAAATTGACCTAAGACGTCCTGTGTTGAAAAAAAAACGAATAAAATAAAAGCGGAAAATATACCTTTTTTCATATTTGTGTATTAAATTATTAACGCATTATATTAAAACGGAATAACGGAAGCAATTATCTTGCCTTAATTGTACTATTGTATCTTTTTTGTTATTTTTATATATTTAGCCTTTGATACCATCGAGATTTATTCAAGTCATAAAAAGGGGGAATAAACCGAGCTCAGGAACTTTTGAATACATAATAAACAAACACTGATGAAAATAGCCTTCTTCTCCACCCAGCCTTATGACCGCGTGTTTTTCGATCGTGAAAATCAAGATGAACTTTTTGTATATCAATTTTATGAAACACATTTGGGCCCTCATATTGTGCGGGCTGTAAACGATGTGGACGCGGTGTGTGTTTTTGTAAACGATCGCGTGAACCGTGAAGTAATTGAAGTGCTTGCGTCGCGGCAGGTGAAAATAGTGGCGCTGCGCTGTGCAGGTTTCAATAACGTAGAGTTAGATGCAGCGCGGGAATTTGGGATAGCTGTATGTCGTGTTCCGGCCTATTCACCGGAAGCCGTGGCGGAACATGCTATGGCGATGCTGTTGACATTGAATCGAAAAACGCACAAAGCCTATAACCGTGTGCGGGAACAGAATTTTTCGTTGAATGGTTTGTTGGGCTTTAATCTTCACGGAAAGACAGTCGGTGTCGTTGGGACGGGAAAGATTGGCAAAGCCTTTTGTCGGTTAGCGAAAGGGTTTGGTTGCGAATTACTCGCTTTTGACATTTACGAAGATGCACAGATAAAGGAACTGGGGGTGTCGTATGTTGATATAGATACATTATACAGGTGCTCTGACGTTATTTCGCTCCATTGCCCATTAACGTTGGAGAATAAACATATGATTAACAGGGAATCTATACAAAAAATGAAAGACGATGTTGTTTTGCTGAATACTAGCCGCGGACGACTAATCCATACTGCAGCGGTTATTGAAGGTTTGAAGCAACACAAAATCGGTGGGCTTGCTCTTGATGTGTACGAGCAGGAAGAGAAATTGTTCTTTAAAGATTTAAGCGGTATCATCATTGAAGATGATACGATTCAGCGTCTGATGAGCTTTCCGAACGTATTGATCACAGCCCATCAAGCATTTTTTACAGAAGAGGCTTTAACACAGATAGCGACAACCACGCTTCGAAACATTGAGGAATTGCTCTTAGGGCATGAACCGTCTATCGATGGTGCTCGCTTGGTATAGACGCTTTTGTGATCTCACCCAAATATATACTGTCTGTGCTGATATTACTTCCGTCGGAAGCAAGAAAAGCGAGGTAAACGTGATAGGTTGTGTCGTCAGGGACCTGTTCTATAGAAATAACCTGTTCACCGTCTTCTAGATAATTATCTTGCAATACTCCGGTCGGATTTACAGGGTAATCTACGCTCTTATCGGGGTAGAGCAACGCTATGCACCGGAACATTCTTTCGCTGTGCTTTTGTCTGAAGATAGCGTCTACACTCCAACGTATGATGACCTGCCCGTTCTCCTGATTGATCTCAGCGCTAGAAACCGGAGAAGGTAGCCCGCGGCTTATGGCAAACTTTTCATAATCTAGAAGATAACGTTCGTCTTCAAAAACGACGCTTTCACGTAGGTTGTAAGACATTGCAGAGTTATGTCCGGTGCGATTGGGAGCGTACTGCATAAAACCCAGACGAACAAAAGGAACGATGAGTGATAGGCACTCTTGCATAAAAGCAAATTTACTCTGGTTCTTTCGCTGCCCTGAGGTGGGTTTTCGATTTTTCTTTATCCGGGGAAGACTTCTAACATAATAAATGTCTTTCCATTTACAAAAAACGGACGGTCCAACTTTACCTGAAACAGTTCCATTTACACCATTTTTAACTCGTGCCATAGTTCAAAAATTATAATACAGGATTAAGATAGGAAATAGGCAGTCACAAATCAAATATTAAGTATTATTTAACATATATTTTAGACTTATATAATAAGGAAATTAATCGGCACTTATTCGTATTGATCCGAATGAAGTCCGAAGGAAATCCGAATAAAGTCCCTATAAAATCCTATAAGATTTGTAGTAAATGGAGCGTATGGTAACTTGTCGATATAGTGAGGTTCATTTCTTGTAGTATAGACGCTACAAATTTTTATTTTTATACCATGCCAAGTCCATATAAGTGTTAACTTAGCGCCTCACTAATTTTAATTTTTAACTGTTATATTATGGAAGTTAAGATGTCTTCAAAATTTGTTGCCGAGTTAATTGGTACGTTCGGCTTGGTTCTTTTTGGCTGCGGTGCTGCAGCTATTGCTGGCGTGGACACGATGGCAGGATTATCCGGTTTGGGGTTATTGGGTATCTCGATGGCTTTCGGTCTTTCCGTGGTTGTATTTGCGTACGCTATTGGTGGCATTTCTGGTTGCCATATCAATCCGGCGGTCACGATCGGTGTACTATGTGCGGGTAGGATGTCGGTCAAGGACGCCGTGGTTTACATTATCGCACAATGTATGGGTGCACTTCTCGGTGCGTTTGTCCTGCAACAAATATTGACCGGTCAATTAGCAGGTTTTACAGCGGGTGAGTGGGCTTACGGCGCAAATGGTTGGGGAACAAAATACCAAAGCGAATATGGAACGGCCGCAGCCTTTATTACTGAGACTGTATTGACCTTTATATTTCTATTCGTTATTCTGGCTACTACCTCGAAAGTTGGAAACAGCACGATGGCGGGTTTGGCAATCGGTTTTACACTCTTGTTAATTCACATGGTTGCCATTCCAATTACAGGCACCTCTGTTAACCCTGCACGTTCGTTGGGCCCTGCATTGCTCGCTGGTGGACAGGCGTTATCTCAGCTGTGGTTATTTATTATAGCACCTATTCTGGGCGCTGTGATAGCCGCTATGGTGTGGAGAGTGATGGAGCCGAAAGCTGATACAACGGTATAATCTGGCATATTGAATGCGAACCGCTCCATAGGAAAGTTAATCCCGGGAGCGGTTTTTTTACGTTTTAATTTTTAGATTTTACTTCTTAAAATCCTTATCTTCGTGCAATGGATAATTTTATTGTTTCAGCACGGAAATATCGTCCCGTTACCTTCGACTCTGTTGTTGGTCAGCAACATATTACCAGCACACTCAAAAATGCCATTCACAACAATCAATTGGCGCAAGCCTTTTTGTTTTGTGGGCCGCGCGGTGTGGGGAAAACAACCTGTGCCCGTATTTTAGCGAAAACAATAAATTGTGAACATATAGTAGAACAGGTAGAAGCCTGTGGTACTTGTGAGAGCTGTAACTCTTTTCAACTAGGGAACTCTTTTAGTATCCATGAATTGGACGCTGCGTCTAACAACTCTGTGGACGATATCCGTAGCTTGATCGAGCAAGTTCGAATCCCGCCGCAGGCTGGTAAATACAAGATTTATATCATTGACGAGGTGCACATGCTTTCTCAGGCAGCGTTCAATGCGTTTTTGAAAACATTGGAAGAACCCCCTTCGTATGCTATTTTTATTCTTGCAACAACGGAGAAGCACAAGATACTCCCGACTATCCTTTCTCGTTGTCAGATATTCGACTTCAACCGTATCAACGTAGAGGATATGGCGAATCATCTCGCTTCCATTGCGCAAAAAGAGCACATAGCTTTTGAGCCGGATGGACTGCATATTATTGCCCAAAAGGCTGATGGAGGGCTTCGGGACGCGCTGTCCATGTTCGACCAGATTGTCAGCTTCACCAATAAAAATATTACGTATCAAACGGTTCTCGATAATCTCAATATTCTGGATTACGATTACTATTTTCAATTGCTGGACAGCGTCGCGACAGAGAACGCTGCACAGGCCCTGTTGATTTTTGATAAGGTATTAAATAATGGTTTTGATGGAGGACATTTCATCAGCGGTCTCGCAACACATATTCGTAATTTATTGGTATCTAAAGAGCCTGCAACACTGAAATTGCTTGAAGTAAGTGAAAATATTAAACGAAAGTATCTTGACCAATCGCAGGCGCTTAGCTCGGGGCTTTTACTTTCCGCGTTAAATATTGCCAACCAATGTGAAATAAACTATAAAAGTAGCAAAAATCAACGCTTACAAGTAGAATTAGCATTATTAAAAATGTGTCATATAGCATCGGCTATTTTGCTGAGTAAGCACGGAAGTTTTACACCCTCTGTTACGACAGAGCTAAAAAAAAAACTCCCTGATTCAACCGTGAGCCGTCCAATGGCAGTAGCTAACGGTGTTCCTGCTCCCAAGCCCATATCGTCAGCCCCTAAGGAAGCTCCTCCCCCACAGGTCCCCACGACGGTTTCTACACCGACCGTAGAAATATTGTCTGTAACGACTGAAAGTACTACTATTAAAAAAGGATGGGGCAAAATTTCTACCTCCGTAAACGTCCCCAACTTAAATACTATATTTGAAGATAAAGCTGAAGCTGACACAGAGGAACCGGATCTCGTTCAAGGAAATGAGTTCCGAGAGGTTACTTTCAATGCGTTTATAGCGCAATGGAATGCATTTGCAGACAGTTTAAAGCAGACGAAGCGCATTACTTTATATACGATTATGACCGCTAATCCCCCGCGTTTAAATGGAACAGTGATCGAGGTGGATGTAGAGAACGCAGTACAGATGGACGAACTGAAATTAGGTAAAATAGATATCTTAAATTATCTGCGGGTTAAGCTTCAAAACTTTTCGCTTGATCTATCGGGTGTCCAGGTGGAGGTTACAAAAGTCAGAAAACCGTATACTTCGGCTGAAAAATACCAAGCTATGGTTTCGAAAAACCCTGCGCTGGAAACACTTCGTAAAGCATTTAATCTCGGACTGAGTTAATACGTCTTTCTTTTCTTATCTTTGCGGAACATTTTTTTAAAGCGTAGAATAAATAAACATGCGGAACTTTCAACATAGGGAAAGAGGAGAAAAGCGAGAATCAAACCAGATGGTATTTGGTATCCGAGCGGTTATTGAAGCCATAGATAGTGGAAAGGAAATTGAGTCGCTGTTTGTGCAGCGCGGATTGAGTGGCAGCCTCTTCTTGGAATTGAAGTCTTTATTGAAAGAGCATAATATTGGTTATCAGCAGGTACCTATTGAAAAATTGAACCGTATTACGCGAAAAAATCACCAGGGGGTTATAGCCGTAATCTCACCCATTACTTATCAGCGTATCGAAGATTTGTTGCCCGTCATATACGAAAAGGGGGAAATACCACTATTGCTAATGTTAGATGGTGTAACGGACGTCCGCAACATGGGGGCTATCGCGCGAACGGCGGAATGTGCTGGAGTGCATGCGATAATCGTTCCGCGAAAAGGATCCGCAGAAATCAACCCCGACGCGATTAAAACGTCAGCAGGGGCATTATATAAGATTCCCGTGTGTCGTGAAGATGCCTTGGGCCGTACCGCACGTTTTCTTATCGAATCGGGTGTTCAGTTGGTCGTAGGGACTGAGAAAACACAAGATTCTGTTTATGATGTGGATTACACGGTTCCAACTTGTGTCGTTTTAGGGGCCGAAGATGTTGGCGTGTCGGACGATTTACTCCGGGTTTCAGACAAATTGGCGAAAATACCAATGTTTGGTGAAATAAAGTCCTTGAACGTGTCGGTTTCAGCGGGTGTTGTTATCTATGAAGCTGTGCGGCAACGTCATAAATAGCTTATAATAGTTGAAAAAACAAATTTATAGACAGCTCCGAGTATATAGATATGTCTTTTATCGAGAGACGCTGGTTGATCCTCGTGAACATTTTTGGTCTTTTATTGGCGCTTTTGTTGGCATTTTTATTATTGCATTTATCCAGTCTCAGCACTTGCCGATATTGGAGAATGTCTTTTTAGTCGGGTCGTTTGGGGCGTCTTCCGTATTAGTGTATGGCGCCATACAAAGTCCACTAGCGCAACCACGGAACCTCGTCGGGGGACATGTTGTGTCTGCACTTGTCGGTGTAACTGTTGCTCGCTTATTACCTGATATTATTTGGCTCACTGCCCCTCTGGCCGTAGCCTTCTCCATTGTTTTTATGCAGATAACCCGCACGCTTCACCCTCCAGGTGGCGCAACAGCACTCATTGCTGTGGCCGCCGGGACTAAAATTGGCTCATTGGGGTATTGGTACGTTTTGACGCCGGTCCTATCTGGAACATTGATTTTACTTTTCACAGCGCTTCTATTTAATAACATCACGGCTAAACGTCATTACCCGATTAAATATTCACGATTACGTCGATCTCGACGAAGACATTTGAAGTCCAAACGATTGGCAAGGAGATATTAAGTTTCTAAATAGGTGTAAAAATGAAGAGGCCGTCTCAAAAATAACTGAGGCGGCTTTTTCATTTTTGGAGGTTTCCCAATATTTTTATCGAAGGTTTTCTGTTTTTCTGATTCTGTAATGGTTTTGGGAAGACCGGAAGGCATGTTCTGT
>NZ_PVBQ01000022.1 GCF_002980525.1 Sphingobacterium haloxyli
ATACCATCGGAAAGAAGAACAGCGATTTTCAGGCGTCCGTGTTCAACAGCAACTCCCAGCCACTTTATGTCATCGTGGACACCGGCGGAAATGTGCTGGTGCCCCCTACAGGAGCTGACTACAACGTAAATAGCTACGCAGCATACCTACAGAGCGGAATCGATGCTTTTAAAGAATAATTTCTAATTTTTGTTTTGTTTAGTAAGAGGAGCAGTCGAGGGATTGCTTTTCTTCTTTAATAAAGCCTATTCCCAAATATTTCCGCCCGCAAACTCTGATAGTCGTGCAACGCCGTTTCGGCGTTGTTGAAGTCACTCTGTGTTATGTATATCTGTCCCAGTTTGTCAATAATAGCCAGTTGGAGCAATTTGTTGTCTTCTGATTTGGCAAGCTTATCGGCCTGAAGAAACTCCTTTTTAGCTACATTATAGTTTTTTTGAACAAACTTAGAAGATGCAAGCATATATTCAATTTCAGCAAGTTCTCTACCGAAGTTTTTATTATTCGCAAGGTCACGCGCTTGGATCAGAAACCACTGGGCCTCTGTATGTTTGTTTTGCAATTGATAAATCCGGGCCAACGTCTGCCAAGCAATAACTTTTTGTTCATAAGCTTTCGCTCGGTTTAGTAACGGGATAGCCTTACGAATGATGTTGTTCTCGGCCGAACGGTAATCTTGATCATATGCTTGGATGAGGGCTATTTTCAGAAGTGAATTGGCTTGGTCGAGAATATCCTTCTGCTGAACGGCTGTGTTATAAAACGCCTCTTGGAAATACCCCGCTTGTTGTATGTTTTTATCATAGAGATAGATGTTCGCGAGATTAAATTGGATAACAGCGATATCTGAAACGTTTGGTGTTTTCTGCGCGTGCTGGAGCGCACTTTGCAACAAGCCTAGCGTTTGGGAAACGGTACCTTCCTTTAAAGATAATGAAGCATAAGCGTGTAATAAGCCATAGGCCGTGTTATAATTGCCGCGTTTGACTTCGTGCTCCACGAGTTCGTTCCATGCCAAAGCCGTATTGGGCATAGGTGATAGGAGATATTGCACATCCCTTTCTGCACGCGTCGTTTTGAATTCCGAGACCAGTTGCTGAAAATCAAGCGCCTCGTTAATGCTGTCCTGAAAAGATAGCTTCTGCTTGTAGGAATCCGTCAGCAGCTCTTCTCGCGTCCGGGGGGCGGGAAGTACATATACCCGAGGGCCTACACCTTCAAAATCTGAATCGTATTTATTAACATATCCCGCTGGATCTAATGGGCTGTCGGTCTGTTGCATCTGGGCAGAGGTAGTGCTAACCCCTAGCGCAAACATACCTACGATAGTATAAAAATGACTCTTTTTATCGAGTATCATATGCGTTCCTTTCTGTTTTACAAAGGTATAGCCTAATTTGCACATTCACAAATCGATCTAGTTCTCCTTCTTCCACATGCTGATTCTTAACATTTATTAAGTTATTTAAAAGTAAATTAATGTTTAACTTCGTAACTTCTTGTCGTTAATTTTGATTGTACTATTATTTTTGTGCATTGTTTTCAGTATTTTTATGGCAATCAAAATTTTGTTATAAATTTTTGGTGCTGAAAAGGATTATCGCAAATGTATTTTAAAAAGATAGCATATATGTTTAAAAATATTGTATTTGGTCTGGCTTTAATTTCATTTATAGCATGTGGATCAAAACCCCGGGTGAGTTTGGATGAAGAGGCGTTACAATTAAAGCCGTCGGCCCAGCATGAAGTTATCGCTGCGGAGGTAGCTAATCTATTAGAAAACTATAGCTATAAGAAAGTTCCAATGACGGATTCACTTTCACAGATCGTTTTCACAAATCTGTTGAAGTCGATGGATCAAGGACGAAATTACCTGTTGCAATCTGATATCGATGATTTTAAGCAATTTGAAAATACGATTAGTCAGGATTTTAGGAAGGGTGATCTATCCGCCCCATTCTATATTTTCAATGTATATTCGCAGCGCTATTTGGAGGCCATGGAGTATGCATTGACCCAAGTAGATGCTCCACATGATTTTGATATGGAGGAGAAATATGTGGCTTACCGGGAAAAGCTCCCTTATTTTACAGACGATACGGAGCTGAAAGATCAATGGCGTAAACGCGTAAAGTACGATTTGTTGAATTTGCGATTGACCAGTACCGATAAAGATTCTGTAGACGTAGAAAAACACAAAGAAACGTTGCGAAAACGCTATAAGAATCTTGTTAGTCAGGCAAAGCAAACGAACTCAAATGACGCATTTCAACTCATCATGTCGGCCTTGACAGATGCTGTTGATCCACATACTACGTATTATAATCCGTCGTTTGCGCAAGCGTTTAACGAGAGCATGTCCAATACATTTGAAGGTATCGGTGCGCGCTTGATGATGGAAAATGAAATGGTCACCATTAAAGAAATTATTGCTGGTGGCCCAGCTTTTAAAGATAAGAGCTTGAATGTAGATGATAGAATTATTGGCGTAGCACAGGGAGACGGAGAGTTTGACGATATCATCGGCTGGCGTTTGGATGCAGCGGTAGCGAAAATTAAAGGGCCAAAGAATACTATTGTCCAATTGAAAGTTATTCCGGCAGGACAGGAACTCACCGCGCAACCAAAGGTGGTAGCGCTTAAAAGAGATAAAATTGTTATTGAAGAAGAATCTGCTAAAAAGGAAATAAAACAAGTTAAGGGAGAAGATGGGAGAACCTATAAGGTAGGACTCATCAAGCTACCAAAATTCTATATCGATTTTGAAGCTTATCGTCGACGTGATCCAAATTATAAAAGTACAACAAAAGATGTTCGTCTGATTTTGGATAGTCTCCGTCAGGAAAATGTTGATGCTGTGGTTCTAGATCTACGAAACAACGGTGGTGGATCCTTACAGGAAGCCATTGAATTGACAGGTTTGTTTATTGACAAAGGTCCGATTGTGCAAGTGCGTGATGTGCGTGATCGCGTAGAAGTGGATAATGATAACGATCCTGGCGTCGCTTGGGATGGTCCATTTGGCGTTTTGATTAACCGTTTTTCCGCGTCGGCATCAGAAATTTTTGCCGGTGCAATTCAAGACTACGGTCGAGGCATCGTGTTAGGGACGCAGTCTTATGGAAAAGGAACAGTTCAATCCGCAATTGATATGTCGCGATTTATCAGTGCGACGAATAAATTGTTGTTAAAAGCTAAAGGATTAGACAAAGATCCAGATACGCCTACCGGAGCCCCTGAATTCGGTCAAATTAACATTACGATGGGTAAGTTTTACCGTGTAACAGGGAGTAGTACACAACATAAAGGTGTAATACCGGATATTTCCTTCCCAACACAATATTCGGCGGAGCGATTTGGAGAAAGTTCGGAGCCTTCGGCATTGCCATGGGATCAGATTAAACCATCTAATTTTGCCGCTGTTGCAGATCTAGCCAATTTGAAAGATCAGTTGAAGGCGATTCACGAATCCCGTATGGAGAAATCGCCAGAGTACGCGTATCTTTTGGAGGATATTGAGGAATTCCAAAAATTAGATTCTATCCAAGAAATTAGCTTAAACCAAGAAAAGTTGAAGGAGGAACGGGAGAAGACGAGAGCTAAAAATAGAGCGCGTATTAACAAAGGACTAGAATTGCGGGGGCTGCCTTTGTGGAAAGAAGGGGAGCCGCAGCCTAAAACAGATTTTGATTTTGTACTCGACGAAAGTTTAAATGTGATAGCAGATTATATTCGGCTCGAACAAACTCAGTTGGTGAAGAATAAACATAATTGACTTGTAGGGACGTGATTATGTTCGATGAGTCCCGCCAAGGCTCGGTTTATCGCGTCTCTATTTGGTTTATATTGTTAAAACAATTTCAACTGTGGATCTGTAACCCGAAAGGATTTTCTATGATGCGGGCTAATACCATACTGTAAAATGGCATTACGGTGCTTGATTGTTGGATAACCTTTATTAGACAACCAATCATAGTGTGGAAACTTGTTTGCAAGATCGTGCATATACTCATCCCTGTAGGTTTTAGCTAAAATAGAAGCAGCGGCAATAGATAAATATTTTCCGTCGCCTTTTATAATGCACTGATGGGGTATATTTTGATAGGCCCTGAATCTGTTGCCGTCTACAATGATATGAGCCGCCTTTGTCTTTAGTTGGTCTAATGCGCGGTGCATGGCCAAATAAGAAGCATTTAAAATGTTGATATGATCAATTTCCGCTGCGGAAACACTGGCAACGGCGAAATCCAGCGCTTCTTTCTCAATAATGGGGCGTAAAGCCATTCTTTTCTTTTCCGAAAGTTGTTTAGAATCATTAAGCAATACGTTGCAATAGTCCGGAGGAAAGATAACGGCAGCGGCAAATACTGGACCTGCTAAGCATCCTCTTCCCGCTTCGTCACAGCCCGCTTCCATCACATCCTGCTGAAAGGTTGATAATAACATCCTGCTAAAATACGAAACCGAGATGTAAATAAGTATCAACACACAAAGAAATGATTATTAGCTCGAGCTCTCATCGGCCATAAAAAAGAAATTAATAGATCTTTTTCTTTATACGTTTTTCATGTCGCTCAAGCCGCGACGGGGCTTGTACTTTTTTTCTCTCAAAAAAAGTACACAAAAAAAGTCGCCGCTGAAAAATTTGATGCGTCCCACTACCCCGCACTTTTCCCGCATCGAGAATATGTTTTGATAGGATAGGATAGTACAGAAATGATATTCCTGCAGTTATCAAAATTTTGTTAGGCGGCATTTGAGTGTTAAGGGGGATAATACAATTGCATGAACCCTCCTTAACTTTAATTGTCACATCCAAATGTTTTACAACTGTACAAACTTATTTCTGCACTATCCCATATGTAAAACATTTGAAGTGACGAGCTTTTTGGTTCTTTTTCGCGGAGAAAAAGAACACGAAAAATTGATTAAAGAAAACCTTCATTGTAGAGGATGTTAACACACCGTCCCTGGGGCTTTATGTAACATCTATGTGATATTCAATAAAAAAGCATTTCTTCTTTTTTACTTTGCCGTGCTTGATAGGTCTATACATAAACCATTTAGTGAAGTAATACAATAACTAAAGATGAGAGGAATTTTACTTGGCATACTACTATTGATTGCTGGACTGGGCCAGTCTCTTGCTCAAAAAAAGCAGAAGATCACCGTTCCGTCGTTATCAGCTATAGAGATTGACGCTGATCTGGGCGAGTGGGATACGTTGACCAATGTCGCAGATGAAAGCTCATGGTTTTATCAACTGGCGCAGGATGCGTCCAATCTCTATGTTGCTGTTCGCGTAGAAGACCCTATGCTGCAACATGTAGCTGCCAGGAATGGAATTTTGCTGACCGTGCAATCTAATACAAAAAACAGAGATGATATTCAATTTCTATTTCCTTATCCAGATAGTGAGGTGAAGCGTGCAATGATGCGCGAAGACCATGATTCGGATGCAGTTTATAAAGCTGCCTTAATCGACCGGTCGCGTGGATATTTTGTGTATGGTTTCCCGACAGTGCCAAACGGTCTATTGTCTTTAAACAACGGTTACGGCATACAGGCGAGCGCTCGTATGGATAACGGAAAATTGTATTACGAAGCGCTTGTCCCAAAATCGCTATTAGATTATATTACGCCCGTTGCGACCTTAAAACTTGGTATTCACGATGGCTTGACGCCACTGGTTTCATCGAAGAAAAAGCCCGCAGTGCGTTCGGGTGGAATGTATGGCACCTATCGTGGACGACCTGCCCCTCGGTCTAAAGATAAACCGACCCTAACGGTACTTTTAGAAACCACATTCGATTAGCATACGATTTTAGAAAAATATGAAAGATTTTTTGATAGCAATTTTAGGTTTGGCAATATGGATATCCGCTCCCAATGCTGTTGCACAGACAGGCAAGACGGTGCAGGGCATGTTGCGGGATAATGAATCGAGGGTAGTGGCAGGAGCTTCTGTACAATTGGAAGGCGATAAGGATACATTAGGAACGAGTGCTTCGCCAGCTGGCATATTCACATTCAATAATGTAAAATCGGACAAGTTTACGATCAAAGTATCCAGTTTAGGTTTTGAACCCTTTGCTCGACAATTCAGTTTTACGCCGGGGCAGGATAAAATGACAATCCCATCGTTTCAACTACAAGGAATAGCGAATATGCTGGAAGAAGTAATTGTAGATGGTGTCATTACCGTACAGGTGAAAGGGGACACAGTCGAATATGCCACGAAAGATTTGAAATTAAGAGAAGGTGCACTAGCTGAGGACGCCTTAAAAAGGTTACAAGGTGTTGAGGTCGATAAAGATGGAAATGTGACAGCACAAGGAGAACAAATTACACGAGTACGCATCAATGGGAAAGATTTTTTTGGTGGGGATGTGAAAACAGCCACGCAGAACTTACCGGCGAATATCATTGAAAAGATGCAAGTAATCGATGATTACGGAGATATGGCAAATCTAACCGGGAACAGAACCGGAGATTCTGAAAAGATTTTAAATATCCAGATTGATCCTGAATACAATAAGGGGCAAATGTCAACGCTACGTGTGGGCTATGGAACGGAGGAAAGGTTCCAGACGACTGGTATGTGGATGGGATTAACAGATAAGACGCAGGTTTCGGTATTAGGGAATTTAAACAACATGAATGCAAACTTGTTTGACTTTAATACAATGGGTGGTGGTGCGCGTCGCCGTATGGGCGGAGGGGGTGGCCGTGGAGGCAGTAGTATGTCGGGAGGTTCCGATGGTATCACAAAAGTAGGGTCTATCGGCTTGAACGTGCGCCACGACTTTAGTGACAAACTAAAAGTGTATGGCTCATACTCGTTTGGAAGGGACGATAACAATACGCAAACCCAATCGTTCACCGAATATATAGGGCAAAATATGGGTGTGGATAGTGACCAAGATAACAATAGTATCCGTACCAATCATCGCTTGGAAGCCAACGTAGAATGGAATATTTCAGAAAAAGACTATTTGAAATTGACTCCGCAGTTCGGCTTCAACAAAAATGATTTGGATAATCTAGACAGCGCTAAATTCTATTTGGATAACACCCTTGACTATACACAAGTACAAACCCAATTGAACGGTAGCAATGCTCCACGTTATGGAATCAGCGGATTGTACAACAGAAGATTGAACGAAAATGGAAGAAATTTCTTTATCAATTTCAATTACGATAATGCGGTTAGCGAAAACGACTATAACCAGATTTTAGATCGGCTTATATATGATCCCAACAATCAGGATCAAGAAATAGGGGATATTTATGAACAGACCATACGGGAAGCGCGAAACAAAAGTTGGAATGCTGGAACATCCATTTCTTACACCGAACCGCTTGGAGAGCACAGTCGGATGGAACTGACATACGATTTTAATGTTAACGACTATGATAATTCTGACAGACAAAATGGATTTGATAGGGATGGCAATCCCATCGATAATGCTGTAGGGAACTCAGAGGCTGTACTTAATTATTCGTATGATTATGATTATGCTTTTGCTTCCCATCGTGTGGGGGCCAATTATTCTTATGATAAGGATAAAATTAAATATAGCGTAGGCGCAGCAGTACAGCCTACTATTTTAAGTGGAAACGCCTATAGCGTATCGGAATCCGCCTTGATTGATCGGAGAAATTTTAATGTCATTCCGATTGCCCGCTTTGAGTACCGATTTTCAAGACAATCAAATATTACATTTAACTATTCAGCCCGCGCCTCTGAACCAGGCGTATCTCAGATATTACCTTTTGAAGTGAGTACGAACCGTACAAGTACGATGATCGGGAATCCGAATCTAGACCCTGAATTCCAACACAGTGGACGCATCCGTTTCCGTAGTGGCGATTTTCAGAAAGGGAAGACACTTTTTGCTACGATCAGTGCGAATTTGACGAATGATAAAATCGTCTCTTTTAATAAGCGTTATCCTGTCGAAGGAGACGGTATTTACCAAGAAGTACGCTACTTAAACGAGTCGGAACCTGTATATTCTGTTAATTCGTTTTACCATCTGGGCCGCTCATTGGAAGATAAGACCTACAACATTATGTATATGGGTAGCGTTAATTATAATAAGAACATCGCTTATATAGCAGAAGATCCGGACGCACTTGAAGGCGATAAGAACATAACGAACAACACCGTCTTGATGCAAGGATTGTTCTTTCGTTATACGCCCTCGGAGAACCTTGAAATTAATCCTGGAGCACGATATTCCTATAATATTACCAAATCATCTTTGCCACAATATTCGCAAGGAAATGTTTCGTCGTTTTCACCAACGCTGATAGGTTCGGTAAATATCACACCGACGACCATTTTTGGTGCTGATATTTCGAAGACTTTTAATAAAGGCTACCGCGCCACCGAGAACCCATTTATTATAAATACGTATATTGAACAACGTATGTTAAAAGGGCAACGGGGAACAATTCGTCTGCAAGCATTTGACCTATTGGATGAGCAGATCAATATCAACCGAACGGTCGGCGATATGTTAACAGACTCTCGTACCAATCGCTTAGGAAGATACTTTATGTTGACTTTCACCTATAGATTTCAGAAGTTTTCGGGGATGAATCCTTTTCAAGAAGAAAGAGGCCCAGGAGGAATGAGACGCCCGCGGATGTAAATGTCCTTTTTTATTTCTATTTTTGCGGCTTGACTTTGATAGATATGGAATATGAAATTATCCGCTTGGATAACGGTATCCGTGCGGTATTTCACCGTCAGATTTCTCCTATTACCCATACCTGTTTGGTTGTAAATGCCGGTTCTAGAGATGAACAGCCGGGCAAATACGGTGTGGCACACTTTATCGAACACTTACTGTTCAAACAAACAGAGCGTCGCTCCACGCCACAGATCCTCAATCATTTAGAAGCTGTAGGAGGAGATTTGAATGCTTATACTACCAAAGAATATACTTGTGTGCATGCCTCTGTTCTAAAACCACACCTGCAGAAGGCGCTGGATTTATTTGAGGATATCATCTTCCATTCCACATTTCCTGCAGATGAAATAGAAAAAGAAAAAGGTGTTATCGTAGATGAAATGGCATCCTATCGGGATAACCCCGAAGAGTCGATTATGGATGATTATGAAGATTTGATTTTTCAACATTCGGGTTTGGGACATAATATCCTAGGATGGGAAGAAGATTTGCTGACTTTTACGAAAGAGGATGCTGAAGGATTCATAGCGCAAAACTACCATACCGATGATATTGTTATCGGAATATCGGGGGATTATACGTTAAAGACGGTTGAAAAGATGTTAAAACGTTACTTTGAACCGGTAAAGAAGAATAATCCTGTACGTCCTATTCGAGAGGCATCTGTGAATGTATCGCAGCATGTTGAAATACAGAAGCCCATCAATCAGGTGCATTTCATGTTGGGGGCGCCAGCATACAGTATTCATGACGATCGTAAAACTGGTTTACTGTTACTCAATAATATGTTAGGTGGTTTCGGTATGACGTCTATCCTGAATCTCGCTATCCGGGAAAAGTATGGAATTGCGTATACCATCGAATCAAACTATACACTTTTTATTGATACTGGACTGTTCACGATTTATCTTGGGACGGATGAAGAAAAAATCAAGCGTGCAAAAAAGCTGGTTTTTCGGGAACTGGATAAACTAAAAGCAAAAGGTGTCTCCGAAAACCAACTTAAAAAGGCAAAAAATAAATTTAAAGGACAAATTGCGCTGGCGGAGGAGAATCGAATGAGCATGATCATAGCGGAAGCAAAAAATGTAATGGACTACGATCGGGTCATATCACTAAATGAAGTTTTTGAAAAGATAGATATGGTGTCTACTAGTGATTTGTTGGCCATTGCACAAGATATTTTTGACGAGAAGAAATTGACTTCCTTGACGTTTGTTCCCGAATAGATTAAGTAAAAAGACAACAGAATTTTTTAATTTTGATGGGAAAAGCGCTCATCAGCCAGTAAAAATTAAATAAATAAATACATGAAAATAGCATACCTTTTTCCAGGTCAAGGTGCTCAGTTCGTAGGAATGGGTCAGGACTTATACAATTTAAATGACGAAACAAAATCTCTTTTTGAAGAAGCGAATGATATTCTCGGTTTCGGTATTACCGATATGATGTTTTCCGGAACAGACGAGGATTTGAAACAGACCAACGTGACACAGCCAGCTATTTTTCTTCACTCGGTTATATTGGCAAAAGCCTTAGGCAACAGCTTTCAGCCGGCGATGGTGGCGGGTCACTCGTTGGGTGAGTTTTCCGCATTGGTAGCGGCAGGAGCATTATCGTTCGAAGATGGGCTAAGATTGGTAGCAAAGCGCGCTAATGCGATGCAGAAGGCGTGTGAAGCGCAACCGTCCACAATGGCCGCTATTTTGGGGTTAGACGATGAAATAGTAGAGAAAGTATGTGCGCAAGTTGAAGATATTGTGGTTGCAGCAAACTATAATTGCCCGGGACAATTAGTTATATCAGGTACCATAGAAGGTGTAGATAAAGCGTGTGTTTTGTTGACTGAGGCGGGTGCCAAACGGGCATTAAAGTTGAACGTTGGAGGAGCGTTTCATTCACCGCTGATGGAGCCTGCTAAAGTAGAATTGCAAACTGCAATCGAAGAAACCGAGATTAAAGCACCTATTTGTCCTATTGTACAAAATGTGGATGCAAAACCTTATACTGATCCGGCACAGATCAAAGCAAATCTAATTGCTCAATTAACTGGAGCTGTCCGTTGGACACAAACGGTACAACAAATGTTGGCGCATGGGATAGAAGCATTTGTAGAAGTTGGCCCGGGAAATGTATTACAAGGGTTGGTTAAAAAAGTAGATCGCTCGGCACAGACTTCGGCGGCGGTAATCAGCTAATAGGAATGCTCGTAATAATAGCATAAAAAAGCCACTTCTTGTGGCTTTTTGACTGAAATAAGGTCCGGCTCGGAACCAACGTATTGCGTGTTAATATTTCCCCCTGATTTCCGGGCGAATACGCTCGGTATAGCGTTTTTTAAGCTTTTGGAGAGTATCGTCATCCAGGTCTGGTTGTTGTGCGGCTGCGATGTTGGACTGCACTTGCTCCACTTTGCTTGCTCCGGGAATGACGGTCGTGATCGCTGGATGCTGCAATATCCACTTGATACTTTGTTGTGCCAAGTTTCCCTCGGGAAGGATACTCCGGATTTCCTCCAATAATTCGATACCTTTTTCAAAGGCGATTCCACTGAATGTTTCACCTACGTTAAAAATATCGCCATTGGCGTTATAATGGCGGTGATCGTTATCGTCAAAGGTTGTCGATCGGTTAAATTTTCCACTAAGGATCCCGCTAGCCAAGGGTACCCTGGCGATTAGCGCTGTACCCTGTGCCCAGGCTCTGTCAAAAAATTCATCTGCTAGATGCTGGCGGAACAGATTGAATATAATTTGTAGAGCAGCAACGTCTTGATGCTCAAGACAAATAAGCGCTTCCTCAACCGTCTCGACACTGACACCAAAATGCTGGATAAGACCTTCTTGTTGTATACGGCGTAGATGGTCAAAAACTTCTCCCTTACGAAGAACTTCGGTAGGGATGCAGTGTAGCTGCTCCAGATACAACTGATCTAGTCCCAGACGTGTCAATGAATCTTCTACATGTCGCCGTATAGTATCGTATGTGAAGTTTTGCGGCCACCCGTTTGGCGCGTCATCCCGCCTGCCTAACTTCGTTGCGACATAAACGTTCTTATTGGTCTGTTTCAGAAATTTTCCAATCAGACGTTCGCTGGTCCCCTTACCATAAACGTCGGCTGTATCGATAAAATTCCCGCCTGCTTCTACATAAGTGTTCAGAATGTCCAATGCATTGACTTCGTCTATTTGTCCCCAATCCGTGCTTCCCAACTGCCATGTTCCTAATCCTACTGCTGCAATCTGGTCACCTTTAAAAATTCTATAATTCATTTACCTTCTATATTAAATGCCAATCCGATTTTCTTGCGATGTCGTTCAAGGCTATCATGGAATAATGTAATGCCTTTCAGTTACGTTCGAATATAAGGGATTTTCATAGATTCTTCGCCTCTTACGCCAAATTATTGCTTATCTTTAACTTGCAAAGTTATCGATAAATGCCAATGATAAACAGGTTTCCATTCTTTTTTGTTCTTATGCTCGTGGCTTTGTACGGTTACGGGCAACAAACGATTAACTTTAAACATCTAACCGTAGACGAAGGTTTGGTGAGTAACCATATCAACGCGATTATAAAAGACGAACAAGGATTTCTGTGGTGTGGTACGAGTACGGGGCTTAGCCGTTTTGACGGCTATAGATTCAAAAGCTACTCTCATCGACCACACGATGCCCATGGACTTTTAGATAATAATGTACAGGATTTATTTATTGGGTTTGATCAACATCTCTGGGTGAGGACAGTTAAAGGAAACTGTGTCTACGATAGTGAGCGCGATATTTTCCACCGGAATGTAGACAGTATTTTGTATGCCCACAAATTTCCACATGGGGACGTGCATAAAATCATTATGGCAAATCAAATGGCGTATGTTTTATACGAAAATGGTGAACTAGCCTATTTGTCAGCGCACGAAAAAAACAATTCCGCAAAAGTTTGTGATTATGCATTGCAAGGAAAGCCGACCGACATAAGCTACGATCCGGAACGCAATGTACTTCTGTTGGTTTCTGACAAAGGGGAGTTGGTCGCGTTAGATGGTGACCGATTACATGAGCGGCAACGGACAATATTTTCTTTCGAGCGGCTTGTAGAACACGCAGTTTTCCGTCTTTTTGTCGACGATCAATCCGGTATGTGGGTGTATGCGAAGAATTTTCCCCTTGGGGCACTGTATTACGAATCGCTTGATAGTGATGCCCTGTTGTTCAGATGTAAAGGTGGTCAGTACGCCGTCAATAATGATAATATTAGTAATATCCAGCAGGTCGGTAGTACGATTTGGATGGCGACAGACCATGGAGGGATTAATGTTTTTGATCTCACCAATCCGCATGTCGATTATGTCGTCCATGAGCCATACAACAGGGCTTCGTTACCCTATAATAGCACGACCGCGCTTTACAAAGACACCGACGGCGTAGTGTGGGTAGGTACCTATAAAGGAGGAGTCAGTTACTACCATCCAGATTTAAATTTTTTCAGCCTTTACCAACACCAGCATGGAGACAGAAATAGTTTGCCATTTAATGACATAAACTGTTTTGTGGAGGATAGGGATGGTAATGTCTGGATAGGTACGAACGGAGGTGGTCTCGTCCGGTTTGATCCACGGCGGCATGTATTCGAATCCTATAGGAATAGTCCAACTGATGAATTTTCTTTGGGTGGCAATGTGGTCGTTAGTCTGTTTATAGACAGCGATGAACAGCTTTGGATAGGAACTTATCATGGCGGTCTGAATAAATTCGAAAATGGTCGTTTTAAGCGGTTTTTGCATACTTCAAGTAATGCAGAGTCTATTAACGACAACAGCATCTGGAGTTTGCTACAGGACAGCCAACAGCGCTTCTGGATTGGTATGCTGTCAGGAGGCATCGATCTATTTGATCAGTTTTCTTCTCGTTTTAACCGTTTCAAATCCATCTACCCCAGTACATTCAGTTCGTCCTATAATGCGAAAATCGTGGAGGATAGTCGCGGGAACATCTGGTTTGGAACATCAAACGGCTTGGTACAATTGTCGGTTGATGATAGCGTAAAGGTATTTGACGAACATAATGACCGATACCCACTGACCAATAACGTGGTATCGGATATGCTCGAAGATAAAAGAGGTAATATCTGGGTCGCTACGCAGACAGGAATCAATATCTTATCAGCCGATACCATGTTGTATCTGTCTACCCGTCAAGGACTAATCGATAATGTTGTCGTCGGATTGGTGATGGATGACCTCGGAGATATCTGGGCGACCACACCGAAAGGTATTTCACGTATAACATTCAATTTACCTAAAAAGCGGTACAGGATACGGAACTACGATAAATCCGATGGACTCCAATCGTCGAATTTTAACGAACGGGCCATCTACAAGTTACGCGATGGACGTTTGCTGTTCGGTGGTTCAGAGGGTTTTAATATTTATGCCCCTTCTCCTAAAGTTCCGGCATCCACCGACCTGGGTAATGCGGCGGTCGTAGACTTTAAAATCCAAGTGCCGAATATGGTTAACGAGGACTTGGATAGTTATGCCCATCGGTGGCTAACGGCATGGCACGACACGAGGCGTATAGAGATACCCTATCATATTCAAACGTTCCATATACTGCTGTCGGATTTCGATTTTGTACAACAGCATAGACCGAAACTGGAGTACAAGTTGCAAGGACTATCAGACAATTGGATAGATGTGGAGCAAATGGATATTACAGTCGCAAACCTTGGCGCAGGTAATTATACATTATTGATCCGCAGAATGGATCATAACGGCACCTATTCTTCGCCGGTTTCGCTGATGGAAATAACGAAGCTAGCACCATGGTGGGGTACTAATTGGGCATATTTTATTTACATATTGGCAATCGGAGGATTATTGCTATTCTTTAGGAAGGTCGAAAAAATGCGGGCGCGAACCCGATTCAATTTGATTCAAGCGGAAGAGAAAGCGAGACATGCAAAAGAGATGGAGGAGCTGCGAACACGCTTTTTTACCAATGTAAGCCATGAATTTAGGACACCGATCAGTTTGATTATTTCGCCGGTGCAGAAGCTTCAGACGACGGAAAGGGATTTGGGGAAAAAGAAATATTTGGATATTATCGAACGTAACGCCTCGTCGTTATTAAACTTAGTCAACCAATTGCTAGACTTTAATAGTATAGAGAGCAATGCATATACGCTGAAAAAAACATACGGTGACGTTTTTGCACTTATTAGGCGCGTAGGAGAGCAGTTTGAGAGCATTGCACTGGCGAAAAGAATTCATTATGTCGTGGAGGTTCCGGCCATTGGCGTCGAAGCTTATATGGATTTCGAGAAACTCGAACGTGTCGTGTTGAACCTACTTTCTAATGCATTCAAATTTACGCCGATGGGTGGTCAGATCTATCTTACTTGTGTAGAACCGTATGAAAATGAAATTCGATTGGAGATTTCTGATACGGGAGTAGGCGTTCCAAAAGAGATGCAATCTCGCGTATTTGACCGCTATTTCCAAGTACAAGGCCGGTGGAATGTCGGCGAGAAAGGTAGTGGACTTGGGTTATCCATCGTGAAGGAGTTCGTACAGCTGATGGCTGGAACCATACAGTTTGCAAGCGAAGAAGGTGTTGGAACCACCGTAGGGGTAAGATTACCGCTGGAACGATCTTCCCCACCCGTGTATGGTGGTTTGAACGATCAGCTAGAAAACAACGGAAAGGGGTCGATGAAACTGAGAAACGATCCCGAAAGAGGAATTAAAAGAGAACATTTATTAAGGGTGATGGTAATCGAAGACCATGCCGATTTTGCGTTTTATCTGCAGGATAACTTGGGGCAATATTTCCAGGTTAGTATGTGCAAAACTACAGAAGAAGCCCTGAAGCAGCTGTACCAGTATAATCCGGATATCATTGTTTCGGATCTTCATCTGCCCGGGCGGTCTGGTATCGAATTTTGTAAGGAATTACGTGCCAATGAACGGACAAAGCACATCCCTTTCATATTGATTACCGCTGTTGGGTCAGCAGAAAAAGAAATAGAAGCCTTAAAAAACGGCGCATCGGATTTTATCTGTAAACCCTTCAACTTCGATGTTTTCTTATCTAAAATCAAAGCCTTCGTGGAACAACAGGGTGCGATGGAAAAACGCTACAAGAGACAGATTGACGTGAATGTTGGAAAAAAAGACTTCGTAGACGCGGATGAGCGATTTGTGTGGGAAATCACAGCAATTATCGAAGACCATTTGCAAAACGAAAACTTTTCGGTGGAAGTACTAGCGTCCCAGATGAATATGACTCGCGTAGGTCTTTATAAAAAAATATTATCGATTACCGGATTTACACCGATTGAATTTATTCGTAATATCCGGTTAAATAAAGCATTGGATTTACTTAAAAATACACAGAAGACGGTGAGCGAAATTTCTTACGAAGTGGGATTCGGTACACCGAAACAGTTTAGCAAATACTTTAAGAGCTTTTACGGTGAGATACCCTCCACTTACCGTAAGTGACTTAGGACGCCATACTCGTGTTTTTGTTAACATTTTAGCCCATAAAAGTTAACAAAACAGCCCCTCGGGCAAGCAAAACACTCCCTATGTTTGCTTTGGAAATAATAACTATTATAAACAGGAGACGTCCCATAATGGCTCTCCAGATTTCGTAAACCTTATATGATAATGTGTAAACTTCGTCTTACGGTGTTATGTTACTTGTTCGTTCACAGCATACATGCAATCGGACAATCTCCTGACATGGCAACCTATCAAAGAACAGACTCTGGTGTAAAAATCAGCTTCACTGGATTAGCTACTTCGGTCGATCAGGATATTTATCTCGACGCAGTGCGTGATGATATCGTTCGCGTAACTGCCTTGCCTCCTGATGCTGCGTTTCCCACTATGGAAAGTCTGGTAATCGTGGATTCTCTGCGACGTTCATTAAATGCCTTATCCATAAACGTGCTCCAGGATACACTCTATCTACGCACACAAGACTTGGTGTTGGCGACGTCTTTACGAACAGGACGCATCCTTTTTAAGGACAAAAATGAAAGAATTATCCTGGGAGAGCGAAAACGTGTAGATGGAAGTTTTAGACCGGATGCGTACGATGGAGATTCTTTTTACGCCTTAAATCAAGGCTTTAATGTAGATAAAAACGAAGGATTGTATGGATTGGGACAACACCAAAACGCGGTGATGAATTACAACGACGGAAAACAGGTCACTTTGCTTCAATATAACACAGAGATTGGTGTTCCGTTTTTGTTGTCGACAAAAAACTATGGGCTGTTGTGGCATAATTATTCGATCACAACAGCGGGCGATGTGCGTCCGCTGTTACCCTTGAACGCCTTTAAGCTTACCTCCAAGGAAGGATTAGCGGGCTGGTTGACGGCAACTTATTCGCATCGCGACCATCCTGATAGCGTGTGGTTGAGCAGACCAGAGTCTATCATCGATTATTCTTATTTAACTGATCAACATAAATTGCCCAAGGACATCGCACTAGCAGAAGCGAAAGTACTTTATGAAGGGCGGATAACATCTCCCTATTCTGGCTTGCACCGGCTGCATTTTAAATATGCTGGATATACGAGGATATGGATAGACGGGGCGCTGTTGGAAGACCGCTGGCGGGAATCATGGAATGCGGGGACGTTTGAAATCGCAAAGGAGATGCAGATGGGTAAACCGTATGATATCCGTATTGAATGGCTTCCAGATGGTGGTGAATCATACTTTACATTGAACTGGCAGAGCCCATTGCCAACGGACTTGAAAAATACGTTTTCTTTCGCTTCGGAGGCCGGCGACGCGATAGACTATTATTTTATCTATGGCAAAGACATGGATGAAGTCATATCAGGTTATCGCGACCTATCAGGCAAAGCGCCGATTATGCCACGTTGGAGTTTTGGTTACTGGCAAAGCCGTGAGCGCTATAAAACACAACAGGAGATTGAACAGGTTGCCCAGGAATTTCGGAAGCGCCGTATTCCGATCGATAATATGGTGCAAGACTGGTCTTACTGGGCAGAACATGATTGGGGGAGCCACGAGTTCGACAGGGCTCGGTTTCCAGATCCCGATGGGATGATTAAGCGCCTGCACAATATGAATATGCGGGTTATGATTTCGGTTTGGCCAAAAATCAATGAAGCGTCGTCTGTATATGGCCAGTTTAGCGATAAAGGATGGCTTTATTCGAGAAACATTTATGACGGAAGGAAAGATTGGATCGGAAAAGGCTATACATCGACGTTTTATGATCCCTTCCAGGAGGGAGCACGTCAGGGGTTTTGGGATTTGATGAACGATAAGCTTTATAAAAAGGGGATTGATGCTTGGTGGATGGACGCCAGCGAACCAGATATTCATTCAAATATCAATCTGGACGAACGCAAAGCCGTGTTTCAACCCGCTACCGGTTCTTCCGTACGTTATTACAATACTTTTCCTTTGATGAATGCCAAGGGAATTTACGAAGGGCAACGCCAGACAGATCCTAACAACCGGGTGTTTATCTTAACACGATCTTATTTTGCAGGGCAACAACGTTATAGCGCTGCGGCCTGGAGCGGCGATATTGCCTCCCGTTGGCATGATATGAAAGACCAGATCGCAGCAGGTGTTAATTTTTCGATGTCCGGCACACCTTACTGGACAATGGACGCGGGTGGATTTCTGGTAGAGAAGCGTTTTCATAAGCCTACACAGGACGACTTAGAAGAATGGCGGGAGATGAATGCACGCTGGTACCAGTATGGTGCTTTCCTGCCCATGTTCCGTGCGCACGGCCAATTTCCATTTAGGGAGCCCTTCAACATCGCGGATGAAGGCCACCCTGCCTATGCGAGCATGCTATACTACATTCACTTACGTTATAAACTCTTGACATACAATTATAGTCTGGCAGCGAAAACCTTCTTCGACAATTATACGATGATTCGTGGACTGGCGATGGATTTTCCACAGGATCAGCAGACTTATGCCGTCAATGATCAATACCTCTGGGGACCAGCGCTTTTGGTTAATCCCGTTACCGAAAAAGGAGCGACGAAGCGAACGGTTTACCTGCCCCGAGGAGCCGCATGGTACGACCTGTATGCGGGGAAACATTATGAAGGCGGGCATGTGATACAGGCAGATGCACCATATGTGCGTATACCGGTATTCGTCCGGTCTGGGTCGATATTGCCCGTCGGAAAGGAACTGCAGTATACCGATGAAAACCCGCAAGATGAACTGACCTTATTTGTTTATGATGGAGCGGACGGTGTATTTGATCTGTACGAGGATGAAGGAGATAATTATAATTACGAGAAAGGTAAGTCTAGTATAATCCGTATCCTGTATAATAACCAAGACGGGAAACTGACGATTGGAGAACGGAAGGGAAGCTTTGATGGGATGCTGCAGAAAAGAACTTTCCATGTGATATTTGTTTCTTCGCAAACACCAATTGGCATAGATTCGGAACACACAAAAAAGCAGACCATCTTCTACCAGGGAAAATCGACAAGTATAACAATCAGGTAAAAACCAGTTTTAAACAAAATAAAATGAAGAAGCAACAATTGTATCGTCATGCGCTCCTGCTTGTCATGCTGTTTATCAGCGCGCAGGTCTGGGCACAGACTATTCGCGGTAGCGTTGTGTCCGCAGACACAGACGAACCGCTGACCGGAGCCAGTATTCAGGTAAAGGGGCAACAAGAGTCTACCGCGACAGACTCGCAGGGGAATTTTATGTTGGATGCACCTGCCGGAGCGACGCTGGTGGTATCGTATGTGGGGTATCAAACGCAGGAAATCCAAGTGTCTGAGGGGGGAACTTTATTGATTCGTTTGGTGGCAGAAGCAGCTGACTTAGAGCAGGTAGTCGTCATCGGTTACGGAGCGCAAAAGAAAAAACTCAACACTGGGGCGAACCTCAGGGTGGAAGGCGCTGATTTGGAAAAACGAAATCAGCTAAATCCTTTGCAGGCCTTACAGGGGCAGGCGCCGGGTGTATCGATTACGGCCAATTCCGGTCAGCCTGGTGCGGATATGAAAGTCGTTGTCCGTGGGCTTGGGACCATCGGTAACTCTGGGCCGTTGTATGTCATCGATGGTATTCCGGGAGGGGATATTAGCATACTGAATCCTGCGGACATTGTCTCCATCGATGTGCTCAAGGATGCTGCATCGGCAGCCATCTATGGTTCGCAGGCGGCTAACGGAGTCGTGCTTGTCACCACGAAAATGGGTAGATCGGGGAAGACACAGCTGTCATTCGATGCCTTTGGGGGCGTACAAAACGTCGGACGTAGAGTGCCCTTGCTAAATCGGGAACAATATAAGACGATTATGAATGAACAGGCGTTGAACACCGGATCGGCTCTCATTGATTTCGATGGGATGGAAGGACTGGCCGATACGGATTGGCTGGATTATATGTTCACCGACGATGCGAAAATGCAAAATTATAATCTTGGCCTGACGGGAGGTTCCGAGAACTCGGTATATGCCATGTCGCTTAACTATATCGGGCAGGAAGGAATTGCAGGTGGAAGGAATGTCTCCAATTACGAACGTTACGGTTTCCGTATCAACTCAGAACACAAATTGTTGGACCAGTTCCTAACTATCGGTCAACATCTGAACTTCAATTATATCCGCAATAATGGAATCAACGTTGGCAACCAATACAACAACACGCTACGTGGAGCGTTTGCCACATCACCATTATCGCCTGTTTATTCTAACAATGGCCGATTCGGAAGCCCATACAACGATACCTCGAACTCGCCGTGGTACAATGGAGATGGCAACCCTTACGGGGCAATGATGACCAATTCGAATAACCAAAACGACGCACAACGCGTGTTGGCTGATATCTACGCGGAGATCGAGCTCATACCCGGTTTGAAAATTAAGACGATAGGCGGATTCAATTACTCCGCTTCTGAATATCGAAGCTTTACCCCATTGTTTCAGTTTTCCGCATTCAGCTATAATCTGGACCACACGACGGTAAATCAAAATATGGGAAAAGGGCATACCCTGACCTGGACGAATACGGCTACATATGACTTTAATGTCGCTACGGATCATCAATTTACCGCCATGGTGGGGATGGAGTCGCAGCGTTATCAAGGAACGTACTTATCGGGTTCCAACTGGAATCTATTGTCGCAATTCAATGATTTTGCACACGCCTATCTCGATAATACCACCGGCCAGGCGCATCTGGATGACGAAGGCAATATCGTAGAAACGCGATTCGTCAATGGCCGTCCGGAAAATATGTATAGAAGAGTGTCTTATTTCGGTCGTTTTGGCTATAACTTCAAAGAAAAGTATTTACTGAATGCGACCTTGCGGGCCGATGGATCTTCTAAATTTGCCCGGGGCAATAGGTGGGGATATTTTCCATCGTTGTCTGCGGGATGGATACTTTCCTCTGAAGACTTTTTCGCGCCCTGGAGCAGTTCCGTTAATTTCCTGAAATTCCGTGCTTCCTGGGGACAAGTGGGCAATCAGGATATTGCAGACTTTCAGTTTGCCTCGCCAATCAATACCTCCACAGGCTGGACTGCGGATAATCCAGCTGCGCATTACGTGTTTGGTACGGGCAATGTAAATGTACCTGGTGCGTACCCTAGGCGTTTATCCAACCCATTATTAACTTGGGAGACTTCTGAACAGACCAATGTGGGATTGGATGCTAAATTTTTGAACAACCGCCTGGATGTCGTCGCTGACTTCTACATAAAGAATACGAAAAATTGGCTAGTACAGCCTCCTATATTAGCTACTGCGGGCGCGGATGCGCCTTTTATTAATGGCGGGAGTGTCCGAAATACGGGCGTCGAACTGGGGCTGGCCTGGAATAGCCAGGTAGGGGAATTAGCGTATCGAGCAGGGGTCAACGGAGCATACAACAAGAATCGTGTAGGCTCAATCCCGACGGAAGACGGCATTATCCATGGTGAAATTAATATGTTGTTCGATAACTCGGAAGAATTCTATCGTGCGCAAAATGGGCACGCCATTGGTTATTTTTGGGGCTACCAAACGGACGGCCTATTCCAAAGTGAAGCGGACATCGCTTCATGGCGTGAACAAGGACGCGGTATTCTGCAACCGAACGTAAAACCGGGCGATGTAAAATATGTTGATCAGAATGGGGATGGCGTGATCAACGTGTTGGATAAGATTGATCTCGGTGTCGGTTTGCCAAACTTCACCTTTGGTTTCAATGTGGGGGTGAATTATAAGAATTTTGATCTCTCTCTAGATGCTTATGGAGTAACCGGAAACAAGATTGTCCAGTCCCTACGTAACCACGCGAATAAGCAAGCAAATTATACGACACAAATTTTGGAGAGATGGACTGGTGAGGGAACGTCTAATAGAATCCCGCGCGTCACGGAGACCAATATTAACTGGCAGTTTTCAGATCTATATTTACAAGATGGCGACTTTTTAAGGATAGCCAATGTCACGTTGGGGTACGACTTCTCGAAATTGACGAGCTGGAAGTACGCGAACCAAATTCGATTATATGTCCAGGGACAGAATCTGTTCACGTTCACAAAGTATGACGGCATGGATCCGGAAATAGGTTACGGCACATCAGGTTGGGTATCCGGTATTGATTTGGGATATTACCCTCGGCCTAAGGTCGTGTTGTTCGGTCTGAATGTTAAGTTTTAAAAATAGACAAAAATGAAAACATCAAGAATATTATACACATCACTATTGGCGTCGAGTTTATTTTTTGGAGCATGTTCTTCTAGCTTTCTAGACGTCGAACCGATAACGGAAGTTGTGGAAAGTAATTTCTATAAAACGATAGAAGATGCCGAAATGGCATTGGTAGGTTGCTATGACGGTTATCAGCGTACCTCGTCCAACGGGAATCTTTCTTTTGTCGTGGCGTCGGAAATCTTGTCAGACAACTGCTTCGGCGGTACGGGACATACCGATGGAAGAGCTTATCAGGTGTTGGATCGCTTTGATATCGCTCAGTCGCCATCCGACAACAATCTATTTGACGGAACATGGACAGACTATTATGCCGGCATCTTTCGGTGTAATACCCTGTTGAATAAGATGGAAGAAACGGACTTCGGGGACGCGCAGATAACCAAGTTACGTATAGAAGGGGAGGCACGTTTCCTACGCGCGCTGATGTACTTTGATATGGTGCGTTTGTTTGAACGTATCCCGCTACTGACAAGTGCTACCAGAGAGAACATACCCCAAGCAGATTACAAGGAAACCTATCGGCTTATTGTCGAAGACCTGATGTTCGCTGCAGCGAATATCCCCGCAGATGCATATCCGAAAGCGAACGCAGCGACAAATGATGGGCGAGTGACACCTCACGCAGCCAAGGCGTTGTTGGCTCGGGTGTACTTATTTTATACGGGGTATTACGGACTAGATGATCTCGATGTAAAGAGGACTGATGTGTTGGCGGGTTTGGAAGACATCATCAATAGCAATGAATTTAGTTTAGTAAGCGAATTTAAGGGACTATGGCCTGCTGCAAGCTATTTGCCCGTTCCGGCAAGTAATGCCTTAGATCGGTCGGCTTATGCAGGTAAAGGAAATAGCGAGGTCGTCTTCGCTAAAAAGTTTAATAACACACAGAACTATGACGGTCTTGTCGACGGAAACCGTTGGTTAGTTATGCTAGGTTTGCGAAACACCAATTTTTCTCCTTACGGACAGGGCTGGGGCGCAGCGACGGTTAACCCCCGCTTGGTTAATGCCTATGCGGATACCGATACACGTAGGGTAGCCTCTATCATCGATATTGCGGGAGAAGGGGTCAGTGGATTTGATCAGAACGATCAGCGTGAGTACACCGGGTTTGCGAACAAGAAATATACGCCCACGGCATTGCCCGATGGTACTTCGAATACAGGTGGTCAGAATGACTTTCAGCTCTCGCAAGATCAAGATTACTTCGTTATCCGCTATGCTGATGTATTGTTGATGGCGGCTGAACTAGGTTCGCCTCAGGCACAAAATTACTTTAACCAGGTTAGACAGCGAGCTTATGGTGCAAGTTACCCCGCATTGTCGGTGAGCAAGGAAGCAATACTTGAAGAAAGAAGGCTGGAGTTCGCTTTTGAGGGGTTACGGTATTGGGATCTGTTGCGACAAGGTGTAGAAAGTGCGGCTGCAAGGATTGCGCAGACTCAAAATGTAACGAGTGGTTCGGCACCGGATCAGGTTGTCATCAATGCAGAGCATATTATCAACACGCGTGGACTCATGCAGATTCCGAATAATCAGATTACCCTGTCCAATGGTGTTTTGCAACAAAATGATGGTTGGAACTAAACTTATAAACGATAAAATTATGAACCGAGTAATAAAATTATGCACGATGCTCATCGCTTGGGGTAGTGTATGGATGGGCGGGTGTACGCCAGAAGAATTCGAACTGGGCGATATCGATGTCAATCCACAGGATCTGGTAGAAGGTATAGCGTTTAAAATTGAGCATGATGCGGAGAATCCCAATATAGTATACTTGACGAGTCTGATGGATGATCGCTATACACCATTATGGGATCATCCGCAGGGGAGGAGCCAGGAACGCCGGGTCACTTTGAAAATACCGTTCGAAGGCACGTATGAAGTGAAATTTGGCGTGCAGACCAGAGGGGGTATCGTATTTGGAGAACCAGCGACATTTACAATCGACGATTTCTATGCAGGTTTCGTTGATCATGAACTGTGGGAACTCTTGTCGGGAGGAGTAGGACAAGAAAAAATATGGTATCTCGATCTTGATGAAGAAGGTTTGAGTCGTTACTTCGTAGGACCGCTCTTTTTTTATGGCATGGACGATAGTTGGGAAACGGTAACCGAGGGGAAAACTGTAGACGGTGATTCCTGGAATTGGAAACCCGATTATAAAGGCAATAGTTGGTTGATGGCTGCTGGTGATTATGGTACGATGACATTTTCTTTGAAAGATGGTGCGAGTGTACGTGTTAATCACAGAATGTTGTCGAATCGTGGCATAGAACAGGGTACATATATGATTGATACGGACAACTATACCATGCGCATGAATGATGCGAGTCCATTACATAACGCGGAACGAGACGGTCATGTGGTGGACTGGGGCAATATTCGCATTTTGTCGTTAACCGAAGACTATATGCAGTTGGCTGTTATCCGGGATAAAGCGTTGTCAGGAGAAGAACCTTGTTTGCTCGTCTATAATTTTATTTCCAAGGACTATAAAGATAATTGGGAGCCAGGAAACCAACCCGATCCTGAACCTCCTTATGAGGGAAATGCCAATGAAGATTTGACGACATCGACGAGCACGATGAAAAAATGGGTGTTGTCACTTAATACACCTTACAACTGGACAAATCTTGCCGGCGAACTTCTGAATGACTGGTCCGATCCTTCTAGTTATCTGTCGTCCGGCTGGGCGCCATATGACGCCAACCTGATTCAGCATATTTCGTTGACCTTGGATAAGACGGGAACGAACTCGGGACGCTACATTTTTACCGATGGTTCGGGTGGAAATATTACCGGGGTTTATACTACCGATGAACATAACAATATCGTATTTGATCAGGTTATTTCTTTCACGCTATCCGGTTGGTTAGCACTTTCTACAACCGACGAAGGTATGCTGCGGATAATAGATGTCGATCGTGATCCTACTGGTCATGTCACCGGTCTTTGGCTGGGTAAAAGAGATTCGGATAAGCCAGAATATCAGGTGTATAGGTTTGAATCAACACCTGTGAATTAAATGTTAAATAAATACAGCGAATGAAATATGTCACGATTTTATGGAAGGTACTCGTGTTGCTGCTGTTTTCTTGCTCCAAGAGTGCGACACAGCGTACACCAGAACTAGTGGTATCTACCGAAAAGATCTCTTTTTCTGCTATCGGTGATGTTAGAACATTTCATGTGAAAAGCAACGTAAGCTGGTCAGTGACGAGTTCGGCAGCCTGGTTAACCTTGAGCTCATCGGGGGGAGAAAGTGGTACACACAAGATAGATGCCGTGGCATCAACGAACGACGGGACGACCGAACGAGAAGCAGTCATTATGGTTAACGCGGGTAACATGACGATGCGTGTCGATGTGATACAAGCCGCAATCGGTCATGAGGACGGAGAAGATCTGCTGGCCGTACCGCCTATATCGGAGGGTGTCACTTCGGATGCTGTGGCGTTGGCCGCTAAACTTCGTGTAGGTTGGAACTTGGGTAATGCGCTGGAGGCGGCGTCCAGTCCGGAGGAAGCCAGCGAAACTTCCTGGGGCAATCCTAAAACGACCAAGACATTGATTGATGCGGTTAAGGCTGCCGGCTTCAACGCCATTCGGATACCATGCGCCTGGAGCGGATATATTGAAGACCGTCCGACGCATAGGCTAAACGTATCTTGGTTAGCGCGGGTAAAGGAGGTGGTCGATTATTGTGTCGAAAATGACATGTACGCTATTATCAACATACACTGGGACGGCGGATGGCTGGAAGAACACCCGTTGTATTCGCATCAGGTTGTGGTAAAGGCGAAACAAAAAGCACTGTGGGAGCAGATTGCCGCTTATTTCCGGGATTACGACGAACACCTCCTGTTTGCGGGAACCAACGAGGTTCGTGCCGATTACAGTACACCAACGGCAGAACATATCGAGGTGCAACAATCCTATAATCAGACGTTTGTCGACGCCGTACGCTCCACCGGTGGGCGCAATGCGTACCGCAATCTTATCGTGCAGTCCTACAACACCAACATACAGTTTGCAATAGATTACCTGAAAATGCCTGATGATGCGACTCCCAACAGGCTGATGGCGGAAGTACACTATTATGATCCTTGGGATTTTGCCGGAGATGAAGGTAGCAGCAAGTATTTATGGGGGAGCGCATTTGCAGGTTCCTCCAACGTTTCCACGTGGGGACAGAAATCTTGGGTAGATGAACGTTTTGCACGCATGAAAGCGCATTTTGTGGATAAAGGCATTCCCGTGATATTAGGGGAGTACGGCGCCATATTGCGCTCGGGTCTTGCCGACGCTACGGCTTTGCAACAGCATAAAAATGCACGAAATGCCTACCTGACTTACGTGACCAAAATTGCCAAAGCCAACGGATTGATCCCCTTCTATTGGGATAATGGGGTCGTGGGAAATAATGGTTTTGGGCTGTTTAATCGAAACAATAATACGGTTGCCCATCCGGATGGTGTGGGGGCCATTATGGCGGGGCTATGATGGGACATCAAAATATTTTTATGGAAAAAAGAAAGCATTATATGCCAATTTTTGGAAATCGACTTATCCTTCTGGTAACGACGGTCGTCCTCATTTGTAACGCAGCAATAGCGGGCGTCGAGGGACAAAGCCGAAGAGTTTTAAATTTTAATGCGGGCTGGTCATTTCGCCTAGACGCTGAGACGGACTACAAAAACAGTACAGCCGATTATTCGGATTGGCGGAATCTGGACCTGCCACACGATTGGAGCATAGAAATGCCTTTCGACAGTTTAAGCCCGGGAAGGAGCGGTACCGCATATCTGCCCGGGGGAGTAGGCTGGTACAAGAAGGCATTCGCACTTTCTGATGCCGATCGGCAAAAGCGTCTATATATTGTATTTGGAGGCATCTACGAAAACAGCGAGATCTGGATTAACGATGTCTATCTAGGTCATAGACCAAACGGCTATGTGCCCATTGTGTACGATCTGACGGATCATGTTTATAAAAATGGTGTTTCAAATGTTATCACGGTAAAGGTAAATAATAGCCAACAGCCTAATTCGCGGTTCTATACAGGTTCCGGTATATACCGGGATGTGAAATTGGTCTTCACTGAGGACGTTGCCATTGCTTACAACGGTAGCTTCATTACAACGCCGTTGATTAACGAAGATGAAGCGACAGTCCATGCGAGCTTTGAGATTACCAACTACGCACTGCGTGAACAGGGAAATATAACCGTCGAAACCCGGATTCACGATCCAGAAGGCTGTATTGTGGCTAGAAAGGTTACGCCGGAAATCTTTACCAAAAAGCAAAAAGTAACCGTTGTTGAACAAGAGATTGAGGTGCCATCCCCCCAACTTTGGTCTACTGATCGACCTGTGCTTTATCGTGCGGTTACTGTATTAAGGAAAGGTAAACGAGAGCTGGACCGCTATGAAACGGTGTTCGGCATACGATCGTTTGTCTTTGACGTGAAAAATGGTTTTTCCATTAATGGTCAGCCGATGAAAATACGGGGCGTGTGCTTGCACAGCGACTTGGGAGCGCTGGGAATGGCATTCAACCGATCGGCAGCCATTAGGCAATTGCAGATTATGAAGGACATGGGCGTTAATGGTATTCGAACTTCGCATAATCCTGCGGCGTCAGAATTTCTTGATTTATGCGATGAAATGGGATTTATTGTCATGAACGAGACGTTTGATGTCTGGAAGCACCATAAGAACCCTTTTGATTATCACCTCTATTGGGACGCGTGGCATGAGCGTGATTTTGCGGATCATATCAAACGCGATCGCAATCATCCATCGCTATTTGTGTGGTGCCTGGGCAATGAGGCGCAGGAGCAGTGGCACGATCCCGGATTAGGGGAATCCATCCCTCGCCGGTTGGCGGCTATCGTCGATAGCTTAGATGGTACGCGGCCAACAACCATTGCCAGTAACGAAATGTCTTTGGATAATCCTGTGCTGATGTCGACTGCAGTTGATTTGATCGGCTACAATTACAACCATGGAAAATGGCCCACGTTTCCGGAAGATCACCCCGGCAGAAAGTTTATTGTAACTGAAAGTACGTCGGCCTTGGCGAGCCGTGGACAATATGATTTGGTTCCGATAGACACTATGCGAATATGGCCGACACGTTGGGATATTCCCTTTGATGGGGGGAATTCGGATAAGAGTATCTCGGCTTACGACCACGTACATACGCCGTGGGGGTCTACGCATGAAGAGAGTCTAAGGTTGTTTGAAGCGTACCCTCATATTTCGGGTATGTATGTTTGGACCGGATTCGATTATCTAGGTGAACCTACCCCCTATACCTGGCCGGCGAGAAGTTCGTATTTCGGAATAGTGGATTTGGCCGGATTTCCAAAAGATGTATATTACTTATATCAGAGTGTCTGGACCGATAAGGATGTGCTGCATCTCCTGCCCCACTGGAACTGGCACCAGGGAGATACTGTGGATGTGGTGGCGTATTACAACAACGCAGATGAAGTAGAGCTGTTCGTAAATGGAATTTCGAAAGGACGGAAGACAAAAGAAAAGAACAAATTACACGTCCGATGGAGGGTGCCTTACCAAGCGGGATCGCTTACTGCGGTGGCTTATCAAGACGGAATTGAAATGCGACGGGCAACTCGCCAAACAGCGGGCGAAGCTGTACGCCTTGTCATAAAAAATAGGGAAGACACCTTAGATGTCGGTAATCACGAGCTGGCATTCCTCGAAGTTGTAGCTGTGGATCTGGAAGGCAATGAAGTGCCATGTTTCAATGATTGGGTGGAAGTGGAGACGAAAGTTGGCGGTACTGTCGTCGCTACCGATAACGGAAATCCTACGGACGGAACATCCTTTCAGTCCTTGAAGCGAAAAGCATATAACGGTAAATTACTGGTCGTTGTCAAGGGCAATAAAGGGGACGACAAGATTGCCGTGATGGCGCATGCCAAAGGGTTAAGAAGCGGAATCCGACAACTGGTCGTAGAATAGAAAAAGTAAAGAGACGTAGACGTCTGCTACGCCTCTTACTTCTTTATTTAGCTTCTTCAAGCACTCGCGAGTTCAACTTTACATACTCTTCATTATTAGCGGATTTAGCCATCGCAACACCTTCGGTTGCGGTCTTGATAGCTCCGGCTTTGTCACCCGCTTTCAATAAAATTCGTGCTTTCCAATATTTGATATGAGGGGCTTTCGTATTGTCTTTATCTGCCTCGTTCGCCCATTCAACTGCTTTGTTAATATCTAAATTGTTATTATAATAATATTGAGCGGCTGCAAAATAAGGTTTCTTTTCTCCTTTCATCGCTTCCTCGATACCTGCCATAATCTCTTTGGACTGATCCACAACAATGGGAAATGAAACTTTTGTATTTTCCCATGATAACGTCAAATCTGCACCTGTAGGCCTAACGTTTTCGAACGCCATGGTAAAGGTTTCGACGTTATCCGAAAGGGATTTCGATTTTGCCTGAAAACGCAGGAAATCGTCGCTCTGGTTGTATTGATAGGCTCCCCATTGCTCCGATTTTTTGCTCAAGATAATCGTCCAATCTCCCTTAGTGGGTATCGTAAAGATACCGTACGTCCCTGCCGGGATTTTATTCCCCGCGATCGTGACTTCCTCTTCAAAAGTAATAGCAGGTATGCCATTGGCTCCTGTCCGCCAAACCTGGTCGTATGGCACTAATCCTCCGAAAATCGTACGGCTGTTTACATTTGGACGCTGGTATACAAGAGTGACCTTTTTGATACCAATGCCTTGTTCGATTTTTGCGGTGCTGCTGGCAGGTGGAAATTTAGCCTGTGCTGTTGTTTCTTGTGCAGCAAACAAAAGCACGCCCGCGAAGACTAATGAGAAAAATGTTGTTTTCATATAGCTTGTTTTTTGGTAAAGATATTGTTTATTTTTTATCTTTTCCCCACTTTATGACCGGCAATACCATAATAAAGAATAAACAAATAACAGGGTAGAGCTATCCAATAAGCTGCGTGGGAACCGACCATGTGCGCAACTTGTCCGTAAATCAAAGGTATAACAGCTCCGCCTGCGATACCCATGACCAATAACCCCGAAGCGGCATTCGTAAACCTTCCGACTCCCTTTAATGCTAGCGGCCAGATCGCTGGCCAGACCAGTGAATTCGCTAAACCCAATAAAGCAACAAAAGACAGGGATAGCATACCGTCAGTGGAAACAATCCCTAATGTGAAGAGGATGCCTAGGATAGCACATGCTTTCATAGCTGTTTCTTGTGTAAAATATTTTGGTATGGCAATGATTCCGATAATATAACCTAATACCATCGCCCCCATGGTGTATCCGGTGAAAACGGTCGCTTTATCTAAAGTTACGCCCTGCGATACGCCATAAGCAATTATGGTATCACCGGCAAGAACCTCAACTCCCACGTACATGAACAATGCAACGAATCCCAATATAACGTGCGGGAAATCCCAGATACTTTTCTTGTCTTCTGATATGATATGGTGATCCGTCGTTTCCTCTTCATTTCCTTTCACTTCTGGAAGATTTGCGCGGGAAATCCAAATAGCGAGAAGCACCAATACAACGACGATACCGATATAAGGGTTTACAACCTGCAGCGCGACTTGGTCTAAGGCTGCTGAATATTGGTCTGCCGGCATAGACTCTACTTGTTTAGCGATCTTATCTGCTTCGCCAAGGTTTAGGAATAATCCTAATAGAACTGGTGCAATAGCTCCGGCCACCTTGTTACAGATCCCCATAATACTGATACGCTTTGCCGCGGTTTCAACTGGACCGATAATGGTAATGTATGGATTGGAAGCGGTTTGCAAAATGGCTAAACCCCCTCCCATTGTAAATAAACCTACCAAAAAGATGAGATATGTTCGTGTATAAGCGGCGGGAATAAATAATAAAGCGCCCACAGCCATCACTCCCAGAGAAATTGCCATCCCTTTCTTAAATCCGTATTTATTCAATACCCAGGTAGAAACCGGTGCCATAACTAGATAGGCGATATAAAAAGCAAAAGTCACAAAATAAGACTGCACTTCTGTGAGTTCACATGCAATCCTGAGGTACGGTATTAATAACGAGTTCAGCCATGTAGCAAAACCGAAAATAAAAAATAGTGAGGCAATAATAATCATTGGTCCTAGTGAAGATTGACCCGCTTGTTGTGTTGAGGTTTTCGAATCCATTTGTGGAATATTAGATTTAATATGTGATTATCAAAAATCGAATTACAAGACTAATAAAATATATTGATAATAGGAACACAAAAATATACACAAACGGTTGCATGTAGTAAAAAAGATAGAGAGACTTCATTTGGGGATGAAGTCTCTCTAAAACCTAAACCGTATCATAAAACCATATCGAATGGTATTTGTATATAGTACAAACGGGGTGACAATATAGTTTTAAAAATTTTTGTTTTTTTTAAAAAAGTTAGATGATGGCGTTTTTCCTCAAGAAGGCTTTTCTATAATCGCCACTGTAAGCCTGGAAATACAGATAAGGACATCCTTTTCATTTTTGATTTTAATATCCCATACATGGCTTTTTTTTCCGATATGAAGTGGGGAGCAATAAGCATATAGCGTGCCCTCTGAAACGGATTTTAAATGATTTGCATTTACTTCCATACCAACACCTACTAAATGTTTTGGATCTATTATGAGATTGGAGGCGATGCTCCCTACCGATTCCGCTAATACAACAGAAGCACCACCATGCAAGATTCCAAAGGGCTGTTTCACTTTATCAGATATGGGCATGCGCGCGATGAGCATATCATCATGTACCTCTGTTGCTTGGATGCTGAGATAGCCTGTCATATACTTATGGAAGATACTGTTAATCTCCTCCAATGTGTAATCTTTGAACCAAATTTTCGACATTTTCATTGAATAAATTGTTTTTAACGGCAATGAAGCGTGCATAAATCATCCATGTTCTTTTGTTCATGGTAATTTATGCAGTCTGATCTATTATTTTAAAGGCTTATAATTACTCCCCCGACAGTGTCGGAATTGGTTTCATTGTTAAGATAGCGTTCTTTTAAAATGATACGGTGATGTGTCAAATGACCAGCGATTACATAAAGGAAAGCTTTGACGGTGATGAGCCTGCCTGACGCCATGCCTTTCCTTTCTAATTCCGTTTCGTTAAGCGTATTGAAAAACATGAGATTTGCCTTGCGGAGATGAATAAATTCTTCTTCGATGCTGTCTATGGAACGCTCGTTGTGACGGCCATTTTGAACGAATTCATCCTGTTCAAAAGGGGCCAATTCCGTCATGTCATTGCGTGCAAACCGTAAGGCACGATAAGCCATTACCCGCTCCGTGTCCAAAATGTGACATAGTACTTCTTTAATCGTCCATTTTCCATCGGCATAGGTATAGTCGCCTAAATCGTCGGGAATACTTTGAATAAATTCAGGGAAGGTTTCTACTTGCTCGTGTAATTCATCCATAACAGCGCCAACTACATTTTCTATGTAGTCACTGTATATTGCAGGATATTCATCAGACTTGAGTGGGTTCATAGCGTAAATTACTTTTAAGTATAATCCTAAATGTTGTTCCTTTTCCTAGTTCAGATTCTCTAACAAGTATTTGGCCTTGATGATAATCAACCATGCGTTTTGTCAAGCTAAGTCCTAATCCCCAGCCGCGTTTACGTGTGGTAAAACCAGGCTGGAAAATTGCGTCGAAGTTTGACTTCGGAATGCCTTTTCCTGTATCGCTAATGTCTATAAAAATTTCCTCTTTTGCAATGTTGTCGATGATGTTTATGGTTATTTTTCCTTCGGACTCAATCGCATTCACCGCATTTTTTAATAAATTTTCGATAATCCAGTCGAATAACGGAATGTTAATTTTCGCTTCTACGGTTTTGTCGCCGGTAATTTCAAAAGTAATTTTTTCACTGGTTCGTACTTTGAAATATTGGACGTAATCATAGATGACCCTGTACACCACGTGGTTGGTCAAGGAAGGTATAGAACCTATTTTTGAAAAACGATCCGCAACCGCCTCTAGGCGTTTTACATCCCTTTCCATTTCATTTAACGAGCTATCGTCCTCTGCGTTAAACTTGCTTCGCACAAGCTCTAGCCAGCCCATTAACGAAGATATCGGCGTACCAAGTTGGTGTGCGGCTTCTTTAGCCATGCCTACCCAGACCAAGTTTTGTTCGGATTTTTTGATAGAATTAAAAACCGTATAGGCGATGATAAGAAAAATCGTAATTAGCGAGAGCTGTAGGTAAGGAAAAACACGTAGTTGACGTAATGCTAGGGAGTCTAAATAATAAACAGACCATGTTTCACCGGTATCCAGTGGTAGCGCAATTGGAGCGTGGTTGCGTTTCATCTTGGCCAACTGTTTTTCGAAGTAGACAGGATCGTATTCTAAACTATTATTCGCAGAATCGATTTGGTCTTTGATATTGGTCTTGGTGGGATCAAGATCACGCCAGAAGATGATATTACCTTTGCTATCCGTGATAATAGCGGGAATAGATAGGCTATCTCGGACGGCGTATACATAACTGATAAATTGATCATCGAGATCGGGCATGGTCATAATACTACGTGTACTCATCGCCCAGACTTCGGCTTTGGTACGTTCGGACTTAGAGAGACTCTTGACTAAATAATTGGTGTAGAGCAACGAAGCCGCCGCGATAAGGGCCGCAAACAGAAAAAGAAAGAATTTCCAGCGTTGTTTATTGTTATGTTGATATAGCTTGTCCTGATTCATATCTAAAGTGTGCAAAATAGGGATTTTTTGCCATTCTTAAAATGTGTAATTTTGTAACTATGAGTTCGCAACGAAAAATAAGAGTGCGCTTTGCACCAAGCCCAACAGGCGGTTTACACCTCGGTGGTGTACGTACAGCATTATTTAATTATTTATATGCTCGTCATCACGGAGGTGATTTTATTTTGAGAATTGAAGATACCGATCAAACTCGATTTGTGCCTGGCGCTGAAGAATACATCAACGAATGTTTGGATTGGTGTGGGATCGCTCCGGACGAAAGCCCTGATAAAGTAGGACCGTACGGTCCTTATCGACAGAGTGAAAGAAAAGCCTCTTATCGGCAATATGCAGAACAGCTGGTGAGCGATGGATTCGCCTATTATGCGTTTGATACACCAGAAGAATTAGATGCTCGACGTAAGGAGGAGCCTAATTTTCGATATTCACATGAGAATCGTATGCACTTGCGCAACTCATTGAGTTTATCCGAAGAGGAAACCAACGAGCTGTTATCGGAGGGACATCCGTACACTGTTCGTATTAAAATGCCCGTAGCGGAGACGGTTTCTTTTGACGATATGATTCGCGGACGTGTTGTATTCGAAACAAGCCTGATCGATGACAAGGTCTTGTTAAAAGCAGACGGCATGCCGACTTATCATTTGGCCGTTGTGGTAGATGACAAGGCAATGGAAATTTCGCATGTCTTTCGAGGCGAGGAGTGGCTTCCTTCTGCGCCTGTACATGTTTTGTTGTGGGAATACTTGGGATGGAAGGATAAAATGCCCTCTTGGGCACATCTGCCACTTATATTGAAACCCGATGGAAACGGTAAACTCAGTAAACGCGATGGTGACAGGTTGGGATTTCCGGTATATGCAATGAATTGGACTGATGCGAAATCGGGTGATGTTACAAAGGGATTTCGTGAGATGGGATTTTTGCCGGCTGCTTTTATCAATATACTAGCCGTTTTAGGGTGGAACGATGGGACGGAACAAGAGATCTTTAGCTTTGAAGAGCTCATCGCGAAGTTCTCCGTCGACCGGATTAGCAAGGCCGGTGCGAAATTCGATTTTGAGAAAGCGAAGTGGTTTAACCATGAATGGATTAAGAAAACAGACAATGCAGAGATTTTACCGCAAATCGAGGAGTTATTAAAGCAACATGGCATTACTTTGTATGCATTAGATTACGTATCCAATGTACTGACTTTGGTTAAAGAACGCTTGATCTTCGTTGAGGATTTTTGGGAACAAGCTTCCTTTTTCTTTGCGAGACCGGAGCATTACAATGTGGATGCAGTAAAGCCTAAGTGGAACGATAATAAAACAGTGTTCTTTCAAAATATCGCAGCTGAATTTGCAACGATGCAGGAATGGACGGCAGGTGCTCTAGAACCGTTTTTCAAAGGTAAAATTGCGGAGTCGGGTATGAAGATAGGTGAGCTGATGATGCCTTTTCGAATCATGTTGGTGGGCGGGAAGTTTGGGCCGGATGTGTTCCAGATTGCCGATATTTTAGGTAAAGATGAGGTTGTTAAGCGTATAGCGAGGGCTTTGCCGTATTTTGAATGACGGTAAAATTGAATAAAACAAAAAAGGGAGCGGTCAGCTCCCTTTTTTTGTTTTATCCGCAGTTATCAGTTATCGGACAGGTGTAAACTCAAACGTGCTGTCAAAGTATCTGCTTCCATTTAAACCGGTAGTTACATAGCCTTTACCATCTAAGGAAAATCCCACGGCCTTTTCACGTGGGTCCGTTGAAAGCGCTTGATGTTTGTCTGTCCAGGAATCCGTGGAAGGATCGTATTTCCATACCGTGCTGGTAACCGTATTAGCATTTCTACCACTTACTACGTACCCATAATTTCCGATAGTAAACGCACTGGCGGCGTATTTTCTGGCGTCGTACGTATAGCTGTCATCATCACGATTTAAATCATTCAATGCTTTCCACTCCGTACCGTCAAAAGAATAGAAGTCCTCCGGTAAAGCATTCGTGCCACCATCTTGACCGCCACCTACATAAGCCTTATCACCAATGACAAAAGCAAACGCGTACGCTTTCTTATATTTGAAAGGAGATGAAATAGGTGTCCACGTGTTGTTGGATGGATTGTATCTATAGAAATTGCTATAGTCGGTCGAACCTTGTTTTGCACGGCCCAAACCAACATACGCGTAGTTACCAAGTGTAAACGCTACGGCACCATAACGTGCGTCACCCGGGAAAGGCGCTACTTCTTCCCATTCGTCGGTAGCTGGATTATAACACCAGAAGTCGTTGAAATCTTCGCTTACGCCGTTAACAAGGCTTTGCCCTGTGCCCACATACCCTTTTCCGCCAATAGAAAACCCTACGGCTTCGGTACGAGATTGACCAGGAAATGATGCAATCGGTGCCCATGTAGAACCATCGAATTTGAAGGCATCGCTAACAAATCCTGCGGAAGTGTATCCACCGACAACATAGGCTGCTGCTCCTGATCCACTTGTTGCAAAAGACGCGGCGCCACTACGGCGCTGTCCGTCGAACACAACTGATCTTCTCCATTCGGTAGGGCCAGTATCTCCGCCGGTATCCTCATCATTATCTTTTTTACAGGAATTAAATGAGGTGAAAGCAATAGCGCAGGCAAAGAATAACAATAGCCAATTTTTCTTATTCATAAATTATCTAAATTTTGTGTACAATATATTTAATTTTATTTTTGGTTTTGCGTTCTCCGACGCTATAATTGCGGTGTTGAATGAGTCGAATAAACTTGGACTCGTAGCACTTAAATAGAGTGACGTATTGTCGTATATGTCGGACGATTTAAGTTGTTGCAAGAACAATAATAGGTTGAACCTGTATGTGCCGTTTTGCCCCATCTCTCCACCGGATACAAATGGAACCTGTTGTAATTGTCCTTGCTGGCCGTAAGGGTTTTGCAGGAATGAAGTGGGAATCCCATCTCGATCTGCTATAAACATCATCAGGGTATTCGGTATAGGATACATAGTATTTCTTCTTGAAGATGTTTCGATTACCAATTCTGCTTTATTGACCGCAATATTTTCATTTTGTAAGAACTCTTTTAACGAGGGAAAAGCGATTTTCGCGACAGTGCCACTACCCGCTTGGACAAATGTAAGTCCTCCTGTAGCCGATGTTGGAAGCTCTCTGATTTCCGACAACTCTTCAAAAGGGGTTCCTGTTCTATCGGTAGTAATATTGTTATATTGAAAACCGGGCTCAACGATGCTGAATGTTTTATAGCTGGTCCGTAAATGCCCGTCTGTTCCAGCATAGCTATAATTTACCCTGACTTCTAACGTGTCATGGAACGCAACCACGGCCGTATTGCTCTCATCTGGAATAAGTGCCAGTCCTTTGAAATACTCTTTAAAGTTATCGTTTGAAGACATCTGCAGGTCACCTGCTTTTATCCGGTTAAAGAAATCTTGTCCGATGTGGTCGGCCAGTCGAATACTCAAGCTGTCTAACGAATGAAGGTGTGGACGAAAGGAAACTGCTCCAAGAGGAGTTGCGTCGTAAGCGAATGTCTGATCAGAAAAAAGTGTGGCTCCGGTTATATATATAGGTAAGGATTGGTTTGGGAAACGTGGTTTAGCCGTTTTCGTAACCAGGGGTTCTGTCAATTGATGGACTTGGATTTTTTGGGTTGCTGTTGTATCACCAAAATAATAAGGGTTATGAGTCGGTCTTATTATTAAACTCAATGAATCAAAACTGGCTGCCTCGGGAATATCGTTCGTCAAGGTCGAAAATCCAATCCTGAAATAAGATGTAGATCTTATAGTTCCAGTTTCGGGAGCCGTGGCTTTTCCGACAAGGAGGACGCCTGTACCGGCAGCAGGCAAATCTGTAAGCTGAACAGTGGAAGAGTTAACAGTGAAAGAGTCCACTAAGGTAACACCCACGTTGCTCGTTGCCGAGTTATCTAGCATCACGCTCATGTCTTTGTCGCAGGCGGCGACAATGATGAATGTAAAAAATGATATGGTAAAAAAGTGAATACTTCTCTTTAAAAATGGATTCATATTTATTATTTGACTAGCAAAAGTAATTAAATGGGACTGTTCATCAGTGTTATATTTTGTTAAAACTAGTCCCTTTTAGCTTTTGCCCTGCAAAACTACTAATTTATTATGGTATTCATAAGGTTATAGAAGTAATAAGCTTCTTCTTATTGTTTGCTGCGGCCATAATTTCGTAGGTTGTAATTTAATGATAACGTGAAATACCGTGTTAACGTTTTCGAATTCACGTCGGTCGATTGTTTCAAAAATTTTGCAAAGGGCTTCGTGTTTAAAAATAGTATCTTTGTTAAAAATAATACTACATGAAAGAGACGACATTAAGCCGGAAGGAGAAGATAATGAAAGTAGCCCTTTCCTTATTTGCGACGAAGGGCTATGTGGATACGTCGACAAAAGAGATTGCACTAGGAGCAGGGGTATCGGAAGCACTTATTTTTAAACATTTTGGCAATAAGGATTCCTTGTTGGCACACATTATTAAATCGGGTTATAGGCGAGTACTCGCCCATCACCGTGGAATGATGACTTATAAAAACCCGAAAGAGTTTTTGAAAAACATGATCTTTCTCCCGAACAAGTTGGTTTCTGATGAACCCCTTTTCTGGAAGTTGCAAGAGCGGTTATCGCACAATAGCTTCTCCAGGCAGCAACATGAACAGTTTATGAAGCCTGTGCAGCCTGTGTTGGTCAAAGCCTTTTCAGAATTAGGATACGAAAACCCCGAGTTGGAAACCCAATGTCTATTGCTTATCATTGATATGCTTTGGAAAAAAGAAGCCAATGGTGATGTGGACAACGGAGAGGAGCTTGCACAATTATTGGAGAATAAATACCGTTTACTGTAGAGCGTTTTTGTGCGTGTTCTGTGTTAGAAGGTGCAAAAATTTTGAAAACAACTTTTTTTTCGCGTAATTCGGTTCTGATAATTAACAGAATATGAAAAGAATTCATTGCATACTTGTGTTTTTTTGTACGCTTTTTATGGAAAGCGTATTTAGCCAAAAAAAACCTGATTTCGTCCAATTTGTCAATAGTCAGCACGCATGGGTCGATTCCGTTTTTGAGAAGCTTACGCGTAAAGAACGTATCGCCCAGCTTTTTCTTGTCCGTGCACATTCAAACCTAGGACAACGTTATATAGATTCTGTTGCTCAAGTGATTCAGAAGGAGCAGCTAGGCGGCTTGGTGGTGTTTCAGGGTGGGCCAGTACGACATGCTCATATGTTTAATCAATACCAGAAGCTATCGAAAGTTCCGCTGCTCGTCACATTTGATGGTGAGTGGGGTCTTGGTATGCGGCTTCCTGACTCCACTATTTCCTTTCCATATCAGATGACTCTTGGTGCTGTACAAAACGAGAAACTTATTTATGAAATGGGACGGCAGGTAGCAAGAGATTTCCAGCGTATCGGTATGCATTTCAATTTTGCTCCGGTCGTTGATATTAACAATAATCCCAAGAACCCTGTTATCAACTTCCGCTCCTTTGGGGACAATAAATACAACGTAGCACGCAAAGCTAAAGCGTACATGGACGGCATGCTTGATGGCGGAATCATCGCTTCCTTAAAACATTTTCCCGGCCATGGTGACACGGATGTAGATTCTCATTATGATCTTCCACAATTGAAGTTCTCAAAGGCGCGGTTGGACAGTCTAGAAATTTTTCCGTTTCGCGAATTGATTCAACAAGGTGCACCTGCTGTCATGGTAGCTCACATGAATATTCCGGCGCTCGATCCGAAACCGAATATTCCGTCTTCTATCTCCCGCAAAGTGGTGATAGACGTTCTGCGTAAAGAATTAGGATTTCGTGGACTAACGGTGACCGACGCGATGGACATGAAGGGCGTAACGAAATTTTTCCCCGCTGGAGAGGCTGATGTGATGGCGATTGAAGCTGGACATGATCTGTTGGAAATCTCCGAAAATAGTGCGCGTGCCATCGGTTTAGTCGAGAAGGCTGTGGTGAGTGGGCGTATAAAACAGACAGACTTAGATCTACGCGTGAAACGTGTGCTTGCTGCGAAATATTGGTTGGGATTAAATCAATACCGGCCTGTTAATACAGTTAACTTGGTACATGATTTAAATATGCCCGCATCGAAATCATTGGTGCAGCGGCTAGCGGACGCTGCTATCACTGTACTGAAGTCTGATAAACGGATCCGGTCTTTTGATAGGAAGATTGAAACAGCGGTCGTATCTATAGGAGTAAATCAACCACAGGACTTTGAAAAAGGATTGGCAGTACAGCTTTCTGATAGAAAAGAGTTTTTCATTTCCGGAAAGGAAACCCCCGACGAGATGAAAGAGCTGATGAAAGAAGTCCGTCGGTATCCACAGATCATTTTAGCGATACACGATAATCGTGCTCGTCCGGCAAGTGAGATTAAGATAAATGAGCAGGAACGGGAATTCATCGATCGGTTAGGGGGAAGAAGAACCATAACCGTGCTATTTACAAATCCCTATGCAATGGAAGATTTGCCCGTTGAGCGGAGCGGCACCATAATTCTTGCCTATCAGAACGATCATTTTATGCAAAAGGCAGCCTTGAAAGTTCTCCTAGGACAGACCAAAGCCGAAGGTAAGCTGCCAGTGACTGTCAATAAGCGATTTGCTTATGGTGAGGGGATATAGTGCTGCAAGATTCATTTGGGATATTGCCATTTAAAGGATAGCTTTGTGAAGCTAAAATTTTGGCCATGGTTAACGAAAGAATCTCCATTTTTGATATGTTTAAAGTTGGTATCGGGCCGTCGAGCTCGCATACCTTAGGTCCTTGGCGCGCCGCGCAACGCTTTATAGAGGTTCTGAAAACTAGAGAAATGCTACATCGGGTAGCGGGCATCCACATCTTATTGTATGGATCTTTAGCGAAAACCGGTGTGGGGCACGGTACGGATATTGCAGTGTTACTGGGGCTTAGTGGCGATGATCCGGTAACATTCGACGTCCATCAAGTGATACCAAAAGTGCAGGACATCAAATCATCGGGAAAGTTGGGGCTGGGCGGGGAATATGTTGTTAATTTTTCTTATGAGACGGATCTGTTATTTCTCTATGCGGATAGTTTACCTTTTCATCCTAATGCTTTAACCTTTCAGGCTTTTTTAAAGGATGGCACTGCTGTTTCTGAAACCTATTATTCCATTGGAGGGGGATTCGTTGTACAAGAACAAGACACAGTCGGGGTTTTACAGGAAGTTGATCTGGCCTTCCCTGTGGATACGGCTCAGGAACTCATGATGTGGTGTATGCGGACGGGTTTGAAAATTTCGGAGTTAGTAATGGAGAACGAGTTGGCGTGGCGATCCGAAGAGGAAACTAGAAATGGTATCATGCAAATATTCTATGCCATTCGAGATTGTATATATAAAGGATGTCATACGACAGGCGTACTTCCGGGCGGATTGCATGTGGAACGCCGCGCCGCCAAGATGAATAGGCGCCTATTGAAAGAAAGGACGTACCATGATTATGAATCATGGGTAAATGCTATACGAGAAGGAGGAAAGGATTTTGATTATATACTGGATTGGGTCAGCTGCTTTGCACTAGCGGTCAACGAAGAAAATGCTTCGTTTGGACGCGTAGTTACTGCTCCTACTAATGGGGCGTCTGGGGTAATTCCAGCTGTACTGCAGTATTATATAACGTTCCATGATAGCAATAACGAGAATAAGATTATGCAATTCATTGCTACGGCGTCTGAAATTGGATCTATCTTTAAAAAAGGCGCTACTATTTCTGCGGCAATGGGTGGTTGCCAAGCGGAAATTGGCGTGTCGTCCGCTATGGCGGCGAGTGCATTGACGGAATGTTTGGGGGGCTCCCAGCGTCAGGTACTGATGGCTGCCGAAATCGCCATGGAACACCATTTGGGATTGACGTGCGATCCTATCGGAGGGTTAGTGCAAATACCTTGTATAGAGAGGAATACAATGGGTGCTGTGAAAGCTATTACCGCCGCACAATTAGCTTTAAATTCGAACCCTGATAAAGCGAAAGTTAGTCTTGATGCAGTGGTCAGCACGATGTGGGAAACGGCACAGGACATGAATGTAAAATATAAAGAAACGGCGGACGGGGGACTGGCGATTAAAGTGCCATTGAGTTTGCCCGAATGTTAGGGTATAAAGTATGAGATATTGTGCATTAGCATCTGGAAGTAATGGAAACTGCTACTATATAGCGGAAGGGAACAATGCGGTCTTGGTAGATATCGGTATCAATACTAAACATGTGGAGCAGCGTATGGCGAATGTCGGCATAGACCCGGCTTCTGTCAAAGCCATTTTTATTACGCATGAGCATACGGATCACATCCGAGGGGTGTCGGTCTTTTCTAAGCGTTATCAAATTCCTGTGTATATGACTGCTGGTTCATACCGCGGTTCGCGATTAAAGCTCCCCGAAAACTTAATACGTATAATTCGTCGGGATGACGAAATAGTAGTCGGTGGCTTGACGATTCGCGGTATACCTAAATACCATGACGCACAAGAGCCCTGTAGCTTTTTGGTTTCAAATGGTGATATTAATATTGGTGTGCTGACCGACATCGGACGTATTTGTGATAATATAAAACAGGTGATCCAAAAGGTGGACGTTCTTTTATTGGAGACAAATTACGATGAAGAATTGTTGGATAGGGGAAGCTATCCTTTCTTTTTGAAGAATAGAATACGGAATGGCTTGGGGCACCTTTCTAATCGCATGGCATTGGAAACATTTTTGGAATATCGGACATCCCGTCTCCAACATTTGATATTGGGACATCTTTCGGGACAGAATAACACGGTGGAGCTTGTGCAACAAGCTTTTTCGCTATACTGTAAGGATATTAGATTGTCCATCGCGACGCGTTGTCAGGAGACGGAGTTATTTGATAGTCAGTTTTTTTCTTCGAAAAGTACGAAAGAGATTTTTGTACGCCAATTATCTTGTCAGGGAACTATCGTTTTTCCAGAATCGTAACTTCGGCATTAATCTGTTGCGAATTTTTGTCGAATTCAAAAAAAAAGGTTTTCAAACGGGGAGAATGAAAACCTTTAGCTAACCAATTATAAACCTAAATTATGATACTACAAAGATACGGCGTTTTCTTTCTTTTTCAAAATCAGTTCCGTTGTATAACATTTATTTTACAAAAAGAGGGTAATTATACGATCTGCTGACGATTCGGCATACTTCTTGAAAGAAAAGTGCAACTACCGCGATGTTTCGGAGAATTCATCCGCCGGCGTTAATATAGTGATGAAAAAATATGAACAAGTTAAGAGATAAGTATGATCGTGTGCCGTTCGCGGCACGAACGTTTTGGGTTTTTGTTTTATTTGTGTTTGTTTTAATAGTCGAGCTTTTGACATTGCATAGGCTCGGATAACTGAAACGGAATACAGAGCGAACGAGTTTTAGGACGGAGTGTAGATAAAATGCGACGATTAGTTTAGTTGTCGACACAAACTGAATACCGGTTCTCCTTCCGGAAACATTTCATCAAGAGGTAAGTTATATTTAAGAAAAATTGTACCGGGAAAATTTATTGTAACAAGATAATAGAACTAGACTATCCAAGGATGGATTTAAATGTACTGAAGAAAAAGTTGCGGAAAGATAACCCGCGGTGGGTTATTTTATTGATTGACATTATTATCGTATTTGGGTGCTACGTGGCGTTCAATTTTATTTTAAATAGTTTTTTGGGTGAATTTGATATAGACTTAATGTTGAAGAAAAGCATATTAGTCTTATCGGTTTATCTGATGTCTTTTCTGTTCATGAAGACCTATCGCGAAATTGTGCGGCATACTGGTCTTAGTGAAGCCATACGTATTTTCAAGACAGTCTGGTTGGCCTGTATGGGGCTTTTCCTCATTACTTTATTAGTTCGGTCCACTGCGGAGAAGGATTCAGTATGGGCAGAATACTTCCGTTTATCCTATGCTGTAGTCTTTTCCCATGGCTTTTTTACTATGGTCATGTTGGTCGCGGCGAGAGTAGCTTATAGACAGATTTATGAACTGCTTTTTTTTACAAAACGGAAAAGTAGACACGTGCTTATTTTTGGTGCCTCCAGGCCCGGTCTGGTAGCATATGCTATGCTGCAGGACGATATTCGATCAAAAAATAAGGTCATCGCGTTTGTGGAAGATAAACCCAATAGGGTGGGGAAAAACTCACGGGGCATACGGATTTTACATATCACCGAAATTGATGAAAATTTTGTTCGAAAAAATGATATAGACGAGGTTATTATCGCTGTGGAGAACGATAACCCAGAGCGTCTCTCACGCGTGACTGACCATTTCCATAATTTGAATATCGAATTAAAGATTATGCAACCCGGTCGTTCTCTACTCAGTGGAGGAGGGAAACGGCAAATTCGTCAATTGCGAATTGAGGACCTTTTGGGAAGAAAGCCCATTAAATTGGATAACCCTGTTGTAGAAAGGGAACTAAAAGGACGGACAATATTGATAACAGGTGCTGCGGGCTCTATCGGAAGTGAGCTTGCGCGACAGATAGCTATTCTACCCTACAGGAGAATCATTCTATTGGACCAAGCGGAGTCGGCACTATATGACGTGCAGCAAACGATCCATACTTCTAAGCCAAATGAGGCCTGTTTTATCGTCGGAGATGTGCGCGACAAAACGTTTATGCGACGTATATTCGAAATTCATAACCCCGATGTGGTCTTTCACGCAGCAGCGTATAAACACGTGCCGTTAATGGAGGCAAACCCTTACGAAGCTGTTTGGACGAATGTATATGGCAGTCGCATTATGGCCGATTTGTCGATGGAATATGGCGTCTATAAGTTTGTGATGATTTCTACGGATAAAGCCGTCAATCCAACAAATGTTATGGGTGCTTCCAAACGAGCTGCGGAGATTTATGTCAATTCTTGCAATGGAAAGGGCGATACCAATTTTATTATTACGCGTTTTGGAAACGTACTAGGATCTAATGGTTCGGTTATTCCGCTTTTCGAAAAGCAACTTGCGAAAGGTGGACCGTTAACGCTGACGCATCCAGATATCACACGTTTTTTTATGACCATTCCGGAAGCTTGCCAGCTGGTTCTAGAAGCTGGAACCATGGGTAGGGGAGGAGAGATATTTGTTTTTGATATGGGTAAATCGGTCAAAATTATAGACTTAGCTAAACGTATGATTAAGTTAAAAGGCTATCGTTATCCGCAAGATATCGACATTAAGATTGTCGGATTGCGGCCCGGTGAAAAAATCTACGAGGAGCTTTTGGCCAACAATGAGGATACCCTTAAGACTCACCATCCAAAAATTATGATAGCGAAAGTCTGTACAGCGGATTTGCCAGCAAAACGAAAACAGATTGATATACTATGTCGCCTTGTCGAACATAGTGATGGATCAATACAGTATGCTGATTTAGAGATTGTTCGTCAATTGAAAGCTGTGGTTCCTGAGTTTATATCTCAAAATTCGGTCTTTGATCAATTGGACAATAAAGATTCGATAGTAGACGAGGTCAATCGTTAAAAGATGTTAAATGGGGTGCTTGGAAAAAATAAAGTGTGAGCTCCTGCGTTTTAAAGATAACAATAGAGTAATTTTTTTCATAATTTAGGTTAATTAATAATTGGTTAGTAGAAAAATCCTGAAGTTCCCCGCTTCAGGATTTTTTGTGTTAACTTTGTACAGGATATAGCCCAGAGCATAAAATAATGGATCAAGTTATTAACTATTTTTCGGGAATTAACCCCGTATTAGCGGCGTTGTATGCATCGACTTTTACCTGGCTGGTTACCGCTTTAGGAGCGGCATTTGTCTTTTTCTTTAAGACCATGAATCGGAATTTTCTCGATGCGATGTTAGGCTTCACAGGTGGCGTGATGGTCGCGGCAAGTATATGGAGTCTATTAATCCCCGCTATAGACATGAGCGACGGCGAAGGGTTTATGCAAGTGTTGCCGGCAGTGATAGGTTTTTTGATGGGGACCGGATTTCTTTTTTTACTAGATAAATTATTGCCGCATTTCCATGTTAATTTTAAGCAGGTCGAAGGTGTGAAATCACCATGGCAGAAAACAACATTATTGGTGTTAGCCATAACATTGCATAATATTCCTGAAGGACTTGCTGTCGGCGTACTCTTTGGGGCGGTTGCCGCGGGCGTTCCTGAGGCAAGTATCGGGGGCGCTGTTGCGTTAGCCGTCGGAATAGGGCTGCAGAATTTTCCTGAAGGTATCGCTGTTGCTATGCCGTTGCGTCGCATGGGGATCTCGCGACGTAAGAGCTTTTATTATGGGCAGCTATCCGCTGTTGTAGAGCCGGTAGCCGCGGTATTGGGTGCGTTTGCGGTGGCATTCTTTACCCCAATATTGCCATACGCGCTGGCATTTGCTGCTGGTGCTATGATGTTTGTCGTGGTGGAAGAGGTGATTCCCGAAGCACAGCAGAACAAGAATTCGGATTGGGCAACGTTAGGTTTTATTGGTGGATTTATTTTAATGATGTCTCTAGATGTCGTGTTGGGTTGATAATGAATAAAACGCGTGGGTATGAATGAGGAAGCTAGGGCGTTATATTTAGATATAAAATGTTGTACGGTCTGTGAGCCGAAGCTGCCATCGGGGGCCAACCCAGTGTTGACAGTTAATGACCAAGCAAGAATTTTGATTATAGGGCAGGCTCCAGGCATGAAAGTACATTTATCGGGCATCCCCTGGGATGATCAAAGTGGAAGAGAACTTAGGGGTTGGTTGGGGGTTACTGAAGAAATATTTTATGATTCCAAACATTTCGCTATTGTCCCCATGGGATTTTGTTATCCGGGAAAAGGGAAAAGTGGAGATTTACCCCCTCGCGCAGAATGCGCTCCTTTATGGCATGAACGTGTGCTGGCGCAATTGCAAAACGTGGAACTAACCTTACTAATTGGTAGGTATGCACAATCCTACTACCTTTTGGAGGGAAAGCAAAAGACGTTGACGGAGACTGTGAAAAATTTTCAACATTATTTGCCTAGGCATTTTCCATTACCACATCCTTCGCCAAGGAATTTTATCTGGATGTCAAAAAATCCATGGTTTAAAGAAGAAGTTGTTCCCGAACTGCAAGAACGGGTCGATCGGATCTTGGGAAAGTAAAAAAGAAACCCCGAAGTCGGGCGACTTCAGGGTTTCCAAACCAATTATTAACCTAAATTATGAGTCAAAAGTAGTGCAAATTCTGTGCCAAAAATTTATGTTTTTAAGCAGAGGTGTAGTTTAAATTTACAAATAAGCAGATGCGTGTCTTTAATTTTTGTACACCGCATTCATTTTAAATAAATAAAAATCCGTTAGTAGGAAACGATTATGAAAGCAGTAATAAGATCATCCACAAATCCGGTGGTAAAAGGAACGATATACAGCATCTTATTCGCAATTAGCTTTGGTCACTTTATCAATGACTTATTGCAGGCGGTTATACCGTCGATCTATCCAATGCTAAAGAAAGATTTTAATTTAAATTTTACGCAGATTGGTCTTATCACGTTGGCTTTCCAATTGTCTGCTTCAATATTACAGCCTTTTGTAGGGCGTTATACAGATAAAAGACCAAATCCAAGATCACTTGCTATTGGTATGGGGATTACATTAATCGGGTTGATGTCATTATCACTAGCTTCGAACTATTTGTTGGTTCTCCTTTCCGTTTGTTTAGTGGGAATAGGTTCGTCCATTTTCCATCCGGAAGCCTCTCGTGTCGCGCAACTTGCATCGGGAGGCAAAAAGGGACTTGCACAATCTATTTTTCAAGTAGGTGGGAATGCAGGTAGTGCCGTTGGCCCGCTTATGGCAGCATTAATTATTATACCTCATGGACAGGATCATATTCGATGGTTTTGTTTGATTGCTTTTGTTGGGATTTTACTGTTGTCCGTAGTGGGGAAATGGTATAAAGGGAGTATAGAGCAACAGGAAATGCGAACGAGTGGTCCGAATGTAAGTGGACGTAAGCCTGACAGTCGAAGGTATGTATTGAGTCATGGAAAGGTTGTGTGCTCTATCATCATTTTACTTGTGCTGATCTTCTCTAAGTATATTTATATGACCTCCATGACTAGCTACTTTACCTTTTATTTGATAGGTAAATTTGGTTTAAGTGTTCAGGATTCACAGTTTTATTTATTCGCATTTCTTGCGGCAGTAGCGGTGGGTACTATATTAGGTGGTCCGCTGGGTGATCGGTTTGGACGTAAATTGATTATATGGATTTCCATTTTGGGCGCGGCTCCTTTCACCTTGGTGTTGCCACATGTTGATTTGACGCTTACCGTTATATTAGCAATCACTATTGGGGTGATAATCTCTTCTGCTTTTTCTGCCATTCTAGTGTATGCTACGGATTTGGTTCCTGGCAAAGTGGGTATGATTGCGGGGTTATTTTTCGGATTTGCTTTCGGGATTGCGGGACTGGGGTCTGCTTTTCTGGGCTGGTTGGCGGATCATACTAGTATTGAATATGTATTTCGGATTTGCGCTTATCTTCCGCTGATCGGTATAGTGACTTGGTTTTTGCCGAATGTTAAGCATAGCTGATGCGCGCCGGGCTGCCTTCGTTCCGTCCCTGTGCGGTCCTGGGAGGGGGATTTTCAAAAACTATCGTGCAGTTTTCCAGGGTTTTGGGTCCTTCGGGGCGAAAAAAGGGTGTTTGGGCTTGCGTTTTATGCCCGGAATCTCTACCTTTGCACCACTCCGCGAGGGAGTACGGCGGTCCTTCGGGACCTTGGGCCGGGGAGAGAGGAGAAAATAAAAAAATATTTTTTGCTTTTTTGAAAAAC
>NZ_PVBQ01000023.1 GCF_002980525.1 Sphingobacterium haloxyli
TGAATAGTATGTTTGCCATATTGTTTGGGTGCACCTAAAAATAACCATTTTTTAGGACAAACAATAAAAATCCCCGACACTTTGCCGTATCGGGGATCTTTTTTTAAAAGGCTTTTTAGACAGCCTCCTCTATAATGCTAAAATTTGGAGCCTGCAGAGCTTCGATCTGCCATTTTATATGATCAATCGTTATAGGATATGCTACGTGGTTACGCAAACTTTTATACACTGCGTTAAATAAGAGATTATAATTACCCTTTCGTGCTGGAAGCAATGATACCTGTTTTTCTCCATTACCATCCACAACCGTTAGTCTCCCTTCGTTTCCTTCTGGTTCAATTCCATATTCTGGAGCGATGGGTAGCACACCATCAATCAACTGTTGCTCCTGTACATCGACCATTTTTTTAATAAAGGATCCTGTCGATCCGTGAAGGACGAAGGCTGGCTGTGGATCGGCCACCAAGAGATTTCCAGTCAAGAATACTTGTAGGTTATCGGGATACATCAGATGAAAATTAAAGAAATCAGGTACTTGTGATTCCGGTCTATTGATAGCGGTTGTTTTGATTATTTTAGTAGGCTTTCCAAAAAGGGAAAAAGCTTGATCAAGCAGGTGAGGCCCTAAATCATACGCGACGCCGCTTGAGACATATTCACTTTTTTCTTTGAATTCTTTGGGTCCCAATGCCATATTGTAGCGGTCAAAACGCATGTGTACCTCTACTATTTTACCGAGTTGACCACTTTCGACAATCTCTTTCAGTTGCATAAAATGGCTATCGTAGCGTCTATTCTGGTAGAAAAAAATTTGCTTGCCTGTCTTTTTGCTTATGTCGGATAATTCGCTTAGTTGATCAAGATTGTCCACAGCAGGTTTTTCCAACAAAATATGTTTGCCTGCTTCTAGCGACTCTTTTGCATATTCGAAATGTGTATAGTTGGGCGTATTGACAATAACCAGCTCTATACTATCATCGGCTAATAATTCGGCAACACTGTTGTAACTTCTAACATCGGGGTAGATTTCCTTTGCTGCTTTAGTTGTTCGTTCAACGACCGCCTTAAAATTAAAATTATCATTAGTATGGATAAATGGGGCGTGAAAAACACGTCCTGACATCCCGAAGCTTAATATACCTGTATTAATTCTCTGTTTTTGCATTACGTTGTCTAATTATCAAACCTAATTAAAAAATTTCATTCTTAATATACAATAAAATCGTTTTACCAGCTTACTATCCCAATAAACCATACAGCTTATTCGGCCCGCGTGTGAAAAGAACCTACATAGTGGATGTGCCTACTGGCAGCCATACCGTTAGGATTACACCCTAACTCACCCTCAGGTACCTCCAGACCTTGATTTGCATAGAAAATTTTCCAAAATTCATCAAAATCGCCCGTCTTCGGATTTTTAAATGTCATCGGTTCCAACTGAAATAGCGCTATGTGTCGAAAAGCCCGCTCTACAAAGTCTGAACAGTAATAGGAACTGTCATTCAACGTATAGCTCCAGTTGTACGGTTTGCCTAACATTTGACGCGCCCTTGCGATCGCCTCGGGAATAGCATTTTGATAAATGCTATCTATGCGATATATGGCAAACAGCCTATCATCGTCATGATTATTCTTTAATAAACTGTCCAGCGGTTCTTTGACAGACCCCTTCTTGCTACTTGCATGAAGAATATGGGGGAGCCCGTGTGCTATTTCTATCAGTCCGATATGATCAAAGGCTGCGCTGCTTGTCCGTTGTGTAACACGGTTGATTGCACCCGAGAGATTTTTAGACTGCGCGCCGACAAATAAAAGATCACCATGCCAGATGGTTATCCCCTTATAATTTATGCTGTCTTGCGCACAGACACATAGTATCTGTAGTATCAACACTAGCAAAATTATCGCTTGTCTCATCATAGCAACGAAGATATAGAATTAATTCACTACAAAAAAATAGATCCATCAAATCTGAAACGCCGTTACGCATGATAAAAACGTCTAAGAGATGTTACCGTAAAGCATAAAATATGACTAAATTTGATTTCAAGGAAATTGAATTTAGTCGGTGAAAACAAAATCATTCAAAATGAAGAAAATCGTTGTCTTGACAGGTGCGGGGATGAGTGCGGAAAGTGGTATTTCTACATTCCGGGACGCTAATGGACTATGGGAAAACCACGACATTATGGATGTAGCTACGCCCGAAGGGTGGAAAAAGAACCCTAGGTTGGTGTTGGACTTTTATAACCAACGACGGCGTCAGTTAAAATCCGTGAAGCCCAATTCAGCGCATTTCTATTTAAAGCAATTGGAAGCGGAACATGAGGTAAGTATCATCACCCAGAATGTCGATAATCTGCACGAACGAGCTGGGTCATCCCGCGTTATTCATCTACACGGGGAATTAAACAAGGTCCGTAGTGAAGAAAACGAACAGCTAATTTATGATTGGTCTGAAGATTTGGTTGTAGGAGATACGGGAGTGGACGGCGTACAGCTCCGACCCCACATTGTCTGGTTTGGGGAAATGGTGCCGATGATGGACGAGGCCGTCGCGGAGACGCTAACGGCGGATATTATGTTGGTTATCGGTACATCATTACAAGTTTATCCGGCTGCTTCCTTAATTGATTATGTAGCCGCCACTACTCCCATTTATGTAATTGACCCCCATGGAAATGCTATTCCTCGTAAGTCGTCTATACACGTGATCCCCAAGAGGGCCACGGACGGAGTGAAGGATTTCGATCTGCAACTACGTGAAAGGTTGCGTGGGGATATGGTATAAGCCTGACGATCATAACATCCGCTTTAATGTAAGGACGGTTATTTCTGGCCAGACACCGATTCTACCCCTTAGACCATGGTAACCAAAACCTCTGTTTACATACAGATATTTGCCATCTCGGCTATATAGTCCTGCCCATTGCTTATACATATACTGAATTGGGCTCCATTTAAAACCAAAAAGCTCAATACCAAATTGCATACCGTGTGTATGTCCCGCTAACGTTAGGTGAATATGATGCCCACGATCTAGTGTTACTTCATCCCAATGTGACGGGTCATGCGACATGAGGATCTTAAACGATTCTGGAGCAACATTAGCAGCTGCTTTCTTCAGATCCCCGTATTTGTGAAAACCACCTTTCCCCCAGTTTTCCACGCCTATTAAAGCTATACTCTGCCCACTTTTATTTATGGTGATTGCGTCGTTTAATAAGAGCTTAAAGCCGATTTCGGCATGTATTTCCTTTAACCGTTGCATGTTTTTTTCCTTTGCCGCGCTACTTTCCCATCGGATATAATCTCCATAGTCGTGATTGCCAAGGACGGAATACTTACCATACGGAGCGCTTAGCTTTGTGAATCCTTCCACCCAAGGCTCCATCTCCGTAGCGAGATTATTAACCAGATCCCCAGTGAACAGAAGTAAGTCGCTCTGCTGCTCATTAGCGAGGTCAATACCTTTTTGCACGCCTTTTATATTTGTGAGGCTTCCGGAATGGATATCAGAGAGCTGCGTAATTGTGAATCCATCGAACGCTTCTGGTAAATCCGGAAAGTGAAGTGTTTCCTTCCTTAATCTATAAAAATGTTTGCCTCGTGTCAGTCCAAACACAACGATTAAAAAAATTAAACATGCTATGACAACCGTAATCTCACTTACATAAAAACTACGGGGTGGGAAACCTCGCCATAAGCGTGTAACATCTTCCGCAAGAAGAATAGGGAAAGAAAGTATTTTAGGTATGAATACCAGAAGCACAGCTGTTATCAAGATTTGTATAAGACGCTGCGTGTCATTACGCACCCTGCGAACAAAAGCTAGTGATATTAGGCCTATAAACAGTAAAATATCTATTAGCCAATAACTGATTCGAAATAATGTATTAGGCGATAAAGTCGTGACAGCCTGGTAAAAATACACATCACTTACCAAGCATAATATCAAAAACAGAAACAATCTTTTTACCATATATATAAGAACAGGTATTATACCCAATAGGTTTTTTAGAGGTTATGCATTACAATAGGTAGAGCGATTTTAAACCACGAAGTATACTTTTTCGGATTTTGATTTATATCATCGAGAACTTCATTTAAGCTCATCCATTTATAGTCTTGGACCTCGTCTTTATTTATTTTTGGTTCTTCATTGGAGTAACCGATATAAACATAATCATATTCATTTTCTATTAAATTGTTTTCGACTTTGGCCTTGTAAATAAATGAGTGGGAAGGTGATAAATCACATTCCATTCCCATTTCAAATATCAGACGTTCTGCTGCACTAAGTCGTACGTCCTCGTTCCATTGGGGGTGTGAACAGCAAGTGTTCGTCCATAGCCCTGCACCGTGGTATTTATGGTTTGCTCGTTGCTGTAAAAGAAGTTCGCCTTTATCGTTAAAAATAAAGACTGAAAAAGCTCGGTGAAGATGTCCTTGCTTATGGGCCTCTAGTTTTCCCATTTCGCCAAGAGCAACGTCATTTTCATCTACCAGTATTACTTTATTTCGTTCCATTTTTTGTACAGTTAAGAGTTTTCGGATCAATATTTTAATGCTTCTCGATATATCTTCAACGCTCTATTGTTTTTTTATCCTTCTTTTGTCTGTTTTAGAATTGGATTGTCCAACCCAATTTTGCCTTATCAAATGATTATGAGCGGGTGTAGATTCCTGTTTTACTAACGAATAAGTACAAGAAGAGACTATAATTGGTTCTGCTCGAACGGCTCCGGTGTATTTTCTGTCATTTTCGACGATTCAGCTAGTGCTTCCAATTATATTTCCAGTAGCCGGATTTTGAGATGCCATAGCAAATTACGTTGTTCCCCTCAGGATCACTTCTATAAGTGTCTCGTTAAAACGGCCAGGGTTCGAATTTCAATAGTTTTACCGGAAAGCTTGTTCCCGATACGTTGCGTTATTACTCCTTGAGATGTGGTTGTAATTCAGATCACTCATCTCTTTATCGGTATTTCGATTTACATTCTTCATATCGACATTATCTGCCGGCTCGCCGTGCTCGTCTAGATATTTATTTTCTATCTTTTTTGTCGCATTCATTTTACCGCTATCGACTTCGATTGGTCCAGCGGTATCCCTGGATGTGCCGGCAGGTTTTCCTTTAGGCGTTTTGCTTTTTTTCTCGCTATGCTGTGTCATATCCGTCTTGTTTGTTTCTTATAAAGTGCACAAAGATTAGATGAAGTAGTTCACGTTCATTTGCGGAAATTTAACTTTATGTTCTACCTCATTTTTACTGAGCTATGTCACTTGCGATGAAACGTATCGAAAAACTTGTTCCGCCTTCACCGCAAATAACCATGGTACCACCAAGCATAGCCACTCTATTTTTTAGGGCTCGAAGTCCCGAGCCTCGTTTTAACTCCTCTTCGATACTGGCAGCGAATCCCTTTCCACGATCGCGTACAGAAATCGTCACCACGTTGTTTTCCATATTCACAGACACCGTGGCTTGGTCCGTGCCGGAATATTTAATACTATTGTTAAGCAACTCTTGAATAATCCTAAAGATGTCAAGCTGGACATCATTCGAAATCGCGTCAATCCTCGGGTCTATGGAAGCTTCAACTGTAAATCCGGATTTGCCTAGCCGCTGGATCATATCGCGGATACCTGCTACCAGTCCAAAGTCCTTTAATATTGATGGATTAAGTTCAGCAGATAACGTCCTTAGCTGCCCGATGGCGTCTTCAAGAAGTGAATCGACACTATCTAATTTATTGTTGAGCGAAAGCTGCCTTTTAATATGTGCAAGATTAAAACGGATACCATAGAGCATCTGACACACACTGTCATGAAGGATACCGCTTATTCTCTCACGTTCCTTCTCCTGTACTTCTATCGTTGCCCTTTGAATCAACCTTTGTTGCTGCTTCTTGCGGTCTTCTTCGAGAGTAAAATGCCTTTTCCTCTCGGTAATATCATTAAGAATACCTGCAAAATAACGAGATCCATCAACCGATTCCACCACGGTACCTTTAACAGTAATTACTTTATACGTCGCATCGACAGGCAACAGCCGAAGTTCGAGGTCTACTTCACAACCGCTACTAAAATTTTTCAACAACTGTCCAAGTTTGGGGCGATCTTCTTTCACAAGACGTTTAGTTAAAGAATCGATTGATTGACGTGGATCGTCCGGCGAAATTCCCAAGATGTCTTTACTATTATCATCTAAAAAGATGCTACCGGGAGCGCCAAGCTTAGCCATCCAAGTACCCGTATAGGAAGCCCGTAGCGTTAAGTCCAACCTTTCGCTAGTTTCCAGAAGTCTCTGTTGAACGAACTTTGCTTCCGTAACATCCATCAAAGTTGTGTAATATAAGGTGTCTTTGCTAACAGGTTGTAGCGCCGCTACACCGTTGAGATGGGCAAAAATGGTTTTATTTTCACTGACCTTTAACTTGATCTCACATTCCCGTCGCTGCCCGATCTCCGTCATACTCTTCAAGAAGGCGTAGTATAGAAGCCAGCAGTCAGGAGAGACAAAGACGGCGAAATTTTGATGTAAGATTTTGCTGGCATCAGTTCCTATCGATTTGGCGGCGCTTTGATTGATCGCCTGTACGACGCCATTGCGATCTAAGATAAAATAACCCACAGGAGCTGAATCGAAAAGCGCAGAAAACTTCGAACGCTCGATTTGAAGAGTCTTGAACGATGCTTCCAGTTCCTCGTTTTGCACCTGCAATTCCAGTTCGTATACTTCAAGCTCATGCAGCAAACGAGCTATTTCATTTTCCGCGGTCAGGCTTTTCTCCAAAGGAGCAGATATTAGTAGTTGCTCGGCTTTTCGTCTCATAAGGCTAAACCTTCGTTGCTGTTCCTGAGAATCCCGGTTTTCCATTTACATTTCTTTAAACTTCAAATAATAACGTAGCAGCTATTGCCGTACAGAAAGCTTCTGATAAAGGACGTCTAGCTGCCACTTGTTGTGAACAATCTCAAGAAAAGAAAGTTCATCCGGATCCGTCTCGGTTTCATGAAATAGTCGAAGAAAATAAGAGTTATGAACCAAAAAAAACCTTACTATGAGCGAGAAATCAGGTCCTCCTAAAAAACGACATCCACCGACGCTAATTGCTGTCCCCAAACCGACCTATATGGTGGTGTTAGCCGCCTGTATAGTTTTCTTTAGAGCGTCTGATAGGGCTGTTTTGTAGTTGATGAAATTGACTTGACGGTCTTCTTCTTCACCCACTTTTAGGAGTCTTTTAAATTCTTTAACCTGTTGCAATTCATTTAAATAAAGCTCCCTAAATGTTTCTGCATCTTTGTTTTTTAATATACGTACGGTATGTGAGTATTGATCGTATATGTCCGTAATGACCGTTAAGCTCTTATCATCGTAGTTCTGTAGACCTGCAATTTTTTCCGAAAGCTTCTCCAGCTTTTTTCTTTCTTTTGTGTATGCCATAATTAAGACGAAGGTACAGTTTTCACAATTAAAAATTGCCGTTCTCGAAGCATAGCAGTTTTAATCCAAAGCAACTAAAAACTTAACAGACCCTGAAAAACCAGAAACGATAATCCTGTCATCTACCGAACAAACAAGTTCAGAAGTAGAACGCCCAATAAGCCAATAACAGAAACCAATGTTTCCATAATGGACCAGGATAGGAAAGTATGCCGCATGCTCAAACCAAAGTACTCTTTAAACATCCAGAACCCGGTATCATTTACATGCGAGAACATCAGGCTTCCTGCTCCGGTAGCCAGCACCATGAGTTCTGGGCTACTGTGTGAAGATTCTAGGATCGGTAACATAATCCCGGCGGTCGTAAGCCCGGCGACAGTAGCCGATCCAATCGCCAATCGTATAATAGCAGCAATCGCCCAGGCCAAAACTAACGGCGACAACGTAAGGTCAGCGGTGATTTCAGTAATATACGTGGCCAAGCCACTGTCCACAAGGACTTGCTTAAACACACCGGATGCCCCGATAATAAACAGTATCATAGTCACACCACGTAAGGCATCTTCAATGCTCGCAGCCTGCTGCTTTAAACTCTTGCCCTGTCTTATTCCCATTGTATACATAGCCAATAGAGCCGCTAAAAGTAAAGCAAATACTGGATCCCCAAGGAACTGTACGACATAGAGAATACGAGAGTTTTCGGGTAGAAACATAGGGCCAAATGATCCCAATGCGATGAGAAGGACAGGGAACAGTCCAGTGAGAATACTTATTGCGAACCCCGGAGAAGGTGTCTGGAGTTCCGGTTTAGGCGCAAATAGTTCTTCAGGTGGATTGGTAGGTATAGATTTCAAGAAGCGCCCGAAAAGGGGACCGCTTATAATAATAGCCGGTATGGCGACGATCATTCCATAGATCATCGTTAACCCAATATCTGCCTGAAATATGATCGCAATAGCTGTCGCTCCGGGATGCGGTGGCAGATAGCCATGTGTGACAGATAGCGCGGCAAGCAATGGGATGCCCACGTAAAGTAAAGGAAGTTTATTCGATCGACAAACCATAAAAACAAACGGAACCAATACGATAAAGCCTACGTTATAAAAGAGCGGGATTCCCACGAGGAATCCCGTTAGCACCATTGCCCAGGGGAGATTTCGGACGCCGAATACCCTCGTCAAAACATCCGTTATCTGCTGTGCTGCCCCGCCATCAGCGAGCAACCTTCCTAAGATTGCGCCGAAGGCAAGGATTAGCGCCAACTGACCCATGGTGCTACTAACGCCGACTTCGACAGACCTCATAATGGACATCCCGTCCATTCCCATAGCGAAACCAACTGCCATTGATGTAATCAATAGAGAAATTATCGAATTGAGCTTTACGACCGTTATCAATAATAGCAGTAAAATTATTCCACATAACACAATCACTAAAGGCATAACACAAGTATTAGATGTTTAAAATTCTTCCTTCAACTTAAGGTAGAGACGTTCAAATCTCTGGAAGTTTTGCATGTAAATGCGATGGTTATTCTCGTCGGGGAAATATCGTGTACTGTATGTATCGTCCGTATGGGTCGACAGGTATGCGGCATGTATGCCAAGTGCATCCATTCCTATAATAGCCGCTCCCCATGCCGAACTTTCTACATTCTCTTTGACAAGCACCGGCTTGTTAAATACGTCGGCAAGCATTTGAACCCAACGTACAGAACGTGCCAGGCCGCCACTCGCATAGATAGTTTCTATAGGTTGTGTTGTTTCTTCCAGAGCAATACCAACACTATACAACGCGAACAGCATCCCTTCAATCACCGCACGTGCAAAGTGTGCCCTACGGTGATGTAGCTGAATTCCAAAATAAAGACCTTTTGCCTTTGCATCCCAATATGGTGCACGCTCTCCCGTAAGATAAGGTAGGAAGATTAAGCCATCCGAACCAGGAGCGACGGATCCGACCTCGTCATCAAATAAAACGGAGGAATCAGTACCTGAAGATGACCGGGAACGGCCGGGCATAAACTCATCTTGAAACCAACTTCGGACGACTCCGGCATTATTGATGGCGCCGCCTACCACAAATTCACCGGGACGAAGTATGTAACTGAAAACGCGTTCTTTAATATCCGTATTGGATTGATCCGTCACTACGCGTATAGCACCACTGGTTCCCGCTGTCAGAGAAGCAATACCCGGCTTAGTTGCACCTACTCCCAAATTAGCAAGACATCCGTCGCTAGCACCGATCACAAAAGGTGTTCCTACGGGGATTTTCCACTGCTGCGCCATCGCTTCATCCTCCACTTTAATTACGTGATCTACAGAAACTAGGGACGATAGATGCTCATCTGTTATTCCAGCCTCCAGTAATGCTAACCCACTCCAATGCAGCGCATGAATATCTAATAATCCCGTGGCGGAAGCAATAGAATAATCTACAACGTAGGTGCCAAATAGTTTGAAAAAGATGTATTCTTTTATGCCAATAAACTTATGGGTTTCCCTAAAAGTGCTTGGCGTATGCTTATTCATCCAAATTAGTTTGCACAGGGGAGACATAGGATGGATGGGAGTCCCTGTTTGTCGAAACAGTTCGCGGCCTGTTGAAGTACCTCTTAACTTATCCGCAATATCCTGGCTACGTGTGTCCGCCCAGATAATACAATTTGTAAGATGATTCCCCTTTCCATCCATGGCGATAAGCCCATGCATAGCACTGCTCACGGCTATCCCTTCTAAGCGATGTCCGTCTTTATAATTTTTTAAAGCATCCATTACCCCCGAAACTGAGCACACGCAAGCCTCGTAGATCTGCAATGGATCCTGTTCATAATAACCAGTTTGCGGAATTAAAATAGGGTATGTTACACAGTATTGCGTAATGATTGTACCCGTGTGGTCAAATGCGATAGCTTTTGTAGATGATGTGCCAATATCTAAACCAATTATCATATTTTATTTATCTTAACGGAGCCCCGATGTAATGTACGGACATGTATATCATCTATAACCAGTTTTTTTATTCCTTTTTTTAACAAAAGGACCAATTTTGCAGCTCAAATATAACGAAGAAATCCGCCATCCCCGCTAATATTTGCTCTACATTTTTGTCACACAAGGAATCGGTTATTCATTATTACACGTTAAAAGCATGTAACTGCCCCTAGCTGGACATATCCACATTAGTGGATCTAACTACATTTGTGGAAAGCAAATTCCGTTCCGCATCACGGTAGTAAGGCAGCATATTGCGGGGTATAGTAAGAGACCATTGTCCTATTTCTTGCCCCAGGGCAATTCTAAGTAACAGAGATTTCTGTATACTTGTACAAAGCAAATAAATGACCGAGAAAGTTGTAACAAATGCAACCACAATGACATTTTTTAAGAACGAAAACATAAAGCAATGAAAAAGCTACAATTCACAAAAGAAATTAACGCATCGGCTCAACACGTATATGAAGCGATGCTGGGCTTAAACGATAAGACGACGTACGATCATTGGACGTCGGCCTTTAACCCTACATCCACCTATGAAGGAAATTGGGACAAGGGGAGTAAAATCCATTTCGTTGGCACAGATGAAAACGGCAAAAAGGGCGGAATGGTATCTGAAATTGTAGAACACAGACCGGCCGAATTTATTTCCATCCGCCACTATGGCTTTTTGGATGGTGATACCGAAGTAACTACAGGAGAGGAAGTGGAGAACTGGGCAGGTGGACACGAAAACTACAGCTTTCGGGAGAATAACGGCATCACAACGGTAACAGTAGATATGGACACGACAGAGGAATATCTCGACTATTTCAGCCGTACTTATCCCAATGCCTTAAACAAGCTAAAGGAAATTGCAGAGAAGTAAATCGAAAGGCGAAGCTATAAAGAAAATCATGGATCCGGCTATCGATCTACTAGAAATTACGATATTGGTGACTTGATCTATAAACGGGAAATACTAGGGACGAACCACACCGTTGGCAGTGGATACTACGCTGCTTTTCTAAGGTTACAACCTCTATTGTTCGTTGATTTCTACCCTTCTTTTTCTTGATTTTAATTTTGGTTAACACCAATCGGTTTCCACTCATTGCAATTTCGTATGGCTCCTTATTTCTTCTGTGTTTTCCTATAAATAACTGATCGCCAGTTACTTTTATTGGTAACTTCTTTTTGTGGTTCCCAAACCCTTCTGTTATGGTTAAAGTGTTACCCGCGAAATGATAGGTTTTCTCACCCTTTTCATACATCTCTTCATCAAGATCAATTACGGTGCCGTCCTGTGCTTCTGTGTCTGTTTTCGAAGTTACATGCCATGTGCCATCAAGTTTATGGTCGACACTCTGCGCGCAAGCTATACCCATAAAAAGAAGTAAAAAGATAGCTATAGAATTGAATTTCATATTAAAATGAATTGAGTAATATATAAAGGTATAAATAAACAAGAGATTTATTGCTAAAACACATTGAAAAACTTTTTGAGCAACCTTAAATTTGAGCTTTCAGTTATACGCAAACTTCTGAAAGGCAAAACCGCTGGCATTATTACCACGTTGATCAGCTTGGATGATAAGAAAATCTATAGGTAATTCGTAAATTCGTCTTTTTGTTAGGTAAAAATCGATCTATATTTCATATATGCAGCACCTAAAGATAAGAGAAGCAGAAAAAGAAGATTGTCCACGTATATTGGAACTGGTTAAAGAACTTGCCTTGTATGAAAAGGCACCCGACGAAGTAACTATCACTTTAGCGGAGATGGTAGAGTGCGGATTTGGCGCGAAACCTATCTGGGGGGCGTTGGTGGCTGAGATAAATGGCGTAATCGTCGGTATTGCTCTGTATTATGACCGCTATTCAACCTGGAAGGGGCGTCGACTGTATCTGGAAGATCTAATAGTTACCGAAGCTATGCGTGGAGCAGGAATTGGGAAAAAGCTTCTAGATGAATTAATTACATATAGCAAAGCCAAAAAATACAACGGAATCGTGTGGCAAGTATTGGATTGGAACAAATCCGCAATCGACTTCTACAAAAAATACAACGCGCAGTTTGATCCAGAATGGATCAATGTATCTGTTGACTTTTAATAATCTATAAGTCTTAGTAGGATGCTCGCTATCATTAAATACTTTGTTAATATACAAATAAGCCGGTTTCGTCTCATAATCTGCAGGCGCCTTTCTCTATAAGTTACTTTCGTCGCAAAGCAACATAAGAAGAAAAATGAAAAAGCCGCAGCAGTCAAAATTATATGGAGTTGTTTTATACCTTTTATTTTCCCTTCAGCTTTCTGCAAAGCATAACCCAGTACAGACCATACGTGGTGTGGTTATCGATCAAGCGTCAGGAATCCCTTTGCCCGCTGTATCGGTCGTTTTATCCGAACTACCGCATAAAGGAACCACCACAGATGTTAAAGGAAAGTTCATAATCGATAACGTACCTGTAGGTCGGCATGATTTGCATACCTCGTTTATGGGGTATGAAACGATCATTACCAAAGAGGTATTGGTGAGCTCGGCGAAAGAAGTCTATCTGGAAATCGCGTTAAAAGAAAAATTAACTTCATTAGAGGGAATCGTTGTTACACCAAAAATAAACAAAGCCGAGCCTCTAAATAAAATGGCGACATTGGGAGCACAGATGTTCAGCACGGAAGAGGCGGGACGATTTGCGGGTGGTATGGACGACCCTGCACGCTTGGTAAGCAATTTGGCCGGAGTCACAACGCCAAGTGTTTCCAATAACGGGATTTCCATTCGGGGCAATGCACCCAGTCTTTTACAATGGCGTTTGGAAGATATAGAAATTCCCAATCCGAATCATTTTGCGGATATCGACGTGTTGGGAGGAGGTTTTCTATCGGCATTGAGTAGCAATGTGTTGAGTAATTCTGATTTTTTCATCGGTGCATTCCCGGCCGGATATAGCAATGCAGTTTCCGGTGTGTTCGATATGAAGCTGCGCAACGGAAACAGCAGGAAATACCAGCACGCCTTTCAGCTTGGCATTTTAGGGATTGATTTCGCCTCGGAAGGCCCGATCAGCAAATCCAATAATTCTTCTTACATCATCAACTACCGTTATTCTACCACCGGTCTTCTCGAAAAAATGCAATGTAAAAAAGATATAGGAGGAACGCTAGGTTATCAAGATTTGAATTTCAAGTTTAACTTTCCAACCCAAAATGCAGGAACTTTCTCCGTATGGGGCGTCGGTCTGATAGATGAGGCAGCCCCAATTTTAGATAACATCACAGAAAGGAAATATTTAGATGAAGGTATTCTTTCTTCGGCCCAGCAGAAATCGGGTGCGCTGGGTTTATCACACAAATACTTCTTCGGTAATCGAAAAACGTCCCTTAAAACAACGGTTGCGACCACGCATTTGGACAACCATATTTCGGAAGAATTTTATGATTTGGACGAACAAAAAAGTCCAAAAACGGATTTAATAGCCAACACGACTAACATCGTTTTTACTTCTGCGTTAAACCATAAGTTCAACGCTAAACACAGCAATGAAAGCGGCTTGACGCTTACCAATATCCGTTATGGTATGAACCTAGATTTTACGCCGTTTTTTGGACAACCGTTAGCGAATTTTGCCCATTCAAAAGAAAGTACAAACCTCATTTCGGCTTATTCTACCTCACAGATTCATATTGATAAAGAATTCACCCTCACGGCAGGATTGAATGTACAACATCTTGCTTTAAATGGAAATACCAGCGTAGAGCCCAGGGTCGGTTTGAAATGGCAAGCATCTTCAAGAAACTCTTTTGCAGTAGCATACGGGTTACATAGCCGTATGGAAAAGCCCGACGTATATTTCGTGAAAGATATGCATGATGATTTCCCAAACAAAGTGCTGGATTTCACCAAAAGTCATCATTGGATACTAGCCTATGATTATCGTATTTCAGAAGATATGATTCTGAAAATAGAACCCTATTTTCAATCGTTGTACGATATCCCTATCACGGAATCGGGTGCCTATTCTATCTTAAACCGCAACGAGTTTTATATGACTGAGATACTTGTCAGCAAAGGAAAGGCACAGAATTACGGTGTGGACGTCACTTTTTCAAAATATTTCACAAAAGGAATGTATTATATGTTAACGGCTTCTCTATTCGATTCGAAATATAAGGCAGGGAACAATATCTGGTATAACACACGGTACAACCGCAATTTTGTCGTGAATGGTTTAGCAGGAAAAGAATGGATGCTCGGTCGGGACATGTTTGGCGTTAATTTGAAGGCGAGCGTAGTGGGCGGGCAGCGATACACACCTATTGACGAAGCCCCTACTTTAACTCATCCCGATAAGGAAGTACAATACGATGAGAGTCAAATGTATTCAAAACAATTCTCTCCCATGTTTATCGGTGATTTTTCAGTAAGCTATAAAATGAATCGTACGCGCGTAGCACATGAATTTGCCGTAAAAAGTGTGAATGCGACAAGGCAAAGAGAATACGTTACTCATAAATATAATATCATCACAGGAAAAATAGAACCATTTTATGCTGCTAACTCGTTGTTTAACCTAAGTTACCGGATTGATTTTTGATTTTAAATGTTATATTTAATTCAGATTTATGTGTCATTTCAACCTGATTAGCGAATGAGTGAGCGTAAAGAAGATAGCTTTTTGCCGTTGTTTCTTTTTGATCCCCGGTGTCGAATACAACGGCACTTGCTACTTATCCTTGTCGGCGCTATCATCACTTTTAATCAAGTATTCGTTGCCTATCAAGACAGTCAGTATATTTTGGGAAACCGGATTTACCTTATCTGCTTTTCCTCATATGTGTTGTACTTGATGGGGATGTACTTCAATTACTTTTACTTGACGCCAAAGTTGCTGTTAAAAAATAAATATATAGCTTATATAATCATCCTGTCCATGACTGTATTGTCGCTGCCCACATTGTCTATATTTATAGAATATTGGGTTCGTCAGCATCTAGGATTGCCGCATAGGATATCATCTTATACAAGTCCACTTATTCTGGTTGATAATTTAGCAACATCTATGGTAGCGATTATCTGTTTTTGCGGGATCTCGGTGGTGCTGCTGTTTCGTCATTGGACAGGGGGGATTTCGTATATCAATCGCTTGGAAGAAGAACATATCAGATCGGAGCTAGATAAACTAAAAGGACAGATAGCCCCCGCTTTTTTATCGAGAGTTCTTAAAGATGCTTCTGCGGCTATAGGAATAGATTCAAAAAAGTCCACCGATATGTTGATGCAAATGGGGCAGCTATTGCGATACCAATTATATGATTGTGACAGAGAAAAGATACTGCTTCAATCGGAACTGAATTTTCTTGCAAAATACTTAGAATTAGAGCGATTGAGCAGGCCCGATATTCGATTTCATCTCCGTACAGAAGGAGATATAAATCGCGTTTTCATTTCACCAATGCTTTGTATTACGCTTACTCAATATGCGATGGAGGATAGCAAATTTCTAGATTTACATATCTATGTTGAAAACAATATACTTTTTTTTAGATGCAAGTCAGACGGCACAAAGAAATACAGCAATGATAGTTTTCCTCTGATAAAAAGGAACTTGGAATTAAAATATCCCGAAAAACATAATTTGGTGCGGTCCAAGGGTCATATAGAGCTCACAATAGATTTCTCGGAATGAAGAATAGAACCATAAGCACCAATGTTATATCGTCATTCTTGGTTGATGGTAAATATCGCGTATACAGACACCTAGCATTGCAGGCTGTTATTTTGATGATATCAATCGGCGTTTTTTTTGATGCGCCTGACAAACTAAATTTGTCGGTAAACCGCTTTTATGGCTGGGTTAGCTACCACCTGTTTATGAATATGTTGGTATATTTTAATTCTTTTGTACTCTTTCCACGCTTTTTAGCAAAAAACAAACTAGTTGCTTACGCTATTTCTGTTATATTGTTTACCATTTTTGCATTGGTTGTCATGGTGATATTGCAGGAGCTTTTTTATGATATTGCCGTTACCCGTCAACAACCTTCCGGTGTAGCTATTTTCTTCAGTATAACCTCTTCTATGCTGTCCGTATTGCTGTTTCTCGGTGGGATATCGGCGCTTTTGCTGTTTAAACAATGGATATTTAACAACCGCAGAATTGATGATCTTCGGCAGGCAACTTCGCAGTCGCAATTGAGTTTTCTGAAAAGCCAGATTAACCCACATTTCCTGTTCAATATGATTAATAATGCGAGCATATTAGTGGATTACGAACCGACAACTGCGTCTGGTGTATTGGCCACACTTGATAACATGCTACATTATCAATTTAATATCGGTATGCAAAACCGTACGTCGTTGAAGGCGGACGTTACTTTTCTCAACGACTTCTTAAGCTTAGAAAAAATGCGTCGCGATGAGTTTGAATATATCCTCACTATAGAAAGAACCATAAGTGATATAGAGGTGCCGCCATTGTTATTTATACCCTTTGTGGAAAATGCTGTGAAACACAGTGCAGACACGAAGTCCTCTTACGTGCATGTTACATTCACTATGGAAAACAGCTGTTTGTTTTTTAAATGCGATAACTCTAAACCGCTTAAGCCTGTAGAATTCGAAGCCGGTGGATTGGGATTGGTGAATATCAGACGTCGTTTGGATTTGTTGTTTGCGAACGATTACGAGTTGGATATAGTAGAGACAGAAGTAACGTACAGCGTAAATTTAGAATTGAACTTATTATGAAATGTATTATAGTAGATGACGAGCCGATAGCGCGCAAGGGAATAAAAACACTAGTGGATCAGATCTCTCATCTGGAATTGCTTAACAGTTTTAATAGTGCAGAAGCTGCGTTAGCGTTTATACAATCCACACCAGTAGATTTGGTATTTCTGGACATCCGGATGTCGGGTATAAGTGGTTTAGAGTTTGCCCGCAGCATCCCCAAACATACGCTAATTATTTTTACTACGGCGTATTCAGAGTATGCGCTTGATAGTTATGAGGTAGATGCCATAGATTATTTGGTTAAACCGATCGACTCCGCTAAATTTAGAAAAGCGGTGGAAAAAGCAATTACTTACCATTCGTTATTAGTAAAGGAAGATAAAGAAAATGTGGAGGAAATAGAAGAGGAGTATATTATCATTAAGTCAGATAGGCGTTTTTTCAGAATAAATTTGCAGGACATTCTATTTGTCGAAGGATTGAAAGACTACGTAATCATCCAAATGGACGAGCAGCGTATCATTACACGGATGAATGTGAAAACGATACATAATATCCTTCCGAAAAATATTTTTCTCCGAGTGAACAGATCGTATATCGTCAACAAAAATCATATTCATTCTTTTGACAACAATGATGTCTTTATCAAAGAGCATGAAATTGCTATAGGAAACTCGTATAAGGATAGTTTTTTCGAGGAGATGATGAAAAGTAAATAATACGCCTCTTGTTGCGATTCAATTCTAAATTAACTTGAGGCTTTCGGCCATGTAGGAGATCGTGCCGTCAGCGGGGAGCGGAACAATTGAAACCTGAATTCGCAAGTGGATCTTGGTTACAGATGTCCACTGAAAAATATAAGCTCTGCCATCACTCGCCCGTTGTACGTTCTCCCGCATATCTATCAATAATGTATTCTGTGGCCGCTTTTAACGATCTCCCATATTCTACGGGGTGATGGCCTGGGTACGTAAAAAACTCCACTTCATTATTAATTTTAGAGTACCAAACTTGTCTTGCGTTCTCATGATTCAACGTGTCTGGACGTGTGATTTTCTGAAAATGGACCAACTTATTTTTATCGAGCCCAATAACCTGATAAGGCTGTCCTTTATCTTGACAATCCACCTCTACATAACGCTCCCCATTCCAGCACATACAATTCGCAGACGTAAATATATTATAAACAACAAACAACACCGTCACGACAGCCAAACCGATCCCCGTGTACAACAATTTGTTATTCTTCGTTCTTCTTTTTATTTCTATCGGCTTTAGGGCGTCCTCTTTATATTCCGTATTTTCGACCTTTTCCGGTTCGACAGCTTTTTGAGTATGGGCTCCCTTTTCGGCCCTGTCTGTGCCAGGGGGCTCTACAAACGAGTCTCCAGAATTCGAACCTGACGTTGAGGGGTTTTCTTCATCGTTAATCAAACCACCTGTGTATACACGTTCGTCCCAATGAGAAGCCTTATAAGGGCGAGGTTTAAAGTCTATTAAAACTGCAAGCAGCTTCACAATATTTTCGTCAGGTCTTCTCTGCGTATCACCACTTATAAAATTCCGTAGCGGACGTAGCTTGTCCAAATCAAAACTTTCTATAATCGTCGCGAGATCCTTTGTCGACCTTTCCCTATTAAAAAAATATATAAATACACTTTCGTCCTCTGGCGATAGGCCACGCAGATAACGCTCCAAACACCAGGATCTAAGTTCTCCTGGAGAAGGACATTCTCTACCGAAATCCAGTCGGCCTTCATTCTTTAAATCTAGGTAGGCGTTTCTCACCGCCGTTTGGAATTTTTCAAACATTATTCAAAAATAAGTCAATCAGATTACCGGAATTTACGGAAACCCGTAAACCGAGTAAGCCTAGAACCAACGTGAATACATCGGAAATTCCAGCAATGTACCGGAATAATCAGAATGATTCCGGAAATATCGGAAATATCGTAAAACATTGGTTTGTAGTAGTCTATCCGTCATAAATTTGCTTTCGGAATCAGTTGAAACATCAACCAGTTCTTTCCAGGAAAGATACGAAAGAGATTCCAAAAAGAGAAGAAGTCGCGGTAGACATTAGCTGGTTTGGGAAGCAGTTATTGTCTCCGCGATAGAAGCTCCCACTTCCCAAAAACTCAGAAGGCCTTCTGAAAACAATCGTAGCAATCCCGTGCAGAGGGCACGCGGACCTACTAAGTTTTTGACTTTTAAATTTTTGAAAAATGTGGTATTTAATTTTAGCTCTATTATTTGGACAAGGAAATGATTCAGCACACAATGGTGATAAAGGTGGACAACAAACCGTTCAATCTGGCGATCACGGTGGAGAAACGGATACACCGCGCCCTCCTAAACATCCATAATGGTGAGCACCGAAAAGTAAAACAATAATGTAAGGTAGCCTCGGGCTACCTTTTTTCGTTTACTATTTTTATAAAAGCGAAATTGTAGATATCTTCGAATAAAAATTAACCTGGTTTGAAGAACACTTACCTATACCTGCTTCTATTGACTACCAGTTCCTGTACAATACAAGAAAGCGAGCAAGTAGAATCAGCGTCAAATATATATTTTGATATAGCTTACGAATACATTGAATCAGGCAAGCCCGATAGCTCGTTTTTCTTTTTTGACGAAGCACGACAAATATTCTTGGACAGCGGAGACAGCCTTAGCGTCGCGAAATGCCTCGTCAATATGGCTATTACACAAAAAGACCAAGGCGACTATTTTGGCGCACAGGAAACTGCCCTGCAGGCCGTAGATTATTTAGACAAGAGCAATCCTAAACATTATATATACCTAAGCACGAACTATAACAATCTTGGGGCTGCTACGGGAAAACTCACTGATTTCGAACAGGCGTTAACGTTTTATAAATCAGCGCTCCAATTTTCCCCAGACTCCTTGAATGGCCTAATCTATCAGAACAATATGGCGATTTGTTATCAAAATCTTAAAGATTACGACAGAGCCATAAAGATTTATGCTGATATTTATGATCAGGTTAACGATAATAGGAGACAGTATGCACGCGTCTTATCAAATTTAGCCAGAACAAAATGGCTTGCTGACCCGGTATACCCAGCCGCGGATGAATTCCTGACGTCGCTGGCTATCCGGGAAGAAGAAAACGACCAATGGGGATTGAATGCCAGTTACGTCCATCTAACAGACTACTACGCCAATACACATCCTGATTCCGCTCTATGGTATGCAAAAAAAATGTACGACACAGCCAAGAAGATACAAAGTCCCGACGACCAAGTTTATGCCCTAAGTAAGCTCATCGAGTTGAGTCAGGAAGAAAAGGCAAAAGGATATTTTCACACATACCAGTCGCTGGCAGACAGTTTGCGTCAGGCTCGAGCAGCAGCGAAGAATCAGTTTGCACTTATTCGATACGAAGTAGAAAAAAACAAAGCGGATAACCTGAGGTTACAGAAGGAAAATGCAGAAAAAATCAATAGACTAATAAGGCAGCGATTTTTTACCGGAAGCCTTGTATTTTTACTCCTACTCTCCGTCGTAGGGGGGTGGTTCTGGTACAAAAAGCGTAAACAACGCCTAGAACTCGAAGCACAGCATAAAATCAAAGCCAGCCAACTTAAAACGTCGCGCAAAGTTCATGATGTAGTAGCCAACGGGATTTATCGCGTCATGAGCGAAATAGAAAACAAAGAAGATATCGATCGGGAAGGAATCTTGGATAAGCTGGAAGGCGTATACCATAAATCCCGTGATATATCCTACGAAGCCGAAGAATCGTTACCAGCCGAGCAGACCTATGCGCAACAGATAACCGAACTGTTGACATCATTCGCCAACGAGCAACACAAAGTACTCATCGTAGGGAATGAAAGTCAACTTTGGGACAATGTCAACGAAAATGTAAAAACCGAAATCAGACATGTATTGCAGGAGCTCATGGTCAATATGCGAAAACACAGTAATACAGAACAGGTGGTAATCCGTTTTGAAAAAATCGACTCACAATTAAAAATATACTACAAAGACAACGGTGTTGGGATGAGGAATGCAGATTTTCAAGGAAATGGTTTAAAGAATACGGTTTCCCGTATTAAAAATATAGAAAGTCAAATTACTTTTGCTAGCGAACTGGGAAAAGGATTGACAGTGGAAATCGCTATTCCCATTTCCTAAAAGAAGAGATGTATGTTTAAAAAAATATTGATTGCTGAAGACCACGAGATAGCCAATATTTCGGTTCAGAAAACACTGCATGACTTAGGTATTGAAGACGCAAAATATGTCTATTACTGTGACCACGCGTTAAACTGGATAAAAAAAGCCCTGAACGAGGACGAACCCTACGATCTGTTGATTACCGATCTGATTTTTGAAGATGATAACACCCCGCAGCAGATTATCCACGGCACAGAACTCGTTCGCGCAGTAAAACAGGTTCAGCCAGATTTAAAAATAATCGTACTTTCAGCAGAAACGCGTTCCAGTGTTATCGATGAGCTGTTTAAACAGAAGACTATTGACGGCTATGTCCGTAAGGCACGTCGCGACGCACAGCATCTAAAAGAAGCTTTACAAGCTGTTTATAATAATAGAATCTACTATTCTCCCGAGGTTAAAGAATCATTAAAAGAAAAACATAGCCATGAGTTCACGGCTTTTGATGTTTATATTATTTCCCTATTGGCGGAAGGTGTGCCCCAGAAGAACATTCCTTCCTATTTGGAGGAGAAAAATATGAAGCCTTCGGGGCTCAGTAGTGTCGAAAAAAGACTAGGTCTTATGCGGACCATCTTAGGCTTTTCAAAGAATGAACAACTCGTTGCCTACTGTAAGGATGTTGGCATAATTTAGCACACCGTAGTCTATCTTTGCACGATGAAGAACCGTTATATTTTTACCGTTTTATCGGTGCTATTATGCTATGTCTCTACAGCCTGTCAGAGTCAGTCAGACTACGTTTATAGCGTTAAAGGAGAAACCGAGGAAGTCACGAGTACACCCCGCGAAGATGAACCGTCTCACAAAGAAAAGGAAAAACGCTGGAAAGAAGGGTTTGCCTACGTCACCAAAGTTATCGACGGCGATACCTTTTGGGTAGATAACGGTAAGGAATCTTTCAAGGTACGATTCATCGGTATTGATGCTCCCGAAACGAGGAACTCTCGCTGGAAGAAAAAGGGGTACTATGCATCCGAATCCAAAGAATACGTTCGGTCTCAGACAGAGCATCAATGGGTACGCCTGGAGTTCGATGTACAAGCTATGGACAGGTACAAACGTAGGCTGGCCTACATTTATCTGGAGGACGGAACCTTTCTCAATGCCTCTTTGGTCGAACAAGGATATGCTGTAGTCGATACCTATCCGCCCAATGTAAAATATGTGGAGCAATTTATCAATCTGCAAAAACAAGCGCGCGAGACGGAACAAGGGCTGTGGGGAAAAATGCCTGAATAATATTCCCAATTATTAATTCTAACCTGGAGACTGCTGAGATCGGCAGTCTCTTTTATTTGAATAGAGAGACACTAGCAGCATCGGTAAATCCTCATTGCTTCCCTTGCCCCAGTAAACACGTTTTTCCATTATTTCCACTTTTTGTATATGCAGATTGTAATATATTTGTTATTTTGCGGATTACAGTAGCATTACGCAGCCATGTATTTTAAACCGTTAAGTGACGATAACAAAAGAGAAATAGCTATAGAACGAAGGCAAGAGGTCTTCAAATCATTTTTTGTAGCCAATTTTAAGGTGTTAGAGAGCTATGCCAGGTTTTACGTAAAGGATAAATTTATCGCGGAGGATATCGCGTCTGAAGTGATGTGGAAGATGTGGCATCTTGGATCCGATTTACAGCACGTGACCTCTATAGAACTCTATCTACTGCGGGCAATTAAGAACAAGTGTTTAAACTACCTCCGTATTCGACAGGCGGAGTACGTGGGGCACGAAGAGTTGGCTGATTATCAATTTTTGGATCACTTAAATCCGGAAAATATTTTTATTTCAAATGAAAATGTGACGGAGATTGAGCACGCCATAGCGAAACTTCCGGCTAAAACCCAACAGGTCTTCCGACTCATAAAAGACGAAAACTATTCCTATAAAGACGCTGCCCAGATGATGGGTATCTCCATCAATACCGTGGATCGGCACATCCAAATAGCCATCCAGAAGCTCTGGTGTGCACTTAAGAAAAATAAATAAAATTGCATTGGGGATTTTGTGGATTTGTCGTGTCTATATAAATGTAGACTAAAAGCTATCCATGTCCACAGACGAACAATATTATTTGGAACTGTTAAAAAGGTTGTTGGAGGGCACGCTATCTCCAGCAGAAAGAGACACGCTTTTTGTACTGGCAGAGGCCGACGAAAAAAAGAAGCTTTTGCTACAATACCTTGATAAACGCGATCAGGAAAACGAAGAGCGTTTGGAGGCCGAAATTATCTATGAAAAAACAAAACCGAATGATATACGTCAAACATCGTATCCCGAAAAAGCGCAGTCGATATTTTGGAAAAACCGCTATCTCGTTGCCGCTGCCTGTGTTGTTTGTTTGGCTATCGCCTTCTGGGTGAGCATTGGTAAACCGCACTTTCCTTTAGAACCACAACAAGAGTGGCTAGAAATGACGACTGAAAAGGGCGAACGGAAATTCTTTCGGATGAGCGATGGTACCGAAATCTGGTTGAATAGTGAAAGTCTTTTAAGAGTAAAAAAAGGGTATGGGAAGGAGCACCGTATATTGATGCTGGAGGGCGAAGGCTATTTTTCTGTTGCGAAAAATAAGGCCCTGCCGCTATATTTAAATGCGTTGGATACCGAGATTAAAGTGTTGGGAACAGTATTTAATGTTAGGGCGTATCCGGAAGAAGAAAAAATTGCGACTTCGCTCATCGAGGGAAAAGTGAAGCTACACGTGGATAACGGAGATAAACAAAATAATTATATGTTGAGCCCAGGCGATAAATTAGAGGTTTTGAATCGTAACCGTCAGCTTGACAAGACGATTGTGGGAGCGGCGACCGCAGAACTAAAAAAGAATGATATCGCGGGGATTGTAGATTATAAAAAAAATGCGGTCGATAAGAACAATGCGCTGGAGATAATGTGGGTCGAAAATAAACTGGTGTTCAATGGCGATCCTTTAACAGAAGCGGTCAAAAAAATGGAACGTTGGTACAATAAAACGATTGTTGTACAAAATGAAAACCTAAACAAACAATTGTTTACAGGCGTGTTCCAAGAAAGATCCTGCGAGCAGGTGCTTGACTTATTACAGAAAACAGGAGTGAAATTTAGCTATAACGTTAATAATGGTATTATTTATATAAAGTAGAAGCATATGACCTAAACACAGCCAAATAAAATAGGGTATACCCCTTCGTAAAGATATACCCCTAAAACTTGTAACCGTGAGCATCCGGCCGTAGGAAGTTAGATGCTCAATTGATTAAATTTTAAAAGACAAAAGTATGAAAATAACTTCGCATGCTAAAATACATGTGCGTATTTCTTATTACCTTAAGTGGTTGTTATTGTTAAAGTTAGTTGTATTATTTATCGTCTGTTTTTCTTCCGGCTTGCTGGCGCACGAGTCTGCTGCCCAAGAAACCGTTTCCCTACGTTATAGTCATGTTAAACTGAAAAGTTTGTTGCTCTCTATCGAGGAGCAAACAGAGGTTTCTTTTATCTATAATGATAACCTGATTCAAGGTATCAACGTAAAAGACATCGATGCTAGGGATGTCCATTGGAAAGACTTATTGTTGCCTATATTGGATCGTGAAGGCCTTATCGCTGAATATGTAGGAAAACAACGTATTGTACTTAGAGCGAAACATAAAAGTCAAAAACTAACAGCATTTGGGATAATTAGAGATAGAAACAACGAGCCACTACCCAATGTTTCGGTCGCGCAAGTTGGTACTGACCGAGCTACGTTGTCGGACGCGGAAGGGAAATTTTCTTTGGAGGTGGAGAATGAAAATGCTATTCTTCAATTTACCTATATCGGATATCTCACACAGGAAATCGCCTATCAACAAAGCTCCATGAATATTGTGTTGCAAGAAGATCAGGCACAGCTGGACGAGGTCGTTGTCGTGGGCTACGGTACGCAGAAGCGAGAGACAATTACCGGTTCTGTGGTAGCAATTAAAGGAGGAGAGCTGATAAAGTCGCCAGCGCTAAACGTTTCTAACGCTATTGCTGGAAGAGTGCCCGGGGTTGTCGCGACAAATGGTAGTGCAGAGCCGGGGTACGATGGCTCAACTATAAAAATCAGAGGAACCAACACTCTAGGCGATAGTGGTCCACTAATTGTAATCGACGGTATACCAGCCAGACAGGGAGGATTTGAACGATTAAATCCTGCCGATATTGATAACATATCTGTTTTGAAAGACGCTTCTGCCGCTATTTACGGTGCTCGCGCAGCTAATGGCGTAATATTGGTGACCACCAAGCGGGGAAGTTCTGGTAAACCGAAACTGTCATATAGCTTTAACCAAGGGTATTCACAACCTACCGTAATCCCCAAATTGACCGATGCTGTTCAATATGCTGAGTTGAGAAACGAGCTAGAAATATTTAAATTGCCTGTAGATGAGTGGAGCAATGCGTCGCATGGATTTAATACAAACGGCTTCTACGAACGAGCAAACGGTAACCGTGTCGAAGCTCCGTTTTCGCCCGATGAACGGGAATTGTTTAGAAATGGCAGTGACCCGTGGGGGTATCCCAATACAGATTGGTATGGCGCTACGTTAAAAAACTGGGCACCTCAAACCAGACACAATCTGCAGATTGACGGTGGATCAGAAAACATGCGTTATCTGATGTCTCTTGGTTTTCAGAACCAGGATGGATACTATAAAAAATCAGCAACAGGATATAAACAATACGATTTTAGGATTAACCTGGATGCCGATATCAACCCCTATATCAAAACACAATTTGGTGTGTTAGGGCGCCAGGAAAATAGAAATTTTCCTACGAAAGGTGCTAGCACGATCTTTCGCATGCTGATGCGTGGTAATCCAACGATGCCCGCTTATTGGCCAAATGGTTTACCAGGGCCGGATATCGAACACGGCGAAAACCCTGTGGTCATTACGACAGATCAGACCGGTTATGATCGTGATAAGCGGTACTACGTACAGACCAATGGACAGGTGGATATTACGAATCCATGGATCGCAGGCTTACAATTATCCCTGACCGCTTCTATCGACAAATACGGTAAAAAACAGAAAACATGGTCCATTCCTTGGTATCTGTACACCTGGCAGGGCGCGTATGAAGAGGACGGCGTGACACCTAAATTGGAGCGTGGTAGACGGGGGCCTGCAGACCCTAATCTAACGCAAAGTGATGAAGACCAAACAAATATCCTGCTTGGTGCTGTTTTGAGCTACGATAAATCGATTGGCGATCATACCATTAATTTATTAGCCGGCATGAATAGGGAAACAATTCGAAATGATAACTTCAGTGCATTTAGACGTTATTTTATTTCGCAAAACATCGACTACCTGTTTGCTGGGGGAGAACTCGAAAAGGATAATGACGGAGGAGCATGGGAAAGAGCCCGTTTAAACTATTTTGGTCGTATCGGTTATAATTATAAAAGCAAATATATCGCGGAGTTTTTGTGGCGTTATGATGGCTCCTATATGTTTCCTGAAAATAGACGTTATGGCTTCTTCCCGGGAGCCATGGTGGGGTATCTGTTGTCGGAAGAGGACTTTTGGAAGGACAATATTCCATTTATCAACTATATGAAGCTGCGTGCGTCTTATGGGCAAATGGGTAACGATAATATTTATTACGACGACGCCTTACAAGAATATCAGTACTTCTCCACCTATGCCTTTGGTACCTATATCATTGGTGGAGACCTGGTGAAATCTCTCTATGAAAGTCGTGTTCCAAACAATTTCATCACTTGGGAAGTGGCTAATAACTACAACCTAGGGTTGGATATGCAATTTTTTGATGGGAAGATGAATGCAGAATTCGATGTTTTCAAAAACAGCCGTAACAGTATATTATGGCGGAGAAACGCTTCGATTCCCCAGAGTACCGGCATGACATTACCAGCTGAAAACTTAGGAAAAGTAGACAACGCTGGATGGGAATTTAACGTCGGTTGGCAGGATCAGATCGGTAAATTGGGCTATCGCGTATCCGTGAACGGGGGGTATTCAAGGAATAAAATTGTATTTTGGGATGAGGCACCAGGAGCCCCCGACTGGCAAAGAAGCACAGGGGCAGCTATCAATGCTGGGCTGTATTACTTGTATGATGGCGTGTTTAGAGACCAGGCAGATATCGATGCAAATACGATTGATTACAGTGATATAACCGGGAATTTGCGTCCGGGAGACATGAAGTATGTCGACTATGACAACGACGGTAAGATAACGCCGAATGATCGGGTGCGTCGAGACAGAAATACAGATCCTAGATTTCAAGGAGGTATAAACTTAGGTTTGACCTATGGCGATTTTGACCTGAGTGTACTCTTTCAAGGAGCTACTGGTGGCGAGTTACGTGTAGGGACTGATGAATCGGGGGCTATTGGTAATTATTTGCTAGATTTTTATGAAAATAGGTGGACAGTCGACAATCCGAGCGACGAACACCCCAGAATTACTGACCGAAGTGATCAATACTATTCGTATAACAATACGTACTGGTTACGAAGTACGAATTACCTTCGGTTGAAAAACGTAGAATTCGGTTATAACCTTCCGGCAAAGTTGTTAGAGCGGGCGAGAATAAGTAATCTGCGCGTGTATGTGAGCGGTTTCAACCTATTGACCTGGAGCAAGATTAAGGTCTTGGATCCAGAAGCAACGAATGAGCTTGGACAGTATTATCCACAAGCGAGATTGATTAACGCCGGAGTTATGGTTTCATTTTAAGATCGATAATATGAAGAAGATTAAAAATAGTATATATATGGTGTTGACAGGCATGGTATTCCTGTCATGTAACGATGACTTCGTGAGTACGCAACCATTGGGAGAAGTTCCCGAAGACCTCGTCTGGGCCGATGGGGCTTTGGCCGAGGCCTTTATGTTTGAAATTTATAACGGGTTCGGCGTAGGTGGCTTTTTCGAACAGCAAATGGCTTCCCTAACAGACGAAGCGTTGTTTACCCACCCGGGTAGAGACATCAATACCGTGACGGAAGCGCGGACTAACGATGCTAATCAGGGATATATCTTAGAGACCTATCGGTTCGATTTGATGTATACGAGGATTCGGGCAACGAATATCGCAATTGCCAACCTGCTGGAGCCGCAGTTTGATAACCTTGATTTAGCAAACCAATTGCTAGGGGAAGCATATTTCTTAAGAGCTTATTTTTACCAACAACTTCTACGTCAATATGGGGCTGTACCTATTGTAGATTTTGTATATCAGTTGGGGTCGGAACGCTATACTATGGAGAGAAGTACCTTTGAAGAATGTGTGGAGTTCATCGTAGGCGATTGCGACTCAGCAGCACTTTTGCTGGATGGTGTAGCGAGGGTAGACGGCAGAGCCAACGAAGTAGCGGCTTTAGCATTGAAGGCCCGCGTACTAACGTATGCTGCGAGTGATCTGTACGATAATGCAACAGCAAAATCTAAATCATCGCTAATCAATGGCTATAAAACACCCGAATATATTGGCTATACAAGCGGCGATAGAACGGAACGTTGGCAGCGAGCCAAAGAGGCAAGTAAAGCGGTCGTTGAGCATACAGAATATCAATATAAATTGGATTTGCTAGAACCCGAAACCCCGGAAAATGGAAAGGACAATTATATCGCGATAGCAATGGGGGGAGGCAGCAACGTGGCTGATGCCGAAGGTAAGAAGGACCTCATTTTAGGTCGCTTTTTTGTCGATTTAAAAGACGAAGCCGGAGGCTGGGTAGGTCGGGATAACGGACCCAATGGTTACCACAACTGGGCAGGGAATACGCCGACGCAATTGTTGGTGGACGATTATGAGATGATCGACGGAAGTAGATTTAACTGGGGAAACCCCATAAACAAGACAGCGCCCTACGAGAATAGAGACCCTCGTCTTTACGCATCCATCCTATACGACGGAGCGGATTGGAAACCGCGTACCGATGATGTCAAAGGCCGTGATCCTTATAATCAAATACAGACAGGCCAATACGAGATTGGTGATGGTTCGGGGACCAAGAGAGTTCAGCCCGGACTAGACACAAGGAACAGTCCTATAGAAGATTGGAATGGCTCCTATACCGGATACTATTATCGTAAGTTTATCGATTCCGATCCTGGCATAGAGGATCAGAATACGCGACAAAGCATTCCCTGGCCTTTGTTGCGGTATACAGAAGCCGTACTCAACTATGTCGAAGCGTGTATTGAATTAGGTGAAGAAGCTGAAGCAAGATTATGGCTTAACAAAATTCGATACCGCGTGGGGATGCCAGCCGTCGAGGATTCAGGAGAAGCTTTAAAGCAACGTTATCGTAACGAAAGAAGAGTAGAACTTGCTTACGAAGAGCATCGCTACTTTGACGCTAGGCGGTGGATGATTGCGCCTGAAACCTTAGGGAGGAAAGCAACAATTATTAGGATAGAAGGGAAATTGAAGCCAGGCAGGCAAGTGTCAGTATACAAATACGATAAAGAAAATTACAACTATAGTTATACCGTAAATACGATTGATCCAGGGATCGAAAATAGAACTTGGAATGATAAAATGTACTTCACCTCGTTTCATCGTGATGAAATAAACCGGAATACGGAGTTAGAACAAAATCCGGGATATTAAAATAAAGGATAGGAAATGATATAAAAGAGGGTGGCAAAATAATTTTAGCCACCCTCTTTTATATCTGGTCTACATCGGCAAGAGCATACATACAGAAGCTTCGGCTCTGTGCTCGGGACACACCCAAGGACGATTTGCTAAAGTACATTTGTGTAACTTTTGCTTTCCTAAACTTTTTACGTAAGTTTGGTTTATAGATTCACACTGTTCGATATGATCCAAACATTTGCAGGTTGCAGACAATTATTTTCTCTCGTTGCTATAGGCTTTTTATTTCTTGCTAGCTGTTCGAAGGAACCTTTAGATCCGGAAGTCGACGAAGACGAAACCATTCTTCCTCATGAATATGAAATGGAGAGTTTAACGTATTTCATGGCAGACGACGACAAAATTGATACTGTTAAAATCAAAGGAAGTACAGAGGAGTTTATTAATCCCGGGAGTATCCCCATGGAAGTGCAGCACGTCGAAACGTTTGATGATCTTGTCAAAACTTCCTTTTTTGAGGTAAATCTGGAAGCGGATGAGTTGCCCTCAGACTTAGATCTCACCGAATTTACGGTTAATGTGCCTGGGATATTTTACGAAGACGGGACATTTTCCTATTATCCAGAACGGTTTTCAATGAGCGACAGCGAGCAACAGGAGTCGTACAAGCGTAACAGTACATTTACCTTCGACCTGAAAGTGCCTGCACAATCCAAACTAAACTTCAGAAAATCTATCGACCGGCACGATATAACCTGTTCATTTAAGCTGGTCATTCGTAATAAAACCACCGGTGAAAAATATAATGTGGACGGAAAATGGCACGGCGTACTTCGTTATTTTAACGAAAGCTTCTCGGTTGATGAGGAAACGTTAAACTGATAAAGCTATTACGGTCTAGGTTAGGACATCTACTCTTCAAAATCTAAGCAGGATCTTTTTGGGCCGATCTATGTTACCTGTGGCTGTAAGTCAATAGTCTTTCTACAGACCAATTTGCAGCAGAAGACTATGGAAAATACAGCCCAGTTCCGAAAATCATTTAATTAGGAACTAGTATAGCCTGCATTGGCGTTCTACGCCCAGCCCTTTAACGGGTTTAAAATGGCGGAAACGCGGCAGATATGGTGTGTAATTACCTTTTAACATCCAATTTTTTTCTTTACGATTTACATAAATGTGGTTGGAATTCTTTAGTTTTGGCTATAGCTAGTTAGGGAAAGATTACAATATTATCTCCTCGGCAAAGGAACGTTTGGATAAACTCAGAAACACGGACGAACAATGATATTGAAAGAAAACATCGGCTATAACTATCTGAAGTCCCTGCTTACCGGGGTCCTTTCAGCTTTGCTAGTTACAGGGTATGCGCAGCAAGAGGAGAAACAGCAGAAAGAGAAACGACGGCCTAGTGAGCAATGGCACGAAAGGCAAGCTACCGTTATGGATTCCATTGATGTCGTACGTGACTACCGGCCGATGCTGGCCGATGCCGTAAAGGCTCGCCGGAGCCCGGATATGCGTATCAACCGGGAAGCTATTGAGATAGAATTACGCAAAATCGCTACCGCCACATATCTTGCAAGGAACCGATATAAACAAGCTTATAACGATGAATTGGTGAAACGAAATCCGAACGCTTCACGCAACAATATCGATAATTACCGGATCAGCTATTTGGCCTACCGAGCCGGCGAATACCCGAGAGCGACCTCCATTTTGGAAACACTGGAAACTTCCGACGCCTTTTATCAAGGCTCACTAATTACCCTAGGCCATATTGCCCTAGAAACCGGCGATAAGCAACGTGCACGAGATGCGTTTCTCAAAGCGACGAGGCTGGATCTCGATCCCGTATTGAAAGTGGATGCGCTGTTTAACTATGCCAAAATCTTGTTTGAGTTAGACTCCGCCCAGGTCGCCCAGGACGTCCTCCGCGAATATCTCGCTCGCGAATACGCGGATAGTGATCCTAGTGCCCAAAAACAAGAAAGTGCGGAAACACTATCGGCAGAGGTTTTGTTAGGTACGAGTAACTTCCATGCAGGAGTAAGTATGCTGGAATCGATGAACAACAGGGGGCAGGAAGGCAATGCGACCTATCAAAAAGCAACGTATTATCGCGCATTGGAGTTTTATAACGAGCGCGCCTTTGAGAATAGTATATCCATGTTCATGAGGTCGGAAAAATTCCCGATCGATGCAGAAATGGCGGCGCTAGCCACGTATTGGAAAGCGGAGGCGATGTATGAAGTGCGCAAATACAGGGAAGCAGTGGAGAACTTCTCCCGGTTCCTTCGATTGCCCGCCGCACGAAACACCGAAGTATATAATTATGCAAATTATGGACTAGCTTATGCGGCGTTTCGCAATAACAGCTTTGGCATGGCGGCAGACTATTTTGAACGCTTCTTGGCTATGGACGGAAGTTCGATGGAGGAAAGTGTACGTCATGACGTAATCGCACGTTTGGGCGATTCGTATCTGTCCATGCGCAATTACAACCGAGCCAACCGATACTATGACCAGCTGATCAACAGCAAAGCTCCCAATCAAGACTATGCGTTGTTCCAACGAGGTGTTATCTTTGGATTACAGGGCGACCATGAAACCAAACTCAGCATCCTGCGGTCCGTTGTGGAAAAATTTCCGGGTTCGAACTATGCGGACGACGTGGCCTTTGAGATCCCGTACACGTATTTCACTACTGGAGATTACGATGCCGCTATCGAAGGGCTGCAGCGGATGATCGAACAGTACCCTCGCAGCAGCTATGTACCCCGTGCGTTAATGACCATCGGTCTTGTCCAGTACAATAAAGGTGACACCGAAGCAGCGAAAGCCACCTTCCAGAAGGTAGTGGAGCAACATGCGGCAACCGATGAAGCGGGACAAGCCCTGCGTTCCATTGAGAACATTTACCTGGATCAGGGGGATGCTTCGAGCTATATTCGTTACGCGACCAGCACCAATGTCAGTAATCTGAGCACCGCGGAGCAGGATAACTTGGCTTTCCAAGTAGCCCATTCCCTGTTTGCAAGGGGGGAATACGGACCAGCTGTGGAAGCGATCAATGCGTATTTTGATAAATTTCCGAAACCCAGACAAGAAAAACATGCCCGTTACATCCGTGGGGTGAGTTTGTATCATACCGGGCATCCCAGGAAAGCGCTGCACGACCTGAACATCATTTTGAACGACTGGACGAGTAAGTATACGGAGAATACCCTGCTGACGGTGGCTGCACTATATCTAGGCCTAAAGGAATACAACGAGGCCATTGTGCATCTCAAAAAACTGGAGCTCAACTCAGATTATAAAGAGAACTATAGCTACGCGGTAACCAACCTGATGATTTGTTATTTCGAACTCGGTGACTTGGAACAGACGGTCAAGTATGCGAAGTTAGTAAAGAACCACAATGGGTCATCTAAGGAGGAAATTGCCAAGGCACACCTATACAGTGGGCGAGTCTTGCTGCAGGACGGGAACATGGAGGCTGCAATGAAGGAACTGAATTTGGCCGCGCTGAAGAGCGAAACGGCGGCCAGCGCAGAGGCACGGTACCGCGCGGGGCAACTGCAGTACGAAAACAAGGAATACGATAAAGCCGAGGAAACAGCCTTTGATGTGATCAACAATATGGCGGCCCACGATTACTGGGTGGCCAAGAGCTTCATTCTACTTGCGGATGTATATGCGGGCAAAGGCGATAAGCTCCAAGCAAGGAGTACGTTGCAAAGTGTGATCGAAAATTACGAAGGAGATGATGATGTCATTCCTTCAGCAAAAATACGTTTACAGAAATTGAAAGTTAAGTAACCCTACTACAGAAGAAAGGCATTCGTTTTTGAAGCACACCATGACAGATATCGAGCAAATCTTGTAGCAGTCTGGGTATACCCCAAGCAAAACGAACAACAGCGCTAAATGAAATATATAGATAAAATATATGGAGAGTTTGAACTTTCAGGAGTAATTGAAGAAATCATAAATACAAATGTCTTTCAGCGATTGAAGAAAATTCACCAAGGAGGTGCTATTTTTTTAATTAACCCGAAAGTAAATCATACAAGATTTGAGCATTCGATTGGGGTGATGCTAATCATAAAAAAACTCGGAGGAAGCATCGAAGAACAAATTGCTGGATTAATTCATGATATTTCGCATACCGCATTTTCTCATTTAATTGATTATGTATTTGAAGTCGAAGAGGAGGATTATCATGAACAAAGGTATCGCGAGGTTTTAGAAGATAGTGAATTAAACGCTGTATTGGAGAAATATCATATTGATAGAACGGTGTTAATGGACACAGAAAAATTTAATCTTTTAGAATCCCCGCTACCTTATTTATCAGCTGATCGGATAGACTATACACTTCGGGATATGTTTCAAATTGGAGAAACGTCACTTAAAGAAATTTGTTGGTTTGTAAATGGTTTAGCCACTTTTGATAACAGAATTGTCCTGAAATCAAAAGATTACGCAAAGTGGTTTCAATCAAAATACATCTTCCTGACAGCCGAATATTTTGAAAGTGAGGAAAATGTAGAGATAAATATAGTAATGAAGGAGATAATTAAAGATTGTTTGGGAAAAGGGATCATTGAAGAAAAGGACTTTTTCGAGGACGACTTTTATCTTATGGATAAAATAAATCAGAAATCCGATTTAATGCGGCGGATCGATGAAATAAGAGTTAATGGATTGAAAAATAGGAGGTTGAGTACTAAAAAACGTATGGTGGATCCTGAAGTTATCGTAAACGATCTAATATTGAAATTATCAGAAGTGAATTAGAAACCAGCACACAGCACCTTTTGGTCGATGAAGAAGTTCTAATCTGAAAGCAGTATTATGGCCTCGATAAAAACATCTACTCTTCAAAATATATGCAGGATCTTTTTGGGCGGGTTCATGTTATTTGCAGGTATAAGTCATTTAACCTTTCTTCGGGAAGAATTTTTAGCTCAGGTACCTAGATGGTTGCCAGACAACCCGACTTTCATGGATTTTGTGGTGATATCCTCCGGAGTTGCTGAAATTGCTCTTGGATTGGCCATGATATTCTTCAGAAGATATAAAATCACAGTAAGCGTCATATTAGCAATATTCTACGTGCTCGTTTTTCCTGGTAACATTTCGCAGTACACCAATCAGATTGATGCCTTTGGTCTCGATACAGATCAAAAAAGACTTATGCGGTTGTTCTTCCAACCGGTTTTAATTCTGTTGGCACTCTGGTCAACGGGTGCAATTAAGGCGTACGTGCAGAAAAGGTTCAACAGGTCCTAGCTGCGCAGAAATACATGTACCTTGAGCTATCGAACATGTTATTCATGGCCATGTACAGTGTACTTCTGTTTAATCTTTTCGCGATGTATCAATCCGAAATCAAGCAAAGCTTCGATAACAGGTTCGGTATGCTTCGCATGTTCAGTGATAGCGTAGGAAACCGTAACAGGTTTTGTATTGTTCACCGTTCGTGTCACCAATAAATTTTCTTCTAAATCTTGTAATTCTTTCGAAAGAACTTTGGGAGTAATCCCGACGACCGTTTCCTGTAAATCCTTAAACCTCATCGTACCAAATGATAGGTTTCTAAGGATACAAATCTTCCACTTACCACCTAATAAATCAATCGTATCTCTTAGCGCTAAGGTTCGTTCCTTTATATTTTCTGTTTCTCTGCAATCTCTCATAGTATAAACGTAAAGTTACTTTCCTAAAGGTAATCAATAGTAAATATATAGTATATATAAAATAGTTTTGCTTTTCAAAAAACGTATAAAAAAATGAAAGTAATAGTAATTGCCAACATTTCAGTTAATGGGAAAGTATTATTATCGAATAACCCCAGTCACCAGAATTCACAAGAAGCGATGACATTTTATTTAAAACATGCCAGAGAGATCGGAAATCTTGTAGTAGGAAAGAAAACTTATGAAATATTTCAACAGATCCCCAGTGATAGTCAAGGAGCTTTTTCGGGTATAGAAATTGTATTGGTATCTACGGAACCTCCTACAACAGATACGCACAAGGTTGTAAACAGTCCTGAAGAAGCTATTAAGTACCTGTCTGAAAAAGGGTTCGGAGAAATTGCAATCGGCGGTGGCACGAAAACCTATAACTCTTTTTTTGAAAAAGACTTAGTAACCGATATCTATTTTAACATCAGTTTGCTAATAACCGGGGACGGAGGAGTATTAGCCAATAAAATAGACTTGGATACAAAGTTTAAGCTGGTCGATCATAAAATTAATGGTGAATTCATTGAGCTCCATCTGGCCAAATAGATCTCGGCACGAAAATACGATTGTGAGGTCAAAACTGAAAGTTATTAATTATATTGCTAGCGGCTACCTCAACGACGACATTTAAGAATATAAATTTTATGAGAATACTAATTATCGGAGCAAGTGGAACAATCGGCAAAAAGCTTTCACCCAGCCTTAAAGCCAATCACGAAATAATAACAGCAGGACGTAGCAGTGGAGACTACAAAGTTGATATTACTTCAGAGCAAAGCATTGTTTGTGTGAACTACAGCAAACGGCGCAATTCATTGCCGAAAAGGCAAAAGATGTTGCAAATCACCCAAAGTTTCCTTTAACTGTATACCATTTCTCTCGGTCATTTGTGGAAATTGCGGGTATAGACCCCGAATGTAGCTGATTAACTTAATATTGAAAACGAGCGAGAAGATGGAATGATATTTTGACAGGATAATTACTACATTTGCCCCATGAAAAAAACAGCTGATTACAGAGCGCTTTTAAACGTCGGCAGTGAAGCTGATCTTAGTACGCTGAAATCTCGTTACAGACAGATCATGAAAGAATGCCATCCCGATAAATATGTCAATGACGAAGTAGGCTTATTGGCTGCTGAGGAAAAAAGTAAAGAAATGATCGAAGCATATCATTTTCTTGTCAGCATTAATCCCGAAACACTAAAGGCACAACTTCCGATTTATAAAAATACAATCGAAAATTCAGGCATTGCCGATTTTGAGTGGAATGCGCATACATTGACAATTAGCTTTTTTGACGGCAGCAAATACGAGTATTTTAAAGTTCCTAAAAATGAGTATATTAAATTTGCCAACGCAGACTCGTCTAGCCGGTTTGCAAAACGGCATATATATCCCAAATATCCTTACAGAAATATACTAAAGACAGATCAGTAAAATCGGGATTCCCGATTTTACTATTATCTAGGTTTCCCACGCTAAGGATTTGTGTTATTTTAAGAATACAGTTCTTTTTTGTTTTGCCGATTGCATTGCCGCATCGAGGATTTCGACAACGGTGCAATTAATGGTTAATCCATAAAGATCAAGTTTGTTCAATACTAAAGAACCACTCACCACAGCGGCTAATACAGAAAATGGGTCATCAAACGGAGCCGATCTTGCAGGAAGTTTCTTTCTTTCTTCTTTATTGTTTCCCTGCAAGCGCTGTTGTAAAGTTGTTGCATCAAGAGCTATAGCATAACCTTTGGTGCCATATACTTCCATATCCTTTCTCGAAAATGGCCAATTCCAGGAGGCCTGAATCAGACATTGCGCTTTCGGATATTGTAGAACGATCGTCGCTTCATCGTCCACATCTTTGTAGATGTCCGGTTTATTTTGATGTATTACGGCCGTCACTGAAAGAGGTCTCTCGCCGTTCATCAACCAGGTCATCAGGTTGGCTCCATAGCATCCGAAATCCACCAATGCGCCCGCTCCATTCTTTGCCGGATCGGTCAGTATCTCCAAGAATTCTTTGCTTACCCCAATTTCTTTTGGTCCCTGATGCCCGTCATTCACTAGCACTTTTCGTATTTCTCCCAATTGACCTTCTTCTAATATATCCTTAATCTGCTGATTGCTTTCATACCACGACGTTTCAAAATTTGTCAGAACATGTATCTTATATCGTTCAGCGAGCTCATTTATCTCTTTAGCATCCGCCACGGTCGTTGCCAACGGTTTTTCTACCATCACATGGATCCGCCGCGGTGCGCAGGCACGTACAACAGCAACGTGTTCGTTAATAGCGCCGAATGCCGAAACAGCGTCCGGTTTTACTTCATCCAACATTTCATGCAAATCGGTAAAGAAAAGAGCTTTGTCTAGCTGGTATCGGTTGGCGTAATGATCAATCAACTCCGGATTGGTTTCATAAATACCAATTACAACCACATCCTTTTTGTCTTTTCTATTGAAAATCCAGTCAACGTGCCCGTGGCTTAAGCCAGCTACGGCCAATCGTAAAGGGACCTCAGCAAAAACTACATGGCCGATTAAAATCAAAAAAATGCTTAACAAAATTGGCTTCATGGTCACAAAAGGTTTGCTTTTATTCTATTTAATAGGATTCTATTTTCAACTGTCTTAGAAAAACCAGTCAAGATAATAAAGAAAATAATTTTGGACATAGCGGTGAAATATAATTGTTTATCAAGCAATATAAGAAAAATTCTTTATTTGCCCCGCCACACTTTTGTATGCATTGTTGTTAATAATTTTTTCTAATATAAGTATTGGACGGTTATGTAGTATCAATGTTAGTCCTCCTGAGTTCTAAGGCTAAAACCCACGTCAAGTATGTGGCTATATAATCCGACAACCTTTTCCGGTAGTTGCTCTCGTTGGAAGGTTATCGCCTGCGAACGGTAAATATACTCATATTCTTGAAACACTGATTTATCGTTGCTAAATTGAAGAAGACGAAACCATTCTTTCGATTTTTGCTTTGAATAAAGTAAAAACTATTTTTATTTATATAGATTTACCAAAATATTAGGTAGCGAACGTGAAAATTGCAACGCAAATAAGAAATTTGTACAACCCTATCCAGCCGACCGTGAAATCATCGGCTGAAAATGTCACTTACGTTGAATTTCTGCCTGATATAAGATTGCAGCCTTTTATTTATTGTTATTGGCAGCTTAAAACCACCCAACCCCTTGCTGAACCATTCAAATATCGTGTGGTAACCGACAGCTGTATTGATATAATTTTTGACCTCAATAATCCGGAAGAAAATTATGTGATGGGCTTTTTCAAAAAATTTTCAGAATTTCCTTTGACTAACTCATTCAGTTATATAGGAATTCGTTTTCTGCCCACGATGTTCCCGCAATTTTTCAATGTAAATGCTCTGGAACTTAGTCATCAAATCGAGCATTTGAGTTGCGTTGTCCCGCATTTGTCTGACTTTATCTCCAACCGTTTTAGCGAAACACAATCAGCGGACGAAATTAAAAATTTACTGGATAACCATCTCCTTTCACTATATGCAAAGGCACAGTTTAATACCGATAACAGGCTATACGCAGGAATTGAGATTATCTTGAAAAACTGCGGTTCAGTTAATGTACAGAAAGATTTGAATACAGGCATTAGTCCGAGACAGCTTCGCAGGCTTTTTGAGTTTTACATTGGCGATACAGCCAAAACATTCAGTAAAGTTGTACGTTTTCAAAAATTTTTGAACGCGAAACCTACAATACAAAGCTTGAAGCAAAACAAGTTGTTTTTTGATGCAGGTTATTATGACCAATCACACTTTATCAAAGATTTCAAGGATCTTTATGGTATTACCCCAGGGAAAGCATTAAAAAATTACGCTGAAGAATTGCCTGAATAGGTTCCTTTAATGCCATTTATACTCTTCTTAAAATTGTGCTCAAGATTGTCAGACTCTTAAAGCAATGACGTAATATTCTTAGATAAATTCTAACCGTGATTAGTTTTGAGAAAGTCCCGAAAAGGGGCTTTCTATTCAGAAAAAACATTGATTTAATTTTTATGTCCGTTTTTTACAATGTCAAACGTTTATTCTATACTTACTTTGTACATAGTAACAATATTTTAAACAAAGATTTGATCATCTGTTTTATGGATCACGAACTATCATTTTCCGAGAGTATAAATGATTGCATCACGACATTGAAGTTTGAAGATAAGTGCGGAATTACCAATATGCCGCCTTTTGGATTTTTGAGTATCTATGAGTGGCTGAATTTGTCCGTATACCACATTTCGCGTTATAAGGAACAAATTAAAAGCATTCAATTAAAAATAATAATTAGAAGTTTCGTATGCGCCCTATGAACTACATATTTGATTTGTCGCTAATTTGTTTATAGTTCTGCGGATAAAGATCTTTTAGATTCTTATGGTTGATGGAGGATATGTTGAGCAAAGTATGCTTTAGCCATTTGAA
>NZ_PVBQ01000024.1 GCF_002980525.1 Sphingobacterium haloxyli
CCAGGGTGTCACGCTGGCCATGGACATGCCCCAGGAAGCTACAAGATATAGAGAGGACGGATAGCAGCTTAATTAGCTTCATAATATGGTCAATTTAAGGTCTATAATGGTATTGGTAGTTCCGAAGTACGTTCTTATCGAAGTCCAGCACGTCCTTCAGGCGCTGGAAGCCGTCATACTGGTAGTATTCCGTGATGCCCCGCGGATCGGTCATGCTCGTCATGCCCACCAACGGTTTGTAGGTGTATGTACTGATCTGGGCATTAGCTAGACTGGTGCGCAGGCCGTTCAGCTTAGTAAAATCTGAATCGGAGGGCGTAGTTTTACTCGTGAGTTGGTTCAGAAAAATACCAGAAGAATCGTTCAGGGCATCTTTCACTTCGTCATATGTTGCATTCTCGACCTTTGCAATCGGATATTGGCCACTATAACCCCAGAGATAGACTGTCGCTGCATCTTTTTGCTTTTTTATTTCAAGCGGATTGCCATAGTTATCATACATAGCGATATTCATCACATCTGTAAAGGGAAATAATGAAAACTTATTCAGTACCCTGCTTAACAATGTCTTTCCTGAAAAAACACCATACAAATTTCTCTTCACGGATAACAATTCATTGTTTGAATAATCTTCAATTTGAATAGGTTCTGTCACCCTATGTTCGTTGGACCTATTTAACCTTTGGATGGATTGCAATTGTCCAGCATTCAGGTTACCCGCGAAAAGCGTCGTTGATACAACGTCATCCGGATATCTAAACTTAATTGTTCTTTCATTTTGATTAGATCCCATAAACTTAATCTCAGAGGGTTCAAGGTGATAGGCTGATGAGTAACTTGTCTCTTTTGTAGTAACTGTACTATCTGACAAAACACCATTTTTATAAAAATATTCCGTTTCTCCCTCCTTAACAGGTAGCAATTGTCTATTACTTATCGTCGATCTTGTTATCCGAAAATCGGAGATAATATTATAATCAAATATATATCCTCCCAATAAAGGAGAAGAAGGTTCCACAAATATCTTTTGCTCAAAAACCAAAGCTGGCTGGTATCCGCTAAGTTTGAAATAGTCATAATTCAGCTTTCTATGTTTTATTAATTTTCCATCTGATCCGAATAACGATTCATTAATCAGTACAGGAACATTCAAAAGATAGGAAAAAGCCCCATAATTCTTAGAATTCAGAAATTCAGAAGTTTCAAATGTTTTTCCATTATTAAGCTGATATTGTTTTATTTCCTTGAACTGATCTCCCGACGTTGTTGATTTTGTAATTTTTGTAACATGATCATAGAAAACCGGAGAACCATTCAATGCTATACTTGAATATTCTGTCATTCCAAAGTACTTCCGTTCCCAAAAATCACCTTTTTTTGTCGTAGTAACACCGGAGGCTGCTTCCGCCTGGGTAAAGGTATAATATTTAAAATCCTGATAGTCTTTAAAAAAAATACTTGGATCAAAAAGTGATTTACCAACACTATTACCGTTTTTTCCATATATGTATTCCTCCGAGCTTACGTTGTTATTCATTCTATCATAACTTTCTACCTTTTTAATCCTTAGTCCCCCGGCCAGTCTGGCAACCTCTCCATATTCCATCTTGTTACTCAACCATTTAACAGAGGCATTTATTGACGAAGTCATATGACCGTTCACATAGTTCGAAACACCATACACTAGAAGCCTTAACTCATATTGATGATTTTGCATCAGGTTAAGATCTTGTACAAAAGTCAATGGCAAAGCCGGATTAGAATCGTGGTATTTAGTCAAAAGGACAGTGTTCGTTGTCAAATCTGTCAAAGTAACTAACTGGGTATACATCTGAACTGCCCCATTTATGGGTGTGGGAGGGCCAAACATGATAGTTAGCTTTGGCTTAGCTGAAAATGGCTTAACAATATTTGTAGAGTCAAACGTAAAATTATAAACCGCTTCACTTTTAGTATTGCTGCCTTTACCAGATATACTGCCTCCATAACTAATTTGTCGGTCAGGACTAATTACCTCTCTGTTTAAGAACTTATTAGATTCAAATGCAAACGTTGTATAACCTTTGGTTGGATATACAATTTTTGATATCATTTCAGCTTGATTCACGTCCTCATTTATCTCCCGATTGGAATTACCTACATTCATAATAAGCTCCTGCCAACTACTTTCTCCTGTAGCTGATAAGGGAATACTTGAACGTGGAACACTTTTCATACCTATGAGTCCAGCGCCTTGGTTATTGTAATAACCCCAAAAATCACTTGTAATTATTCCATCACTTCTTGACGGGAAGTGAATTGAATTATAAATGATATCATATGATCCACTATTAGTAGCATCCGTCAAGTCTACCGTAGTAACTTTAGATAGCTTGACCCGGTTTGCAGGCACGATATAATCCAATGTAATTTTCTTTACCAGATGATCGGAATTATCGTATACTAAAATTTCTTTTAAGAATTTCATAAATGAAACGCTTGAATTCGGTGAATTTACATAGTTGAACTCGACCCTGCCTTCACTATAAGTTATCTGCTTTATAAACTTCATTCTATGTTTCAACTTTCCGTATGTATCATATATAAATGGTTGTATAGGTATTAAACTGCCATTTCCCGCCATACGATAACCGAAGCTCTGCTCTTGATATGCCGTTTCTTCATCAAGAAAAAAGTCTTCGTATGAAAAGTATATATTTTCATTTTTATACGGTATGGAAATTTTGTCTAAATACCAACTACTAATAATGGCATTACGCGGTATAGCTTCAAAATTTTCTGGTACTGAATAAGTGTAGCTTCCAAACGTAGATACGGCCCCGGTTTCATCCGTTATCTGAAATGCATATGAATTGTAAAGATTACTAGATATTGGCCCCCTTTCTATCTTAATAGGATCAAAAGGAATTGGTATATAATCCGTTCTATTTTGTAAGATAAATTTGCCTGAGCGTCCCGTAAAGTTGTAAAAGTAATAATCGGTATGGGTATCATCACCGGCACCTTCAGCAATCGCTTTTAGCCGTACTCTAGCTTGCGCAATCTGGGATTGTGACGCGTTGTATGGTAACGCTGCTTCATTCCTTATCTCCTGTTCTGTTTTCGGAATGATCTGTGCACTACCTTTCAACTTTTCATCAGGCACTCCGATCACCGACCTGCTGATTATCCCTATACCTGATAGACTCCATCCTAATCCTACCATAGTCTCCATCTGATTTAATTTTATACCCGAACCATGAAACGACAGAGAAAAGGGAACTTTATATCCTTTCGCATTAATTTCAAACAAAGGTATGTTAATGTCCAAAGCACCAGTATATTCAGCGGTGGGATATACTCCGTATCTGCCTAAACTAGCTGCCTCTGGGTTTTGAAAATCGGGCAATAGAATTTTGTTATTTATTGGCGGACCCTGTGCCATGACTCCCACTGTAAAGAGGATTGGAATCATAACAAGTAGTAACGTTTGAAGTTTTTCACAATACCATGTCGCTCCTATCTGTCTTCGGTTGATCTTGATACAACATATATATTGTACCTTAATCTTAAAGTAGACAAATAATAAAATTTTATCAAGGCCTTTGGCACTTTCAAATATTTTCATATATTCTTTCCTTTCTTAATTTAATATCTTGACCCACCGGTATTATTTTCATATTTTCTGCCGTATATTGAAAATCTTGGTAGTTTTCATTACATATCATTACTTCCTTGTACTATTTGGATGACTCTAAACAGCTCTTTCCTCATATTTTTTAGTTCCTGCTTTAATCCCTCTATATTTTTCTCTTTCTCAATCAAATGCAATGTCAGCTCCTCTACTTTCTTTAGCAACAGTTTGTTCATCTCACCTAGCGAAACACCCTCATTTTCTACATCTTCAGCCTTAGGAATTTCAGGCAAATGACCGTTTTCATTGATGTATCTTTCCACTTCCGATAGCGGTTTCAGTTCATAATCTTTCCGAAAAACATAATCAGGCCAATTGGCAATCTCCACTTTGATTTCACGCGCACGAATATTACCATTGACAGAAAGTTTCTCTTTAGGTCTAGAGGTGCCGATACCAACAAACCCACCAATGTCATTGAGAATTAGATTTCCATTATCATTTGGTACTTGATAGGCCACACTTCTTATATAAAAGTCCCCGGTCTCCTTTGTATGCTCCAAAACTTGAACATTATTAGCAGCACGTAAAAGTACATTGCCAAATATCGTAGATCCTGTACGGGAAATAGAGGCTGTTGGGCTCTTAGACCCTGTAAAAAATTCCTGGCCATTCACAACGTTCACAACGAGCATCAGGCATATAAAACAGACACTTAAAAATCGATCAATTTTCATGTTTTTCATTTTTAGTCAGATATCGGTTTGTTTTTATCATTTTCCATGGCTTGCATTCTTCTTTCCAAGTCAGCTACCTGCCTATCCTTCTCAATCAAATGCAACGTCAACTCCTCTATTTTCTTCAATAATAGCTTATCCATTTCGCCCAAAGACAAGCCGTCCGCTTCCACTTCTTCAGCCTTTGGGATCTCTGGCAAGTGCCCGTTTTCTTTGATATATTTTTCTACTTGGGATAAGGGTTTCAGTTCATAGTCTTTCCGAAAAACATAATCAGGCCAATTATTAACGGTTACTTCAACCTCCTTTGCAGCTATCTTGCCGTTGACAGACATCCTACTTCCGCTTTTAAGCCCTCCACCCACCGCCAAGGCTGTAATCCCCAATTGCCCGGCCTTTGACAATGTCATCGTATATTTGCTATTGTCGCCCCAGTAAATACTTCCATTAGAATGGAACCCCATCATTAACTGTGTTTCTTGTCCTGGGTTATAAATAATTGCCGCATGATGTGCGCTTATTAGCTGTATGGCATTCCGAAAGTTGTTCACCCCACCAGTGGGATTATATCCATTAACGGATATCCCGCCATTTACTTGCAATTTGGCGGCGGGAGCACTCGTGCCTATACCCACATTGCCATTAGTTGGAAATACGTTGCTTTGTGCGAATGCGGGATTCAAATAATTTATCACGGCGCCTAAAAATAGCACCATCAAAAATTTGTTCAATGAAACTTTCATGTCTTTTTAGGGATTACTTTGATTTTCTTCCAATTCTCTTATACGTTTATCCTGCTCTAACAGATAGAGCGTTAACTCTTCTACTTTCTTCAACAACAGCTTGTTCATCTCACCGAGTGAAACGCCCTCAGCTTCAACCTCTTCAGCCTTAGGAATTTCAGGTAAATGACCGTTCTCATTGATATATTTTTCAACTTCGGATAGCGACTTCAACTCGTAATCTTTTTGAAAAACATAATCCGGCCAATTCGCAGTTTCCACTTTGATTTCTCGTGCGCGAATGTTCCCATTCACCGCGAGCTTGCTCGTTGGAGTGGCAGTACCGACTCCGACGTTACCATTGTATGCTACCGTCAACTGATTTTCAACATTGAATCGAGCCGCCCTAGCCTCTGCTCGGACTGTACCTCCTCCATTAGGAAGGGGCCCTGAATACAACTGCGCAGCATACCATCCATAATTGTCCGATAACAGCGAGAGATTATTCGGAATCGCTTTACTAAAATTCACTTCTATGAAGCAAGTATCGCTATCGAATGTAACCCGAGCCCCAGTCCAAAAACCAGAGTTGCTGTTTGTCTTTACCGAAATTCCCCCTGTCACTGACCAATCTTTAAACCATTCGATATCCAGATAGCGAGGTGCATTGCTCCCTCCGGCTGTGAAAACGGTAATCTTTCCAAAACCACGACCTGCAGGGCCGAGTCGATTATAGGCTACCCTTTTCCAGCCCGGCCCATCAACCGATACGCTAGAGGTCGTCTGTGCATAAGTTAGTTCAACGATAAGCATGCTTAAAAACAGGCCTAGAATAAGTTTAAATTTCATAATGATGTACTTTAGGTTATTCGTTTGTCATTATTTTCCTTGCATTTTCAGAAGCGTATTTTTAATAATTTCTATCTCCTTCTCTTTCTCAATCAAATGCAACGTCAGCTCTTCCACCTTCTTCAACAACAGCTTATTCATTTCTCCAAGCGACACACCATTAGCTTCCGCTTCTGCAGCCTTCGGCATTTCAGGCAAATGGCCATGTTCTCTGATATACCTTTCGACTTCAGATAGCGGCTTTAACCGATAGTCTTCTCTGAAAACGTAATCGGGCCAACCGGCCGTCTCCACTTTGATTTCCCTAGCTCGGATATTGCCATTGACCGAAAGCTCTTCCTTGGGGTTTGTCGTTCCAATCCCGATTTTACCTAGTACATTAAAATTTCTTACGTGTTGCGTACTGTTCATATTGGCAGTGTAATCCTGGATATCGGTCAATATACTGGTGTTTTGAGGGACACCATTGACATTATAAACAACAAACTTCAAGGACTCCCCGGATGACGTAGCCCAGCCGGCAAATTGAAAACCATGAGCGTGCTGGGAAGCTTCATAAGGAATATCGATAGCTATGTATTTAACACCATTGTAGCGACATGTCTTCAGCTTCCAGGAATTCACACCACTTTCGTAGGAGGTCAACATTCCAGCCGTAGCTCGATATGCAGAAGACGTGTTGACAAAAACTGTGTTCAGTCTGTTTGATGACGTCTCAGCCCCCCTTCTGGCAGTCAAATGACCTACCAAATAGTTATTAGGCAAGTCCACTCCATCATACATCGGATGGAGTAGTATCAGGGCTTTGTTATAAACTATATTTCCCGTAGCTATTAGCTTAACGTGTTTGAAGTTCGAACCAAGCGGAGTCTCTTGTGCAAACAATACAGATATACACAAAGAAGCTGTAAACAGCATAAAAAGGCAAATTCTCTTCATTTGGGGCTTAATTTTTGGTTTCTAGTTTACTTATGCGGTCTTCCATCGTTCGCATCCCCTGTTCTAGATTACGAACCTGTTTCTCCTTCTCAATCAAATGCAAGGTCAACTCTTCTACTTTCTTCAGCAATAGCTTATTCATCTCGCCCAGCGATACACCCGCAATTTCTACTTCAGAGGCTGTAGGGATTTCCGGTAAATGACCGTTTTCGTTGATGTATCTTTCCACTTCCGACAGCGGCTTCAACTCAAAATCGTTCCGGAAAACGTAGTCTGGCCAGTTTGTCGCCTCCACTTTGATCTCTTTGGCTCGAATATTCCCGTTGACAGCAAGCCGTTCTGAAGGAGTTTCTGTCCCAATTCCGATATTGCCGTACACAATCAATTTTTTAGCTTTCCAATCGGAAGTTTCATTGTTCGCATTTGCACTCGTAAAAAAAGAATGCCAATCTGTCCAACCTTGATTATTATATTTACCCAAACGCACTTGAGGTGCGACGCCTCCATACTGTGCGGAATATGGAAAATAGAGTTGGAATACGCCACCGTCCTGCACAACTGAATATGCACCTCCCATCAGAACCGTTCCAAAACTAGGAAAACCCTGGTTTGCGCTAACAAAAGAAAATTGAAGTTTACCCGAAAATTGTCGAGGCATTTGTGAAGCTTGCCAACTGTATGATGTAACCGGCAATAGTTCTTGTTGTCCATAAGAACTTTTATTTATGAATAAGATAAGACAACAAAAAGAAAATAATAACTTTTCCATAATATAGTTTATTTAAACCTTAAGTTCTCCTGATTGGCTTCCAAGCGCAATACCCTTTCACTTAGCTCATTAACCTGTTTATCCTTCTCTATTAAATGCAGCGTCAGTTCTTCGACCTTTTTAAGTAATAAAAGATTCATTTCTGCGAGATCGAGACCATCACTTTCGATATCTTTCGCCGAAGGAATTTCAGGCAGGTGTTTATGCTCTTTCACATAGTTTTCTATGCTGGATAAGGTTGGCAAGTTATACGTCTCCTCGAATACGTAATCCGGCACGGTGATATCTGTCTTGACCTTAATCTCCTTAGCTAAAATATTGCCATCCACTGCAAGCTTGGCTTTAGGATCGATCGTACCAATTCCAACATTCCCGTTGGACTGAATCATCATTCGGGTAGCAGCTGGAACACCTGAAGAGCTAGTTCTAAAATAAATTTTCCCATGAGCCGTATTATTGTTTTCCAACATAATCTCCGCACGTGTATACGTGTCATTAGATACTCCAATCCTTATTTTACGAAAAGCTCCTTGATTTTCCAACATATAAGTTCCCCAATGCCCCTCTGAAATCGCGCCTTCTGCTGGAAAAATCGTTTCACTTTCATTTCTCACTTGACAATTAGCTGATAAAATATTCCAAAGCGCGACTACTGAAATCGCTAGTATTCTCTTAGAAATCGTTCTCATATCTGGTTAAGTTTTAACTGATTATATTGAATTCGCTATTCTTCCACAGCTTTCACAGCAGCCAGTTTCACCCGGTATCTTAGTTGTTCCTTTTCTACATACGCTTGGACAGCTTTAATAAAAAACCGCTCTTCCAAAGCCGCCAATGCTTGCTGCAAGGCTGTAAAAGGACCTTGCAGAACCAGTTCCCTCTCCACGATGTCAGATGCTGTTCCTACCGCTTTGTTTTCGAAACTTACACCAACCAGGTAGCTGTCCAATACCTCACCGACTTGAATCAACAAGTTCGACACCCATTGCGTTGAATCGGCTGCATAAAGATGCAGGAGGCTGTCTTGTACATTTACTCTTTCTCTTAAAACAGGTGTGTTTACAGCACCGATCTGATCAGCGGCCATACCCTTGCTCAGTTCGCGATATCCGGCAATCAACCGATAAGTCTTTCCGAAAGCAAGATACCAGGACACCAACAATAGCAAAAAGACCAATACAAGTAGTGCACGGTTTTTTTTCCGATAAGTCCAATCTTTAAAAATCATAGGTATAATGTATGGTAACTACAAAATCTTTGCCCACTGCATTGGGCTTGTTCTGATCCACAAACCGGCTTATCTCTACCTGTTCTACCCACGGTTTGTGTCCCAATGTACGCACCCAGCGCTCCAGTTCACCTAATGTTAAACATATTCCCGAAACCGAAATCTTATAGCGGTTATCCACCTCACCCATTGTAGCGCCCAAACGACGGGCGGTGTATGGATTGATCTCTACCTTCTGCCAGTCAATGCCTTTTCGCCCTTCTAACGACTTTGCCAACTGGTTTATGATCCAAGACTTGTACAGTCCTCCATTCCAGCCTAGTTGCAGAAGCAATGCATCATTCTCTGCCACCGTTGTGGACAACTTCTCTAATTCGCTGGCATTTGAAAAGTTCTCTTTCGTTTGGTAGTTCAACGCCTCATATTTGTCCTGATAGTACATGTACATCACCGTATTGATTATTAGCAGAACAAAAAGAACGATCAATAAAACTATTCCATTGGTTTTGAAACGCAGCTTCTGCAAAAGATCATCAAAACGGTCATTAACGATGGCAACATCGATATGCAGATCAGCTACAAAATTATGCATGAGTAACGAAAACGCAGCCGCGTAGGCCATGACAGCACGCTCCGGTATATCGGCACCTTGAACTTTGATCGCATAGGTAGCTTTTAAACCCATTTCATATCGATACGATTGCCACTGCTTGGTTTCGTTATCCCGTTGGATATAATGGCCATCGAAAAGATAGTTCCCGCTATAGCCGTTCAATTGATCTAGTACATTGGCCGCCACAGCGGGGCCGATAAAAACGCGGGCGACATCCAGCCCACTGTCCCAAAACGATTCCAGCATCTCTTCAAGCAGTTCCTTTCTCATCAGTGCAAGCCAAGTCCTTTCGGTTCCGGTCAGGTAGCTATGGACGTAAGCCTCTTCGCTATAATTGGGAAATACAGCGCGTATCTGATCCACACTCAACGTCTCCGTTGCGTCTAACTCTTTAATGAGTATACCTCGGCCCTGTATATGGAGGGAAATCGGTAATGATTTCTTTCCTTCCATATAGCGCAAAAGTTCCCCCTTATCCACATCAGGTTTCTGCTCAATGATATCGATGCTGTCGCCCTGGCGTCTGAGACGGCAAATATTAAACAACGTCTCGTCGGACCCCAGCGTACAGCTAATGCCGATGACCTCTTTAACTGCATACCATTCCTCCAGACGTTTTAACATAGCGACTAATAAATAATGGTTGGCTTTATGAATACAACGGATACCACCTTGCTCACCGTCTTTTCTCTACTGCTGAACAACCACCGTAATACCGGGATGCGCGAGAGCACAGGTACACCGTTTCCGGTATTGCTGTTCTCCATACGTTCTATCCCTCCCAACACAATCATATCCTCGTTTCGTGCCCGCACAATGGATTCAAATTTACTAGTAGAGGTTGGCGGGGGGGCATTATCCGGTGGGTTTCCAATAAAATCGGTAATGTCCACCAAAATGTTTAAGGTTATCTGATCGTCGCCTGAAACCACTGGTCTAATGTCAATATCCATATTCGCTTCAACGGGCGTAAACTGCTCGGTAAATATCGTTTGGGTTTGTAACGATGGAATCACATTTTGAGTCTCCGTCCGATAATAACGGGTGCTACCGATACTCAGATTTGCCTGATGGCCGTTTAAGGTAGAAAGCTTTGGTACCGCCCGTACTTCGACATTCTGGTTTTCTTCTAGTGCCTTCAGCGTCAAATAAAAATTAGGCGACACCCTTCCTAAGTTAAAGGAATTGTTCCGCCCTATCTGCGACAGGAATCGGTTGACGCCACCGGCCCCAAAGGTGAAGTCTATTCCCTGGCCTAAAAGGCTACCTCCCGTCGCAACAACGCTATCCGCTATACCGGCACTGATTCCCGTCTTTACGGTATTTCCCTTCCGGATATCCAATATGGTAACCTCAATCAGTACCATCGGCACCAATTTATCCAACTTCTGTATATAGTTTTCGATTTCTTTAATCTGTGGGGAAGAGCCGGATAGCAAGAGCATATTCTGTTCCTTAAATTCCTTGATTTCCACGTCTCGTCGCCAGTCCGCGGGAATCATGGCAAGTACCGTATCGATTGATCGATGCTGCAATTGCACGATCCGGCTATCCCGCAACCCTTCCATCTTTCTATCACCGATCAGGTACGTATCCTTCTCCTTCCGGAACGTATACGCGGTCGTCTGGAAAATGGTCGTCAGGAAATCCTCAAAAGAGATGTCCCTTACATTCGCACTCACTTGTCCTTGAATGGGTGAATAAATAAAATAGTTGACTTCAGCATCCTGCGCCGCGCGTTTAATCAAATCCGCAATAGGTGTATTTTCTGCTTGGATCGTAAAGCGTTTCCCCTCTTGCTGCATCTGTCCATATACGGTAAAACCGCCGGGAGCTCCCATTTGCTGCATACCATCCATCCCCGCTGACTGCTGAGCCATACTACTGCGATAGCGGACGGCTGTTTCCTTTTGCTGGTTAATAAACAGTTCCTCCCCCGGAATCAATGCTTCAAATACATACACCCCGTCCTGCGTCCTGTTGTATTTTAAGTTGTTGGCAAAAGCCAGTTTCTCCAATGCCACTTCAAAAGGAGCTGCCGCCATAAAGCCACTGACTGTCTTTTCCTGCAGCCCCACCGGAACAACAATGTTCCGTCCGGACGTACCGGATATAACCTGGGCCACGTCCACAAGCCTATCATTGTTCAGCTCATATCCTAAACTACCGTCGCTCGCATTATAGGTAATATTTATCTGCTTTGGTTGCGGAACCGGTTCTATCCCCTGCATCTTACTAATGGACATAATCGATCCGATGACCTGTATATCCAGCGCATACGTCCTGCTCAAGAAGAGCAGCACATTGAGGGCAGTCTCATCCCGAAAGTTGTTTACAATCTGTGCGTCGATGTCGGGAGCAACATTAATGTTCAATCCATTTGATTCTGCTAGTGCCCGCACAAATTCCTGCAGCGAGACACCCGATACAGAAAGCTTTACCTTTTCGTTCAGCCCCGGCACCATAAACGTGAGCGACCGCAAACGGTTTTCTACCTCTTGATAACGTTGCTCGGCCTGCTGCTGTGCTATCGCGCAATGGATACAGCAACAAGCAAAATATAAAATGGCAATAATTTTTTTCCAGTTCATCATTAATAATTGAAAAGCAAGGGGTATATTTCTTCCAAGGTTGTTAGTTTCTGGGCAAAGAGCTCAAAGGCATTTTCGCCCAGTGTCTTAATTTGCCGCTCTTTCAATAGGTGTTCTACCTGCATATTCTCTTTTCTGATCTCTTCTGCGAGCTCGCGGTCCAGCGGTACAATCTCGTATACTGCTTTCCTGCCTTTGAATCCCGTATAATGGCACTGGCTACAGCCCGTCGCTACGGCATGCTCGGTCACTTCATAATAAGGTCTAAACTGTTTGGGGTACCGCGCCGTATCCATAGATTCTATCCGCTTACACGCGGGGCAAAGCAGCCGCACCAAACGTTGAGCCACCGTTGTGTTCAGCGTATTCGCAATCAAAAAACCGGGTATCCCCATATCAATCAAACGTGATATGGTACCCCATGCAGAATTCGTATGGATAGTCGACAGGACAAGGTGCCCAGTAAGCGCTGCCCGGATCGCCATATTTGCCGTGTCCGGGTCACGTATCTCTCCTACCATAATGATATCAGGATCCTGCCGTAGGAAGGTGCGTAGTGCGGCTCCGAAAGTCAGTCCGATGTTTTCGCGCAACTGCACCTGATTGATTCCTTCCAAGGTATACTCTATCGGATCTTCAATCGTCAAGATATTCGTTGTATCCTTATTGAGGTATTTCAGCGTAGCATATAACGTAGTCGTCTTTCCCGATCCGGTAGGTCCACTAATGAGCAGAATACCGTTAGGCTTTTTCACGCCATGGAGATAATTGGCCAGATCGGCTTCTGACATGCCCAGTGATTCGATCTGGATATCCGCGGCATTATTGTTCAACAAACGCAGCACCACCTTTTCCCCGTGCAATGTGGGCAACACCGATACACGAATATCGAACTGTTCGCCCTGTCGCTGATAGTGAATCCTCCCATCCTGAGGCAATCGCTTTTCAGCGATATCCATATTAGACATGATCTTAATTTTATTGACCAGTGCCGGATAGTCCGTCTTAGACAGCGAATAGCGTTCCACCATCATTCCGTCGATACGGATACGAACCCGCCCCCGGTTCTCAAAACTTTCGATATGGATATCACTGCTCTTTAATTGCTTGGCTTCCCAGATAAGGCTGTCCAAGAAGTTGTTATCAAACGCCAAGGACTGTATCTTTCTTTCCGAATCAGTGTCTGCCGCGTCGTAATAATAGCGTTGCAGCAGATGCTCGATATCATGCTCCTCTGCCCGTACTAGCCTGAACGGGAACTCCAGTACCATCCGTAGTTCATCTTCTAGTTGAGAAAACTCCTGATCTGTCAAAAGAAGCAAGCTGTCCCCCTCTTTTTGGACAGCAATGATACGATAATGTCTAGCCAAAGATCGAGGTAACGCTTTGACTACTGTCTCGTCTATGGTATGTGGTAACTGAATAGGCTGCATAAGTGGGGGTTAATAATCGATGAAAAAGTCACAGTTTATCTGGCAGCAACATCGGAAAATGGAACAGCTTGAAGTGTGCAGCCGGCAAATACAACATCAGGCATAACGCCTGTATACCCGCTAGCGGCACATGTCTTTCCTGTCCCTGCCACCAGTAGATCAGCGGTGTGAGGATCAATGTTACGACAAGGCTGAGAATCATGAATACGATGTAGGCCCCTAAATCCAGATACAGCGCTACACAAACGAAGAAAAGCACATCTCCCCACCCGATGTAACGGTCGAATGGCAGTATGAACTTTTGCTCTTTTAAAGACACATATGCCGTCAATGCAAAAAGGAGCACGACCACGAATCCAAGATTCCACATGGTCATTTCTAGCGCATTCATTATCCCATTGGAGACAATTGACATTCCCGCAAGACCAACCGATAGCAACAAATACCACCATAGGTGTACCAAACGCCATCTAAAATCTTCCAGCGCTATGCCTCCGGTCCCAATGATCGCTATGACAAACCAAATCATATCAGTCCGCTGTCACTTCGCGAAGATTTTTGTCTTGATCGATTTCCCAGACGTTCATTGTTCCATCACCATCAAAATCGACGACAGCAGTCGCACGGGCAAGGAAACCCTTGTTGTCTGCCTGTACAATCTCAATGCGGTAATTGGCTTTTCCGTCGTTTCCTTCTGTGGTCAGTCTTTCCTGTACGAATCCGATTTCTTCCAGATCTGTTGAGTACTTCGATCTTTCGTAGAAATAGTTTTTCTGCAGCGTTTGCACATGCTGTAGCTGCATCTTCGCTTCGGTGCTCTTAGCTTTGGTTATTAAGGGCATTAGATTAGGTAGCGCCAACAAAACCAATATACCGATGATAACCAGTACGACCAGAATCTCCGTCAGCGTATACGCTTTCAGTCGCGCATTGTAAGATTTTAACTTCATAACTTAAAGGGTAATTAATCGTTAAATATAGAGAAAATATGCAAAACCCAAAAAGTTAAATAGAATCTTTTTCCATTTCAGACACGCGTTCCTCAAGTTGGATGATATGCAGTGTCAATTCCTCCACTTTCTTCAATAGCAATTTATTCATTTCACCAAGAGAAAGACCCTGTTCTTCGACTTCCTTTGCGCTAGGAATTTCAGGTAAATGACCGTTTACTTTGATATAGTCCTTTACTTCGGCAAGTGGCCTCAAGTGATAATTCTCCTGGAACACATAGTCCGGCCAATTGTTCGCCTCTACTTTAATCTCTTTTGCACGGATATTCCCGTTGACTGATAGTCTCTCTCCCGGCGCGTCAGTACCTATTCCCACGTTCCCTTGCACATTTTCGACTAATACACGACGCCAAGCAGACCAGCCCGCAGCATTTGTTCCAGTTCGGTAGCGTATACCCTTGGTTTGCATAAACGCCAGTTCATGGGCAGGGCCTCCCGAATCATCCGACCAGCCCCTGATAGCCATTAATGTCGAATATGTGACATCTGTTGGCAGACCCACAGTTGTATTCCTCTTGAATGCGGATCGAACAACTCTACTATAATCGCTGGGGTGCGTAATTAAATCTCTACTATCCGGTACAGTAAGATGAGTGGACTGTGCGAACGTATTCCCTTTTGGAATTAGGCTAATGAAAAATACCACTAATGGTATAAAAATGATAGCATTTTGTTTCATATTCTTGGATCTATTATAAATATATCTTTTACCGCGAAGTCAATCCATACCTTACGCCCGCCACTACCTTGGAAGTACCATTAGCTACCGGCACACCACCCGTAGCAGCATTAAAGAAAAACTCCAGTTGCTGTCGGCTTTTCAACGGAAGTTGATATCCTACGCCATAATGACGATAAAACCGCTGTACATCATCACTTGCCGTATCGCCCGTTTCTTGATCATTCCATGTAAAGTTTGTTGTTGTCCATCCTATTCCACCAGCGATAAAAAAGCGTTTAATATAGAAGCGTGCCCCTCCAGCCAGCGCTAACCGTCCTTGCTTTAATTTAATATTGCCAGCACTCTCAGGGATACCAAGTCGCTTTTTTTCGAAATCCAATACCCCTGGGGACTGCCGTTCAAAACTAGTATAAGGACTATGGTCATAAGTCGCTGAGGCTATGAATCCCCATCTTCGAAACGGACGAAACTCATATAGGCCTTCAAGGCCGTAGACGACAGCTTCGGCACTGGATTCATAACCAATATAAGGTCCTATCGCGACTTGCTGAGTCGTTTTTTCGGGATAAATTTGGGAAAATGCCATTGATGTCGACATCAATAGGAATGTAATCAGTATTGGTTTGATATTCATAAATTTTAGTCCGTTTTGCATTCCGCTAACGCAAATTTTTCTTTATTTCAGTTAGTTCTTTTTCTATATTCTCAATTCTCTCATCTCTCTCTATCAGATACAATGTCAATTCCTCCACTTTCTTCAATAGCAATTCATTCATCTCGCCAAGAGACAGCCCCTGTTCTTCGACTTCCTTTGCGCTAGGAATTTCAGGTAAATGACCGTTTACTTTGATATAGTCCTTTACTTCGGCAAGTGGCCTCAAGTGATAATTCTCTTGGAACACATAGTCCGGCCAATTGTTCGCCTCTACTTTAATCTCCTTTGCACGGATGTTCCCATTGACCGATAGCCGCTCTCTTGGAGTATCCGTACCTATTCCCACGTTCCCTTGCACATTTTCGGCTAACACGCGCCGCCAGGCCGACCAGCCCGCAGCATTTGTTCCAGTTCGGTAGCGTATACCCTTGGTTTGCATAAACGCCAGTTCATGGGCAGGGCCTCCCGTGTCGCCAGCCCATCCCTTGAACCCTACCAATGTAGAGTAGCTTGCATCCGCGGGTAGACCTAAGGAAGTGTTTCTTTTGAACGCGGGCCGAATCACCTTGCTGTAATCGCTAGGATGGGTAATTAAATCCCGACTATCTTCTATTGTAAGATGGCTTGACTGTGCAAACGCCCCCTCGTTTGGAAGCAAGCTAATAATTGATATGGCTAACGGGATGAAAATGGTAACGTTTAGTTTCATGATATCTTTCGGTTGAATTATTTTATCTTCGGTTGTCCTCTAATACTAGCTGTTCCTTGATGGACTCAATTTCTCCTTCCAGGTTTCCGATTTTTTCCCGATGCTTTCCAATCTCTTTCTCCTTCTCGATCAAATGCAAAGTCAATTCTTCCACTTTTTTCAATAGCAGAAGATTCATTTCTCCCAAGTCCAACCCGTCGCGTTCAATATCTTTGGCTGACGGGATTTCTGGCAGGTGTTTATGTTCCTTCACGTAAGCTTCGACGTCCGAGAGACTACTCAAGTGATAATCCAGTTCGAATACATAGTCGGGAACGGCGATGTTGTTGGTTACTTTGATTTCTTTAGCTAGGATGTTGCCTTCCACGGCAAGCTTTGCTTTAGGGGATGTTGTACCAATTCCTACGTTGCCATTTTCTATGAAATGATTTCCACTCCCTGTCAGTAGCAATTTCCCGTTCGATTTCACATCACTGTGGGAATCTAAGATTGTTCGCCAATTATCGAAATTTCCCTCTCCGTTATCGCTCTGATGCGTGCGAAACACACCGGTGCGAAAATACATTTTCCGATCGGTCGAACCGAAATAAATATCTGACTGCCAATGTGATGACCTTCCATAGATGGCCAACAATGTCCCATATCTGTTGTTGCCCGGAATTACACCACCAGATCGCTGGCTCGCATAATCATCAAAGAGCTTGATGCTCATCGGACTCAGCTGTGTTCTCGGTCCTAGTTCAAAATTATACTGTGTTAATGGAAAGTTGAGCTCATTACTTTTTACAGCTCCAATTACATCCAATTTCTTTGCAGGCGTGGACGTTCCGATCCCCACATTCCCCGAAGCAGGAAATACATTACTCTGTCCGTTTGCAGACAATCCTCCCAAAAGAAGCAAACCGGCAAGGACTGCGTTTATGTTATTAAGCATAGCTGTGATCTATAGGTTAATATGTTTCCAGTTTGTTAATAATCAAAAATAGCTATTCTGTTCGAATTTCTTACGCTGAGGAGTTAAATTTTCGATACTAATTTGTTAAGAAACGAGCTATTTCCAACCTCACCTTTTTATCCACGTTGTATGTTTTGTATTTTAGAAACAATGCCTTTCCCAGTGGAAGCCTATGGTGTTAGATTAAATTACCTTGGAACTACTAAAATAAAAAAAACGCTATAATACTTCAGAAAGTACAAGAATTATCCCCAGTACAATAAGCCCTAAACCAGAGAAAAACTGTTTAAATTTTAGCCCTCTAATCATAGAGTCGTCATAATTTTTGTAAAATACGCTACTAAAGACGAGATACACGCCAATAAGAATTGCTACTATACCAGTAATGATATATTTTATTACCATCTGTGAAATACATTTCTATATACATGATCAAGATTGTTCACGGTCAGTTGTGTTTTTTCATATTCGTACGTATTTAGGGTTAATAATTACTTCTGCCTATCATCATTTTCCAGCGCTCTAATTCGTGCATCCTGTTCCCTAATCGTCCTGTTTGCCTCAATTAGGTACAATGTCAACTCCTCTATTTTTTGCAGTAAATCAATCTGAAAGTCCCCCACATTCAAAGGAGTTTTCCTCATTTCGCTGGCCGAGGGAATCGCTGGTAAATGGCCATGTTTCGAAATAAATTCCGAGACAGAATCTATCGGCATCAAGGGATATTCTTTTTCAAAAACGTGATCTGCTGTTTTCCGCGTATTAACCATTATTTCGTGAGCGCGCAGACCACCGACGATATCAACCCTGTATTCCGGAGTTTGTGTGCCAATCCCGATTTTGGATTCGTTCAAATAGCGATAGGAACGGGTTTTATCAAATTCTCCCTCCTCAACTCCCGATAGGGTCATGCCGTCCATGATATTCTTCAACGTTGCAGCTGGTCCTGATTGTATACGCACCCTTATCATCAGTTCATTTCCACTCGATACCAAGTGGTAAATAGGAATACGGGATCGGGAAGCGTCAAAATCTCCGATTGCCCATTGAGAAGCCAGTGGTTCAGCAGCGTGGATAATTTCGAACGATTGATTTAGATAGGCCGTCGCTTGCCCATTGTAAACTATATCAATGCGTTTTGTCAATGTACCACGGTTCAACTGACCGTTATATCCACCTGTCAACTGAATTTCGATATTACCCCAGAGCCTATTTCCAGGTGGTATATTGATATAACAAACACGGTTAGCTTCTTGATTGGGAAACCTTATCATGAAAGATTTTTCCATGCTGTATTGTCCATAACTCATCTGCGGCACCGTCACTACTAACATAAACAAGAGTGAAATCAGGGTACCGGCGGTCAAGTTATAACGAATCCGACCATTAAATTTGTTAAACATAGCTGCATCTATAGGTTAATAGTTTTCCAGTTTGTTATCTACCAAAAATAGTTATTCTTGTGGGATTTCCTGCATCCAAGAATTAGGTTTTTAATAATTATGCGTTAAACTTAAGATAGCCGGGTTTGCATTTTGTTTATTTCCCGTATATCTTACTTTAAAATCAGTTGTTTTTTAATCGATTCGATTTCTCCTTCCAACGCTTCCATTTTTACTCGTTGCTCGCCAATCTTTTTCTCCTTCTCAATCAAATGCAAAGTCAATTCCTCTACTTTTTTCAGCAATAGTAGATTCATATCGCCTAAATCCAGCCCATCACGTTCAATGTCCTTTGCTGACGGGATTTCCGGCAGATGTTTATGTTCTTTTACGTAAGCCTCGATATCCGAGAGACTGCTGAGTTGGTAATCCGGTTCGAATACATAGTCTGGAACGGTGATGTTGTTGGTTACTTTGATCTCTTTGGCTAGGATATTGCCATTCACCGTCAATCTGGCGACAGGTGATATTACTCCTATTCCCACATTGCCATTCGGCAGAATATGCATTCCGAGTGGACTAGACCACGGACTGGCGCCGTAAGCGAGATAAAAACGATGGGTTGCTTCACCTCCACCATTCAGGCCCGAACCGAATATTAGGGGGGAATCAGCGGTTTGATAATAGGATGTTCCTCTTGCCCAACCCCCGGTGGTCACAGGCCTAATCATCTTGATTCCGCCGCCGTCTAAAGTTACATAGGAGCCTTTGGCTGTCGGAAAACTATTTTGAGCCTTACTTGCTCCCTGGAAGCTACCAAAGGTTACCAGTGTCAAAAAGCAAGCTTTCCAAATAAAATTAATTTTAGTAGTCATAAAGTACAGTAATTGTTTGGTTAATTAGAAAACTCCGTTGTTCTTTCAAGGAGTTTGCTTTCGAGATCTTCAACCCGATCTTCTAGTATATTCAATTTTTTGTCTTTCTCAATCAAATGCAAAGTCAATTCCTCTACTTTCTTCAGTAACAGAAGGTTCATCTCCCCCAGGTCCAATCCCTCCTGTTCAATATTTCTGGCAGAAGGTATTTCCGGCAGATGTTTATGCTCTTTTATATAAGCTTCAACATCCGAAAGACTTGTGAGCTGGTAATCCGGTTCGAATACATAATCCGGCACAGCAATGTTGTTGGTTACTTTGATTTCCTTAGCGAGGATATTACCTTCCACTGCTAGCTTTGCTTTAGGAGATGCAGTACCAATACCAACATTACCGTTAGTAGCATACTGTACTACTAAACTATCATAGGCTTTCACAGCCTCAGGATGCAGGAAGAAAACTTCGGATAAGCCTAGGCGATTCTGGGGATCTGTTGTTTCATAAATAGTAATACGGATTTTGCCTATCGATACATTAGGTGTTTTTGCGATATAATGACCACCGCCGTATCCACTTACATCCGACATTGTAATCCAACTGTTTGCTCCATTATAAATATTTAACACTTCAATCTTAAATCGTTTTGGCTGATAATGTCGCGTCGTCCAACCTATCCATCCTCCGGTTTGGACGTGTATATTTGGTAAATTTTCTATAAGTAACACATATGGATTATTAGGATCAATTCCTGTATTTGAATATGCTGGATACTGGTTACCGTCGAACATGAAGCTCAAATTAACCTGTCCACTTCCACTTTGTGAAACCTGATAGCGTTGATTAGCATAAAACAACAGATTCTTTTCCAAGCCGACGGCTGAACGATTCGATGGTGCAATAACTGTTTCGACCTGTGCTCGAGCCGTGTCATTTAGAATTAGCCCTACAATTAACAGTAGCCCTGCTAGCTTTAAGTTTTCTATAAACATATCCGCGTTTGATATTTATTTTTTGACCTCTCTCTTCAACGAGTTTATTTCCTTTTGCTGTTCAATTAGATACAATGTCAGTTCTTCCACCTTCTTCAACAACAGAAGGTTCATTTCCCCCAAGTCCAACCCGTCGCGATCAATATCTTTGGCTGACGGGATTTCAGGTAGATGTTTATGTTCCTTCACGTAAGCTTCGACGTCCGAGAGGCTACTCAAGTGATAATCCGGTTCGAATACATAGTCGGGAACGGCGATGTTGTTGGTTACTTTGATTTCTTTAGCTAGGATGTTGCCGTCTACAGCGAGTTTTGCCTGCGGATTTGATGTTCCGATACCTACTTTTCCTGCAACTGCCAACGTTACTCCTACAGGTACATGGGCGTCTGCAGGATAGCCTATAGCTACACCTCGATACTGCGTAACATCATCGAACGTCGGTTGTAAATGTAGAGTCGCATAATATTGTCCGTACTGAACTGTTGTTGCGTGTCGGGCTAAAAGCCAGGCCTTACGGGAATTGATACCATTAGCCACACCGATTTCCAAAGCGTTATTATCAGCTTGCAAAAATTGAACAATGTTTCCCTTTTCAGTTGTTGACGGATATGCGACTGCTCCACCCCTCTTTATGTGAAAAAGGCTAGTGGGGTTCGTGATACCGACACCAACATTCCCCGAAGCAGGAAATACATTACTCTGTCCGTTTGCAGACAATCCTCCCAAGAGAAGCAACCCGACAAGGATTGCGTTTTTGTTAGTGAACATAGCTGTGATCTATAGGTTAATATCTTTCCAGTTTGTTAATAATCAAAAATAGCTATTCCTTTCGAATTTCTTACGTTCTGGAGTTAAATTTTCGATATTAATTTGTTAAGGGGCAAACTGATATATTCTCTATAAACTTGTTTGAGAACCGTGCAATAATTGGTTGGCCGCCAGCCTTAACACCAACTATGTAAAATTTTTATTCCGTCTTGTTGCTCCTAGTATATGTGGGATCATATCAAATGTGCCGTCATTGTCACTCTTGAAAAACATAGTTTGACCAAAGACGCTATGCCCTGGAGTTCCACCAAACATTCCTTCCAGCGTTCATCTCTGAATTCAGATCAGCGAACTCGAAAATTCTTAATTCCGGTTAGACACATCTAACTCACTGTTTTTATGCCTTGAGGATTGATAAACAGACAGAAAGCTTCAACAAGATGAATTAACGACGTCTATTCCATATACGAGCTTTAATTTTCGTTAATACCGAAATGTAAATTTTATAAGGTATTATTGATAATATAAACAAGATTGAGAAAAGAAAAAGTCGACGAGTATCGCCCTTTAACCCATCAGGTCTGTAAAAATAATCCCATTGAGAATTGTAGATTAATTCCAATTTCGATCCAACCGGGTGATTAAGACATTCCTTATTGACCATCCAGATCTTATATAGTTTTTCTCGATAGAAAATATACACACGGTTGTTTTTAGTACCTCCGCAGAATTGTTTTACAACAGTATACTGATTGCTATTTTTCTTTTCTAATTTCGAATTCTGCTGAAAGAAAAAAAAACTATATAGTACCAAAAAGCCAGTCAAGCTCATAACGACGAGTTGTGTTTTTGAATACATATCTATTTTAATATTTCGGGTGTACCCACTTCAATACCGGGAATAGGACTAGGAGAACTAATATACAAATTCAATCTTTGTAAAGCCTCCGCTCCTCCAATCTTGTAAGCCTCGTTCACCGTTCTAACGCCCATATATGCTCTTGTATAGCTCCTATTCTGGCCGGAATACTCCTTAAACTTAGTTTGATTACGTTTTTGTGTTTTTTTATTACGATGACTATCATTTGCCATTCTACGTTTATACTTTTCAGCTTTATTCGCGCTCACATTCATTTTTCTCAGGAGTTTCTTTTCTAGCTTATCAACGTACTTTAATGGGATTAATTTACCGATACCAGCTTCCAATAAGCCCCCGGTAAGTGACTTCCAAACATCAATATCTTTCCCCTCTGCATAATTCACCGCCTCCTTACCAACTGTGGACACCATAGCATCAATACCAACATCAATTATCTTGGTCAATGCTTTTTGCCCAACCTTACTGGTTAACGTATTCGTTAGAGAACTAATACCGCCCGTAAAAGCTCCAGATACTCCGGAAACTACTAAGGAGGGTATACTTATCTCGCTTGTCAAAGAAGATTTTAAATCATGTCCTCCTATAAAGTAATTAATACCGACTTGCTGAATATAATCGGCAGCTATACCAATGACCGCACCGACAGGTCCTGGAATTTCCCCGTTTTCATCAGTATAACTTAGGGGGTCATTAAGCACGTACGCGTAGGGAGAAACTTCGGGATAATAATCAGCCGCTGGATCCACCACGTTCCACCTACCGATCTCCGCGTCGTAGAACCTCGCCCCGTAGTCCAGCTGGTCCAGTCCAAGTTCGACCTGTTTCTCCTTGCCGTTGTACTTGTAATGGTTCGATGCCGAGTTCAGCCCTGATCCCGTGTTCATCTCCATGCCAAAGGCATAGTAGTCCTGGATCTGGCTTACCTTACCCGTATGGTCCACGATTGCCCGGGTGTTGCCCAGATGGTCCTTCAGGAAGTATTCATAAACAAAAGAACTGCCATTGGGAAGGATCCTGCCTTCCTCCGTCTGGATGAACTCCAGTACACCGTTTTTGTACTGGATACCGTCCACGTAGTCCGTAACCGCATTGCCCAGTGCCTTCTTCAGCTTCCTGCCCGTAGCATCGTAGGTGTATACCAGCTGCTGGGTACCTTTCACGAACTTCTTTGGTAAATTTAGGTAATTGTATTCAATATCCGTAATACCAAGACGGTCATTTTTCGTCACATTGCCGTTGACATCGTAGATGAAGCTGTTGTCGCGGTTGGCCGTACCGATGTCCGTAACGCTGTTCAGCTTATTGCCCGTGTAGCTGTACTTGAAATGGTTGTACCAGCCCGTATCGCCGTTGGTCCGGCGGAGGGTATCGATGTTACCCATCACGTCGTAGGCCAGTTCTTCATTGTAGCGGCCGGTCTTATTCGTAGCTCCGCTGTATGCCGCCTTCTTCAGACGGTTCAGCTTGTCGTAGGTGTAGGTATAGGTCTGCAGCGGGGTCTGTGTCTGCGAGCTTGTCACTTTCGTATTCCACTGCACCGAACCGATGTTCCCGTTGTAGGCCTGCGGGTTGTTGGCATAGTGCAGGTTCATCCCGAAACGGCGCTTGTCGGTTACGCTGGAAGGATTGTTGATCGATGTCGTCCAGCCTCGCTCGTTGTAGCCGTAGGCAACTTCCTGCACGGCACTGCTGCCGCTCACGTGCAGCTTCTTCTCCATCAGCTGGCCGATTTCGTTGTACGCCAGCTGGCTCTGGGTAACCTCCGCATGGCTACCCACCCTTTTCTTGGTTTCCACCAGACGCCCCACATGGTCATATTTGTTGGTGGTCAGGACGGTCATTGGCTGCGAAGTAGTCAGGCTTTTCCAGTGTTCCCGCTTGCTCGTCTCCACCTCCCCGCTGAAGAGGTAGGTATTCGTTACGATATCTTTGCCTCCAAGGTGGTTCCGTGAAGCGGTCTGGATGGTACGGCCACGCTCATCGTAGTAGTAAACCGTTAAAAGCGAATCCGTACCGCTGTCGGTATATACCCGGCTACCTGTCAGGAGCGAATGTACCTTCGTGCTTCTGCTGATGGCACGCGGTGCCAGCTGTACCGTATCCACGCTGCCCATGAACTTGTTGTAGTTGTCGTAGTAGCTGACCGTCAGCCTTTTCAGGTTTGCCACGGGAAAGGATACGTTGCTGTATTCCGCAGCATTAACGCGCCGCTGCTCCCAGTCTCGGTTGCCCGGACGGGCATGGTTGTCCGCTGCCGTCTGGGCTGCCGACTGCGTGGCATGCGCGGCCGTCAGCGTGCCTGTCTGCACCACCCGACCGAAGGCATCATATTTCGTGTAGCTCCATTCCTTGGGGTTCTTTGTCCGCTGGAGCGCATCCTGTGTCATGATGGGCAGGTCGTTCTGGTTGTAAACGATCCACTCCCATCCCTTGCCCGGGATCTTCTTTTCCTTCAGGCGCCGGCGGCTATCGTAGCGGTAGGCATAGATATAGTTCGTAAAGGCTGCGGCAGATTCCGTAAAGCTGCCTGCAGTCACCGCCGGAGGGACAACATAGCACAGGTCGCCGAAGTCGTCGTATACGTAGTACGTCTCCAGCTTTTTGCTCTCAGTTTCCCAGATACGCTTCAGTACCACACGGTCATCGAAATCTCTGTATTCCTCCACCGTACCTGCACGGTCCGAAACCCAGTTCTCGTCTTTCACCACGGTTTTGTAAAGCCTCCCCGCGGCATAACTTGTCGTACTCCTGGCCCCCGTAGGGGTGCCCGAGGCATTGTAGTCCACCTGCCAGAGCTTGACCGCTTCCGCCGATGGGGTGATCACGTTCGTGCCGTAATCCGTAACCACCGTGCGTCCGGTGCTGGATGTACGGCTAGTTGCCGGCTGCCATACCATGCCCGGAGCTCCCTGTTCCTTCACCCGGTTCAGGGGGCTGTTCTCGAACACCGTAACCGCATAGGGCCTCTCCGTCTTCTTTACGTGCGCATCCCAGCCGGTAGACTTATAATAGTTTTCCTGACTGGTTTTCGCTGCCATCTTGAAACTGCCGTTGTTGCTGGTCTGCTCGGCATAGGGAAGATATTTATGGCTCTCCCGGCCGAAACCGTCGTACTCGATATGCTGCACGATGTCCTTATATTTCGGGCTGGCCATCAGATCGACCGTCTGCATCGGTCTGCCTAGGCCGTCAAAGTACTGCACCGTCTGGTTCTCCTCCCCGATATTACGTGCCTGACCGAGCTGGCCGGCCTTCACCTCCTTGCGAAAAGTACGGGTAAGGATATAGTTCTGGTTGCTGCTGGGCGAACTGCTTATGTTCGGGTGCTGCTGGATCGACAGCAGCACGTTCTTGCCCAGACGGATGTGGAATCCGGGCTTTAGGACGATACTGTCCAGCGCCTGGATGACCGGCTCGTCATTGTAGGCATGCAGTTCCAAATGGCTGGGCTGGCCATGGCCTACAATAGCCAGCAGCAGAAAATATATGATTGTCAGTAGACGTTTCATCTCCATGGGTCTAGGGTCTATAATGGTAACGGTAGTTCTGTAACACATTCTTGTCGAAGTCCAGCACGTCCTTCAGGCGCTGGAAGCCGTCATACTGGTAGTATTCCGTGACACCACGCGGATCGGTCATGCTCGTCATGCCCACCAAGGGCTTATACGTGTACGTCGTGATCTGCGCTTTCAGCATGCCGCTATGCCCGCGGAGATTATTCAGCCGGGTAAAGTCCGCTGCCGAAGGTTCCGTTTTACCGCTGAGCTGGCTCAGGAATGTTCCCGATGGATCGTTCAGCCCCTGCTTCACTTCGTCATAGCTCGCATTCTCGATTTTGGCGATAGGGTATTGGCCACTATAACTCCAGATAAGTACGGTTGTACCACTTAATACACGGATCTCATTCGGATTACCGTGAACATCCCTAGAGTTCACCGAACTGGTTAATCTATAACTATCATCGGGATCATAGGAATCGATATTGGCGAGATCGGGTAATCCAGAAGACCGACTGTTACTGATTTTGAACTGAGACATCGGAAGAGCCCTGTTCAGATCAAGTATATAACTTTGATTTACCAAACCGCGTCCTGCATCATCGTAACGTTCCAACTTCCCCGAAATAACCGTGGGATCTGAAGTCCCGCCTCCAACATAATGGATACGTTCAACAGGATAACGCAACATGTTGCCAGACGCCATTTTATCAAGCCATGGCGTTCCCCGCAGGTAATCCTTCGGATACGTCGTGTAAATTGTCTGGTACCTGTCACTACTAGAGACCGTGGTTGTAACCCGGGGTATAAGGTTACCGTCATTTAGATAATCATAATCGGTAATTACATTGGTACTCTCCAACCCATTCACATAGGTTCTCTCCTGAGAGGAGATCAACTTGCGGATACCAGACTTAAAGTAGTAATCGAACCACGTGAAATAAAAACTAGCGTCCTTTTGGAACCATGTTACTCCTTTGGCAATATGGTTTCGACGCACACGCAGGCCGTGGTACTCGCCAAATGTCTTCTCTACGTACCTATTTATCTTCTCCCGAACAATTTCGTACCTACCATCGGCATGCTGCTTATATACCGTTTTCTTTAAGAGCTTCCCATTTCGCCAGAAATTACTCACCAACGATGCACTTTCGGGTATACCATATTCGTACTGTTCGTCCTTTTGGAACGAGTATTCGTAGACAGTCTTATGGCTTTCGCCATTTGACCCATGTACATAACGGGTAACAAAAGGATAGGAAACCAGATTCCCCTCCGAATAGTGGTCGAATATCGGCCGACCGAGCACAACTAAAGTAGAGCCCCCGCCCTGTCCCCCCGGCTTATCGCCTATCGCCCAATACACAAAATAATATTTTTGAACATAGGTCTTTAGATCGAAGATATAATCAAAAAAGCGTGGTTCAGCAAACCCGCTTTCGTCCTTGCCATACCTGTATTCCTCCCGACTAGCTAAAACGTTCCTGTCGGAATAGGAGCTGATCGATCGGATACGCAGTCCCGGGCCATATTCTGTGAGCGTCTGCATCTCGGAAGACATATAATATATATTTGCGATCACCCGCCTATCGGGATCATCGTTGGGATCACGTTCATTTTTGTTTATATTCGCAATAACACGGTACCGATCACCCGGCTTTAAACTGATTGTAGTTGTGACAAAGGTCTGCTCCCCTGGATAAACAAAATCCCGTGACAGTCGTCTGTTGGTAGTCAAGTTCCACAATTCGATATAGGGTTGCGTCTGATCCGTCCATGGCTGGAGGGACATCTGAAAGGTTGCACGATTGGCACCCATAGGCGCAACAAATTCCACTACAGAAGGGCTGTTGTTTTCTTTCATACCAATAGCATACGCCAAGGTGACCTGCTTAGGCACCTGCTTGGATCGCGATCTTCTATTGGGTTCGAACTCAAAATCAGCATACCCCCCCGTCGGATAGACAATACGCTTGAGCTGGTACGCTTTCATATGATTAACATTCGGGTTGCGATCCGCAAGTTGTCTAAGAATACCAGGAACTGTTACCGCTTTTAACCTATGTTCTGGATCCGTATACTCATAACTTTGTCCATTTTCCGGTAGAGGAACCAAGGTCTCGTTGTGTATCTTTCCGTTACTATAGCCCCACCAGTCCACACCGCAGTTGAGACGGGGAGGTAGTTTATACTGCTCGTCGTATTCGAAACTATATCGCTGCGGACCGTCTGCAAACGAGGTGCCGTAAATGTTTACTTTGGATAATTTTAGGCGATACCTGTCCTTCGGTGAGCTATGAAGATTATAGCCTTGATCCGAAAAAAAATATCCTGTCTCAAAATCTATATGCTTGATTACCTCACCTCCTTTTGCTACATTGATTGTGTGCAGACGACGCATGCCGTGATCGGAACGGTCACGAGTCGATAAAAACTCTATATATCCACCGGAAAAGGTAATCCGGGAAAGGAAACTGTTCCACATCTCTGCGTAGTATACAGAATATGTAGGCACATTTGCAATACCCGCATCCTCTCTATTACCAGTTGGCGCTATATCTTGAATTATTTGTGCAAGACGCCCCACCTCCATCGAATAGTCCACTGTTTTTATCGCCTCTGCCATCTCCTTAATATAAGAAAATTCTATGGTATCCTTTTTATCGGCAGAAATAATCTTTGTAAGATGCCAACTTGTACTGGCCGCATAATAAGGCGGTGGGAAGTCACCGCTTGTCCGCGTCGTACCTACTTCATGGAAGAAAAATTGCCTACCATAATCATCCGTAATTTTAAAAAGCCCGTTATTAAACTCGATCAGAAAGTCGCTCTTAGGTTGCGTTTGCACGCCATCTTCCGGATCTAAGAAAAACTTGCCGCTCATTCCGAGAAAGTTGTAATAAAAGGCGTCAGGCTCCGTATCAATCTTACGCCTAAGTACATCTTCAAAATAAATTTGAGCTTGCTCGTCACTTAACTGTGCAACATCCGCACTGGTTTTTATCGGGTTTCTAAAAATCCCCGCAGAGAGCTCTTCGTCAGGAGCACCATTTACAATCCTGGTAATCACACCGCCGGCTTGTAGGGACCAACCCAAACCTACCCAGCTTGCTATATCGTCGACTTTATGGCCGGATCCATGGTAGGAAAGTGAAATCGGAAGATCAAAGTCACTGAAGTTCAATTCATACAGAGGCACTTGAATATCGGGAACCCCGGTAAAGTTGCTGACCGGATAGCTTGCATACCTAAAAAGCTCACTCGACACCGGAACCTTTATCTCGGGGGCCCGATCATTGATCCGCTGAGAAAAAACAACCAATGGAAAAAGCACCAACACTAGAAAAAAATTCGCTGGTCTGGTAAAAAGGGTAGATTTCATTATTATCTAAAATGGTAATTTATATGTGTACGGTTTGAGTCTGTTGCCAGTCAGATCATCTACTTCACAAGTTTAGGAAAAGTATATTATGCAATCTTTAAATATATATTACCTTTAAAACAGTTCTCTTACTACACCAAATTTGGGGCACGTCGACAAAAATATGTATATGGTGGTCGCTTACGTTCGTCGTTATTCCCCCCTCAAATGGCTTTAGCATTTACATAAAACTATTGCCTTTTTTGTTTAAAAAAAATCGCACCACTGGTAGTTCTTATTCTGTTTAAATAAGTTTTTTTATAAGAGAGCGAAAAGGTTGATCTAAAGCCGTAGCTCATAGATCTCAAGCCACAGACCTAACTTGATACAATTTTTTCCGATCAGCATAGTAATTTTTTTCTTATAGATTAGTTAAATTTTCGACAACTATACTAAAACAAAAAAAGCCCCCGGAAATCACTGTTTCCGAGAGCTTTATTCTACCTGCTAATCAAACCCTTCCTCAACGTCGCCGCCTTCTACCATCTAGTAATCTGCTAACTAGATAGCTCACCGCAGCACCGACCACGGCCATCAAGACCGTGTGTGCAAGGTTGCCCCAGTCGAAGCTGTTCCAAACGGAACAAACGGTACCGCCGAGGGTACCCAACTGCACATTACTTAGCGGCCTCATCGCTTCCCTCCTTTCGTTCGGTTTTTGGTTTGTCGGTATCATCTTGCATCACCTGCTCGATGATTCCTAGCCCTACGGCGACGTATTTCAATACATCCAATGCCTTCGCCGGCAATTTTATCGGCGCCAGCAGTACCACCTGTACCGCCTGGCTGATTTTCCGGATGAGCTTTTTCATCGCCCCTCCCGGATTAAAAGAAACACTTCACCACCCTGATCCCAGAGACTGTAAACCAATCCTTTAAGTTCACCCAGCGCTTTGCCGCTTTCGGTACCGATGCCTTCGCCCGTGAGTGCCGTGACCGGTGCAATGCAGCCCAGCAGTTCCTTCATGGCGTTGTTGGCTGCGTGGATCAGGATGGCCTCGCGGCCCAGGACGGCCGGAATACCGATCTGCTCCCCGTGCTTGGTGTACTTCCGTTTTTTCAGCTTGTAGCGTCCTTCGGGGATGCAGCTGAGACGCGGTGTGTTGTTGCGCCACGGCAGCTCAATGGTATGGCAGATCTTTTCGCCTTGGAAATAAATCGTGCCATTGGTTCCCTGTTCTCCGTAGGTCCGTCGGAGAACTAAGGTGTGTTTTGTTTTCATTACGGGATGTCCACATCGACGATAGTTAAAGCATTGTACTGTCCATTGGCCAGTGGATAGTATCCACCATTAACAAATTGGAAATAGGCTATTCCCATGAGGATAATGACACCGCTTTCCGGCCGTGGCTGTAGTTCAACAGTTAGGGTCTCTTCCTCCGTGTCTCCGTTCTTACCGATTTCGATATAGCTCGATCGAGCTAAGGAAACCGCGTCCGCTTCGCGGTTGGCCCCATTGAACTCCAGCGCAACCAATTGCAGCTGGGCATGTGTTCCACCACTAGGTGTCTTGATCCTACTTTTTGCATTGAATTCCGGCAACTCCAATGTTCCCGTGCCTGTATCTCGGCTGTAGGTTGGCCTCGCCTTCATCAGAAATACATCCCGCAACTGCGCGTGGATATTGAAATCCAAGCCCTCAAGCATACTCAAGTTTTCGACCAGTACCTGGCGGTCTCCCCGGCCATTCACTTGGTCGGCCTTAAGCACCCGGTGCATGCGAGACGTCATCCGGTTGCCCAATTGCGTGTCACCTGCCTGCTGCAACAATTCGTACAACTCCTGGCGTACCAGTTTCGAGGCTTGTGCGGCGCGGCCAAACTCCTGCCCATTTTCTTTCGTTCGCTGAAATCGCGGATCATTGTTGATTTGATCTTTGGTCGGTCCGGCTTTCATTCGAGCCTGGTAACCATTGCGCTTGTCTTTGTAAAAGGAAAGATCCCCGATCTTGCCTTTTAATTTAATTAATCCTTCTTGTCGTGCCATAATATGTATAATTTGATCACGTCACAAAGATGAAGACCATTATACGATTTGTTGTCCCGTATGGCCATAAACGGCACTATTTGTCCCCATATGTCCATATTTGTCCCAAATGGGTATAAATGACCACTTGACAGAAATAAAAAAAAATTCTTACCTTTAGATTAATAATTTCAAAGGAACCATTTATAACAATGACAACTGATTCCCACACTGAAAATCAAGCGATGATACAGTAAGGATCAAGTAAGGATGTAGTACCTTTTTATTACTTAGGGAAATTGTACCGCATCGTTACTGGTGGGTAAATAAAACGTTATCGCGTTGCCGTATGGTAGGAAGAGGTTGTCTATTCATTTAACCATTAGTATAACTGCTATGACTAACGAACGAGTTTGTATTTATGCAAAAGACATCAGCACACTTTTAGGGAAAAGTTACAAACAGGCTGTCCGTCTCCTACGAACGATGAAGGACGCCTATGGCAAAGACGCCAAACAGTATATCACCCTCGAAGAATTCTCCAAATATACTGGGATCAATATCGAGACCGTCAGAAAACACTGCAGCAGGCGGTAGCTCACTTTTATTCACTGCAATACGAGAGGTGGCTCCCAGGCCGCCTCTATCTATTCAAATGTAGGGGTATAACGCCCTTCGTACCAATCCAAGAATTCTTTTGCGCGGCTTTTGTTCAGCTGCAAAAAACTAAAGGGACCCTTTAGATGAATAACAAGCGTGCGTTTTTCGCCATTCTCAACACGGTCAATGAGATCGTACCGTACAATCCAGGAACCCGTCGTAAAAAATAGCAGATCATCGGATAACCATTCTTTCGCCTGACTAAGTGCCCTGAACTCAAAATTATAATCGTTGCCTTCCACGTCGTATCCTTTCACCCGCCCCCTTACAATATCAAACAACGGGAAGTCCTGCAGCGCCATATCGTATTCCCGTTTGTTTCGATAGGCCTTCACTATTTTTGCTGTTGTCAATCGTTTCCTCTGTATTTCCTTTTCAGTCGCCACTATATCGCCGGTAGACAAATTTATGCGATGCCCCGTGCGCTGTATGTTCATTTTTATATTCTTGCTGATCTGCAGCGCTCTCGACAATACATTAATACCCTCGACGGCAAGCAAACAGCACTCTAAACCCAACACAACGAGTAAAGCTCCTATCACAATCGGCAATACCACCTTCATGTAGTTGGCCAAAGAAAAGGCTACGTCATGAAATGTGTAATACAACGCTCCAAAAAGAATGGACAAAAGTACTGGCACCAGCAGGCCTTTCAACAAAAACATTGCCCAAAGTTTCTTATCCGTCCGGAATTGGGAAATGCGCGAACGGCCGTGACGTAACATCAAGTTAGTTATCCAAAAGAGAAAAAGCAATGCTACAGCATTTATAATAAATTGTGTTGCAAAACCTTCTTCGGCCATGATCTCAAAAAATCCTTCCGGCTCTCCATACCAAAGCAAAATATGCGTTGCCAGTAAGGCCAAAAAGACCCTGACTACATTCAATATTTTTTTTCTGTTTCTGTATAATAATTGCATTCCATACGGTTTTTTCGCTTAGCCGATTGTCCAAAATATCGTCACAGCGACCAAAATTCGTCACTTGGTGTTCACTAATTTATAAAAAAATATATGAATTTATAGTTTCGGAATTCCTTTGGAGTTATAAATAGGATTTTTTAAACAATCAAAAACAAAACACATGAAAACACAAAAGTATCCTTTTACGCCTGCAGGCGTTGACGAGAAAGTGAACGACCTGTATGCACAATCATCTTCCACGATTGAGGCAGAAGCGGTGGCCGTATCCAGCAATTTCTTTGGCTGGACGTCGGACAATTTTGACCTAACGAGTGACCAAATTAATTATATGGAATCGCTCGGGCCAGCTTTTGCTACCGAAAACGGAGACGACCTCGCGTTTGCCTTCCGGAACCGATTAGGAGTGACCATGACAAAGGGAGATGTAAGTATCCGGACATCAAAATTTATCCGTAAAGAGAAAAAAGTCTCGACCGTTTCGGAACCTACACAGGAAGAGGTAATTTCTGGCGAGATCAGCTATTTCGTATCGTAATGGGTAATGGAAAGGAGTCTGCTTGCTAAACAGGCGTTGATAACCGAGATTCAGAAGCATGTCTTTCTTACGTTGGAAGAAGGCGTCTAAAAAGGGCGCCTTCTTTTGTTTTATTATGGGCTTATGGTCTGTAAGGGTTTTAGGAGATTAGCCTAGGCCGCCAGCGGTTGATATAGATAATTTATCCATGACTGGTCATAAATAA
>NZ_PVBQ01000025.1 GCF_002980525.1 Sphingobacterium haloxyli
AACAGAACATGCCTTCCGGTCTTCCCAAAACCATTACAGAATCAGAAAAACAGAAAACCTTCGATAAAAATATTGGGAAACCTCCAAAAATGAAAAAGCCGCCTCAGTTATTTTTGAGACGGCCTCACTTATTTCGTGTTATACATTAATTTATCTTGAACAATCAGCCGTCCATATTCGACCATCCTTTGCGTAAGCAATGTTCAAACTTGAAGCCGTGATTCGGATAGTGCCAATTTCTCCATCTTCCCAAACCAGCATACTGTTGTCTCCTTTGTCCATTTCAATGTTGCCAATCGAAGGGATGCCGTCAGAAAAATTAAATGTGTAGTTGTTTCCAACCTTTGTTACTGTCACAGAACCATCTCTTTCTGCTACATCATCATCATCTTCACTGGTAAAAGAGATACGTCCTTCATACTTGCCTAGAAAGAGATCATTGTCTGCAGGATCATCATCTTTGCTACAAGAAGTGAAGGCGAGAAAGGTGATAAACAATAGACTTAAAATTTTAATACTCGTTTTCATATATCTGCTTTTTAATTAATCATTATTTGTCACGTATGTGTTACAATAGAGATGCCAATAATCTTCGGTGAAGATTTGTTAACAATAATTAACATCCATTTTTGCCTCACGTCAAGTTATTGCTTCCACTTCTCCAGTCTTTTAGCAGCTCGTATATTTCTTGTTGGAGTGCTGCCTGACTTTGGAGGGTAGCGGTTGTATTTTCAGAAAAAGTGTTTGGAAGTAAAAGCATCTGTTTAAAAGTGTCTTTTATAAATTCTTCCATTCGTATACACGATTCCAGCGCCTGTTCTCGACCTGAGGGCTCTATACAAGGGTTCCGTTTTTCCCATTTTTGATATAATGTGCCGGCCGTCCACTGTCTTTCTGAGGGAGATATGCCTTCTTTTGGTAATAGCACGAGGAGCTCGGATTTGAATTGCTGAGATAATTGCATACATTTTTCATAAAATGCAATGAGATCTACGTCCTTATCAGTATCTACCGAAGCAATAGCATTTGCATAAACTTCTACCCGCTCCGTCAAGATTTGAATGAAATCGTGCAACTGATCGGTGTGTGTATCTTTGTTGTTCTTCATAAAACATATAAATATTGTTATAGAAGAACAACTTGACAGTGATTCTGTTTATAGGGGATTTTTATCAAGACAACTTTATAGCAAATAATTAGAACATCTTGTGGTTTCAGTTGTTTTTAAAAATATGTGAATTAAATATGGAAACCAATACAATTACAAAAGATCAGCTTGATAAGCTTGTGAACAGAATAGAGGAAAAATTTAGCAAATATTTTAAAACCAAAACATCAAAAGTTAATTCCTTGCAGGAATGCTTCTACACTCCCGACATGTACAAAAAGGAGGGGCTGTTAACGTTAAACCACGATGTATTTGATAAACTTCCTAAAGATATTCAAGAGAAGACACATGAATTGATCGCGGAATTTACGAAAGTAGACTAATCGATTCGCGTTTCTTACAACGAACTTTTTCAGGTTAAGAAGGTTCTTAAGATATGGAAGAGAAATTGCCAGGACGACCTATCAGAATTATTAAAAGTTTGGAAGACAAAAACTTAGGTGTTTTTTCCGAAGAGCTTTATAAAACATGCTTGGATGATGGAGAAGCGGTTCTTGTTTTGAAAAAGATCGAGCAAGCCCTTGCTGCCGACCCTAATTACGAGCTCTTACACAATTTGAAGGAACACGCCTTCGTCAGCTTTAGAAACATCCATACTCAACAAGAAGTGCGCTTTTTTTCTGAAGATTAAATTAAGTAATATCATTTTTTTCGCCACTTCAATATGCTCGAAATCGCATAGTGATCGGAAAGCGCGATACCGTCGTCAGTAGAGAAATGTTGTTTTTCTACTTTATATCGCGAAGGAGTGAATTCAAGATATGCACTATTTCGAAAAAAAATTTTATCAATGCTTTCACAGCTGTCCGTAAGGGCGAGCTTTTCCTTTGGAATGAAACTCGTACGGGCAACTGGGCATTCTCCGTTTTTCATTAACGTTGTCCATACGTCCTGCAAGCCAGTTTGTTGTGTAAATCGACCCATATTATCCCAAGCGGCACTAAAATGGGCATTGAAATCGCCCATTACAATGATGGCGTTTCCCACAGAATGCGTATTAATATATTCAGCTAATTGCAGCAAATTTTTCTTACGTGCTGCCGCTGCGGACCCATTGTCATGAGCCGTGGCATGGACATTATAAACATCGATGCTAACACCCTTTGCTATTTCGATCTGAGTAAAGGAGAATCCTTTGGCCGCAAGGCAATCAGACCCATTGCAATGTTGCCAGGAAATACGTTCCGTTTTCCTTAAAGGGTATCGGGATAAGGTATTGAGACCATCCCCATATGGTACTGCTGTTTTATGCGCCGTTCGATAGCGGTGCTTATTTGTATTTCCGTAAAGTATTTGATGATAATGGAAATCTTCTTGGACATTGACGACATCAAAGCGGTTAATCTTTCCAGAAATTTCTTTTATACTGCGAGCGCGAGAACTTGTTGCGGACGAAAGGAAATCCGGAAGGCCTGCTACATTATACGTCAATAGGGACAATTCGCCCTCATCTATCTCTTCTAACTCACCCGAACGGACTTCTGTATAACTTGAAGAAGAAGTCGGAAAATCTGTGATTTTGGTCAGATAGAAACCAAAAAAGATGGGGACGAAAGAAACAGATAATACTTTTCGCCAATGCTTCATTTTATGCCAGACCCTATCGATTATCATGTATATCGTTTTTATATCTCAAAACTAGATGATATTTATTATTTGTTTGTAAAGTGACGGTTACGCTTTTATGTTGAAATTATGAGTAGAGTATGAATGAGATCAAAAACTTCATAAATCATTAATATTCAGTTTCTCTTAAGAAAATATAAACTATCTATTTTCGTAAAATAAACATCTAGGCATATGATAAGAATAGCTTTTTTTGCAGAGATATTATTTGAAGAATACGACGGGGCGGCCCGCACTATGTTTCAAATCATCAACAGAATAGACCCGAATCGCTTTTCCTTCTGTTTTATTTATGGAAAAGGCCCCGAACGAATCGACGGCCATGATTCTATCCGTGTACCCACGCTCAATACGGGCTTAAACAAAGATTATAGTGTCAGCTTGCCGGCGTTAGTAAAGGGTCAGATTAAACAGGAGTTGGATGCTTTTCAACCACACGTTATCCATATTGCGACACCATCTTTCTTGGGTTTTTTCGCTCTACGGTATGCACAATCGCGAAATATTCCCGTCATCAGTCTTTATCATACCAATTTTCTTTCTTACATACCGTATTACTTCCGCAAGGTGCCCACGCTTATCAAACCAGTACAACGCTGGATGAAGTCCGCCACTTCTCGATTTTACAATCATTGCGACGTCGTATATGTTCCTTCATGCGCGATGAAAAGGCAATTGGAAAATCTTGGTGTAGCAAAACAAAAAATGGTTTTATGGCAACGAGGGATTGATCTAGAGCTTTTTAATCCACGAAAACGGGATGTCGCGTATATGCGAGAATTAACAGGAAATGAAAACCCGAATATTTTATTCGCCAGTAGACTCGTATGGGAAAAAAATATACAAACATTGATTGACATTTATAAGCGCCTTCAGGAAACACAGCTGGCACATAACTTTATAATCGTAGGTGATGGGCCGGCCGGAGAGGAGATGAAGCGGCAAATGCCAACAGCAATTTTTATGGGAAAGTTGCCGCATAGCGAACTCGCAAAGTTGTACGCTTCGTCTGATATATTCGTTTTTCCGTCTATTTCCGAAACCTACGGAAACGTAGTGATAGAGGCGATGGCTTCTGGTCTTCCCTGCGTCATTGCTGATGGTGGAGGAAGCGCGGATTTGGTACGTCATGGGCAAACTGGCTATAAATGCTTACCGAAATCCGCCGGAGATTACCTTATCTATATTCGGATGTTACTCTCGGATTCGACGTTACATAAGTTTATCAGTGATACCGGACTTAATTACGCACAAAAATTAAATTGGAAGAACTTAACAGATCGTTATTTCGATGAAGTAACGCGATTAGGAATAGAACCAAGTGAGGGTATGGTCTGGGCAGCATGTTGATGAATAAAAAAGGACTGAGAATTCTATTACTCGTCTGCATCGTTCTTCCCATAGTTATTTTTATTACGCAAATTGATTTTATAGCTGTTTTTCAGGAACTTATGAAAATCGGCAGCAAATTTATTATCATTCTATTAATTACGTTCATAGCGTATTTGTTCGGAACGATCGCTTGGTGGGTGTGCCTAGGCCCGCAAAGGAACGAACTTTCATTATGGGAACTCTTCGGTGTCCGGCAGATTGGCGAAACCGTGGGCCTCTATAATCCATCGAGCGTGGTAGGGGGAGATATGCTAAAAACGGAGATGTTGAAATCTTACTTGATTTCAGACGATAATGCGGCAGCATCCGTGGTCATATCGCGTGTTACGGCCGTCCTGTCACAACTGTGCCTTTTTATCCTATCACTATGCTGGTTATTAGTTACTTCTAGCGATCAGCTTCCCATATTCTGGTTGTATGCCGTGCTTGTAGCGGTAACGTTGTCGCTGGCGCTGAAGATATTGTTTTTCTATTTGCTCAACAAAAAACGAATACGTAACGTTGAAATGGGCGACCGTACCGGTTTGTGGAAACGAATTAGGTCGACTATTTCCAATTTAGTTCATGAAACACAGTACTTTTTCCAACATAAAAGGTCACTCTTTTGGTGGTCATATTTCTTTTTCTTTTTACATTGGGTGGTGGGCAGTATGGAATTTTATTTTATTCTTCGCTTCTTGGGTTTTGATGTCTGGTTAATGCAGGGGGTATTGTTGGACATGGGTGTGATCGCGATTAAAAGTATTGGAGCGTTCGTGCCAGGACAAATAGGCGTTGAGGAGATAGGAAATAAAGTGGTACTGGCCGCTATTGGTATTCAGGCCGCTACCGTCTGGATTACCGTATCGATACTTCGCCGGGCGCGCCAGCTATGCTGGATTTTGATAGGAGCAGTCTGGTATATATTAATCCGAAAAGATATATCTAAAGTTTTCAGACATGGAAATCCTGTTCGTCAGTCATAAATACCCGCCGGCTACGGGAGGTATGGAAAAACAGAGTTATGAATTGATTGAAGGCATGCATGCTTATGCTACGGTACGGAAAATTGTATATAAAAGAGAAGAAAGCTATTTTCACTTTTTCCGTAAATTGAACGGTCGCATTTTGGCTATGATACATCGATATCCTAAAATTGAACTCGTACATTTCAACGATGGTTTGATAGCGGCGGTTAGTCTCTGGCACGTAGGTTACGATCATCTGCGAAGGGTAGTTACGCTTCATGGATTGGATGTTGTTTTCCCTCTTAGTATCTATCAAAAATTTATTTTACCGCGGTTCAATCGTTATGACCATATTGTAGCAGTCAGCCGTGCGACCGCTGCGGCTGCAATAAGCAGAGGCGTTGAGGAAAGAAAAATCTCGGTTATCGCCAATGGAATAGATCATCAATTGAAGCCCAAAAGTTGTTTGAAAAGCTGGGAAGAGTTTCGACAGAAGTATAACTTACCATCTAGCAGAAAGATTTTGGTGGCATTAGGCCGCCCCGTTAAGCGCAAAGGATTCTCTTGGTTTATCCGGGAGGTATTGCCCCAATTGCCAGATGACTGTTATTTAGTGATGGCAGGACCATTTTCTAACGACTTGCCGAAAACAGAAAAGTGGTTGACGCGTCTACCCAAACGTTGGCGTGAACTTTATACGTTATTTATGGGGTATCCTTCTGACCAGAAAGACATATACCGTCTGTTGAATGACGGAAAATATAATGAACGAACAACACACGTGGGAAAACTGCCAATGGATGAATTGGGGGTCCTGTTAAGTCATGCCGAGGCATTTGTAATGCCTAATATTAGAGTAGAAGGGGATATGGAAGGCTTTGGCTTGGTGTGTTTAGAAGCGAGTGTCTGTGGAACCGTAGTGCTCGCTTCGGCTGTAGACGGAATCACCGACGCGATCCAACATCAAAAAAATGGGATACAGGTGGAACCGGAGAATGTGGAGGCCTGGTTGCTGGCGATACAAGAATTGTTATATAATAACACGGGGAAGCAACAATCTGATTCTTTCCGTACCTACACGTTAGCTCATTTTGGCTGGGATAAGATGGTGAAAGGTTATGCGTCATTATTTAAAAAACTGATGATATGACAAAAAAAGAGGCTATTTATAGCCTCTTTAATTGATATCATAACAAACAGTGTTAAACGCTTTCTTGGTTTAATTGTTGTTTGTAGATTGCTTTCTTAATCTGGGTACGACGAGTTACTGATTTTTTCTCGTATGCTTGACGAGAACGAAGTTCACGTAATACACCAGTTTTTTCAAATTTCTTTTTGAAACGTTTCAACGCTCTGTCTAAAGATTCTCCTTCTTTTACATTTACGATAATCATGCTGTTAAATACCCCCTTTCGTGCCCTTTAATATTTTTTTGTGTGTGCAAAGATAGAGAAATAATTTGTATGTCAAAAGGAATCGTCGAATAAATGTTTGCAATGTTAACGTCTTACGATATTGCCGGCGGAACTAGTATGTGTAGTTCGCTGATATTGATATGCTATATTTTTACTAATGTATTGGTAAATCTGGTGCGCTACGCATGGTCGTCTTTTTCAGGGATACTATTTTTAATTTTTTACGTATAAAATTTTGTTTTCTCCCAACAAATATCGATAATTGCATCATCAAAAGGGAACGCACGTAACGCTTTTGAAATTTTATAAAATCTCGCGCCTATAGCTCAGTTGGTTAGAGTAGAAGACTCATAATCTTTTGGTCCCTGGTTCGAGCCCAGGTGGGCGCACAAATTGAAAAAGTCGTCTTTCCGCAAGGGAAGGCGACTTTTTTCGTTTTTAATGTATTCCAACGGATTTGCCCACACCGAATCGTTATGTATCTGAAGGAACCGGCGTAGAAAGATTGACTTGGCATTTATTGGGGATATAGAACAACCCCACGAAGTTTGTCAACGAGTTGGTTTCTGTCCACAGGTCCTTAAGTATCTTGATAATTAGAAAAACATTGTCGAAGTACTGGATATACCAAAGTTCTTCTCGGGTTTATTTTTATTCTTCTTGCGTGGTCATGTTGGATCTTTTTTAACCAATATTCGCATCAAATTTAATGCTTTGCCAATGATAAAATTGTGGCGTGCCCTTAGCTTTTAGAATTCAACATCGATGAAGATCAGTACGAAATACGCTATTATCGGTTTACTATACTTCACTCAATCCATTCCCATAGCATTTATGGGAACGGCATTACTAACAATCATGCGATTGGAAGGCATTGGATTGGATAAAATCGGCTATTTATCGCTTGTTATGATTCCCTATGCCCTAAGTTTCTTATGGGCGCCACTCGTTGATCGATTTGGGAAGAGTTACTTCCAATGGGTATCCACTGCGTGTATTTTGTATGCACTATTCCTTTTTCCGGCGAGCTTTCTATACGTCGATAACTTATACGGGTTGCTTATATTGTTTACCCTTGCGGTTTTTTGTATGAGTGTACAGGATATCGCCATGGATGCGTTCGCAATTACATCATTAACGGATAAGGAAAAGAGCATAGGAAACGGCTTACAAGCAGGTGGCGGCTATTTCGGGTTATTGATTGGAGGTGGCGGAGTACTACTTGTCTATGACCGACTGGGGTGGGGTGCAACTATTACATTGCTGACTATTGTAACACTGATTCCGGTGATAGCTACAATTCGTTATAATAAATACAGCAAGAAACCGGACACAAGATCGGACGTTTCGATACGACAAATGCTTGAATATTTTAAAGATGCTAAATTAAAAAAATGGATACCTCTTTTGCTTTTATTGAAAATCCCTGCCAATGTCGCTTTTTATTTTTCTAATCCTCAGTTGATAGACAAAGGTCTCGGTCTCGCCGAAGTCGGATATATTTTCGGTATATGGGGCATGGGCGCTGCGGTGGCTTCTGGGCTTATCGCTGGCCTTGTTTTTAAACGAGCAGAAATACGGACGAAGTTGATAATTGCTATTGTGGCCAATATCATAGCCATTGCCTCAGCATTTCTATTAAGTTATGTTTCATCTTCACAAACAGCTATAATTATATTTCTATGCTTGGCTATGGGCAGTATGCTCGGTTTAACCGGCATGGTATTAAACGATGTGGCTATGCGACATGTGCGGATTGGCACGGAGGCAACAGATTATTCCTTGCAAAATTTCTTGTCGAGCTTGGTCTATAATCCGATAGTATTTCTATCGGGATATGTTGCACAAAATTTTGGATACCCCACGCTCTTTTTTTGTATTGCTGGGATAGTCTTCGTACAACTATTTCTTGTATCAACCAACTATTTATATTCGGAAAACAAAAAGGAAAAATCGGACTGATAAGAATGTTGTTTAGCAATTTTCCTTTTTTGCGTTTTAAATGTAATTTTAGACACATGAATCTAGATCTTATTGTCACCATATTGATAGTCGGAGGACTACTGTTGTTGTCGTTTCTCCACCTCAGTAATGTAACATCCGTTAACCGGCAGGCGAACCTATTATTTGGCATTTTTACATGTCAATGGTCGACTTTCTGGCTTGATGAACTTTTATTTCCAGAATATATCAACACAACAAGTGCCCTATTCATCATCCTAAGATTTTTTCAATTTTTAGTACCTATATCTTTCATTTTAAGTGTCAAGTTTTATACTAACCCAGATACAAAGTTAACATGGAGGAACGGATGGATTGCCGTTGCCCCCATGGTGTTTTTAGTGTTTCTATTATTTACACCAAGTGTTAAAAACGAATTTCTTGAACTTTGCTCCATCATATTTTTTTTAGGACACTCTATATTTTACATAGTATGGGCTCATTTAAAAATTTTGAAACACCAACGTATTATAAGGTCTTTTCATTCCTATACCGAAAAAATAGACCTGCGCTGGATTAAGTACATAACGTATACCTTTATGGGATCAGCAATTATAGTCACGGCATATAATTTTTTAACGAAAGCCGAATCGCTAAACATCTATATCAATCTTTTCTTCGTTGGAGTGGTTTATTTAGTAGCTTTTTATTCGCTTCGACAAAAGGAAATTTTTCCGCAGGGAATGGAACTTTCTGGTATCGTCAGCGATAGTACATTAAATGAGCAAGAAGTGGGAGGATCTAGAGTCAAGGTCATCGAAGACGCTGACTTGGATCAATTAAAGGAAAGATTACTCCAACTCATGGAAAATGAAAGACCGTACCTGAATAGTGAGCTGAACCTCGTTAGGCTCGCTGAGCAAATGGATCTGTCTAGCCATCAGCTTTCTTATTTGATCAATACAGCATTTGGAGAAAATTTCTTCAATTTTATTAATCGATATAGGGTTTGCAAAGCAAAAGAGTTATTAAAAAACCCCGATTATAACCGGTTTAACGTCTTGGTAATAGCTTACGAAGCTGGCTTTAACTCAAAAACCGCTTTTAACACCACCTTTAAGAAAATGACAAACTATACCCCCACGGAATACAGAAGAAACAATATACAGTCCTAATTATTGCTCATCTTGGGTATCTGCTAACGCTTCTAGAGATATTCAAATCAAATCGCCTGGCGCGGGGAAAAGTTGGTTTCAAACTCAGGCCGAAACCTTTCGGATCGATTGCTATTCGTTCGGCTTTATAAGGATAAACCTGTAAACACCTCTTTTTTAGCTTTTTATTTTTGTCTTTTTTGGGCGTTCGAGTTGATAATGGAGGGCGTTCAACATATTCTTAGCCCTTAGCTTTGTAACGATATTTAAATAGATTGGCTTCGCCAACTAACAACATTCACAAACTAAACATGATAAATAATGACAGATTTCGTTAAGGGCTGTATTTCGATTGGAGCAGATGTGACTATAATTAGAGAAGTGTTGGTACAGCACAGGTATATTAAAGAATGGGAAAAGGGATTTGATTCGTTTAAGGAGCTTCATGTTTCTGAAGGAATGACCACAATACTACATTGGGATATAGAACATGGTGTAGATTATATTTTTAATGTTAAGGAAAATAAAGGCGACGTTCTATTGGAACTTGTCGTAGAAGGTGTATCGACGGTCATCGGCGGAAAATACAACTTGGAGGAGGTACGATACTACGTTGATACCGTGCTCAGCCGTATCAAAGCGTTATCACAAAAGCTCAAGTTGAAAAACAAAGAATAAAATCCCGGCTGTTGTCAACGAGGTGCAATCAGCAGTCGTAAAACGAAAATTTTCAAAAATATGATTTGCTAGTTTCGACTGTGTTTGATAGTCAAAAAAAGGATTGTAAATTACCGTATCTTAAAGTGATTATACTAAATAAACATAATGATATGCGAAAAATAATATTGGACTTAGCGGTTTCGCTTGACGGATTTATAGAAGGTCCGAATCGAGAAGTAGATTGGATGATTTTCGATGATGAAAATGGAGAGGAACTTGTCTCTTTTACAGACGAGATTGATACGGTTTTATATGGTCGGACGAGCTATGAGCGTTTCGGAAACTACGTTCCGTCTCAAGCTAGCTCGTTATTTGAAAAACAATTCTACGATAAAGTAAATTCGATGAGAAAAATTGTCTTCTCAAGATCAGAGGGTAACTTGGGAGGAAATCCTGAGGTCGTCCGCAATAACGTAAAAAAAAATGTAATCGAACTGAAATCAACACAAGGAAAAAATATTTGGCTGTTCGGCGGATCCGGATTGATCACCTCGATGCTTAACCTCCGGTTGGTAGATGAAATCCGCATCGGGATCAATCCAATTATCTTAGGAGGTGGAATTCCATTGTTTAAGGAGATACAACGACGTCTTCCATTGCATCTGACTAAATCAAAGCAATACCGTTCGGGCCTAGTAGGCCTATATTACGAGGTTGATAATCAAATCTAACATAAAACTTACTCAGCATTTATGAAGCCATCATGGTTTATTCGAACACAAAAAGGGGATGAATAAATCTGATGGCTTCATCGTCGTTGAAAAAAAATATACGAATGAAAAAACAGGATTTTTTGACCATCATCAACATTTTATCTACTTCAATCGTATTTTGTTATGTATTTGTGGCTTTTAAAGAAAAAGATAAAGTCAGTAATAGCTTGGAATACTTGTCTCCTCCAAGCGTACTGGAACGGGGGAGCATCACGGTTAAATCCGTTAAAGACAGTGCTACAAGCGAAGACAACTGTAAACAAATGATAAGGATATGGGGACTGAATGTTTATGGCGCATGGAAAGAACATCACGTTTTGGTAGATAATATTGCATTAAGTTTTTTGGAAATTTACCGAAGAAGCATAAATTTAAACCAAACTAATTAGGTGCACATATGACTAAAGATATCAAATTATATAACGAACGTTTGTCTACTGAGGAAGCGCGGATTTGCACTTTTCTCGCCGAAGAAATCAATCGTGCTTTACCGGAGGCTACAAGCAAAATTTGGCATCGGCATCCGGTATGGTTTCTTGATGACAACCCCGTTGTTGGTTATAATAAATTAAAAGGTGGCATCAGGTTGATGTTTTGGAGTGGCGAGAGCTTCGAGGAAGAGCGACTTGTATCAGGAACAGGAAAATTTAAGGATGCCCATATATATGTTAATTCTATCGATATGCTCAATTTGGAGGAATTAACTCGATGGCTCTCGAAAGCTAGGGATATTCAGTGGGACTATAAAAATGTTGTCAGACGGAAAGGTAAACTTATACGATTAAAATGAAGGGGCGGTATGTTTAAAAGATTAAAAGTGGTCGTAGTCTTTCTAAGTTTGTTTTCAGAATCATTTGCACAGCTCGATCATCATGATTTTTCGGAATTATGCAGTATACCGAATGCGCAGCGTTATTTTGAGGATTGCGGCGTAGAGGGGACAGTACTCGTTTATGACACCTCGAGAGATAAACTTTTTGCATCCGATGTGGCGTCGATCTACGGTCCCTCGCTTCCGGCTTCAACATTTAAAATAATAAATAGTTTAATAGCGCTAGAAACCGGAATTATTCCTGACGAACATTACATTGTTAAGTGGCCGGGTGTTACAGACACGATAAAGTACGGATACCGCCCGGATATTTATAATGACATGACCGTTGAAGAAGCTTTCCGAACTTCAGCAGTGTGGGTCTTCCTAGAGCTTGCGCATAGAATTGGCAAGCATAACTATGAAAAATACTTGACCTTATGCGGATATGGAGATCCTTCGGCTATCGCTGAGCGAAGCGACTTCTGGAATTTTGGCAAATTTGAGTTGACACCCTTCGCACAGCTTACGTTTCTTAAGAGATTGCAACAAGGTAGTCTACCTTTTTCGAAACGTAATATGGATATTGTCAAAAAAATTATGAAAACTGAGGTCAGCGGGTCTTACACACTATTTTCTAAAACGGGATGGACACGCGAAAATGGCATCAATACGGGCTGGTGGGTTGGATTTATTGAGAAAGAGAAAGGAGCTTATATCTTCGTGTCCAGACTGCTGCAAAACCGTAAAAACAATCGACACGATTTCGGATCGTGCCGAATAGCAATATCCAAGGCAATCCTAAAAGAACTGGAAATTATCGATTAGTGTGACAATAATTACTTTTTAATTCGCTGGGCAAAATACCATATTTGCGCTTGAAAGCGGCGGCAAAATGATGTGCATGTTTATACCCTACTATATCTGCCACTTCACCAACGTATCTCTTCTCATCAAGGAGTAAATGTCGCGCTTTTTCCATTTGCAGATCCCGGATGAAACCGAAAACGGTATTACCAAAAAGCTCTTTAAAACCCGCCTTAAGTTTGGTCTGATTGATTCCAACTTGCTGTGCTAACCCTACAATTGAAATGGATTGATTAAAATGTTGCTCAATAAAGTTTTTAGCATCATGAAGGCACGCTACGTCATACGAGGATAACTGACATTTTTTTAGTGAAGTTTGCCTATCCATCTCCTGAATCTGCATCAGAAAAAGTTCCATAGTTTTTATTTCTAGATAAACCGACATTAAATGCCCTTTATAATTATGCGTGCCAATGTCACTGATTAAAGCTTTCATTGCAGGCGTGATAGTTGCTCGAAAAGGGGAGGCGGTAGAAGTTGTAAGCAGTAATTGTTTATGCATCGTATCAAGGAACCGGCTATCCGGGGTGTATATTTTCTCAAAAAAAGATAATTCAATAGCCACTTCGAAAAACTGGGATTTCTGACCGCTTTTTGTTTTTGGAATATCATGCGTGTATTTTTTAGGCTGTTGGTGATAGACGCAAAACTCCTTTACGTTGGTCGGGGCAGATAACTGGAAATGAGATACAACAGAGGCTGTATCGAAATGTTCTGTCAACGTTGATTCGGTTGAGGCTCTGAAGGTGCCCCAAGTCATATGAAAATTTTGATTTGCAATATCCACCAAATCCATAGATACGTGTGGGTGCTCAATCGAGTAATTGGACTTAGATAGACTTTCGGTAAAATATTGGTTGGACAAACAGAATCGTTCGTTATCCAATGCCAGATGGTATCCCATATTAATTCCTTTCTCGTTGATTATCTTTCCCAGCACGTTGACAATCAATACTCAAAACACAGAATTTTGTATAAATAATGATACCCAAATATACACTATTTAGAATTAATATAAAATAACAATGACAGATAACCTTATCGACACGACAGACCCAAATGATCATCCTTCTCTCATGAGCCCCGGGGCTTTAGGCCGTCTATTACAACCTGTCCGTTTAAAGCTACTTGCCGCAACCTTGCTGTCTGCAATTGCTGCGGCAGCTGGTTTGGCTCCTTACATAGCCATTGCGGAGATTGGCCGCCACACATTAAGTTTATCGAGCGGCTCCTTCGCCCATGACAAGCTTTGGCTCTGGGTCACCATCGGATTACTTGGTGCGTTCTTACGTTTACTGCTTACATTCTTTTCATCACGTATTGGCCATTATGCAGATGCCGAAATTCTACATAACATACGTGTTCGCATCGTTCGGCATTTAGGAATACTCCCGTTAGGATGGTTTCGATATAAGGGAGCTTCGGCCGTAAAGAAGGTTATGACTAATGACCTTGAAGAGATGCATCAATTAATAGCACATTCCTTGCGCGAAACTGTTGGTGCGGCAGTTGCTATACTGGTGGGAAGCGCTTACTTGGTTGCGGTCGACTGGCGAATGGGCTCGGTAACGATCTCCGTGCTCGCGTTGATGTTTGTTTCCTATCGAATCGCCATGCGATCCATAACATTGCATATGAGTAAGTTGCTTGCCGCGGAAGCTCGGATAAGCTCGGCTAGTGTAGAATATGCAGATGGTATCAGCGTCGTAAAAACGTTTGGCACAAGCGGTCGAATGATGCGACGATTTGCTAAGGCGGTTGACGAACATACGAAAGCAATGTCTGCATGGGTATCCGAAACCAAATATAGTTCCGCGTTAGCGAGACTATTAGCATCTGAGATGACGGTATTTGGGGTAGTGATGGTATCGGGGCTATTTTTTGTTCGTTCCGGATCGCTTGCCATCGGTGACCTGATTCCATTTCTTATTGTAGGAATTGGACTGCCCACGTCAATTGTACCGGCAATACATGGTGGGCAGGGGCTACGCAAAGGGCGGTTGTCTGCTGGAAACATAGAAAATCTATTGAATCGAAAGCCGTTACCCGAACCATCGCAACCTCAAAACGTGCAAGGACATCGAATCATTTTTAATGGTGTTTCTTTCGCCTATGACGGACATAATATGGTTTTGAAAAACATTAATATGACCTGTGAACCTGGAACTGTAACAGCGCTAGTGGGACCATCTGGGGCGGGGAAATCAACACTAGCCAATTTGTTACCTCGCTTCTACGACGTGACAGCTGGATCGATATGCATAGGTGGTGTAGACATACGGTCAATACCGTCCAAGCACTTGCTAACATCTATGTCCCTAGTTTTTCAGGACATCGTGCTCCTTCGAGATACCGTCGCTGAAAATATTCGCATCGGTAAGCCTAGGGCATCATTTTCCGAAATTAAAGAGGCAGCCCAAGCTGCTCAGATCCATCACGTTATCGAACAATTGCCCAATGGTTATGATACCATCCTAGGTTCTGGTTCTAGCGGACTATCGGGGGGCGAGCGCCAACGACTGACTATTGCCAGAGCGATTTTATCGGGAGCTCCAATTGTTATACTCGATGAGGCTACGGCGTCGCTCGATCCAGATAGCGAGCTAGCTGTACAGGATGCATTGTCAAAACTTGCTTCGGGAAAAACAATGATTGTCATCGCGCATCGGTTGCATACCATTAAGGAGGCCGATCAAATTGTGGTCATCGACCGCGGTCAAATCGTTGAGACAGGAAAGCACAATGAATTGATTGTCGCTAATGGACTTTACAGCCGTATGTGGAATGCACAACAAAAAAACCAAAATCAATATGATAAAGAAACTATATAATCTATGGCCCGAGCCCGGATTGTTGATTAGGCTTGGCGCACTACATGCAATCAATGCGGTTCTACAAGGTGTACTTCTAGGAATGCTAATACCAGTTTTACGAGTGCTATTGCAGCCAAAACCAGATTTTTCTGCAGCTGAACCGTGGCTGATAGTGGGTGGAATAGGATTGTTTGTCTATGCGATATTGACGATTATCGCAACGCCAGTAGGATTTACTGCAAGTATGGAGCTTACCGCAAAACTAAGGCACCGCGTGATGGAGCATATTACCTCATTGCCGCTTGGATGGTTCACAACGGAACAGAAAGCGCGCATGGCACGATCGATTACGGCTGATGTTGGTAACGCGCCAAACCTCGCCGTAACTATCGGTGCTCCGGCAATTACCGCGACATTGGTGCCAGCTACACTTATTCTGGTCACGTTTTTCGTCGATTGGCGAATAGCTCTCCTATTGTTGAGTATCATGGTGCTAGCACTTGTGGCGTTAAGACACGCAGGTAACGTTGCTGCTATCGCCGATGAGGAACTTGAGGAAACCGCGACAGAAATCGCTGGACGTGCCGTCGAACTTGGTCAGGCACAAACTGTACTCCGTGCAGCCGGATTGGGTGTTACAGGGACGTCACGTATGCAGGAAGCCCTGGAGGGACATCGTATTACCTATCGTAAGGGATTGCAAAAGTCTATGTGGCCCGATCTTACTTATACGGGCGTGGTCATGGGCGGCTTTATCGCATTGATTGTGCTGGGCACGCAGTTACTGGTCGATGGTACGCTTTCGGTACCCGATACCATCGCTCTGTTTGTAATTGCGGTACGCTTTCTTGAGCCGCTTGGTTCCCTTATTGAGTTGATAGGTGCTTTGCGTGCAATGAATAATGCGGTAACGAGGGTTCAGGGTATCCTTGATACCCCGAGTCTACCAAAACGCAACAATGGCATAAAAACAGTTGAGGATGCAGATATAACACTAGAAAACGTACGGTATTCCTACGGGAATAATTTAGCGTTAAACGGCGTTTCTTTCCATTGTCCTCCCGGTAGTACCACGGCTTTGGTAGGAGCATCTGGTTCAGGGAAGACTACCGTGATACGGATTATAGCGAGATTCTTTGATATCGACAGCGGCACTGTCCGTATTGGAGGTAAGGAAATAACATCATACGACTACGATAGCTTGATGCAGCATATCGCTGTTATCTTTCAGGACGTATATCTATTTGACACATCGATTGAGGATAACCTAAGACTCGCGAAACCGGATGCATCCAAGGCGGAATTGGCAAAAGCAGCAGAACTTGCATGCCTAGACGAAATGATCGGGCGATTACCTAATGGTTGGGAAACAAGAGTTGGAGAAGCAGGTACGTCGTTGTCAGGTGGCGAACGTCAGCGGGTTTCAATTGCAAGAGCATTTCTTAAAGACGCACCTATTGTACTGATTGACGAAGCAAGCTCTGCGCTAGATCCCGAAAACGAACAGGCAATCAGCCGTGCGATAGCCAATTTGGCCGGTGACGGTAAACGTACAGTAATCGTTATCGCACATCGGCCAACAACCCTTGCGGCTGCTACGCAAGTAGTCGCCTTACATGAAGGACAGGTGGTAGAATTAGGTAACCCTGCGGAGCTAAGGATCGGCAACGGCGTTTTTTCCAAGCTATATAAACAGTATGAGAAAGCAAGGAGCTGGTATATCCAAAAAGAGTATTAACAGAGATGGTAGCACTGTGATTAATAATTTAAGGACGCCCATATATACGTTAAAGCTATTGATGAGCTGGATATGGACGATCTGGCTCGATGGTTGGCGAAAGCTCGCGATATTCAATGGGATTATAAAAATATAGCTAAGAGAAAGGGCAGGCTAGTAAAGGTTAAAATAAGATATGTTATTACACGGGATCGAATAATAAATTGTAATTTAGATCAGTAGTAACATTCAAAGCATCAGTTCCTATGAATAATACCCGAGTTTATAAAATGTCGTTTGCAGGTGTCTACCCACATTATATCCAAAAAGCGGAAAAAAAAGGACGCACAAAGGCAGAAGTCGATGGAATCATATTTTGGTTGACTGGATATGACGAGCAGTCATTACAAAGGCTGTTGGATGAGAAAGTTGATTTTGAGACTTTTTTCATGAAAGCGCCCCAAATTAATCCCAATGCTTCAAAGATAACAGGTGTGATTTGTGGCTATCGTGTCGAAGATATAGAAGATAAACTTATGCAGCAGGTTCGCTATTTGGATAAACTGATTGACGAACTAGCAAAAGGCAGGTCAATGGAGAAAATTCTGAGGAAATAGCGGCGAGTGCTTCTAATTAAAAGCATAAAACTCAGATAAAAACTGTATCGTTGTTAACTCCAATTTAATAGTAAACACATGTAAAATAATTTCTTTCAGGCGTTTAGAATGCAACGAGCCTCATTAAAAGGCTGTGCGCGATTTGTTTAACCGTTAAAAGAAAGAACTTATGCTTGTTCTCCAGAATTTATCATATATACATCCTAACAAGGAATTGTTGCTCAGCAACATCAATCTTACCGTTAATCCAAATGAGAAAATCGCGTTGATCGGAAATAACGGAATAGGAAAATCTACGCTATTGAAAATTATTGCAGGGACGCTAAAACCATCGACAGGTACATTCCAGATAGAAAACAAACCGTATTATATTCCACAGGTGTTCGGGCAATATAATCACCTAACGATTGCAGAGGCATTGGGAGTTAATAAAAAATTGCACGCGCTCCATGAAATTTTAAAAGGTAACGTTTCAGAAGAAAATTACGATTTGCTTGACGATAATTGGACGATCGAAGAGCGTTGTAATGAAGTTCTCCGTGATTGGCACCTGAACGATCTGAATTTATCACAAAATATGGAAACATTAAGCGGAGGGCAGAAAACAAAGGTGTTTTTGGCAGGCGTCGCCATTTGTCAGCCCGAATTAGTTTTATTAGATGAGCCAAGCAACCATTTGGATATGATGGGCAGGCAGCTTTTGTATGACTTTATTCAAAAGACAAAGCAAACCCTTATTATTGTAAGTCACGATCGGAAATTACTGAACATCTTAAACACCGTCTGTGAACTCAATAAAAATGGTATTAGGGTCTATGGAGGTAATTATGACTTCTATGTCCAACAAAAACAAATAGAAGTCAACGCACTTACGCAAGATATCCACAGTAAGGAAAAAGCATTGAGAAAGGCTAAAGAGAAGGAACGCGAGACGATTGACCGGCAACAAAAGTTGGACATCAGAGCGAAAAAGAACGTAGGTAAAATGGGACTTCCCAAAATAGTTGCCAATACGTTGAAAAACAGCGCAGAGCGAAGTACAGCCAAAATTTCAGGGGTACACACAGAAAAAATCGGAAATATTAAACAAGAACTTCAAGACCTGCGCTCTTCGTTTTCGGAAACCGATCAAATGAAATTCGAATTTGACCACTCAAAACTACATAAGGGCAAAAATCTGTTTACCGCAAACAACATTAACTTTTACTACAAACAGGAAGAATATCTTTGGAACGAAAATATTAACCTGCAAATCGTCAGTGGAGAACGTATTGCCATAAAAGGTGTAAATGGTTCGGGGAAAACAACATTAATCCAATTAATTTTAGGCAATATAGAACCACAGGTTGGATCCGTTTATCGATCCGATAGCAGAGCGATTTACATCGATCAAGAATATTCTTTGATTAATAACAGTTTGAAGATTTACGAACAGGCACAAAAATTCAATAGGTCTTTGTTGCAGGAACACGAGATTAAAGTTAGACTAAGCCGTTTTTTGTTTACCAAAGATAGCTGGGACAAGCCCTGTAATTCGTTGAGTGGAGGAGAAAGAATGCGTTTAATGTTATGTTGTTTAAATATTACGAACCAATCACCCGATATCATTATTTTGGATGAGCCCACGAACAATCTAGATATCCAGAATATCGGAATATTGACCAACGCCGTCAACGACTATTGTGGGACATTAATCGTAATCTCCCACGATGAAACGTTCTTAGAACAGATCAATATCGAAACGATAATTGCCCTATGAGGACAATTAATTCAGTGTTCCTAAACTATCCACACCCATATCATGCTGAGCAAGTAGACCTTGGTCGTCCGTGGGCTGTACAATTTTTGTACTCGCCATATATCCTGGATTATCCGCGTAAATATAAAGAAGTGTACCATTCTTTATTTTATTGATGATAGGCTTTGTGACATGACGAGGTAGTGCCGGGCACCCGTAGCTCCGTCCTAGACGGCCCGTAGATTTGATAAACGATTCGCTGCAATAGTCTGCACCGTGTATTACCACAGCTCTTGCTTTTGCTTGGTCATTAATGCCTTTTTCAAGCCCGTTAAGGACTAATGAATAGCCATTGCCGCCTTGATAGGTGTTTTCAGTTTCATAAAATCCTAATGAACTTTGATAGGAGCCATGTTTATTCGAAAAAGAACGAGCATATTTATCACCGGAGTTACGTCCGTGCGACACAATCGTATGGAATAAAATCTCTTCATTTTTCATATCCAACACAACCATTCTTTTTTCAGTTGAGGGCAATGTAAAATCGATAACCGTTAGAATATGATCATATTTGGGTTGCAAGGTTTGATATCCCTGCATGGCCTGTTCAAAGGCTTCGTATTTCAAAACAGACTCCAAATTCATCTTACGGTAAAGGAGTTTGGTTTGGTCGATTTTTGGAAGAGGTTCCTTTATTGCATTTTCAACTGCTTTTTCTTTTGGGAGATGTTCTGTTAGCCTAGTCGGTATATAACTCACTAAAAACGACGTAAACAGCACTAATATTAAACTACGCATAGGCAAAAAAATAAATTCAAATGCAAAGGTAGCACTAATTTGATTATCAAAGTGTTAAATTATGTCAAGATCATTCAATGACGATAACCAATGCATTGAAAGTTTCTGCCCAATCGTATACAAATTTAGCATGTGAGGACGCATTGCGTACACACATGTGCGATCGCGGCGTCGTTCCCAATGACCAGCTATGTTCTATAATAGGTGCATTCACACTTTGCGTCGGCACACCATGTATATAAGCACCATTTGTAAAGCGGCTAGCATAAGGCGCATAACCGTGAATAGTATTGGTACCATCTTTCAAATAAAACATTTTGGCCTTCTTTTCCTGGACGACAAATATTCCTAACGGCGTTTCGTGGGCATAGGGCGGTTTATGAACCCCGGAAGTAGCGGGATTCATGCTTCGGATAACCCATTGGCAATCTCCCGTGCGTTCTGTTGTAAGTATATTTTGATTAGTAACGTCCACAAAAGCAACACGATGGAACGTTACACTGTCACCGATAGTTTTCACATACCGGCTGGGCGTCTCCCACGTACCCTCGAAAGACACACCCTCTAGTTTCACCCTATCTAATGTATCGCTAGTCAACAATTTTGCAAGTGCACCATCTCGTCCGTAAATCGTCGGAGCCTCTGTTTCACCTACGACATAAAGGGGGGCAGCTTGATAGCGTTCAGTACCTAACGAGTCAGAAATGAGTTTATATTCATTACGATGGTAATTCTTTACCAAAGGTGCTTCCCGGTTTTTGTTTTTTCGGTTTTGTAATACGGCATAAGATGCCGGTGTTCGTTGAAAATTTTCAACAAACGCAAGTTTCTCTCTGATTTTATCTAGTTGAAAATGTCGAGTAGTATCTTTATAAGGATAAGTTTCCTCCAACGTATGCTTGTCGTATGTCAATTCTTTGGAAAGCTTAATGTCATCAGCAGTCCTTGGTCTCTTTCGCTCTTCCTCTTCCGCTTTCCTAACCATTTCCAGCGAATCTGCTCTTCGCTGTTCTACCGGGTCAATTCTTTGGGGCTGGTGTCCTCGGTTGCAAGACCAAGTCGCAGCGCAAATAAATAGAAGTGATAACGTAAAATATACTCTCATGTATCGAGTTAATAGTTTGTCGATAAGCTGTTGCCGCAAAGATATATAACTTGCATGAATTATCATTCAGAGAAAGATATAATTAATTCACACTAGTTTCGTTTCCTCTACGAGTAAACCTAGTGTAATGAGCTCATTTATTCAAGGGAGATGAGACAATCATCGGTAATTATGCTACTGAAAAATGTTTTTTTCCTTATTTCGTTCAACAGGTACAAATTGTACTTACAATCTTCTATATTAGCCTATACGTAAGATAATTAAAATGAAATGGTTCATCTGCATAGTGATAGCATGTGTCTCTTGGTCAGCAAAATCCCAGGGGATATTCCACGTTCGCGGTGGTAAACCAGTGTCCTTTAAATTTGAATTAGTGAATAATGTGGTCCTGATACCATTAACTATCAATGGCATATCATTCTCCTTTCTGCTAGATACAGGCGTGAAAGAAACGATTTTGTTCGCAAATACTGATGACTCTCTGTATTTGAAAAATCAAAATAAGATGAAGTTTCGAGGTATAGGTATCGAAGATGGAGTTGAAGGAATTCTATCGACAGGTAATGTTATCGAGGTTGGCAACGTAGCCGTGGATTCTCTGCATTGGATATATGTGATACAAGCTGTTGAGTTGGATATCTCCAGTGATGTCGGCGTAGCTATTAATGGTATACTCGGCTCTAAATTTTTCAATAGTTTCGCCGTAAAACTAGATTATCAGAAACAGCGCATAACGCTATTCCCATCCGATTACGATTATGGAAGATCCGTTCGAAAATATACATATGTTCCGTTAGCTATAGAAAATGAACGACCCTACGTCGACGCTGATATGTTGATCGACACTGCTTGGCTGAAAGGGAAGATGTTGCTGGATATGGGAAATACCTCACCGTTAATGCTGTTTGCCTTCTTGCTTCCAGATTTCCATATCAAAGGACCTTATGTAGAAGAATACATCGGCCGTGGTTTTAATGGCGCTATATATGGAAAGCGCAATCGTATTAGAAAAGTCGCACTGCAGAACTTTGCATTAAACTACCCTATCGTGGCCTATCCGGATTCCAATGCTTTATTTATGAGTAAATTAGCGGAAAATAGGATAGGCTCGGTTGGAAACCAAGTGTTGCAACGCTTTCATTTGCTAATAGATTACAGTAAAAATGCACTATATCTTCGCAAGAACAAGATGTTTGCTAAGCCATTCTTATTGAATATGGCAGGAATTGAAGTGCGACACGATGGCATGATTTGGCGCAAAGAATTGGTGAAAACAGTTTTACCAAAAAAAGACGAGAATAAAATAGCTGACCACGGAATTACTATTAATCTAGCTAATGATGCGTTCCAATATACTTTTGTATTGCAACCTACCTATCGGATAGCCGGTGTACGTAAAGATTCTCCTGCTGCCGAAGCAGGGGTTCAGGTTGGTGATACATTGCTTAAAGTGAATGGAAAACCTGCAGGTAAATTAACTTTAGCTAAGATTATGGGGGCATTGCAGTCTCGTCCGGGCGAAATTATTCGCCTTACGTTGCGACGAGATGATGAACAATATGATATACGTTTTCCGCTTGTAGATCCAATTCCTTTTTAATTTATCTCAACCGAGACGTCAATATTCATTGATACAATATGGTTATTTACCGAGATCTCGTCAGCCGTCAGAAAGAAAAATAAATAGATGAAACCTGCATGAATTGCCTTTCAAAAAGGATACGAACAATTCATGCAAGCTTCATTACCATAAAAAAACAAATTATTCTAATGAAAATTATTGGCATTCCATTTTGAAATACCTTTATTTGCAAAAATCATTCATTATAAATGGCAAAAAATTTACTGATTGTAGAGTCACCGGCGAAAGCCAAAACAATAGAAGGATATTTAGGAAAGGACTTTTTGGTAAAGTCTAGTTATGGTCATATCCGCGATTTAGTGAAGACGGATGACGCCATTGACGTAGAAAACAACTTTAAACAAAAATATGAAGTGCCGTCTGATAAAAAGGCTGTGGTTAGCGAGTTAAAGAAATTAGCTAAAGCTGCAGAGACGGTGTGGTTAGCTTCCGATGAAGATAGAGAAGGAGAAGCCATCTCCTGGCATTTGTTTGAAACACTGTCGCTAAAAGACGATAAAACGAAGCGTATCGTTTTCCATGAGATCACAAAGCCAGCCATCATGAGAGCCATAGACGAGCCCCGTAAAATTGATTATAATTTAGTGAATGCCCAACAGGCACGTCGCGTATTAGATCGTTTGGTTGGTTTCGAGCTTTCGCCTGTTTTATGGAAGAAGGTAAAGCCTTCGTTGTCTGCTGGCCGGGTACAGTCTGTTGCTGTCCGTCTCATTGTCGAGCGAGAAAGAGAGATCAATAAATTTACCGCGGAAGCCTCCTTTAAGATTGTGGCGCAATTTACGACTGGTAACGGAAGAGAGCAATTTAAGGCAGAATTGCCACAACGTTTCGAGCAAAAAAGTGATGCAGAAGCATTTTTGCGAGATAGCATACAGGCTGCTTTCGCGGTCAGTTCATTGGAAAAGAAGCCCGGGAAGCGTTCGCCGGCAGCTCCGTTTACGACATCCACGTTACAGCAGGAAGCCAGTAGAAAACTGGGATTCTCTGTAGCACGGACAATGCAAGTCGCGCAAAGACTGTACGAAGCTGGGCATATTACCTATATGCGTACCGATTCCGTTAACCTAAGTGATACCGCTGTTCAGGCCGCACAGCAGGAGATTGTTAATGCTTACGGCGAAAATTACCATAAACAACGTCGATATAAAACTAAATCTGCTGGCGCGCAAGAAGCACATGAGGCTATCCGTCCAACTTATTTTTCGCACCATACCGTTGAAGGCGATCCCGCGGAACGTCGTTTGTATGAGTTGATCTGGAAGCGTGCCATAGCATCACAGATGAGTGAAGCGGAATTCGAGAAAACGACAGCTAAAATATCCGTTTCTACCCGACGGGAAGAACTCGTAGCTACGGGAGAGGTGATGAGATTCGATGGTTTTCTAAAAGTCTACATGGAATCTACAGACGAGGAATCCGAAAACACCAACGAACAAAACGGGGAAAACACATTGTTACCTCCACTAAACAAAGATCAGAGCCTGACACTAAAGGCGATGAGTGCCACGGAACGCTTTTCGCGTCCACCGGCCCGTTATACCGAAGCGTCCTTGGTGAAGAAGCTGGAAGAATTGGGGATTGGACGTCCTTCTACATATGCGCCGACTATTTCCACTATACAAAATAGAGGCTATGTGGTTAAAGAGGATAGGGACGGTAGAGAAAGGCAATTTGTTGTACTCCAGATTGCGGATAATAAAGTCTTGGAAGAAATAAAGACAGAAACGACAGGAGCGGAGCGAGCGAAGATGTTTCCGACCGATATCGGCGTGTTGGTAAACGATTTTTTAGTGGAGCATTTCCATGATATTATCGACTATAATTTTACAGCAAAAGTAGAAAAGGAATTCGATGAAATTGCCCAGGGTGGTAAAGAGTGGACAATGATGTTAAAGGATTTTTACGAACCATTCCACCAAGGCATTCAAGATACGTTGGAACACGCTGAGCGTGCAAGCCACGAAAGGCAATTAGGAACGGATCCCGCGACGGGAAAACCCGTGAGCGTACGTGTCGGAAGATTTGGCCCGCTAGTGCAGATTGGTTCTGCAGATGATGAAGAAAAGCCACGCTTCGCCTCCTTACGTAAGGGGCAGATGATCGAAACTATCACCTTTGATGAAGCTATGGACCTATTCAAACTTCCTAAAAAGGTCGGCCTGTTTGAGGATAAAGAGATGACAGTAGCTATCGGCCGATTTGGTCCATACATCCGTCATGCAAGTGCGTTTTATTCGTTGCCCAAAGGAATGGATCCAATGGACGTGACGGAACAAGATGCAACCCAGATTATCCAGGAAAAACGCAAGAAAGATAGGGAAAAAGTGATTCGCGTGTTTGAGGAGAATCCAGATGCTCGAATCGAAAATGGTCGATGGGGGCCGTTTATCCGGTTTGGCAAGCAAAACGTAAAAATTCCGAAAGGTACAGATATCGATAAGATTACATACGAGGATGTGCTGAAATGGGCAGAAGCCGATCCGAAAGGAAAAGCGAAGGCTGCTGCCAAAGTGGCTACAGCTAAAAAGGCGACAAAAAAGACTACAACTAAAAAGACTACAACTAAATCGAAGAAATAAACGGGAATGAAAAAGGATTTACCCGATAATCTTGTAGAAGATATTTCCATTGCGGTAGTGCTAGAAAGCTCTACACCCTCAGAAAAGGTCTGGAATGTGTATTTGATTAATGAAAAACAATTACCGCTTACGAATGTCATTGTATCATCCAAAGGGTATGGCGAAAAAGACGGAAGAGAGGTAAAAACAACAGTATTACGTCATTTTTTAGGTGAAATAGAAGCAAGGGCATTCTATAAAATCGAAGCAATCGATCCGCAGGTATTCGGATTGACGAACGAGTATTGGTTAAGCTATTATATTGATAAGACCATTTACGATAAAAAATATATCTTTCTACCTGAAAGCATTGTCGACGAAAATCTAGTCAAAGTTCCGCTAGTAAATAAACCTGGAATTGTAATAGGAGGGCGTAAATAATGGAACGAGTGAATTTTATAATCGCAATTGATGGATTTTCGTCTTGCGGAAAAAGCACGGTTGCAAAAGCGGTAGCGAAGAAATTACAGTTCGTATTTATAGATAGTGGCGCTATGTACCGTGCCGTGACATTGTACTTTTTGAGGCACAACATCGATTTAACGGATACAGCGGAAATCAACGCTGCTCTGGAACAGATTCATATTGATTTTATACCTCGCACTGATAAGGTATGCATTTTATTGAATGGCGAAGATGTCTCGGAGGAAATCCGAACAATGCAGGTTTCAGAAAAAGTGAGTGAAGTAAGCGCACTCAAGGAGGTGCGGCATGCGTTGGTCAAACAACAACAGGATTTGGGGAAACGCCGAGACATTGTGATGGATGGACGAGATATCGGTACAACTGTATTCCCTGACGCGGATTTGAAGATATTTATGACTGCAAGCCCGGATGTACGCGCACGAAGACGATTAACTGAGTTGTTGGCTAAAGGTGAATCGGTTTCAATAGAGGAGATAAGACAGAATTTATCCCACCGAGATCACCTCGATAGCACACGCGAAGAAAGCCCATTAAGACAGGCGGAAGACGCTATTGTTATAGATAATTCCGATTTGACGCAGGACCAGCAGCTAGAGATAGTGCTAAGCGAATATGAGAAAAAAAAGAGCGGGCATTAAAATGCCCCTGGATCATCTCCTTCCTGTAGCACTAATGTTGCGGTGTTTGCATGCATACGTAGTCGATTACTCATACTCGACCTGAACAGGCGCTCCAGCAGGCTTTTGTTTCGCTTTACCACACAAAGTAGATCGATGCGATTGCTTTCGATGTATTGATTTAACGTATGTTCTACCGATTGATCTAGGTCCAGCAATACGAATTCAAGGTTGTCGTGCGGGAACATTTTCTGCCAACGATCGGTCACACCGATAATATCAACGTTTTTCTCTTTTAAGACGTGTGCACATTTGACTTTTACACCAAATTTATCTGCAATCTCCATGATTTGATGTAAAGCCGCTTCGTCTTTTTCTCGAAAAAGCGTCGTAAACAAAATTTCATTGATGCCATTATATTTTGCTTCTCTTGGCACAGATAAGACAGGTGTTTTTACACCACGGATGACTCCCAAGGTATTTGAACCAAAGATTTTATCGATTACACCATCGGCCCGGTTTGTTCCCATGACGATTAGGTGAATTCCCTCCATTTCGATGATGCGCTGGGCGTTAGCAACGACTGTACCTTCTTCAAAAAGAAAAGTCAGCGGTACACTGGAAAGGTTGTATTCATTTGCCATTTTATGGAGGTCCGCTGTATGTTTCTTGAAATTCTCGAATTGATGCAATTCATAGTTTTCATATACTTCCGGTACGAGTTCGGGTTGTCCAGCATGTGTCGCCGATAACACGGGTTGCATATACGTGTGGACGACGTATAGGCTGGCATCCATTTCGTTGGCCAGATGCAGAGCGTATATAAACGCATTGTTTGCTGCGTTTGAAAAGTCCGTGGGGAATAATATCTTTCTCATAACTTTAAGTTTTATATCATACAGCAAGTTAAATTATTTTCTTGATTTTTACAAGCTTTGTGACATGAAATATCCATGATCTCCAAGCACAGATAAAGTAATCTGATATACCATTACGACCTTAAAGAACAGATTATTTGCATATAATCTTTTTTTGAGGCTGTAGCGTTTTGTAAAAGAAAAACGTTTCGCTATAAATAAAACAAAGATATATGGCAGAATGTTAGCTCTCTGTTCTGGTAATTGAAGATTAATTCGTTAAATTGGCATACCCGAACAGGCGATTTTAAGTGAAAATTGTTCAGCAATATTGGAAAAAGGCGAGACCATTGACCTTACGAGAGGCTTTGGAAGATTGTGTCGTGGGTAAAAGTGAGCGTGGTAAATCGTTTGTATATAAAAAATATTACGGCTATGTCATGGCAGTTGTGCTTCGCTATATTACGGCAGAGATGGAGGCGGAAGAAGCTGTGAACGAAAGTTTCGTGAAAGCATTTAGAAAAATAGCTTCATTTGAAATGCATGCCGATGGGGAAGCGTTGGAAAAAACGTTTCGTTCTTGGCTAGCACGCATTGCAGTAAATACATCAATAGATTTGTTGCGAACGCGAAAGCCAACAAGCTTTTTAGAGGATACATCAGATGAAGAGATAAGCTCGCATATGGTGATGATGACAGATAGGTTGGGCGTGGAAGATATTATGAAACTTCTAAAGCGATTGCCGGATATCCAACGCTCCATTTTTAACTTGTTTGAAATCGAAGGTTATTCACACGAAGAAATAGGAACGATGCTCAACATTCCGGAAAGTACATCGAGAACATATTTGACACGCGCCAAACAGCGCTTACGAAAATTGTATATAGCAGAGTTCAGCATCTCGCATAATATACATTCTTAAATGATAAGGGGACATGAAAGATAGTAAAGAACTTATCGATCTCATTAGAGAAGGGCTTAAGAATGCCGAGGAACTTCCGTATAAAGAGGGAGCCTGGGAAGCTTATAAGGCAAAACATGAGCCAGCTGGAAAAGTAAGACGTTTTGGGCCTCTTTGGGCGGCAGCGGCAGTAGCTGCTATTGCTGGCTTTATTTTATTGTTTAAGGATTGGCAGAATTCTAATGAGCCACACCGTGTTGTAACAAGCGATCGGGAATCTGTAGCACCTTTCCCCGTGCCCAGAGAGGAGCCGGCTGACAAACAAGTAGAAGAGGGGCGGGATAGGTTAGCCTTGGTTACACCGAAGAATGATAGGGTAAAAGAGAAAGACCTCGTGACGTTAGATAGAAAAGCTATACAAATGTCTGACATGACACGTCTGGTCGACCTGTCTATGCTAAAAACGGAGCCTAAAGTACCTGACCTAATAGTGTTTAGCGACGACAATAAATCATTTGCAGCTACGCCGTCGGACAATGATTTAATAAAAGGTCAACAAATTGATCCCCATTTTGCTTATAAAAACGAAATGGCTCGTCAATTGTCTCCCAAGAAACTACGCTTGACAGATAGGTTTGAATTGGGCGCTTTTGTAAGTCCATCGACTACCGACCGAAGCTTCGATCTCGGCGGAGGACTAGTGCTTGCTTATCAGTTTAATGATAAGCTTGCCATCCGTACTGGCGCGTCTTTTAATCAATACGAGGTGGGGATGTTGCAATCACACGTAAAGGAAGTCGGCGAAGAAATAAAGCGAGCAGAAGCCCCTATAAAGGATGCAGATCAGGTTATTTCTAAACAAGCCTCGATGCTTCGTACCGATAATTTTTTTGTTCCTAATTTAAATGCTGTAACTGGGAAAGTGCAAACTTTAGATATTCCCCTTGAAATACGGTATAACCTAACGAGACAATTATATGCGACAGGAGGAGTTTCATATGCGGCTGTCTTGTCTCAGGAACGCTATGACCATTATGAGCAATCTGCTGGCATACCGACCTATTCCAGCGCATCCGATTCGGATAGTCCTACTGAAAATTTGGTTAGTACGGTTGAAACGACCCGGAAAAGCGACGATCAAAATATAAATACCAATGGGTTTGGGGGATTCGTCAATTTTTCAGTCGGTCGAAGAACGAATATAGGCAAAACAATGAAAATTTCTATTGAACCGTTTGTGAAGTTTCCAGTAGGTCAATTTAGACGGGCCGATATGAACTATACGAATGGTGGTATACGTATTATGACAAGTTTCTAATAGGATTAACTGACCTATATTATATTTTGTCAACCCTTACCCAGCCCATGCCCGCAGCTATCGCTCCCTGAACACCGGGGTCGCCGTCTTCAAAAACGAGGCAATCAGCAGGGCTTACTTGAAGTTGCTCGGCAGCCAAGAGAAAGGGTTGCGGAGATGGTTTGCCTTGGGGTGTATCGCCCGCACACACCAATGTCTCAAATTTACCCATAACATCGATGACGTCCAAGGTTATGCTTAAGGTCGAACGAGAACCTCCCGAAACAATTCCAATCTTCTTTTTTCCTACATTTTCCAAAAGGTGGTGTAAGACAAAGTCCACGGGTTTAGTTTGATGGATAAACTGCTCAATAAATATATTGGATTTCAATTTTGCAAAAGCCAGCGTATCGATATTCTTATGATAGCGTCTACTGATTTCAGCCGCAACGTCGACTGTCGGCCAGCCGGCAAGTTCCTCAACAATATTGTCGTCCAGGTCAATTCCATATTCTGCTGCGGCCGCTACGTATGCGGCTTTATGTGCAGGCATATTATCGGCCAGCGTCCCATCCACATCGTATAATAACGCGCTAAAATGTTTAGATTTTTCCTGTAAGAGTTCAAACTTTTTCTGTGATTCCGCATTCATGCCGCAAAAATACATAAAAATACGATAGAGGCCGTCTCAAAAATAACTGAGGCGGCTTTTTCATTTTTGGAGGTTTCCCAATATTTTTATCGAAGGTTTTCTGTTTTTCTGATTCTGTAATGGTTTTGGGAAGACCGGAAGGCATGTTCTGTT
>NZ_PVBQ01000026.1 GCF_002980525.1 Sphingobacterium haloxyli
TTTCCGATCTTTTAATCAATGCCTTAGGATGAAGACGCGAAATCAAACCATTTTTGCTTATTGCACTAGTGCCGCTACATCTGCTTTTTTATTATATTTGTTTAACTATTAATAGTCTCAGTAGGACTAGGTATGTAAAAGGGATAAACTATTTATAATTTCTAAATGAAAAAGTCGAAACAGGAAATACAAATAGAGGCTGTAAAAGCAATTATTTCGGGAGAACTGCTGTTAGAGGAAGCTATGAGAAAATATAATGTGAAGGATAAGCGAACGATGCTGGCTTGGGTTCAAAAAACGATGCCGCTCCTCACTACTATAAAGCCCGCTTCCAACGGTGGATCCAATAGCCTTTTTAATGGGTCAATGGAAGCGGATTTCTTGCAAGGAGCAAACCCGGATGCATATCATCAAGATATACTGAAGGAGAACGCGCTATTGAGAAAAGTAATAAGTCTACAAGAAAAAATTCGCGAGCTTGAAGAAACGAACGGGCAATTGGTAAAATATCGAAATCTACTAATAGAAAAAGTGACCTCTTTGGAATTAAGGATTCAATTGAAAGACAAAGAAGTTAGATAATCCTTTTCGCTGCTCTAGACGCTCCAGATATTTTCTTATATCTAATCGGAGAATCAGTCAATAAGAAATATAGATTATGCAAAATATAAGATGGGGTATGATTGGCGTTGGCGATGTAACGGAGGTAAAAAGCGGGCCCGCGTTCTATAAAACTCCGTGTTCTTCATTAATGGCTTTACTTCTCGCACAAGAGAGAAAGCGGTGGATTATGCGCGACGACATGGTGTGCCTAACGTGTATAGCGATGTAGCAGCATTATTGACTGATTCAGCTATTGACATCGTTTACATCGCCACCCCACCCGGTACGCACAAAGAATATGCACTACAGGTGATACAAGCAGGAAAACCAGTATACGTCGAAAAACCTACGGCGATGTCGCTTGCGGAGGCTAAGGAAATGTATGATACTGCGAAGCGCAGGGGAGTTCCGATATTTGTTGCGTGTTATCGTCGAGCGTTGGGGGCTATTTTATGCAAATAAAAAAATGGGTTAACGAGGGGAAGATAGGAAAAATACTAACGGTAGCGGTGCGGTTGATACGCGCACCCCACTTTTCTGATCTTCACCCTGACACGCACTCACTGGAACGGGAGAGATACGCTTTAGTACATTTGATTTCTCGCCAGCTACTTGCACAACAACATCTGGTAAGCAACTCTATGATTTCGAAAAACCCATACATATCCAACAACCCTTAATAGAATCGATCGTGCAGGAGCTACGCGGCGAGGGATACTGTCCCTCAACCGGCGAGAGCGCCTTACGAACAGCAGCGGTAATGGAAAGGATTTTTACAATTTAAATGCTTGTCGGGCCAAAAGCTGCCAGCTTCCATTCGATTTCACCCACGTCAGCATGATACCTAAGCGGATATCGGCAGGTCCTTTCCCTGGGTCATTTGTTTTGGCAGCTAAGATATGACGGACAATAGCCGCACTGTCTTGGACATCCACTTTCTGGTCAGTGATTTGAATTTCTTCAAAAACAGAAGCTCCGGAAACAAGTGTATGGACAAATTGCTCTTTTGTTTCTATCTTACCGCTGGAATGGCCATAGCTAAGCTTCTCCGAAGCGAGTTTATTTAACACCTGAGCGGTGGGTCTTAACATGGCTTCCGTAAGTGCTTTTGTAGCAATTTCAACTTCTTCTTTTGAAGAAACATTTTTCTGGGCGGATGTTTCGGAAAAAAAAGTGGTCATGACAATCGTTAGTATGACCAGGGGTACGCTATTATTTAATATCATATCTTGATAATTTTTATTTGACGATCGAATTTAATGACTCTGGTTCGTTATTCCAAGAGATATATTCGGATCATAATCGAATTTGTCTTTTTGTTTGGGTTAAAAATCATTATATTGCTTATATAGATACACAGTATCGGAAAAAAGTGCGTACATAAATTTATATCTCGGAATTAACACACATATATCGAAGACATGGAGACCAACAGACACCAAATACCGGATAAAACAATTGATTATATCGATATCGAAGAACAACATGGCGCTCACAACTATCACCCGTTGCCCGTTGTACTAACGAAGGGACTAGGACCATTTGTTTGGGACGTTGAAGGAAAACGTTACTACGATTTTCTATCGGGCTATTCTGCCGTCAATCAAGGACATTGCCATCCGAAGATTGTGGAAGCTTTGACTGAGCAGGCTAAACAACTCACGCTGACCTCTAGAGCTTTTCATAGCGATAAGATGGCGGAATACACGCAATACGTCACGCGGTATTTTGGCTATGACAAAGTGTTACCTATGAATACAGGGGTAGAGGCTGTAGAAACAGCGTTAAAATTAGCTCGTAAATGGGGTTATGTTGTGAAGGGAGTACCGGATAATCAAGCTAAGATTATTACGGTCGATGGAAACTTTCATGGTCGTACGATTAATGTAATTTCATTTAGTACAGATCCAAATGCGAGAGCCGGTTTTGGACCTTTTATGCCCGGATATCTCGGTATTCCTTACAATGATTTGAATGCACTTCGTGATGCGCTCGCAGACGAAAATGTCGTTGGATTTTTAGTTGAACCTATTCAGGGGGAAGCAGGTGTGTATGTTCCCGACGATGGTTATCTAGCAGCTGCCAAATTACTCTGTGATGAACATCGTGTATTATTTATAGGTGATGAGATCCAAACGGGTCTGTCGAGAACTGGAAAATTATTAGCATGTGATCATGAAAATGTCCGTCCCGACATTCTTATTTTAGGAAAAGCACTGAGTGGGGGAGTTATGCCGATTTCCGCGGTGCTTGCCGATGATGAGATTATGTTGACGATAGCCCCCGGCGAACATGGATCGACATATGGAGGTAATCCATTAGCCTGTGCTGTTGCAATAGCTGCATTGGAGGTCTTAAAAAACGAAAAACTTGCAGACCGCGCTGCGGAACTCGGTAATTATTTCCGCTCAGCACTGAACGAATTAGGGCACCCGGCGATTTGCCAAGTGAGGGGCAAAGGGTTACTTAACGCTATCGTTATTAGCCATTCTATTGGTAATGCCGCAGATATTTTGTGTATGGAACTGATGAAAAATGGCTTATTGGCGAAGCCTACACATGGCGATAAGATCCGTTTTGCACCTCCCTTGATTATCTCTAAAGATGAATTGGAAGAATCTATTGATATCATTCGGAAATCGTTAATAGTGCTCGGTGAGTGAAAAATAGGGGCGGGTGGAAGATGTCGCTTAAAGTAATATGGATGTCTTTTTTCGTCGGGTAACGAACGGCGTGTTGTGAACATCAGAAAAGATCGGTATTTTTAGAAGCAATTTTTTATTTACTAAAATAAGACATTTATGAGAAAGTTTTTTTTATCAATGATGGTGGGTACAGCCATTATGTTCGCTTCTTGTGGGGGAAATTCTTCAAAGACGCAAGTATCCGAGAAACAAGAAGTAGCGGAGAAAGAAGGAGACGTATACGTCACTGATGTAGAGGCGTCCAAAGTGAACTGGAGAGCTACACACAAGGGTGGCCTTGCTCCTCGTTGGGGTACGCTTTCTGTAAACTCCGGTGAATTGTCGGTTGCTGATGGCAATGTTAACGCAGGTGAATTCACCATTGATATGAAATCCCTACAAGTTGATGCGGCTTCAGTGACGGAGGCCGATAAAAAAGCTATTGATTTGCAAAACCATCTGAAAAATGAAGACTTTTTTAATGTTGACAGCTATCCGACGGCAACGTTCCATATTACGAAGGTTTCTGATTTAGATTTATCAACTGTAAAAGATGCAGTGGATGGAGCAAATAAGCTCGTTAGCGGTAATCTTACTTTATTAGATAGTACACTGAACATTTCTTTTCCTGCTAAAATTGATATTCAAGAAGAGAAAGTAGCGGTAGATACTAAATTTACGGTAAACCGCGTGGATTGGGGCATTAAATTTGGTACATCAGATTTAGATCCTGCAGAATGGGGGATAAGCCGGGATATCGAAGTGGGTATTAATCTGGTAGCAACGAAATAGCGACGAGTACTTCAATAAAAATCATTTAAAAGCCCTTTGTAGATAAACAAGGGGCTTTTTTTATGGTATTGGTGAAATTTTTCCAAACAAAAAAGGGCTTTCAAACGGAGAGAATGAAAGCCCTAACTAACCAATTATAAACCTAAATTATGAAAGTACAAATGTAGTGTATTTTCCACACTAAGCCAAGTGTTTTTGTGTATTATATGTGTAACATTTATATGTAGTAACTATACTCATACTTGTTAGCCTAATATGTTATTAGTAAACCGCATTTTTATTCCCATCTGGAAATTGCCAATCGTCTTGAATATTTCTTTCAAGGTTGCTTTTTCGATCTTGGTTAATGTGTTGATGCGAATATAATTGTTGGGATCTGACTTTTGTACCAGTATCTGATTTGCTTGGTTCTCCAACCGTAGAGCCATTAGATAATAATAGGACTGATAAAGTTCGTGATATTGTTGAGGTGTAAAAACACTCAATTCCATTAGTTTTTTTAATCTCTCCCCTGTATTTTCTTGGTATATTCTTTTTTGCAGTGCGTATACCCTAACCAAGTCGACAATAGGGGTCATGGCATTTTTAACATTGAAGACCTCAGTTTTGCCGACCGTTTCGGTTCTAATATTCTTGAAAAAGGTTAAAGGGGGGTCATATTGTAAGGCATTTTTTGCCGTGAAAGCAAAAAAGCGATCGTTTGGCTTTTGTAGTTCCTGTTCCAAAAATTGTTTGAGTTCCTCGATAATGTTTTTTTCACCATATAGAAAACGGCAGTCGAAAAATGTCGAGAATTTTATGGCATTTTCGGGTACACTTTCCTCAATCCATTTTTTATAATTACGTTTCCAATGAGATAATGAGTGTGTCCACTCCGGATTGCTGGCCATGTATCCGCCTTCACAATAACTGAATCCTATCTCATTTAAGTGATCGGACACCTTGTTTGCAAATGTCAGGAAATATTCTCGGACCGTTTCCCGTTGTTCGTTAGCTTTATCTTCGTAGATAATGGCATTATCCTGATCAGTTTTCAGCGTTTGTTCTTTTCTACCCTCGCTTCCCGTAACCATAAAAACAAATTTAGCAGGAGGTTCTCCCATCTCCCGAATTACCCTTTCAATAACTTTAATAGCTATAGTGTCTGCTATCGTTGTGATGACTTGGTTGGTAATCTCGGCATTGATACCCCTGCCAAGTAGCTGTTTGATGATTTTTGGGACGTAATTCCACTTTTGACGTAACTCTTCGATCGTTTCCGCTAATTTTACAGACTGGATGAAGACTAACGGTGACTGTCCTTGTTCGCTTAATATGCGGTTGCGACTCAGAAACCCTACATATTGACCATCTTTCTCCACTAAAAGATACCGTGTTTTTGTGCTGAACATCATGAGTACAGCTTCGTATAGATAAGCTTGATAGGATATCGAAACAATGGGATTATCCATAACCTCTGCGATTGGTGCATTGACATCGACGCATTTTGCAATCACGTTGTCGCGGAGGGTCATATCGGTGGCATAGCCTACGATGTTTTTATTTTCGTCTTGAATAAATAGGCAGCTTACGCGATTGTCGGCCATGTGCTTTGCGGCTTTATAAATAGGCGTGTCCTTTGTACAAGAAACGATATCTTTGTATGTTATTCCATCAATTTTTCGAGAATACAGCTGTTCAGCCGCTATATAGCTTTCCTCAAAAGAAGCTGGCGTTTTTACAAAATGCGAAAACTCTTCATCCAGCATCTTTCTGCCAAAATCAGTGGTATAATATTGAAAAAAATCTTCATAAGCATGACAAAGTTCAAGAAACTCCTTGCGTGGTAAATTATAGACCACTGTTCCCTTCTTTGCCATGACCGATTTTAACGCTTTCGTTCTATTGAGAAGAATCGAGATTCCGCCAAAACAATAAGGCGGATGATGTATTTCTATAGAACGTTTATTTTCAGAAGAGTCGAAAAAAAATGTTTCATATTCTCCCTTGACGATAATATCGACGCCCTTTACCTCAGTTACCTCTTGTCTGTAAGCAAGTGTGTCTCGTGCATACGACGTCTGTATCAGCGAGTCCGAAACGCCTCGAAGTACGCTATCCGGAAGATTGTTAAAGGGTTTTGTGTTCTTTAAAATTTCAATCAAATTTGACATAATTTGCTTTTTAACACAATGTTAGGTATTCAGTTTATCTAAAAAGTTAAGTTTCTGTGAAAACATTTTTTGTTGCCGTTCCATATCCGTCGCTGTTATTTCGCGCCGGTCCCATAGCTCGAAAAAACATTTAGCCGTTGCGCTGGCATCCTGTTCTGCCTCATGGATTTCCGTTAGCGGATTGTCGAATAGATATTCGTGGAGCTGTGGAAGCCGGAAGTACGTAATCGAGGGATTGGCAACATACTTTTCGCTATCAAGCATAGTGCAAAAAAAGGACTGGTGCATGAATGGATTCTTAAGGTTTGCTCTGTAATAATCAGCGCTTAATACTTGGACGTCCAACTCGACAAAATGACCGATGATGAGGGGTTTATATTTTTGTATGTCGTGCGCCAGCTTACGCAACACTTCTTTCCTTTTATCCCCGTGCTGTTTCAAAAAGGTACTTGTGATGCCGTGCACACCGTAAGAAGAGGGCGTAATCTCGACATCGTGTTCATAAATATATTTACTTGTACGTTTTATCTCGACGCCGTTGGCCTCATAAACAATCCAGGCTACCTGAATGACATGTGGCCAATTTTTATCATCCGAATAGGGCCGATTCCAACGTTGGGGAATACCCGAGGTTTCTGTATCGATAAATAATAGATGGGTTTTCAAAAAAATGATGATTTATTCGACATAAATAAAGCAACTTAATATGATCAATTGCTGCGTGCTAAGATAAGGACTGTTTGTATATTAAACAACAAAAGCCTTCCGTCATGAGGAAAGCTTTATCATGTGTCGGGATGGCCGGATTCGAACCGACGACCTCCAGCACCCCATGCTGGCGCGATACCGGGCTACGCTACATCCCGCGTAATTTAAGGGCAAACCTAAATAAATTTATTTTTATATGCAATATGAATAGCATCTAGATGTAAAAAACTGTTCATATTAATGAATAGTTTTTATTGCAGAAAGTCCTTTTTAAGGAATTTCCGCAATAAAATTTCCGGGTTGGTTGATAATGTCTCTTTTAGCAATTATTTCCTGTAGATTAATGTCACCGATGACATATTTAAAATCTTGTCCATAAAAGCGCTCTACTATAGCGTCAAACTTTATCCGATTCAAAGTTTCCTCTTCCGCATACCGAAAATATATCTTCAACTTATAATCCGTACTGTAGAGAATTTGCGATGCCTCTAAATGCTTTTTATATTCATAGCGATAGCCGTAACGCAATGCAGCAATATCCGAAAGTACTGCTGAGCCGGTAGGATGTCCGCCAGCACCTTTTCCATAGAAAAATTGTTCATCTGCGAAGGCGGCTTTCACTAAGACACCGTTGTATTCATTCTCCACGTTGAACAGGATATTCTCAGAGGTAATTAATCTTGGCAATACGTACAAAACTACTTGATTACCGTTGATTTCTTTTGCGAAAGGCAGGAGTTTAATCTTGAATCCCTTTTCTTTAGCAAAACGGATGTCCTGGTTATCTAGTTTATCAATTCCTATGTTAAGGATATCATCGGGATTTACATAGATCCCATAAGCGTGGGACGCAACAATAGCTAGCTTGTATTTCGGGTCGAATCCGCCTACATCTAATATAGGGTCGGTTTCCGCGAAGCCTAGATCCTGCGCTTGCGTCAACGCTAAATTGTAAGTTTGATTTTCATTGAAAATCTTCGATAGGATATAATTGGAGGAACCGTTAAAGATACCGCTTATCGAGTGGAGTAGCTCATTATCATAGTACTCTTCCAAGTTCCGTATAATTGGGATACTCCCGCACACTGCGCCTTCGTATAATAGAGAAGTTCCGTATTCTTGTTGAATACGTGTCAGTTCTTCCAGGTGAGTGGCAATCATTTTCTTATTAGCTGACACCACATTTTTTCCAGATTTCAACGCCCGTCTAGTGATATCAAACGCTGCCTCCGCGTCATCAATAAGTTCAACAACGGTGTTGATCTCTTCGTCTGCCAAAATAGCCTCCGCATTTGTCGTAAATAGCGAGGCTGGCAGCGTTCGCTCCTTATTCGCATTTTTAATAACGAACTTCTTGATTTCTAAATTTAATTTTTTTGTTTTTATAATATCATATAACCCTTGTCCAACCACACCAAAGCCAAACATGCCTATGATTAATCGCTCACTCATTGTTATCTCGTTGTTATTTGAAAAATATTATCCTTAATTATCTTCTGTCCAGCTAGCGGATTGTACTGCTTTAGCCTGCATTAATACTGTCGCCTTCGGACATTTGAACTATGTAGAAAGTTGCTTTTTGCATTATCTAATATTTCAAACATCCGCAGACGATTTGTGACCCCATATCTTATCGGTGTCCAGGCATTCCCGTCGATGGGTTTTTTATACTATTTAATTTTTTCAAACGCTCGTTGCAGGTCATCTTTGATGTCGTCAACGTGTTCGATACCGACGGAAAGACGCAACTGGCCAGGAAACACACCTGCATTTTTTTGCGCCTCTTCGGGGAGTTGTTGATGGGTTGTTGCAGCTGGGTGTATAATCAATGTTTTGGCATCACCGACATTGGCAAGATGACTAATCAAGCTCAATGAATCAATAAATTCGTTTGCTTTTTCTGCGCCGCCTTTAAGGGTGAACGACAGTACCGAGCCGTAACCATTCTTCAAATATCGCTGTGCGTTCTGGTGATAAGGGTGACTTTTTAGACCAGGATAGCTTACCTTCTCCACTTGCGGATGTGCCTCCAGCCACTGCGCGATTTCTAAGGCATTGTCAACATGGCGCTGTACGCGTAAAGAAAGCGTCTCCAATCCCTGTACTAACAAAAATGAATTGAATGGAGAGAGGGCAGGTCCGAAATCACGTAGACCTTCAACACGCGCACGGATAGCGAATTGGATATTGCCAAAAGGTCCTTCTGGACCAAAAACGTCAGCAAACACCAATCCATGATAACCCTCAGACGGTTCCGAGAATTGCTTGAATTTACCATTTCCCCAATTATAGTTTCCGCCGTCAACGATAACGCCACCTATACTTGTTCCGTGTCCGCCAATCCATTTAGTGGCCGATTCCACGACAACGTTGGCTCCGTATTCTATGGGTTTAAATAAATACCCTCCCGCGCCAAACGTATTGTCTACGATCAGTGGTAAGTCGTATTTTCGAGCTAAAGCTGCTATTTTTTCGAAATCTGGTATATTATAGCTGGGGTTTCCTATCGTTTCAACATAGAGTGCTTTTGTCTTCTCATCAATTAGCTTCTCCATGTTATCTGCGTCACTTTCCGCCGCAAAACGTGCCTCAATACCCAACCGTTTAAACGAAACTTTAAACTGGTTATATGTACCACCGTATAAATTTGCTCCAGCAACGAAATTTTCACCGCTTTCGATGATATTGGTCAAAGCAATAAATTGAGCAGCCTGTCCGGAAGCCACCGCCAGTGCTGCCACGCCGCCCTCCAATGCTGCAATGCGTTTTTCAAAAGCATCTGTTGTGGGGTTCATGATACGGGTATAGATATTTCCGAATTGCTTTAATGCAAAGAGGTTTGCGCCATGTTCCGCATTCTCAAATACGAACGATGTCGTTTGATAAATGGGTAATGCTCTAGATCCTGTGGTCGGATCTACTTCCTGTCCTGCGTGGACTTGCAATGTTTCGAATTTTAGGCTTTTATTTGTTGACATAATTTATAATATTTTAATGTAATAAATATAGTGAATTAAATTGCATTCCAATCTTTTACGGAAACTGGTCGTTCATAAATGGCAATGTGGGAGTAGGGAAAGAATATGTCCAGATGGAACATTACCGGAACGACTAACGCATTCGCATCGACATGCAGATAAAAAAGCGATCAAATGTCACCGAGCGAAATAATGTGTTCTTAGAAATGCGTAGTTCAAATGTTTCCATTGTCTTATTATTTATATGTTCCAAAACGATATTGTTTTGGACAGGATTTGGCACCTTTTCAATTTCTCTTGCTGGTTGCCAGTGGGTCATCGAGCCAGTCTCTCGCCACTTCTTTATAAACCAAGACCTAACACGATGTGAGGCGTTGATTAGTATACTTCGATTAAAGTACGAAGCAAACCTAAATAAATTCATTTTTATATGCAATTTTTAATTGCGCATTATATAAAATTAATTTATTTCGCTCTCCTCCGCCATTCAAGTCTTATTTTATAGAGGAAATATAGGCATTAAGGACAAAAAGTAAAAATAAAAAAATCCTTTCCGAACCGGAAAGGATTTTGTGGTGCCAGCTGGATTCGAACCAGCGACACAAGGATTTTCAGTCCTTTGCTCTACCAACTGAGCTATGGCACCCTTTAAGTTTTTGTTTGTAATCTGTTACTTTCAGATTTTGTGGTGCCAGCTGGATTCGAACCAGCGACACAAGGATTTTCAGTCCTTTGCTCTACCAACTGAGCTATGGCACCTTTCGCAATCAGTTTTTTCCTTCGATTGCGTTGCAAATCTATGTTCTTTTTTTGAAATCTAAAACTTTTGTCGGCATTATTTTTCAAGTATTTTTCAACTTGTTGATTCATATGTAAATAAAATTAACATTCAATACTTGTATGGAATCTGTAAATTATTTTAATGATGTCCGTTAATGTAAAATGCCATTCATATTACTTAATTAGCCTTTATTTTGTTATGATAAGCTCTTCTGTTCTAGATAAAATTACATCAAATAAACACTGCTCTGTGCCAAATAAGCTATCTTTGCACTTCACAAAATTGTTATGAGTAAAAAAGGCAGGGTATTGGTCGCAATGAGTGGTGGAGTAGATAGTTCCGTAGCGGCCATTATGTTACATGAGCAGGGTTATGAGGTTATCGGCATCACCATGAAAACGTGGGATTATGCTTCGGCTGGTGGGTCATCTAAGGAAACAGGTTGCTGTAGCTTGGATAGTATTAACGATGCTAGGGCATTGGCTGTGGGATATGGTTTTCCGCACTATATATTGGATATACGGGATGAATTTGGCGATTTCGTCATCGATAATTTTGTTGATGAATATGTCGCCGGACGCACACCCAACCCTTGTGTGCTTTGTAATACCCATATAAAATGGTCTGCGTTGATGAAGCGTGCAGATAAGCTTGACTGTGAGTTTATAGCGACTGGACACTATGCGAATATCCGCCTACATAATAATGGAAGGTATATTATATCCAAAGGTCGAGATGAGCATAAAGATCAATCTTATGTGCTGTGGGGTGTATCGCAAGAAAACCTCGCTCGAACGCAGTTTCCATTAGGAAATTTTACCAAACAGGAAATCCGGCAAATGGCCTTGGAGATGGGGCAGGAGGAACTGGCAAAAAAATCCGAAAGCTATGAAATTTGCTTTGTGCCAGATAACGATTATAGAGCTTTTTTGCGTCATAGACGTCCTACGCTTGATGACGAAATTGGACCGGGAAATTTTGTGTTGTCCGACGGCACGGTGGTCGGACAGCATATAGGTTATCCCTATTTTACCATTGGCCAACGCAAAGGGCTAGGTATCGCGCTAGGTAAACCAATGTTCGTGATTGAGATATTGCCGGAAAGTAATACGGTGGTACTTGGAGAGGAATGCGAGCTGGAAAAGTCGCAGGCGTTTGTGCGCGACATCAACTTGATCAAATACGCTTCTATAGAGCAACCGATGGAAGCAATAACGAAAATTCGATACAAAGACGCTGGTGCCGCATCTACGATAACGCAACAAGGAACTACCATGCAAGTGGATTTTGCCCACCGTGTTAAGGGCATCGCACCCGGGCAATCCGCCGTTTTCTATGAAGGAAATGATTTGTTGGGAGGCGGTTTCTTAATGAAATAAAGGCTTGCCTGGGCAAGCCTTTATTTATTTGAAGCAGTTATAGTTTACCAACTTCTTGTGCCAAATCTATAATTTTGTTTGAGTAGCCCCATTCGTTATCATACCAAGATACGACTTTTACGAAGTTGTCATTCAATGAGATACCTGCCTTCGCATCAAAGATAGATGTGCGCGCATCACCGATAAAATCAGAGGAAACTACCTCGTCTTCAGTGTAACCCAAGATGCCTTTTAACTCGCCCTCAGAAGCCTCTTTCATCACTTTTTTGATCTCTTCATAAGAAGCTCCTTTTTCCAAGCGAACAGTCAAATCAACTACGGAAACATCTGCTGTCGGGACGCGCATAGACATTCCTGTCAATTTTCCTTTCAATTCAGGAAGAACCAATCCCACGGCCTTCGCTGCACCTGTTGATGACGGGATTATGTTTTGGTAAGCGCCACGACCGCCTCTCCAATCTTTTACTGAAGGGCCGTCAACTGTTTTTTGTGTCGCCGTTACAGCGTGTACTGTCGTCATTAAACCTTCGAGAATACCAAAGTTATCGTTCAATACTTTTGCTAAAGGTGCCAAACAGTTTGTTGTGCATGACGCGTTAGAAACAATTGTATATTCAGCTTTCAATTCTTTATGGTTTACCCCCATTACAAATGTAGGCGTATCGTCTTTCGCAGGCGCAGACATTACTACTTTTTTTGCTCCCGCGTCGATATGTTTCTGAGCAGTTTCCTGTGTTAAAAAGAAGCCAGTTGATTCTATAATCACCTCGGCACCCACTTGGTCCCACTTTAAGTTGGCGGGATCTTTTTCTGCTGTTACACGGATTGTTTTTCCATTGACTACCAAATGTCCGTCTTTAACTTCTACGGTACCATCGAATTTTCCGTGTGTAGAATCGTATTTTAGCATGTATGCTAAATAATCAGGTTCTACTAAATCGTTAATACCTACAACTTCGATATCACTGCGGTTGATAGCAGCTCTAAAAGCTAGACGGCCAATACGACCGAATCCGTTAATTCCAATTTTCATTTTCTCTATCAGTTTTTATTAATGTAATACTTTATTAAGTTCTGAACAGGCTCTTTAATGATAGAGCCGATATGCAATCCGTGTTCTGCCCCCAATTCACGTAACCAATTGGCATAATTATTAGCTACTGATCCCGTAAAATTAAACTGGCTATCTGGATAACTTTCCGATAAGGGAATCAGATATGTTCTGATATATATTTCCAGCCCTCTCTTTATATGTTGCGTGAAATATGGCTCATCTCGATATTCATGTATAAAATCAGCAAAGCTCGTCAAAAACAAGTTCGGATTAGGATTATAATACACCCGTTCCAGTATAGAACGTCTATCTATATTGTATTTATATAATAATTTCTCGCGGATACTACCTGGCATTGTTTCTGTTAAAAAGTCCTTCAACAGTTGCCGGCCCAGCCAATTGGTTGAACCCTCGTCGGCTAGGATGTAGCCCATGCCATAATTATTGGGTAACACTTTTCTGCCATTATAATAAGCTGCATTAGAACCACTACCAATAATACCCACAATACCTTTTTCGTCTCCGAAAGTTGATTTTGCAGAGGCCTCCATATCGTGACCCGCTTTTACCTTGGCATTTTTAAAAAATTGCGCAAATGTCTGTTCTATCTTTTGTTGTCGTTCGGGTGAAGATACCCCCGCACCGAAAAAGAAAATTTTACGAATCTTTTCAGCATTGTTTATCAAATGGTTGCTTTTGTTCAATAGCTGGGTGATGTAGCGTTCGTCTTGTATATAGGAGTTGATGCCCGGTGTGCGAAAACCGTGAAGTACACGCTTTTTATCCGCAATCCGCCAATCCGCATATCTTGACCCGCTAAAAACAACTACAATCATTATAATATATCTAAGATGAACTTCAAAGCTCGCTTAAAAAGTCAAAAATAAAAAAATGAATCCTTATAAAGCCATTATTTTTGCAATTTCAACAAGGTCCTCATTTAGCTTTAGCTCTTTTTTACTAAGCGCTTCTTCTAAAGGGGTGGTAACGATTTCTGAGCCACGAACGCCGACGGTGGCCCTTGTATTACCTTTTAAAAGCTCGTTGACCGCCGCGTATCCCATACGAGTTGCTAACACTCTATCCGCACTACTAGGGGCACCGCCCCGTTGTAGATGGCCTAATATACTAACTTTTGTGTCATAATAGCCAACTTTTTCTTGGACACATTTCGCAACGTTATTTGCCCCTCCATTTTTATCACCTTCTGCGACAATCACAATCATAGACGACTTCTTTCTGTCGGCTGCGTGTTCTAGCATATCAATAAGCTCATCAATTGCTGTTTCTCTTTCGGGAAGAAGGATAGCTTCGGCACCACCGGCAACACCGGCGTTGAGTGCTATACATCCAGAGTCACGTCCCATGACCTCAATAAAAAACAGACGATTGTGGGACGCTGCCGTATCACGAATTTTATCGATAGCTTCAATAACCGTGTTATTTGCCGTGTCATAACCAATTGTAAGGTCGGTTCCATTCAGATCATTATCGATGGTTCCCGGTATACACATCACTGGAATATCAAACTCGCGTGAAAATATCTCTGCGCCCGTGAACGTGCCGTCGCCTCCAATTGCCACTAATGCGTCAATCCCCGCTGCGCGAACATTCTCATATGCTTTTGCTCGCCCTTCTATTGTTTTGAATTCCATGCAACGCGCTGTCTTGAGCATAGTCCCGCCCATCTGTATAATAGAACTGACCGATTGGCTATCCATATCAAACATCGTGTCATCAATCATGCCTTGATAGCCATGATAAATGCCTGTAACTTTCTTGCCATTATATAGTGCTGTTCTCACAACAGCGCGGATAGCAGCGTTCATTCCGGGGGAATCGCCCCCTGAAGTAAATACGCCGACTCTTGTTATTTTTTCCACTCGATTGCTCATTTTAGGTTTTACGAATATAGTGTGTATTTTTTACACTATTAAATTTTTTTTGTTTTTTCTGGATTATTGTGATAATATTGGGTAAATATTGACATACGAAAAGGAATCCACTTACAGATTTAAAAATCACATTGTTTTGCAAACTCATTTCACCATAGACTGTGTAATATTTAGTTTTAACGAAGGCAAACTTCAGTTATTATTAACCGAAAGAAATGTATATCCTTACAAGGATTGGTGGGCCTTACCTGGCTTCTTTACGGAAAAAGATGAAGAAATGGAAGATGCCGTAAAACGTATATTGTATGAACATACAGGGCTAAAAGACATCTTTATGGAGCAACTTGGAGCGTTTGCTGGTGTGAAACGACATCCTGAAGGCCGAATACTGACCGTTGCTTTTTCGACTATTGTAAAGTATGAGGACGTGAGGTCTAAGATTAGACCCATTACTTCATACATGCGGCAAGCAAAGTGGTTCGCTGTAGATCAGTTGCCCGACCTTGCTTTCGATCACGCTCAAATCATCCAACAAAGTTTGCAGAAACTTAAGCATACTATCAACTACTCAACTGCAGTTTATGAACTTTTGCCGGATAAATTTACATTGACACAGTTACAGCAAGTGTACGAAGCTATTTTAGGCAAGACGCTCGATAAGCGAAACTTCCGCAAAAAAATAGCTAATGCGGGATTCCTCAAGGAATTGCCAGAGGTACAAAAAGGTGTTTCATACCGCGCAGCGAGACTGTATCGGTTCGATAAACGGAAATTTCAGAAACAGACGAGCGTTATGTAAGATTTACGATTGTCGCGGTCAGCCATTAATTTACAGTGAGATTACAATTTGTTGATAAATTTCTTATTGCCGTCTCGTTTAGATTTTATACTTTTGAACGTTTTTAGAAAAAAGTCAAAAAGTATAAATTCAAGAATGGATAGTAAAAGGCAACAGATTATTCAAGCCGCTCTCAAAAGATTCTCCCATTATGGTTTCAATAAAACCGCGATGAGCGAGATCGCAATGGATTTGAATATCACAAAAGCTAACCTGTATTACTATTATTCCGATAAGAACGCATTGATAAAGGAAGTATTGGCTTATATATCAAACGATATTCTTACCCAACAGTACCTAGTTCTTAAGCAGTATGATGGCAGCGTTTTAGACGTACTATGTAAGTTGTTAGAGGTCAAAGCTGAATTTTTGAAGGATTACTATGTTCTTCATATTAATGAAAATTTGGAATGGATTAAAGGCCAGGGGATCGGCGCGCTTTTGGAGCAACTCCACCAAAAGAACATTAAAATAGTAGCGGATTTGTTGGAGCGAGCAACAAAGCACGGTGAAATCAAAATAAATTCTATCGAAGAAGCTGCAACATCGTACACGGAGATTATGGAGGGGTTAAGTCTGATCCGTAGTGTGTCTGATATGATTTCCGGAATGCCGGACGCACGAAATGTAGATGTCATACTGGAAAGTCAAAAGAAGGCTACAAAATTTATATTTAACAACAAAATAAAAGAGGAAAATTAGTTTTACAGATCATGTTTTCAAAAATGGGATTTAAATATTTAAGTGTTTTAGCGCTGGGATTGCTGCTTCAGGCAGATCCTATTCAAGCGCAGGAGACACTTACGCTACAAGAAGCGATTAAATACGCGCTACAACACAAAGCGGAGGCTAAAACAGCTAAGTTGGACGTCGAAAATGCACAATACCAGATTGACGAGGTACGTGCGGGAGCTTTGCCTCAGGTCAATGCGTCCGGGACATTAAAATATAATATCATTATTCCGGAAATGGCATTTGTTATGGATGGTGAACTTCTCACCATGCAAATGGGGTTACCCTGGAACTCCACTGCTGTTGTTTCGTTGAACCAGCAATTGTTCAATCAGTCACTTTTCACTGGATTGAAAGCAGCAAGGACAACTAGGGAGTTTTATCAACTCAATGCACAATTGACAGACGAACAACTTATTGAAAATGTGTCAAATGCCTATTATGATATTTTCCAAACGCAATTGCAATTGCAAACTATCCAGAACAATTTAGATAATACGAGCAAAACGCAGAAGATTATTGATGGTATGGTAGCTGCTGGTCTAGCCAAGAAGATCGATTTAGACCGCTTGTCTGTCGCTGTAAACAATTTGGAATCACAAAAACAACAGATGAAGAGCGCTTTGCAGTTGAAAGAAAACGCTTTGAAATTTGCGATTGGTATGCCGATGGAGGTAGGTATTGAACTTCCGGAAGAAACATTTGAAGTTAATCCGGCGATTTCTTTGCTAACGAATGATATCGAAAATAGATCGGAAGTTCTTTTGAGTGAGAAACAAATAGAATTGTACGAATTGAGTAAAAAAGTTGAGAAAGCGAGTTTATATCCTACTTTGTCATTGGGCACTGATTTCGGATTTAATGGTTTTGGCCAAGGGTTTCCAATTGGAGGAGATTTTATGTGGCCAAAAACTTCTAGCATTGGCTTGAATTTGTCGATCCCGATTTTTACAGGAGGAGCAGCACGAGCTCGGATTAACCAAGCAGATATCGATATCCGAAAAGCACGGACAGTATTAGAAGATACGAAGTTAGGTATTTCGTTGGCGAATGAAAATGCTAAAACACAAATTAGGAACAGTTTATTAACAGTAGATGCAAACCGTAGAAATGTCTCGCTCGCAAAAGAAGTTTTAAGCGATACGCAAAACAACTATAACAACGGTTTGGCAACGTTAACCGATTTGTTGGACGCCGAGAAGGCACTTGCAGATGCGGAAACGAATCTGAATACTTCATTGCTCGACTACAAATTAGCGGAGATACAGCTTATCAAAGCAAAGGGAAATTTAAAAACATTAATCAACGAATAATCAATTTATTTATACATAACAATATGAAACGGGTAATTTTAACGGTAATCATCATTGCTGCAATTTTAGCAGGGATCGTGTTTATTTTGAATCAGAACAAAGCCAAGAACGAAGCAGATACGGCTACGGTGGCTATTCAGAACGCAGCAGTCACCGTTCGTGCCGATACAGTAGATTTTAGAGATGTGACCGCACAATATATAACTAACGGTGTATTTGCTCCTAAACAAGAGGTGATGCTATCGGCCGAAGCTTCAGGAAAAGTAACACGCGTGCTGGTAGAGGAGGGAGCATATGTAAGGGCAGGACAGACGTTGGCTATTATTGACGGCGATAAGTTAAATGTTAACGTGACAAATGCGCAGGCAACATACAATAATGCGGAAGCAGAAGTTGCTCGTTTTGAAAGCGCATTTTCCACTGGTGGAGTTACAAAGCAGCAGCTTGATCAAGTGAAACTTCAATTGGAAAACGCGAAGAATAACTTAAAAACGGCACAGCTTTCGGCTTCGGATGTAAATATCACTGCGTCCTTCGCGGGTGTCATTAACAAAAGAAATATTGAACCCGGTTCGTATGTAAGCCCTGGACAGGAGCTATTTGAGGTGGTCAATGTCTCCACGTTAAAGTTGAAAATAAACGTAGATGAAAAAAATATTGGCCAGGCGAAGTTAGGGCAAAGCGTTAAAGTAGAATCACCTGTATTGCCAAATCAAACATTTACAGGGACCGTAACTTTTGTAGCGCCTAAAGCCGACGGCAGTTTGAATTTTCCTGTTGAGTTAGAAATTAAAAACAATGCAAATAACGATTTGAAAGCTGGTATGTACGGTACTGCATATTTCGGCAGCGAACAAGCGGTCAATGCCTTGGTGGTGCCTCGTAATGCTTTTGTAGGTAGCGTGAGCTCCAATCAAATTTTCGCCATCGAAGATGGAAAGGCCGTATTGAAAAATGTGGTTTCGGGAAGAAGTTTTGGCGATTACGTTGAAGTTGTTTCTGGTTTGGAAAAAGGTACGGTAGTCGTGACTTCTGGCCAAATTAATCTTCTGGACGGAACGCCAGTAGAAATTATTAAATAAGAAGTAGCGTAGAAAAATTTATTTCAATGAAAATTTCTGAAATATCAATAAAAAGGCCAAGTATAATTATAGTATTATTTATTATACTTACGCTTGGCGGAATATTCTCTTATAGTCAAATGGGGTACGAACTCGTACCGAAATTTGAGGTTAATGTCATCACTGTGCAGACCATATATCCGGGTGCTGCCCCCTCCGAGGTGGAAACTTCCGTAACGAAGGTCGTAGAGGACGCGGTGGCTTCATTGGAGAATGTCAAAAAGATCGAGTCGAAATCTATGGAGTCTGTTTCCGTTGTCATGATTCAACTCAATACGGGAGCAGATGTTAATTTTCTGCTCACGGACGCACAGCGTAAAATAAATGCTGTCATCAACGAATTCCCCGATGATGTGGAAACGCCTGCTTTATCCAAGTTTTCTTTGGATGACGTGCCTATCATCAATTTATCGGTGACTTCGAATTTGTCTGAAAAGGATCTCTATGATTTACTGGATCAAAAAATACAACCCGTTTTTGCCCGTATTAACGGAGTAGCGAAAGTGGACATGATTGGCGGGGAAGAGCGAGAAATCCAAGTTAGTATAGATCCAAACAAATTGGAAGGTTATGGCCTTTCCGTTTCGCAGGTACAACAGGCGATTGCCTCGGCTAATCTCGATTTTCCAACAGGTAACGTGAGAACGCGGGACAATCAGACGACTTTACGTTTGGCGGGCAAATTTACCAGTATCGACGAGCTACGCGACTTACCAATCACTACCCCTAGCGGTGCAGCTGTTCGTTTGCGAGATATTGCGGATGTGCAAGATGGTATTAAGGATATCGAAAAGATATCACGTATCGACCGCCAAAACACAATCTTGATGCAAGTGTTTAAACAGTCGGATGCGAATGCAGTGGCTGTTTCCGAACTGGTGAAAGCAGAGATCGACGTGGTTAAAGCGGATTATCAATCGGAGGGAGTGGATATTGTAATTGCGAATGATACGACCGATTACACATTGACCGCTGCAAATAACGTTATTCATGATTTGATGATTGCAATTGCATTGGTAGCGTTTATTATGTTATTCTTCCTACATAGTTTACGTGACGCGTTCATCGCTGTAGTGGCTATCCCCTTGTCCTTGATAGCTACATTTATCTTTCTGAATATGCTAGGGTATACGCTCAACCTAATGTCGCTACTAGGACTTTCGCTAGTGGTCGGAATCTTGGTCGACGATGCGATTGTGGTCATCGAAAATATCCATCGTCACATGGAGATGGGTAAAAACAAGGTTCGGGCGGCATATGACGGCGCCAAAGAAATTGGGTTTACGGTATCAGCAATTACCCTGGTTATCGTAGTTGTGTTTTTGCCTATAGCCATGTCCTCCGGTTTGGTCTCCGATATTTTGCGTCAATTTTGCGTAACGGTTATGGTGTCTACCTTGCTGTCGCTCCTTGTATCGTTTACTATTGTGCCGTGGTTATATTCTCGTATGGGAAAATTATCTCATATTAATAAGAAATCGTTTTTTGGTGGTATACTCCATGGTTTCGAGCGGGGCTTGACTGGACTAACAAATTGGATTTCGGGTATATTGAAATGGTCGCTGAAACGCCGGCTGAATAAGGTTGTTGTATTGCTCGTTTCCGTCGGTTTGCTTTTTGCTTCATTTGCACTTGTCGGTATGGGCTATATTGGTTCAGACTTTTTTCCGGGAAACGATAAAGGCGAGTTCTATCTGCAAATGGAACTGAATAAAGATGCTTCCATAGAGCAGACGAACTTCTTGGTTCAGAAAGCTGAAAATTATTTGGCTCATAAACCAGAAATTGAACGGATGATTACGACCGTCGGGCAGGCCTCTGACGGTATGATGAATGTTGGTGGAACAAAATATAAGGCGGAGATTCATATTATCTTAGAAAACGGGTATAATAAGACAGAATCTACCAAGGTTTATTCCGCGAAATTAAAACGTGAGATGGAAAACGTGCTGGTAGGTGCAAAACTGAAAACCGTTAATATGGGTATTATGGGCGCAGAACAAGCACCATTAATGATGACCGTCATCGGTGCTTCCCCAGAAGACGCGCTAGAGAGCGCGCGTACCTTCTCGGATATTCTTCGCAAGGTACCTGGCGCCTCAGAAATCGAATTGACATCAGAAGATGGTAATCCGGAAATTAGTGTACAGGTAGACAGGGATAAGATGAACCGATTGGGATTAAATGTCGCTACCGTGGGTATGACGATGCAAACGGCTTTCTCGGGAAATACTGATACAAAGTATCGCGCAGGTGATACTGAATATGACATCAATATCCGTTTCGATGAGTTTGGACGTGGGGATATTGACGACGTAAGAAACTTAAAGTTCGTGAATGAAGAGGGCCAGACAATTAAATTAGAGCAATTCGCGGATGTGTCATTTGCTTCCGGCCCAAGTTTATTGGAACGTCGGGATAAGTCGCCATCAGTGTCCGTACAGGCGCAGGTAGTCGGTCGCCCCGTGGGTACTGTAGCAAGCGAGTGGGAGACGGAAATTCTGAACCAGATTGACAACAATAATATCACGTTAAAACCAGGCGTATCTTACATGTGGGGTGGCAATATGGAGAACCAAGAGGAAGGCTTTGGTACTTTGGGTGTTGCGTTGATAGCAGCTATCCTTTTAGTATACCTCGTTATGGTAGCTCTTTACGATAGCTTTATGACACCTTTTGTCGTATTGTTCTCTATTCCGTTGTCTTTCATCGGTGCATTATTAGCTCTAGCGATCGCAAACCAAACGTTGAATATCTTTACAATTTTGGGTATCATTATGCTAATTGGTTTGGTAGCAAAGAATGCTATCCTCTTGGTGGATTTCGCTAATCACAGGAAAGATGCTGGTGCTAATACATACGATGCGCTGATCGCTGCTAACCAAGCGCGTTTTCGTCCCATCTTGATGACTACCATAGCGATGGTGGTGGGTATGACTCCAATTGCATTAGCAACGGGTGATGGTGCAGACATGAACAGAGGGCTCGCGATTGTTATTATCGGTGGACTCCTATCCTCACTGTTCTTGACCTTGGTCGTTGTGCCGGTAGTATATTCGATTTTTGATAGTATTAGTAGAAGGTTCGGCAAAAAAGAGAAAGAAAATTATGCTGAATTGATGGTGGCCGACTACGTAGAAAATGAAGATTACGTGGATGAGATGGAGGTCAAATATTAGTTTTTGAAACTATAATGCAGATTGAAAAAGGTCAACGTTACTTTAACGTTGACCTTTTTTGTTAGCACGATTTTTGTATGAATTTCTATAGCTTATAAACCGTACCTTAAAACTATACTATGGCTATTAAAAATTGTAGATTCAAAAAAAGGAGGCTATATGAATATTGTACAGAAAATTAGTCGCTGGGGCGATTCGCATCATCCGCGCTGGTTGGACATATTAAGAATCGTCGTCGGGCTTGTTATTTTTGCTAAAGGGATAAGCTTCGTAAACGATCGCGATGCTGTTGCAGATCTTATTCGACAAACGAACTTCCAACTCTCTATCTGGTCGGCGGTTCACTACGTGGTATTCGCTCACCTTGTGGGTGGACTGTTTATTGTTTTCGGTTTCCAAACACGACTTGCTGTTATTTTCCAAATACCCATACTCTTCGGGGCAGTATTTTTTGTGAATATTACAAACGGTTTTAATTTTCTGAATTCCGAATTTTGGATTTCTTTGTCGATTCTAATCCTGTTGTTAGTTTTTCTAGTTGTAGGTTCGGGGAAGTATTCTTTAGACCATATAATGGATAAGCCAGGATATAAAAGATCCATTTAAGACGGAGACGTGGCTACGGCTACGTCTCCGATCACTTTATCTCTTTTTATAGACCGATAACTGCTTTTGCAGAAACTTACGCGTATGATGGATACGGGTTTTAACAGTACCTTCGGGAAGACCAAAATGGTCCGAAAGTTCGCGATATTTATAGCCTTCCATATACTGCACAAAGAGCTCGTAATGATCTGGTGGTAGCTTTTTTAACGCATCCCGGATGTCCTTCATTACAAACTTTCCTTCTACTGTGTTGGTTGTAAACGGTTCGGAGCAGCCCTCGTCCCTATATCCGGCACTCCGGAAGTGTTCATATTCCGTGTGTCGCTGGTTGCGCCTATAGTGATTAATATATACATTTTTCATAATAACATATAGCCACGAAACTAGCTTCGGGTTATTAAAGAAATTGTCAATGTATTTAATGGACCTCACCAAAGTTTCTTGAACAAGTTCATTAATCTCCTCTGGATCTTTAGTAAACTTGAAGGCTATATTCTTTAGAATACTTTGGTTTTCTAATAGCGCTAGATTTAATTTTTTGCTTTCCATAGTTTTGATGTTTTATCTAGTTTACATTTTCGCTTGTGTCTGAAATAGGAAACAAAAACAATGCAAACAAACATAGAAAGGGCCTAACACTGGGGGTCTGATTATTGAATACGATAAAAATACGTATGGGCAGGTGGTTTTACATAGGACACCAAATCATGGTGAAAAGTTCATCTTAACACATTTTCTTTAAAAACTGACATTTTCTCTAACAGATCAAAAACAGGTGTTTTACCATTTAATAGGTATAAAAATCACAAGATAAACGGAAAAGGTATATAAAATATCAATTAACAGGTATTTTACGTAATAACCTGACTGTTATTTGCTTATGTATTTTTATTTTATTCATTTCGGACTTACTTATCCGCCCTGGTGTGTATAGGACTATGTATCTATTTTAGTACTATGACATTTAGGCTGTCTATTTATTTTTATATATGGATGAAAACAAAATGTTCGGAACTTTTGTTATATTGTGAGCAATACTGCCCACTATCCGTACACATGAGTCAATACGAAAACTTTTTTTTAAAAACGTTAAGGGAATCTAGGATTGCAACTGCTATCTACGACACTGCGGATATACGGATTGCGTTCGTTAGTGCTGGTATGTTTGAGATCTGGGGTCGCGGCAAAGAAATCATTGGGCGGAATTTGGGAGAGGTTTTCCCAGAGTTTACAGAGCAGGGTTTCACGGACATACTGAAAAATGTGTGGCAAACAGGGCATACATACGAAGCTAAAGAATATCCGGTAAACATTACCATCGATGGGATTACAGAACTTAAATACTTTGATTTTATATATCAAGCTGTCGTTGACGAGGAAGGAGAAACTTACGCCATAGTGCATACAGCAACGGATGTATCAGTGCGCCGTCGTGCTTTAGAAAAGGTGCGGGAACAGGATGCAATCCTTGCTTTCAATAACGAATTAGAGATGCTAACCCGAACCTTATCACATGATTTAAAGAATCCTTTATCTATTGCAAAAATGGGGACACAATATTTGCAGACGAAAGAGGTGGTTAGTGACACTGAAAAATATAAATGGACGACGATAATTTTAGATGCTCTCGCTAATATCGAGCATATAATTGGACACAATATACAGCTGAACCAAACGCGCTTGTTAAAATACGACAATGCGTGTATTTCTTTAGAAAAGACAATTCGGAAGATTTGCCTAGAAAGTCAAACGCTATATAGCAGCAACGCCTGCGTCTTCAATATTAATCAATTGGAACCGTTGTATGGCGATGAAAGCGTATTCTACCAAATATTCTTTAATATCATCGGCAACGCGGTAAAATATTCCTCTAAACGAGAGAAACCAATCGTGGAGATTAGTAGTTCAAAAAAAGACGGTTATGTTGTGTACAGAATACAGGATAATGGAATTGGTATTCCGAAGAAGGAATTAGATTTTATTTTTCGCCAATTTAACCGGGCGTCGAACACAAAAGGTTTCCCGGGAACAGGCATAGGATTGTGCGTAGTTAAGAAGATCATGAGCCGTCTTAAAGGCAAGATTGTACTTTCAAGCGCTGTGGACAAGGGAACTACTGTCGAATTGTTTTTTCCCGAGTTTGCTGACTGTCGGGGGGTGATGTGAGCTTCTTGACAATGTGAAAAGTCCCACATCTTGCGATGCGGGACTTTTTTATGCGTACAAAATTACCAGATCTTAATACGCTTCTCTTTTAGTTTATACATTTTATCACCCTCTTTTGTGCCGAATGCCTCGTGAAATGCATCTAGATTTACAATTGGAGCAAACGCGCGATATTGTGCCGGAGAGTGTGGGTCGGTTTTCACTTGATTTACGACAAACTCATCAGTTGTTTTTGTTCGCCAAATAGTAGCCCAAGATAAAAAGAATCGCTGTTCTGGCGTAAAACCATCGATCGAGCCGGGGTTGCCCTTGTCTTTCAAATACTTTTTTAGAGCGTCGAATGCGACTGACGCCCCACCGAGATCACCAATGTTTTCACCCAATGTAAAGCGTCCGTTGACAAAAACACCTGGCACGGGCTCGTATGCTTCAAACTGCGCTACAAGTGCATCTGCTGCGGCATCAAATTTTTCTTTGTCTTCTGGTGTCCACCAGTTGTTTAGATTTCCATCGCCATCGTATTGCGAACCAGAGTCATCGAATCCGTGCGACAATTCGTGCCCAATGACAGCACCGATACCGCCGAAGTTTACCGCGGCGTCAGCACGATAATCGTAGAATGGCGGCTGGAGGATAGCAGCAGGGAAGACAATCTCGTTAAACAATGGGCTGTAATATGCATTCACTGTTTGTGGTGTCATACCCCATTCCGTTTTATCCACGGGCTTACCTTGTTTCGCAAGGTTATCCTCGAAAGCCCAACGGTTGAGTGCATGAACATTTTCAAAGAGGGAAGTGCCTACCTCTAACTTGGAATAATCTTTCCATTTGTCCGGATAACCGATTTTGACGTTAAATTTTGCCAATTTTTCCAGAGCTTTCTCTTTGGTTACAGAGGACATCCAATCTAAATCGTTGATATGTAATTCAAAAGACTTTATGAGGTATTGTACGAGCTCTTCACAAGCCGCTTTTGCTTCTGGTGGGAAATTTTCTTTTACATATAGTTTACCTAGTAGTTCGCCTGCAGATCCATTTACAAAATCTAGCCCACGCTTCTCCATGTCGCGTTGCTCTTTTTGCCCTTTTAGTTGGCGTCCATAAAAGTCGAACGCTAATTCGTCGAGCTCGCTAGACAGATAGCCGGTCGCGTTGTTCACGACGTTGAACTTGAGATATTCCTTGATTTGCGGTAGCTTTTCCTGCGCTACGATTTTGTCTAAATTCTTGTAATACGCAATTTCGCTAATGATGACCGTATCCGCTTTAAAACCTAAGTCTGCAATATATTTAGCGATGTCAATATTCTTAACCATCTTGCTCAAATCCGCTACTGCGACCGGATTATACCTTTTTTGTGCATCGCGTGACTCCTCAATGGTCTTGAGATAAGAAGCGATTTCCTTTTCAAATGCAACGATTTTTGGCCCTTTGAGATCTTTGGTGCGTTGATCTATTTTGTTATAGACCGCAGATGCAAACGTTGTATACTGTGCTAAGGTTTCCGTATTTTTTTCGTCCACTTTCTGGTAATACGAGCGACCAAGGCCTAAATTTCCACCACCGAGATAAACGGCGTTAACGTCGCTGTTTTTCATGTGTGCATATACATACCCGCCGAAGAATGGATTTCCACCTTCCGGCCCCACGTCCACAAGGTAATCGTAAAGATCGTCCATGTTCTCGATCGCATCGATTTTTTCAAGATAGGGCCTGATTGGCTCGATGCCCAATTGATTGCGATTTTCTATATCTATGTAAGATTTATAGAGATCTCCAATCTTTTGCCCGTCGGTGCCTTTTTCAAAGGTCTCGCTAAGCGATCCTTTCAAAATCTTCAATACCGCCTCATCAGTGTTTTCCCGCAGTTCATCAAAAGAACCCCAACGTGCCCTGTCGGCGGGAATTTCCGCTGTTTTCATCCAGTTCCCATTGACATAATGGTAGAAATCATCCTGCGGACGCACAGTTGTATCCATGTGCGACATATTGATCGCTTGGTGTCGTTCCTGTGTACCGCTACATCCAGCTGCCATCGCCACAACGGTGGCTAATCCGAAAAATGTTTTGATCATAAGCTTTTCTTTATCTAGAAACTTTCCTTTCGTGAAAAGCGGACAGGATTTAAATCTATCCGTATTTTATCAATCTGGGAAGTTTCGTATTTTGTTATTTAGTTTTGTATGCAAACATAATAAATCTTAAGAACATAAAAAGTAACGATTCCATGCGATGAATTGGATTTTTCCGTATATTGCTCTCATGATATGGGTGGTGGATGCTCAAGAAATTAACGTTGTCGTCAGTGCAAAAGGAGAGGTAGAAGTACTACAATGGAACGAACACAAAAAGGTAGTACAAGTACCGGTAACGATGTGTAATACTGAGGCTATATGGACCATACGTAACCTTTTAAAAACGAAACCTCCAAATATATCGCTAAATATAGTAGAACGACTGGAAGTCTTTGACAAATACTGGCCAATTAAGGTATTTATTGATAAAAAGCCCGCATACATAAAAGACGGCATCATCCATTGTTATATCAGGGGGAGCCAGATGTCGTCTAATGAGGAAACAAAAATAAAGGACGAGCTGTTACGATTGCTCGTGTTACGTGAAGTGGGGAAATGGGAAGAAACATTGGGATTCCTTGTCCCACATATCACGTTTAGGAGGAATAAAAATAAACCCTATATAGTGCAGCGAGGGAAAGAGGGGATCTGTTTCGATAAAAAGCTATATGATATGTCATTAGAGACGATCACTTATTGTCTGTTTAATGCGGTAGCTGATTATACTGCTTTGGAAGACCGCTTTAGGACAAAATTAATAAGCCAACACTTTCCCACCTGGAGGGCTTTCGAAAAAAATATTTCATATGTATATGCAACCTACTATAATCATTGAGCTACCGATCCATAAAACCTTATTTTATGAATGCCAGGAGCGGCCTCCTCTTTTATTGGAGATATTCACAGCACAGCAAATAGCACGGATCAAAGAATTTGTATTTGACAATTTGGAGGATAAAGACGGGGCTCCCGAAGTAGACGGCTTGGCTGTTTCCGTTCTTACGTATAGCGAAGAGGAAAGGGGCGGATATTTCCGTTTAGCTTTTTATATTAATCGTAGATTTTGTTGTTCTGATGTTGAAAGTTCTAGACAAGACTATATCGATTTTCATTTTAGCTATATAAATGAAATACTCAAGGCATCTGCGATTTACTTCAATTGGAACTTGATGTAAAATGAGGGCCACCATTGTTAATGCCGAAATTAACAGTACTAAACAAAAAAGCTCCAATCTCTTGATTGAAGCTTTGCGGAAAGGGAGGGATTGGTTCAGCCCCGCAAGGCCCCCACACAACCCTGAACCTCCTTCGGATCGAACCCCCCGGATTCTCATCCCTCCACTAGCAGAGATTACAGACGGTACGAAAACAAAAAAGCTCCAATCTTTTGATTGAAGCTCTGCGGAAAGGGAGGGATTCGAACCCTCGATACAGTCATCCCGTATACAGACTTTCCAGGTCTGCTCATTCGACCACTCTGACACCTTTCCAAACGCGACTGCAAATATACAATATTTCTAGTCTAAAACTAATTTTTTATAGAATTTAGATAGTTGTAGTCTGCTCCTTCCTCGATACTAGCATTTCTAAAAATTTATTATACGGATGAAGATGCTCCTGACATACAGTTGTCATAATCCGACATAATTTTGCATTAGAAATGAACATTTAAAAAACATTATTTATTGATTTAAGCATTTAATATCATGAAAACTACAGCAATTTTAACGAAGGACGAGTTTTTGAAACATTGGTTGGGTCATCGCGATCTGACACGTCGTACACTCGATAAGTTCCCTGAAAAAGAACTTTTTGAGTTTTCAATTGGTGGAATGCGACCATTTTCAGACTTAATTAAGGAGTTATTGTCTATTTCAGAGCCCGGTTTACGAGGTATCGTCGAAAGGAATGACCAACCGTATGACCACAAATTGGCATTAACGACTAAAGAAGAACTCCTAGCAAAATGGGATGCCGACACACCTAAAATTATCGAACTGTTCAACCAGATTCCGGAAGAAGATTTTCATCTTACGCATAACTTATTTGGAGAGTATAACTTTCCAATATACAGCAACCTGCTATATTTTGTGGACAATGAAGTTCATCATCGCGCTCAGGGTTTTGTCTATCTTCGAGCGTTAGGTATAGAGCCACCTTTCTTTTGGGATAGATACTAACAAATCTTGAGTGTTCAGCGTCTATGGAATAGTTTAAACGAATGCCTCTTCGTTACATCAATAGCGTTGAGGCATTTTTTTAATTCTCCGCCGGCAAAAAATAAGTAATTATACGTGGATGTTCGAAAGTAATTCTCTAACGCGGTCCTTTAATTCGTCTGGCTCTAAAATCTTAGCTTCATCAGCAAACATGAGATACCACCGGGCAAACTCGTGCTCCATATTTTTACACTCGAAAGTCATGATTACACCGCTGTCGGTTATTTCCTCCGATAAGAAACCATAGTAGGAACGTTCCCATTCCATATAACGCGCGTATTGTAAAGGAACGCAGATGCGTATAGTTGTGGTCGGCCCGGAGTCTTCTTTTACCAAGTAATACGCTAATGGTTTGTGTTTTTTAGTAAATGGAGTAGATGTTAATTGAATTTTCTGGATGCGATCGATGCGGAATTGACGATAATCTGATCGTACATGGCAATACGCCATAAAATACCAATAGTTTCCCTGATGAAAGACGCCGACGGGCTCAATTTTCCGATGGATCGGTGTGACAGATGAGCTGCTTTGATACTCCATATTGACCACAATGTGTTGCGCGATACCTTCAAACAATATTGATAGCGCCGAGGGAACATTTTCGTTAAATCGATGGGAAAGCGATCCCATTAACATGTTTTCTTCCAGCAAGTTGACATTGAGCTTGTCACTATAACGAAGATAGGCTTTTATCTTATTTAGTGCCGAACTAAAATATCGGAACAAATCAGGATCCACAAATTTTTGCATGAGCTTTTCAGCGGCTGCGAGTGTTAAAATTTCTTCCCTGGAAAATTTCGTAGGAGGCAACCGGTAGCCCTCAACCAGCCCATAGCCTGTACCTGCTTCACCGTAAATGGGGATACCCGCTTGTTCCAAAGCTTTTATGTCACGATAAATTGTCCGTTGACTAACCTCAAACTGCTCGGCGAGGTCCTGTGCTTTTACGATAGGTTTTGCTTGAAGCTGGAAGTAGATGGCAATGATCCGGTTAAAACGCTTGGTAATATCCATGCAGTAAAATTAAGCATAAAAACGGCAAAAATGATGAGGCTGTCTCAAAAGTAATTTTTGAGCAGCCTTTTTTTATTTTCTACTATTCTCCACATTATTTCTATTTTTTGTTGATATTTTATTCATCTATCCTGTTGTATATCAGCGTTCTGATCCCTAT
>NZ_PVBQ01000027.1 GCF_002980525.1 Sphingobacterium haloxyli
GAATAGTATGTTTGCCATATTGTTTGGGTGCACCTAAAAATAACCATTTTTTAGGACAAACAATAAAAATCCCCGACACTTTGCCGTATCGGGGATCTTTTTTTAAAAGGCTTTTTAGACAGCCTCCAATTAAGCGTCAAACATCTTACCAATGGCAGGATACTGGCTTTGTATGATGGTAGCCACTTTTTTGTCGGAACGGGTGTATTGAAGAAAGAGAATGCAGAAAGTTTGGACATCGCACACTTCCTGTTTGAAAACGACTTTGGCATCGTATCAACGCTCGATCCGGATTATGATTTCGTGGCGCTAGAACCTACTATGCTGCTTGTACTTACGCGTGAGGATCTAGACTATTTGCTCGCTAGAAGCCCTGAGCTTCTGGCGGCTTATCATAAGCTCGTTGCCTATTGGGCGGCGCAGCGAAACTACCGGGCTAAGCTTCTTCTGTTGTCTGCTGCCGAACGAAAAAGTCTGTTGATCAAACGCTGGGGTGCACTTACCAATAGGATATCCAATAAAGATTTGGCTTCGTATCTCGGTATGAATGTGAGCTACTACAGCACGATCTGAACCGTTCTTTCTTTTGAAAATGCAACCTCACTATTTGAATATTGAAAAGCTACTGTTTGGATATCGAAATTAAAATCGACGAGATAGTACAGACCTTAGTCTTGCTTAAGGACGTGAAAAATTAAACAGAAGAATGAAAACTATACGAACACGATTTAAACTACCACAGCGCCAAGCCATAAACATGAATGGGGCAATATTCGGTTTTTTACCGATAGGTCACTTCCTTTACTGGGATAGATGCTTCGCGCGGTGTAGTGAAAAGCGTCCTGCAGACGTGTTCGTTCGATCTGCGTTCAAACGCTGTCGACGAAAGTTTGCCCCTTTCCCCCGCGGGGTGTGTTAACAAATGCCCAAGGCACTTGCAGGTGTCTATTTTAGTGGTACGGGCATACCCTCTAACAAATTATACAACCAAATTCAAAATTTTAAATTATTTGCGATGGCAAGTTTAAAAATAAATCTAAAAGGTGCAATTACGGTATTTGCACTATGTTTAATCGGAACAGTGTCTGCTGCTCCTAATGGAAATGGGGATGAGAAGGAGAAAGAAAAGAAAGAGGTGAAGGCTGAAACGGTGAAGGTGTTCTCCGAAGCATGGTTTTCGTATAATGGCACAGGCGATCAAGATGACCCAGCCAGCTATATGTACAATCCCTCCGGCGGAGGTTGTTCCGGAAACACGCAGTTATGCGAGATAAGGATCGCCGCTCCATCCCAAGATCCTGAAGAAGGCTTGACGGAAGACGACCTAAAAAGTCTCCTGGTTCAAGAAACCGGGAATCCAAATGCAACGCAATTTAGCGGACCAAGCAGCAATGTCCATTTCCAACCTTAAGTAAATACAACCTTTTGCCCAAGGAGGGGCAAAAGGTTGTGTAGATACAGCCCGAGTCGAACACTCGGGCTATCTTTAGTATATGATTACAACCCAGTTAAATCCGTAACTCGTTTTGGAATTGACCATACATAACGTGGATCGTTCGGTTCAAGTACTATTTCTTGTCCATTTACCACTCTGCGTAAAGCTATTCCTCTTCCTTCTTTATTATACCTCTTGACGTCGGAAAACCTATTGCCTCGAAAAAAAAGTTGCAATTTTCGCTCATTCAAGACTGCGTCCAACACATCGTTGGTGTTAGCAAACTCGTACGGTTCATAGAATTCTTTTTTCCACCGACGCCTCTTCAAGAGATTAAGGATCTCTAGTGCTTCATGCTCGTTTCCAGTTCTAGCTGCGCTTTCTGCTTTAATTAGATAGACCTCGTCCCAAGCGATCCCATTAAAAAGATTGGACAATGAGCCATTATAACTACCCTTGAAGCCAATCTCTCCGTTCGGGAGCGTCTGAAAATATAACGTCTTCCGCAAATCTCGATCGTCATAACCCTCATAAAACTGTCTCGACACAGACGCCGTCGATTGATATACATTATTCGCTACAACGGTTGAGCTATAAAAAATAACCTCCTTATTAAATATTTCAAAAGGTATATTTACCAATGTATCTAATTCATTATAATCCAACAATTCAGATCCATCTCCCGAAACCAACTCGGTTGTCGCATCATAGGCCTTTTGGTAATCTCCCTTGTAAAGGTAGATTCTCGCCAATAGCGCCAAAGAGGTTTGTATTGAAGGCCTTGTTTTAAGAGAAGCTCTCTGGTCCAAATATTTTTGATTAGACTGCAGATCATCAATAACGTACCTGTAGCTATCTTTTAGCGAGGAAACAAACGATTTTTTAGAGAAATCGGAATCTTCTCGAATGACAATTCCTGACATATTAGCTGCATCATGATCATCATATACGTCGGTGTATATCTGAAGAAGATGACTGTAAGCATGCGCACGGTAAAATGAAGCATTTGCTCTAAACTTCAAAAAATCCGGTTCTCCCTCTTTCAACCCGGCTCTTTCGAGATTATCAATTACAAGATTTGCTGTATAAACAGCTCTATACAACGAATTCCAATCTTCGTCCGTCTGGGTACCTTCGAACCATGTATAGCTTTCCAAGTTGAATGGATTAGATATGGCATTGTACACCTCGTCCCTTATATAATACTCGTCAGATGCATTTTGAAGGACAACTGCTCCTTTGTTCATACGATCAATACCATCAAGAAGTGCCTCTGCGGCCTCCTTCGAATCAAGCGTAGATAAGGTAAGATCTGATTTTGCGTCTAAATATGAATCACAAGAACAGAATAAAACGAAACACAAATATAAAAGCCTCATAATTATAAACTTAAGTTAACACCAAATGTTATTTGCCTTGCTGGTGGATAAAAGGCATTTCCCACATTAAAGTCAGGATCGAGATCCCGCGAAGTTGCTTTCCAGAGCACACCTAATCTGTTTAGGTGGGCAAAGATTTTTATATTTTCAAAGGGTAAGCTTTTCAGCGCACTTTTATCAAACGTATAGTTTAACGTTATATCGTCAAACCTTATATTGTCAGCCTTTAAAACATTAGCAGGTGACGCAAGAAAAAACTGATCCCTTCTACTATCTGCTGGGTACACCGCGGAGGGTATATCTGTATGAGCCTCGTCGCCTTCTTTTTGCCATCTACGCCCATAGTCTGGTGACCCAATGCCATTTTGGTATAAAGATGTATAAGACAAGCCCGCTTTCTTAAAATAGTACCCCATTTTAAAAGAGATATTGAAAGAAATCGCTAAATTCTTCCATCCTATGGTATTTCTCCACGCTCCAAAATAACGTGGGAGCGCAGAACCGTGGTAAGCCAAATCACCTATCATCGTATTGTTAATGATTGAACGGTAATCAGTAGTTTCTACCCCATCAGATAAACCGACAGGATTTCCCTCATTGTCCAACCCTCTCCAATAGAAGCTATAAATGCCGTACGGATTATTCTGGCCGTTGTTTAGCGTAATACGACTACCATTCCCTAGTGCGGTATTCAATCCGCGTGTAGTGGAGAAATCATAATTCAGATGAGAAATTTTGAAATCATTATAACTCAGTAGAAATGTAGACTCCCAACTGACTACGCGCTGCGATATCCTCCCTGTAAACGACAGATCCACCCCCATACCTCTCATTTCTCCCGAATTTGCAAGGATTGCAACCATACCTGTTGTAGGATCCACCTCCATTCCGGTAATCAAATCCTTGGAAACCTTAGAATACCCTTCGATTGTGCCGCTAAACCGACTGTTAAATAAGCGATAGTCGATTCCTATATTAGTCATATAAATAGATTCCCACGAAAGGTGTTCGTTGCCTGGGGTCTGGATGACAGCTTGCGGTCGATTTATAATGCTACCTGACGCGTTTTGAATACTTAATATTGGCACAGCGGAAATGGTATTGTTAGTGTTGCCACTCACTCCATGGGTTATCCTTAAGGACAGATCCTCCAACCAGCTGAAATCCATAAATGACTCTGCTGTAAGATTCCATTTGCCCCCTAACGACCACAATGGTTTCCATTTATTGTTTGCAGAAGCACCGAAAAGGTTAGAAGCATCATGTCTAGTACTTCCGCTGACTGTATACTTGTTTTTAAACGTATAACTGCCATTGCCATAAAATGAGACAAACCTATTGTTGGTTCCTGTTAAGTTACCATATGTAGGAATCCTTCCCCTTCCGAGTCTATCCCATTTCGTAAACATCGTCAAATTATCAACGGAAGAATATCCTAGCGTATTCTTATCTACCCCCAGGTAGCGAAATACGTTACCGTTACTCCGGTCATCTCTTATTTCATTCCCAGCTAAAAGGTGTAACTCTCCTCCATGAGCAAATATTTTATTGTAGTTAGCCTGTAATCGCAATGCGTGTGATCTGGTATGGATATTACTCTTATCAATTATACTTCCTCTGGGCAGATTATAGCCGACGATACCGTCATTCAAAAACGAATATTGGTTAATAAGGTCTCTAGTATAAAACATCTCTTCAGATCTGATATCACTTGTCGTGTTACGGATGTTCTCGTATTGATACCTTAAATCAAACTGTAAGTCTCGGGTAAGCGTATAATTAATTCCGACGTTTATATTAATCGCATTCCCTTCGTTGATATTATCGGCGCTATTCAATTCTCTAAGTGGATTATAGGTCCAATCAAGCAACTGCCCGCTGCCCGCTGTGTCGATATAACTTGATCGATACGTTTTTACCAAAGAAGCCATCGTTCCATCATCATTATGTAATACCGCATATGGGTACATTTGTTTGCCTACGTCATAATTCAAAACGGTATAGTCTCCAGGTGAATTCGAGGTAGTCTTAGTTTGCGTGTAAACAGACATCACTTCCATCTTTAGTGAAGGAAGTAACTGATAATTATTGTTTGTTCTGATAGTGTACCGATCTGTATTGTTTCCGAGTAATACGCTTTCATTATTATCTGCTCCGGCAGAAAAGAGATATTGGTGTTTTTCACTACCGCCACGCAAAGAAACATGGTTCTGATAATTCTTGGCTGTTCTATAAAAATAACGTTCATAGTCCTTTCGAAAATCATTCGTAGCAAAAGAACTTAGCTTTTCTTCAAGATCTTCCTGTGAAAGAAGATCACGTTTATTCAAATCTAATAATTCAATTACTGGCGTGACCGCTGGAAACCTTGTTCTATTACTCAGTGTATTATTATAAAACCCCTTTTCAAACAACTCTCTCTCCATATCAATGTATTCCTTTACGCTCATCCTTTCATATTCGAAAAGATCCGGTTTACCGTTCAACCGCAAATTACTATTTACGTCCACCCGCATCGACCTGGCTTTCCGTCCTTTTTTTGATGTTAGCACAATTACTCCATTGCCTGCGCGAGCTCCCCAAATGGACGCTGCCGCTGCATCTCTTAAAACAGTTACACTCTCTATATCATTGGGGTTTATGTCTTCAATATTCCCCCCATACGGGAAATTGTCAAGGACAATGAGGGGGGACTTAATGTCGTCAGACAGTGTGCCTACGCCTCGAACAATAATATTATTTTCAGAAGCCGATAGCTGATCGGCAGTTTGTCCCCTTCTATCGAATAGGATACCAGGCACTGTATTTTCCAGCCGACTAAGAACATCGGCTCCAGTACGTCTATTAAAAAGCTCATTATCAATAAATTCAAATGACCCTGTAGCTCTTTCTTTCGACAACTCCTGATATCCGGTATTGATTACCACTACCTCCTCAAGCGCCTGAACGTCCCGATACAGCGCCACCGTATCCCCGACTTTGAGTTCGTCAAGGTCGACATTCCTTGTTACGTAACCAATTAGAGAAAACTGTAACGTATTATTTTTTAAACTCTTAGGGAACGACAGTTCTCCATCCTTACCCGAAACAGCTAATATCTCATCCCGTTCGCCTTTCGCAACAACACCAGCCAGTGGAATTCGACTTCCATCCTCAATGACAGTAAATTTACGTTGTTGCGCATACCCCACTAAATGGAGGATACACAATATCGAAACCGTAATAACTTTCATATATCCTCCTCCCCTTCAAAATCGTTTTTTACAGGAAGATTAATATTTCCTGTATTAAGAAGCTTCTTTAAATTACCTTCGGCTACGTCGTTTCCACCTGTTATTGCAACAATTTTTCCTCGATATACCCATACAAAATGTGAAATAAAGCGGTACCTGAAGTGGTTAGCAAAGGTTTGGTCTATAAACGTTAGGGGAAAATGATAGAACGTCGACATTGGACGATATTTAAGGAACGACTCCATTCCACTCCTATTCTCTGGAGACATTAGTAAAAACTGAATAGTACAGCCAAATGTCCTCTGCAGAGTATCGAGCTCTTTCAGCTTATCAGTACACCCTTTACACCGAGTATGCATAAAATCCAGTATGATCAGCTTCTTATCACGGTAATCGTTCAGCGTAATTGTATCATTCCCATCGGGATGATTCACCACCTGCAAAGACAGGTTCCACAGTTCTTCGGGTATGGTATCCCCTATCTGAAGCGGCTTAATCTCAATTTGCCCTTCGGCAGTCCGCGATTCCGCGGACTGCGCCCAGGCTTCTGATAGATTAAACAACATGAAACATAAGAATCCCAAACAAAGGATTCTTATGTTCTTCATTGCCTCTACCCCTACTATTCCTCTACGGTTACTGTACCGCTGATCTACGCAAGAGGTACATGCGTTTAGTAGGTCAGTAGTGGATCTCCAGTAGCTTCTCAGTAGATCTCCAGTACCTTTTCGGTACACTCCTCGTACACTAACGGTACACCCGCGGTACATTAACGGTACCCCAGCCATTTTACGCAAAAGTTGCGTCAATAGTACTACATCCTTACTGCATCTATACTTGATCCTCGCTTTAAGCACGTCAAAAAAACGGTAAAAAACCAACCTGTTTCTTCGGGTGCTGTTCGGGTGTCCTTCGGGAGCGCTTCGAGTCCGCTTCGGGACTGGTTCGGGACAACTTCGGTATTGCGTCGGGTGAGCTTCGGTTGTTCTTCGGCTGCCACCCGAACAGCAGTCGAACACTTCCCGAACAGCGCCCGAACCAGTGTCGAACAAATCCCGAGGATATTCCGAAGAAACGTCGAACACCTCTCGAACGGTTGCCGAAGGCAAGGCAACGCCCCCCTCTCTTACTTGATTGGTTAAGATTTTCGTTAATCTAGGTGGTTTTTCTTTACGGGAACAGGCTCCTTCTTCGCATTGCCTAAAGGCCAGTCCTCTCCCACCCTTGTAAAAATTGTTCATTTTTTCATGGTTTTTAGGGTGTGGCCTAGAGACGCTGGCTAAATGAGATTATCTCCTATTTTTCCTTTATGTCCAAGCTGAGCTTAGACCACATTGTTAGTAAAAATATTTTGGAATCGAATGCAGACGATACGGTTTTATACGATTGGCTTTAGTATAACGGTTAGAATTGCTGCATTCTTTAGGGAAGCCTTGATGGCCTCGCAAGCTAAATTAGCTCGCGGGTTTTGTGATGTTTTTGAATAACTGCTTTTTATACATACTCGTTGTTTATAACGAGTCTTTAGTAGATGGAATAACCAACAATGGCGTGGCATCCAACCTACTGTCTACGCGGCCGTGAGAAGCCGATGGAACGAGTAAGCGGACGCCACGCCATTGCAGACGGGCGTTATCCACTTATCGCCTTGTTCCATTTGAAATTCTCACGTTTCGTAGACAAGACTCATAAGTGCTGCCACCTATTAAGATGGTGCAAATCTATTATTTTAATCCAAAACGCAAAATTATTCACCTTTAAAAACGCTAGTAATTTATCGAAAAACGTAATTTTACGGGCAAATAATTTGTATCTTTACATCAAAGGTAAAAAACTAATTACTTACAAAAAAGTGGTAAAAAACCGGTAAAATACCGAACATATTTAAATCTGTCAGAAAATGAGTATTGCATTCCAAGAAGAGAAAGTCCATGAAGGAAAGAATTTTAAAAGAATTCGTGAAATTATGGGATTAAAGCAGGAAACTGTGGGTCAAAGATGTGAAAGTAAATTTGACCAGCGACGAATATCTGAGTTTGAAAATATGTGGACTATTCCCGAGCCTACACTACAGGAACTTGCAGATGCTTTGGGTGTGACTATAGAGTTTATACGCTCTTTTAACGAAGAAAAGGCTATATATTACATCCAACATAATCAAAATACGTCGAAGCAAAACAGCTTGAATCACTTCCCCACTATAACGTATGAGTCTGAAAATAAGATTGAAGCCATATTAGAAAAGCTCGTTGAAGATGATAACGTAAAAACACAAGCTATCTTGGATTTGACTAAGGTTGTTGCAGATTTAGCTGAGGAGGTTAAAAGGTTGAAGGGATAACTTTATTAACTTTATCCCTGTTTCTATAATCCATTAAATACGGTTAGATTTATCCCAGTATGAGCGAATTCAATGCAGGAACAAGGCCATCTTAATTACAGAACCCACTCCCGACAAAAGGTGTCTCTGGTTACACAGTCCCTTCTTTTTACGTCGATAAAAAGAAGGTGTCTCCCTTTTTAGGAAAAGCCTGCTCATATAATATTGTTGAAAAAACTATTTCAGTTTTTGATTTGGGTAAGTTATTTTTTCTTAGACAAGTCTGCTCGGACTTTCTTCACGAAGTCTAAAGAAACTTCCGCGATACGCACAATAGCATCATCAGCAAGTTTGAGTTCTTCAATTAGATTGCGAACGAAAGTTCTTTTCTCAGCTAACTTCTCAGCCTTGGCTTTGGCACGTTCTTCCTGCTTGCCTTTCTCCAAGCCCTGCTTCTTTGCTTTGTCCAATAAATATTCCCTTGTTCCCATGATATTACTCCTGCCTAGTTTTGTTTCAACCTCTTTCTCAAAAATATGGAAATTTTCCGAATTCTGAAAGCTTACATAATATGTTAAAAAGTCGTATATCCCCTGACGCGTCTTTTTGTTCATCTTCCGCTTCATCATCTCGTCATACAGATCAAGCTTCATTTCTTTCAGTTCTTCATCTGTCATATTCTTATGCACAATGGCAAGCAATGCCGTAAGCACCACCACGGCAAACGGATTGGTATTGCTCCGCAATGCCAACTCATCTTGGTCAAGTATCTTATAGCTGTTGAAAGAATAACGAAGACTCGTACCCATAAACTCCTGGATATACAGCGTAGGACGGTAATTCCTGTTCCCATCGGCCAGAATCGCGATTGCAGTAACAGGTACTTTATAACGGTCGGAAATCTTGTAAAAATATCGGAACATACGTTCGGCAAGGTCGCCCTTGCCTTTACTGGACTGCACCTCCACATGGCACAGCACAAACTGCTCTCCTCCGTTTTTGAGAAATACCTTGACCAACTTGTCCACATAACGCACCCCCTTGCCATTGGGCTGCGGAGGAAACAGGCTTTCAAATTCCTTATCCAGATAATCAAACTGTTTGCTTAGGTCAAAGACACTTTCCGCGTCTGGAAAGATGAACTTCAAAAAATGGGAAAAGGTCTGCTCCAAAATAGATTTCCATAGCGGATCGTCGATACGCCTTGATGATTTTGCCATAATTCTGTTATCTTATGATTAGAAACCAAAGATAATGAAAAACGACCAAAAAAAACTAATATTTTTAGTATACCATTTAAATCTTATCAAAACTTCTTCAGTACAATACTTATAAAAGAGCTTCACAAAATTAGTAGAGCCATAGAAATAACTCCTTGTATGAGGAAAGCTGCGAAAAATCTGCTTACTTTGAATGTCCGAAACATGTCCAATATCAGTACGCAAGGATCTACTAGTGGTTGGAGACAAAATATATCATCAAGATAATAGACTAATATGCCACCCATTGAAGAAGCTTTAGCATTAAAAGAAGAGTTGGATGCTCTTCGTCCTCTCACGAAAGAGCAGGAGTATACCATCATGCAAAAATTTAGGTTTGACTGGAACTACCATTCCAACAGCCTTGAAGGAAATTCCTTAACTTATGACGAAACAAAGGCACTTCTATTACACGGCATCACTGCGCAAGGAAAACCATTAAAAGATCATGTTGAGATTACCGGTCACGATGAGGCCATTAAATGGATCGAAGACTTAGTGAAGGGAGATTATCCCCTCACTGAAAACTTTATACGTGAGCTGCACACTTTACTCCTTAAATCGCCATACGAAGTCAAAGCCATCACACCTGATGGCCGGCCAACAACGCGTAGGATCGCAGTTGGACAATATAAAACGGCTCCAAATCATGTCAAGACTAAAACCGGTGAGATATTCCGTTTTGCCACACCAGAGGAAACACCGGCTAAGATGCATGATCTCCTTACTTGGTACAATGCGAAAAGTTCCGAACCAAGAACCAACCCTATAATAATAGCATCGGAATTTCATTATCGCTTCATTCGAATACACCCGTTTGATGATGGGAATGGACGCACTGCCCGTATTTTGATGAATTTCATACTAATGAAGTATGGATATCCTCCTGTGATCATCAGAACAGAGGATAAAGAGAACTATTTTTTTGCTTTGCAACAAGCCGATGCCGGAATAATTGAACCCTTTATAACATATATTGCACAAAACCTTATTCGTTCTTTGCAGATCATGATTTCTGGAGCTAAGGGGCAAAGCATAAACGAACCGGATGATATAGACAAAGAAATCGCGCTACTCGAACACCGGCTAAAATCAAGCAATAAGATTTTGAAGTTAAGAAAAACCAAAGAAATCCTACTCGATGTATATGATAATTCCGTGGCTAAACTGTGGAACGCATTCCTTATCGCCAATAGAAAATTTGATCGTTTTTATATCAATACTAAAGCGGCGTTAAAACTTGGTGTATATCGCTTCGAGTCACACGTAGCTTTCTCTGACGGAAGAAAAATATTAGAAGACTACGACGATCAGACAGCGTTTGATAAAATTTATATGGAATATCTTTTTGAACGCTTTAATAGGGACAATTTTAGAAATTTCGATTATTATAATAATATTTCACTTTGATTTGGTTGATGGGTATACGGTGGAATATCGAGGTAAAAAACTTCAAAAGAAGTACGGTATGCAGTTGACAGAAAAAGAAGTAGAATCAATCATGACTACGATTTCAAAAGCTCACACTGAACATATTGAAAAAGAGATGGAGTAATCTGTACGTTTAGCACCAAGCATGCTTTATTAAAAAGATTGGCAACAGAAAACGGAAATACCGAAATCCGCTTGATGCTCGGTATATTCACGATGAATGCCAAGAACATCTGGAGACGTGAATTTAACAAAATAACATATCCTGCTCGCTCGACGAGCTGTGAAATATCCGAGAGGCTATTAAAGAAGTGGATCTCATAAAACGCGGTAAATTGAAAGGCCACCCGGTAGAAGACCTTTTAAATGAACTATAAATTAATCAATATGAAGACATCTTTGCAGAGACAAACGAAGTGTGAGAACCCTAAGGCAGCCTATAAGGCTACTATGGCTCAGCCTGGCGTTACTTCTGAAAAGAAAGAGAACAGATTTAGGGGTATGTCTGAGAATTTAGAAAAAGCCGAGCCGCTATATATCCCCGGGTACAAGATCAGGGGATAAAACCATTATTTAACTTCATTCAAGCTAATACTCATTGATCGAAGTCATCCAAAAACCATCGATACGCAAAGCAGATAAGCCCGATGTTATTATGGCGCGGAGAGGTGTCAGTAATTTTAACACCAAATTCACTTCCGATTGCGACTTGCTGTAATACTTCTCCGCAAACCTGTCTATGACGTGAAATGTAAACAACCTATCTCCGCGTCGTAGAACTCACACCGAATGGGGATTAGTTCGTCGGTTTTGCCCTATGTCTTGTTCAAATAAAAAGGTGTCTCCTTCATCAGAAAACACCTTTCCAGATTATACAAATTGAAAATTACTTCAGCTTTTCTATTTCTTTGAGGGATAGCCCCAAAATATCAGCGATCATCTCGTCGTCAAAGCCACTTTCCAACATCTTTCTAGCAGAACTTTGTTTATCTGCCAATTTCTCGGCCTCGGCTTTGGCACGTTCTTCCTGCCGACCCTTCTCCAACCCCTTCTCTAGTCCCTTTTCCAATCCTTCCCGCAGTCCTTTCTCACGCCCTTCCCGGAGCCCTTTGACCCGTCCTAAAATAGCTATACTGACCCGTCCTAAAATAGCTATACAGTTTATTTAATAAATCCTAGTTTTAACTATACAACTTTTAACGTTAATCCGAAATAAGCTATACAGCATGTTCTTCAAATGTAATGATTTCACTTGAAGAATTTAGATCTTTTTCATTTGTCAATTCCATGAGTTCTTTTTCAGTAACGTCGTAATTTTTAGAATATGGCTTCCATCTTTTCCTCAATGTAATATTCTGTCGATGAGCTTCCGATGGGGTTAGATAATCACAGCTACGATGAGGTCTAATATTATTATAAGAATAAATACTTTTGGTAATATGGAGGTTCATCTCTGAAAATGAAAGATTTTGTGAGTAAAATTCAAACTCCCCTTTTAAAATACCATTGACTCTTTCAGCTAGGGCATTTTCATAAGGGCTACCTGTTTCAGTCATACTAATAGCTATATTGCTGGAAACTAACCGATCCACGTATAATGAACTACAGTATTGCGTCCCACGATCAGAATGATGAATAAGAGGCAAATTAATCCATTCTCTATTACTCACAGCCATTTCAAGAGCATGTACACAGCCTATTGTAGTCATATCCTCTCGGAAGCAATATCCCATTATTTTCCGAGAATAAGCATCAGTAACAAGACTAAGGTACCCCCATTTATCTACAAGCCTAATATATGTAATATCACTAACCCATACTTGCTCTGGCCGACTAATTACCAGATCTTTAATGATATTAGGATATTTGTGAAGATGATGTCGGGAGTTGGTTGTCTTTACATTACGCCGACGACTGCGAACTAAAAGCCCATGTGACCGTAGCAGATCAAATAAATAATCCCTACCAATGTCGATATCATGTAATGCTAAAATAGGTGATAACATAAAGTGAAGTTTACGCACACCTACTCGAGGTAAATATTCACGTATCTTCAAGACCTCCTGTATAATAATATCGTCTACAAAATCTGACGCACGTAAGCGCCAAAGATGATCATAATAAGCATGACGGCTCTTGCCAAACAGTTTGCATAAATTGCCTATTCCTAGTTTAGGAAATGATTTCTGCAGGACTAAGACTGTTTGGCACCAGACTTTTTTCGGATATTGATATTTAACTGTTCCTCCGCGACGTCAATTAACGTATTTAACGCTGTAATTTTTAATTGCGCTTCGGCTAAAGCTGTTTTTAATGCTTCTAATTCGCCATGCTCTGGCTTTGACAAATTTTCTTCTTGCACAATATCAACTTTTAAAACGCTAATATCGACATTTTCTTTCTTAACTAAACGAACCCATTTGGCAATGGTATCATGACCCTGAATATGGTATATAGCATTAGCTTCGGGGATAGTCAACGAACCTTGTAGGATCTGCAAAGCAATAGAACGACGTTGGATAGGAGAAAGCTTTGTATAACGAGATGCTGTAGGATCCTCTACGCCATACTTTACTATCCATTTACTTAAGGCCTGATAACCGACACCTAACTGCTTGCAAATACTACGCTTGGAGTGCCCCTTCTTTAATAGGAATAATGATTTTTTTATGACCGATTTGTCATAATAAGGGGTAGATTCCAGTTGGGGTTTCTTTGACTTTATTTTGTTCATACACTTTGATTAGTGTATAACTATTTTAGGACTAGACAGTTGCTGCCGTCCGTAAGTTCAGGCTTATTGGTTGCACTCGCCACAACCTGTTTGTTAAAAGTAGCGGTCTGACCATTGGCCGTGACGCCTATACACAGATATACCCACATAAGGAAGATCTGGAGGAAGTGTTTTTGCTTCATAAGATAAGTCATTGAGGTTTGTTGTCCGTATTATCATTATTTAATATCCGTCTTACGATCTCCATCTCGGAAGAAAGTTTGTCTATGGCGTCTCCTTGCTTTTTGAGCTGGTCATCCTTTTCCATCAGCAGGAGCGTGAGTTCCTCTATCTTTTTTAACAGTAAAGCATTTATTTCCCCGAGGGCTATCCCTTCTCTCCCTACTTCCGCTGCAGAGGGCATTTCCGGAAGATGGCCGTGTTCGGCAATATAAGCTCGTATAAAATCAAGTGAAGGCAGTTCATAATCTTCTGCGAAAACGTAGTCGGGCCAGTTGGCTGTTTCTACCTTGATTTCTTTAGCTCGGATGGTACCGTTTACTTCAAGCCTATCAGTCGGATTGACCTTGCCTATTCCAACGTTCCCAGCAAAATAATTGCTCAACGTTGTGTACACGCGCAGCGGACGCTGCATATGCTTACCAATAGCATTTACGTAACTATCAACCACAGTCTTCGCATTGAGCGTCAGAGATCCATTCGATGATACATATGGGAGTGCGTTCTGTGTACCGTCATACACTTTGGGATTCACCGGTGCATCGGCAGCATAATAATAGGTGGTTCCCCCTCCCCGAAGCCATATGACTATCATTCTGTCGCTATTCCCCGTCGTAGCGTCTTGCCATCCCGCAATAAAGGACTTATATACCGCTGCTGATACCATATTGGTTGACAGATCCACATCTATAAAACTGGCTGCACTTCCCCAATTCGTCGTTTGGTAGGTTATTTCAGCAACCAAGGAGCCTCGCCACCGCGTATCTTGATGAACGTTGCTGCGTCCTACCTGAAGCTTCGTGCTCCGGTTAGCTGTATAATTTCCGTCAAGCCAAGCCACCGGATAAAACGTATTGATGTCTCCGCCTACGGTTATGCTGCCCGACGACTGTCCAAAAGTTGATAAAGCAGCGCATAAGAAGAACACTATCGCTACAAATGAACGTGAAATATTCATCTCCCAAGAATTAAAATCCATAATTTCATATATCGTTAACAATTGTCTTAACCTGTCTTAAACCTGCCGCTGATACAGCTCAGCGTAGCATAAGCCGATCAGCACAAAATTAATAACTGGCATCATTCGTGAATAAAAATACACAATTTTATAAAACACGAAAAGATTATTTTCATTGAAGTTTAAATTATGACGGGGCGAATGGGCGATTATAATAATGCTTTGTTTCCTAGGCACACAGATGGCATAATCAAAAAACTAGATGCGAGACTGGAATACTATCGGTTAGGCACACGCTTTACATCGATACCTTCGTAGGCTTAGCCGACAACAAGCTCGCCAATTGTATTATTTTCCGATTGTTCTTTTTCCATATGCATATTGGTCAGTCAACAATTAGATAAGCTGAGCTCTCATTACCCGTTACAATAATATCCTTTTTTCTCTTCGAGAATGTGCCGTCCACTATTGTAATTTTTAACACATTATCGTTTAAAACAACAGAAGACACTCTAAAAGTTCTTATACCTTTCCTTAGCTCAGATCTCCGATATTTTGATTCATCAAAAAAAGAGTTGGCCCCCGTCTTAGAAGCGTTACCTTACATCATATTCCCTTTTAGAAATATTCAATATTTTTTCAACAACTTCATTTCGCGTTTTATAATAAAATCCCATGCTACCAGTATGATGAAAGTAAAAGAAAAAATCATTTTCTTCATCATAAAAAATAGGACTATAAGGTGCTTTATGAGTTACAATACAAGTTAAAGTAATTGACAAAAATTTATCCCAGTCATTACAGCTACATATCCCTGAATAGCCAAGTTCGATAGAAGATTCTTTCAACATTAATAAATAGTCTTTTGTTTCAATAGACTTTCCCTCTAATTCATAATCATACCTGTCATTCTTGATGTCCCACGTGTCTAAACAATAATCCCACCAAGAAGGCATATATACTTTGATATTACTTTTTCCAGTTCGAAAAAGAGTATAAAACATTAAAATTAGTCCTTCAACTAAATTCCTCTTTTCAATTAGATATATCTCAATTTTATCCCCTTTACTTTCCATATAAGAGTCAAGGTCTACCCATGGTAAGGGGAAATTCTGATTAGTAATCTTATCTAGTGTTTTCATTTTATTTCACTGTACCTAATTGGCCCCAAGGTATAAATGTCCCTGTTGACCCTTTGTGTTTATTAATAATAAAATTTGCTCCAGAACGAATCTATTGATGAGGTGTTGAAGTATTGCGACAGGGAATTACTTTAGCTCATTCGTCGATTCACTATTCTTAAATCCAATAGAACGTTATTACTTTTATGTAACTTCCCTTTTCGCTAAAAAAAGCAATCAGCTTATGAAGATCGGAGTACATCAAACAGAGGGCAAGGCGGATCTGTCCATCATTTGTGAAAATTTGAAGGTTCCCAAACCCGCTAACGCTTCAAGTTGTATATTTTTTTATTAAAAGCTCATTGGCTAGATACACACGTTACATCGATGTCTTCATAGCCTTTACCGACAACAAGCTCGCCAATTTTATTATTTTCCGGTTGTTCTTTTTCCATATGCATATTGGTCAGTTCAACAATTACTCGTCCGCATTTTTTTGGATCAACAACAAAAGAAGTATCGACATCATTGAAAATCACTTTAACTTGTTGTTTTACTGAAATTTCGAGTAATTTTTCAAATCGAGGATACCTCGAATTTTCTTCTTTTAATATCGTATCGATAAAAATTTCATGTTCTCCGCTAACCTGCAAATCGATACTATCTACCCGATACACATAGTCAGCTCGAATCTCCAGCCATACTGAAGATGCACTATTGTCACATGCGATAAAATTGCAAATGATCCATATAAGTATTGGTGTATAAATATATTTCATCATGTTCAAGGAATATTTGGTTTAGGATAGGGTATTTTAAGACCTCGTGTTCTAATGCCTCTGTAAGGAGATTCATTTGTTGATCTAGTATTCGTACGTTGACGGTTATTTATAATAATCGCGGAATTTTTCCCACGGTTAGAAAACCCGCTTTTTGAATAAGAAAAAATATTTGACAACTGGTGTCTGCTAAAGTGAGGAGCATTGTTTCTCTTGTATGCCATTGGATTCGTCGGATTGTTCTCTGCGGAGTTTTTTTCTGGATGGCGCAGTCCGAGATTATGCCCAATCTCATGGAATGCTGTTTCTTTCATATTTAGAAAGGAACCTGATTCAACATAAGCGACTTTTCCGCCAATTTGCGCAATACCGCCGGCCGGACCACCTCCTAAACGGGAATCAGCCTCCCCCAAAACTTCATTTACAACAACCAATAAATGATCTGATGCATCTACTTGGTCCATAGAGTTAACAAATGTGTATTCAGCATCAATTTTATAAACATTATTGGATCCGTCAGAAAATGTCTTACTAGAACTCTCTCCGCTTAACCTTTTACTGATTGAATTAGCTAAGCCTGTAAGGTTTTTATCATTTGCCATATTTAGTACTTTACCACGAATATGGGTGGTATAGGTATTAGTCACTCTCCCACCAACCTCGGAAGTTGTTGTTGTAGTCCACGTAGAATCTCCATTGATGTCAACATTTACGATTGGATTTAGTTCTCCATATTGATAAGGGGATAAAGAAGAATATTTCTCTGCAAACCGGTCAACAACATTCCATCTTCCGATCTCCGCGTCGTAGAACCTCGCCCCGTAGTCCAGCTGTCCCTCCAGTACATAAGAACTTCCCAAAGCATGCGTGCCGCCGTTCAGGTCAGCCTGCATCTCCTTGCCGTTATAAAGATAACGGTTTATTCCTCCGGTTACAATAGCTTTTGTCTTGCCGAAGGGATAATAGTCCTGCCGCTGTACCACCTCCACCGTCGTGGCACCTGTACCGCGTTTGAGCACGGTACGCACATTGCCCAGGTGGTCCGTCAGGTGGTAATGGTAAGCATAGGTGCCGCCGCTGTTCTGCAGGTAGCCCTCCTCCGTTGAAATACGCTCGATCACGCTCGCGGCCGTGCCCGTCTTCCGGTACTCGATACCGCCGATATAATCCTGCTGGGTGGTCGTCGTTCCTACCGTGGCCGTCCTGCGGAGCTTCTTTCCTGCGGCATCGTACAGATAACTGACCGTCACTGCAGGAGCTGTTCCCACCGCTGCCTTCGACACCCTCCGGGGAAGGTTCAGGTGGTTGTACGCAAAGTTCATCCCCGTACGGTCTTTCGTGGCATTGCCGTTCAGATCGTAGGTGAACGATCCGCTAAGGCCGCCGGACAGGCCGGCAAGCCGGTTGCTTTTCTGACTGTTGTTGTAGCTGTAGGTGATCACCGTGCCGTTGTCCCGCCTCAATGTTCTGATGTTGCCCATGTCGTCATAGGTCAGCGCCTCGATCATCACCGTACCCCCCGAGCTTGTACCGTTGGTCAGCCGGTTCAGCCGGTCGTAGCTATAGGTGAACGTACTGTTTGTCGTCGGTCCATGCCCCCACTGCTGCTGGGCGATATTGCCGTTGTACTGCGCGTTGGACAGTACCGTATTGCCGTTCTTATGGTAGTTCAGCTGGTAGGTGAACTGCGGAGAACCCGCGCGGCTCTGCCACCCCCGCTCATTGTACGCGTAGCCCACCGTGGTCAGGAAGCTGGTGCCCCCGCTCTCGCTGTGGAGCTTCTTCTCTGTCAGCTGGCCGATCTCGTTGTACGAAAGCCTGCTCTGGATAACCTCCGGCTGGCTGTTCACCTTTTTCTTCGTTTCCACCAGACGGCCCACGTGGTCATATTTGTTCGCGGTCAGGATCGTCGTCGCAGGCTGCGTGGTCAGGCTTGCCCAGTGTTCATGTTTGCTCGTCTCCACCTCCCCGCTGAAAAGATAGGTATTCGTTACGATGTCCTTGCCCCCGAGAAGGTTCCGTGAAGCGGTCTGGATGATACGGCCACGCTCATCGTAGTAGTAGACCGTTAAAAGCGAATCCGTACCGCTGTCGGTATATACCCGGCTGCCCGTCAGCAGCGAATGTACCTTCGTGCTCCTGCTGATGGCACGCGGTGCCAGCTGTACCGTATCCACACTGCCCATGAACTTGTTGTAGTTGTCGTAGTAGTTGACCGTCAACCTGGTCAGGTTGTCTTTCGGAAAGGAAACGTTGCTGTACTGCGAAGCATTTACACCACGGCTCTCCCAGTGCCTGTTGCTTGCCGTGGCATGGTTGTCCGCTGCCGTCTGGGCTGCCAGCTGCGTGGCATGTGCTGCCGTCAGCGTGCCCGTCTGCACTACCCGGCCGAAGGCATCATATTTCGTGTAGCTCCATTCCTTGGGGTTCTTTGTCCGCTGCAGCGCATCCTGCGTCATGATGGGCAGGTCGTTCCGGTTGTAAACGATCCATTCCCAGCCCTTGCCCGGCACCTTCTTCTCCGCCAGCCGGCGCCTGCCGTCATAACGGTAGGCGTACACCAGTTCGTTGAAATCCGTATTGTTGTCCGTAACCGTACGGGCCGTATAACCCGGAGGGACCACATAGCGCAGGTCCCCGAAGTCATCGTAAACATAGTGCGTGCTCAGGGACCTGGTATTGCTCTCCCAGACCCGCTTCAGCACAACGCGGTCCTCAAAGTCCCTGAACTCTTCCACCGTACCCCCTTTGCCCTCGCCGTGCACCCAGTTCTCGTCCCTGGTCACCGTCTTATACAGCCTCCCCGCCGCATAGCTACCCGTGCCCGTCGCTCCCGTACCGGTCACCGTCCACAGGGGAACCTCATCTGCCACGTTCGTACCGTACTCCACGGCCACCGTATGCCCGCCCGCCGAGGTACGTGTCACATTGTCCCGGCTGACGGCCGGCTGCCAGGCTTCCCCCGGGGCACCCTGTTCCTTCACCCGGTTCAAAGGGCTGTTCTCGAATACTGTGACCGCATAGGGGGCAGGGGTGCGCACCACGCCGGCAATATCGGAACCGCTGCTCTTATTATAATATGTGGTTACATTGCCGCTTCCCCCCGTCTTGTAGGACCCGTTGCCCGTACTGTGCACATAGGGCAGATATTTATGGCTCTCCCGTCCGAAACCGTCGTACTCGATGTGCTGTACGATGTCCTTATACTTCGGGCTGGCCATCAGCCCGACCGCCTGCACCGGTCTGCCCAGGCCGTCAAAGTACTGTACCGTTTGGTTCTCTTCCCCAATATGGCGTGCCTGACCGAGCTGGCCGGTCTTTACCTCCCGGCGGAATGTACGGGTAAGGATGTAGTTCTGGTTGCTGCTGGGCGAACTGCTTATGTTCGGGTGCTGCTGGATCGACAGCAGCACGTTCCTGCCCGAAGGGATGTGGAATCCGGGCTTCAGGACGATACTGTCCAGCGCCTGGATGACCGGCTCGTCATTGTAGGCATGCAGTTCCAAATGGCTTGGCTGGCCATGGCCTAAAACGGCAAGTAGCAGAAAATATATGATGGTCAGTGGTCGTTTCATCTCCATGGGTCTAGGGTCTATAATGGTATTGGTAGTTCCGAAGTACGTTTTTATCGAAGTCCAGCACGTCCTTCAGGCGCTGGAAGCCGTCATACTGGTAGTATTCCGTGATGCCGCGAGGGTCAGTCATGCTCGTCATGCCAACCAATGGTTTGTAGGTATAGCTGGTAACCTGGGCTCCGGTCATTTTCGGGTCATTACGAAGCTTGACCATTGCATTCGTAATCGTCGCATCGGATACGTTTGCAGCGTTAAGGCTGTTGATTGTAGCCTGCCCGAGAACAGCAAACACCTCCGCATACGTCGCGTTCTCTATCTTTGCTACCGGGTACTGATGTTTATATCCCCAGAGATAGGTAATCATCAATCCTCCACTTGTCTTTATCTCTCTAGGCATACCGGCAGAATAACTTACGAATTCTGATATTTTTTTCGCCGGACCACCATGATATTTTTCCTCAATATCGATCGGGGCATAATATGAATTCTGCCAATAATCATAGGTCGTTCTTTTTTGATAAACGTTCATTTCGTTAACAGATTCCTGCTCTTCCGTTACGAAATCCAGCATATTTCGCATTAACATCCCTGACTGGGTGGTGCCGGTGCTGTTGTCAAACGGGTATGAATACTTCGTCTTTCTTACAGCTCCGTCGCTTATAACGTAGTTAATCTCCTTTACCTTGTTAAAAATACGATCATAATTATACTCCGTCGTCTCCACCACGGACTGCCCCCCATTGACAATAGACCTCTTGATACTTTTTTTCAAACCCCTCCGAAATGGATAACTAGGATAGTAATTTCTCATCCTGTAGTATAATACAGGTCGGGACGTTAAAATCTTAAATCTTCTATCTTCCAGAGAGCTACCACTCTGTAATGGAGGACGGATAAAGATAGCCGGGGAGATAACAATGGATCGAAAGTTCTCCTTTCTTCCAGTATCGTCCAAATAAAAATCCAGAAACGTTTCATATTCGTTCACAGTTTCTTCAATCAGGTTTTCATTGGCGTCGTAAACTTGCCTTTTCAGCAAGTTACCATAGTATCCTTTACTATAATCCAAGGGCAAAAATGGCGGCTCCTCAGAAAAAAGGATTGGTTTGTTTTTAAAGGAAGAAAAATATTTCACGATCGTACCTGTACTATGGTGCGCGTCAACATGTTTTTCAGTAACACGGCTGTACGTTACCGGCATACCATTGACTAAAGGCATCTCCTGAAAGGAAGAGGTGTTCCGCACGATAAATTTATCTGTCTCCAACCCCTCCATATAGCCCGAACCTCCACTCGTAAAATATTCCGCCCCATAATCCACTAAATAGGAATACGTAGGACGGAAACCGAGCGTTCCGGAAGAAGTTTCACCGTCTTCCAACAAATACTCGTATTCGCGGGTCGAAACCAGTTCTCCCGAAGAGCTATAATCCTGAATCTCACGTAGGCGCAGTCCCCCCACATACAATTCCCGATCAGGACGGACCACAGGCTCAATTGGTATAGACCGATCTAGCTCTCTTCTATTGATGACCATATAGTCATGGTAGTTCTGTATACCAACCACGTATATATTCAGATCGAAATACGTGCCTTTGTTGACAGCCCCTATATTCATAGTTGCAACCTGAACATTCGCATTCGGCGAAGGAAAAGAATGCATATATGACCGCACTAAACTACCATTAGACCCTACAAGTTCAAATCTTATCCCACAATTGCTACACCCAGAGAGCCATGGGTTGATATGGAATTCCAGTGTCAAATTTCCATCACTACTACCGTTGTATACAAAGGAATATTTAGCAGACGGATTAGCGTTTGAGTTGATGGAAATATTATTCGAGTAATTTACATAGGGATCCGTAACAGCATCTACGACGACTTTGTTTAGCCACTCATCTACTGCAGTGTTCGGTTCGAAATCAAAGATCGTATAACCTCCCGTGGGATAGGACATTTGAAGCAAAGAACCATATTTTACCCATTCGGGGTCTGTCCTTCGGTTACCGCCCGTCAGTTTACGGTAGGGAGCGTAGTTGCCCCCGCCTTCAGCCATGATATATTCCTCCGGTATAAGCACACCTGTATTCGCATTCGCATAACCCCAATGATCTTTTTGCCTACTTAAAGGTGCAGGAAATAAAGATGGCTTATAATATTGAAATGTATAGGGTCTGGATTCAGCCTCCCCCGCGGCATTATATTTCTGAACAGATACTAGTGCAGGCCGGGCTTTACCTGTACCGATCAAATATTCGTGGCCTAAATGGTAGCTTACAGTGTCATCGTTGGTTTTTATAAAGATGTGCTGAAGCAGACCATTTGTGGAGGACGCATGTAAATCCCCTCTTACCGACGTGCTGTACTGAAAATCTATCGTCACTGTATTGGGCAATACAATTTTTTTTAGACGCTTCCCGTTAACCTGGTAAGCATGAACTCCGTTTCTTCTTTCTATGGTACCGTTAGACACTACCGTATTGTCGACGACGCCCACCGCCTGAATTTTCACAGGGTATGCCTCATAACTGTATGATGATGCATTGTATTCATAGTCATACGTATTTTCGTATTCAAATGTTATTGTGCAGTTTCCCGTAGGATCCGTCACACTAGATAGGTACCAGGCAGACGTATGGGGCAACGGCACTCCTGTTAAACTTACCCTGGTAAGCTCAAAATCATTAAATTGGTAAGTATACCCCTTTTCGTCCACGACACGGAATCCAACAATCTTAAGGTCCCCATCTATCCTCGTTATTGTTTTATCAATCTTCAGGTGCGATTTGTCCATGATGAGCACATCATTATTTTTCCCCAGTACAAATTGCCCCGAAAACCCCATAAAATTGTACGTAAATATATCATGTTGGCCATCTACCATGTTTGCGTCAATACGTTGAAAATAGCGGTTATTAAGTGAATAATCCAATGGACCGTTCCCTTCTTCCTGTGACGCAGGCATGACATTATTACCACTGTTATATAATGAGCCGTTTCCCTCACTCTCATCATATGTACCGCGGACGACTCTTGAGATTACACCGCCGGCATTAAGAGACCAACCCATTCCGATGTTCGATGATATCTGGTCGACCTGTATTCCGCCTGCAAAATAGGCTAAACTGACATCCAACCCTTGGGGAAAGTAGCCATTGGACCAGGAATAAATCGGAACGGAAACCTCAGGAATACCTGTTGATTCACCCACGATCAGATTACCATACGCAGTGATAGAACTTGCATTCGGAGAAGGGGGGATAACCAGATCATTTTCGTTATTCATTTGCTGAGAGAACAGACTATTCCAACAAATGGATATGACTAAAAGGTTAAATATTCTAAATTTCATAGGTTAGTTTTTTTTCAAATTTCTGTTTCAATTCGTCCGCTCGTTATAGGTTGAAATTTTCTTCTCTCTCTCCTTTTCAACCAAACGCAACGTCAATTCCGATACTATTTTCAGCAAAAGCATATTCATTCTCGCCCAAGGACACGTCGTCAATTTCCGAAGCGTTGGCCGCTTGCAGATAATCTTCTAAAGAGAAGCAAACGGACGACGGTTACATTTATATGATTAACACCGCTGTAATCTATGGGTAATATCTTTTCAGTTTGTAATTGGAACAAAAATAACTATTCCCTCCAAATTTCTTCCATTTAAGAGTTAAGTTTTCAATACTAATTTGTTAAAAACAAATTAGTATTGACTCGCACGTGTATCCCGAACTCTAAGCTCCCGCATGTTATGATCCGGTTTAATAGCAATCAATTTCTGCGCATAAATAACGCATCTTCATCAGTCAGTGTGTTCTCCGGAATCCAGCAAAAGCTCTTCCATTTTTCGCAGTTTCTCTTCCAGTTCGGTCACTCGGTCAGCCACTGTCTCCATTTTCTTCATCTTTTTCTCTTTCTCAATCAGGTGTAGCGTTAGCTCTTCTACCTTCTTGAGCAATAAGAGGTTCATCTCTCCTACGTCAAGCCCCTGTTCTGCAATCTCACGGGCCGATGGAATGTCTGGTAGGTGCTTGTGTTCTTTGACGTAAGCTTCGATAGCCGAGAGACTGGGAAGTTCATATTCCGGTTCAAACACATAGTCCGGAACCGCGATGTTGTTGGTCACTTTGATTTCTTTGGCTAGAATATTTCCCTCCACAGACAGCTTCGCCTTCGGATCTACCGTACCGATTCCGACATTTCCGTCCATATAGTAGAGACGGTTCGCGAGGCGCTGCCAGTGGTACGAAGCGCCAAGTGCGGTCGGTCTGGCCGCTGTATTACCTGTAGCAAAGTATTCCGCAAAAACCAATACAGTATAGTTATTCGCATGTTTGGTACTGACCTTCACCACATTGTTTTCCACCTCCAACATAGGATGGTTGGAGGTCGTCCCTCCTGCCGTAACCATTCTGAGCTGCCATAAGGCTTTGGAACCATCATACCAGGCTAAAAACTCAGCACCTGTCATTGTACCCGTAGGTGCGACAGAAAGCTTCACGCGGTACAGCCCGCCTCTTATCAGCGATTGGTTGCTGCCGTCCGTAAGTTCAGGCTTATTGGTTGCACTCGCCACAACTTGTTTGTTAAAAGTAGCGGTCTGACCATTGGCCGTGACGCCTATACACAGATATACCCACATAAGGAAGATCTGGAGGAAGTGTTTTTGCTTCATAAGATAAGTCATTGAGGTTTGTTGTCCGTATTATCATTATTTAATATCCGTCTTACGATCTCCATCTCGGAAGAAAGTTTGTCTATGGCTTCTCCTTGCTTTTTGAGCTGTTCATCCTTTTCCATCAGCAGGAGCGTGAGTTCCTCTATCTTTTTTAATAGTAAAGCATTTATTTCGCCGAGGGCTATCCCTTCTCTCCCTACTTCCGCTGCAGAGGGTATTTCCGGAAGATGGCCGTGTTCGGCAATATAGGCTCGTATAAAATCAAGAGAAGGCAGTTCATAATCCTCCCGAAAAACATAGTCTGGCCAGTTGGCTGTTTCTACCTTGATTTCTCTGGCGCGGATGTTGCCGTTGACAGCCAGCTTTGTATCGGGGGTAGTTGTCCCGATCCCGACGTTACCGTTATAAGCTACTGTCAGATAATCATCTATCGCCATTTTACCCACCCTGGCTTCTGCCCGTACGGTCCCGCCTCCATCGGGCAGCACGCCGGAGAAGCCCCGGGCTACGTTCCATCCGTAGGCATCCGACATAATGGTGACAGCAGAAACCGCACGTGCGAAGTTTACCTCGATAAATGTTGTATCCTGGTCGAAGGTTAAACGAGCTTGTGTCCAATAAGCAGTTTTGCTGTTAGATTTTACGGTGATACCGCCCGCGACGGTCCAGTCCTTAAACCACTCAATATCCAAATGATACGGAGTTGCAGCTCCACCAGTCGTATACAACGTTACACGGCCAAAACCTCTACCCGCTGGGGAATTGCAATATGCCACCCGCTTCCAGCCCGCTCCGTTGACCGAAGCCGTCGTCCGCGTTTGCGACCATACTCCCGTGGTCCAACAAAGGAGTAGCAACAAAACAAAATAGTTCGCTTTCATATAAGTTAATCTTTGATTTTCTGTTTCTTCAGATCCGACAGCTCCTGCTCTATCTCCGTCGTTCGCCGATTCATATGCTGCTGGGGCTCCACTATGAGCCACTCGTTATCTTCTAAAATCTATAATTTCGCGTATCGTTAACAATTGTTTCAACCTGTCTCAATCCTGCCTCTGATACAGCTCGGCGTACTATAAGCTGGTCGGCACAAAATTAATACCTGGCATCATTCGTGAATAAAAATACACAATTTTAGAAAAAAAGGGAAGGTTATTTTCATTGAAGTTTAAATTATGACAGGCGAATGGGCGGTTATGTGTATGACGTTGAAACGGCCTATCTCCGCATCGCAGAACCTTGCTCCGTAATCATACTGCCTTCCGCTGTTTCCCGAACTCGTTGACACTCCCAAAGCGGTTGCCTCAAAGAATATTCCTGATCCAAAGATAGCAGTTTGTTTGGTTTGCTAGCATGATAATCCCAGTCTTCCCTTAAAAAGAATATTCCTGTCTTTGCACAAGAATTTCCGTACCTATTCCCCGGCGGGATTTTCACTGTTGCGTATATGTGCAGCTATCAATCTCAATAAATATTCTATATCTACGTCGAGATCGGCCAAATTCAATAAAAGACATGGATTTCCATCTTTGTCAGTTTTAACGAACAATCTTTTTAATGGTTTTATGAGCTTAGGCGAACCCCAACTTCTCGATAAAGTAAGTCGCAATATCGGACGACCGCGTCTAGATGAAATTACCTCTACATCTTTAACATCACGATAATGAAAGAAATGCTCCCCGTAAAAAGACCTTATTATCAAACCCTCCGGTAAAATTCTGATTGCCCAATTCGAAAAAAATCGGAAAATAAATAGAACGAGTAGCATCAGTGCATAAATAAAAATCAATAATTTAACAAAAAAAGTCGATTCTATCGGCCTTGAAAACATAAAATAATCTCGGATAAAGTTTATAAATGGAAAATATATAAAAAACCAAATGACAAGAATTTTTATGACCAAAGATCGCTTTGCCTTTTTTGAAAAATAAATAGTTTCAATTTTGCTTTCCATTGGACTATCTAGTAATAATTTGAAATTATATAACCCGTTATTTAGCTCCGCACAATTTCCTTAACATTCTTCTCAATAGTTTCTGAAAACTTAACGGGGGTCATATAACAAAATATAATACCCTAATACTGAATACTTAGAGTCGAAAATAATTCCTTTATGGGTGACAACCCCCGGTTTGGATTGTTTGCAAATGTAACAAGAAAATAGTCTTTATTTTTTCTACGATAAATAAATATTCCTAAGTCAGTGTGCCCATCAAAGTCAGTTATTTGATTTTTCAATACATTTATTACAATCCCATCATAACTCTTACTATGGTGTCTCAATTTAAACCCTTTAGAATTTTCTAACAATACAAACTTCGTCGAGTCATTGAGTGTCGTGACAGTCCGTTGACTGTTGACCTCTGTAATTAAATTAAATGGTTCGTGTAATAAATTGCTGTAATCTATTGGAAATCTTACCTCTACATAACCTCCTCCATTACCTCTATAGGTTATATTGGGCGATATACCTATATGGGGGCTGTTTTCAAAAGTTAACAAATCTAGCAACTGCGTCTGCTCAGAGGCTTCGCATGAGAAAAAAATCAAATTGTATTTGTTTTCGTAAAGCAACTCGACCACAGGTTTACCTAGCTTATTTACAAAAACGTCAACATACTTTATTTTCGACGGATCCAGAGACATCCCCTCTATATAGTCTATTGGGATATCGTCTGCGCCATGTAGTATAGCCCCTTGATCGCAACCGGACAACACAGCTATTACAATAGGAAATATCAATTTTCTCATCTTAGTATAAAACTAAATATTTATCTTGAAAGTTGCGGAATGAATGGCATAAGCGAAGGCAAAGCAGCTCCTCTAGTAGCAACCATAATTGCAGTAAAACCGGTATATTCATTCGTAACCCTCAAATACCACTGCCCATAATGCCATTACGAAAAAACAAAAACGACAGATTGACAATAAGAATCTCATCGAATATTTATTTTGATGTTTGGATTAACCTGTAGCACAAAAAGCCCAATCCGCTGAAAGATTGAACTAACACATCATATGTCATTTGGTATTTTCTCTGAGGGTGTAAAGTAAACTGTGTCAAATAAAGAATTTCTATATTTAGACACAGAACATGAGTAAAGACAATTTTGACTTCGAAAGCTTCAAAGAGGAAGCTATGAAAGGCCTTTATGAGGGCAAAAAA
>NZ_PVBQ01000028.1 GCF_002980525.1 Sphingobacterium haloxyli
ACAAATATAATAAAAAAGCAGATGTAGCGGCACTAGTGCAATAAGCAAAAATGGTTTGATTTCGCGTCTTCATCCTAAGGCATTGATTAAAAGATCGGAAATACTGGAGTTGTAGTCTCAGTAGGACCACTTTTTTTATTAACTTCGCGGCACTACTTGAAAAATCAATCCACATCCTTATGAAAACATTTGATATGAGATTCTCTGTGGAGAAAAACACAATCTACTTACACCTCCATCTGGAAAAAGATGTCTACACCTTTGACACTCCTTATCAGATCACAGAGAAAGAATGGAATTATGCCGAACAACGTCCGGAAAACCCTTACACAAAAAACGCGAAGATTATTTGTGAGGGATTAGACAGAATTAAAATTGTAATTGCCGATCGGTTAAGGGATAGAAAGGTAAACCAAACCAATGTACAACAAGACATACAAACCCGTCTGTTGGAATCTTATAGGCAGAAACCTTCTCTAAAGGGGGACAATCTTATCCATCAAATCAATGTATATATCGAAAGTCGGAAGCACATTATCGGGCCGAACACATTAAAACGATATCACGTATTCCTACGTCTCATCCAACGATTCGAAGGATATTCAATGAAACATTTCAAAATAAAGGAAATCAACGCTTCGTTTGTCAAACAATTTTTCCGATTTGGAAACGAAGAAAATTACTCGCCAAGCACGCTTTATCGTACCATTTCCTTCATCCAGACGGTGCTCAATTTTCTGGAAAAAAGAGGAATAAGAACCTTTTCATATGAGTTAGAGTTGCCGAAAATTAAAAAAAAGACTCCTTTTGTTACGCTAAGCGAAGAAGAACTGAACCGAATAAAACAAACCGCTATTCCTTCTGAGCTGCAACATGCACGAGATTGGCTTTTGATTAGTTGTTATACAGGTCAGCGTATCTCCGATTTCATGAATTTTCGATCGGATATGATCAAAATTATTAAAGGCAAACATTGTCTGGCATTCCAACAGCAGAAAACTGGAAAAGATATTTTGCTGCCCGTCCATCCGGAAGTACTCCATATTATGGAAAAATATCCAAACAAATTTCCCCCGAAAAAATCGGAACAGCTATACAATAGGCAAATAAAAGAGATTGCCAGATTAGCCAATATATCTAAACTGGTATATTATAATAAACGAGCCGGTCATCGCAGCAAACCGCTCCTAATACCAAAATGGCAAGCTATGTCTAGCCACATAGGTCGACGGAGTTTTGCATCAAATTTTTATGGTAGAATACCTACGCCGTTATTAATGGAAGCTACGGGACATGGTTCAGAAGGGATGTTTCATAGCTACATTAATCAGATGGATATACAAAGAACAATAGCACTGGGGAGGTATTTTGATCATACTTATGAATCATCTCCTATTAAAGAGGAAGCGGACGAATAATAACGTCCGCTTTTTTCAAACTATAAGTACCAGTTTTCCTAAAAACGTGCCATCCTCCATCAATTCATGTGCTTTTGCCGCGTCTTCTATTGGAAAAGCTTTAAACAATTGAGGCAAAAAGGACTTTCCAATGAGCGGCCAAACATGCTGGTGTATATCCCGCGTTAGCGATACCTTGAAAGAAAGATCGCGAGCACGCAGGGTACTACCCGTTATTAGGATACGCTTTCGCATCAATTTTAAAATATCAAGTTCCACTTTATTTCCTTTCACCGCGTTAATGTAAACGAGACGACCGTCCGTATCCAACAAATCGAGATTTCTTTGGAAATAGTCCCCACCGATACTGTCTAATATGATGTTCACCGTCTCATCCCGTAAAGCCTCACGAAAATCACTATCTCGATAGTTGACAACGTTATCAGCCCCCAACTGCCGACAATAAGCCTCTTTTTCTTCGCTACTAACGGTCGTCAGCACCCTAGCGCCAAAGGCTTTCGCAAGCTGTATTGCTGCAGTACCTATTCCTCCTGCGCCTCCATGAATCAAAATAGATTCCCCCTCCTGTAAAGCGCCCCGACGGAACACATTATCCCATACGGTGTATACCGTTTCCGGTAAAGCAGCCGCTTCTTCAAAGCTAATTCCTTCGGGAATAGGAAGACACATGTCGGAATGCGCCGCTACGTATTCGGCATACCCCCCGCCTGCCACTAGGCAACATACCTTATCTCCTACTTTTCGTTCGGTTACCGCCGTACCCACCTGTGTAATAATTCCAGCCACCTCAAGCCCCGGGATATCCGCAACCACACCTTCCGGAGCAGGATAGTTTCCTTTACGTTGAAAAATATCGGGACGGTTTACCCCTGCAGCTTTGACCGCTATCAATACATCATGCTCTGCTACCGCCGGTATAGCGCGTTCCTGAATCTGTAAAACATCCGGACCTCCTGCTTCTGTAATAACAATCGCTTTCATTATATTACTTTTTTTTAGGGTACTTCTGCAGACGCATGTTTAGTGTGACCATAAAATAACGTCCAAGTCGGTTATTCCGCGCTTCATATACATCATTACCTATGTATTCACTATATGTACCCATATTTTTATTCTGATCTAACAAATCAAACCCCTGTAGCCGTAACAACGCCCTCTTATTATGCAAAAACGAAAACTCCAAGTATGCATTAATAATTGTAGGATTAATATTCATAAAACTACTAGCATAGCCGGAATTGAACCGTTGCGACATCTCGGCGCCTAACGTGATGTGCTCTCCTATATAACCTTTCGTGGCGGCACTTGCAAGTAAGCTATGCCCCGTAATTTCTGTACGAAAAGGCCAAGTGTAGGTCGCATTGTTTAAAAGATAATTAGCATTAAACATCGATTCTAGGTAATCGCTCCAGGTATAGCGTAGCTGAGCAGACTGAGCGTATATAAACTGCTTGGTTGTATTCCGTTGGTCGTTCACATACGATAGGTTATTATAATAATCCGCATTTCCGCTAATATCCAGTTGTACATTTTCATTGAATAACGATGTATTGAAGAGATAATACCATTTAATATCGTAATACCCATCCGTATTTTTGAATGTGGTTTCTTGAATAGTAGAACCGGAAAATGCTGTTTTATCGGATACGATTTTGTTTGCTACGTAGTGATAAGCAAAATTTGTCTCAAAATATTGCCCTCTCGATGTCACGAACTTCCGCAACGTGGTACTGACTCTATTAGAAAATTCCGCTTTCAATTCTGGATTTCCGATGATAACGTTTTGCGAATTACTATTATCGCGTATCGGAATGATATGCAGCAGGTTAGGCTGATTGTTTTTACCTACATAATCAACACTCCAGTCCGTTTCATCATTTAACCTCCATTTAAAACCTGCGGTTGGAACTAGATTAACATTTTCGTAAGTATATTGCATATCATCCCTAGGAAGAAAACTAGTCAACTTCACGGGTTGCACAGCAAATCCAATATTAGCTTTAAAAGTTTTATTTGGTGTATACTGATAATTTAGCCCCATACGACTATTTCTAAAACGATAATTATAATTGACACCCAGCGAATCTACGTGGAAATAACCGTCGGGTTCCGTAAATTTGAGTTTGTCTTCAACGAGCCGCTGTGTAGTCATGTCCGTTATTTCATAGTTATAAAGAAACTCCAGTGTACTATACTCGGAAAACGGTTCAACAAAAGATAGCGAGGCTCTGGCACCATCCGTGCCATTGCGTTGCTGAATAAAGTATCGTTGCTCGAATCGACTGATGACCGGGTCTACTGGCGTAGAATCGACGGATACATAGTAATCCCGCACATCCTCTAATTTACGTTGGCTGTTAAAGTTAAAGGAAACGCTTCCCGTTAATTTTCTGCCTGGTTTCTTAAAAGCTTTAGCGTACAATATATCAAGATCCAAGTTGGGGTTTTTGTGAGAAGACGAGTCTTGATATTTTCCGTCGTTTGTTATTTTATTATTTTTAACCAACCTAGTCCTCTGATTCCAAAAAGAAATATCATTGTACGAAAACACGGGTTTTACCTCTAAAATATCCTGATTCTTCAAACGGTGTTTAAGTTCAGCCGCGAGCCGATGAAAATTATCATCATTGATCGTTTGATACTCTTCCGCATTGGAGATGGAATTGCGATCAAATTGATCATAATAGGACTTCAAAATGGAGTTTCCTTTTGTCGTATTTTTCTTCTTCGTGAAGCTATAACTCGCGTTAAACTGCGTATGTTCAGCGAGGTTGTCTGAAAAGCTAAATCCCAACGATTTAATATTGTTCAGACCATCTGTCGGATCTACAAAATCGTTAACGTCAAAAAGCGATTTTTCCCTTTCCCCCATCCCCGTCGGCGAACCGAACGAAAACAAGCTCGTATTCGTATTATTGATGGAACCTACCAATGAAAATTCTTGTCCATCATCAAAACGGTTAAAGCCTGCACTACCAATATAGCGTTCCCTAGTTCCCATGCCCGCGGTAAGCTGGCCAAAAGAAATACGTTTACGGTCGTCCTTAAGGATAATATTGAGAATTTTTTCGGGATCTTCCGTCGTAAAACTTCGATCTGTCGTATGATTGTCGCGATGGTTTAGTATCTGTATGCTTTTGACAAAATCTGCAGGCAAATTACGCGTTGCCGTCAGCACATCACCTCCGAAGAATTTTCTACCATCCACTTGCACCGAAGAAATAGGTTTCCCCTGCGCGTAAACTGTGCCATCACGGGAAACCTGGATACCTGGCAGTTGCTTTAGGGCCTCCTCTAGGAGGGAATTCGCCCGAAAGGTAAATGCATCCATATTGTATTGAATGGTATCGCCAGCACGCACGATCGGAATAGTTTTTACGACATACACGCCCTCTAATAGGGAGGCTTGAGGTCGTAACACCACATTCGGCATGACGATAAAGCTAGATAAGTTTTGCGAAGACAGCGTCCTGTTGACAATCTGATAACCCAACATGCTGTAGGAAATTCGAATATTCGAGCCTTTAACATCTTTAATACGATAATATCCAGCATTTGAGCTTATCACAGTTACGGTATCTTGTGTACTCGTCAACCGTATCGTAACGCTTTTTAATCTCGTTCCTGCGGTATCGACTACAAATCCCTGAATCTGGCGTGATTCCGTTTGGGCCTTTGTCCCAATCGAACCAAGCCCAACAAAAAACAGCGTTGTGATCAAGAATATAAGATACCGATAATGTCCCACAAAATCTAATGTTTACGCATTTCCGTCAATATAACAAAAAAAATGAAATTCAATAAAAATTTATATAATAACGCTAAATCGTCGCCGTTCAGTATAAAAGAAAAGCGGGCCATTCCATTTCGAAACGACCCGCTTACGTACTTCTGTGTTGGAACTATTCTCCGTCAAATGTTACCTTCACTAAATGTTTATCAATTTCCCAACGACCAGTGCCTTCTTCCCCAATCACATCAAATAACTCCAATATACGGCGAGCTACATACTCTTCTTCCACCTGCTCTTCCAAAAACCATTGGACAAAATTAAATGTAACATAGTCTTTCGCTTTCATACATCTGTCCGCGATATTGTTAAACTGCTCTGTTACGTGCATTTCCTGCTCCAAGGTTTGTTCAAAGACGCCACGGAAAGATTCAAAGTCTACAGGTATGTTTGTAATTTCAGGAGAAATAGCGCGTCCTCCGCGGTTATTGATATAGTTAAATAGTTTCAACATATGCTCCCGTTCCTCGTCCGCCTGCTTAGCAAAAAAAGTGGCTGAGTTGTCAAGCCCTTGATCATCACACCAAGAAGACATTGCTAGATAAAGTGCCGAAGCATGTGCTTCTACCTTTACCTGCACATTTAATATATTTTCTATCTCCTCTGTTAATGAAGATTTTAATTTCAATAGATCTTTCATGTTTATTCTGATTTAATAATCTTATTTACTCTAAAGAACAATGTATTCCTCACATTGTTTATGCAAAGATAAACTAAGAAAGTCCAAAAAGGAGAAAGAAAACACAATACAAATTCAGTCTAAATTACATGCGCACCGCCCTAACTAGTTTAGAATCAGTACAATTTAAAACTAAATAGCAAGAACTGCATCCTTGCGGAGAATCTTTTTCACTTCGCTATTCAATTCAATCATAAACTTCGCACCAGTTAAAATTTCCCTTAAGTTTAGTATGTCTTGGACGGACAGAATAAAGCATCTTTCGGTGCGGTGAGGCATTATAATTTCAAAATCAGCCGTGCGCGAGGTGTCGGCTAGCATACGAGCGATATCCAAAGCGTCTATACGCTTCTTTAATAGAAAAAAATCAGAAATCTTAAAAGCAGTCGTTGTTTCTTGGAATTCTAGCCAATAGCAGTTCTTCCGACTACATTGGTATACAGCTCCATGCTTTGTTTTAAATACTTCTTCTACTTGTGCTAATGGACAAATCATTTCTCTTTTGAATTCGCTGAGCAAATATATAGGTTATTAAGATTCAATCCAAATAAATTTCGGGAATAATATATAAAAAAAGCTGACCTTTCGATCAGCTTCTCTTTTTCGGCAATTTCATTATTTAAAATTCCTCTTCAGGATTGCTCAGTAATTCTTTGTGATTACTTACGGCCGTTCTCGTTTTGGTCTTATGTTTATTTATCTGTCGTCTGAGTGATTCTACTGCAAGATCAGTTGCTTCTTCGAAACTTTTCGCCTGTGCTTTGGCAAATAACTGGTTACCGGGGATGTTCATCTTCAGTTCCACAACTTTGTTGGCTTCATCGTCAACATTTTCCAAACGAAGATAACATACACTTTCGATGATGTTGTCTAAAAACTGTTCTAGTTTAACGGTTTTCTTCTTGATAAACTCAACTAATTTTTGATCAGCATCAAACTTGATAGATTGCACAGTAATGTTCATTTTTCCTCCTTTTTTTAAGCCTTTGGATGGGCTTGTTTATAAATAGATTTCAATCTTTCCACAGAGTTGTGTGTGTAAATCTGCGTTGCCGCTAAGCCGGCATGTCCGAGCAGTTCCTTTATTGCATTCAAATCCGCCCCATTATTCAAAAGCGCAGTGGCAAAGGTATGCCGCAATACGTGCGGGCTTTTCTTCTGCTGCGAAGTGATACGCCCTAGATACCGCTGTACAGTCCGATAAATCAATGAAGGGTACGCCTGCTTTCCCTCTTTGGTAACGATTAGATGCATTGATTTGTTTTTAAAATCTTGGGCATATTTCAACATCAAGTAGCGCCTAATTTCCTCCAACAGCGTTTGGTGAACAGGTACTAATCTTTCCTTACCTCGTTTACCAAATATACATATTCTCCTATTATAGATGTCGATATCGCGCTCACGGATTGCAAGCAATTCGGAAAGCCGTATCCCCGTACCGAACAACAGCTCTAAAATAACAAAGTCGCGCGCCTCCTCAAAACTATCGGGATCCGTACCGCCCTTATCTAATAAATCCACCATCTTTTCCTGTTCGACCACCACAGGCAGTTTCTTGGGTGTTTTCAGTGCGTGGACCAATTGCATAGGACTTGAAGTTACAACACCTTCTCTGACTAAAAATTTATAAAAAGAACGCAAAGACGATATAGAGCGATTAATGCTTGAGGCTTGCCTGCCGTTCTCCTTCATCACAGCCAAGTAATGCCGGATAACCCGATAATCCACGTCCTCAAACGTTATTTTTTCAGTTGAAAGAAAATTTAAGAAACGGTCTATCTCCAAATCATAGGCCGAAATGGTATGAGCAGAATAACGTTTCTCAAACTCCAAAAAACTCAAAAACCGCTGCTTATTCATATCTATATCGTTCTTCTATAAATATAGCAAAAAGCGTGACACAAAAAAAATTATTAAGGAATTTTGAGAAAAAGAAGGATCAAAAAAAAATAGCTCACGGTTTTTTGGCCGTGAGCTAGCTATCGGAGAATCGTCGCTAAATAATATTTAAAGTTTCGTATTCGCGTCTATAGCATTCAATTCACTAAAAGCTTGTCTTAGACGTTCTACAAAGGCTTCCTCTCCTTTACGCAACCATACGCGTGGATCATAATATTTCTTGTTTGGAGAATCGGCGCCGTCCGGATTACCGATCTGTGCCTGTAGGTAATCTCGATTTTTCGCTTCGTAGGCACGAACACCATCCCAGAACGCCCATTGCATATCTGTATCGATATTCATTTTGATCGCTCCGTACGAAATAGCTTCCGCAATCTCTTCTGGCGAAGAACCCGAACCACCGTGGAACACAAAATTTACCGGCTTCTCTGCAGATAGATTAAATTTCTCCCGAATGTATTCTTGCGAATTATGCAAAATAACGGGTTGCAGTTTCACATTACCTGGTTTATATACGCCATGTACATTTCCAAAGGCCGCAGCTACGGTAAATTTATCGGACACTTTGGATAGCTCCTCATAAGCATAAGCTACCTCTTCTGGCTGTGTATACAGTTTTGAACTGTCTACATCCGTATTGTCAACACCGTCTTCTTCTCCTCCAGTCACGCCCAATTCAATTTCGACTGTCATGCCAAGCGGCTTCATCCGCTGTAAATATTTTCTGGAAATCTCGATATTCTCTTCAATTGGTTCTTCTGATAGATCTAGCATATGGGAAGAAAACAATGGTTTTCCATGTTGTGCAAAGAATTTTTCGCCCGCATCCAAAAGACCATCGATCCATGGCAACAATTTTTTCGCTGCATGGTCTGTATGTAATATAACCGCCACGCCGTAGTGCTCTGCTAGCAGATGAACGTGCTGAGCAGCAGATACTGCTCCCAAAATACAGGCTTGCAGTCCGTCATTGTTCAAGGATTTACCTGCATAAAACTGTGCACCACCATTGGATAATTGGATAATTACTGGTGAGTTTGCAGCTTTTGCTGTTTCCATGACGGCGTTGATAGAATTTGTTCCAATCACATTTACCGCAGGTAAAGCAAATTTATGTTTTTTAGCAATCTCAAATAGCTCTTGTACCTGATCTCCTGTTAAAACACCCTTAAAATCTTTTAGGCTCATATTTTTCTTCTATTATTTGTGTTACTTGAGACTAAAGGTATGGAGTTTTTTTATACCACACAACACTTAGTGTAAAAAATACACAATTGCGAATTGTACACGTGAAAAAAAAGTAAGATTGTAAAAATTCGAAAAATAGCAGCTATCCAAGATCAGTTGCTCGTAACTCTCGCGTTAGTATAACCATTATCTTTTAAACCGATAGGGCAATTTTGTGCCAAAATTAGGGGTACCTCAAAAATCTTTTTGGCACAATTTTACCCTATAAGAGGTCGTTTTTTAATGTCGATTTTTATGAAAAAAACATGTTTATGACATGTCAAAGCGCGATTTTTCGGTTATAAAACTTGAAATATGACAAAACTACAAACGCATTCTTTTTTTGCAAAAGAATGCAATAATGCAAAAAAAGAACACTATTTTTTTTAAAAGTATCGATACAATTTTCTCTTGTCGCGATAACCCGCAATTTTTTAACGTTACTTTTCTAAAAAATATCTATTGAATTTTCTCCTTTAACGATAAGCCACATTTTTTTAATGCTATTTTTTCAAAAGATATCAATACAATTCTTTCCTATATCGATAAGCCGCATTTTTTTATCGATATGATGCTGCTATTTATTGATACATGGTTTTATTGTTGTCATACAGCGCAAGATTTTAGCTATCATTTTTTGCATAATATGATAACAAAGCGAATTTGGCGTGTTATATTTTTCCATTGTAGGGCTATAAAACCAAAAAGTTGTCGTAAGAAGGAAATAAAGAACGTTATGATTTCAATAATAACCGTGTTAATTTTTAATAATATTAATATCTTTATCACCTATAAATACACAACGAGAATAGAAATGGCATTACAGGTATACGGAATCAAGAACTGCAATACGGTAAAAAAAGCATTGACATGGCTGGATGAAAACAAAATAGCTTACACTTTTCATGATTACAAGAAAGAACCCGCTACATTACAGCAATTAGAAGCGTGGGAAAACGAGATATCCTGGGAAGCTTTAGTAAATAAAAAAGGAACGACCTGGCGGAAACTAAGTCCAGAAGAACAAACCACAGTAGTGGATGCCGATTCAGCCAATCAAGTGCTGTTAAAGAATAACAGCATGATTAAAAGACCTTTAATCGAGTCATCTAAAGGTATTATATTAGGATTTGATGAAGAGGAGTATCAAGCAAAACTTAAATAGCACGATGATTAAGAAATTTATTTATGCATCCCTTGCAACGGTGCTATTGACCGTTGGCCAAGTAAGTGCGCAGACAAATAGCGTATACAATTATACAGCGGCTTTTAACCCCATTTTTTATACACAAAATGGTTCTCCCTACCGCTCTGCGAGCGGAAAACCGGGGCACGCCTACTGGCAAAACAGTGCGGATTATACGATTAAAGTATCCTTGGATGAGCAGACCGACGAAGTTTCCGGACAGTTAACAATCAATTATACCAATAATAGCCCGGACGACTTACCATATCTGTGGTTCCAATTAGATCAAAACCTCTTCCACGAGGAATCACGCGGACAAGCGACCATCCCCTTAGAGGATAGTCGATACGGCTCGGCAGAATCTGAGTTTAAAGGAGGATTCCAATTGAAGAACCTCCGTTTTTCAAATGGCGCCACGGCATCCTACGAGGTCGTTGATACGCGGATGCGTTTGGAATTGCCTGAAGTACTAAAGGCTGGTGGGAACTCCGTTAGTTTGGAGCTAGAATTCTCTTATACTGTTCCGAAATACGGAGCTGACCGCACAGGAATATTGGACACTAAAAATGGTAAGATTTATACCATAGCCCAATGGTACCCCCGAGTATGTGTTTATGATGATATTGTTGGCTGGAATACAGAACCTTATACAGGACCAGGCGAATTCTATCTTGAATTCGGTAATTATCAAGTCGAGATCGATGCGCCTGCCGACCACATTGTCGTAGCGGGCGGAGAGCTCCTCAACCCAACCGAAGTGTGGACGTCCGAACAGCTCTCCCGATATAAACAAGCTGCTGGAAGCGAAAAAACGGTCTTAATTCGATCAGCGGAGGAGGTGTCCAACCCTGCCTCACGTCCGAACAAAAAGCGCCTAACATGGAAATACAAGTTGGACAATGCCCATGATTTCGCCTGGGCTTCTTCAAAAGCTTTTATTCTTGACGGCGCCAAAATCAACAACCCTAGCGGAAAAAGTGCGTTGGCCCTGTCTGCCTATCCGGTGGAAAGCAATGGAGGCAATGCCTGGGAGCGTTCAACAGAATACACCAAAGCATCCATCGAGCATTACAGTAAAAAATGGTTTGCGTATCCTTATCCAGTAGCTGTCAATGTTGCTTCCAACGTAGGCGGCATGGAGTACCCCGCTATCTCGTTCTGTGGCCATACAGCGAAAGCAGGTAATCTGTGGGGCGTAACTGATCACGAGTTTGGACACAACTGGTTCCCCATGATTGTCGGGAGCAACGAGCGTCTACACGCCTGGATGGACGAAGGCTTTAATACATTTATTAATGGCTTATCGACCGAAGCTTTTAACAAAGGAGAGTATCATAAAAAGTTCGGAAACCGTAACAGCATGACACCCGCATTTTCCAGACCTGATTTGGAACCTATTATGTCTTCTCCACAAAATATGAAAGAGAAAAATATCGGTGTCCTCGCCTATTATAAACCTGCTTACGGCCTTCGGTTGCTACGCGATGAAGTGATCGGCGCTGAGCGCTTCGATAGAGCTTTTCGCCAGTACATCGCGTATTGGGCATACAAACATCCCACACCAGAGGATTTTTTCCGCACCATGGAAAATGAAACAGGTGAAAACCTAGCTTGGTTCTGGCGCGGGTGGTTTAAGCATAATTGGGCGTTGGACCAAGCCATCCGGTCGGTAGAATACGAAGGTCTCGACCCTAAAAATGGCGCCGTCATCACGATAGACAATCTGCAAAAACTGCCCATGCCCGTCGTTATCGAAGCAACAACGGAGTCTGGGGAAAAAATACGAAAAAAGCTTCCGGTAGAAATATGGCAACGTAATACATCCTGGCGTTTTAAACTCAAATCCACGGAAAAGCTAACGAAGGTGATCATTGACCCGGACAACGTTTATCCAGATATCGATCCGAATAATAACGTTTGGCCGAGAAATTAGTGATGCGTGATAAGTTATGAGATATAAGATTGAAAATATGATGAGAATACAAATACAACATTACACGTGCCTTTTCTTTTTATTGCTTTTTGGGTTCGGCACGAACCTCACAGTAAATGCGCAAGAGATCAAGGGTATTGTGCATGAACTGGAAAGCAGCCAGCGATTAAGAGAAGTTACCGTCAAGAACCTTCGGACGAATGAAACAACCGAGACGGATGTGGAAGGGAGTTTTACCATATCCGGAAATATCAATGACTTATTAACCTTTACTCAACCGGGATACGAGGTAGACACGGCCTTTATCTATGAGGAAGGGCTGCAACGCGTCTACCTTGTCCGGGATAGCAAATCTATCGTGATTGACGAGATCGTAATCAGTCGTCTCACAGACAGTCGTCTGGCTCTTGAGATAGAAAAAGCTAAAAACGAAGGACAAGTGACGGAGGCGTCGCAAAATCGTGGTGGTCTACGGATTTCACTTTCCCGCCTATTTGGCAGACAAAGCAAGAACGCGCGAAAGAACCTGGATCTCCTCCTAGAAGAACAAAATAATCGACAAGTAGACCGCCTATTTAACGAACGAGTGATTCGCGCTATGGTGCCTCTTACCGACACAGAAATGGCGCTATTCAGGGAGCAATTTCGCCCATCGCTGGAATTTATGCAAACAGCGTCACCTGAAGACGTACGAGCATATATACTTGATTCTTACAGTAAATTTAAGGCAGATTAAGACGTTGATCAACCCGTAGAACAACACGACAATGTTATATAAAAAATCTATACCACAGATTATCCAAGAGGCAAGAGAAAGTGGAGAACATACGTTAAAGCGAACGCTTTCGAGCACGGGATTGGTCTCTTTGGGAGTGGGAGCCATAATTGGTGCAGGACTTTTTTCCCTAACGGGGATTGCCGCGGCAGAGAACGCAGGACCGGCCGTTATTCTTTCTTTCGTTATCGCTGCATTGGCATGTTCTTTTGCCGGCCTTTGTTACGCTGAATTTGCTTCTATGATACCAGTAGCCGGAAGCGCCTATACCTATTCCTATGCAACGATGGGTGAATTTATGGCTTGGATCATCGGTTGGGACTTGGTCTTGGAATATGCATTGGCAAGTGCCACGGTTGCAGTTAGTTGGTCGCAGTATTTTAACGAACTCCTGATGACTTTTGGTCTCGCTATTCCACCAGAATTTTTGAAAGGTCCATGGGAAGGTGGGTATATCAATATTCCAGCTATTATCATCGTTTGCCTCCTATCCTTGCTATTAATGCGAGGCACAAAAGAGTCGTCAACGGTCAACAATCTATTGGTTATTTTAAAAGTAGTAGTGGTCCTTATTTTTATTGCATTAGGGTGGAGTTTCATTGATTCAGCAAATCATGTTCCTTTTGTTCCTACAAACGAGGGAGAAGAAATGGTAAAAAATGGACAGATGGGTCTTTGGTCTTTTCTTAACAGTGATCATTTTGGAGCCTTTGGGATTAGCGGAATCCTTCGGGCTGCTGGGGTATTGTTTTTTGCTTTCATCGGGTTTGATGCTGTGAGCACGGCAGCGCAAGAAGCAAAAAACCCTAAGCGCGGTATGCCGATCGGTATTATCGGATCGCTTGTCATCTGTACGCTCCTATATGTGCTTTTCTCCTATGTAATGACCGGATTGGAAAATTACAAATCTTTTGAGGGTGATGCCAAACCCGTGGCTACGGCATTCGCAAATACAGGCTATACATTCCTCAATACAGCGCTTATCGTCACGATTATTGCCGGCTATACCTCCGTTATTCTCGTGATGCTGTTGGGGCAAAGCCGTGTGTTTTATTCCATGAGCAAAGATGGCTTACTCCCCAAAATATTCTCCGACCTTTCTAAAAACCAGACTCCTTGGAAAACGAACCTCATATTCATGGTATTCGTATCTTTTTTCGCCGGCTTTGTACCTATTTCTGATCTAGGGCACATGGTGAGTATCGGAACCCTATTCGCCTTCACACTGGTTTGTATAGGCGTACTAGTTCTTCGAAAAACAAGCCCGGAAATCGAAAGGCCATTCAAAACTCCATTGGTTCCACTAGTGCCCATATTAGGCGTTATTGTCTGTTTGGTTTTGATGGCATCTTTACCCATAGAAAGTTGGGAGCGTTTAGCCATATGGTTGATTATCGGCGTTGTTATCTATTGGTTTTATAGTCGGAAGCATAGTAAGGTGCGGAAATCACACCGTAATCCATAAATCAATAGTACACAAATGAAACACGGTTTGTTTACATTGGTTTTTCTCCACATGATAGCTATGATCGGTTATGCGCAAAAAAATGACACCAAATTGGAGCGTATGCTACAAGACGAAATCAAAGACTTCCGTGGTGATGTAGGTGTATTCGTACAGCATTTTAAAAACAATAAAACTGTAGCGATACACGCTGATACCCTCTTCCCCACGGCAAGCGTTGTCAAAGTCCCTATATTGATAGGTGTTTTCGATAAAATAGGACGCGGACAACTAAAGCTCAGCGACACGTACATCTACGACGCAAACCGCATATATGGAGGTTCAGGACTAATGCAATTCTATAAAGATAGCTCCAAAACCAACCTATCTACGATGGTTTCCTTAATGCTCACTTATAGTGACAATGTGGCTTCAATCTGGTGTCAGGAACTTGCGGGCGGCGGTACAACAATTAATCAGTTAATGGACGAATTGGGGCTTCCAAATACCAAAGTGAATTCGCGGACAGCGGGTCGCCAGGAAATCTGGGAGAAGTACGGATGGGGACAAACCACGCCGCGTGAAATCGTGCAGCTAATGACTATGATAAGAGAAAGTAGAGCCATCACTCCACGTCTTTCGGATAAAATGTATCGCTACCTCAAAAACCAATATTATAACGGAGAGGCCCTGTCACAACTTCCGCCTCATATCGCAACGATCTCCAAGACCGGTGCATTGAACCAGACACGTAATGAAGTCGTATTTGTTCACGCCCCATCGGGTGATTATGCTTTTGCTGTCCTCACAAAAAACAACGATGATCAGCGCTGGAGCCCCGATAATGAAGCCGAGGTTTTAATCAGAAAAATCTCCTATATTTTGTGGAATTACTTTGAGCCAAAAGAACAGTTTAAAGCGTATGATCCTGTGCTTTAAATCTAATTCATAAAAAAAGCTGTCTTTTTAGACAGCTTCCTCTTTTTTATCTTCCGCTTTTACTTTGGGACGTTTTCCTGGTCTCTTCTTTCCATACGATCCCATAACAATTTTCCCTCTCCGTGTTTTTTTATCTCCTTTACCCATAGTTTTGTATTTTAATGTACAATTATTGATCGAATGAAAGCAATTTAGTAATTACAGCACTCATATCCAAATATCTATGGGCATATATCGAATCTTTACCCCCTACTATAGTTAGGCGCTTCTTTCGTAATAGAGATGTTATGCGGATGCGACTCTCTTAGGCCCGCGCCGGTAATCCGCACAAATTGCGCTTCTTTTAATTTGTCGATGGTACCCGCACCGCAATATCCCATTGATGCTCTTAGCCCACCGATATATTGATACACCACCTCTGCCAATGTTCCTTTATATGGCACGCGTCCCACGATACCTTCTGGCACTAATTTTTTGATATCCTCTTCCACATCCTGAAAATAACGATCTTTAGATCCTTTCTCCATTGCTTCCACCGAACCCATACCTCTGTACGACTTAAACTTACGTCCTTCATAGATAATGGTCTCTCCGGGCGCTTCCTCTACTCCGGCGAATAAGGAGCCTGCCATAATGGTATCTGCTCCAGCAGCGATGGCTTTGGCAATATCTCCAGTTTGCTTAATACCGCCATCCGCTATCAATGGTACTCCAGACCCCTTCAAGGCCTTCGCCACCTCGTACACCGCATATAACTGTGGCACACCAACGCCTGCAATAATACGTGTTGTACAGATAGACCCCGGACCAATCCCTACTTTTACAGCGTCTGCTCCAGCTTCTGCCAACGCTTTTGCCGCCGCTCCCGTAGCAATATTCCCCACAATGACCTGTAATCCCGGGAAAGCTGATTTTACTTCTTTCAGCTTCTCGATCACCCCTTTAGAATGTCCATGCGCGGTATCGATGGTCACGACATCCACACCTGCTTTAGCTAATGCCGCAACACGTTCTAACGTGTCCGCAGTTACACCTACTGCAGCCCCCACTAACAAACGACCATGGCTATCCTTGGCGGCATTCGGAAAGTGCTTATATTTTTGAATATCTTTAAAGGTAATGAGCCCCTTTAAATTTCCTTCTGTATCTACTACAGGTAGTTTCTCAATTTTGTAATCCTGTAAAATCTCCTCTGCGCGAATCAAGTCTGTTCCCTCTGGCGCCACGACCAAATTTGTCTTTGTCATTAGTTCCGTAATCGGCATCGACATATCTTTTTGAAACCGAAGATCACGATTAGTGACAATACCGACGAGCTTCCTTTTATTGCTAACAATTGGAATACCGCCTATCTTATGCTCTTTCATAATCTTAAAAGCGTCACCCACGGTGGCCCCTTCTAACAAGGTCACAGGGTCCTGTATCATTCCGCTCTCTGAACGTTTTACCTTACGAACCTCAGCCGCCTGCTCATCTATAGACATGTTTTTATGCAACATTCCTATTCCGCCCGCTTGCGCGATAGCTATAGCTAGGTCAGCTCCCGTCACTGTATCCATTGCGGCAGAGACCAAGGGGATATTCAAGCGGATTTTCTTTGTAAGTTGCGTGCTCGTGTCGACATCACGAGGTAAAATTTCTGAATACGCAGGAATTAATAAGACGTCGTCGTAGGTGAGACCTTCTGCTACGAATTTTTGTGGATCTAATTGCATATGGCAAATATCTTTGGAGTTTCTATTTGCCGGACAAATATACGAATTTTTATTATTTTCTGAAAAAAGTTTTTTTTTCAAACAGTCGGATGACGAACGAAGTAAAAGATTTGGCAGACTATTTGCTCTTTTTTAGTTTTATAGAACACATTTATCGATAACCGATAAGTTTTGAAATTACAAATAATATGAAGAAAGTATTTTTATCTTTATTAGCCGCTTCGTTCTTGGCCATCGGTACAAACGAGGTGAATGCACAGGCACGTTATCGGACGGCATTGGGGCTAGGAATCGACTTAGGTGATGGACCGACCTTGGTCGGGCCACAAATAAAGCACTTTTTCGATGGTGCAAACGCAGGAAATGCCCAAGTGCTATTCGGAGATGACGTGACGGTATTAGGCGTGGATTATTCATATAACCAGGCTATTGCCGGGACAAATGGATTGAATTGGTATGTAGGGGTCGGTCCGCAACTTGCGTTTATCGACGGTGGGCGTTGGTGGTATGACGATAGGAATGATGATCGCACCTATTTTGCGCTTCGTCCGGCGGCGGGATTGGAATTTAAAATTCCTTCAGCTCCGCTCGCTTTCCACTTCGACTGGAAACCTTGGTGGAACCTCTCCAACAGAAGTAACTTCGAGCCAGCTCGCTTTACATTGGGCTTCAAGTTTACATTAAATTAAATAAAAAGATTCAAAACGAGAAGAATGTCGGTATATCTTGTTGATATACCGACTTTTTTTTGTCAAGAAAAAATTAAAGAAAACACTATCTTTGCACTAGATTATATGATTAAGCTAGAGCAGGTCAGTAAGATATTCTATAAGAAAAAAAGGGAGATTCATGCCCTGAGGAATATTACGCTCCACATCGAGAAGGGAGCTATTTTTGGCATTATCGGTTATTCCGGTTCTGGGAAGAGTACGCTTGTGCGAACCATTAACTTATTAGAACGTCCCACCTCGGGAAACATATACTTGTCCAATAAGAATATTGTATCGCTTTCGGAGAAAGAACTGATCCCATTTCGTCGAAAAATTGGGATGATATTTCAACATTTTAACCTGCTTTCATCCCGTACCGTTTTCGATAACGTAGCCTTTCCACTACAACTAACAAAGAGGACTAAGTCGGAAATAAAGGAAAAAGTGGATAATTTGCTTAATATGGTAGATCTATCAGAAAAACGAGAAGAATACCCTGCGGCGCTATCGGGCGGACAAAAGCAACGGGTGGCCATCGCTAGAGCATTGGCTTCTGATCCGGAAATACTGCTTTGTGACGAGGCTACAAGTGCGTTGGATCCGCAAACAACGCGATCTATTCTGTCTCTACTGAAACGTATCAACCGCGAACTGGGGATTACCATCGTATTGATTACCCATCAAATGGAAGTAGTACGTGCGATATGTAATCGCGTCGCTGTTATATCTGAAGGTGAATTGGTGGAAGAAAACGAAGTAAAGACATTGTTTGAATACCCTAAATCTGCTATCACAAAGGAATTGTTGAACCCAACATTGACGATTGATTAATTAAACGGAATATGTCTGAAGCAACATTTTGGCTATTGGCAAAGGGTACTTGGGAAACGATCGTGATGACCTTTTCCTCCGGATTTTTTAGCTTTCTACTTGGTCTTCCGCTAGGCATAATATTATTCTTAACGCGTGAACGGCAATTACTCGCAAACAGACCATTAAATAACAGTATCTCTTTTTTTGTAAACGTCTTTCGCTCAATTCCTTTTATAATCCTGATCGTATGGATGATTCCGTTTACCCGTGCCTTAGTCGGAACATCCATCGGCATGAATGCTGCTATCGTGCCGTTGAGCATCGGTGCTGCGCCGTTCGTTGCGCGACTAGTAGAAAATTGTTTACTAGAGATACCGTACGGGATTATCGAAGCAGCACGGTCCATGGGAGCCACGACGATGCAGATTGTTCGCAAAGTGCTTATCCCGGAAGCACTTCCGGCATTAATAAACAGCGCTTCCCTAACGCTAATCACCCTAGTGGGATATTCCGCAATGGGTGGTGCCGTAGGTGCCGGCGGACTAGGACACATTGGGTATCAATATGGCTATGTGGGTTATGACGCGGTGATTATGAACATGGTACTGGTGCTATTGATCGGGATTGTGTTCGGGATACAGTTTATCGGTGATCGCTTGTCGAAATATGTGGATTATAGAAAGTGATGCATTATAAGTTATAAAAATATGTACAATACAATCAAATCTTTATTTAGTTCAGCCATTGTCCTAGCTACGCTTTTGTCCTGTAACGGAGAAAACCGTTCTTCCAATGTTCTTCGCGTGGGCGTACAGGCAGGCCCTGAATATAGTTTAGCAGAGGAAGCCAAAAAGGTAGCAAAAGAAAAATATAATCTGGAGGTGGAGCTGATTTCTTTTAACGACTACGTTATGCCTAATGAAGCCTTACATCAAGGTGATATCGACGTTAACGTATTTCAAACTACTCCTTATTTGGATGATCAAACGGCAAGTAGAGGCTATAAACTGGCTATTGTCGGCAATACCTTTGTTTATCCGATGGCTGGCTACTCCAAGAAAATAAAAAGCATCAGTGAACTCAAATCCGGGGATACAGTAGTTATTCCCAATGACCCTACCAATCTGGGGAGAGCACTTTTGCTAATGCAAGAAGTCGGCCTTATCCAGCTTAAGGATAACGTAGGATTACTCCCACGTACACAAGATATCACAAAGAACGATCTAAAACTCAATATCCTTGCGCTGGAAGCTCCCCAACTGCCACGTACATTGGAGGACGGTAAAGTGACCGTGGCGGTTATCAATAATAATTTTGCTGCCAGTCACAACTTAACAGCCAAAGACAACGGTATTTTTATCGAAGACGAAAAATCACCTTATGTAAATATCATTGTGAGTCGGGAAGACAACAAAGAGGACGAAAAAGTACTGAACTTTGCAAAAGCATATCAGTCGGAAGAAGTAGAGGCCGTAGCAGACAAGGTGTTTAAAGGCGGAGCTATAAAGGGGTGGTAATTTTTTGAATCTCTTTTTCTTGATAAAAAGAGAGAAAAATCAAGGCTGGATATGGTTTTGCTATTTTTCTTTGTCTATTCCTAAACAGCATATAACTCGCTACGCTCAGACATTATGCTGTTGTTAACAGAATAGCCTGCTGAAAAATGGTCGCAAAACAATATAAGGCCGATTAAACCCGCATAACCGCGAGGTGTTATTGTTTACTGGTAGTGTAAATTGAACTGTGTCACATCACTCCTTTTAGGGTTCGTTCTCGGAGGCTGAAAGCCTCGAGTGCGAACCCTAAAAGGAGTTGCCGAAGGCTTTAATCCTATCCCCAAATTTAATATGTA
>NZ_PVBQ01000029.1 GCF_002980525.1 Sphingobacterium haloxyli
GATAGGGATCAGAACGCTGATATACAACAGGATAGATGAATAAAATATCAACAAAAAATAGAAATAATGTGGAGAATAGTAGAAAATAAAAAAAGGCTGCTCAAAAATTACTTTTGAGACAGCCTCTATTTGTTTTTTTTGGTGAAACTTTCAAACGCAAAACATGGGAAAAGACTGACAATCCGCTTGCCCCTTTTTTAGGAGAATAATGTGTAACTTTGCTACATGATTGAACTACCTGTAATTTCAGCGGCTGAAACACAACGCAAACCAGATTGGTTGCGTGTGAAGTTACCTGTGGGTAAAGAGTACCGTCATGTACGAAGCCTTGTGGATGAACATAAATTGCACACGATATGTGAGAGTGGAAATTGTCCGAATATGGGAGAATGTTGGGGTGCGGGTACAGCTACTTTCATGATATTAGGTAACATTTGTACACGCTCTTGTTCGTTCTGCGCAGTGGCAACAGGTCGTCCTCTGGCTGTAGATACGGATGAGCCGAATCGCGTGGCAATGTCAGTGAAGCTGATGCAGGTAAAACACTGTGTGATTACATCGGTGGATCGTGATGATTTAAAAGACGGAGGTTCTACCATCTGGGCAGAAACGGTCAATGCCATTCGCAGAGAGAGCCCGGAAACAACCTTAGAGACGTTGATTCCCGATTTTAAGGGACAATGGGATAATCTTGACCGGGTGTTGGCTGTACGTCCAGAAGTCGTTTCTCATAATTTGGAGACCGTACGGAGATTGACACGTGAAGTACGTATCCAAGCAAAATACGACCGTTCGTTGGAATGCTTGCGCCGTATATCCGAAGCAGGCTTACGTACAAAGTCTGGTATCATGTTAGGTTTCGGGGAAACAGAGGAAGATGTTATCGAAGCGATGCAAGATTTATACAACGTGGGTGTGCATATTCTCACGGTAGGACAATATTTGCAACCTACAAAAGCACACCATCCTGTCGTAGAGTGGATCACGCCTGCCCAGTTTAAAAAATATCAACAAATAGGTTTGGATATGGGTTTTAAATATGTAGAGTCCGGACCTTTAGTGCGTTCATCCTACCACGCTGAAAAACATTTGTTTGATATGCAGTAAATTTGAAGGTTAGTCTCTTAAAAATACAGTTTCTCCTGCAATTACCGTGCGTAACGTTTTTACATCACGTAGCTGATTGTCAGGTATCGTCATGATGTCTTTATTCAAGATAACAAAATCCGCATCTTTTCCGCTTTCAATGCTGCCGCGTTTCTTTTCTTGGAAACAAGAATAAGCCGCCCATATTGTCATCCCCCGTAGTGCTTGTTCCCTTGTTATAGCATTTTCCATTTGGAAGCCACCGGCTGGAACTCCATTCTTATCGACACGGGCAACAGCGGCATGAAAGCTATATAGCGGATTAAAGTGCTCCACAGGAAAATCGCTTCCCAGAGCTAGTTTTCCATATTGTTCCAACAGTTTATTGTAAGCATAAGCGTCTTCTATGCGATCAACACCCAAACGGTTTTTAGCCCAATACATATCGGAAGTCGCATGTGTCGGCTGAACTGATGGGATAATCTGAAATTGGGCAAATTTCGAAAAATCAGAAGGAGATACTACCTGAGCGTGTTCAATTCTCCATCGCCTTTTTTTTCCATCCTTTACATATTTACCGTAAGTATCTAACACTAATCTATTGGCAGAATCTCCGATAGCGTGTGTGCTGACCTGGAAAGGTGTTCTCACCAGCTTGCTGATAATATCATCCAGTTCTTTTGGGCTTTGCAAAAGAAATCCTCGTGAAAGGGTGTCGTCGCTATAGGGTTCAAGTAAGCAAGCACCGCGGGAGCCCAACGCACCATCAGCCATCAACTTTACGGAACGGATCGTTAAACGTTCGGATTCATATATTCCGCCGCGTATATATCGCTCGATATCGTGGGCGTCTCCACCAATCATTGCGTAGTTCCTTATTTTTAACGAATCCCGCTGATATAATTTTTTAAGATAGTCCAATTTTTCTGCAGAAAGACCGGCATCAACAATAGAAGTAAGACCGACGGAAAACAAGGAGTCTTGTGCCTTGCGGAGCCCTGACAATAAATCGTGTTGTTCCGGGACAGGGATATGGCGTGAGACTAGTTCCATGGCGTTATCTATTAATATACCTGTGAAATTGCCAGAGCTATCAACAGCCATCAGTCCCCCCGGTATAGGACGGGTAGTATCCAACTGTGCTATATGCAAAGCTTTACTATTCACTAAGGCCGTGTGATAATCGACACGGTAAAGAAAAACGGCTGTTTCGGGAAAATATTTGTCTAAGCTGTCTTTAATGGGGAAGCTTTTATCTACCCATAGATTCTGATCCCAGCCACTTCCGATAATCCATCGTTTATCAGGATTCTTTTGGTGGTAGACGATAAGTTTTTGAATTATCTCGTCATAAGATTTTGTGCCGTTGAGGTTGACTTTCTCAAGCATATCTGCCAACAATAAGAAGTGGCCATGTGCATCATAAAAGCCAGGATATATCGGTTTGCCCTCTGCGTCTATAAGTTCCTTTGCAACATATTTACTTTGTATCTCTTCCGAGGTACCCATATCGATAAATATTCCTCCTTTTATAGCGATTGCTTCTTTTTGGGAAAAGATGGAGTCCACCGTGTAGATTTTCGCGTTATAAACGATAAGATCAACCTCTTTATTGGTGGTACAACGAGCCATAAAGAAAACCAAAGGAAAGAGTAGGAACGAGTAAAATAGTTTCATTGGGACGAATTGGAATTTCATGCTATATACTGCCAAAGAAAAAGCTCTCCGATAGAATACAGGAGAGCCTTTCATTCAAAAAATCAAAGTGTATGACTAGCAATACTCGTCGAAAGCCGCAATAAGGTTGTCTGCAATCATTTGTGCAGGCCGTCCTTCAATCATGTGTCTTTCGATCATGTGTACCAACTTACCATCTTTGAATAAGGCCATCGCTGGTGAAGAAGGAGGATATGGAAGCATATACTCACGAGCCTTATCTACAGCATCTTTTTCCATACCAGCAAAAACAGTTACCAATTTACTAGGCTTCTTACTGTTTTCTACAGCATAACGCGCAGCGGGACGTGCATTTGCAGCCGCACATCCACAAACTGAATTAACGACTACAAATACGGTTCCTTCCGATGGAATCGCCGTATCGACTTCTTCCACTGTTTTTAATTCCTGAAATCCCGCGTCTACCAACTCTTGGCGCATCGGAGCTACTAAATATTCTGGATACATCTCTTATTAAAAGTAAAAGTTTAAAAAAATACATGCAGGAGAAAATAACAATTCCCCATACCATGTAACAAAGATAATGGATTATCTGTCGCCAATCAAGATACTATCCTCAAGATAATGTCAGATTCGAGGGAATAATAACTTTAACTTTTTGATTTGAGTTGGTTATCAGCTATTTTTGCATTAAAAATTAGAACAATATGTCAACAGTTGAAACAACGTACGTCCCATACAAAGTAAAAGATATTTCTTTGGCCGAGTGGGGAAGAAAAGAAATAGAATTGGCGGAAGCTGAGATGCCGGGATTAATGAGCTTGCGGCAAGAATACGGAACTTCTAAACCACTGACAGGTGCTCGAATAGCCGGGTGCTTACATATGACCATACAAACGGCCGTATTAATAGAGACTTTAGTCGAATTGGGTGCAGAGGTGAGTTGGTCGTCTTGTAATATCTTTTCCACACAGGATCATGCTGCTGCTGCCATTGCTGCCGCAGGTATTCCGGTTTATGCATGGAAAGGATTAACAGAAGAAGAGTTTAATTGGTGCATAGAGCAAACATTGTTTTTCGGAGAAGAGCGCAAACCTTTGAACTTGATATTGGACGATGGTGGAGACTTGACAAATATGGTGTTCGATAAATTTCCCGAGTTAGTCGATGGAATCAAAGGCCTATCTGAAGAGACAACCACTGGCGTCCACCGTCTTTATGAGCGCTATAAAAAAGGCACATTGCATTTGCCGGCTATTAATGTAAACGATTCCGTAACAAAATCTAAGTTTGATAATAAATATGGCTGTCGTGAATCATTGGTCGATGCTATTCGTCGTGCAACCGATTTGATGTTGGCTGGAAAAGTTGCGGTCGTAGCAGGCTATGGTGATGTGGGTAAAGGTTCAGCGGAATCGTTACGTTCGGCAGGTGTACGTGTTATTGTGACGGAAATCGACCCCATCTGCGCGTTGCAGGCCGCGATGGAAGGCTATGAGGTAAAGAAAATGTCGGATGCTGTTAAAGAAGCCAATATTGTTGTCACGACGACAGGCAATAAAGACATTATCCGTGCGGAGCACTTTAAAGCAATGAAAGACAAAGCCGTTGTGTGTAATATCGGGCATTTCGATAATGAAATTGATGTTGCTTGGTTAAATAACAATTACGGTGATACAAAAGTGGAGATAAAGCCGCAAGTGGACAAATATACGATCGATGAGAAAGACATTATCTTGCTCGCCGAAGGTCGTTTGGTGAATTTGGGCTGTGCAACTGGTCATCCGTCTTTTGTAATGTCCAATTCATTCACGAACCAAACGTTAGCACAGATTGAGCTATGGACGAACAGTGGTCAATACGAGAAAAAAGTGTATACGCTTCCGAAGCATTTAGATGAGAAAGTGGCACGTTTGCACTTAGCACATATCGGCGTGGAGCTGGATACGCTAACAGAAGAACAGGCCGATTATATCGGCGTAACCGTGGAGGGACCATATAAACCCGAAGCGTACCGCTATTAAGAAAAAGAGCTAAATAAAAAACCTGTCGAACATCCGGCAGGTTTTTTTTCTTTAGGGCATAATAAGATTCGGTTAATTATTCCTGCGGATTATACTGTACGCATTATTTCCAGAAGAAATGGAAGGCCTGATTATTTTAAGGAATGTAAATTACAGTTGATGAAAAGCAGTATTGGGTGGCGAGGCCTTACAAGGTATGCTGCAACGGAGGAGGAATTTCTACATTATAGGGATGAAGAAGTATCTTAGAATAAATGACGCGGTATTTCGTTAGGCGAATCCTTGCGTTAGTTGTTTCCCAGAAATAAATCAACAGCATCCAAGCCGTTTCTTAACCGTTCAGCATCTGTTCCTGAAATAATCTTATATGAAGCATCCAGTGCTTCCAATTCCTTTTTCCAAACATTCATAAAATGTTCTCGTTTCTCCGGGAAATCCCGTAGTGGATCGTCTTCCCAAGGCAGATCGATATCCATAAGTAAATAAAAATCGTATTTCCTAGCGTTGATTTCGTCCGTTACTTCCTGGGGTGTACCGTTGAAAAGGTGATCAGACCAGATTTTTACAGTTAACATCGTGGTGTCGCAAACCAATACATCGTTTTTTGTTAGCGGAGTTAGGGAATCTTCCAGTGCAATCTGCCCGTAGAACATGTTAACTTCATCTTGTAGAGTATATTCTCTGTTGAGATTTCTGCAGTAGTATCGCGCATACTCGGGTACACATACAGTTTCAAGCACGTGAGCAAGATGCTGAGCCATCGTTGATTTTCCGGTGGATTCCGGACCTACGACAGCAATTTTCGTTAATGGAATATCAACCAATGTATAATCGTTTTCACAATTATACTAAAACTTATTTGAAGAACATCGCTCGCTTGTAAAATTGACTATTGCACCATCTTATTGGCACAATTTGTACTCGCGAATGATTCAGGTTTTGCTCGGAATTGAAACCCCATGCCCATGATGTATCCCATTGCTTCTTTTAGTGCAATATTGGATTCGAAATTGGGGTTAGTGTTGATATCGACATGCACTTCAAGGTCGATATGATACTGATCGAGAAGTGGACATAATTGGTACGCGACATCAATAGATTTTTGGACTTCGATAAGCATACGTTCTTTAATGCCTATCCGGCGGAAAATTTTGTCGCGATTGATGAACATGAAACCACCTTTATGTTCGCGCAGAAAAACAATGACGGTAGCAAACTCTACTATTCCTCGTTTTACTTGCGAATCTGTACCTATGTATACTTTTAATTTGTTGCCTAGGTAAGCTTCCCTTTTGATAATTTCTTCAACAGCATCGTTGATGGGCGTGTGGATTTTTTCGCCGTTGTATTTTTGCCAGACCATAGTTGATGATATTTTTGAATAAATTTAATGTTATATTAATCATTATATGTTAATTACGTTTTATGTTTTTGTTATTAGTTATGCGCATAAGAAGTGGCAGCAGTGGTACTCGTTTGGGTGTCTTCCGGTTTTAAATTGCCTTGCCGAAGTTACTTCATCCTGGTTATCTCTGATACGTTCGTTTATTACTCTTTATTCCCGTAAGCTAAATCTCCCGCATCACCTAGCCCCGGAACAATGTAGGACTTGGAAGTCATTTCGTTGTCTACATCGCCGACCCAGATGTGCGCTTCAGGAATAAAAGCACGCACATGTTGAAGCCCCTCTTCGGACGCGATAACGACCGCTATATGAAGCTCCTTAATTTCGTATTCCGCAAGTAAATCTTTACAACAGAGAACTAGGCTACGTCCTGTAGCAAGCATCGGGTCGGCGATGATGAGAATTCGGCCATCGAGATTAGGCGTGTTGAGGTATTTCTTATACACCTGCATTTCACCACTTTTTTTCGTATGTCGATATGCGGCAAAAAAGGCGCTGTCGGCGCGATCGAATACGTTTAGCATTCCCTGATGGAACGGTAAACCCGCGCGTATGATTGTTGCCAACACAGGTTGTTCTTGTAAAACTTGATGAGAGGCCTCGCCTAAAGGAGTTTGGACTTTTACAGGTTCGTAATCTAACGTTTTGCTTATCTCATAGGCTATAATCTCTCCTAAACGCTCTAGATTGTTTCGAAAGCGCATACGGTCTTGCTGCACGTTGATATCTCGTAATTCCACCAAATAGTGATTGGCAATACTATTTTCTTTGGTCAGGATTGTTACCATAACGATATATTTAATATCAGCAATTTAGCAAATTAAGTGCCTTTTTCCTAACTTTATATTTCCATCAATGGAAGATTCTTAATGAAATTCAAGTTAACATCAGAATATAGGCCTACCGGAGACCAGCCACGCGCTATCAAAGAATTGATAACGGGGATAGAAGAGGGGGATCAGTACCAGACGTTATTGGGAGTAACGGGTTCAGGGAAGACATTTACGATCGCGAACGTTATACAGGAGACACAGCGGCCAACGCTTATTCTCAGTCATAATAAAACTTTGGCGGCACAACTTTACGGGGAATTCAAACAATTTTTTCCGGAGAATGCGGTCAATTATTTTGTGTCTTACTATGATTATTATCAGCCGGAAGCATTTATAGCATCTTCAAATACCTATATCGAAAAAGATTTAGCGATCAACGAGGAAATTGAAAAATTACGGTTGGCAACAACTTCTTCGCTAATGTCGGGACGTCGAGATGTAATTGTCGTATCGTCCGTATCCTGTATTTATGGTATGGGGAATCCGGAAGATTTTTCGCGCTCCATTTTTCGTTTTTCTGTAGGTATTACTATCAGTCGAAACGCTTTTTTACATCGTTTGGTTGAAATACTCTATGCCCGAACAACGAGTGATTTTAAACGCGGGACCTTTCGAGTAAAAGGAGATATTGTGGACGTATATCCAGCTTATTCGGATAACGCTTTTCGAATTTCGTTCTTCGGTGATGAAATTGATGAACTTAGCGAAATTGATCCCATTTCGGGACAGACGATTTCTAGGATGGAAGATATAGCGCTGTTTCCCGCGACGTTGTTTGTAACCCCTAAGGAGAAATTTACGCAGTCTATATGGGCCATACAGGAGGAGCTGGAACAGCGAAAAGTGCAGTTGGAAGAAGACGGCAAGTTGCTTGAAGCCAAACGCCTGGAGGAACGTGTGAATTACGATTTGGAGATGATGCGAGAGCTTGGTTACTGTTCCGGAATTGAAAACTATTCTCGTTTTTTTGACGGACGCCAAGCAGGTATGAGGCCATTCTGTTTATTAGATTATTTTCCAGACGACTATCTCTTGGTCATTGATGAAAGCCATGTTACCTTACCTCAACTACGCGCCATGTATGGTGGAGACCGTTCGCGCAAGATCTCATTGGTCGAGCACGGTTTCCGATTACCTGCTGCACTGGATAATCGACCCCTAAACTTCCCCGAGTTCGAATCATTAACGAACCAGACGGTTTACGTTTCTGCAACACCTGGCGATTATGAATTGCAGAAAACGGAAGGCGTAGTCGTCGAACAGGTTATTCGTCCCACAGGTTTGTTGGATCCTATAATTGAAGTGCATCCAGCTATTAATCAAGTTGACGATTTGTTGGAGGAAGTGGACAAGACGATAAAAGAAGGAGGACGTGTTTTGGCGACAACATTGACTAAGCGCATGGCGGAAGAACTGACCAAGTATATGGGCCGATTAAATATTAAAGTACGTTATATTCACTCGGAAATAAAGACATTGGAACGTGTGGAAATCCTGCGCGGTTTGCGGTTAGGTGAGTTTGATGTGCTGGTCGGCGTGAACCTTCTCCGTGAAGGATTAGATTTGCCGGAAGTAACATTAGTTGCTATTCTCGACGCAGATAAAGAAGGATTTCTACGATCAGAACGTTCCTTAATTCAAACGATCGGTCGTGCAGCCCGTAATGATAAGGGACGTGTTATTATGTACGCTGATCAAATGACAGACAGCATGCGGGTGACTATTGATGAAACGAACAGACGAAGGGAAAAGCAGATTGCTTACAACGAAAAACACGGCATCGTACCGCGAACGGTGGGTAAAACGCGTGAAGAAATTTTAGAACAGACCTCGGTAGCAGACTTTAAACCTGGTGAAGCGAAAGCGTATGTAGAGCCCGATGCCACGGCGCTTATAGCCGCTGACCCGGTGATGGAATACTTAGGAGATAAAGAGATGAAGAAGGCTATCGAAAACGTGCGTAAAAAAATGGAAAAAGCGGCAAAGGAGATGGATTTTTTGGAAGCCGCAAAACTGCGTGACGAGATGTTCGTCATGGAAAAGCTATATGAGGATCGTTTCGGAGAAGGGAAAAAGTAAACGCTTTTTGTGTTACTTCTTCTCTTCGTAGAGAGTTTCCTCTTGATGAACCAACGACCAGCAGTGATTTTCTTCAATCAACCTGTATTGCTCGTTAGCATACAAGTGAGGCGTGACGCTATCCAATAGTACGCTTTCATCTTCTTCATGTATGAAAAGCTCTGCTTTCTGCTTGGTTAAATCCATCAAAACGAAAGCTGCGGTCTCAAAGTTGGTTGACGTGTCGGTGATATTCATAGTAATTGTGCCTTCCCAAGGACGAATACATTCATCTTTGATCTTTGACCACGTGTACCCCGCGGCAATGAGACAGCCGTGCTTGTCTTTAGCTCCCCCGATCGGAGGAAGGGAGGAAGAACTATCAGTAGATGCTTCCTTCCGAGCAGAACCTTGACAAGAAAAAAGCATAAATGAAACGGATATGAGTGCTATGTACTTCATCTTATCTCTTTTTATAAAATAGGCGTTCATAAACCATACCAAAGTTTAATTTAGTTAAATCAATATACTGTTCATGCAAGTTTCATAGCCATTAAAAAAACATTTGTTCGAATCAAAAAGCTTACTACATTTACATTCTTTAAACAAGTGTGTTGTTTTTTTAAATGCCAAAATAAATGAAAAAGCCCGTATTGGTCATAAAATTCGGTTCTGCTGCTATTACAACCAAAGATGGCGATGTCGACGAGCGCATTGTGCTTGAAATTGCCCGACAAACCGCTCAGTTGCAATCGAAGTATAACATCGTTCTGGTGTCGTCCGGTGCCGTCGCCGCTGGGAAGAAATACCTAAAGAATTATGATGGAAGTTTATCTGCGCGTAAGGCCGCAGCAGCTATCGGGAATCCGCTACTTGTCCGTACATATAGCACGTATTTCAAGCCGTTCAACATAGCGTTGGCGCAAAGTCTATGTGAGCGGCAACATTTTGCCAACAGAGCCCAATTTCTTCAGCTAAAGGATACGTATCAAGAACTGTGGAAGAATAACATCATTCCTGTTGCCAACGAAAACGATGTGGTGAGTAATAAAGAGCTTAAATTCTCGGACAACGATGAACTAGCAACTTTGATAGCTGTAGGGTTTGGCGCAGAACAGCTTTTATTCAGTACGTCGGTTCCAGGGGTTCTGGATAGCAAAGGAAAGGTAATTTCACAAATCTCGATGATCGATAAAGAGGTGTTTTCATTTGTGAAAAAAGAAAAATCGGCTGTCGGTTTAGGAGGAATGACCTCCAAACTCAATTTCGCCAGACTGGCAAATCAAATGGGTATACAAACGGTTATTTTCAGTATGCAAACGGTGGACGGAATCTTAAAAGCAGTGAAGGGTGAGACAGGAACGGTTTGTTTACCTCAGAAAAAAAAGGTATCTTCGAGGAACAAGTGGCTAGCGACCGGTAGTCTTATCAAGGCACTGGTGCGCGTCGATGAGGGAGCGGCAAACGCTATTTTAAATCGTAAAAGCCTTTTGGCTGTAGGGATAGTAACGATTAATCAAGCCGTAGAAACTGGAGAGGTGTTCCAAATAGCCAATGAAAAAGGGGAGGTATTTGCTGTCGCAAAATCAAAAATCGATGTTTTGGATGCGGAATCGATCCGTAAGAAAAAGAACGTAGCGATAGCGCATGCTGATGATATAGTGCTTTTGTGATTCGTGGAAGCAACCCTTGTCGCTGTCCAATGGGTAATGAATAAATTGTAAGGGCGCAATATATGCGTCTCTACTTATTTTTGTAACATAATAAACGGAAAGGGATTTTTAGATGAAGAAGGAAAGTATAGTAGAAGAATTAAAAGCTGCTCATGAAGCTACCATAGCAGCGAAACGCTTAACCAATGATGCCAAACAACAGCTGTTGAAAGCTATTGCCAATTCGCTTGAAGCACGTGTAGAGGATATCATTCGCGAGAACAAGAAGGACTTGGAGCGTATGGATAAAGCAGACCCACGATACGATAGATTATTGTTGGATAAAGATCGGATTTTAGGCTTATCAGCCAGCCTCATCGATATCGCGAACCTTCCAGACCCGACGGGATTATCGATTTCTCGTAAGGAACTGGAAAATGGATTGCTGGTCGAGAAGAAAACCGTTCCTCTCGGAGTAGTGGGAGTGATTTATGAATCTAGACCAAACGTAACGGTAGATGTTGCGGCACTATGTATACGTTCAGGAAATGTTTGTGTATTACGAGGAGGATCAGATGCTTGGTATACGAATAGTGTATTAGTCGAAATCATACAAGACGCGCTACAAAGACAGGATCTAAACATACATATCGTTCAACTATTGCCGACGGACAGAGCTTTTGTAAGTGAATTGCTTTCTGCAACCCAATATGTAGATATTATTATCCCAAGGGGATCGCAAGCACTTATCGATCTAGTTCGTCAGCAGGCCAAAGTCCCAGTCATTGAAACGGGGGCGGGCGTATGTCACACGTATGTAGAGCGATCAGGTGACTTGGAAAAAGCAGCAAAAATTATAGCGAATGCTAAAATACAGCGACCATCCGTATGTAACGCATTGGATACAGTTTTGGTCGACAGGGAAGTAGCGCAAGACCTACTCGGTAAGGTTGCTCCCTATTTTAAAGAGAGCAGCGTAAAAATCTACGCAGACGAAACGGCTTTTTCTATTCTACAAGAACTTGGTTATCCGTTGTTAGCATTAGCCAGTGAAGAAGACTTTGGACGAGAGTTTCTGTCGCTACAATGTTCAATCAAGGTAGTAGAAGGTTTTGACGAGGCTTTAGCGCATATCGCTGAGCATTCTTCTAAGCATTCGGAATGTATCGTTTCAACGGATACTGAACGCGTCAACATGTACATGGAAACGGTAGACGCAGCAGCAGTTTACACGAATGCATCAACACGGTTCACCGACGGCGCTGCTTTTGGGCTTGGGGCGGAAATCGGTATCTCCACCCAAAAACTGCATGCCAGAGGACCCTTTGCCTTAGAGAAATTGGTGACAGAGAAATGGTATGTTACAGGTGACGGACAAATCAGATAGTAAATCTTCGCTAAAATTTTTACGAATGCGATGGATCTTTAACAGATGACAGCAAATAATGGGTATCAGATACGAGAAAGATACGATTCTGAATTGGATTAATGAGATGGGCAAGTTTTTGCGTCTACTCATTGATAAATACGAGGCTTTTGATGAGCCTGCTGACGCTGCATTTATAGAAGAAGGTTACCGTAATTTCTTTGGGAAAGAAAGAGACTGGCTGCTGGGACTTTCTCAGAACGAGCTTTTGATGTATGTGGAACAGGAGTTGGAGACCGACCAAATTCGTCCGTTAGCGTTACTCTTCTTGCGTGACGCATTACTCTCTCCTGTGAGTGAGACGCAACAACGCCTCCTGTACAATTCGAAATTTCTACTAGAATATGTATCGCAAAAGTTAGGGAGTTTCTCTTTTGAAGATTACGGGAATTTGACACTTATTGATGAAAGATTACAAAATTGAGATGCCATTCCATTTTGAAAACTCAAATAATCTACTAAATTTGTAGATAATATTTTTTAAAAAGAACATTAAATTTAAAGATATGAGTTTACGATTAGGTGATGTTGCTCCAAACTTCCAAGCGGAGACATCCATAGGAAAAATTGATTTTTACGAGTATATCGACGGAGGCTGGGCAGTTTTGTATTCACACCCTTCAGATTACACGCCTGTATGTACGACGGAGCTTGGACGTACTGCACAATTGAAATCAGAGTTTGAAAAGAGAAACACAAAGGTATTAGCTTTGAGTGTCGATTCAGTAGAAGACCACTTGGGCTGGATTAAAGATATCAACGAGACGCAGAATTGCGAGGTAGATTTCCCGATTATTGCGGACAAGGACCGTACAGTAGCCGAACTTTATGACATGATTCATCCAAATGCTTCTGCTACAGCAACAGTACGCTCGGTGTTTGTTATCGGTCCGGACAAAAAAGTCAAATTGACATTGACTTACCCAGCTTCTACAGGCCGAAATTTCTTTGAGATTTTGCGTGTGATCGACTCGCTGCAGTTGACAGATGAGTATTCTGTAGCAACACCTGCCGACTGGAAAGACGGCGAAGATGTAATTGTCGTTCCTGCCATAAAAACAGAGGATATTCCAGCTAAATTTCCGAAAGGCTACACGGAAGTGAAACCTTACTTACGTGTTACACCACAACCGAATAAATAAAAAAAGAAAAGAGGCCGTCTCAAAAATAACTGAGGCGGCTTTTTCATTTTTGGAGGTTTCCCAATATTTTTATCGAAGGTTTTCTGTTTTTCTGATTCTGTAATGGTTTTGGGAAGACCGGAAGGCATGTTCT
>NZ_PVBQ01000030.1 GCF_002980525.1 Sphingobacterium haloxyli
ATCGGCGGTGTCTACCTCTTCCCATTCCGAACAGAGCAGTCAAGCCCGCCAGAGCCGATGGTACTGCCGTAAAAGGTGGGAGAGTAGGTCGGTGCCGATTTTTATACAAAGCCCCTTCAGTAATCTGAAGGGGCTTTTTTGTTTGGAACATGCCAAGCCAGCTCAGAGATGTTTGTATAGACTTGACCGTTATATCGTTGCGTAATCCGCCAATACAACCATTAATGATAGACTCGTCACCTCCCGTTAGATTCCGGTGTTCTCATTTCTAGTGAGCGACGTTGCACCGTAAAATAGATATGTTCTATTGGTAAAGCGATGAATTAGTACGTTGAGTGTATCCGGAAGATCAATTCTTTTGGTCAAGAGAAAAAATCTAAGCATAGATTAAAAATTGAGCAAACGTTTGCTTTACGTTTTTACTTTTTTTTAGTTGGGAATACTATTATACTTGTGTTAGAAAAGGTCTTATAAGATTTTTTGATAACCATTTGTATGCTGTTTCACAATATAAGGGTTATATAGGGAAAACTGTTAGTTTGTTTTAAAATAGGTGAATTTAGAGGGGATGCAATGCTGTCCCCTTTAATACAAAGAAAGAAATTTATTTATGTATACCAATCGAAGAGATTTTTTAAAAAAGGCATCATTGTTGTCTAGTGCAGCGATTACATTGCCGGTAATAAATAACCCAGGTTATGCTACCGCTCCAGGTTTCAATATGTGGGGATATGCTGCGCCCAAGATAGATACGGTACGGATTGCGGTCATTGGTCTAGGGATGCGTGGCCCGGGAGCTGTAGATCGCTTGTCCTATATTGAAGGGACGGAAATTGTGGCATTATGCGATCGTCATGCAGATAGAGTGGCAAAAGCACAGAAGATATTAATCAACAAAGGCTTGAAAGAAGCTAAATCTTATTCTGGTGACGAAGGATGGGTTCAATTGCTGAAAGAAGAAGAAATTGACTTGGTCTATATCTGTACTCCTTGGGAGTTTCATGCACCGATGTGCATCGCTGCAATGAAAGCCGGAGCACACGCCGCCTGTGAAGTGCCCATCGGTTTAACGGTCAAAGAGTGTTGGGAGGTTGTTAAAGTTTCAGAGGAAACTAAAAGACACTGCATGATGTTGGAGAATTGTTGCTATGACTTTTTTGAAATGTTAACCTTAAATATGATCCGCCAAGGTATGTTTGGCGAACTAGTACATGCAGAAGGAGCATATATCCACGATTTATTAAGTCTGAACTTTGCGAAGAATGGCTATGATAATATGTGGCGTCTGCGGGAGAATATCAAAATGAACGGTAATCTCTATCCGACTCACGGAATAGGTCCAATTGCGCAGTGTATGAATATTAATAGTGGGGACCGGATGACCCACTTAGTCGCTATGCAGACAGCTGATTTCCAAATGGGAGATAAGGCTCGCAAGTTGGCAGCAGAAGACCCTTTCTTTCAGGAGTTTGTAGGTAAGAAGTATCGCGGAAATATGGATACGACACTAATTAAAACAGAAAAGGGCAAAACGTTACTGGTGCAGCATGATGTGACGTCACCGAGACCTTACTCTCGTCTTCATTTATTGAGCGGTACAAAAGGTTTCGCGCAGAAATATCCGAAAGAAGGAATTGCATTTGGACACAGCTTTGTAAAAGAAGAGGAACTAACAAGCCTTAAAGAAAAATATACGCCTCAATTGGTTAAATTTATTGGTGAGAAGGCAAAGGAAGTCGGCGGACATGGCGGTATGGACTTTATGATGGACTGGCGATTAATTGATTGTTTGCGTAATGGATTACCCATCGAACAACCTGTTTACGAAGGCGCCTCGTGGAGTGTTATCGTACCGTTGAGTTGTGAGTCGGTCGCTAAAAATAGTAAGACTGTGCATATTCCTGATTTTACAAAGGGAGCATGGAAAACAAATCAACCACATGATTTGAGCCTGAAAGAAGGTGGGAATACAGGGATTCGTCCGAAAGTTTCTAAAGATAAAAGCAATCAGTTGGATGTGTGATCGCATTCGAACATTAGATGGAATTAACTTAAATACAAAGATGCTCGCTTAAAAAAGGGGCATCTTTGTATTTTTTTGCTTGATTATCTGTATATTAGGCCGATGTATTCAGTTTTTTTTTTACTAGTGGCTCTTGCTTGGTGCGCGGTGTCTTGCGATTCTGGAGCTAAGACGACAGAAAACGTGTCAACGGAAGAATCAGTAGCACGATGTCATATGGGGGCAGTTCCATCGCGCGCCGTACAAAAGACAGATTCCCGATCTTATATACAAGGGCAGGATGATATCCGGATGGTCTTGATCGCGGGAGGGACGTTTCTGATGGGATCTTCTAATTTTCCCGATGCACAACCGATGCATCAGGTTAAGCTTTCTTCTTTTTATATGGATGAACATGAGGTTACCAATAGGCAGTTTAAGACTTTTGTAGATGCGACGGGATATGTAACGGTGGCAGAACGTCCACTGGATCCAAATGAGTTTCCTGGTGTCGAGCCAAATATGCTTGTTCCGGGATCGGCGGTTTTCGCTGCACCGAACGAAGTTAAGAGCTTAGGTAATTATATGCAATGGTGGCAATATATACCTGGGGCGAACTGGAAACATCCGGAGGGGCCTGATAGTTCGATCGAGGGAAAGGAAAACCATCCCGTAACACAGTTGGCTTATCAGGATGCAGAAGCTTATGCAAAATGGGTAGGGAAACGTCTTCCTACCGAAGCAGAATGGGAATATGCGGCTAAAGCAGGAAAACATAAGGATGAGACTTATTATTGGGGAAACGAAAAGAAGGAAGATGGGAAGTGGTTAACTAATATATATCAAGGAGACTTTCCATCCCGTAATACAAAGGAGGATGGTTTTGAAACGACGGCGCCGGTAAAGTCTTTTCCACCCAATGCATATGGCCTCTACGATATGGAAGGCAATGTTTGGGAATGGTGCTCCGATTTTTATCGACCGGATTATTATGCGTACGGTAAGAAGATAAACCCCAAGGGACCTACAGATTCACATGATCCGCAAGAACCGGGCTTAATAAAACGGGTTCAGCGCGGAGGTTCCTTCTTATGTAATGATCAGTATTGCGAGCGATATAAGGCCGGCAGTCGGGGAAAGGGTGAAATAAACAGCCCTACAAATAATGTGGGATTTCGTTGTGTAAAGGATATATAAAAAAATAAGCCCGTCCTAAAGACGGGCTTATTTTTTTATTGCGCATTTAAGAACATCGACTTTTTGTTATACAGCTCTCTAAAGTAAGGATCTTGCAAATCTTTGATAAAGCGGATAGCTTCACCCGTGGACTTCATTTCAGGTCCTAATTGTTTATCAACTTCAGGGAATTTATTGAAAGAGAATACAGGCTCCTTAATGGCATATCCTTTCAACTTACGTTCGATTTGAAAGTCTTTCAATTTGTTAACACCTAGCATAACCTTTGTGGCGATATTAATATAAGGAACGTCATAAGCTTTAGCTATGAAAGGAACTGTACGGGACGCACGTGGATTAGCTTCAATTACATATACATCTTCACCCTTCACTGCAAATTGAATATTCAATAAGCCTCGAACATTTAAAGCTTTAGCCAAGCGAATGGAGTATTCTTCCATTTTCTGTTGTACGTGTTCGGACAAGCTGAATGGCGGCAGGACGGCTGAAGAATCTCCCGAATGAATGCCAGCGGGCTCGATATGTTCCATCATACCGATAATGTGGACGTCTTCACCATCACAGATCGAATCTGATTCCGCCTCTTCGGCGCGGTCAAGGAAATGATCGATTAAGATTTGATTGCCCGGTAGGTTTTTCAATAAATTAACTACGGCTTTTTCAAGATCTTCATCGTTGATGACGATACTCATCCCTTGTCCTCCCAATACATAAGAAGGGCGTACTAATACAGGATATCCTACTTCACTCGCGACCTTTAATGCTTCCTCAGCGGAAGTCGCAACGCCATATTTCGGATAAGGGATATTTAACTCTTTCAATAGGTCCGAAAACCGGCCACGGTCTTCTGCTAAATCCATGTCAGCAAACGAAGTCCCAATAATTTTCACACCAAGTGCCTGCAGGCGCTCAGCCATCTTGAGTGCCGTTTGTCCTCCTAGCTGGACAATAATACCTTCTGGTTTTTCCAACTCTATAATTTCACGGACATGTTCCCAGAACACAGGCTCGAAATAGAGTTTATCCGCCATGTTAAAATCTGTAGACACGGTCTCCGGGTTACAGTTCACCATGATGGACTCATAACCAGCTTCTTTGGCGGCGATTAATCCATGGACACAAGAGTAGTCAAATTCGATTCCCTGGCCGATACGATTCGGGCCGGAACCTAAAACGATTATTTTCTTTTTGTTGGAAACTACAGATTCATTCTCGTCTTCGAAAGTAGAATAATAGTAAGGTGTGTGAGCAGTAAATTCGGCAGCACAGGTATCTACCATTTTATATACCCGATTTATCCCTAACTCTTTGCGGCGAGCATAGACATCGTCTTCGCTCACGTTACCAAGCAACCAGGATATTTGTAAATCAGAATAACCTTTTTGCTTTAATGTTAGGAGGAAATCACGGGGAATATTGTTCAACTGATACCTGCGTAGTTCTGTCTCTAGTTGTACCAATTCTTGAATTTGTACTAAAAACCACTTGTCGATACGTGTTACTTTACGAATGGATTCCAAGGGAACACCTAATTCGAAAGCATCTTTTATATGGAATACACGATCGGAACTCGGATGTTCTAGGCTGTCCATGATTTCTTCTAGGTTGCGCAGCTGACGCCCGTCAGCACCCAATCCTCCACGATTTGTTTCAAGAGACTGACAAGCTTTTTGTAATGCTTCTATAAATGTTCGGCCGATTGCCATAACCTCACCAACTGCTTTCATTTGTAGGCCTAACTCTTTATTGGCCCCTTTAAATTTGTCAAAATTGAAACGCGGAATTTTAACGATAACATAGTCTAATGTAGGCTCAAAGTAAGCTGATGTTGTTTTTGTTATTTGGTTCTGGAGTTCATCCAAATTATATCCTATAGCGAGCTTAGCGGCAATTTTTGCGATAGGATAACCAGTTGCTTTTGATGCTAATGCGGAAGAACGTGATACACGAGGGTTAATCTCGATAGCAATGATATCCTCGTTTTCAGGATTTATCGAAAACTGTACGTTACATCCCCCAGCAAAATTTCCGATAGACCGCATCATGCGGATGGCTTGATTACGCATGTCTTGGTAACATTTGTCACTCAATGTCATACCCGGAGCCACAGTAATGGAATCTCCTGTATGGATGCCCATTGGGTCAAAGTTCTCAATAGTACAAATAATGATAACGTTGTCATTACTGTCTCGCAACAATTCCAATTCGAATTCTTTCCAGCCTAATACAGCTTGTTCTACTAGTACCTCATGAGTAGGAGATGCATGCAAACCTCTGTTTAACGCAGCATCAAACTCTTCTTTCCTATGAACAAATCCTCCACCTGTGCCCGCTAATGTGTATGAGGGACGAATTACAAGTGGAAAACCTATTTCTTGTGCAGCTTCTTTACCTTCCAAGAAAGAATTGGCAATTTTAGATCGTGCGACACCTACACCGATATCCACCATTAGCTGGCGAAACTCTTCGCGGTTTTCCGTTTTTTCAATAGCAGCTACGTCCACTCCGATAACCTTTACATTGTATTTTTCCCAAAGACCAAGATTGGAAGCTTCGATACATAAATTTAATGCTGTTTGTCCACCCATAGTAGGTAGTACAGCATCAATCTGTTGTTCTTGGAGAATCTTCTCTATGCTCTCGCAGGTGAGCGGTAACAAGTAAACATGGTCTGCTATAACCTTGTCGGTCATAATCGTTGCAGGATTCGAATTGATAATGGACACTTCGATACCTTCTTCCTTCAAAGAAAGAGCCGCTTGTGAACCTGAATAATCAAATTCACAGGCTTGACCAATAACGATGGGTCCTGAACCAATAATTAAAACGGAGTTAATGGAGGTGTTTCTAGGCATTATTTCTCTTGTTCAAAAAATTAATTATCAACTTGTTGTGTTGACAAAGCAACGAAAAATGCCTTAAAGGGAAGAGTATTCCGACTGCTTTGTCGGAGTGCAAAGTTACATTTTTTTTAATAAAAAATACTTTTTTTAAATGTTTTATTTTACGCAGTATTCAAAAAAATGGATAAGCACGGTTCTAGCAGTTTCTGACTATACCTATAGTTGATATTTTGTTTTTTATTGTGGAATATAATGGAACGGTTTTTGATATTGAGAATCGATAAGAAAATTAGTATTTAATAAATTAAAAAGATTATGAAGAAATTTACTTTAGCTGTTGTTGCAGTATTGTTTGCTGCGGGCGTATTTGCGCAAGATTACAAAAACTCGATTGGTATTCGATTGGGAAGTGGAAACTATGATGTGGCAGCTGTAGCATTTAAAACATTTCTGAACGGCCCCGGAGCATTAGAGTTTGACTTAGGATTTAATTCAGAGAAAGCAGGTGGTGTTAAGTGGACAAATGTGGCGTTATCGGGTGCTTACCAGCACCACTTTCCAATTGCGAACATCGAGGGCTTTAAATGGTTTGTAGGTGGTGGCGCTATTTTATCCAATACTTTTATAAATGACGGGAATGTTGATGGTGGCTTCAATGTCGGGATTTTCCCGACAGGTGGCGTTGACTACAAATTGAAAAATGCTCCCTTTGCTTTCTCGGCGGATATTCGCCCAACGTTCCATATTGTAAATGGTTATGACCATTATAGCGGTTTTTATGCCAATGGCGGTGTAACGGCTCGTTACACATTCTAAGAAAACAAAAATATTGATAAGGGAAAGAGACCACTAGGGTCTCTTTTTTTATTGCCTCCAAAACCGCATCTGCTCAGTGGTGTTGTTACACGATATCTCATCGCAATCGTTTGTTTTATTTTACGCAATCGGTTTCGTTTATCTCGCTATTCTTAGTCCTTTTTTCTTCCTTTAAATTGCAATCGTTGGATTGTTTAAACTAACCCAACAACTACATTAAACATAAACATTGAGAAGTATTTTATGGTAAAGAGATTTACAAAACCCTCTTTTCTTGGTAAGAGCTTGTGTTTGGCGTCCGTCATTACAATAGGCGTATTATTACCAACAGGGGTAGCTTTAGCAAATGAATCGGCTGTTCATGTCCACGTTTTCTATCAACAGACAGTAACAGGTAGTGTCACTTCGGCAGACGGTCCAGTTGGGGCGGTTACGGTATCTGTATCGGGAAACCCTGCAGTATCGACTAAGACAGACGAAGATGGTAATTTTTCCATCAGTGCAAAAAATGGAGATGTGTTGGTGTTTACTGCTGTAGGATTTGATCCTTATACAGCAGTTGTTGAAGGGAGCACATTGCAAGCGGTATTGCAGGAAAGCGATCAAGCGCTGGAAGAAGTCGTCGTAACAGGATATTCCACACAAAAAAGGGAAAGTCTTACGGGATCGTTGCAGGTAGTGACCGGCGACGAGTTGCGTGATATCACAACCCCGTCGGTGGAAAATATGTTGAGCGCAAAAGCCCCCGGGGTACAGGTAACGCCAGGTTCGGCACAGCCTGGACAAAGAGGTGCTGTCGTCATACGTGGGCAAGCAACTTTAAGTGGTGCTACCGAACCATTATGGGTTATAGACGGGGTGATTGTAGGGTCTGAACCCGGGGATATAAATCCGGACGATATTGAATCGATGACCGTGCTGAAAGATGCGGCTTCTACGGCCATCTATGGTTCACAAGGAGCAAACGGCGTTATTGTGATAACTACTAAAAATCCAAAAGTAGGAAAAACAACTGTCAACTATGCTACACGGATGGGGTTCAATAAGCTGAATAATGGTAATGTGAGCATGATGAATGGAGCGGAATTATATGATTACTACAGCTCTTTCGAGAATGCAGGTGATATATCTTTTCCGCGTTGGAATAGCGAGTTGCGTAATAGTAATTTTGACTGGTGGGATCTGGCAACCGAAACCGGATTTACACAAAATCATAATTTAACCGTGCAAGGCGGAACTGAAACGTTACAATCTTTTCTATCCTTAGGGTATTATGATGAACAAGGCGCTGTGAAGGGATACGACTTCGATCGCTATAGCGTCCGTTTTAGACAAGTATACAAACCGTTAGAATGGCTGACCATTAAGCCTTCGATTGTCGGCGCACGCCGTGGAGTGGAAAACCGTCAATATTCAGTAACTGCTATGTATAGCCGCTTCCCTTGGGATAGCCCTTTCGACGAAAATGGTAACTTGGTACCACACCGCTACAGTGGTTGGGTAAACAATTCTGAAACCAATTATTTGTACGATTTGCAATGGAACCATTCGCAGAATACGAATTACGAATTTATGGGGAACTTTGATTTTGATATCAAACTCACCGATTGGTTAATGTTTTCTTCTGTTAACAACTATCGTTATAATACATACGCTAATGCAGGTTATGAGGATCCACGTTCAAATGCGGGTATAGGGGTAGTGGGACGCTTAACCGACTATCGATTCGAATACGCGCGACGTTATACGAACCAGATCCTACGAGCTAACAAAACCTGGGACAAACATACGGTGAGTGGTTTGTTAGCCTATGAGTTTAATGATTACAGTTCCAAAACTTTGGATGTTTACGGAATCGGCATTATTCCGGGCTTCGAAGTGATGGATGCTGTCACCTCACCGGAGCGTACCCGTGGTGAAATCGATGAATGGGCGGTTCAATCGTTTTTGTCAGACATACACTATTCCTATGATAACAGATACATGGCGCAACTATCTTTCCGAAGAGATGGTGCTTCCAATTTTGGTGATAATGCGAAATATGGAAATTTCTTCTCGATTAGTGGGGGATGGAACATACACTATGAAGACTGGTTTAACGCGGATTGGGTGAATGCTTTAAAAGTGCGTGCAGCCTATGGTTCGGTAGGTAACCGTCCGACGGCTTTATATCCACAATATGATCTTTACTCCGTCGAGCAAGGTTCTGGATATAATGGTAGACCGGGGGCATTGATTAGTCAAAAAGGAAATAGAGACCTGACCTGGGAGAAAACCTATACAGCCGGTGCAGGAATGGATGCCACTTTTTTAAATAACCGTTTACGGACTACCCTCGATTTTTATGTGAAAGATACGGATAATGTATTATACCAAGTACCGGTAACAGGTACCGTGGGTATTACCAGTATGTGGCGGAATATCGGAGCTATGCGCAATACCGGTTTTGAGATAGCCATTGGTGGAGATATTATTCAGAACGACGATTGGTACTGGAGTGTGGATTTGAATGTGGGACACAATAAGAATAAGTTGACACAGCTTTTTGAAACAAGAGGGGCAGATGGCACCTTTGCAGTAAGACCAGTTATTGTCGGTGATGGATCAAATATAGCTGGGTCTGCTCAGCGTGTATTGGAACCCGGGCGTCCAGTGGATACTTACTACATGCGGGAATGGGCAGGTGTAAATCCAGATAACGGAACACCGATGTGGTATAAAACAGAAACCAATAATGAGGGTAATGAAGTGCGTACCACAACTTCCAATTATGCTGACGCAACACTGACAGAATTAGAAAAAGCAGCGCCAGATCTATATGGAGGGTTTTCTACCGCATTAAAATACAAACAGTTTGATTTAGGAGCGGTCTTTGGTTATTCAATAGGAGGTAAAATCTATAATTATTCCCGTCAGGAATATGATTCGGATGGTGCTTATACTGACCGTAATCAAATGAAATTGATGCCGGGTTGGAGCCGCTGGGAAAAACCCGGCGATAATGCCACACATCCTGTTGCAAAATATGGTAATCGGGATAACGGAAATAAAGTGTCTTCACGCTATTTAGAAGATAGTGATTTCTTACGCTTGCGGTCGTTGACTTTAGGGTATAATTTTAAACTGGAGCAATATAACATCCGCAACTTACGGGTATTCTTTACTGGAGAAAACTTGTTCACCCTAACCAACTATTCTGGTGTAGACCCCGAAATTCCTTTGACACCGGTGGATGGAAGGCGAGAAGGAGGTAACTTAACGAATTCGGCCGGTCCATCCGTTTATCCTGCTGTCCGTCGGTTTATGTTCGGGTTCAATGTTTCATTTTAAAAATTGATAATCAACATGAAGAAGATAATATTTATAGCCTTAATGACGGCCACTGCTTTCGTATCCTGCGATATTGATCGTGCACCCTATGGATCGATGGATGCCGATGACATTATGAATGATCCGGATACGTATTTAGAATCCATGATTAACGGAGCATACGGACAATTGAAAGCTTGGTCCGACCCTATGCATCGTGCGGGTGAATACGCCGGCGATAACATTGCAATCCGGGGTACATCTACTGATGCATTTTTTGAATTTATAAGTTATAATCGTACACCAAATAATGGTCGTCTGAACCAGTTTTGGAACGCGGGCTATAAAGCTATTGCACAAACGTCCAACATAATCGATATGTTTGCCGAAGGACAAAGTGAAGAAATTAATAACCGTTTGGGTGAGTGCTATTATATACGGGGATTGATGTATTTCTATTTTGTCAGAGCCTACGGGCGTCCTTATTACGATAATCCCGAAACCAATTTAGGGATGCCTATTGTAAATGGTACACCGGAAGATATCCCCGGGCTGGAACTGGATGACCGTGTAAGTGTCGCGCAAACCTACCAACATATTATCGCGGATCTAGAGAAAGCAGAAGAATTGCTGACTATCAATAATGGACCGGTTTATGCTTCAAAAGGAGCGGTTTATGCCTTATTGTCACGCGTGTATTTGTATATGAGCGGCACCTATGCGTCTCCAAATACCGCATATGCACAGCTGGCTGTAGACTATGCAGATAAGGTCATTAATTCCGGAGATTATTCGTTATTACCACGGGAGCGATTCATGCAATACAGCACCTATACACCGGAGAACAATCCAGAGACTATTTTTGCTATCAAACGGATGGCATCAGAGTTTTCTGGTTCCGACCATTATTATGGTGTCGGGGGTATGTATGCCAATATCGGTGGTCAGGGCTGGGGCGAAATGTATGCCAGCGCTAAGTATATCGACCTGCTGAATGAAACTGGACGAAACGACTGGCGGGAAGAAAAGTATAATATAGTGGATGCGCGTGCAGCATTCATTGCACCAACCTATTCGCAGGATGCCAGCACAGGTAACTATACCGAGGTGTTCCGTTTTATACGGAAAGGAAATACATTGACTTATGTGCAGGCAACAGTGACTCGAAGTGGAAACATAATTACATGTAGAGACGGCGATAATACATATACCTTAACACCTCTGAATGCTGAGCAGGAGACTTATAGTATTAACCACGCGGATGGTAATACCTATACGGGGGTAATTGATAACTTTATTACCGTAAACAACGGACTACCACAATTTTATATTACGAAAGCTTCCCGAGAAGGCGAAGAATCACACTTACATTCACCTGTAATCAGTAGATTAGGAGAGGTTTATTTGAACCGTGCAGAGGCGTATGCTAAATTAGGCAACTATAGTGCTGCTTTGGCTGATTTAAACGAGATACGTACGCGTTCCATTGTGGATGGTGCATACAGTTCGATTAACGCTTCCAATGCCGGTACTTTAATCGATAAAGAACGTCAATTAGAGCTAGCCTTCCAAGCAGAGCGTAGTTACGATGTATATCGTAATGGCGGAACCTTGACGCGTCATTATCCGGGCGCACACAATCAGCCGCTGGAGGTAGCACCAACAGACTATCGCGTGGTCTATTATATTCCACAAGACGCTATCAATGCTTATCCGGGTAAGTTGACACAAAACCCTACCTCTAATTGATGGTATTGTGTCTTTGATCAATTGATATATAAAGAGGCCGTCTCAAAAATAACTGAGGCGGCTTTTTCATTTTTGGAGGTTTCCCAATATTTTTATCGAAGGTTTTCTGTTTTTCTGATTCTGTAATGGTTTTGGGAAGACCGGAAGGCATGTTCTG
>NZ_PVBQ01000031.1 GCF_002980525.1 Sphingobacterium haloxyli
TCAGGCCGCTCTGCTGCCAGTCTGCTATCATAGCAAACATCTGGACTCTTTTTTCTTCTTTGCTCATCCAGCAAAGCTAGAAACAACATAAGATTATTCATAGACGTGGCTCACAGGGCGGATACGAAGTTTCCATTACGCGCAATTCGTTAAATCAAATAAAAAATAAAAAAATGAAACGGCTCATATTAATAATTGTAACGCTTTGCTTAACAACAGAAGCGTTTTCACAAACTAAATCAACTACTAAAAAAGAAATCAAGATGAAACTAAATGCAGGCATTATCACAGAAAAACTGGTAGAAACAAAAGCGTTTTATACTAAAACCTTAGACTTTGGTGTAACTTTTGAAAACGAGTTTTATATCTTATTGCATACACCAAATAAGGAAGCGGAAATTAGTTTCCTATTGCCAAACCACCCAAGTCAGAAGCCAATTTTTCAAAAACCATTTGAGGGTCAGGGAATGTACCTCACTATCGAAGTAGAAGATGTGGATAAAGTTTATCAAGATTTAAAGCAAAAAGGCATTAAAATAGAGATTGACATCCGAAACGAACCGTGGGGCGACAGGCACTTTGCAATACAAGACCCTAATGGTATCGGCATAGATATTGTAAAATATTCAGCACCAGAATAAACACTGGAATAATAATTAAGAACCAGTTACCGCTCCATTTCTAAAACTTTCAGCGTGTAATGAAAGGATTGGTATCCCATAGTTTTATATCAAAAGTGGGAGCGTAGTAATTTTTGATGAAGAATTGAGATGAATACATTTTTGATTATAGCGAATGTAGTAGTGCTGGCATCGGTAATTTTCCATATAATTTGGGGAGATAGAGATATTAAGTTGATTGAGCCGGACAATTCCGAACAAAAACGGTTGGATGGACTACAACAAACCATGCAATTCATTGCATGAAAAGCAAACCAGCCGGAAAGTATAGACGGCTTGATGGATAAAAGAAGCCATTTATAAAAAACAAACAGACAGACTTGTCTGTTTGTTTTTTATTCTCTACATTTGTCTTCATAAAGAATATAAACATGAGCAGCCCCAGAGAGAGAATTATGGATACGGCTTCACTGTTGTTCCGTCAACAGGGTTATAATCGCACCGGGATTAATCAGATTATCAGCGAAGCCAATGTTGCCAAAGCGAGTTTTTACCAACACTTTAAATCAAAAGACGAACTATGTGTCGCCTTTTTAAAGGCAAGACACGAATATTGGTTTTCTGAATTGATGAAATACGTGTCAAAATCGAAAACTACCAAAAAAAGAATATTTAACGCCTTTGATTTCATTCGCTATATGAACGAAATCGAAGATTTTAGGGGGTGCAGTTTTTTGAACATCTTGTCGGAAATATCAAAAGAACAAGACGCTATACTTTCAGTTATAAAGAAGCACAAAAACGACCTTAGAAAATTCTTTGAAAAAGAACTCGGAGAGGAACAACTATCCGCTCACATCTATCTGTTATTTGAAAGCTCAATTACAGAAAGCCAACTTTTTAACTCAAACGAGTTGGTCGAGAGATCAAAAAAAATCGTGAACAACCTAATTTAATACCATGGAACAGAAACATCCTTTACCTCCATTTACGTTGGAGACAGCAAAGCAGAAAATCCAAATGGCGGAAGATGCTTGGAATACCCAAAATCCTGAAAAGGTGTCAATGGCTTATACCGTTGATAGTGAATGGCGAAATCGAAACTTGTTTATTAATGGTCGGGAAGAAATTGTAAGATTTTTGACCGAGAAATGGGAAAAAGAATTGGACTACAAACTCAAAAAAGAATATTGGGCGCATACTGATAATAGAATTGCCGTTAGGTTTGAATATGAATATAGAAACAAAGAGGGTAAATGGTTTAGAGCCTACGGAAACGAAAATTGGGAGTTTGACGAAGACGGCTTAATGAAAAAACGATATGCGAGTATTAATGACCTCGAAATAAATGAGGCTGATACAACCCTATAAGTCGTAATCTTTAGCAGAATTCGGACGTTGTTCGTCAAACCTATTCAAAGCGGAGGAGGATTTCGTCGCATTTATCGACAGCACCGCCAAAAGTCTAGCACATAAAAAGAAGAAGTAAACATGCAGCGAGCGTAAATATCAATTTATCGACCTATGTCATCGTTTTTGACGGAACAGAATGTGTAATATTGTAGTTCGATCTAAAATAGCAAACCGTCACTGAAATGAAAAATTTATTAAAATTAGAAGAAATTGCAATATTTCTATTATGTATCTTTTTATTTAGCAAATTAAATTTTGCATGGTGGTGGTTTCCTGCACTACTGTTATTGCCCGACATTGGTATGATCGGATATGTTATAAGTAATAAAATAGGGGCGTTTACCTATAACCTGACCCATCATCGTTTGGTAGCGACAATAGTCGCTTTGTATGCGATTACTTATGGTAGCGATTATTGGAAACTTATTGCAATCATACTTTTTGCTCATATTGCTTTTGACAGAACTTTAGGATATGGTTTAAAATATACTGACAGTTTCCAAAATACGCATTTAGGGATTATTGGAGAGAAGAAAAGAGATAGTAATTAAAAAAGACGAAAAAGTTGTTAAAAATTTGCAGGTATTTAGATAATTACCTAAATTTGTAACATGAAATTATTAGAGATTATAAAGTCGTTATCAAATGAAACACGTTTAAATATTCTGGAATGGTTAAAAGACCCCTTTAATCATTTTCCCGAAGAGGAGTTAAGTGAATATACACCAGAGCTAGGTGTGTGTGTATCGGATATTGCCAAAAAGGCTGGTATGTCTATTCCGACTGTTTCAGATTATTTAAAAACCATGTCAGCAGCAAATATTTTGATTGCTACACGCAGGGGACAGTGGACTTATTATAGAAGAAATGAAAAGTCCATTCAAGAGCTATCAGAGTTTATAAAAAATAAACTGTAAAAAAATTTGGATGATAATTTAGGTATTTACCTAATTAGGTAAATACAAAAAACAGAAGTAATGAAGGTAGAATCACTCCACAAAACACAAAAAAGTTTAATCTAAAAATGTTATAAGTATGAAAGCAGCAGTATTAAACGAGTTCGGCTCGGTAGAAAAATTTGAACTATTAGATGTGCCAACCCCCAAACCAGGTGTTGATGAAGTATTAGTAAAAGTGATGGCAACATCAGTCAATCCGCTAGATTATCAGGTTCGGAGAGGAGATTATAAAAATGAGTTACAGCTTCCGGTCGTTACCGGTCATGATGTGTCTGGCGTTATTGTGGAAGTCGGTACAGGTGTCAAAAATTTTAAAGTTGGCGACGAAGTATATTATACGCCAGAAATCTTTAACGGAAATGGAAGCTATGCAGAATATCATGTTGCCAAGGAATCCATCATCGGTATCAAACCCAAAAATGTGAGCCATTTAGAAGCTGCTACATTTCCTTTAGCCGCCGGTACAGCCTGGGAAATGCTTTACAGCAGAGCACATCTTAAGATTAATCAAACGATTTTGATACACGGTGGTGCAGGTGGTGTTGGAGTACCAACCATTCAAATAGCAAAAGCTATTGGAGCGACGGTTTATACAACAGCGAGAGCCGTACATCACGAATTTTTAAAAGGTTTGGGTGCGGATTATATCATTGATTATACAGCGGAAAACTATATCGATGCAATTTTAGAACTGACCAATAACGAAGGTGTAGACGTGGTGATCGATACGATAGGGGGGACCACACTTTCAGATAGTGGAAAGATTTTAAGTCAAATGGGACAGGTCGTAACCTTGGTTGATATTGAACAGCCACAAAACCTGATTCACGCATGGGGGAAAAACGCTACGTACCATTTTGTATTTACCAGACAGAACCGAAATAAACTGGATGAGCTAACAAAATTAATAGAGTCCGGAAAGCTAAAACCAGTTTTAAGTAAGGTATTTCCATTGTCAGAGATTGGTAAAGCACATAGTCTACTGGAATACAGAACAGGTGATGAAAATTTCTATGGTAAAATAGGAATAGAGGTTACAAAAGAACAATAAAAACTGCCAACAAATTAACAGGGTCAATCGGTAGGCAGGATTATTGTTTGCTTACCATTACTTTAAAAACATAAAAATGAAAGCAATAGTATTAAAAGCACCCGGTGGTGTAGAGAACTTAGTCATTCAGGATATGGACAAACCAACCATTAAATCTGGAGAAGTATTAATTCAAGTTAAAGCAATAAGTATCAATCCTGTCGATATAAAAACCCGTAATGGAAAAGGAATATATGGAAGGATAAAAGATGAAAGCCCTCTTGTTTTAGGATGGGATATTTCTGGCACGGTTGTAGAAAGTCTTGATGACAGATTTCAGATTGGCAACGAAGTATTCGGGATGGTAAACTTTCCCGGGCATGGAAAGGCATATGCAGAATACATAGCGGCCCCTGCTTCGCAACTGGTTATTAAACCTAAGAACATTTCCCATGAAGTTGCTGCTGCGACAACTTTGGTCGCTTTGACTGCTTGGCAAGCCCTTGTAACAAATGCCAAAGTACATAAAGGTCAAAAAGTACTTATCCATGCGGCCTCTGGAGGAGTTGGACATATTGCCGTTCAGATTGCTAAATATTTAGGAGCTACCGTGGTTGGGACATCCTCTGCTAAAAACAGGGATTTCGTATTGAACCTAGGAGCTGATGGGCATATTGACTACAACGACTATGATTGGACCGCCCATCCAAGGGAATTTGATTTTGTTCTCGATACCATCGGAGGAAATAACATAGACCACTCTCTTGAAGTGACTAAGGAAGGCGGAGATATCATCAGCATCCCTACTGGTCTGAATGAAGAAGTAACCGCGAAAGCTGCCTCTAAAGGAGTGAAAGGCTATTTTATTCTGGTGCAATCTAATGGAGATGATATGAAAAAAATTGCTTCATTGCTAGAAGAAGGAATTCTAAAACCGCATATTTACAAAATATATAGTTTTGAACACATACAAAAAGCTCATTTACAGCAAGAAACTGGCAGGACTGTTGGTAAACTGATTATTACTACAGCAACGAAAAAGTAACTAAGGAAAAATTAGACTTTTATTTTTAACAAACAAACAGCTCAATCATCGCTACCTTTTGGTATTTGCAACGTATAACAAAGTGACAACCCAACATGTTCGTGATTTGGCAAAATTAACAGCGAATAAACAAGGAATTACGGAGAAGTCTTTAGACGGATTTACAAGAAATTAAACAGGATTATCATACATATCTATTATTTTTAGTGAACGAGGGTATTTTTTATGCACAAAACAACAATATGCACTACAACATTTCATTGCCACCAGCACACCTAAGTTCATTTGTTCAATATTTTTGGCAAGTTCAAGTGGACTTCGCAAACAAAAAGAACTTTACCCATATTTCCACGGCATCAAGCTGTTCGGGGCTGCAGTTTTATTTCGAAGGCGGATTTGGCAATGCCCAGAATAGTTCTTTCGTAAGTTTTGAGAAAGCGGCGGTTTTCCATGGCCAAACTAATAGCCCCGAGGACTTTATCACAAATGGAAGCGCGGGTATATTTGGAGTCAAATTTTACCCGTTTGCCGTGCCTTTGTTGTTCGGAGTGCCAGCCACTGAGCTTACCAATCAAATACTTACTTTGGATATCTTACTCGGAAGCGAAGGAACAGCACTGATAGAACGCATCTATACCGCCCGTGATTTTACAGAGAGAGTGGGTGCAACCAGCCAATTCCTAATTAATCAAATGGACGTCACTAAGCCCCTTGACGGAAGAATAGTAGACGCTGTACACCTAATTAATTTACGAAATGGCATTACTGATTTGGCAAGCCTGTTAAAAAAAGTATCGTTATCTGAACGGCAGTTTGAAAGGAAATTCAATGAAATGATAGGCTTTACCCCTAAATCCTACGCTAAGATTGTCCGCTTTGAATATGCTAAAAACTGTTTTGAAACTAACACCCAGTCGTTTACAGATATTGCCACATTATGTGGCTACTACGACCAGGCCCATTTTAACCGCGATTTTAAAGCCCTGTCGGGCCATACCCCAAAAGCATACCATAGGAACTATTCAGCACTAAAACCAGACGTGTAAAATACGCCGGAAATATACAATTTTCAGAGCAAACGACTTTGCACCTTTGTGTCATGCAAGAAGTAAGTCGTTTTATGAAAGTCAATATTCTAATCATTGTTCTGATCGGTTTCTGTGTAAAATCATTTGCTCAAAATGATAAAAGCCATTTATTTCCCATAGAGACGAAGCAGAAGTTTTTGAGCAAGAAATATTTCTATGAAGGCAAAAAAATTGAGAGTCCCTACGGATTGCAAATTCCCCTTTCTCAGCTTCAAGATTCGATCGTAGACGATAATTTTCTAGTATTCAAAAGATCAAGGAACACCGCTAAAATCATCAATCTGATTTCTATGGGTTTTTCATTATACGCGTATTTCGATCGCGGTAGCATATCAGGTCCTACTTACTGGGCTACAATTTGCGGCATTGGTGCGGCATCGAGCTATTTTAACATCAAATCTGACGTTCATTTGGACCGGGCTGTAAAGCGATATAATGAAGCGGTCCGAAGAGATAGAGTTGGTTTTCATTATGACAGGACTCACCATGGGCATGGAGTTTTGAGTTTCGGTGTTTTACATAGTTTTTAATTTCATCAAAATGACATTAAAAAGGCGTAAACGTAAGCTGTGGGTATCGATACTTATTCTGAGCGCGATTATGATGAGTCTCGCAGGGATAGCTTTGTATGATTCATGTCCTGTGGGATACTGGCGTTCAAGTAGCGGATATTTAACCTATAAGAAGACATACAGCAAAGCGATGGGATTACTTCCAACACCCAGTCACACCCTTGATATTCGTACCAGCTACGGAGTTGTTCGCGTATATAAATGGCAAACTGAAAAAACAGAATCCGCTGCGCCTATCATTTTAATACCAGGCCGCTCGGCTGGTGCACCGATGTGGTCTGACAATTTACCTGCTTTTCTCGCCAAACATCCCGTCTATGCTATAGATGCTTTAGGCGATGCCGGGATGAGTATTCAGACTGTCCAAATTGGGGATGGAGCCGACCAAGCCCGTTGGCTACACGAAGTTATGTCGTCCTTGCACGTAACCCAAGCGCATATTGTGGGGCATTCATTTGGAGGATGGGCTGCTGCCAATTATGCTACGCGCTATCCTGAAAAGATAGCGTCCTTGGTACTCCTGGAGCCGATTTGTGTCTTTCAAGGACTGAAGACAACGACAATCCTAAAGACGATTCCATCGGCAATTCCATTTTTGCCTAAACGCTGGCGAGAGCGGATGATAGAAGATATCAGCGGGGCGGCCGAGATAGACTACGACGATCCGGTAGCCCGTATGATAGCAGAGGGAACAGAATATTATGCCGAAAAGTTACCGGGACTGCCTGAAAGAATCACTGCCGAACAACTATGTACGTGGCAAATGCCTGTTTACGTAGCTATGGGAGCAAAAAGCGTTATGCATGATGCTGAAAAAGCAGTTGCCTTTGCTAGAGAGCACATTAAGTGCTTACAGGCTAAAGAGTGGGAGGGTGGAACCCATTCGTTGCCCATGGACTTTCCCAATGAAATAAATGCGGAAATTCTTACTTTTATATCAGCGGTTGCTCCGTCAACCCCATCTTCCTCCTCGGCAGCCCAATCTCATGCTCTTGCGGATAAGGCGTACGATCCGTCATACCCTCATCCTCGCGAATCTGGCCATGCACCTTACACTGGCTGCCGCGGTCGTAGTTGTGCCGCGGGTCCGGGGTAAACATCAGCTTGAACCTCCCATACTTTATAAACCAATCTTTTTTAGTATCTTAGAAGAATAACTAAACACCATTATCATGTTCAATTTTTTTCGGAAGAAAGACAAAGCTCGAGAAAAGCAAGTAGAAACAGAAGATCCGCGGCATGAGGCCGTAGCAGAAAGAGGAAGAGAACTCGCTGAGGTTAGTAGGAAAAGAGAAGAAGCAGGTATACCACAGTACGCAGAATCACAGGAAGACCTCACCACCGTGATGTACGTATTTACCGAACAGTGGGATTACGCCATATTTCGGGCAGGTATCGACGTTCCCCTTCACGACGACGGCAGTGTGCGGGCTACCTTGAAAGAAGACCGTTTCCTTCAGCTCAGTGAAGGCATCCATATACACGTTTCGCAATTAAAGGCCGTTGATTTAGACAAACTAGAGGTCGAAATTAGTTTTAATTTCGACCGGAACATGCGGAGAAATCTACGAGCTGATGATGTTATAGAAAAATTACAGAGTCTTCGTAAGGGCGATTCTACTTATTTTCGCATTGACAGTGCTTTTGTAGAGGAGATGAGGAAGGATCTAGAACGGTAATAATAACTGATTTGATCCTCTATCTTGTCACAAATATTTACCAATAGCTATCTCTCTGGTTATCGTTGCTATTTTTTTAGTATAAAAGAATAGTGTATTTGCGTCTATACTATAATAGCGTCCAACTTTAAAGTGACCAATTGAAGCTCGCTTCAACCAAAGAATTTAAAGCTATGAGCAAGATCTTAATGTATCAATCAAAAGATAATCGAACCCAGATTGAGATACAATTTGATAAAGGTACTGTCTGGTTAAATCGGCAACAGATATCTTCGTTGTTTGATAGGGGGACATTACATTGGTAAGGATATAGGTAACGTGTTTGCCCAAGGAGAATTAGAAGCCGGTTCAGTTGTCGCAAAAATCAGTGATCGTACTTTTCCAATGAGGCTGTCTAAAAAGCCTTTTAAAAAAAGATCCCCGATACGGCAAAGTGTCGGGGATTTTTATTGTTTGTCCTAAAAAATGGTTATTTTTAGGTGCACCCAAACAATATGGCAAACATACTATTCA
>NZ_PVBQ01000032.1 GCF_002980525.1 Sphingobacterium haloxyli
ACTGATTGGCAATCAGAATGGCATTGCTGACAATTCGCGCTGTTCGTTTGTTTCCATCATTGAATGCCTGAATGTAGGATAACAACACCAGTGCCAACAGGGATTGTTCAAATATGTTCTTCTTGTTATTGATTAGGTGGCACATATCTTCAAGGGCTTCTCTTATCTGGTGCTCGTTGTCCAAAGGTTTGTAATTTGTACCGGAAATACCTACCCGACGTTGCCTGAGATTACGTTCAACTGGAAGATCCTTGACCAAAATACTATGAATATCTTCTATTCTTGCTATGGTCAAGGGTACAACGTAATCGGGATTATCAATGATGAAGTTCAATGCTTCTTTATGATTTAAGAGCATAGTGGCATCGTCTTTCGGTTTTCCATATGCTTTTATAAGCTCAAAGTTACGTATAAATGAGCTTATTTGTTAATTTTTTTGAGCCTATATATTAATAATGAGCTCTTTTCTTAAGTATTATAAGCTCAAACAATCCGTTTTGTGAGCTTAAATAGTGCAAGCGGTGAGCCGATAGAGGGTATTTTTGACTTCCGTCATCCCGGCGAAGGTGATGATCTCGTCTCCCCGTTCCTGGCTATTCCCGACGCACAGTGCCCCTAACGCTATCGTGATGGCAAAAGGAAGTACCCAAACTAGAACACGTCTCTATCAAATTATCTATGTACATCTGGGTCGGAATCGAGGTCAAACATGCCATCAATATCCGTCGGGAGTTTATCAGGATTTCTTTTCCTGTTCCGCCTGTTGCTCCAAATAGAAAGATGTTCATATTGTGTACAGAAAAATTAAGTTATGGTGTATGGCTTGGTTCCATATTGATGTAGATGAAGTTCCGTAAAAGTTTGAAATACGCGATGATTGCCAAAACCGCACTTAAAACAGTAAGGATAGTTCTTGCTATGTGAATAATTTCCCAACGTATTAGTTCTGACGGAACTTCATTAGGGTTCATTGTTTGGTTTACAAACTGAAAATTGATAGGTAGAAAATATGCTAAAAGCATAATCAGAATAACGATGTTTGAAATATTTACCCAAAACCACAAACCCTTTCCGTCTTCTTTTCTTTTTCTGACTGAAATATAAGCGTATATCGAAAGGATAAACGGAATAATCTGCATTGGTAACATTGTGATTCCCACTCTTGCCCCATAATGATTAAACCAGAGCATTAGTTCGTTTGGGGCCAAAGAGTGCCAAAACGGAACAATGATAAACAGGACTGTGATACTGCCACCTCCAAAAAGTCCTAATAATGCGATTGTCGAAATGTAAACCGATGTATTTTTCATCTTACCTTTTTGTTTTAGTTAATAGTGCAAAATTGACTATTTTGGTGCAAACAGGTAAGGATTGACAGTTCCATTACTCGGACAAATCGTGCATTGTCTTTGAGCGATATTCCTGTGGCGAAATGCCGATGATTTTTTTAAACAACCTGCCGAAATAAGAGGGGTCGCTAAAGTTCAAATGGTAGGCAATACCCGATATAGGTTCGGAAAAATCCTGTAAATATTTTCGGGATTGGATAATAATAAATTCCTGTGTAAACTGCTTGGCTGATTTGTTCCAGACATTTTGAATACACCGATTTAAATAGTTAGATGAAATATTTAGAAGCTCAGCATAATCGTTTATACTGTAATGCTCTGAATAGTGCTTATACACTAATTCCCTAAAAGAAATCGCAATATCAAACTGCCTCGACAAGCCTTTTTTCAGCTCGGAAGATTTTAAGAGCTTCAGTAATAACGATTGAAAAAGATAGAGGACAATTTGTTCATCAGGTTTTGGCGTTTCCAATTCCTGAATGATGAGTTTGCAAACCTGTTCCAAAAATTTACTGTCGTTGCTGTGTAGCTGAATGATTGGGGCGACGGTAAATAGCTTTATAAAGTAACTTTGGTCTTTGAACTGCTGTAATATTTTATCATCAAAAGTGATGTAATAGCCTTTGACATTTTTCGACTGTCGCAATAGCGATGTTACTTCGCCTTGCATTACTAACAAAGCCTGATTTGCCAACACTTTCTTTATTTCATTTCCAACCTGCTGTTCAAAATTTCCGTCTGTAGGAAATACAATAAAATTGAAATCGGCTTTTAACAGCGGTGTCGGCGTGACGATGTTTTTAGTAAATAAATCATCAACATTATAGATTTGCACAAGCGTTTCTAAATATCGAAACTTATCAGGAAAATTCCTGATATATGTCTTTGTGAATTCTTTAAATGTGGTCTCGGTATTTTCCACTTTTCAGTTGCTTTTGGATATTGATATCTTCTACTAACTAATCTGCTGCAAGAGTTGTTCGATATCTGTCATGGTGTGCTTCAAAAACGGCTTGATGGCTAAATTTACGAATTTTGTGGGAGTATCATACCCTAACTAACTGCATCGTGGAAAATAATTCCTAATGTATGGCGTTCGCCAGTTTTTACTTCGCTTACACCGTGTTTCATATTTACCCGATAGTAGCCTTTTGTGCCTTTTGCGGGTTTAAAATTCGTTGTAAAAATCAGCATATCGCCTTTCTTTGGTTTCAATACAATGGCTTTGGATTGTGCTCTCGGAATTTGCTGTGTCAATACAAATTCGCCGCCTGTGAAATCTTGGTCTGGTTCATTCAAAAACAAAACGGTCTGTATCGGAAAATAAACTTCGCCATACAAATCCTGATGTAAGGTATTGAAACCGCCTTTGCCGTATTTCAAAATCAAAACAGTTGCTTTTTGCTGTCCGTTTTGGTGGCATTGTCGTAACAATTCTGCGTGTTCCAAGGGAAATTGCCTATCCATATTCAACGCTCTAAACCACGCATTTGCTATCGGTGCAAGGTGCGGATAAATGTTAGTTCTGATTTGCTGAATGATGTCGGGCAACGGATAATTAAAATACTTGTATTCGCCCAAACCAAAACGGTGGCGTTCCATTACTACCGTTTTTCTGTAAGCGTATGGGTTATTGTATTCCGATTTCAGCATTTCGCATTGTTCGTCTGTTAACAGGTTGGCGATAACCGTATAACCGTTTGTATGCATCGTTTCAGTTATGGTTTGCCAATCTGTATTTTGTATCTTTTGCGCTATCATCATATAATCGAAATTCCTGCGTCCACTGTTAATTCTGTTCCGTGGATGTATGAGGCTTCTTGTGAGGCAAGAAACAATACGGCGTTGGCTATTTCGGCAGGTTCGCCGAATCTTTTGAATGGAATAGTAGGGATAATGCTTTGAATAGCTTCCTCGATCTGTTCGGGATTTAAACCCGTATTGTTAAATCCGTTTGTTTTGATATACCCGGGACTGATGCCGTTTACACGAATACCTTTTGTGGTGAACTCTGCTGCGAATGTTTTGATGAATGATCGCACGGCGGATTTAGCTGATGAATAAATAGAAAAATTTTGTATATTCATTTCCGTTACTACCGAGGTATTGAGTACGATTGTACTTCCTTTTTTCATCAATGGTACGATTTGCTGGACGGTAAAAAATGTGCCTTTTACCAACAAATTAAACAACTCGTCAAAATGGGCTTCATCAGCAAACTCAACAGGAGCAAACTTTCCGTAACCTGCATTGGCAAAAAGCAAATCAATGTGGCTAGTGTATTGTTTTACCTGGTCCTGCAAAAGCATTATATCTTGCATACTGCTTGCATTGGACACCATACCAAACGCATTTTCGCCTAATTGTTCTACAGCTTTGTTTACCGTTTCGGCGCTTCGCCCTGTAATAATTACTTTACCGCTTTCGTTAATGAACTGTTGGGCTGTGGCATATCCCATTCCGTTTGTTCCGCCTGTGATAAGAGCGAATTTGTCTTTAAATCTTTGCATTGTTTTTTAGTTTTAAAATCTGTTGCAAAGATTGCTATGTATGTTAAGATAAAAAATCCGAAACTTGCTGAATTTCCAATGTAGCTTCACAGATGGTTAAATACCAGAAATAAATTCAGAAAGATTATTTAGCGTCCGTTTCGTGTATTTGGATTTTCAATTTTAAGGAAGTCACTTTTTCTAATAGAAGTTTTCTATGAAGAACCAATTGTGCATTGGTATCTTCGAGCTCCCGTATTTTATCTTGTAGGTCGATGATTTTTTTTAGCAGCACATTTTCCCTAGCTCGGCATTATACCGCTGGTCATTTCGGAGCAAAGCATTTATATATTCTTCGAATTCTTTTCCCTTCAATGATTCTTGCGAATACAGGAATGAGAAATTCAAAAAGTAGCATATTATAAAGAAAAGTGTTATTGTCCCCGGTTGAATCATCTCTTGTTTTTGGCAGAACACGTTTGCTTATACAAAAATAGTCATTTTTACACATTGCTTCCTGTTTGGAATTTATATTTTGATGATATGCTTGCTTTGAAAGATTTTGAGGATTACCTTTACTTTTTCAGCACAATTGATCCGATGACCTTAAAACAGATCATGAGCATGGAAAAAATGTACACAAGCCGCTTAACTGTCATTTAGCGAAGCAAAACCAACAGACAGAAATGGATACGACGAAGTTGATAGAACATCTTTTAAAGCACGTTCAACTCGATAACAATGAAACTGAAACAATCGAAAAATACTTTACTTCTAAAACGTTGAGGAAGAAAGAGTTTTTGTTGCGGACAAATGAAGTTTGTAGAACAGAAAATTTTATACTCGAGGGTTGTTTCAGAACGTATTCCATTGACGAAAATGGTTTTGAGCGTACCCTGATATTTTCTGTGGAGAGCTGGTGGATTGCAGATTTATTGAGTTTCTTAACCGAGAGGCCTTCCTCATACAATATTGTGGCATTGGAAAATGCAAAAATCTTGCAGATTAAAAAGAACGATTTGGAAAAACTTTACCTAGAGGTTCCAAAATTGGAGCGATATTTCCGCATCCTCATTCAAAATGCATACATCAGTCAATTAGAGCGAATTAACCAGAATTACTCCCTAACAGCAGAACAACGTTATCACTTGTTTATACAAAAACATCCCGATTTTGTGCAACGAATCCCCCAAAAACACATAGCTTCTTATCTCGGGATTACGCCTGTTTTTTTAAGTATGCTTAGAAAAAAGAGATAAACGCTATAATTTATTCAACTAGTTTAATTTTTTTTTCTTTTCCGTTGTCGAATTTTGTTTTTAAACGTTGACAATTTAAAGAATGAAAAACATAATTTTCAGTACCAATACTAATTGGACAGGACTCGCATTACGACTTACGCTCGGGATTGTAATGTTTCCACACGGAGCGCAGAAAGTCTTCGGTTGGTTTGGTGGTCCCGGATTTACCAAAGAAATGGAGCACCTAACAGAACATATGGACTTACCTTGGATTATTTCACTTCTTGTTATCCTCATTGAATTTCTTGGCGCAATCTCCCTAATTATTGGATTTGCGTCGAGGTTATGGGCAGTAGCATTTATCATACTTTTTGTCGGTATTATTTTTACCGCACATGTAGAGTATGGTTTCTTTATGAATTGGTTTGGAAACCAATCGGGCGAGGGTTATGAATATCATTTATTAGTGATTGGCATTTGTATTGCCATATTCATAAACGGTAGCGGTAAATATTCTATCGATAAATTGATAACTGATTAAAAAGAATCCAATTCACCGTCAAAACTGCTACGGCGCGTAGCAGTTTTGTATGCTAATTATAATTACTTTAGTTCACTGGCATTTTCCAATAATGCGCTATAGTATTTTTCTTTATTTTCCATCATTGTGTTTTTTTTGCACTGCTATCATCATATGTTCGATTGTGGCGTGAAAATACTCTTCTGATTTTTTTTCATTAACATATGTGCGGATGATTGAACGCGTCACGTTTTATTTCTATAGAGAGTGACGTTTTCTTTCCTATTCATAGCTATTTCCGCCACTTTATCTGCATGGGCATCGCCCCATTGTTGCATAGCATCAATAACAGACAACAATGTGTTTCCAAATGGCGTTAAAGTATATTCTACTTTAAGCGGATAGCCCTCAAAGGATTCTTTGGTCACAATTTCATAATCCAACAGTTCCGACAGTTGTTGGTTTATAACCCGCAGGCTAGCCTGCTTTATTGCCTTCTGAATTTGAGCTGGCCTGTTTATGCCATTCGATATGCAATCAATTATACAGGGCTTCCATTTGCCTCCGATGACCTTCATTGTGACGGATACGCCGTAGTCCAGTGCCTGTGGTATTTTATTATGGTACATTAGCGGTTTTTACATTAAAACTGTAGGTACAAATTTACAAATATATTTATTCTGATTCCGGTACTGGGATAGTGACAATATTATCCATATGATTCTTTTACCCCATATTTCACGCCGTTACTAGGTACCTTAACTTTGCTAAAAAGTAATACACATATGAAACATTTCTTTCTCTTGGGTGCAATTCTGGCAGAAATAATAGGTGCTTTGGCAACACGACAGTCAGATGGGTTTAGTAAGTTTTGGCCGTCATGCGTCGCCGTGGTTGGTGTGGTCGGCGCGTATTTCCTGTTGTCATTATCATTGAAAAGTGGTATGCCGATAGGCGTCGCCTATGGAATCTGGGCTGCTTTAGGAATAACCATCCTAACGATTATTGGCGCTATCTTTTTCAAAGAGCCTTTGAGTGCCATTCAAATCATAGGAATCATCATGATAGTGGGCGGAGTTTTAGCCTTAGAACTCGGTAAAGCAGAATAACCTATGAAAATGGTGGTCAAAAGCTGTAGCGCTATTAAGCTCGTGCGCTACGCAAATGATTACCAAACGTTGTATGAATTAGTCTTTTTACCTGACGTAAAAGACTGATGAGATTTAAAGAAACTCCGACCGAGCTATACTATCGACTATTTATAAGCTGTGTAATCAGTTTGACCATCAGCTCTTTTTCCTGAGGATCACTCTGAGCTACTAATAAGGCCAACGTCACCAAAGCATTGTCGTTGATCTTTATTTCACCGTCTCGTTTAAATCGATGTTTATTCTTCTCTAAAAACCATACGAACATAAAAGCTCCAATGCGTTTGTTACCATCAGTAAAGGGATGGTTTTTAATGATAAAATAAAGTAAATGGGCGGCTTGTTCTTCTATACTGGAATATAGATATTGCCCGGCGAATGTCTGCACAACACTTTGCAATGTTCCCTCAAAGCTGTTATCTTTCTCATTGCCGAATAATGCTGTTGCTTCTTTTTTCCCTATTAGCTGTTTCTTAAGTTCAGCAATGGCAAGCTTTGCTTCAACATAATTAATTTCGTAGGTGATGTTTTCGTTGAGTTTCCGCGGCTCAATGGAATTGCTATCGAACTGGTTCAAAAGCACAAAGCTCTGGGTATACTGTGAAATGATATCCATAATACCCTTCGCCTCGTTTACATTTCCTATATCTTTTGCCGTTTCGGTAATGAATTGCACGGTTTGTTGTAACTCGTCCAAACGTTTTTGATTGATAGTATAGCCTTGGATAAGGTACTCTTTCAATCGCTGGGTTGCCCACTGACGGAAAGCGGTACCTTGTTTGGATTTTACTCGGTATCCTACAGATATAATAACGTCTAAGTTGTAATGTTCGACTTGGTACACTTTACCATCTGAAGCAGTTGTCGCAAATTTTGCGACAACTGAACCGGCTACTAATTCTCCTTCGGCAAACACATTACCTATATGCTTACCAATGGTTTTAATGTCCCTATCAAACAACGAAGATATCTGTTGCCGATTTAACCAGACAGTATCTTTATCAAATTGCACCTCAATCTGGGTTCGATTATCTTTTGTTTGATACATTAAGATCTTGCTCATGGCTTTCTATTCTTTGGTTGAAGCGAGCTTCAATCGGTCTCTTTTACAGTTGTACGCTAATATAGTATAGACGCAAATATACCATTCTTTTATACTAAAAAAAATAGCAACAATAACTAAAAAAACAGCTATTGACTCGGTTCATGTTGAAAACAATAACCATTGACATTTTTAGTCTTACGCTTGCAGCGAGCGCCCGCTTTAGTAATCCCCCGACACCGAACAGAAGTACTTTCAAGAATTCGAGCTGGGGCTCCGTTAGATGTTCTGATATATAAACGCTCTCTGCCATATTACCTTTTGTGGAACGATAAGACCTAAAAATTGGGTCTTACAGTAACACGATTGGTAAAGATAAGCAACAATTATTCACAAAACAGCGTTTAATGTTAGATGCCAATATCCATTTACTGCAGTACTAATAATTTGTTGCGCCTTTTTAATCGGTTTAGAATAAGTAAATTTACTTCATGGACACAAGCTTATCCCCTATTATTACAGTCGAAGAGCTTCTGCTTATAAAAAGCAGAGAAAATCTGGTCATCATCGATGCCTCGAACGCCAAAGATGCCTATGCAGACTT
>NZ_PVBQ01000033.1 GCF_002980525.1 Sphingobacterium haloxyli
AGAAGGGCATCACCCATCTGGCATGCTGGGCACACGCACGCCGTGAGTTTGAAAAAGCATTGCAGAACGATCGCCCAAGGGCCGAAAAGGCGCTGATGATGATACAGAAACTCTATAAAATTGAACGCAGGGCTAAAGAGGACGGGCTTTCGGCCGACAGGACCAAGGAGCTGCGGCTAGAAGAAGCCTTACCTGTAATCAACGAAATGGGAAAATGGATCTTCCAAGAAATAAAAAACACACTTCCCAAAAGCCAGATCGGAAAGGCTATGGCCTATGCCTATGCACGCTGGGATGCGCTTTCGGCTTATCTGAATGACGGAAATCTGCAGATTGACAACAACCTCTGTGAAAATGCCATAAGACCGGTTGCGCTCGGCCGCAAAAACTACTTGTTTGCAGGCAGCCATGAGGCCGCACAGCGGTCGGCAATGATATACTCGTTCTTCGCCATCTGTAAAAAACATGAGGTAAACCCGTACCAGTGGTTAAAACATACCCTACTCAACATAGCATCCATAAACCATAAAAATATAAAAGATCTTTACCCGCAGAACTATAAGCAAATTATTGACAAATCAAATATGTAGTTCGTAGGGCGGATACTCTTTAACCACATTCCCCTCTCCATCAAACTCTCTAGCTTGTTTATAGTCGCCATTTCGACCAGATTTTTTACCAATTTGACTATGTGGTCCAGCATCAGCCGCTTCCGGGTCTCGTACAGGTAATCCATTTTTATCTCTTGGTAATTCTCTGTCAGTTGGATCTCCATGTTTATCTCCTGATGGAACTCGGGGTTTTGAGTTTTCACTATCTGATAAAGAATTTGACGACAAACTCGTATTTTTCGGTTCAAAGAAATAATCGTAGGCAGCTACACTTGCACCACCGATCAATCCTCCTACTACAATTGCGCCTCCCCCTATCCAAGCGACGGGCGCACCTATGATAGTTCCTGTTCCACCAACGGCAACTGCACCACCAAGAGCTAACGATCCCCCAATTATTCCTCCTGCTGTTACGCCTGCCCCAACCCTCTGTTGCTTTTTCGTTGGTGGGTCAAACGGCCACATTCCGTCAGGATCAATGAAACGTATCGGATTGTTAAAAGCATAGGTATATGGTGACCATCTCCTCCCTTGCTCCGCCAGCGGATCTATCACATTCCACCGTCCTATCTCCGCATCATAGAACCTTGCTCCGTAATCGTAATGAGCGATTTTACTTTACACTATCTACATGCTGAGAACATTCTCCCTTCTCATAATTTACCCAATTACCTATGCTGTCTCCAACTAGATAATAAGATACAGTTTTCAAAGACCCGTCCTTTTTATAAGTTTTCCATTCACCATCCATCTTACCATTTTTGTAAAATCCAACCTGACTGATTTTACCGTTTTCGTGCCAAATAGTAAATTTACCATCACGTTTACCTGGTTCAACATAAAACTTTATATAGTTTAATTGACCATTCTCAAAATAGCGCTTAGAAGTGTCAATTGGCTTACCTGTTATGTATCTCGAAGACGATTGTACATTTCCATTTTTATACCATTGCGTACTTTTGCCATCGAGCTCTCCTTCTGAGTAATTATATTCTCCTAATTTACTACCATCTTCGTGCCATGTAACCCATCGCCCCACCTTTTTACCGTCCTTCATATATCCTTCTCCAAACTTCTCACCTGTTGAATAATATTCAATTACTTTACCATTATTATTCCCACACGATGTAATATGCAAAAAGGCAGTCAATATGCAAAACAAGATTCTCATTATTCAAAATATTAGTGTTATCATCTTATCGGACGATAATTCTTTAAAGAATTTAATCCTCCATTTATAGTAGTCTTTATATTTAAAATCGACTGACCGACTTTACTTGGGAGATCAGAAACTTCTTTCATTACCATATTGCCGTGTTGTTCTATTGTGCTTCCAGTAATTCTCTCATAAGTTATCGGAGAATCCTTTATATCCATCAAGGTTCCCAATGTCGAGGGACCTGCAGCCTGCCCCACCATGTAATCTCTAACTAGGGAGACGTAATCATTTATTCTTTTCCTATCTCCTGTGGTTTTGAGGTCTTTAATTACTTTTGTATCGAAACCCATTTCTTCACCCCTCTGAAGCATTTCTTTAAATGTTCCCTCATCCTTTCTTATCTCGTTTCCTAGATTGCTATAAGTCTCAAAGAAATCCTTTGCACCTGTTTTACTGTCCCAATTTTTAATTCGTTCCGCAACACTTTCTTTAGTCTGTCCTCATAATCGCATTGCCTTTTTGATCTTTTATGAGATGAAATTTATCATTAGTTTCCTCTATCAATTTAAGGCTTCTTGTCTCAGTATTAAACTCCCATATATCCTCTCTCATTCCATCCGGATCAATAAACCGGATGGGATTATTGTATCCGTACCTATAAGGTGTCCATCTTCTATCCATCTCAGCCAGCGGATCCACCACATTCCATCTACCTATCTCCGCATCATAGAACCTCGCGCCGTAATCGTACTGCCTTCCGCAACTTTTCCGCTGTTTCCCGAACTTGCTGGCATTCCCAGACCGGTTTTCTCAAAGAACTTCTCTGATCCAAAGGTAATGTTTTAGGCGGATTGCGCATGCGGTATTTTATGGTTTGGTTGCGTCTGTTACAGCAAAGGTAGCCTCCGAAGGACCCGGCCGGTGAAGAGCTTTCTATACAACAGTAGTATTTTTATATTGGAAGTTGCCCTATTCTCAATAGATTTTTCATTTCTTCATGGCTGAGATCAAGGGCATTGATACGCTTTCGCGGCATAAATGCTCATTTCATTCCGCTTTATTCCACGGCCGCCTGACAGGCCGTCCTTCTCCTGTTCCCGGTGGCGTAACAGATGATCTTTCCGCCCAATCCGATGGAAGATTGGGCTTCCAAGAACTCGCAACCCATTCAAAATCGAGCTATTGCTATTTCCATTGCATTTCTATATTATTGCCACTTATGATGTCTATTATATTGTTAGTGTTACCAATTGAATAGTGTTTCAAGTCCCAATCTTCGAATATCCCTCTGCTTTCTAAATGAAACCATCGTAAATACGTCGAATTATTAGAAGTAACAAAACCTCTATATGTTGGTTGTTCATAGAGGGTCTTTAATCTCGCGCCTTCATCAACTACCTGATATGCCATTACCCCTTTAAATTTAAGTTCTAGTAGTTTATCATCATCCATCTCCGCTAATAGGATCGTCAGTATTCCTTCATTATTTATTAAACTGACAAAGTACAAATCCTTAGGGACCGGAAGTATAGGATTCCATTTTACAAAATCATTCATAACTAATATCTAAATTTCGTTTCCTTATGTTGTTTTTTAGGGTTATAAATTTCTAATATTGGTCTATCTCCAACACTTGCACTAATCCCGTGAATGTTTTAGAATCGATCATTACATTTATAAGTTCCTTCTTCAAGCCTTGATACGTCATTAAGAAAACTAAAAATTGAGTGATTTGTACTATTGCCCGTATCAGTAAAAATAACTTCATCCAAAATGCCGTCTTAATCCATTACTTTCCAAACGGGACCGTCCCAAAAACGACTGTCATCCACGTTAAATTTGTAAATAAGGCTACCATCGGTATCTTTTGCGGAGGCTAATCTAGTAAAATAATATTCCTTTAAATCGTTTTTCGCCTCCTGTTCATCATAATAGTTGATCAAATTAAATCTCCTAAACCAGTTCAGTCTAATATCATCATTTTCCCTAATGCCCAGATAACAAAACCCGTCATAATACCACGCGTATTCTGTATTTGGCTGAAATTGTCTACTGGTGGGATTGCGAGCAAGAACAAAAACAACCAATCGCTTGATATCAGGGCTATACAGTATAGTATCAAGAAGCAATTCCGTAGAGTCAAAATAGCTTTTGTTATAAAATGACTGCTCATGGCGTTGTAAATAGCCCTTGAGATTTGCTAGAACCTGTAAGCTATCTCTCCTGTAGATATTTTCTTCAACAATCATACGGCTCTTGAACGTTTCCTCTGTACGTATCCTTGCGTCACGTCCAACATCATAATTACAAGTAGCAAAAAGCATCAGTCCGAAAGCTAAAGCGGCAATATTGTTTATGTCTCGTTTCATTCTTACTTGGCTTGTTTTATTGTCTTATCCACTGGTTTCCATTCCACTTATAAGTACCTTCTTGTAAATTGTTTATATCCCCCAAAAAGCTGAATATTGAATGATCAGTACTAGTGCCAGAGTTTTGAATGATTTCGAGATTCCCCATTTCTTCCTCATTTGCCGTATCCGCCCTATGAACTACATATTTGATTTGTCAATAATTTGCTTATAGTTCTGCGGGTAAAGATCTTTTATATTTTTATGGTTTATGGATGCTATGTTCAGTAGGGTATGTTTTAACCACTGGTACGGGTTGACTTCATGTTTTTTACAGATGGCGAAGAACGAGTATATCATTGCCGATCGCTGTGCGGCTTCATGGCTGCCGGCGAAGAGCCAGTTCTTGCGACCAAGGGCGACGGGTCTGATAGCATTCTCCACGAGGTTGTTGTCTATCTGCAGGCTTCCATCGTGCAGATATGCCGAAAGCGCATCCCATCTGGCATAGGTATATGCCATGGCTTTACCGATCTGGCTCTTTGGCAAGGTGTTCTTTATTTCCTCAAAGATCCATTTGCCCATATCGTTGATGATATCCAGCGAGTCTCTTAGACGAAGCTCCTTGATCTGTTGGGGTGATAGGTTTTCTTCTTTTGCCTTACGCTCGATCTTATAAAGCCCCTGTATCATCAGCAGTGCCTTTTCGGCTCTGGGACGGTCGTTCTGCAGTGCTTTTTCAAACTCACGGCGTGCGTGTGCCCAACACGCCAGATGGGTGATGTCCTTCTTTTCGCCATATTTATCATAGGCGGCATATCCATCCGTCTGCAGATAACCCTTAAAGTTATCCAGCATGGATTTTGGTACATGCCCTGCGCGGGATGGATTATAGTCAAACAGCACGGTCCTGTCCAACGGGCAATGGTACACCCAGTACCAACCTTGGTGGGCAGCGCCTTTTTTATCGCTGTCGAGCACCTTTATGGGAGTCTCGTCAACCTGTAAATACCCTTTTGCTTTTGTATCGAAGACGAGCTGTTCATATAGTGGTTCGAGTTTGATCAGTGACTCCTTTGTCCAGCCCTCGATGGTCGAGGAGGCGATCTGTATGTTTTCCCTGGCGAAGATCTGCTTCTGTCGGTACAGCGGGAGGTGGTCCTGATATTTTCCGGTCAGTATCATCGCCAATAAGCCTGCTCCGGGGATGCCTCTGTCGATGACACGTTCGGGAAGTTCGCCGATACGTACGCCATCTCCATTTTTAGGCGTGTATTTATAGCGGATGAAGCGTTTGATATAGAACTTTGCAGGCTCGCACTCCAGTTCCTCGGCGATCTCTTTTCCGATGCACACCATTTCCGACAGATCACCTTCGGGATAGATCTCGATCTCCTGTACGGGAAGGTGCTGGGGGAGTTTTGCGCGCCCTTTATGATTGGGGCGTTTGCGGGTATACTCGATCTTTTGCTTGGTTTCTTCCTGTTGCTGCTCTACTGCCAGGGGTTCTACCTCAAATGGAAGTTCAGTCTGGTTGGGGTCACCTTCGAAACGTTCGCGCTTCTGGC
>NZ_PVBQ01000034.1 GCF_002980525.1 Sphingobacterium haloxyli
GGGATTATGTTAGCGGCATCGAATACAAAAAGGTAGGCAGTGCAGCGAGTGCGATTGAGATGATCCATACGGAAGAAGGTTACCTGCAGCGTAACGCGAATACCAATACCTATACCTACCACTATAATCTGACAGATCATTTGGGCAACGTACGGGCTACCCTGCAGCAAACGACGGGGGACGTAATCCAGAAGCACGACTATTACCCGTTCGGCAAGGCCAAAGCTCTTGTAACTTCGGGTATCAATAAGTACCTTTATAACGGCAAGGAACAGCAGGATGAGTTGGGGGGGCAGTACGATTACGGGGCTAGGTTCTATGATGCGGAGATAGGACGGTGGAATGTGGTGGATCCGTTGGCGGAGCAGGATAGAAGATGGACACCTTACCGATATGGATATAATAATCCAATTAGATTTATCGACCCTGACGGTATGAGAGAGGATGATTATACGGTAGACGAAAAGGGCAAGATTGTGCTGGCTCGTAAGACAGACGATGATTTTGATCGATTAATAAAGGTAAATGATAATGGAAAAGAGACTAATACCTCGATTACTTTAGAGAAAGGGATTTTAAAAGAAAGTCCAGCTTCTGTTTTGGCTGAAACTTCATCAGAAATGTTTGATGACTTTACAGTGATGCAGACACCAAATAATAGAGAAGGTGTAAAATTATTTGAATTTTTGAGTAACAACACATCCGTAGAATGGGGTAAAATTTCCATGAGTGGAGGAAGTATTATTTCTACATCACATGATCAATTTTCTGAAAGATCTAGTGGGAATATTCTGCTTAGTTTGTTATCAAGAGGAACATTTATGAATTCGCGAAACTTTCTTATGACCAAAGGAATTATACAAGACCATATTCATAGTCATCCAAATTCAACTAGACTCGGTGCAAGTGGGAATTATGGCAACGGGGGGAGCCAGAGAGGAGATAGATATTTTGCTGAGCGAGTTGAAGAAATTAGCCCAAATTTACCACTGAAGATTTATCATGTAAAAACTGGAGGAGTTTATTTCCGTTATAATTCACGTCAAAACCTAATACGATGAATTTTAAAATTATTATTATATGTTTTTTAGCATGTATGGTAGCAAGTTGTTTATCAAACGGAGATAGTAACAAGGCTACCGAAAAGAAACTAGAACTAAAACTTGATTTACCGGAGTTATCATATGGAGATAGCTTAGCGTTAAATCAGGTGTTGAGTGAATTGGATAAAAATTATAACTTTAGAAATTTACTAAATAAATCTGGAATCAATATTTTGTATGTTAGAAATTTACATGATAGTGTTTTCTTTGATTTTTCGATTTTCTATAAAGAATATTTGGGTATTTTTTTAGAAGAAACGACAAAAATAAAAAAAAAGGGATTTATTAGGAATAAGGGATATCTGTTATTCGTGTTTGATGAAATTGGTTTGTTCGACGAAAAAAAGATTAAGGAAACTGTTGACTTTGGCATTCAAGAATCAGAATACCCAATATTATATGAGCCCTTATTGTACAGGTATTATTTGGAGAAAAAGGAGGGAAGACTTAAGTTTGTTGAAGAATCTTGGTTTTAGAAGTTAATAGTTAATTGATAGTTCTTGTTATCTTTAAGATTACGGGGCTAGGTTCTACGACGCGGAGATAGGACGGTGGAACGTTGTTGATCCGTTGGCGGAGCAGGGAAGACGGTGGTCACCTTATAACTACGCTTTTGATAATCCCATAAGATTTGTTGATCCTGATGGGCAGCATCCTATTCCATATATCATTAGACTATTAGCTACCCAATCAGGTAGAAGAGCTCTTGTAACAGGAATAGCGGTGGTTACAGGTTCTGCTGTAGTGCAGATAAATAAGGACAAATTTCCTGAGATGCAGCTTCCGGTTAGAAGAGACGGAACAAGAAATGATATCCAGTTAAATCCTTTTTTGCTACAGTCTAACGATGAAGGTGATAATCAAGGGAAGACAGGAAGTTCCGCGGAAGCAGCTGATAAACCAACGGAAGCATATAATAGAAGAAAGCATTATGGAAATACTCCTAAAAAATCAGATCGTAAGGATATGGAAGCGCAACCTGATGAAGTTGTTGACCACGATCCAGAATTGGTAAAGAGATATTACGAAGGCGACCCAAAAACAGGAGAAAAGCCGGGATATCAAATGACACCGGAAGAGAGGAAGGCTAGTGCTAACGATAGAAGTCGTATGAAGCTACAACCCAAAACAGAGTCAAATAAACAAGGAGCAGAAGCTTCGCGTTATTCGAGGGAACAAAAAAAGAAACATGATTTATGATGGAACACGATATCAATAACAAACGTCAAATAATATCCCATTATATTTCAGTTTGGGGAAGAGAATATAGGTGTCTAACGTGGGATGATGGACCATTTCAAGAGTTAGGAGAAGATTTTTCGATTTTGGAATTTCCACCTCAAAAATCGAGAACGATGTGGACCTATGCAACATGTGGCATGTCTAATGCTACAAATAAAAACCCAGTTGAACTTCACCTTTTTTCGGCTGATAGAGATGAGTTTATGGTCGAATTGCTAACTGTGGTAGCACATTTTCATAAATTCGGTGAAAAACTTGATTTGTGGCATACCGTAAATTTTGGGAGGCCTTGGAAACTAAATTCGTTCTGTTCATATGGACTCATTTCCTTACCTTATCTTGATGGTCCTAATTTAGAATTACTTAAAATTGATGATAAGAAAACAATTTATTTTTATTGGTTAATTCCGGTTACGAAAGATGAAGTAGCTTTTAAAAAAGAGTTTGGTGTAGAAAATCTTGAAGAGCTCTTTGAAAATGAACGTTTTGATTACATAAATCCGTATAGAAAAAGTGTTGTATAATACAATAATCTTAATTTGAAATTGTACAATTATTTTTCAGATCCAAATGAAGCTGTTTTGACGACTTCATTCGTGCTGGATAAAGACGATCAAATAACAAGAGTATATCATCATTTAGATGATGGGATGTGGGAATTTAGTGGTGCCACGGAGGCGGCAGAATCGGACTATAGAGTTGTTTCTATGGAAGAAATGATTAATCTGGACAACACACTACTTTCTTTATCGGATATGGATCCGGGGTATTTCGCTTATAGCACCACAGAATCTCCTTGATCCTACCGAGCGTCACCGAATCCAGTTCGGTATAGGTCTTATCGGAAAGGTAGTTCAGCGATAATGGAGTTGGCACCTTTGCTGTAACAGACGATCCTTCCAACCGTAAAATACCGCTTGCACAATCCGCTGAAAACATTATTTTTGAATTGGAAAAGTTCTTTGAGGAAACCGCTTTTGGGATGCCACGGAATCGGCGGAACAGCGGAAAAGTTGCAGAAGACAATATGATTACGGCGCTAGGTTCTATGACGCGGAGATAGGACGGTGGAACGTGGTGGATAATCTCTCAGAATTATACTTTAGTACTTCAAGTTATGTATATGCATTGAATAATCCCACAAATGCTATAGATCCTGATGGCAACGTTGTTATTTTCATAAATGGGAATCACTTTGGAGAAGGTGCCACGGGATATTATGGGAATTACAACCAAAATAAAGGAAACTATAATTTCTACGGATCAAGAGATTACTGGACTAATGGGACATCTAATTTTGACTATGCAGTCCAAAATCAGTTAAACGATCACTCAAAACCTATTTATAGAGACGGTGCTTTGGGAGGATGGTTTGGGATGGCAACAGACCAGGTAGGATTGTTAAAGTATGATGCGAATACAGCCTCTGGACGAAGTAACGCAGGTTATGATCAGGGTCTCAAAGATGCAGGTAGAATAATATCTAACTTAGCCAGGAATTCATCTGGTGAAATTGTGGAAACAATAAAAATTGTAACTCATAGTATGGGCGGGGCTTATGGAAAAGGTTATGTAAAAGCTTTACAGAAATATATCAGCGGATTATCAAAAGAAGAACAAAAGCAGATTAAAATTAGTTTAGTAGCAGATTTTGATCCCTATCAGGCAAGTAATTTAATGGCTGATCCTAGTATAAAAACTATGCAATTTATTCATAAAAATAGATGGAACATATTAGGGATGGGATGGCTGGCAAATGGTATCCGTCCTATGAGCCACGTCTATGAATAATCTGATGTTGTTTCTAGCTTTGCTGGATGAGCAAAGAAGAAAAAAGAGTTCAGATGTTAGCAATGATAGCAGACTGGCAGCAGAGCGGCCTGAGCAAGAAACGCTACTGCGAGGAAAATGGCATCAATGAGGCTACATTTTATTATTGGTTTTCGCGCAGCAAAGAAAACGATACTGCCAGCGGAAGCTTTATAGCGATGGATAAGACCGGCAGAAAAGGCGATGTTGAGGTTATCTACCCCAATGGGGTGCGGATCAAGGTCGATACCGATCTTGGTTTGCTTTCCCAGTTGATCCGTCTTTACTGATATGT
>NZ_PVBQ01000035.1 GCF_002980525.1 Sphingobacterium haloxyli
CTTCTCCAAGAGGAACAGACTATACGCTTGATGGGAATTGGACACTCCCCACGGTTGATATCCATGAGGTAGAAAGGGCATCGGCCGACCACGGGTATACGATTATTGATGTACGCGAAGAAAGCCGATACCAAGGGATACACGAGCCTATTGATCTGCTTGCCGGACATATTCCGTCAGCCATCAACCTTCCATTCTCACTGAATCTGGACCAGAACGGTCTGTTTCTCGACGCCAAACGCTTAAGAGATGTGTACCGAACTGCATTGGAGGGGCGCGACCTGGGGAAGACAATCGTACATTGTGGCTCGGGTGTGACAGCTTGCCACACGATACTTGCCATGCATCTCGCTGGTCTATCGATCCCTAGGCTATACGTAGGATCATGGAGCGAATGGAGCCGTAATAATAAGCCGGTTCAACGCGACGCTATTTAGAGTTATCGCTCACCTATTCATTCTTTTCACTTTACAACTTCTGTTTTGCTATCCACTTTTTAGTAGGTTCCATCCATTCTGTCAGCGGTTTATAGAGAAAGCCGGCTCCATTTCTATTTTCATACCGGCATCAACTACAGGCCATATTGTCTCAAAGTATTCGCAGACAAGTTCCATGTCGAGTGTTGGTTTCAAATTATACTCACTCAATTCGCGTGTGTAATAAGCCCAATGTACTTCTTTCCAATAGCTTAAGCTTTTGTCGCCTTCGCCCTCAATAAAAGCATACTCCGGGGTAATATCTTTAAATTGCACAATTTCCACTTTAGTCGTTTTGGTGACTGCAACTGGATTGCCATTCCAATCGGTTACTATAGCCAAATCTCCTTCTGCAGGCATTTTTTCATTATTGATATGGAGCCAGGACAAGGAATGGGTCGTAGCTTGCTTGATACCACTACGTACGAGTTCCGCACATTCATCTGCGTCCTTTTCATTATCACAAAAATGATAGGACAGCGGAATTCCTACATGTAGATATGCAGGATGCTTGTCTTGGAACTCATTCCAATACGTGTCTATCTTACTTACCGCGTTGTGTGATTTTATTTCACCATCTATAAATTGGAAATTGTAAAATCGCCCTTCATTTTCAACAATTCCGATTAGAGGGTTTGGTTCAATGGCAATTTCAGTCGGAAACCATGTTTCTTTTACTCGGTAATTTGGCATTAAAAACAGTCCTTCCTGCGAACCATTGGCAGCAAATCGTGCCTTATCACCTCTCCAGAAGGGGGTGCCGAAGTGATCTTCAAGCTGTTGGTTTGTTTTTGAAATATTATCCGTCCCTAAGCCTATCTCATTAACACAGAGAAAATCTGTAATGCTAAATGGTTTATCCGAATGATTCTGCAAATCATGGCGCACGATACACTCGGCAATATTCCCGACGGCATCGTAGAAATAAAAAGAGTGTGCGTTCCAGGTATCGGAAAACACCACCTTACCATTTTCCTCTGCTTCGATAATGTCCACTTTGGATTCGACCCATCCCAACGCTTCTTGCAACTTGTTGCCCGGAATCAGAAAGCAGTAATGATATAGATAACATTCATAGCTCCGCTTAAAACAAAACTTTGTCCAGCCCACCTGTATCCAAAAGATGTCACTGTTTTCTTGATGGACAGTGAAGCCTAATATGGTTTCAAAAAAATGCTTTTGTTCTGCTATTTTATTGGTATATAGGGTGAGTTCTTTTATTTTCATAAAGTTACTTTTTAAATAGATAATAAATTGTTGGTGCTAACAAAATATATGGAATTGCTGCTAGTATTAAATTAGAATGTCCATTGGTCTTTATCTCCAAAATTGTCAACTTCCCCGATAGAATTGTAATGTATTGGTATGGAATCCGGCAGCCTATTGTAGGTGATTACAATTAACATCTAGTAGGATAGTAAGACTAATACGCCGAAAATTTCAAAGTATTTATCTTTTTTTCTCTGTTTGAACTTGATTACTGGTCGTCTAGGAAGTCGGGACATAGATTGAATATTTTTTCACACAAAGTCTATGGTTAAACATACTATTCTATTTCAACATTTTAATAAACAAATCATACTTATTTTTAAAAACCCTAATACCTCCAAAGTGATGTTCTATATGGAGGGAGGTAAATGAAGCGGTAACGGAAGTGAAGATTACGTTGTATGAAGGTGCTGAGTGAAGCCATTTTAGATAAAGCTCGATGATCCTTTTAGGGCATTTAGTTTGTTTCCAAGCTATCGATAAAAATGTAATTAGATAATCCCCAGCTCGTCGGCCAGCTGTTGCTGTGTCCGCCATTTTTCTTTACATTTAATAAAAAAATAAAATATCCAATAATAAACATGATGAATATTTACAAAACGGCTTCTCTTCTTTTCTTTTCCTATTTTTTAAATTTAATTTTAAAAACATCTTTATGGGCACAGCCAGCTACGATCCCAGGCGATTTTCCGGATCCTACGATTATAGCTGCCAATGGTCAGTATTATGCGGTAGGTACATCCAGTGAATGGGCACCTCATTTTCCGATTTATACCTCTCATAATTTGTTCGATTGGAAACAGGTGGGTTTCGTGTTTTCTTCTGCACCGGAATGGGCTATGTCTTCGTTCTGGGCACCAGAGTATTTTTATCATAAAGGGATATATTATCTTTATTATTCGGCTAAGCGTAAGGGAGATGGTGTGTCTTGCATCGGTGTAGCCACATCTCGTTATCCCGACCGTGATTTTGTAGATCAGGGTATTGTTGTGGCATATGGCACGGAGTCCATTGATGCTTTTGTCGTTGAAGACAACAATCAACTGTACATGACCTGGAAAGCTTACGGACTGGACAACCGTCCTATCGAACTGCTTGGTGCTAGACTCTCTGATGACGGCCTCAGGCTAGCGGGCGAACCCTTCTCCTTATTGCAGGATACAGCACGTGTAGGTATAGAAGGACAAAGTTTTATCAATAAAAACGGCTATTACTATATGTTTTATTCTGCTGGCGCCTGTTGCGGGGCTTCCTGTGATTATCATGTGCAAGCAGTGCGCTCTAAATCCTTAATGGGGCCTTACGAGCGTATAGGTGCGGACTTTTTACTTAGTGAAAACGAAAGTTGGAAATGTATGGGACACGGTACTTTTGTACATCATCTTGCCCAAGAACACTATTACTTGCTCCACGCCTATAACAAAATAGGTGGCATCTATACCGGACGCGAAGGGCTGCTGGCTAAACTGCACTGGAAAAATGGGGATGAACCTTGGTTGGAGTTAGCGAAGCAACCGGAAATACCCCGCCATCGGGATCCTTTCCCCGAACTAACCTCTACAGTGGAGTATAAAGATTTCTGGCAATGGGATTTTCAACATGCTGCTCCTGACGTTAAAAAATCCGAAGAAGGGCTACGCTTATCGGGAACCACAAAAAACGATAACCAGCTGGGTATCGCACTAACAAAGCGTCCTACGCAATTGGCCTATACAGTGGGCACAGAGATTGATCTGTCAGGCAGTAGCGAAGCAGCAACCAAAGGCGTGGTGTTATACGGCGATCACGCACACAGTGTTGGACTTAGCGTAGCGGGTAACAAAATACAGTTTTGGACGATGGACCCCGAGAATAGAATTGTTATTGCTGAAAATGAACTACCGCTGGATTACAGAAAATTAGGATTAAAAATTACTATCACCTCTTCGTTGGAGTGCTATGCTTTCTTTAGACAGTCTGATCACTGGACCGAAATGGGAAATCCTGATAAACCTGTCAGCATAGAGGGAATTGCTCCGTGGGACCGTAGTCCAAGACCAGGGTTGCTCTTTGACGGTGAGAAAACAGAATCTGCGTTGTTTACCAAATTTTATATAGATACCGAGTAGCCGTATTGGATTGGCATTACATGAAGGCGTCTAAAAAGGGCGCCTTCTTTTGTTTTATTATGGGCTTATGGTCTGTAAGGGTTTTAGGAGATTAGCCTAGGCCGCCAGCGGTTGATATAGATAATTTATCCATGACTGGTCATAAATAA
>NZ_PVBQ01000036.1 GCF_002980525.1 Sphingobacterium haloxyli
GTTCCCGTGAGCAGGCCCTTCACCATGGCCGTGTTGTTCAGACCACTACTTGCAGGAAGTACGTTTGTGGCCCTGAACCCATAATCGTCGTAGTAGTTTACCGTCAGAACAGTTTTGGTGGAAGTTCCCCGGGGATAACTTTTGTTGTCATAAGAGAGGGCGTTATATCCTCTGGTTTCCCATAGTGCCCTCGATGCATCTGCCTGCTCTAAGTTCAGCGTGTCCTGTAACTGTCCACGACTAAGATTTCTGCGGAAGATACCTGTTTCTGTAACCCGTCCAAAAGCATCGTATTTCGTATAGCTCCATTCGGGAAGAGGTTTCGTCCGCTGCACGGAATCCTGGGTCAAAACCGGCTGGTCATTATTATTGTAAACGATATGCTCCCATCCCCTGCCCGGGACCTTCTTTTCCTTCAGACGCCGGCGCCCGTCGTAGCGGTAGGCATAGATATACTTATCGAATACCGGATCGGCTGCCGCTTCTGTAAATTTGTCCTGCGTAACCGCCGGAGGGACGACGTAGCACAGGTCGCCGAAATCGTCGTATACATAGTACGTCTCCAGCTTTTTGCTCTCCGATTCCCAGATACGTTTCAGTACCACACGGTCGCCGAAGTCTTTATATTCCTCCACTGTCCCTGCACGGCCCGAAGTCCAGTTCTCGTCTTTCACCACGGTTTTGTAAAGCCTCCCCGCCACATAGTCCGTCGTACCCGTGGCTCCCGTAGGGGTGCCCGAGGCATTGTGGTCCACCTTCCAGAGCCGGACCGCTTCTGCCGAAGGGATGGTCACGTTCGTGCCGTGGTCCGTAACCACCGTGCGTCCGGTGCCCGGCGTACGGTTTGCTGCCGGCTGCCATACCATGCCCGGGGAACCCTGTTCCTTCACCCGGTTCAAAGGGCTGTTCTCGAATACCGTAACCGCGTAGGGCCTGTCCGTCTTCTTTACGTGCGCATCCCAGCCCGTTGTCTTTCCTGTAATGGAACCTGTGTTTTTATAGTAATATTGCTGCTTAAGCTTGCCATCGACCTTAAAACTACCGTTGTTGCTCGTATCGTCGGCGTAGGGCAAATATTTGATGGCCTCCCGACCGAAACCGTCGTACTCGATATACTGTACAACATCTTTCTTGAGAGGACTACCCTGCCATTCGACATGCTGCATCGGTCTGCCAAGCCCGTCAAAGTACTGGATACGCCGGTTGACGGAGTCCACCGGTTTACCTTCCATCGTCGAAAGACTGCCGTACGCACGTCGCGGGATAGTTTCCAGGATATGGTTCTGTCCCCAGGAGGCATTGGGTCCGCTACCTGCAGCCACCGAGAACGTAACGGTCGCCGTGGAGCTGCCCATATTGTTGCGCGCGGTGACCGTGTAGCTCTGTGAAGCCCGTACGGAACCCAGCCTTCCGCTGATACGCCCCGTGCTCTCGTCGAATATCAGGCCATCCGGAAGTGCGGGGCTGATGCTGTAGGCACGCCGTACATCAACCCGCTTAACCCGGTTAGTGGTATTCTCCGTTATGTAGAACTTACCTCCCGGTCCCTCGCATATATTCACCGGGGTCGTGAACTGGCCGCTCGTGGAGATCGTTTTGACATTCCCAGCGGGCGAGATGTAGCGAAGGGCGTGGTTGTGGATGTCCACCGAGTATATATTGCCCTCCTTGACAACAACATCGCCCATACCGTTAAAGCGTGCTGCACTCCCCTGTCCGTCCACAAAACCCGTCGTACCATTTCCAGCCACAGTGGTAACCATGCCGCCGCTCACCTTCCGCAGGAGATTGTTAAGCCGGTCGGCCACGTACATGTCCCCTTTGGAATCGACATATATGGAACGTGGCTGGTAGAAGCGGGCAGTACCGGCGGCTCCATCCTGGGTGCCCTGGACGCCGCTGCCGGCATAGTCGCTCACCACCCCCGAAGGTGTTATTTTGCGGATCTTGTTGTTGTAGGCATCCGCCACGTAAAGATTTCCCGAAGCATCAAAGGCAAGGCCCATTGGATAATGGAACGATGCGGCCGTGCCCGTACCGTTGGTCGAACCGATATTACCGCTGCCGGCGAAAGTCGTTACTGCTCCCGAGGGGGTTATCTTTCGTATACGGTGGTTCTGCTGGTCGGTAAGAAAGATGTTACCCGAGCCATCCATGACTACGAAGCTCGGAAGCCGGAAACGGGCGGCGGTACCCGTACCGTTGACATAGCCGTAAACTGTACTATTCCCTCCTGCAAAAACCGTCTGTACACCGCTCGGTGTACGCTTCATAATGGAATGGTAGCCCGCATTGGCAATATAAAGTGTACCGTCAGGCGCGCAGATCGAACTCATCGGATTGTAATAGCCCGTGAGGGTCTGCTCGACGGTCACGCCAAATTCCGCACC
>NZ_PVBQ01000037.1 GCF_002980525.1 Sphingobacterium haloxyli
TACATATTAAATTTGGGGATAGGATTAAAGCCTTCGGCAACTCCTTTTAGGGTTCGCACTCGAGGCTTTCAGCCTCCGAGAACGAACCCTAAAAGGAGTGATGTGACACAGTTCAATTTACACTACCTTTTCTCTATCATAGGAACCGGAACTATAGGATTCCATTTTACAAAATCATTCATAACTAATATCTAAATTTCGTTTCCTTATGTTGTTTTTTAGGGTTATAAGTTTCCAATGTTGGTCTATCTCCAACACTTGCACTAATCCCGTGAATGTTTTAGAATCGATCATTAGGATAGGATTATTGAGCACATAATTATACGGTGAAACATTTTCAAATTGCTTTGCTAGCGAGTCCACCACATTCCACCGTCCTATCTCCGCATCGCGGAACCTTGCTCCATAGTCATATTGTTCAATCTAATTATGATATTTTGGTTCGTATATATCACTTGGATTCTCCTTTTTTTTCTTCTCAAATTCCTGCTTTCTAATCATCTTCTTTTCCAATTCGTCCCAAATCGGTCCTTCCCAAAATCGTTTATCCCCCAGATCGTACTTATATAAACAATTTCCGTTATCGTCCCTAAATTTTGAAAATATTTTGAAATAGGTGTCTTACATATCTTTTTTAGTTCGTTCTTTGGCGCACCATCTGTTAATCTTGGTCCAGATAAAGAAATTAAAAAGGATATTCTCATTGTTTTACCCATGTGCTTCCATTCCATTTATAAGTTCCTTCTTCAAGCCTTGATACGTCATTAAGAAGACTAAAAATTGAGTGATCTGTACTATTGCCCGTATCAGTAAAAATATCTTCATCCAAAATGCCGTCCTAATCCATTACTTTCCAAACGGGACCGTCCCAAAAATGACTGTCATCCACGTTAAATTCGTAAATAAGGCTACTATCGATATCTTTTGCGGAGGCTAATCTAGTAAAATAATATTCCTTTAAATCGTTTTTCGCCTCTTGTTCAGTGACCTCCGTTATAGACAATAATAGTTGATCAAATTAAATCTCCTAAACCAGTTCAGTCTAATATCATCATTTTCCCTAATGCCCAGATAACAAAACTCGTCATAATACCACGCGTACTCTGTATTTGGCTGAAATTGTCTACTGGTGGGATTGCGATTACCAGGGATGCAAAGACAGGCAAAGCCTATGCGCAACAAAACAAAGCCCAATCTTTTAGAGGATTGGGCTGCGTTGTCCAATTTATAAAATCGAGTTTAGATACTCGGTTCCAGGTATCTTTTCAAATATATTATTCAAAAATACACTATTATTTGAATGAACAATCCAATACGAAGAATCTACTAACTCTATAACATATTCACATTTTGCATACATCAAATCATCTGTTTCAAATCTCTTAATATTTTTTGGATCTTTATCACCGAGGACCAAAATATTAATCGCTTGCGAAATTTGTGAGGAGAATTCTAATAACTTTTCCAAGGATATTTTCTTACCGAAGTCCGAGTTATTGATCTCACCTTCCAATTCAAGAATATTATACCCAACTTCAGGCCGCATCACTACATCAAGCCATAGCAATCCCCAAGAAACATCGCCTTCACTTCTATCGTAACAATTTAATAAGTGTTCCAGCCGAACTGAGAGGATGTCTGAATCATCTCCGTTTATTTTTAATCCCTTTGTCATCATTTATTAAGACCTTTAAACCAATCATCAAAATTTAGAGGTTCCGCAGTTTTGCTTCGCTGAGGTGTCCCCCCTGTTTCGTTTGGCCTATATCTGTGCTGGTGTGGATTGTCAGGATGCTGTTTCGGTCGACCATGATCAGTAAAGTCTATATCTTTAACGTATCCACCCTATAGTCCACGTCTATGAACAATATTATGATGTCTGTAGCTTTGCTGGATGAGCAAAGAAGAAAAAAGAGCACAGATGTTTGCAATGATAGCAGACTGGCAGCAGAGCGGCCTGAGCAAGAAACGCTACTGCGAGGAAAATGGCATCAATGAGGCTACATTTTATTACTGGTTTTCGCGCGGCAAAGAAAACGATACATCCAGCGGCGGCTTTATAGCGATGGATAAGACCGGCAGAAAAGGCGATGTTGAGGTTATCTACCCCAATGGGGTGCGGATCAAGGTCGATACCGATCTTGGTTTGCTTTCCCAGTTGATCCGTCTTTACTGATATGT
>NZ_PVBQ01000038.1 GCF_002980525.1 Sphingobacterium haloxyli
ATAGGGATCAGAACGCTGATATACAACAGGATAGATGAATAAAATATCAACAAAAAATAGAAATAATGTGGAGAATAGTAGAAAATAAAAAAAGGCTGCTCAAAAATTACTTTTGAGACAGCCTCTTAACAATGATAAGAAATCGTAATGACTAATATCTAGAACGTGAAGCAGAGCGTTTACGTTCTCCTCTGAAACCTCCGGAATCCCGTCTGTCCCCTCTATGAGAAGAGCCACTTCCTCCACTTTTTCTATCTCTACGTCTTCCACCGCTGTCGCCACCTCTAGAGCGACCGCCTCCACGGCTGCTTTCTTCTCCTGATACTTCGACGCGAACCGAACGACCATTGTACTCTGTACCCTGAAATCCTTCAAAAACTTTGTTCACATCAGCATCTTGTACCTCGAAGAAAGTAAATACGCCTTTCATATCGATTTTCCCGACCGATTTTCCCGAAATATTTGCTGCGTCGCAAATAAGGCCAAGCATATCACCACGTGAAAACTCATCTACGGAACCAAGATTTATAAACAAACGAGTGTATCCGTTGGAAGCGGTTCTGCTTCTACGGTCTCCCCGTTCTTCACGATCTCCGTCTCTTTCGCGAGCATCAACGTTTAGATCTGGCGCATTTTGGTAATAGTCCAAGAAACGGTTAAACTCTAACGAAGCGAAACGCTTTATGATGTCTTCTTTTGACAAATCTTGCATGCTTTCCATAATACTTGGAAGGTATGGTGCAATTCGCTCCTCGTTGATGTCTACGTTGCGTATTTTGTCTGTCATGGCAAGGAGTTGTTTTTCAACTACTTCGCCAGCTTGAGGAACTTGTTTCTTTTCAAACTGTTTGCCTATGATTTTTTCGATGCGACGAATCTTTCCTAATTCTTTAACATTGATTAATGAAAGGGAAACACCAGTCTTTCCGGCGCGAGCCGTACGACCTGAACGGTGTGTGTAATTTTCAACTTCGTCGGGTAAGGAGAAGTTAATAACGTGTGTTACATCGTTCACATCAATACCCCGAGCTGCCACATCTGTTGCAATTAACAATTGCAAACTGCGATCACGATAACGCTTCATCACCTTGTCGCGTTGTTGTTGAGACAAATCTCCGTGCAACGAATCTGCGTTGTAGCCGTCTCTTACCAAAGCTTCCGCAATTTCTTGTGTTTCAATCTTTGTACGACAGAACACAATACCGAAAATTTCTGGATAATAGTCTACAATACGTTTGAACGCCGCATATTTGTCTCTAGCCTTTACAACATAATACTGGTGTTCAATGTTTACATTACCGGTGTTTTTCGTACCAACTGTAAGCTCATGAGGGTTGGTCATGTAGTTTTGTGCTATACGACGTACCTCTTTTGGCATAGTTGCTGAAAACAACCATGTTTTCTTTGTGTCGGGCGTTTCCGAAAGGATGTTGTTGATATCCTCTTGAAATCCCATGTTTAACATTTCATCTGCTTCGTCTAAAACAACATACTTCACATTGGAGAAGTCGATTGCTTTTCTGCCGATGATGTCCAACATACGTCCAGGGGTCGCTACGACAATCTGTACGCCTCGGCGAATTTGGCGTAATTGGTCAGAGATATTGGCGCCACCGTAAACGGCAACAACATGTACGTTGTCAACGTGTTTGGCGTATTTCTCTAAATCTTTTGCGATTTGTAAGCATAGCTCACGTGTAGGACATAATACTAAAGCCTGCGGATACTTCTGAGTAAAGTCGATTAACTCTAAAAGTGGAAGACCAAATGCCGCTGTCTTTCCTGTGCCGGTTTGGGCTAATCCGACAAAATCGTCGTTGCCAGTCAATAAAACAGGAATGGCTTTTTCCTGAATAGGAGATGGTTTCTCGAAACCCATCTCAGTGATGGCATTAACAACTTCATGACGGATCCCCAAGTCTAAAAATGGGTTCATGAAATAAATTATACAATAGGCTCTATTGCCTAAGGCGGTGCAAAGATAGGGATAATATTTGAAAACTAAAAATAGAAATTAAAAAAGTTGGGAGAAATGGAAAGAGGCTGTCTCAAAAGTAATTTTTGAGCAGCCTTTTTTTATTTTCTACTATTCTCCACATTATTTCTATTTTTTGTTGATATTTTATTCATCTATCCTGTTGTATATCAGCGTTCTGATCCCTA
>NZ_PVBQ01000039.1 GCF_002980525.1 Sphingobacterium haloxyli
GAAGGCGTCTAAAAAGGGCGCCTTCTTTTGTTTTATTATGGGCTTATGGTCTGTAAGGGTTTTAGGAGATTAGCCTAGGCCGCCAGCGGTTGATATAGATAATTTATCCATGACTGGTCATAAATAAGCGGATTATTGTATTTAGGTTCGTCGTTTGGTCCGGAGAAAGTTGTTTTCAGGAGTTTTTTCGACCATTTTCTCAGGTTATGTCCTATACACATCAGGGCAAACTCAATATCCACCTTTTCAAGCCCCTTCATCGAGAACCTGTTGAACCGGTTGTTGCTTTTCATCTGGCCGAAGACGGCCTCCACTTCTATGGGGCGTTTGCTCCGGTGGTACTTTCCTGTTTCCGAGGTCAGGCGTTCCCTTGCCCTGGCCTTCAGTTCGTTCAAGCGGTGGTTGACTTCGATTGTCCTGTTGCCTTTGGCCTTATGGCATTGTCCCCGCATGGGGCAGCCTTCGCAGCGCCTGGCCTGATAATAGCTCACCCGGGAGACATATCCATTGGTGCTCTCCCGCTTACCCTTACCGGCAAAGGCCATCTTCTGTCCCATGGGGCATACATAGAAGTCTTCCTCCTTATTATAGTACAGGTTCTGCAAAAGGAAGGGGTTGTTCTTCTGTGCGCGTTTCTGCTCTTTATGGAAGTAATTGTACTTGACATAACCCTCTATTTTCTTTGATTCCAGCATCTCATAGTTCTCTTCACTGCCGTAACCCGCATCGGCCACCACTACATCACTCTGTCTGTCATAGCGTTCTTCAAAGCCCTCAAGGTGGTCTTTCAGCGTAGTGGTATCTCCTGCACTCTGATGGATACTGTAGTGGGTGATGAACTGTTCTTCCGTACTGATCTGCGTATTGTAGGCCGGTTTGAGCTGTCCATTCTGCATATGGTCATCTTTCAGCCGCATGAAGGTAGCATCCACATCGGTTTTGCTGTAACTGTTCCTTTCTCCCAGCGCCGCCAGTTGTTTCTCGTATTTTTCCAGCCTTGGAAGATGCTCCTCCCGCAGCTTTTTAAGCTGTTTTTGGGTAGGCTTTGCTGCTTCTTTGAGTTTTTCGTTCAGCGCGGAAAGTCTGTCCCTGAGTTCATCGCTCTTAATAGGTCTGGGGGTTTCATCCCTGTTCAGTTCCGATTGGTCCTGTCTTATCTGTGATTCAATGTCCGAGAGCACCGACTGTATTTTATTTTCCAGTTTGGCTCTGTTCTTTTCAACCGAACCTTTCCATACAAAAGTGTAACGGCCTGCCGCCGATTCGATCTTCGTACCATCTATGTACTGGACCTTCAGGCTCACATAGCCCAGTTCGGCAAGCAGACGGACAACTTCGGCAAAAAGTGACTGGATATGCCCTTTGAGCCTCTTGCCCCGGAAGTAGTTGATTGTCCGGTAATCCGGTGTGCTGTGCCCGGATAGCCACATGAAATAGATGTTCTCCTGTAGCGCTCTTTCAATCTTACGGCATGAATAGATGTTGCTCAGGTAGGCGTAGAACAGCACCTTGATCATCATACGCGGGTGGAAACCTGTCGTGCCGCCGCCTTTGTACTGCCCTATGATGTGCTCAATGTTCAATTTATCAACCACTTCGTTAACCAGACGTACAGGATGACCAGCAGGAATTTTTGCAAAAATATCTTCCGGAAAAAGACTCGGACTATTGGACGGTAATGCTTTGAATAGTATGTTTGCCATATTGTTTGGGTGCACCTAAAAATAACCATTTTTTAGGACAAACAATAAAAATCCCCGACACTTTGCCGTATCGGGGATCTTTTTTTAAAAGGCTTTTTAGACAGCCTC
>NZ_PVBQ01000040.1 GCF_002980525.1 Sphingobacterium haloxyli
ATTCATTTTTACAATGGAGAGTTTGATCCTGGCTCAGGATGAACGCTAGCGGCAGGCCTAATACATGCAAGTCGGACGGGATTGTCCCTTAGCTTGCTAAGGGGCATGAGAGTGGCGCACGGGTGCGTAACGCGTGAGCAACCTGCCCATGTCAGGGGGATAGCCCGTTGAAAGACGGATTAACACCGCATGAAGATAAGCTCCGGCATCGGGGTTTATCCAAATATTCATAGGACATGGATGGGCTCGCGTGGCATTAGCTGGTTGGTGCGGTAACGGCGCACCAAGGCGATGATGCCTAGGGGCTCTGAGAGGAGAATCCCCCACACTGGTACTGAGACACGGACCAGACTCCTACGGGAGGCAGCAGTAGGGAATATTGGTCAATGGGCGGGAGCCTGAACCAGCCATGCCGCGTGCGGGACGAAGGCCCTATGGGTCGTAAACCGCTTTTATACGGGAACAACCGCATGTACGAGTACATGTCTGAGTGTACCGTAGGAATAAGGATCGGCTAACTCCGTGCCAGCAGCCGCGGTAATACGGAGGATCCGAGCGTTATCCGGAATTATTGGGTTTAAAGGGTGCGTAGGCGGCGCTTTAAGTCAGGGGTGAAATACAGCGGCTCAACCGTTGCAGTGCCTTTGATACTGAAGTGCTTGAATCTGGTCGAAGACGGCGGAACGGGACAAGTAGCGGTGAAATGCATAGATATGTCCCAGAACCCCGATTGCGAAGGCAGCTGTCTAGCCCAGCATTGACGCTGATGCACGAAAGCGTGGGGATCGAACAGGATTAGATACCCTGGTAGTCCACGCCCTAAACGATGATGACTCGATGTTAGCGATATACGGTTAGCGTCCAAGCGAAAGCGTTAAGTCATCCACCTGGGGAGTACGGCCGCAAGGCTGAAACTCAAAGGAATTGACGGGGGCCCGCACAAGCGGAGGAGCATGTGGTTTAATTCGATGATACGCGAGGAACCTTACCCGGGCTTGAAAGTTAGCGACGGATGCAGAGACGCATCTTCCCTTCGGGGCGCGAAACTAGGTGCTGCATGGCTGTCGTCAGCTCGTGCCGTGAGGTGTTGGGTTAAGTCCCGCAACGAGCGCAACCCCTGTTTCCAGTTGCCATCGGGTCATGCCGGGGACTCTGGAGAGACTGCCTGTGCAAACAGTGAGGAAGGCGGGGACGACGTCAAGTCATCATGGCCCTTACGTCCGGGGCTACACACGTGCTACAATGGGCGGTACAGCGGGCAGCTACCTGGCAACAGGATGCGAATCTCCCAAAGCCGCCCACAGTTCGGATCGGGGCCTGCAACTCGGCCCCGTGAAGCTGGATTCGCTAGTAATCGCGTATCAGCAATGACGCGGTGAATACGTTCCCGGGCCTTGTACACACCGCCCGTCAAGCCATGAAAGCCGGGGGTGCCTAAAGCATGTAACCGCAAGGAGCGTGTTAGGGCAATACTGGTAATTGGGGCTAAGTCGTAACAAGGTAGCCGTACCGGAAGGTGCGGCTGGAATACCTCCTTTCTGGAGCGTCCGGACCGGACTTGCTGCGCACATTGATGATCATCTTATTATAAGGAATAAAGAGACGGGCATCATCAGGGTCGTACCTGATGCTGCCGCTGTTCCGGAATTTTATCCGGTCGCTTCCCTGCGGGATTTTTCATGGTCCGCCATGTTTTCCGCTGGATGTTGTGGCCGGTGCGGGATTTTCCGGGAAAAAGTTCTTTGACATATTGGGAAAAAGAGAAGACACAAGAGAAGACAGAGGAAGT
>NZ_PVBQ01000041.1 GCF_002980525.1 Sphingobacterium haloxyli
AACGACCACGGTGGTTTTCAAGCGTAACCTGCAGCACCAGACCATGCTGCTCCCGCCCGATTTGGGGGAATTGATTGCTCCGGATCATCCCGTACGCATCTTAAACGAGGTTTTGGACAGGATAGACATCACCGAACTGCTCCGGCAGTACCGACCGGGCGGTACATCGAGTTACCATCCGCGCATGCTGCTCAAGGTGCTGGTGTATTCGTACATCAACAATGTGTACAGCAGCCGCAGGATCGAGGAGTGCGTTACCCAGAATATCCATTACATGTGGCTTGCCGGGATGAACCGCCCGGACCATAATACAATCAACCGTTTCCGGGGCAAGCGACTGCAGGGTTGCCTCAGGCCCATTTTCACCCAGGTCGTGCTGCTGCTGTGCGGGGAAGGGCTATTGAGCATAAGGGAACTTTACACCGATGGCACCAAGATCGAGGCGGCAGCGAACCGATACACCTTTGTCTGGGGCAATGCCATCAAACATAATAAGGAGAAGATCAAAACGCAACTGAACGAACTCTGGGAGTATGCCAAAGGCGTGGCTGCCTCGGAGCTCGATGATCCCGAGCCGCCCGGGGTGGGGCCCATTGACAGCGGAAAGGTCAGGGACACCATTGAAAAGATCAATAAAGCCCTTAGCAGCAACAAGGATAAGGTGGATAAAAAGGTCAGGCAAAAGCTGGGTTATGCCAAAAGACATTGGCCGGCCGCACTGGACCGTTATGCCAAACAGGAGGAGATTATCGGGGAAAAGCGCAAAAGTTGCAGCAAGACCGATCCTGAGGCCACTTTCATGCGGATGAAAGAAGACCATATGCGTAATGGACAGCTCAAACCAGCCTACAATGTACAGATCAGCACCAATAACCAATACATCGCATCATACAGCATCCACCAGAGCACAACCGACACCACCACACTGATCCCGCACCTTGAGCAGCATATGAAAGACTTCGGCAAACCGGCCAACATCACCGCCGATGCAGGGTATGGCAGCGAGGAAAACTACGAGTGGCTCCAGAGGAAACGTATCACCGGCTATGTCAAGCACAATTACTTCGACCGCGACCAGAATGAAAATATCCGTGGCAAAAAGCCCTACACCGTCGACAAACTGGCCTACGATCCCCTGCGGGACCTTTACCATTGCCCCAGTGGGGAGCCGATGGACAGGATCCGTACCCACCATGCCAAAACAGCGACCGGTTTCCCGCAGACCATCGCCAGTTACCAGGCACGGAACTGTGAGGGCTGTCCCATCAGGCCACAATGCCACCAGCAAAAGGTGAACCGGATCATACAGGTCAACCACAACCTGAACCGCCTGAAACAACTGGCCGAGAAAAAACTCAAAAGCAAACGGGGTGTCGAAAAACGGAAGCAGCGATGCTATGATGTCGAGCCGGTCTTCGGCAACATCAAGCATAATCACAACTTCAGACGGTTCATGCTCAGGGGGCTGGATAAAGTCAGTATCGAAATGGGATTGCTCGCATTGGCACACAACCTAAGAAAAAGGGCTTCCTAAACGCTCTTTTGCCTTATTATCCGGACACCGGCAGCTTACCCTGAAAACAGAACATGCCTTCCGGTCTTCCCAAAACCATTACAGAATCAGAAAAACAGAAAACCTTCGATAAAAATATTGGGAAACCTCCAAAAATGAAAAAGCCGCCTCA
>NZ_PVBQ01000042.1 GCF_002980525.1 Sphingobacterium haloxyli
CATCTTCGGTTAATACCGCAGGTGGACGGAGGCAGTCCGTTGCCGAGCAAAAGGGGCAGCGGACGGAAGAAAGTAAATAAGGGCACACGGGGGATGCCTAGGCTCCCAGAGGCGAAGAAGGACGCGACAAGCTGCGATAAGCCGCGGGGATCGGCACATACGAATCGATCCGCGGATTTCCGAATGGGGCAACCCGGCATGCTGAAGGCATGTCATTCCTTACCTTTTGGTAAGGGAGGCGAACGCGCTGAACTGAAACATCTAAGTAGGCGCAGGAGAAGAAAACAAGAGTGATTCCGCAAGTAGTGGCGAGCGAACGCGGAACAGCCCAAACCCGACATGTTACGGCATGTGGGGGGTTGTAGGACCGAGCTATTGCACGATACGATGAACCGGAAGCAGGTGGGAAACTGCGCGGTATGGGTGAGAGCCCCGTACGGGTAAAGACTATCGGCATATCGGTATCCTGAGTAGGGCGGGACCGGAGAAATCCTGCCTGAATCGGGCGGCACCATCCGCCAAGGCTAAATACTCCTGGGAGACCGATAGTGGACCAGTACCGTGAGGGAAAGGTGAAAAGGACCCCGAACAGGGGAGTGAAAAGAACCTGAAACCGTGTGCTTACAATCGGTCGGAGCGGATTTTTTCCGTGACGGCGTGCCTTTTGCATAATGAGCCTACGAGTTGCTCCTGTCCGGCAAGGTTAACCCGTTCAGCGGGGGAGCCGGAGCGAAAGCGAGTCCTAACAGGGCGTAGAGTCGGGCGGGGCAGACGCGAAACCTAGTGATCTACCCTTGGGCAGGTTGAAGTTGCGGTAACACGCAATGGAGGACCGAACCGATAAACGTTGAAAAGTTTCCGGATGACCTGAGGGTAGGGGTGAAAGGCCAATCAAACTGGGAAATAGCTCGTACTCCCCGAAATGTTTTTAGGAACAGCGTCGGGATAAAGTTTAACGGAGGTAGAGCTACCGATTGGGTGCGGGGGAGTCAAATCCTACCAAATCCAGACGAACTCCGAATGCCGTTAAATATGTCCGGCAGTGAGGCTTTGGGTGCTAAGGTCCAAGGCCGAGAGGGAAAGAACCCAGACCATCAGCTAAGGTCCCCAAATCCGTTCTAAGTTGATCTAACGAGGTCCGGCTGCCCAGACAGCTAGGATGTTGGCTTGGAAGCAGCCATTCATTTAAAGAGTGCGTAACAGCTCACTAGTCGAGCGGCCGGGCGTGGATAATAAACGGGCATCAAGAACGGTACCGAAGCTATGGACTGGTAGAATTATCTACCATTGGTAGGGGAGCATTCCATGCGGGGCGAATCGTCAGGGTGACCTGGCGTGGACTGTATGGAAAAGCAAATGTAGGCATGAGTAACGATAAGGCGGGTGGGAAACCCGCCCACCGAAAGACCAAGGTTTCCTGATCAACGCTAATCGGATCAGGGTCAGTCGGGACCTAAGGCCCACCCGAAGGGGGATGGCCGATGGACAACCGGTTAATATTCCGGTACCCTTTTATACTGCGATGCGGTGACGTAGAGGTGATACTGCCGCGCACTGACGGAATAGTGCGTTGAAGGGGGTAGGTATAGGAAGTGCAGGCAAATCCGCACATCCTGC
>NZ_PVBQ01000043.1 GCF_002980525.1 Sphingobacterium haloxyli
GAGACCCGACAGTACTGCAAAGCTTCGGCGGCGCAGATAGTGCAGGTAATCGTACTACCGAGAAAACCCGCTAAGCTTCAGGTATATAAGGCCCGTACCGCAAACCGACACAGGTGGTCGAGGAGAGAATCCTAAGGTGCTCGAGTTAACCATGGCTAAGGAACTCGGCAAAATGGCCCTGTAACTTCGGGAGAAGGGGCGCTTCCTCCGCAAGGAGAAGCCGCAGTGAAAAGGCCCAGGCGACTGTTTAACAAAAACATATGGCTTTGCGAAATCGCAAGATGAAGTATAAGGCCTGACACCTGCCCGGTGCCGGAAGGTTAAGAGGGGATGTCAACCTTCGGGTGAAGCATTGAATCGAAGCCCCGGTAAACGGCGGCCGTAACTATAACGGTCCTAAGGTAGCGAAATTCCTTGTCGGGTAAGTTCCGACCTGCACGAATGGTGTAACGATCTGGGCGCTGTCTCAGCCATGGGCTCGGTGAAATTGTGGTGCCGGTGAAGACGCCGGCTACCCGCAACGGGACGGAAAGACCCCATGAACCTTCACTATAGCTTAACATTGTGGACCTGTACGTGATGTGTAGGATAGGCGGGAGATATTGAAGCGGGTTCGCCAGGATCCGTGGAATCGCCCTTGAAATACCGCCCTTTGCGTACGGGTTCCCTAACCCTTACTATTAGGGGGACATTGTTTGGTGGGTAGTTTGACTGGGGTGGTCGCCTCCAAAAAGGTAACGGAGGCTTTCAAAGGTAAGCTCAGTACGCTTGGTAACCGTACGCGGAGTGCAATGGCAAAAGCTTGCTTGACTGTGGGGCCTACAAGCCGAGCAGGGTCGAAAGACGGACATAGTGATCCGGTGGTTCCGTATGGAAGGGCCATCGCTCAAAGGATAAAAGGTACTCTGGGGATAACAGGCTGATCTCCCCCAAGAGCTCATATCGACGGGGAGGTTTGGCACCTCGATGTCGGCTCGTCACATCCTGGGGCTGGAGAAGGTCCCAAGGGTTGGGCTGTTCGCCCATTAAAGTGGCACGCGAGCTGGGTTCAGAACGTCGCGAGACAGTTCGGTCCCTATCTGTTGTGGGCGTTGGAAGTCTGAGTGGGTCTGGCCTTAGTACGAGAGGACCGGGCTGGACGCACCTCTGGTGAACCAGTTATGCCGCCAGGTGTACGGCTGGGTAGCTACGTGCGGTGTGGATAAGCGCTGAAAGCATCTAAGTGCGAAACCCGCCACGAGATTAGGCTTCCTTACAGGGCCGTGGGAGACTACCACGTTGATAGGCCGCAGGTGTAAAGGTAGAGATACCATAGCCGAGCGGTACTAATAGCCCGAAGCTTTCCGCGCCGGAAAGTTCCTTTGTCATCTTTTTCTGTTCGCTTTTTTTCCCGATAACTGTCAATTTTAGCCAGGTATGGCCGCTTGTTGTGCGGTCTGAGACTGCAAAAAGATATTCAGGTGCCTATATCGGCGGTGTCTACCTCTTCCCATTCCGAACAGAGCAGTCAAGCCCGCCAGAGCCGATGGTACTGCCGTAAAAGGTGGGAGAGTAGGTCGGTGCCGATTTTTATACAAAGCCCCTTCAG
>NZ_PVBQ01000044.1 GCF_002980525.1 Sphingobacterium haloxyli
TTATAGTGGTAGGTATAGGTATTGGTATTCGCGTTACGCTGCAGGTAACCTTCTTCCGTATGGATCATCTCAATCGCACTCGCTGCACTGCCTACCTTTTTGTATTCGATGCCGCTAACATAATCCCGCGTCGTGATTGTACCGCCAACGGTAGAGGTCTTGCGCAGCTTGGTCCCCAGAGCATCATAGAGGTACTGCACCCCGACTGCCGGGTTACTGCCCGACTGTGCCCGGTTGACCGTTTTGGGCAGGTTGAGGTAATTGTAGGTAAAGTGCGTTTCCATGCGGTCTGTCTTCACATTGCCATTGGCATCATAAAGATAACTTCCCGTTAGCCCGCCGCTCAATGAGGTAAGACGGTTACCGTTGTATGTGTAGCTGGTCACCGCGCCGTTGTCACGTCTCAGACTCTCGATATTGCCCATCTCATCATAGGTCAGGACCTCATGCATATCACCGTTTACACTGTTGCCGTCCTTCAGTCTATTGAGAGCATCGTAGGCATAGGTAAACCATTTTGCAGTACCATCGCCGTGTTTCCAGCGCTGCTCGGAGATATTGCCGTTGTACTGCGGTACCGAACCGTCCTCGTAACGAAGCTCGCTCTCAAAATCCTCCGAACGTGTGCTCGTTAACCATCCACGCGGATTGTAGGTGTACTGGATGGTCTGCAACGCATTTCCAGGCACGATCGATGCGTGGAAATTGGATCCCGCAGGTGCGTGGAAACCTGGCTTTAATAGAATACTGGAAGAGGCCTTTTTCTGGTAGATCTGCCCCGAGGCCATAATCTCATCCAGCACGATATGCGCTGCTATATCGGTTCCCTCATCGATGGCATGCAGTACCTTCGTTTTTAGCTGCCCGATCTCATTGTATACCAGCTTGCTCTGTATGATTTCCGGCTGGCCGGTCACCTCCTTTCTGGTCTCCACCAAACGGCCTACGTGGTCATATATATTTTTCGTCAGGACTGTTGTTGCTGTTCCTGTTGGCGTAGCCCTGTGCTCTCGCCTGCTGGTCAAAAGCTCCCCTGTAAAACTATACGTATTCGTAACCCGGTCAACACCTCCAAGGTGGTTGTTCGAAACAGTTTCTATCAATCGGGCACGCTTATCGTAATAGTTCACCGTCAAAAGTGGGGCGCTTCCGTCGTCCTTACTGACCTT
>NZ_PVBQ01000045.1 GCF_002980525.1 Sphingobacterium haloxyli
GGGCTTTTAGCTTTGGTCTTAGTGTGTTCTATATCTTCAATAGCCAGATATAGCTGGAACTCATGATGTTCCCTTGCTCCGCAATATTCCGTCCCTCTATCGGTGAGTATGCGCAACAGGGGTATGCCATAAGCATCATACATGGGAACCACGCGGTCGTTTAACATGTCGGCCGCTACCAATGCTATCTTCCGATCGTACAGTTTTGCGGTTGCCATTTTCGAATAGGTGTCGATGAAGGTCTGCTGATATATCTTGCCAACGCCCTTGATATAACCGACATAATAGGTATCCTGGGCTCCTAAATAACCTGGGTGGTGCGTTTCGATCTCCCCATGGGCAGTCTTTTCCTCCTTGGCTTTTTCCAAAGCTACCACCTGGCTTTCCGTTAGGATCAGCCCTTCCTGTGCAACCTTTGCTTCCAACGCTTTAAGACGTTTCTGGAATGTCTCCAAATCATGACGCAGCCAGACGCATCTTACCCCACAGGGAGAAATGAACATACCTTCTTTCTTCAGCTCATTCGATGCCCGTGTCTGACCAAAAGCGGGTTGTTCTATAGCAAATTTCACTACACGCTCTTCGATATGCTGTTCGATTCGGTTCTTTACGTTTGGCTTTCTTCTGCTCAATTCCCGGAGGCCTTCTTCACCGCCGGCTTCAAATAGGTCTTTGTAACGATAGAAAGTATCCCGGCTGTAACCAAGATATTTACATGCCCGAGATACATTCCCTAATTCTTCTGCTAATCCTAGCAATCCTAATCTACTTTTGATTAATTTTGTCTCTACATTCATGTCTGACATTGTTAAGGGGTTAAACTTCAATTTGTTATTCGCATTACAAATCTAGTTTGTTTGCCCTTTAACTGTCAGATGAAATCGAAACTAATGCAG
>NZ_PVBQ01000046.1 GCF_002980525.1 Sphingobacterium haloxyli
GACAATGGCAGTGTCCAGACCCGTGCGGTGTACAATATACTTGGGGTAAACAGGGATGGTCGGAAAGACCTGATCGGCATTTATCTTTCGGAAAATGAAGGGGCCAAGTTCTGGCTTTCGGTACTGACCGATCTGAAGCAGCGCGGGGTAGAAGATATTCTGGTTGCGTGCGTCGACGGATTAAAGGGTTTTCCCGATGCTATCGAAGCTGTTTATCCGAAAACCCAGGTACAGCTTTGCATAGTTCACCAGATACGCTCAAGTCTGCGGTATGTTCCGGAAAAAGATAAAAAAGCCGTTGTTGCAGATTTAAAGCCTATCTATCAGGCAAATAGTCAGGATCAGGGCTACGAAAAACTATTGGAGTTTGATGAGAAATGGGGCAAGAAATATCCCTTATCTGTAAAAGGATGGCTGGATAATTGGGGAAACCTCTCTACTTACTTTGAGTATTCGCCCGATATCCGCAGAGCTATCTATACGACAAATGCCATCGAGGCGATGCACCGGCAGGTCAGAAAAATTACGAAAACCAAGGGAGCATTTACATCCGATCAGGCTCTATTAAAGCTAGTTTACCTGACCATCAAGGATATATCAAAAAAATGGACCATGCCTATTAGAAATTGGGGATTGACAATGCAACAATTACATATTAAATTTGGGGATAGGATTAAAGCCTTCGGCAACTCCTTTTAGGGTTCGCACTCGAGGCTTTCAGCCTCCGAGAACGAACCCTAAAAGGAGTGATGTGACACAGTTCAATTTACACTACC
>NZ_PVBQ01000047.1 GCF_002980525.1 Sphingobacterium haloxyli
TCGCGTCCTTCTTCGCCTCTGGGAGCCTAGGCATCCCCCGTGTGCCCTTATTTACTTTCTTCCGTCCGCTGCCCCTTTTGCTCGGCAACGGACTGCCTCCGTCCACCTGCGGTATTAACCGAAGATGGACTTCCTCTGTCTTCTCTTGTGTCTTCTTTTTTTCCCAATATGTCAAAGAACGTTACATCCCCCTCCTAAAAGAGGGGAACGAAAGTGGAGAATAACGGATTCGAACCGTTGACCCCCTGCGTGCAAGGCAGGTGCTCTAGCCAGCTGAGCTAATTCCCCCTGTGGTAGTCATAGATCTTCATGTACAACTATCGATGGTAGTCCCGAGCAGATTTGAACTGCTGACCCCTACATTATCAGTGTAGTGCTCTAACCAACTGAGCTACGGGACTCTTTAGCCCCGTATCACGCGGTACCAGTGCACCGTCGCCCGGGAGCTCAATACCTCTGGATCTCTCCAGTTGTCTCTCCTGATAATCAACGATCATGTATGTTGCGCAGCAAGTCCGGCCCGGACGCTCCAGAAAGGAGGTATTCCAGCCGCACCTTCCGGTACGGCTACCTTGTTACGACTTAGCCCCAATTACCAGTATTGCCCTAACACGCTCCTTGCGGTTACATGCTTTAGGCACCCCCGG
>NZ_PVBQ01000048.1 GCF_002980525.1 Sphingobacterium haloxyli
AGTAAATTTACTTCATGGACACAAGCTTATCCCCTATTATTACAGTCGAAGAGCTTCTGCTTATAAAAAGCAGAGAAAATCTGGTCATCATCGATGCCTCGAACGCCAAAGATGCCTATGCAGACTTTAAACGAGGACATTTGGATAAAGCAGTATTCGTAGATGTGCATACACAGCTCGCATCTGTACAGCAAGACGTTTCCGACGGAGGAAGGCATCCGCTACCTAGTATAGCGAAGTTCATAACGGTGCTGGATAACCTCGGTATATATAAAGATTCTCATGTTGTGATATATGATCATGCAGCCGGAGCAAACGCTGCTGCGAGGTTTTGGTGGATGCTCAGAGCGATAGGTCATCAAAAAATACAGGTATTGAGTGGTGGATTTGAATACGCAAAAAATAAGGGGTTCCCCATTTCGGAAGGAGAATCTGCTTCTCCAAGAGGAACAGACTATACGCTTGATGGGAATTGGACACTCCCCACGGTTGATATCCATGAGGTAGAAAGGGCATCGGCCGACCACGGGTATACGATTATTGATGTACGCGAAGAAAGCCG
>NZ_PVBQ01000049.1 GCF_002980525.1 Sphingobacterium haloxyli
CGTATCTTGCCGATCAGGTACAGTCCCAGCATCCCGAAGATGGCTATCCAGAGGGCCAGGAACACTTCCCTGTCCAGCCAGTTCCAGTGGTAGGCAAGGTCCACGTTGGACAGGAACTTCAGTGCCAGTGCCAGCTCCAGGAACCCCAGGACGACCTTGACGCTGTTGAGCCAGCCGCCCGACCTGGGCAGGGACTTGAGCATGGAAGGGAAGAAGGCGAAGATCACGAACGGTATGGCCAGGGCCACCGAGAAGCCGAGCATGCCCACGGCAGGCCCCAGGCGTTCGCCCTTGGATGCCGCCTCCACCAGCAGCGTGCCGATGATCGGCCCGGTACAGGAGAAGGATACCAGTGCCAGGCTGAAGGCCATGAAGAAAAGCCCCAGTAACCCGCCCCTGTCCGACTGGGCATCTATCCTGTTGACAAAGGAGCTGGGCAGGGTAAGCTCGAACGCCCCGAAGAAGGATGCCGCGAAGACCACCAGTATCAGGAAGAACAGAAAGTTGAAGACACCGTTGGTGGACAGGGCGTTGAGCGC
>NZ_PVBQ01000050.1 GCF_002980525.1 Sphingobacterium haloxyli
GGCTTATTGGCGATGATACTGACCGGAAAATATCAGGACCACCTCCCGCTGTACCGACAGAAACAGATCTTTGCCAGGGAAAACATACAGATCGCCTCCTCGACCATCGAGGGCTGGACAAAAGAATCCCTGATCAAACTTGAGCCGCTTTATGAACAATTGATCTTCGACACCAAAACAAAAGGATATTTACAGGTAGACGAGACACCGATAAAAGTACTGGACAGTGATAAAAAAGGCGCTGCCCATCAGGGATACTATTGGGTGTACCATTCGCCTCTGGACAAGACCGTTCTTTTTGATTACAATCCATCCCGCGCAGGGCATGTACCAAAATCCATGCTGGATAACTTTAAGGGTTACCTGCAGACGGATGGATATGCGGCATATGATAAATATGGCAAAAAGAAGGGCATCACCCATCTGGCATGCTGGGCACACGCACGCCGTGAGTTTGAAAAAGCATTGCAGAACGATCGCCCAAGGGCCGAAAAGGCGCTGATGATGATACAGAAACTCTATAAAATTGAACG
>NZ_PVBQ01000051.1 GCF_002980525.1 Sphingobacterium haloxyli
GGAACAATTCCGGTTTGCCGTCAAAACTTATTTTTGATGCCGTAATAGTCCTAAAAGGTATCGGCACCCGCAATACCTTACTGCCGGGAAAGGTTGCCTTTTTCAGTACGAACACATTGCGGTGCCTTTTCTTAAATTCGTTAAGTGGTTGGTATTTCCAGATAAAGTCGATGATATGGAGAAGTGTGAAATCATCATGTTGGACAAGGTGCAGAAGAAACGCGCATTGACACCATCGGAAGAGAGGCATCTGAAGACCAAAAAATTGATTGAAGTTAGAAAACCCAATTATTATGAACACCTCTTGCTTTGGTGTTGACCTTTCGGTATAATGGTTTTTTAGTTTTGTGTCCGCACATCTTTACAATAGGTCTAAACTTCTCTTCCCTTCTACGGCTTTCTTCGCGTACATCAATAATCGTATACCCGTGGTCGGCCGATGCCCTTTCTACCTCATGGATATCAACCGTGGGGAGTGTCCAATTCCCATCAAGCGTATAGTCTGTTCCTCTTGGAGAAG
>NZ_PVBQ01000052.1 GCF_002980525.1 Sphingobacterium haloxyli
ATTCTTTTGTCCAGCCCTCGATGGTCGAGGAGGCGATCTGTATGTTTTCCCTGGCAAAGATCTGTTTCTGTCGGTACAGCGGGAGGTGGTCCTGATATTTTCCGGTCAGTATCATCGCCAATAAGCCCGCTCCGGGGATACCTCTGTCGATGACACGTTCGGGAAGTTCGCCGATACGTACGCCATCTCCATTTTTAGGCGTGTATTTATAGCGGATATAGCGTTTGATATAAAACTTTGCCGGCTCGCACTCCAGTTCTTCAGTGATTTCCTTTCCGATGCATACCATATCCGATAGGTCCCCCTCCGGGTGTATGTCGATCTCTACTACAGGAAGGTGTCCAGGTAACTTCGCACGTCCCTTATGGTTAGGGCGTTTGCGGGTATACTCGATCTTTTGCTTGGTTTCTTCCTGTTGCTGCTCTACTGCCAGGGGTTCTACCTCAAATGGAAGTTCAGTCTGGTTGGGGTCACCTTCGAAACGTTCGCGCTTCTGGC
>NZ_PVBQ01000053.1 GCF_002980525.1 Sphingobacterium haloxyli
GGCAGCAGAGCGGCCTGAGCAAGAAACGCTACTGCGAGGAAAACGGCGTCAATGAGACTACGTTTTATTACTGGTTTTCGCGCAGCAAAGAAAACGATGCTGCCAGCGGAAGCTTTATATCGATCGACAAGGCTTGCAGGAACAGTGCTGTAGAGGTTATCTATCCCAATGGGGTGCGGATCAAAGTAGATACCGATCTTGGTTTACTTTCCCAGTTGATCCGTCTTTACTGATATGTTTTCATTGGGGTCTTCTCACCGTTTTTATTTATATGATGGACACTGCGACATGCGCAAGAGTTTCGACGGGCTGTGCGGTCTGGTCATTTCGGTGATGCAGCGCCAGCCGACCAGCGGTGAGGTATTTGTGTTTTTGAACCGTAGCCGTACCCATATCAAACTTCTGCACTGGGAACACGGGGGCTTTGTCCTTTATTACAAACGGCTGGAGCAGGGTACC
>NZ_PVBQ01000054.1 GCF_002980525.1 Sphingobacterium haloxyli
AAGGTCGATACCGATCTTGGTTTGCTTTCCCAGTTGATCCGTCTTTACTGATATGTTTTCATTGGGGTCTTCTCACCGTTTTTATTTATATGATGGACACTGCGACATGCGCAAGAGTTTCGACGGGTTGTGCGGTCTGGTCATTTCGGCGATGCAGCGCCAGCCGACCAGCGGTGAGGTATTTGTTTTTCTGAACCGTAGCCGCACGCATATCAAACTGCTGCACTGGGAACACGGCGGCTTTGTGCTGTACTACAAGCGTCTGGAGCAGGGTACCTTTGGCATATCTGCGCTTAAGAAAGGTGAGCTGTCATGGAGCGACCTGGTATTGCTCATCGAGGGCGTCCAGGTTGTAAAAAGCATACAGAAAAAACGTTATTCATTGCCACAAAAACAGCTTTTTTGATTGCAGGAACGCAGATAAAACCGTATCTTTAGGGTATGGAAAC
>NZ_PVBQ01000055.1 GCF_002980525.1 Sphingobacterium haloxyli
TTTCTTGCCCTCATAAAGGCCTTTCATAGCTTCCTCTTTGAAGCTTTCGAAGTCAAAATTGTCTTTACTCATGTTCTGTGTCTAAATATAGAAATTCTTTATTTGACACAGTTTACTTTACACCCTCAATTTTTCTACTAGATTTTTACGGGTTTTATTGCCTCAGTTGTTTTCTCTGTAAAAAAGTTGTTGAAGGGGGATTTACGTTCCCCTTCATCATTCTGTTGGGTCGGGTTATTGTTGAAAGGATGCTTCTGATAAGGTGCCGTTTCTACTTCATCCGACATCGGCAAAGATACAACGTTTTGGGAATGAGCATGTAATAATTTCTCTTTTGCAAGATAGATACTTTCTTCCCAGGTATCTTTCGGTGTTTTACCGTAGCAATATTTACCCGAGTGCGGTCTTTCAGAGTTGTAGTAGTCCAACCATACATCAAGATCC
>NZ_PVBQ01000056.1 GCF_002980525.1 Sphingobacterium haloxyli
ACGGCGCGGCAAGCGAGGAGATGGAGGCTGACACAGCGGCCGGTGCACCGGTGCAGCCGGTGGACGCCAGCTCCCAGGGCAAACAGTCCCTCTGGGGTATCTTCATTGCGGGGCTGCTGGGCGGTTTTGCGGCCTTCATCATGCCCTGTATATTCCCCATGGTCCCGCTGACCGTCAGTTTCTTCACCAAACAGAGCGGCTCCCGAGCCAGAGGGATATCCCGGGCACTGCTCTACGGGCTGTTCATCATCGTGATCTACGTCGCACTGGGCATGCTCATCACCATAGCCTTCGGCTCCGACGCGCTCAACGCCCTGTCCACCAACGGTGTCTTCAACTTTCTGTTCTTCCTGATACTGGTGGTCTTCGCGGCATCCTTCTTCGGGGCGTTCGAGCTTACCCTGCCCAGCTCCTTTGTCAACAGGATAG
>NZ_PVBQ01000057.1 GCF_002980525.1 Sphingobacterium haloxyli
TACGCTTCATAATGGAATGGTAGCCCGCATTGGCAATATAAAGTGTACCGTCAGGCGCGCAGATCGAACTCATCGGATTGTAATAGCCCGTGAGGGTCTGCTCGACGGTCACGCCAAATTCCGCACCCCCTCCACTATTCGACGGACTCCAGTCGAATTGCTGGTTCACCGCTACGATGCGCGGCGAACCGTAGCTGATGGCCGGCGCGCTGCTTGCCATGGGCTGTATCGCCTGTCCGGACGGAACGGAAAGGGCTTGCAGCGTCATCCTGTGGCTTTGGCTGTACAGATGTGCTTCCAGGGTGTCACGCTGGCCATGGACATGCCCCAGGAAGCTACAAGATATAGAGAGGACGGATAGCAGCTTAATTAGCTTCATAATATGGTCAATTTAAGGTC
>NZ_PVBQ01000058.1 GCF_002980525.1 Sphingobacterium haloxyli
CTAGCGTTCATCCTGAGCCAGGATCAAACTCTCCATTGTAAAAATGAATATTGACCCCGGTCATCTTTTTTATGACCGGATCGTCAGTAATTGTACTGTACGGCCCGGACCGAAAAAATTGTCTGTTTTGTTGCAACTTTCCCCCATAAAGGGTACTCGCTGCGCTACATGATCATCTATCTTAAAGAACTTCTGCACCTCCGCTTCGCGCTTCGGCTATCTCAACCGCCCCCCATAAGGAACGGAATCTATCTCTTGTGTTTTTCCCTCCGTTTCCGAAGGGACTGCAAAGGTAGGAAAGTTTTTCAAAAAAGCAAAAAATATTTTTTTATTTTCTCCTCTCTCCCCGGCCCAAGGTCCCGAAGGACCGCCGTACTCCCTCGCGGAGTGGT
>NZ_PVBQ01000059.1 GCF_002980525.1 Sphingobacterium haloxyli
TCCTCTAACAGCAGTTCTCCCGAAATAATTGCTTTTACAGCCTCTATTTGTATTTCCTGTTTCGACTTTTTCATTTAGAAATTATAAATAGTTTATCCCTTTTACATACCTAGTCCTACTGAGACTACAACTCCAGTATTTCCGATCTTTTAATCAATGCCTTAGGATGAAGACGCGAAATCAAACCATTTTTGCTTATTGCACTAGTGCCGCTACATCTGCTTTTTTATTATATTTGTTTAACTATTAATAGTCTCAGTAGGACCACTTTTTTTATTAACTTCGCGGCACTACTTGAAAAATCAATCCACATCCTTATGAAAACATTTGATATGAGATTCTCTGTGGAGAAAAACACAATCTACTTACACCTCCAT
>NZ_PVBQ01000060.1 GCF_002980525.1 Sphingobacterium haloxyli
GGGCGTTTGCGGGTATACTCGATCTTTTGCTTGGTTTCTTCCTGTTGCTGCTCTACTGCCAGGGGTTCTACCTCAAATGGAAGTTCAGTCTGGTTGGGGTCACCTTCGAAACGTTCGCGCTTCTGGCCGAACTGCATCCGCTTGTACATGGCAAGCTGGGATTCCAGATATTCGATCTTTTCATCACGTTCGGCCAGGGCGTCATTACGGCTGGAAACCACCTTTAGAAGGTCTTCTTTCGAGAGGTTTTCCAGCGCTGTTTCCATACCCTAAAGATACGGTTTTATCTGCGTTCCTGCAATCAAAAAAGCTGTTTTTGTGGCAATGAATAACGTTTTTTCTGTATGCTTTTTACAACCTGGACGCCCTC
>NZ_PVBQ01000061.1 GCF_002980525.1 Sphingobacterium haloxyli
GTGCCGCCACCCTCGGGTCTGTCCACACATTGGCCTCCATCTTGCGGCAGTTGACACAGTTCCAGCCTGTGAAGTCGATGAGTACCGGCCTGCCCAGCTCTTTGGCTGCGGCAAGGCCCTCTTCGTAATCGTAGTACGGATCAAATCCCTTGGGGGTACCCCGGTCGTGGAAGATCTCGTAATATTTTTTCTTCTCTGCCGGTCCGGTGCCTGCCGCAGGGGCTGCCCCGAAGTTTACCACCGAGAGGTCGAAGTCCTGCGTGGCCGAGGGCGGCAGGAATGCCGATATCGACTTCAGCGGAGCCCCCCACATGCCCGGCACCATGTACACCACGAAGGCGAACACGGTCACCGCCAGTATGGTCCG
>NZ_PVBQ01000062.1 GCF_002980525.1 Sphingobacterium haloxyli
GCAACGTTATAGCGATGTATGCCAGGGGCATGAGTACGCGGGATATCTCGGGTTATGTTAAGGAGATGTACGCCATGGATATATCTGCTACGGAGATCTCCAATATTACCGACAAGGTTATCCCTGCCCTGAACGAATGGCGAAACCGCCCGCTTGAATCGGTATATCCCTTTGTTTTTCTAGATTGTATGCATTATAAAGTTAAAGACAATGGCAGTGTCCAGACCCGTGCGGTGTACAATATACTTGGGGTAAACAGGGATGGTCGGAAAGACCTGATCGGCATTTATCTTTCGGAAAATGAAGGGGCCAAGTTCTGGCTTTCGGTACTGA
>NZ_PVBQ01000063.1 GCF_002980525.1 Sphingobacterium haloxyli
TGTAGTCAGCTCCTGTAGGGGGCACCAGCACATTTCCGCCGGTGTCCACGATGACATAAAGTGGCTGGGAGTTGCTGTTGAACACGGACGCCTGAAAATCGCTGTTCTTCTTTCCGATGGTATTTATTTTTTTGCCGGAATATTCCGAGACGTACTGTTCCTGTTTGGCCAGCTCCGTCCTGTCGTCCACGAACAGTTCCACCATCACGAACTCCTCGCGGAGCAGTGCCGCCACCCTCGGGTCTGTCCACACATTGGCCTCCATCTTGCGGCAGTTGACACAGTTCCAGCCTGTGAAGTCGATGAGTACCGGCCTGC
>NZ_PVBQ01000064.1 GCF_002980525.1 Sphingobacterium haloxyli
GTGTCAAATAAAGAATTTCTATATTTAGACACAGAACATGAGTAAAGACAATTTTGACTTCGAAAGCTTCAAAGAGGAAGCTATGAAAGGCCTTTATGAGGGCAAAAAAATGGGCGGTACAGACGGAGTTTTTGCTCCGATGCTGAAACATCTTCTGGAAAGCATGTTGGAGGGAGAGCTGGACCACCATCTACAGGAGAATAAAGCTTCCGGAGAGATCAACCGTAAAAATGGGAAGACGAAAAAAACGGTCAGGAGCCTTCAATCAGGACATTTTGAATTGGAGAGCGGCCGGGACCGAAACGGCACATTTGAGC
>NZ_PVBQ01000065.1 GCF_002980525.1 Sphingobacterium haloxyli
TGGCACTGAAGTTCCTGTCCAACGTGGACCTTGCCTACCACTGGAACTGGCTGGACAGGGAAGTGTTCCTGGCCCTCTGGATAGCCATCTTCGGGATGCTGGGACTGTACCTGATCGGCAAGATACGCTTTGCGCACGACAGTCCCCTGCAGCATCTGTCCGTTACCCGGACCATACTGGCGGTGACCGTGTTCGCCTTCGTGGTGTACATGGTGCCGGGCATGTGGGGGGCTCCGCTGAAGTCGATATCGGCATTCCTGCCGCCCTCGG
>NZ_PVBQ01000066.1 GCF_002980525.1 Sphingobacterium haloxyli
CTCTCCTCGACCACCTGTGTCGGTTTGCGGTACGGGCCTTATATACCTGAAGCTTAGCGGGTTTTCTCGGTAGTACGATTACCTGCACTATCTGCGCCGCCGAAGCTTTGCAGTACTGTCGGGTCTCGGCAGGATGTGCGGATTTGCCTGCACTTCCTATACCTACCCCCTTCAACGCACTATTCCGTCAGTGCGCGGCAGTATCACCTCTACGTCACCGCATCGCAGTATAAAAGGGTACCGGAATATTAACCG
>NZ_PVBQ01000067.1 GCF_002980525.1 Sphingobacterium haloxyli
TCGCGTCCTTCTTCGCCTCTGGGAGCCTAGGCATCCCCCGTGTGCCCTTATTTACTTTCTTCCGTCCGCTGCCCCTTTTGCTCGGCAACGGACTGCCTCCGTCCACCTGCGGTATTAACCGAAGATGAACTTCCTCTGTCTTCTCTTGTGTCTTCTCTTTTTCCCAATATGTCAAAGAACTTTTTCCCGGAAAATCCCGCACCGGCCACAACATCCAGCGGAAAACATGGCGGACCATGAAAAATCCCGCAGGGA
>NZ_PVBQ01000068.1 GCF_002980525.1 Sphingobacterium haloxyli
TTCGATCTTTTCGTCACGGCTGGAAACGACCTTCAGAAGGTCATCTTTAGAAAGGTTTTCCAGCGCTGTTTCCATACCCTAAAGATACGGTTTTATCTGCGTTCCTGCAATCAAAAAAGCTGTTTTTATGGCAATGAATAACGTTTTTTCTGTATGCTTTTTACAACCTGGACGCCCTCGATGAGCAATACCAGATCGCTCCATGACAGTTCACCTTTCTTAAGTGCAGATGTACCAAAGGTACCCTGCTCCAGC
>NZ_PVBQ01000069.1 GCF_002980525.1 Sphingobacterium haloxyli
CTCTCCTCGACCACCTGTGTCGGTTTGCGGTACGGGCCTTATATACCTGAAGCTTAGCGGGTTTTCTCGGTAGTACGATTACCTGCACTATCTGCGCCGCCGAAGCTTTGCAGTACTGTCGGGTCTCAGCAGGATGTGCGGATTTGCCTGCACTTCCTATACCTACCCCCTTCAACGCACTATTCCGTCAGTGCGCGGCAGTATCACCTCTACGTCACCGCATCGCAGTATAAAAGGGTACCGGAATATTAACCG
>NZ_PVBQ01000070.1 GCF_002980525.1 Sphingobacterium haloxyli
GCATACCCCTGTTGCGCATACTCACCGATAGAGGGACGGAATATTGCGGAGCAAGGGAACATCATGAGTTCCAGCTATATCTGGCTATTGAAGATATAGAACACACTAAGACCAAAGCTAAAAGCCCCCAGACAAACGGCATCTGTGAACGCTTTCACAGGACTATGCAGGATGAATTCTATGCCACAGCGTTCCGAAAGAAGATCTATGGAAGCATAGAGGAACTCCAAAAGGATCTTGATGTATGGTTGGACT
>NZ_PVBQ01000071.1 GCF_002980525.1 Sphingobacterium haloxyli
ATTGCGGGTGCCGATACCTTTTAGGACTATTACGGCATCAAAAATAAGTTTTGACGGCAAACCGGAATTGTTCCATAAATATTTCCTTGAAAACACTGATGTTGTTCTGCTCATAAAAGATCAGCATCGCTTTTTTGTATTCGATGGAATCAATCGTCCTAAAGGAAATCGGGCAATACTGATTGGCAATCAGAATGGCATTGCTGACAATTCGCGCTGTTCGTTTGTTTCCATCATTGAATGCCTGAATGTAGG
>NZ_PVBQ01000072.1 GCF_002980525.1 Sphingobacterium haloxyli
CTATCCTGTTGACAAAGGAGCTGGGCAGGGTAAGCTCGAACGCCCCGAAGAAGGATGCCGCGAAGACCACCAGTATCAGGAAGAACAGAAAGTTGAAGACACCGTTGGTGGACAGGGCGTTGAGCGCATCGGAGCCGAAGGCTATGGTGATGAGCATGCCCAGTGCGACGTAGATCACGATGATGAACAGCCCGTAGAGCAGTGCCCGGGATATCCCTCTGGCTCGGGAGCCGCTCTGTTTGGTGAAGAAACTGA
>NZ_PVBQ01000073.1 GCF_002980525.1 Sphingobacterium haloxyli
TATACGTATTCGTAACCCGGTCAACACCTCCAAGGTGGTTGTTCGAAACAGTTTCTATCAATCGGGCACGCTTATCGTAATAGTTCACCGTCAAAAGTGGGGCGCTTCCGTCGTCCTTACTGACCTTCGTTCCCGTGAGCAGGCCCTTCACCATGGCCGTGTTGTTCAGACCACTACTTGCAGGAAGTACGTTTGTGGCCCTGAACCCATAATCGTCGTAGTAGTTTACCGTCAGAACAGTTTTGGTGGAAGTTC
>NZ_PVBQ01000074.1 GCF_002980525.1 Sphingobacterium haloxyli
TATACGTATTCGTAACCCGGTCAACACCTCCAAGGTGGTTGTTCGAAACAGTTTCTATCAATCGGGCACGCTTATCGTAATAGTTCACCGTCAAAAGTGGGGCGCTTCCGTCGTCCTTACTGACCTTAGTTCCCGTGAGCAGGCCCTTCACCATGGCCGTGTTGTTCAGACCACTACTTGCAGGAAGTACGTTTGTGGCCCTGAACCCATAATCGTCGTAGTAGTTTACCGTCAGAACAGTTTTGGTGGAAGTTC
>NZ_PVBQ01000075.1 GCF_002980525.1 Sphingobacterium haloxyli
TCCCTGCGGGATTTTTCATGGTCCGCCATGTTTTCCGCTGGATGTTGTGGCCGGTGCGGGATTTTCCGGGAAAAAGTTCTTTGACATATTGGGAAAAAGAGAAGACACAAGAGAAGACAGAGGAAGTCCATCTTCGGTTAATACCGCAGGTGGACGGAGGCAGTCCGTTGCCGAGCAAAAGGGGCAGCGGACGGAAGAAAGTAAATAAGGGCACACGGGGGATGCC